>NZ_JAQIOZ010000004.1 GCF_028023675.1 Primorskyibacter aestuariivivens | reverse complement strand
CGCCTTGAACTCCGGCGAATGGTTCTTCCGTTTCGACATCTCTAATCTCCTTATCGTCGAAGACCAGCAGACAACAAATCGTAGCTTACGTCAGTGTCCGAATTTCAGGGGGTAGCTCAAACTGAACAAGACCTGCTTTCCAATTCCGAAACCGGGAACATCCGAGGCGGAAGCTACTATCTCAGAATCCACTCTATCATTCCTGCTGGCGAAGAAACCAAGTCCTACGACCCCAAGAACCCCAAGACCATCCACACCTTGGAGCCGGGCGGGTTAGCATGGGTAATCTCCGAAGAGAAGTTTCAGATCAAGAAAACGTCGGTGACAGCATTGGTCACGCTCAGAAGCGGGTTCACAAAGCGGGGTATGCTCGCACTGGATGTTGGGCTTGTCGACGCAAATTTTTTCGGCCCGATCGGAAGCTTGGTCATCAACTTTTCAAAGAAGCCGATTCGCCTAGACACCGGAGAAGAATTCTTTCGTGTTCTGTTCTTCGAGCATGCGGAAGCTAAAGGAGAGCAAATCCCGCATCTGCAAGAGTTTGACCACGAATCTTATGCAAGGAAGATTGTAGCAGACATGGTTGGCGATTTTTCAAGTTCATTTCTGCAAACAGCCGAGATGGAAGAACGCGTAAAAGAGGATCTCAAAGATGGGTTGGTTGAAAAGCTAGAGCCGGATATTTTGAGCCGTTTAGCCTACGGCTTCTTTAGAAAACACGGCGCCAAATTGGCTTTGTTTGTTTTTGCCGCTGTACTGTTTGGCTGGGGCCTAGGTGCAACCTTCGGATTTGGTAATTACTTCCATACTGAAGAGCAGATCAAGGAGATCATTAGGTCCTATCGTTTAGAACAAAAAGAGGAAAACCCCTAACCAGTATTGTCGCGAAAGCCTTCATCCTGAAGCTTGTTGAGCGCGCTCATCGCAATAGCGCACTGCTTGTCCGATGGCATCTTGTTCGGGATCGCGGCGCAGGTTTCCAGAACGCCATTTTCTCGCGGGGATAGAAGCCCACGTTCCCGAGCCCAGTTTCGTGCTTCGGCCCAGAACGCAGCACCGAGCCTGTGCACTTCGAGTTCAACCTCGACGCTGGTCTCGACAGCCTTATCCGCGCGGGCCTCTCTCGCGCGCTCATTGGCCAAATCCGGCGAGATCAGAACGCGGTCGAATTCCTCCGGATAGATCAACTCACGATCTTCCAATCCCTTCCAGCAAGCCTGCTTCTTGGCCCATTCGCTGAAGTTGCGCACGCCCTCAGGCGGGTGCGTGATGACGTCCTGTGCTTCGGCCGCTGCCACCAACAGCGCCGCCTTCAGATCGGGCGAAACATCCTGGTATCTCCAGACGGCGTCGAGGTCGACGACCATCTCCCGTTCCTCTGCATCATGCACGAGCTTGGCAATCGCATAGGTCACGATGTTGGCGCGGTAGCCGCCTTCATACCATTCCGCGCCCGAGACCAGTTTTTCGGTGGCCCGGAAGATGATGGTCTTTGCGATCATGCGCCTGAACCAGAGCTCATCGAACGCCGCACCTTCGGAACCCCAACGTTTGCCGATATGCTTGGCGAATTCCGCAAAGTTCTTCTGCGCACCAAGGCTCACGATGTGCGGCAGGCAAGCCCAGGTGTTCTCGAACTTGGCCAAATCGGTCTTCGTGAGGAACTGGGAGCGCGGGAACTCGGCATCGAACTTCTTTCGCTCTGCAATGGTCCTTCGCCCTCGTTCGTCGGCATATTGTCCTCGTGCGCGTTCATAGAACCATTTCGTGTCCCGATACCCGTCCTCTCCCCGCGCCAGAACTTTGCGCGACAGCTCTTCAGTCCGGATGTGGAAGGGGTGATTGGCGAAGAAGTCTGCTGCATTCACCTTGTTCTGACTGTTTGCGTATTCCGAGATGCGCGGGACAACGAGTTCGGACTGTTCTCGCGGAACGATGGTCAACTTCATCTGGACATGAACCTGTTCCAACTGCTCGACAAACGCCTTTCGCGCTGCGTGGAGTGAGGCCGTGGTCTGCCCACCATTGACGATCTGCAGATTGTCCGCGCGAACCAAGAGCTGGCCATGATCTCCTTGCTCCACCTCTATCGCGTCGGCCGTCGCACTGAGGCCGTTGTTGTAGGAAAAGAACATGTGCGGCTCATCGCGGATCGTGTTGCGGATGCCCTGATTCACCTTGCCGCGTGCCTGAAGAAAGCTTCTCACGTTGGCCTCGAGCAGGCGTGGTCCCCACTTGTCGTAGATGGCGGCCAGCTGCTTTCCGGGAATGACCGCCAGGTAGCTTTCGAGCGCACTATCGCTTCCGGAGGCCGCAAGAAGGGGAACACTCCCGCCGAAGTCTCTGTCGAAATCGATGATCAGATTCGCCCGTGCCTGTCCCTGTTCCATGTATTGCTTGAGACGCTTCAGGTCCCAGACGCTGAGGGTGACCGGTCTGCCATCAAGATCCTTCACGTTCGCCGCATCGGCACGGGCGCGAAAATCTGCATTAGTCACGATTATGAGCTTGACCTTCTCGACGTCCTTCCACGTCGTGGCGATGAGGTCGGCTACGCCGAACCCGGCACTGGTCTCTTCCAATTGCTCCCGGAAATCGGCCTTGAGGCTTGAAACAACAAATCTGTAGAGTCGCTGCAGAAGGCGCTGAATCTGTTCCTTGTTCTGAACACGCACCTCCTCGGACAGATCAAAGTCGCACAAGACGAGGCTCAGGACGCCATCGCCATCCCTTGGATCGCCGCCATAGCCGTCGAGCCGCATGGGATTGCTGGCACCCCCGCCCTCGAAATACGCTCTGTTTGCGCCATCCAATTCCCCGGCCTCGGTAAGCAGTTCGCCAACCTTCTCGAAAAACGCCTCGACCGTGACAAGGCCGAGGACGTCAGCATCGCCTTGAATGTCCGCGATGAGTTCATGATGGAATTCTTCCAGATCACTCATGGTCAAGCCCTCCTCGGATGACGTCGATCAGATCACCTTCCAATTTGAACGGTTCGCAGGCATCGAGAGCGATCGCGTACCGGACATTCTCCACACCCGGAACAAGAGGCGTGGAAATCCGGGGGAAACCTTCTGTCACCTCGTAATCGGTCGCAGCGCCAAGAAGCCATCGCCGCTCGTCGTAGTCGTTCTCGGGATCATATCCTGTCGAATAGAGCGTCTCCTCCCACGCTTCGAAGGCCGCGCCGTCTTCTTCGAACATCTCGGCCGTCATTCGCACGTGATCATGCAGGCTCTGACCTTCCGGCAGGACGGCCGACGCCACATTGATCACACGAAGGCACAGGCGGCTCCCTTCGACATCCGCAAGCTGGTCTTCGGACGAAATGGCCACGAACGGCTTTGCAGCAACCCGCCTTGCCTTCACCTCGACGCAGCTTCCGATAAGCTCGAAGTCCTTCGCCGAGCCAGTCGGGCCGGTCCAGGCCTCGATTGCAGTCTCTGGGCCGAATGCGGACACAAGGTCCCGAACGAAGGCCAACTCGCCGACAAGCCCCCGCTGCTCTTCAACGGACAGCCCATTGGTCTTTCCGCCGCGCAGAAGGTGATACCATCGCCGTGTACGTTGCAGCGCTCTGACGAGCGCCTCGTCGCGATCCGCACCTGCCTCTCCGGCCTCAACGACATCCCGGCAAAGGGTTTCGAATATCTCGACCTGACTTCGTTCCTTGAGGCCGAGAACGAATGCCGATCCGCCTGATACAGGTCGGAAGGATGCAACAAGGTTCTTCAACTTCGGCAAGCGGGGCAGTGGTTGCGGCAGGCCTGGCAGCCTCATCATCAGGCCCGGCATGCCTGCTTCCAGCACCACCCAGAAGAAATCGAAACGGCCCGCGACATCGACCCGCTTGGCTTCGTCAGGGGACAGTCTTTCCCAAGGATCATGAGGCTTCAAGTGCTGCCTCCTGATCATCGTCTTCGTCGTCTTCACCGAAGAGCTCCTGATAGCGAACCGTGTTCACCACATACTCGACCCTTTCGGCCGGACGTGAGGACACGGGAAGGCTTATGCCCCACGCCAACACGGGGTCGTCAGGTATCAGGCTGACTTCCTTGGCGTCTTCCTTTCCATCGGGTGCCTTTGCCTTAACGAAATGCAGAATGAACAACCCTCGATCTCTTTCGCGGCGGTAGATCGAGTCCGGATAGTTCACGCGCTCGCCGTCGGCCTTTCCTTTTTCCTCTCGATAGCGCGCCTCTGCTGCATCAGCCCTTGCCGGGTCGACGCCGGCCTTTTCGATCCCCCGTGACGCGACGCGCATTCGCTTCCCACTGAAGGACATGAACTCGTGCTGCAGATCATGAAGATCTACGTATCGCGTCGCGGGCACGATCGGCTTGCCAAGCGCCATGTCTGGCAGACCCTTGGCGAGACTTGGAATGAGTATGTCCCAATTCTGCAATTCGTCGGCTTTTCGTGCCCGAATATAACTCCGGACAGGCCCCGGATCAGTCGTCACGCTTTGCTCTGCATTGCGCCATCCGGCAAGGAACTCGTCTATGAATTCTACTGGCACACCGCGTACCAAGGTGCCCCAAGGCGAGCTTTCTTCCCTGAGGCTCGCTCCGTTCAGCTTCGAAACCAGCGACTTGGCGAGGCCGAGGTTTGCAGAAAGGTCGCTGGGCTTGATACTGACCTTCGAGGTTTCAACGAATTTGTTCGACAGACCTACAAGCGTTGTGACCTTCTTGCCCGACCCCATCTTGTTCCGCGCGGTCACCAGCAGTGAAGCGGGGTGGCTTCGCACAGCAAGGCCAAACATTCGAGGCGTTGCCTTTGCCTTCTCCATGGTGCGCAACTCATCATGCAACTCCTCGGCGGCCGTCGCTATGAACGAGTACCAATCAATTGCTTCGCCAGGCATCCATATGCGGCAAAGGTCCTCGTAGCCGCCCCTGTAGCCGAACCAGCGCCCCATCTGCATGAGTGTGTCGTACATCATGGTATTGCGCAGGAACCAGGTGACAGTCAGGCCCTCCAGCGTAAGGCCGCGCGACAAAGAGAAACCACCGACAGCAACGACGGTCTGGCCGCGCTCTCCGGAGTTCGAATAGTCCAGATCATTCGCGCGGCTGTTGACCTCGACGATTTTGGCGGATGCGAGCGCATCAAGAAGTTCGGACTGGATGGAGGGCCAGTCGAATTCTACGTCGGGGTACTCTTCCCGCCAGACACCATGTAGTGCGGCAATCTCCGGATCATTCAATGCGGCTGCGCCTCGGCTCGCGTTGATCCGAACAGAATTCTGAATCCGCTCGAGCGTTTCGTGAAGGCGATTTCGGAGGCGCCCCTGCACAGCGGTGAAACGGCTCGCGTTTACAAGCATCGAGCAATGCGCTCGTTTCTGGCCACGCATATTCCTGATGGTCCTTGCCAACAAGAAAGCGCGCAATGCCCGCGTCAGGGAGGACGGCAGTGCATCAAGTTCGTGATCGATCTTGTGCTTGACCGGCAGAATATCCTCGTTGTCGGTGATGTACCGAAGCCAGGTCGGATCGCCTTCCTCCGGCAGCCCATCCACGAAAATCTTGGTCGGGCCGAAGTAGTTGGTGGGTGCGTCCAGGCCGATGATGAAATCTCTCGGAAAGAGGTCTTCATTGTACATCTCGTCGTCCTGATCGGGGTCGATGAAGATGTTGGCGAACGGAGTTGCCGTGTACCCGACATAACAGCTCCGGTGGAACATGTTCAGCAGGTCGCGAATCTGCCTATTGATCGTGGTGACAAGCTTCTTACCGTATTTCGTGTTGATCGAAGCGTTGTCTGCTTCGTCATCAATCAGCAGCATCGGCTGGTCGATCATCTCCTGATCGCCGCGCGCACTGTTGTCCTTTAGCCAGTCGAGCAGGTTGGCGAGCGTGCGGTGGTTCTTCTTGATCACAAGGACGACAGGTACCTTGTACGAGTCGATCTCGCTCGTATTCGTGGATGCCGTGGCCTTGTTGAAGTCCCTTAGCGTGTTGGTGAGGCTGACAGGGGTGTTATTCGGGTCGAAATGACCGACGCCGATGATGTGTTTTGCCCCGCCTTTCTTGGTTTCCTGGGACTTCCCGGTATCGCGACCGATGAAACCTTCGTCGATCCTGGCCTGTGTCTGGTTGCGCAGGTTGTTGTGAATACCGGCAATGACGATGATCAATCTGTATCCGGCATCTGCAGCTTTGCAAATCAGCCCGGCATAGTTGGCGGTTTTTCCACTTTGAACGTGTCCTACCACCATGCCGCGTCGATCCCACGGCACATGCTTCTCGGGATTGCCAAGACGGCTGAGGATTTTGTCCGTAACCGTGTCCGTGGAAATAACCACGTCTTTCGGCAATCCGTTTTGCAGGAGCAATTTCTGGTAGCGGTTCCAGTAGAAAGGCTCGATCGACGGCTTCGCGTCATCCAGCCAAGGTTCGAAATCCTCGCTGTCAACCACTGCACCAAGTCCAGCCTTGATACCCTGCTTGTGCTCGATCTCCCGCGCAATCTGCTCGATCTCTTCATCGCTGAGGCCCGGCGGTACCAAAGCTGCGACGCCTCGGATCATACTGCGCAACTCGTCTTCGGTCTTCCGTGCCTGATTGAACAGGCCACTTTCGACCATGTTCTTCACTGTCTCGATGGCTTCACTCATGAATTTCGTGTCCTCAAGAATTCTTCCAGAATCGGTGCGGCGGCTTCCCACCGCACTCGCAAGAATGGGTTGCTCTGCATCGTGTCCGACAGGGCCTCGGAGGGCACACCGTTTTCCATCAGTGTCACTGCAAGGGAATAGACCAACTCTTCAAGGTCAGTTGCTGAAGTCTCGTCTGCCGCGACCACTTCCGCGTTCCCGACGAGCTCAGCATGCAGCGTCTCGATCGGTAGACCGGACCCAACGATGCGCAGGCAACGTTCGAAACCCTCTCGCAGCTCTTCTGGCAACTGCTCGGAATAGGTTCGAAAGACCGGGTGCTCCAGGTTGGGGCGGAAGACGATCTGCCCATCCTTCTGCACCCGATTCCAGATCGGAAACCGCGTTTCATCGACCAACTTCTGGCCTCGGCTGCGATAGGTGCGTTTGGATGTGCCAACGAACCTTTCCACCACCTTCTTCAGGCGCTCACGCACCACCGGCGGAAGCTGGGCCGAGGCCTTCTTGACGTCGATCTTCCACTCCGCATCCATCGTGTTCGGGATATCGACAGCGATCCGGCAGAGTTTCGTAAGTTCGGTCTGGCGTGCGAGGCCCAGCCATCCGCCCGCGATGATGAGACGTTGCTCGCGGTAGACATACAAGCCCTGAGACTTCAGATGCCCCTCAGGACCGCCAATTTCCTCCCACTCTTCCCGGCTCATCCGCTTGTGATGGGGAAGCGTATGGCATCTGATCAGGACGTCACCCTGACGCAGGCGAAGCACCTCCTCCGGGTCCTTCTGCGTGGCGGCATGAGACGTTGCCATGGGATCGTTGGGTTTCAGCGGGCGACCGTTGAGTGACAGTTTCAGCCGTGGCTTGGCGCCCTCCAAGAAGCGATGAAACACCAAGCGCAGATGATGCTCGGCACGGGACAACTCAGAGTTCATATGCTCGGCCCGCTTAGCGCGGTCATGGGTGTAGCCGCCACTCAAACGATCGAGTTTCTCCCAGATGACAACCGTTCCGGTCTCCGTGAGGAGGTCATGGCCTGTCACGAGTTCGGGGTTGTCGATGAGTTCGAGGCTCCAGTCGTTCCGTTTCGCGACGCGATCCAGGTCCCAGCGCGCGCAGGATGTTCGACCGTCTTGCCGCGTCAGAACCGTCAGACTTCGGCACTGCGAGAAGCTGGCACTCTTGAGGCCGAGGCCGAAACGACCGAGGTCTTCGGCCTCGCGCTCGTCGGTCGGGTTCTTCGACCCGAGACGCATCGCTTCGACCAGTTCGGTTTCCGTCATGCCCGAACCGTCGTCTGCCAGCGCGATCCATGGCTCATCCGCGACAGTGTCCGCGATCAGTTCCACCGTGCGCGCGCCAGCGGTGATGGCGTTGTCGATGATGTCGGCGAGAGCAGTCTCGAGGTTGTAGCCGAAGTCGCGATGGCCCTCGATGAGAGATGCCGCATAGGGTGTTGCATCCACCTCCCGAACAATATGCTCCGTCATCTTGGCCTCCTTTCGCCAAGACCAGAACGAAGAGCGACCAGCTGATCAGGTGACAATTTCCTCGGGCATGAAGGCGCAGAAAAACTGCCCAGAACCAAAGCGTTGACGACTGAACGGGACAAAATGGGAAAAATTGACAACGTCATGTGAAGCTATTGCTCGGTACGCGAATGCGCTCAGTCAGAAATTGTTCGAAGTTGGCGGTTGCAAGAGCTTGAGCACTGTCGTTGAGCTCGGCAGTCACAAATGCTTGGATCAAGCCGAAGAGGCCGAAAATCGCGATGCCGGGAAGCATCCAAAGCCAGGTGGTCAACGATCCGAAGTCTTCAAACAGCACGGGATAGAGGAGCGGCCAGATGATGAAAGGAATAGCTGCGAGTGCCATGATCCTGAACGGTTTCAGCTTGCGATCCGCTTCAGTCGAAAGACGCTCGTGTGTTTCTGCCAGGTTGCGTTCCCATGCAAGATATTCGTCTTCGATCTGGCCAGTCAGGTAGTGTCCGCAGCGACAATATTCGCGCGTGATGTATTCGATCTGGCCACACCCGGCGCAACGGGCCGCGTTGACGCTGTTGGCCTTAGGGCGCAATCCATTGGTCTCCCGCGCCTTCTTCGGGTCGACTTCCACACCGGCAACGCCTTCAAGCAGGCGTTCAACATCCGGGCCCAGCCGAAGCTTGCGCGGGCGCAGTTTTGCCACGTCGTCGGGGAGTTCTTCATCCAACATCAACTTACCAACCTCAAAACGCTATCAATCCTCGTGGTGTCCGGGCCGTCGCCTTCATTGGCCAACGACTCGGTGTTGAGGAACTCATCGAAGAGGAAATCGATGGCGTCCCATTTCTTTTCGGGGGTCACGGTCAAACCGCGTTCAATGATCCGGCGCTCGACGGCGATTCCGATCTTGCGATTGGCCGAGGCGATCTGCTCGTGCCTTCGGTTCTTTCCGTCCTCGGTATCGCCTTCCAGCATCCAGAGCGGATCGACGTCGAATTCCTCGTAGACTTTCAGAAGCAACTGGGCGGTCAAGTCTCGCTGGCCACGTTCGTAGTTCTGGTAAGCACTTCGACTGATACCCAGCTTTTGCGACATCTCCTCTTGAGAGAGTCGCGCCATGTTCCGTACTGCCGCAAGGCGATGTCCAAGGCCAACAACAGCCATGTTCAACTTTCGTTTGTATTTGTGTTGACCTCATTCGTAGTCATTTGTATCAAAAATAGATACGAACGATGGCGACACGCTTGATTCATGCAGTATCAGCGTAGTTTTGTTTCATTCTGGACGCAAAACGAAAACTCTCGCCTCGGTTTGTGAGCAAACGGTTTAAGGAGGCGAAGCGTGCAAAAGCTCTTGGAAACCCCGAAAGAACTGGCTGACCGCGTCGGCATTCCGGTGTCCAACGTGCGTTACCTGATCCGCGAGGACATGCTGGACCACATCTACACGGCCCCAGGGCGCCGAAACCCCAAGATCCCTTCCGGCGCATGGGAGCGGTACGTTGACAATTTCACGGTGAAGGCATGCCAAGAAGATCATCCCCGCCGCGCCTCGAGCGCGATCGCAAGCGCCCGTCCGAGGGCAACTGGTACATCTACTGGACCGAAGGGGGACGCAGCCGCGAGCACTCGACTAGCACTGGGGATCGCGACCAGGCTGAACTCTACTTCGCAGAATGGAAGCTGAGACGCTTCAGGCCGGAGCGTGCGGTCGAGCCGCATGAATTCTATGTTGCTGACGCGATTTCGCACTACCTTGCGAAGCGGCTTGATGACGTCACCGACCCGGAGCGACTGGCCAATGCTGCCAAGCCGATCATCCGGTTTTTTGATGGCTACTCCGTGGGCGACATCAACGATGCGCTCATCAAGGAGTACTGCCAGAAACGCCGAAAGGGTCGGGGCGACAAGGGGCTCAAAGACGGAACTCTGAGGCGAGAGCTCAGCCTGTTGTCCACCGCAATCCGGCGGGCCGAAGAAGACCAGTTGATCACGCGCAAGATCGCGGTACGGCTTCCGCCAAAGCCCGAGGGACGCATCCGCTTTCTGACCTGCGAAGAGGCGCTAACGCTGATCAGGGTGTCGCGAAGCTTTGATACCCCTTTGGAGGATGGCGGGCCCACGGAATCGAAGACCGAACACCTGACTCTGTTTCTCCGGATCGGATTGCTGACCGGCCAGCGAAAGGAAGCCATTCTGTCCTTGCGCTGGTCCGACATCGATTTCCATAGCAACATCATCTACTGGAACCCGATCGGGCGACGACGCACCAAGAAGGAGCGCCCGAGCTCGAGGTTGCCGGCCCGACTGAGGAAATACCTGTTGCGCAGGCGTAGGCGATTTCCTGAAGACGAATTCGTCATCACGCATCGCGGAAAGTCATTGCAGAACATCAAACGCGCGTTTCGGACGGCCGTTGTAGCCGCTGGTCTCGAGACCGAGGGAGACCGGAAAGTCGTGCCGCACACCTTAAGGCACACCTGCGCAACCTGGCTCATGCAGAAGGGCGCGCCCAAGTGGGACGCCTGCGGCTTTCTCGGGATGACCCTCGAGACGCTCGAAAAGAACTATGGGCATCACCATCCGGATCACCAGCGAGGCGCAGCGGACGCAATCTGATGTCCGGATCACATCCGGAAATAGATCAGTACAAACGTAAACAAAGGAGCAGCTAAATGAGAGTATACAACAATGATTACAGAGGCTTAAGGTCAGGCCCGATCCTTCGGGAGGCAGGGGCCGGAGGTTCGAATCCTCTCACTCCGACCAATTTTCACACATACGTCAAACGCCCGAAAGCGTCCCGGCGACCAGATCGGGCAAGTCATCGAACCGGTCGAAACGGGCCGTATGATAGAGCGCCTCAACTGCGGATTTCCGGTACCCTTCGGTAAAAAGCAGGAACGGAACCTGCGCCCGTTCTGCCGTTTCCGCATCCACGTCGCTGTCCCCCACATAGATCAACGGACCGTCGCCCAGCGCCTCTGCCGCGGCCCAGAGCATGTCCGGATCGGGCTTGCGCGTGGGCAGCGTGTCGCCCCCGACAACCGCATCAAATGGCGCAAAGCCCAGTGTCTCGAGGATATGTCGGGCAGGCGCTTCGGGTTTGTTGGTGCAGATCGCCAAGGCATGCCCATCGCTGCGCAACTGTGACAGCGCCTGCATCACGCCGGGATAAGGCGCGGTCATGGAACCTCCAAGCGCATTGAAATGTGAAAGCACCCGGTCGGTCAGGTCCGCATGCCGCGCCATATCCAGCCCCGTTGCCCGGATCACCCGTTCAACCAGCTTGGGCAGGCCGTTGCCGACAAACCCGGTTACCGTGGGCAAATCGAGTGTCGGTCCGCCCACCTCGTCCAGCATCCGCTGCACGGCGGCGTGAATTTCACCGGCACTGTCGATCAGCGTCCCATCAAGATCAAAAACGATACGTGCCACGGGGTCTGCCTCCTGATTTCTGGCGCAGAATTGCGGTTCGGCCCCGGATTGTCCACCTAGGCCAAGCAAGCCTTTCCCGCCCGGTCGCTCGTGTTACTTTGCGCCCATCACATTCCTGAAACGGGACGCAACGCGCATGGGCCTACGCCTGTTTTCCGACAAGACCCGCCCCGTCCACATGGGGCCATATCCGCTTGAAGCCTTGCGACGTGGTCCCATGCCCGATCTTGCCCGCATTCCCGGGATGCCCGGGACGTCTTTCCGCCGCCCTGAAAACCCCGCCAGCATTGTCAATGCCATGGGAGAGTATCAGGCCATGTTGGACGCGATCCGGGATGGGCTGGTCAACAAGGCTGTCGCGGACATCCCGCATGATCCGGAACAGCGCGCCGAACATCTGAAGGCGTTTGGCTATTTCAATGATGCGTCCATGGTCGGCATCTGCAGGCTGCACCCCGCCACGATTCTGCACGCCCCACGCCAAAACCCCGATATCGACCGGTTGGCCGAAGACCTGCGCACCCGCCAGACCAAGACGCTGGCTTCTGGCATTGACGTGATCATGGCCGATCTGCGCGAGTCCATGAAAGCCCCGCCAACCTCTGTTGCCGGGCATACACATGCCGTCGTGTTCCTGTATGAAAACCCGCGCGATCCCCGCCCCGACGAACCGGGCAGCGGCTGGATCGTCGATGCCAGCGCCCATCGCGGCGCGCTCAGGGCCAATGAAACGGCTTGCGTGATTGCCAATTTCATCCGCCTTCTAGGTTGGGATGCCAAGGCACATTCGGCCACCGCCTCGGATGTCTGTCTGTCCCGGCTGGCCGTTGCTGCGGGGCTGTGCCTGCCCGACGGAAAAACCGCGCCATTCATTGGTCAGAGCTTTGGTCTTGCGGCAGTGACCTGTACGCTTGAGCTGGCCATTGATGACGCGCTTGCGCCCGATCAACCCGGGTTTCTGCCGGGCTGGTGGCTGGGCATCGGGCACGCGAAATCGGCGCTCAACCGCGATCCTTTTGCGAGGCGCGATTTCGCCGCCGGTCCGCACCCGTTCGAGCGGCTCAAACGCGTCGACACTCCCACGACTTATATCGACGAGCCACGTGTCGCCCGCGTATCGCCCGCGTACCGAAACGCACCGACATGTTTGCCCGCGCCCAGTTCGGCGATATGGGCAAGCCGGTGCAGGACGGCACAAAGGGCGGGCACTACGTGCGCAAATCCGCGCCCAGCTCTGCCCAGCGCCGTGCGCTTGGGGCCTTCGTGCTCATTCAGGACGGGCCTGTTGAAACAGCGACCGATCAACCGACCGACGCCGCGCACAACGCGCTCAATATCACGGCCGCCTCCTATTTCCTTGGCATCGACGCGGTTGGCATTTCCCGCTGTCCCGAATGGGCATGGTACAGCCATGACGCCACGGGCGCGCCGATTGATCCGCCCCATGATCAGGCGATCAATATGATCATCGATCAGGGATACGAGACGATGGAAGGCGCATCGGGAGATGACTGGATATCCGTCGCGCAATCCATGCGCGCCTATCTGCGCTTTTCGCTGCTCGGAGGCGTGATTGCCAAGCAGATCCGCAATCTCGGTTACCCGGCCAAAGCGCATACGGTGATGGACGGCGAGGTGTTGCAACCGCCGCTGCTCCTGCTCTCGGGGCTGGGCGAGGTCTCGCGCATTGGCGAGGTGATCCTCAACCCCTATCTCGGCCCCCGGCTGAAATCCGGCGTCGTGACAACCACCATGCCGCTGGCCCATGACAAGCCGATTGATTTCGGCCTGCAGAACTTCTGCGAGAACTGTAACAAATGTGCGCGCGAATGCCCGTCCGGAGCCATCACGGCCGGACCAAAGCTCATGTTCAACGGCTACGAGATCTGGAAGAGCGACAGCCAGAAATGCGCCACCTACCGCATCACGACCGAGGGCGGCGCGATGTGCGGGCGATGCATGAAGACCTGCCCCTGGAATCTCGAAGGTCTGTTTGCCGAGGCCCCGTTCCGCTGGGCCGCGTCCAATATTCCGTCACTCGCCAAACCCCTGGCAGCGCTGGATGACCGGCTGGGCCATGGCGGGCTGAACGACACCAAGAAATGGTGGTGGGACATCGAGCTACAGGAGGATGGTGCCTATCGCCCCACACGCCACCCTCTGAACCGGCGTGATCTGCAAACCGATCTGGACCTGCGCTATGAGGATCAGACACTTGCGGTCTATCCCACGCCGCTGGCCCCGCACCCATGGCCCTACCCCTTCCCGATGGACCGCGAGGCCGGGATCGAAGCATATCAGGCCATGATCACCGCCGAAGACTACAAGCTGCGGCTGACACGCGGTGACACCAGTCATGTGCATGAATACCACGTGCCCGGCGACGCGCCGGTGATCCAGGTTCAGGTGACCAGGGCCGAGCGCATGACGCCCGATATCACCAAATATGAATTTGCCGCGCTCGACGGCAGCGATTTGCCGGAATGGATCGCCGGGGCGCATCTGGACATCGTCGTCGCGCCGGAATTCCTGCGGCAATATTCCATGTCCGGTGACCCGGCGGACCGCTCAAAATACCGGATCGGCGTGCTGCGCGAAGAGTCCGGGCGCGGCGGATCAAAGCTCATGCACCGGATTTTCACGCCGGGACGCAAGATCTTCGTCTCGAAACCGATCAACCATTTCGAACTGGTCGAAGACGCCACCAGGACATTTCTCATGGGGGGCGGTATTGGCATTACGCCGATGATCGCTTTCGCACATCGGCTGCATGCTTTGGGGCGCGACTTTGACTTACACTACTCGGTCAGCACCCGGGCCGATGCGGGGTATCTGGATGATATGCACGCCGCACCCTGGGCGGACAAGGTGCATCTGCATATCTCTGATGAAGGAACCCGCGCGGATCTGGATGCGCTTTTGGCGGGGTATCAACCGGGCTGGCACGTCTATACCTGCGGCCCGGACCGCTACATGGGCGCGGTGATTGCCGCTGCCGAAACCAGTGGCTTTCCGGATGAGGCGCGGCATCTGGAATATTTCTCGGTGCCGGATGTTCCGGAATATGAGAACCATCCCTTCACGCTTCGGCTCTCTGACGGTCGCCGTTTTCACATCCCCCCGGACAAATCCGCCACGGATGTACTGGCCGAAAACGGCATTCATATCGACGTAAAATGCTCTGACGGAATCTGCGGCGTCTGCAAATGCACGCTGCTTTCGGGCGAGGTGGAACACCGCGATTTCGTGCTGTCCAAGGCCCAGCGCAAGGATGCCATCATCCTGTGTCAAAGCCGCGCGGCACAAAAAGACGGTGAGATCGAAATCGAGCAGTAGAAACGATTTCTTGCAAAGAAATCAGACCGAAATCCGTCACGGATTTCGGTTTTCCTGCACCGCGTCCCAATCCAGACCAAAGCGTTGCAGATACTTCCGCAAACGATCCGCATCGTTCACGCTTTTCCTTTGTCCGCGCGACACGGCAAACAATGTCCTCCCCGCCGCACTGAGGCTGCCAGACGCACGGCAGGTGCGGATCACCTCAGCCAGCTGCACCTTGTCAAAGGGATCAAGCGCCACCTCGCCCAGAACCGATCGGACCAACGCGGAATCGTCATCGCGCTCCTGCGCACCCCAGGTGGCATGCAACAGTTCGATCTCGGCCTCGACCATCGCCCTGGTGATCCGCCCACGCGGAGCCAACGTGCACAGCCGTTGAATCGACCCGCCAAAATCCCGGAAGTTGCCCGGCCAAGGCGTCGCGGGGTCACGGGCAAAGCGCAGAAACGCCTCGGCAGCATCCGCATTGAACCCGACCTGAACACCCAGCACCCGTTCGGCGCGCGCCAGTTCATGATAGAGGTTTGGTTCGATATCCGGGCGTCTTTCCCGCAGGGACGGCAGCCGGAACCGCCACAGGTTCAACCGCGCCAGAAGATCGGGCCGGAATGCGCCCTGTGCCACCATTTCCGTCAGGTCACGATTGGCGCCTGCGATGACCTGAAACCGGCTTGTCACCTCGTGATCGGACCCCAGCGGGTAATAGCGCCCGGTCTCAATCGCATGCAGCAACGAGGACTGCTCCTGCCATCCCAGCTCGTCCACCTCGTCCAGGAACAACACCCCGCCATCAGCCTCACGCAAAAGGCCAGAGCGTTCCGACCCCGCCTGCCCCGTATAGCTGCGCCGCTGGCCAAACAGCATGGGCACCGCATCGCGCCCGCGCAGCGTGGCGCAATTCACCTGCACCAGCCGCCCTTTGACCCGGCGGCGTTGCAGTTTCAGCTCGTAGATGCGCTGCGCCAGCTCGGTCTTGCCCGTTCCGGTGTCTCCCAAGAGCAGGATCGGCGCGTCCGAGCTCGAAGCCACCAGCTCGATCCGGTCGATCACCGCGTTATAGGCCTCTGACCGCGTCTCGATCCCGCCTTTCAGAAGATCGGAGAACTCCCGCGACAACAGGTCAAACCGCTGCTGCAACGCGTTGTAACGGCTCAGGTCAAGATCGATGATGTCAATGCGCGGTGAGCCTTCGCCGCCACGCGGCGGCCCGGTTTGCAGCAACCGCGCCGGGACGTGGCGGCTTTCGGTCAGAAGGAACCAACAGATCTGCGCCACATGAGTCCCCGTGGTCAGATGCACGTGATAGCGTTCGCGATCCTCATCAAACCCGTAATTGCGCGCGAAATCGAACAGTTTGCCGTAGACCTCTTCGAAATCCCACGGGTTGGTCATGTCCACCGTGTTCAAAAGTACCTCGGTCTGTGGCGAAGCCTCTTCGATCTCGGCTTTGACGTTATGGGCAAGTCGGTTGAAGCGGCTGTCATGAATGATTTCAAGCCGGTCAATCGGGAAATGCTCATGCTGAACCATCGACAGGGTCGGACGCCATTTGCGTTTCTTGCCCGAATCCAAAGTCGTTCCGAGCAGGGAGATAACGACGTTACGCATATCCACGATCTAAATTGATAAGTAGCGATATTTTTATATCGTAGGCCAATTGGACACTCTAACCAAGCGTCGAACTTTCCGATATAAATCAATCAACTAGCGGTTTTTCGCATTTTTCTCGGCCCACCCCATGCCCAATGGCAAAACACTCCTGCTTCAAATGAGAGGATGGAAAAATGGCAAACAAATCCGTGTTTGCATCGATAAAGGGCCGGTTGCTCCCGAAAGCGGAGGCAACAAATCTTGCGGGGGCACCGGCCTACGCCTACGGCGCCGAGCATAAGCTGGCGCAACTGGCTGTGACCGGCACCTTTGGTCAGACCTACTACCAGGACGCTCAGACCGAGCTGTCCACGGCGGTGGATCTGGCCGAGGCGGTCGATGCGAAATTCCTGGCCCAAACCGCGATCTATGCGCGGCAAAAGGGTCATATGAAGGACATGCCCGCGGTGCTGCTGGCGGTTCTGGCCCGGCGTGACCCGGTGCTGTTTCGCGCCGTGTTCTCCCGCGTGGTGACCCATGGCAAGATGCTGCGCACCTTCGTGCAGGTCATGCGCTCGGGTCAGACCGGTCGCAAATCGCTGGGCTCCGCGCCCAAGGCGATGGTGCAGCATTGGCTGAACACCGCGTCTGATCGCGCGCTGCTGAACGCCAATGTCGGCAATGACCCGTCTCTGGCGGATGTGCTAAAGATGGTGCACCCGAAACCGCAGGACGCGGCGCGTGAGGCGCTGTTCGCCTGGGTGCTGGGGAAACCGGCGGATGTGGATCTGCTGCCGCAGGCGGTGCAGGACTGGATGGCGTTTGATGGCACGGGCGAGACCCTGCCGGAAGTGCCATTCCAGATGCTGACGCAATTGCCGCTGACCACGGCGCATTGGGCGCAGCTTGCGCGCAATGGCTCTTGGCAGGTGGTGCGCCAGTCGCTCAACACCTTCCTGCGTCACGGCGTCTTTGACGATGCGCAAAACGTGGCGCTGGTGGCGGCGAAGCTGCGCGATCCGGATGCTGTAAAGAGGGCCAAAGCCTTTCCGTACCAGCTGATGGTTGCGGCGCTGAACCTGAGCGAGGAGATGCCGCGCGAGATCCGCGAGGCGCTTCACGACGCCATGGAACTGGCGGTCGGGAACGTACCGCAGGTGGCGGTTGAGGTCGTGGTCGCGCCGGATATCTCCGGCTCGATGATGTCCTCGGTCACCGGCTACCGTCGCGGGGCGACCTCCAGGGTCCGCCATGTGGATGTGGCGGCGCTGGTGACGGCGGCCTTCCTTCGGGTGAACCGCAAAGCGCTGGTGCTGCCGTTCCATGACCGGGTTGTCACGACCCGGCTGGAGCCACGCGACACGGTGTTGACCAATGCCGAAAAGCTCACGCAGCTCGGCTGGGGCGGGACCAATGTCTCGGCGCCGCTGAAATGGCTGAACGACCGGGGCCGCAAGCCAGACGTCGTGGTGGTCGTGTCTGACAACCAGTCCTGGGTGGATACCCGCTCGGGGCGTGGCACGGCGGTCATGAAGGAATGGGAAATGCTCAAACGGGCAAATCCCAAGGCCCGGCTGGTCTGCGTGGATATCGCGCCATACGGCACGACCCAGGCAGCAGAACGCGCCGACGTGATGAATGTCGGCGGCTTCTCGGACGCGGTGTTCGACCAGATCGCCGCCTTTGCGGACGGTCGCGCCGACCCGAACCATTGGGTTGGCGAGATCGAAAAGATCGACCTTTAACCCCGGCCCGGGCGGGTCATCGCCCGGGTCACCAAAAACCAAAGGAGATTACTCCCCGGCGAATGCAGGTGGAACTACAGGACTGTCACTCCCCAGGTCGCGGGTTCGACTCCCGCCGCGCCAGCCAAAATACACGCTGATGGCGCGTAGCTCAGTCAGGTAGAGCAGGTATCGTTTCACCACCCCTTGTCGCCGGGGCACCAGATTTGAACGCGGGGGAATGCCCGTGGGACTACAGGGTAGACGACCGCAAGGCATTGCCGGTTCAAATCCGGCCCGCATCACAGCGGACAGTCTCACGCCTCATTGTCCCCCGCAGATGACACGAAAGGAAAATCCCGGCGAATGCCGAAGGAACTACAGGCTCCAAATGACCGGATGTGCCGAGCGGGTTCAATTCCCCTCCTGGCCTGCGCCCATACGGCAAACGCGTCCCCCATTGGGCGCGGGGCGGGCCTCCGGGTTGTTTCTTCTCCCTTGTCGCCGGGACCCATCCCTCTCCGGGGGAATGCATGCGGGACTACAGACTTCACAACTGCCGCTCTCGCACTCCCTTGTCCCCCGGACCTTATTCGGACGAAGATGATGAGTATGACACAAGACATGGACCGCGATCCCGTCACCGGTGACCACCTCAAGGACTGGGGCCACCGCCCCGGCGCGCAGTTCCCGGCGCTCCTGAAAAAGGCGAACGAGATGCGCGCCGAGGGCTTTGGCCTGCTGCGCATCCGGCAGGCGCTGGAAGGGAACATTCCGCCCGCTCCACAGGTGATGGAGCTGCGCGCGCCGGGCGAACTGGCGTTCGAGGAGAACATCCGCGCCGATCATCCGGATGAAGAGGACAATATCGCCAAGGTCCGCGAGACGATGACCGCGCTTATGCGCACCCCGACCATCGAGGCCGGAGCCATCATGCCCGATGCTTGCCCCGCCGGGCCGGTGGGCACGATCCCGGTGGGCGGTGTCGCGGCGGCGCGCAATGCGATCCATCCGGGGATGCATTCGGCGGACATCTGTTGCTCAGTCATGATCACGGATCTGGGCGATGCGGACCCCAAAGCGGTGCTGGATGCGGCGCAATCGGTCACGCATTTCGGCCCGGGCGGGCGGGCACAGGGCAAGCGGTTTACCGTGTCGATGGACCTGCTGGACGCGTTCCGCGCCAACCCGTTTCTCGACAACCCCAAATCGCTGCGCATGGCGCAGGAGCATATGGGCACGCAAGGCGACGGGAACCATTTCCTCTTTGTCGGGCGGTCGCGCAAGACCGGGCGCACGGCGATTGTGACCCATCACGGGAGCCGGGGGCCAGGCGCGGTACTTTACAAGAAAGGCATGGAGGTGGCCGCCAAGTTCAAACGCGAATTGTCGCCTGCGACGCCGAAACAGAACGCCTGGATCCCTGCAGACACGGAGGAAGGGCGCGATTACTGGGCGGCTCTGCAACTGATCCGCAAATGGACCAAGGCCAATCACAACGCCATTCATCAGGCGACGGTCGAGGCCGCGCGCGTGGATGTGGGGGACCATTTCTGGAACGAGCATAATTTCGTCTTCAAACGCGGCGACCTCTACTACCACGGCAAGGGGGCGACGCCCGCATGGGATAACTATGCGTCGGACGCCACCGGCCTCACACTGATCCCGCTCAATATGAGCGAACCGGTGCTGGTGGTGCGCGGTCGCGATGCGGGCCATGGGCTGGGGTTTTCACCCCATGGCGCGGGGCGAAACTTCTCGCGCTCGGAACATCGCCGCCGCATGGGTTCGGTCACGCCGGAGCAAATGCTGCGCGCCGAGAACGAAGGGCTGGATATCCGGTTCCATGCCGGTGGGGTGGACGCCTCGGAACTGCCGTCGAGCTACAAAAAGGCCGACAGCGTGGTGGCGCAGATCAAGGACTACGATCTGGCCGAGATCGAGGATTACATCGACCCCTATGGCTGCATCATGGCAGGCGACGTGCCGCCGTTTTGGAAGAATAAGAAGAAAAACGGGCGGCGGTGACGTCGCCCGTACGGGCGTGCTTCGACCGCTATTTGGATAAACACGGCGTCGATGGCCGCAATGACCCTTGCAGGACATCCGCTGCTGGTATGCCCGGGGGAACACCGGGCCGCGCCCGACCCTCCCCCCGGGAGGGCGCATGGTGAGCGGCTTTGCTGACGGCTTTCACCCGGTTTGATACCGCCCCGAAAAAAGAAGACGTGTTTTCAGCGGGTTAGCTGGGCGTTTTTTCATGGGTTTGATACCTTTTGGCCGATATCGGGCCGGAAATCGCATTGGTAAGCAATTCTTGCAGAAAAATATTGAATGATTTCAATACCCGGTCAGGGGCAAAGTAAACTCAGTTGGTTTACGGTTTACGAGCAGTGTCAACCGAGTTTGAGCCGCCTTTTTCGGTTCGGTCGGCCCTTTTCGAGATTGCGTCAAATTGACGATGGAAGTAGCCCTCGGGCCGGGTTGCGTTGCCGGATTGAACTCTGACGACATTCATGAAGTCGAGCATGGCCCTTGCGGCAATATCTGCGTGATCCCGCCCGTCGATTGTAAGCAGTTGAGCATCGAACCTTCCCGGTTCAGATGCAGCGATAGGAATTAGTTCGGATAGCAACCGCAGCACGACGGAGTGACAGAAGGTTGCGTAGTCCTCTGATCGAAACTCGGGTGCCGACATTTCCGGTGAGCGCCCTACTAACCAATCAATACTTACCCCCATGCCGTCTGCTATGCCGCGAAGCGCATCGAGCCCAGGTCGCTGCGGATTCGTCCTCTTCATATAATTTTCAAGAGATCGCTTCGGCAGCGAACAGCGGTCCGCCATCTCTTGGATCGTTAGGCCGTAATGCTCCTGGAGCGCTCGTAGCCGCCCTGCAACATCGGTTTCGGAGTCAATTTCCATCGTTGACACACCTTATGAAGTGTGAAATACACCCTATTAGGTTCTAACATTCCACCCAATTAGGGCGCCATGTCAGCTTCTAACATCAACGATAGTGATCGCGCTACCCGGTATCTTGATATCCGGGTAGCATTTCTGTCCCGCGGCACTTCGCTACACGCATGGTGCAATGTTCATGGCGTCAAGATGCAGAATGCGCGCGCGGCTCTGTTGGGGGAATGGACTGGCCCCAAGGCAAGAAAGCTCGTTGAGCGGATCGAAGTTGATGCCGGGTTGCGCCGAAAAAAATGATGCTCTTTGTAAAAGATATCATTGGCTTGCGCGGACTTCCGACGACAAAAATGGGAGCCCACAAATGGTTAGCATCCATTGGCACTCCCACCGCAATACTCAAAGGCAAGACATGCTTCCACATCTCAGCTCTTCCTGAGGACATCCGCCTTGCCTATCTGCGGCGCGACCTCGACACTCTGGAGCTTGACCCCGGCACCTATGACGACGCGGCGCATGAGGCGCTTTCCGAAGCGTCCCCGGTGCGGCGCGACCGGGCGGAGCGGAAAGCCGCGATTGTGCGGATGCTGACAGCGCTGCGGGCGCAGGGTGTGAAGGAAGGCCAAAGCTTCGCCCTGGTCCGCGAGAAGTTCGGTGACAAAGGCACGTCGAAACCCTCTTTGAAGCGGCTTTTAAAGGCGGTTCAAGGGGTCGATCCGATCAACTATGCCCCGGCGCTGCTTGACGATTACAAGGCGACGGTGAAGCGGGCGGAGTTCAGCGAAGAGGCGTGGCAGTTCTTCCTGACCCTGATCCGGGACGCCGCGCCGGAATGGCCGCTCACGTCCGCGTGGCGCGACGTGCGCGATGCGGGTCGGGCGATGGATTGGGCAGTGCCGTCCTATCCGACCTTTTACCGGCGCTGGGTGGCGCTGAGTGAAGCGCAGCGGCTGCATGCGCGCCTTGGCAAAGCGGAGACCGCCAAGCGCCTGACGATGCCCGCGCTGCGTGACAAGTCGGAGTTGGGGCCGCTGGAATGGGTGTCGCTTGACGGGCGGACGCTGGATTTCTGGGGCGATTGGGGCGACGGCAAGGTCTCGCGCCCCGTCATGCTGGCGCTGGTGGATGTGTCGTCGAACAAGGTGCTGGATTGGGAGCTTGCCCCGTCCGAGAACGCGGTGGCCACGGTGCGGCTGATCAAGCGCGTCTGCGAGCGGTTCGGGATCTTCGACCGGCTCTATACCGATAACGGGTCAGCCTTTGCCGGGCATCTGGTGGCGGGCGGTAATGTGCACCGTTTCCGGCACGGCAAAGCGAAAGAAGGCGTCCAGCCGCTTGGCATCTGCCAGCACATGGGGATCAATCTGCATTTCGCCTTGCCGAAGAATGCGCAAGCCAAGATCGCGGAACGGACCTTCGCGGTTCTGTCTCGCGCGGTGGATGATCGCCCGGAGTTCAAGGGGGCACATGCCGGACACGCGCCGGGAGCCAGCCCTTCGGCGGATGTGCAGCCAGTGCCGATCGACAAGGTTCGATCGGTGCTGCGGCGCGAGATCGCGCGGCACAATTGCGAAGGCGGGCGGCGCAGCCAGGGCGCGCGGGGCCGGTCCTATGAACAGGTCTTCCATGATGGGCTGGCAGAGCGCGTCATGCGCAAGCCCACGGCCCACCAGCTCTACCTTTCTGGCCTGATCTGGAAGCCTGTGGCGGTTGATCGATTCGGGCGTGTCCATGTGAACGGCTGGACCTATGGCGGTCCCGATACGCAAGACGCCTTGCTGCGGCACCACGGCAAGGGTCAGCGCATTCTTTTCGGACGTGACCCGGACGATTTCAGCGCCCCGGCAATGGCTTACGACGAGGACGGCCACAAGATTTGCGCGGGTATCGAGCCGGTTGAACGCGGAGCCTACGGCAGCGTTGACGGCATCCGCGATGCCGCCCGGAACCGCAAGGCGGCACGGGTGGCGACGGCACAGGCCGAAGCGGCGAACGATTACATGGGCAAGACGGACTTTGAAGCGGCCATGGCGGCGCTCGATGCCCAGACAGAAGCCTTGCGAGAGCCTGACACGCCGCCCGCAACCGATGTTGTGAGGGCCCGTTTCGGCGCGCCGCTGCGCGAGAAACCAGCGCGCGAGGCCGGGGCCGAAGCGGTCATTTCTGCGGAAATGTATCAGAATCGAGAGAACGCCATTGCCGCCAGACTGGCAGGCAAGGGCAAGTCGGCATGAGGGATGTTGGCGCATCCCCCATGCCATTCACCGAGGGCCGAAGCCCTCACTTTTGAACGGAGACGACCATGACACAGCATTTGCGAATAGCCAATACCGGAGTAATCCGGCGGGAGATAACCGATTGGGCAGAGACCGAGGCGGCGCGCGATATCCTGCGCTCACTTGACCTGGTGCGCGCAGCAGATCGGCCCGCGCTGACCATGATTGCCGGGGCACCGGGCATCGGCAAGACGACAGCGATCAAGCGGTTTTGTGAGACGCTGGGGCATGACGCGATCTACATTCAGGCAGCGCGCGGCGAAGGCACCGCCTGGAACTTCGCCAAGTCTCTGGCAAGCCTCTGGGGCTATGCCGCGCCGCAATTCAACTGCCATGCGGAAGCACGGGAAAAGCTGGCCTATATGATCGGCAGGGGCCGGGTGCTTGTGGTGGATGAGGCGCAATACCTGGACCAGAGAAACGGCAAGACCGGGAAATGCGGCGAAGCTTTTGAATGGCTGCGGGCCACGGCGGAACAAGGGGCGTTTCACACCGTGTTTTGCGGTGACCTGGACCTGCCCCGCGCGATTGCGACCATGCCCCAACTGCAAAGCCGGTTGCTGCGGCCTGTGGTGCTCAAACAAGTCAGCCGTGCGGATGTTGCGGCGATGGTAGAAGGAACCGCCTTTGCCCAACCCGCCGCGCTGGATGCGCTGCACGCGGTGGCCCGTCTCAAAGGCGGGCTGCGCAATGTCGAACGCGTGACGGCTTGTGCCCTGGACTTTGCGGGCCGGGATGCGCCCACACTGGCGCATGTCAAGGCGGCAATTGTGGACATGAAACTTGCTAGTGAGAGGGGGCTGTGATGCGAAGGCTGCAATTCTATCTGGAACTGCCCGAAGCAAAGGCGGCGGAGTTCGAAGGGCGGCAGGTGATGATTGTCGCTCTCAGTGAAGCGGAGATCGCGCGGCTCTATCAGGCAATCAACGGCGTGGACGATTTCCTGCGCTTCAACCTCAAGTGCCTGCGTTCACTGGCGCAGATCATCGAAGGCGGGGACGAGGGCGAGGGCCAGATTGCCAAGACCCTGGAGCAACTGCGCAAGCCTTCCGAGGACGCCGCAACCCTGCAAGACGAGACGCGCGGACTGATCGGGCGGGCGGTCTTCGTCCAGCAAGGCCCGCAGACAAAGGAGACCTTGCAATGACCTATGACCCGAACGCAGCGCGCTATATCATGGCTTTGACGATGGGTGACGGCGATTTTGACCTTGTCACAAATGCGCTTGGCGAGGCTCCTTATCACTATTACGGCGCGGCGGGTGCCTTTGACCTTTTGGCCGAAGGGTTCCGGAGCGGGCTTTTCGACGCCGGGGATGGACGTGCGGCCAACCTCTGCGAATTGTTGGGGATTGGAATGCGCCACCTTGCCGAGACCCATGGCGAACTTCTGGAACACCACGCGACTATGCTGCGCAAATCGAAAGAGAATGCGCCCATGGAGTTCGTCAAGCCTGAACCCCAAGGTGCGCCGTCATGAGCATCAGCAAGAACCAGCTCAAGCTGCTCTGGACCGCCAAGACCAAGCTGGACCTGAGCGATGCTTATCTACGCTCGGCCATGGTGGAGATCGCGGGCGTCGAGAGCACGAAGGAACTGGACGCCGAGGGCTTCGACGCGATGATGGGCTTTTTCGAATATCTGGGCTTTGCGCCACGTCAGGCGAAGGGGCCGGACTATGGTGAGCGGCCCGGCATGGCGAGCTTTGCCCAGATCGAGCTGATCCGGGTGCTTTGGCGCGAGTACACCGACCGCAAGGGGGATGAGGACAGCCTCAACAAGTGGCTTGAACACTACTGGCATGTGTCCAGCCTGCGGTTCCTCGGCAAGGCGGCGGCGCGCAAGGTGATCGCCACCCTGAAAGTGATGAAGGCGCGCGCCGCGTGACGGCCAGAACCTTCCATGATATGAGAGGCGGCGCGGCCCCCCGCGCCGCCTTTGATCTGCCAGCCGCTCAGCGCGCCGCTGAGGCGCGCTCGGGTTTTGGCAGGGCCAACCCCGCGAAATCCGCGCTTGGGTATCAAATGGGTATTTAACGGCGCGCTCAGACCGCATTGCCGCCCGCGCGCCCGGCTTCGCCCGCCACCGCCCCCGAAATTCCGCCCAAAACAGCCTTATTCGCAACCGTATTGCGAATGTATCACATCATCCGAAACCGTCAGTCTCCGTCCTGAAACCCGGCGCGTTCCACGCGCGCCAATACCGCTTCAGGAGACCGAGCCGCATGATCATCAACGACCACAACCTTGATTTGGTCTACAAGGGCTTCAAGACCGTCTACACCGACGCCTATCTCAATGCCGAAGTGCATTGGGACAAGATTGCCATGCAGGTGGCCAGCACCGGCAGCGAGGAAACCTATGGCTGGATGGGCATGTTCCCGCAGCTCCGGGAATGGATCGGCCCGCGCCATGTGAAGAACCTTGAAGCCCAGGGCTTCACCATCCAGAACCGCAAGTTCGAAAGCACCGTCGCGGTGCCGCGTGACAAAATCTCGGACGACAAGCTTGGCGTTTTCAAGCCCGCCTTCTCGGAAATGGGCCAGCTTGCCCGTACGCATCCCGAAGAACTGATCTTTGCACTGCTGACATCGGGCTTCACCACGCAGGGCTATGACGGTCAGAATTTCTTCGACACCGACCACCCGGTGAAGGACAAGGACGGCACCGTCACCTCTGTCAGCAACATGTCCAGCGGCGCGGGCGATGCCTAGTTCCTGCTCGACACCTCGCGCGGCGTGCGGCCCATCGTCTGGCAGGAACGCGAGACCTACGACTTCCAGTCGATGACCGACCCGGCCAATCCACATGTCTTCATGAACGACGAATACATTTATGGGGTCCGGGCGCGGGTGAATGCTGGGTTCGGCCTCTGGCAGCTTGCCTATGGCAGCACTGCGGCACTGGACGCCACCAGCTACGCCGCCGCGCGTCAGGCCATGATGGGGTTCAAGGCCGATGGCGGGCGGGTGCTGGGCATCAAGCCCACGACGCTTGTGGTGCCGCCATCACTTGAAGACGCGGCGCTGCATTTGCTCAACACCGAAACCAACGATGGCGGCGGTTCCAACCCCTACAAGGGCACGGCGGAACTGATTGTCACGCCCTATGCGGCGTAACGGCTGACAGGTGGGAAATCCTATGGCTCCGAGACAGACCACCACGACCGCGCTTTGTGACCGTCCGATTGCCGACGCGCCTGAGTGGGTGCACCTTTTGCCGCTGGGCCAGATCGAGGCGCGAGACGGGCGCAGTTTCGTGCTGGACAATCCAGAGACAGTGCTGGCCGATTTCCAGAGTGGCGCGGTCGATCTGCCGGTGGACTATGAGCACCAGAAGGACAAACACGCCAAAGAGCGCACCGGCCCGGTGCCTGCTGCGGGTTGGATCAAGGCGTTGCAGCTCCGCGCCGATGGCATCTGGGGCCGGGTGGACTGGACGGCGCGCGCCCGCGACCTGATCGCCAACCGCGAATACCGCTATCTCAGCCCCTCCATTCTCTTCAACAAAGCCAACCGGCAGATTGTCCGGCTCAAGGGCGCGGGGCTTGTGCATGACCCAGCGCTGCATCTCACCGCACTCGCCAGCCAGGAGGACGACATGGCAGACGACACCGCAACCGATATGGACGGCGATATGCCGTTCCTCACCCGGCTGGCCAAGCTTTTAAAGCTGGACGCGGACGCCAGCGAAGACGACATCCTGACGGCGCTGCAAGAGGCACTGGACGGGCAGCAAAAACCGGACCCGGCGAAATACGTGCCTATCGAAGCGCTGCGCGACATGATGCGTGACCGCAAGGCCAGCGCGACGGCGGCGCGCCTTGAACGGGCAGAAGCCAAGGTCGAGACGGCGCTGGCGCAGGGCTACATCATCCCGGCCATGAAGTCCTGGGCGCTGGACCTTTGCACATCGGACGAGGCGAGCTTTGATGCCTTTGTTTCCGAGTCCGCGCCCGCCGCATATGCGCACCTGTCGCGCGCGCTGATCCCGTCCGCCCTGCCGGGCGACGGCAAGCCAGTGCAGTCGCCGGAAGAAGAGTTGATCTGTCAGCAACTCGGCATTGCGCCGGGCGAACTGGCGACATGAGTTTGGCGGGGGCCGAGTTGCGACGTGCTCCCCGTCAATTGTCGCGCGGCCTTCCCCGCGCGGCCCGCAGGGGTTCGCGTTCTCCTCGTCTTCGGCGCGAATGCCTGCGGCCCTATCTGCAAAGTGCAGGCGGCGGGGCCCCGCACCCGGCTTGCGCCGGAAACCCCGCATCGCGCTCCGATCCGAAGACCGTGCTACGGCCGCGAGAATATTACCGTGTCACGCCTGCGTTTGGGTCCGGGGCCGGACTCGAACCGGCATCATCTGCGCCCGGAGGACGTAGCCCACCTTACCCATCGGGGTACACCGGACCCAAGGGACACTATAGCAATGACCGCGCGTGAAGTCACCTATCCCAAGCCCCCGGCCCAGGTGCAGCCCTATGTGGACGTGCTTGGCCCTGCGCTGGCGCTGGACCCGCTGCTGACCTTCGGCGGGTCCGTGGTCTATATCCCCGACGCGCCCGGCGACCGGTCCGAACTGGTTGCGCTGATCGGATACGACAAGGCGCGCGAACTGGCCCGGCAAAAGCACCGCCTGCAAAACCGCGTGCCGCTGGCCAAGCCCTGGGTGATCGCCGGTTTGCGGGCGCGTGGGTATTCGATCAACAAGATCGCCCGCACGCTTTACATGTCGGACGTATCCGTGCGCGCGATCCTCAAGCGGTCCAGACGGACGACAGAGCGATGATGGATGCGGACAACCAGATGGCCGAGCTGCGCCAGGCGCTCCGCGATGCAAGCGAACTTACCGCCGCCGCAGACGCTGCCTTGGCGCGCGCTTCCAAGGCGCTTGAAAGGGCGCTTCAACAGCCCTTGAACGGCGCTTCAATCCCACGTGCACCCGGCCCACTTCCGCCGCCTTGCGAACACCGCCGCCTGCACCGTCCGGGCCGTCCCGGCAAGATTGCCACCGACCCCGAATTGCAAGCTTTCATCCGCGCCCGCGCCGACCGGATGACCTATGACCAGATCGCCGCCGCAATCCGTGACGCCTTCCCGCCGGAACGCCGCGTCAGCCGCAGCACCATCCACAAATGGTGGAGCGGGCAATCCAGCCGTCCGCAAACCCCAAGTTAATGTAGGACGGTCCGTGATAGGCCCGGGACTACCAGCCACTTCCGGTATCAAAGCCCAAGAAAAGCCCTATCAAACCGGGTGAATACTAACATTTGCTCCATACCTTTGTTATTCGAGCAGCAACGCTTCGCCCAGAAAAAGCGTCGCTTGCGCCCACCCAGGGTCGGGCGCGGCCCTTTGTGCTTTACAGCCAACGGCGGCTTCGTCCCCGCAATCCACCCGTTTATACGACACGCTCATCCCGCTACTCCCCCAACCGCCCGTGGCCGGATCAACTGCCCACTGGCACGCTGTTCTTCCGCATGAGCCATCCAGCCAGCGCTGCGCCCCACGGCGAACAGCACCAGCCCCGCCTCGCGCGGCAGGCAAAGCGTCGTGACCACATGGGCCAGCCCAAGATCGAGGCTGGGGTGGATAGTGCGACTGGCTAGGTCGTCCACCACGGCCTGCCAATCGGGGCGCAGGGGCAACACGCGCAGGATTTCCGCCGTGCGCGGATCGCCCGCGGGATAGAGCGGATGGCCAAAGCCCGGAGGTGGCTTTTGCCCGGCGTCTGGCAGGCCACCACCATTCACAGCCGCCGCCATCCAGTCGATGGCGCGCGTGACCATGCCACCATGACGCGGCCCGGACAGCGTGCTGAGCCCTGCGATCAGGCACGCCGGAAGCCCCGCCCCCGTTGACGCGGCGACCCGGCAGGCAAAGGCCGACGCGTTCAATTCGTGATCGGCGCAGAGCACCAGCACTCGGCGCAGTACATCCGCGTCCGTCGGGTCCAGCTCCCAGCCCATTGCCAGTTGCATATGCACCGGGCCTTCGCCCCGTTTCCGGGTTGCCGCCTGAACAAGGCCCTGGATCATTTCCAGCGCAACGGGAGCGGCCTGGGTCAATTTACGCGTCAAGGCCATCAACATACGCTGCAACGGGTCAGGAGACGCCTGAATGGGCAGCATGTCCGGTGCGGTGTGCGGCAGGACCCGCTCCAGCAGCAGCGCGGTCACCTGTTCCAGCGTGTGATCCCGCGACAGCGCCACCGCGTCGCGCCCGCGATAGAAATAGCGCCCGTCTCGGATCTCGGTGATGGCCGAAACCAGCGACGGCTCCCCCCAGTTCAATGCCGATTGCGCCACCTTGCGCCGGGATCGCCCACGTGCCTTGCGCGCCGCCCACGCCTCCACATCCTCTTTCAGATACAGGGATTTGCGCGCATCCGTCGGGTCCTGAAAAGCGCGGATATGACCACGGCTGACATAGGCATAAAGCGTCTGGGCCGACACGCCCAGACGGGCGCGTACTTCGGCAGCGGGCAAAAGGTGGTCCGGAAGGTTTTTCATATTGATTATCTTGATCAAGATTGCAGGAGCGTCAATGGCACGCTTTGCTGCCCTTCAGTATCGAAAGGAAGACGCAGCATGGCCAACCCTTATTGGAGCGAAATCACAACGGCACTGGACATGTCCCCAGAGCCGGTATCCGAAACAGGCCATGGCGACCTGCCATCGGTCTTTGGGGTCAGCGATTTCGCATGCGCAACCATTGGTGCAGCGGGGGCAGCACTGGCGGATTTGCAGGGACTTGGAGCAAGCCCCGTGCATGTGGACCGGCGGCTGGCCTCCTTGTGGTTCGACATGACATTGGTGCCCGATGGCTGGGAGATGCCCTCGATCTGGGACCCGATTGCCGGTGTCTACGCCACGAGCGATGGCTTCATCCGGTTGCATACAAACGCCCCGCATCACCGCGACGCGGCGCTGCAGGTGCTGGACTGCGCCGGAACACGCGACGCCGTTGCCGCCCGCGTTTCGGAGTGGCGCGCGGAGGCACTGGAAACCGCGATCGTCGCAGCCAAGGGGTGCGCCGCCGCCCTGCGCGGCCGGTCGGAATGGATGGAACACCCGCAGGGGATCGCCGTGCGCGCCGAACCTTTGATCTGCTGGCACCCCGAGCGTGAGGGAGAGCCGGTGGCGTTGCCCAAAGGAGACCAGCCGCTCGCCGGGATAAAAGTGCTGGACCTGACCCGTGTTCTGGCTGGCCCCGTGGCCTCGCGGTTCCTTGCCGGGTTTGGTGCCGACGTTTTGCGCATCGATCCGCCAAACTGGAACGAACCTGCCGCCGAGGCCGAGGTCAATCTGGGCAAGACCTGCGCCGGGCTGGACCTGCGCAACGCCACGGATCGCGAGCTATTTGAAAACCTGCTGGCACAGGCCGATCTGCTCTTGCACGGCTACCGACCCGGGGCACTGGAGGGGTTGGGGTATGACCCCCAGACTCGACACAGGCTGAACCCCGGTCTGATCGACGTAAGTCTATCGGCTTATGGCCGGGCCGGGCCATGGAACGAAAGGCGCGGTTTTGACTCGCTGGTGCAGATGTCATGTGGCATCGCAAGCGAAGGACAAAGGATATCAGGCGCGGACGGTCCCGTGCCCCTGCCCGTACAGGCGCTGGACCACGGCACCGGATACCTTGTCGCGGCGACCGCGCTCAGAGCCTTGGCAAGGCGCGCAAAGGGCGTAATTCTGCGCGCGGAACTGTCACTGGCGCGCACGGCAGAGACATTGATGAAGACCGACGGAAGTTTGACCCCGGACGAGCCGATCAAGCAGACGGATTCAGATCTGTCACAATATATCGAGCAAACGGCCTGGGGACCGGCCCGACGCTTTTTGCCTTCGCTCAAGGTCAATGAACGGGCACCAGCCTGGCCCATCCCCTCCGGTCCGGTGCGTCGGCATGCGCCACGCTGGCGGTGAACCTTGGTCATCCCGGCTGGTTTTCCCGCCGCGCATTCTGCCATTGCCGCCAGAGGAATGCGGCGATGAAGGCGATGGTCAGCATCAGGATGATGGTCGGTGCCGGGGCACTGTCCAGCCAGAAACTCGCATAAACCCCGCTCGTCATGGCCAGAAGATTGACCAGCACAGCGGTGATCAACATGTGACGGAATTCCCGCGTAAGCAGGAAAGCAATCGCCCCGGGCGCGATCAGCAGTCCGATGGCAAGGATCAGGCCCACCGCGCTCAGCACCGCGACGATGGTCAGCGACAGCACCGCCAGCAGCCCGTAATGCAGCCATTTCACCGGAAGGCCCACCGCCTGTGCCTGCGCCGGATCAAAGGCGTGCATCAGCAGGTCTTTCCATTTTACCACCAGAAGCAGGGTCACCACGCTGCCGACAATGCCAGCGGTCCACAGGTCAGAAGGCCCGACCCCCAGCATATTGCCGAACAGGATGTGGTCGAGATGCACGTTGGTCTCGACCTTTACATACATCACCAGCCCAAGACCAAACATGCCCGAGAACACCACGCCCATCACCGTGTCCTGTTTCACCCGGCTGTTGGCATTCAGGTACCCGGTAGCCAGCGCACAGGTCATACCCGCCACAAATGCGCCAATGATCAGCGGCAGCCCGAGCATATAGGCCAGCACCACACCGGGAAGCACTGCATGGCTGACCGCGTCGCCCATCAGCGACCAGCCCTTGAGCACCAGAAAACAGCTCAGGATCGCGGTCGGCGCGGCCAGCAGCAACACGATCCAGAACGCGTTCTGCATGAAGGGGAACAGGAACGGCAGGAGGAGCTGGTCCATCATGCCGCGTCATCCCGAAGCGCTTCGGCCGCGCGGGCACGCGCCGCGCGCAGCCCGTGTTTCGGGGCAAAGACAAATGCCAACAGGAACAGCAGGGTTTGCAGGCAGATGATGATCCCGCCGGTGGCCCCATCCACGAAATAGGACACATAAGCCCCGACAAAGCTGGTCACGGCCCCAATCGCCACGCTCAGCGCCAGCAGCACCGGGAACCTGTCCGCCAGCAGATAGGCAGTCGCCCCCGGCGTCACCACCATGGCAATGACAAGAAATGCCCCCACAGTTTGCAAGGCGGCCACGCAGGACGCGCTGAGGAGCACGAAGAACAGAAAGCGCAGCCGCTCTGGCCGCAGACCGATGGAGCGCGCATGGGTTTCATCGAAAAACGCCACCATTAGGTCCTTCCACTTTACCAGCAGGATCGCCAGCGACACAAAGCCGATGATCGCCAGTTGCAGCGTGTCTTCGGGCGTGATGGCAAGGATATTGCCGAGGATAATGGTCTGCACATCCACCGGCACCGGCGAGATCGACACCATGAACAGGCCCAGCCCGAAAAAGCTGGTAAAGATTATGCCGATGATCGCATCTTCCTTGAGCCCCGTACGTTGGTTGAGAAACAGCATCGCCGCCGCCGCCAACCCACCGGACAGAAACGCGCCCAGCGCAAAAGGCAGGCCCAGCATATAGGCCCCGGCCACCCCCGGCACGATGGAGTGGGAAAGCGCGTCACCGATCAGCGACCAGCCCTTGAGCATCAGGTAAGCCGACAGGAAGGCACAGACCGCACCGACCAGCGCGCTGACCCACATGGCGTTGGTCATGTAGCCATAGGAAAAGGGCTCCAGCAGAACGCTCACTCCACCGGCTCCGCATCATCATCGCGCGCGGATTGCGTGCGGGTCTTGTCGTCATACATGACAAAGGGCCGTTCATCGTCGGTCAGGATCGTGACGGCGCGGGAGTCCTCGTCATCATGCAGATCGGCCCCGCCCAGCACGAAGTGGCGCAGCACGCCCCCAAAGGCCGCTTCGAGGTTTTCACGCGTGAAGACCTCTTCCGTAGGTCCGTAATTCAGCACCGTGCCTTTGACCAATACGGTCTGGTCACAGAATTCCGGCACCGAGCCAAGATTGTGGGTCGAGACCAGCATCACACGGCCCTCGTCCCGCAATTCGCCGAGCAGGGCGATGATCGCTTCTTCGGTCTGGACATCGACACCGGTAAAGGGCTCGTCCAGCAGGATCACCTGCCCCTCCTGCGCCAAAGCACGGGCAAGGAACACGCGCTTGCGTTGCCCACCGGACAATTCGCCGATCTGGCGCTTGCGGTATTTGGACATGCCGACGCGCTCCAGCGCCGCCTGAACCGCCGCCTTGTCTGCGGCGGAGGGAATTCGCAACAGACCCATGCGGCCATAGCGGCCCATCATCACCACATCTTCGACCAGCACCGGAAAGGACCAATCCACCTCTTCCGCCTGGGGCACATAGGCCACCAACCCTTCGCGCAGGGCCTGGGTCACAGACTTACCCAGAATGCCGATATCGCCGCGCGCGGCGGGCAAAAACCCCATGATCGCCTTGAACAGCGTAGATTTGCCCGCGCCATTCACGCCCACCAGCGCCGCGATGGAGCCATGCGGCACGGCGAAACTTGCATCGCGCAGCGCCGTGACGCCGTTGCGGTAAGTCACCACAAGGTCACGCACCCAAAGCCCGGCCTTGCCAAAATCATCCTTGCCGATACGGGCCATGGCCCCACCTTTCCCGGACGGATGCGCACCGCCCGTTTGTTTCATCGGCCCGTCAGCCCATTTGCCACCGTCTCGGTCGTCACGCGCAACAGGTCGAGATAGGTCGGCACCGGGCCATCCGCCTCCGACAGGCTGTCCACGTAAAGCTCTCCGCCATAGCGTATCCCGGTCTCGCGGGCGACCTGTTTGGCCGGATCGGTGTTCACCGTGCTTTCGCAAAACACCACCGGGATCTCGCGGTCGCGGATCGTGTCGATCATGCGCCGCACCTGTTGCGGCGTGCCGGTCTGATCCGCGTTCATCGGCCAGAGATAGACCTCTTGCAGCCCCAGATCCCGCGCCAGATAACTGAAAGCCCCTTCGCAGGTCGCCAGCCAGCGCTGCCCCTCCGGCACGGATGCGATCAATTCGCGCAAAGGCGCGATCTGTGCGGTGATCTCATCCTTGTAGCGCTCGGCGTTCGCGGCATAGAGCGCGGCGTTATCCGGATCGTGTTCCGACAGCGCATCGCGGATATTGTCCACGTAGATCAAGGCGTTTTCCACCCCCATCCATGCATGCGGATTGGGCTTGCCCTCATAGGACCCCTCGGCAATCGCAATCGGGTCAATCCCCTCACTGACAGTAACGGAAGGTTTGTCGCCAAGATTGCGCAGAAATTGTTCAAACCAGAGTTCAAGATTCATCCCGTTCCAGAGCACAAGATCGGCATCCAGCGCCCCGACAAGATCCTGTGGAGTCGGCTCATAGCCGTGAATCTCGGCCCCTGGCTTGGTCACCGACACCACCTCGGCGGCGTCGCCTGCCACGTTCTGCGCCATGTCGGCGATCACCGTAAAGGTGGTCACGACCTTGAACTCCTGCGCCATGGCCATTGGCGCCAGTATCGTCATGGCAGCTGCTGACAAAATGCGTCTGATCACGTTGCACCTCTTTTCCTGTCCTATCGCGAATATGCGAGTCAGTCGCAGGAAGTCAATGATATTGAGAACCATTCTCATTTTAAACTGCTGACTCTCAGCACCGAACAGCGACAGATCGGCCCCTTGCAGCGCGGCAAAGCGGGCGTATGCTGCGGGCGCACAATACCCCGGAGCCCCGATGACCCAGTCGCTAGACCCCAAGGATTGGACCGCCTTTCGCACCGCTGCACATGATCTGCTTGATCAATGCATCGACCAGCTTGCCAATGCGCGCAATCATCCGTGGCGACCGGTTCCAGAGGATGTCCGGGCCAATTTCGCGCTTGATGGCACCGCCAAGGGCGAAAGTGCCACGGCAAAGCGGCTGGCCTCCGAAATGCTGCCCTACGGCACCGGAAACACGCATCCCCGGTTCTTCGGCTGGGTTCATGGCACCGGGCTGGCCTCTGGCCTGATGTCCGAGATGGTAGCTGCCACGCTCAATTCCAACTGCGGCGGGCGTGATCACGGAATGATCTATGTCGAACGTGCCGTGATCGACTGGACGCGCAAGATCATGGGATTTCCCGAAACGGCGTCCGGCGTCCTTGTCACCGGCACGTCGCAAGCGACAGTGGTGTCCCTGGCCGCGGCGCGGTTGCGCGCGATTGGACCCGACGTGCGAACCCGGGGGCAACAGACGCGTTTGACCGCCTATGCGGGAGCCGGCGTGCACAACGCCACGCTCAAGGCCATCGAATTGCTTGGGATCGGCTCCGACAATCTTCGCCTGATCCCGCAAACTCCGTCCGGCCTTGATCTTGATGCGCTGCGCGCCCGCATTTCCGAAGATCGCGCGAACGGGGCCACGCCGTTCGTAATTATCGGCACGGCAGGGTCGGTGGATTTCGGTCTCTTCGACGACCTGAATGCGCTGGCCGATATCGCGCAGGACGAAGGCCTCTGGCTGCACGTGGATGGCGCTTTCGGGGCCTGGACACGGCTTGCGGATGCGCCGTGGCGCGCCCTGAGCGACGGGATCGACCGCGCCGACAGCATCGCCTGCGATTTTCACAAATGGATGTACGTTCCCTATGACTGCGGGTTGTGCCTGATCCGCGACGAAGCTGATCAGCGTGCTGCTTTCGCCGCCCGGCCCGCCTATCTCGCGCCCCAGGTCGACGGGCTTGCCGGGGGCGATCCGTGGTTCTGTGACTACGGCATTGACCTGTCCCGCGGCAATCGCGCGCTCAAGGTCTGGACGGCCATTGAAAGCTATGGCGCCGAGGGGCTGGGTGCCGCGATCAGCGACAATTGCCGTGCCGCGCGGCACATGGGGCAGCTTGTCTCGGACACCGCGCACATGGCGCTCATGTCGCCGGTGGTCTCCAATCTTTGCGTCTTTACCGCCGACACGCGCCTGTCGCCCGAGGCGCAATCCGACGTGAACAGCCGGATCGCGCGCGAATTACAGGTCGAAGGGGTGGCTGTGTTTTCCACGACGTCGGCCAATGGCATCACCTGCCTGCGCGCTGCGATCACAAATCACCGTACCCGTTTCGAAGATGTGGACGTGGCCTTTCAGGCGGTTGTGCAGAAACGGGGGTAAACCGAAATCTTGGAAAGATTTCGGTCCGATTTCTTTCCAAGAAATCGGTTAGTTACCGGTATCTCCATGGATCGCGAACTGCTCGAGCCCGGCGTCTTGTGCCTCGATCACGCGAAAGGTCTCGCGCACGCCCGCATCGGTCAGTTCTCGGGCCACGGTCAACAGGGTGTTGGGCGCATGATCCTCGCACAGCTCGGCCATGTGATCGACCTCGTCCCGCGCAACCGGCATGGCGGCATCCACAGAAGGCGCGCCGTAATAGGCCACGAAATGCTCGGCCAGGGCGGTGACCAAAACATTGTATTCGGCTTCTTCCACCTGCGTGACGGCAACGAAAGTCACCCGGCCAAAGGTTTCCAACCCCAGCCAGCCATTGGAAAAGGCCTGACGCGCCTTGCCGTCCAGATCGGCCTCGCCCCAGTTTGAAAACTCAAACCCACCAGAGACACACCATTCTCCGGTGCGGGCTGGTGAATGAAACACCCGCGTGTCGCTTTCGTCGAAATGGATGGCGCGTGCCAGTTTCATGCAACCGTCTCCAGAAGTCGGGTCAATGGGACGAGTTCCGTCCCGCTTTCATTGCGCAACAACATTCCGAAATCCTCATCCACGCCCAGAAACGTGCCTCGTTTTCCCAAAAGGTCAACATCCTCGCCAAGGTTCCATGCGAGGCCCCGCCATTCATCATGCAGGGCCTTGTTCCCATCATCCGTCCAGCGATTGATCCAGACCAGCGCGTGCCGTGACCACGCCTCCAGCAGATGCACCGGGGACACTTCGGTGCAGCCTTCCTCGTACAGCGCGGTGGCATCCGGCGTCGTGCCGGGGTCTTGTGCGGCGAGTGTCAGCGGCAGTTCAAGCCCCACGATCAGCCAATCCGGCACCGCTTCGGGATCATCGGTCGACGCATCGACGCGAAGCCGCCCACAGGACGCTCCGTTCACGCGCAGCTTGCCGTCCCATTCAAGATGCACGGCCACTTCCGGCGGGGCCAGCGCGCCCAGCGCGTTCTGAAACCCAACACCACAAACCGGCAGCATCGCCATGGCCGCGCGCAATGGCACTTCGGGCGCAAACACGATGGCGGCCGTCAGCGCATTGGCCGCGTTGTTATAGACGATCAGCCCGGCATCACAGCCCAGCGCCGCCTCGGAGCGCGCCTTATCCATCGGATCAAGCGCGCCCTGAACGGCCATTCCGCTGAAAAGCGGCGGAAAGACCGGTTCCTCGCTCATGCCACGCCGTCCGCCACCAGTTGCCGCGCCACCTTGCGGAAGGCTTCGGCCTGCGGGCTTTGCGGCTTGGACACCACAATCGGCGCGCCGCCATCGGCGGCAGTGCGGATATCAAGATGCAGCGGAATCTCCGCCAGAAGTGGCACGCCGATCTTTTCCGCCTCTGCCTTTACGCCACCATGACCGAACACATGCTCTTCGTGCCCGCAATTGGAACAGATATGGGTGGACATGTTCTCGATCATGCCAAGGATCGGCACCTTGAGCTGGTTGAACATGTCGATCCCCTTGCGCGCATCCAAGAGCGCCACGTCCTGCGGCGTCGAGACCACGATGGCACCCGTCACCTCGGCCTTTTGAGCAAGGGTCATCTGAACGTCACCGGTGCCGGGCGGCAGGTCCACAAGCAGCACATCCAAAGCGCCCCATTGCACCTGCATCAGCATCTGCTGCAGCGCGCCCATAAGCATCGGACCGCGCCAGACCACAGCCTGATCCTCGTTGGTCATCAGGCCCAGCGACATCATCGTCACGCCGTGGTTGCGCATCGGCAGGATGGTTTTGCCATCAGGGCTGGCCGGACGGCCCGAGACGCCCAGCATGCGGGGTTGAGACGGACCGTAGACATCCGCGTCCAGCAGCCCCACCTTGCGGCCTTCGGCGGCCAGCGCACAGGCAAGGTTGGCCGACACGGTGGATTTACCCACGCCGCCCTTGCCCGAGGCAATTGCGATGAGGTGCTGAACACCCGGTATCTTGGCCGGGCCATCGGGTTGCGCCTTGCGTCCGGGTTTGAGATCCGGCGGCGGTTTCGGCGTGGAATGCGCCGTCATCGCGACCGAGACCTGACCGATCCCCGGCAGCGCCTTGACCGCCGCTTCGGCGGCGGCCCGCACAGGCTCCATCTGCTCGGCCCGTTCCGGGGCGATCTCAAGCACGAAACGGACGTTTGAATCGTCCACCGTCAGGGCCCGGACCAATCCCGCAGAGTTGATATCGGACCCGCTGATCGGGTCTTTCACGGCTTTCAGCGCGGCCAGTACCGCGTCTCTGTCAATGCTCACGTCTGTTATTCCTGTCCCTTGATCTGACCTGTCACCACATGCTCCAGATCGAGCCCGTCGATGGTGAGAACGATGCGCGCCTCGTAGCTTTTTCCAGCGGTGTCCGCCCCGCGCATCGCCTCTTCGATGGCCTGCTGTGACGTCACGCCGACCTGTTTGAGAAACTTCCGCATCGACATGTTGAAATCGTCGCTCATGGCGATCTTTCCCCTTTGCATTCTTGCGCGGCATTGACCGATGACCGATCCGCCGCATACCCTGTCATGTAATCCCAGCCACGCCAAGAGCCAGCCGGATGCGATTGATCATTCTTTCCTTTTGCTTGCTTGCCGCCCTTCCCGCTGTCGCACAGGACAAGCGTTTCACGTTGAATGCGGCACCGGAATTGGTGGCGTCGGGCCTGACCCAGCATCTGATCCCGCGCTTTTCCTTCAAAACCCAGGTGCGTATCACCCTGACCGACGGCGATGCCGATCTGACCCTGTCCGGCACCGGCAAAGGCCGCGCCGTGTTTTCCGGGATGGGCAAGACCTGGCGCATGAGCAACCCGCAGAGCGAACATGCCAAACGCTTTGCCGATTGGCTGACCAGCGAAGTGGGCCGCAACACCATCGCCAGCTTTGCCCCCGAAGGCACCAAGCTGTTCTCGCCAGACGTGGAAACCGCCGTGATCGAGGAGACCATCGCTTATGACGGCGACGCCGCCGAGGGAGCCCGGCTGTCGGAACTGCATTGCGCGCGCTGCCACGTGGTCCATCCCGAAAGGCGGTTGAAATCCATCGGGTCCACCCCGTCTTTCATGCTGATGCGCACCTTTGATGACTGGGACAGCCGGTTTGCCGCGTTCTTTGCACTCAAACCCCACCCCGCTTTTACGCAGGTCGAGGGCATCACCGAACCGTTCCCGGTACACCGGCCTCCGCCGATTGTGCCGCTGGAAATGACGCTCGACGATATCGACGCGATCCTGGCCTATGTCCAGTTGCTTGAACCCGCCGACCTTGGCGCGCCGCTGCAGATTGACTGAGCGGCAGCTGGGTCTGGCGTGAACCGGTCGGATTTGCTTCAGCAGGATCATGACGGGTTCAATGATCCTTGCGCTTTGACAGGTAATCCGCCGTGGTGCGCACCCGTGGGCGTTCGCCCCCGGCGAAGGGGCTGTTTTCCGAATGGAACTGCGCCTGCACGCGACAATTGTCACACATCTGGATCATGCGGGCCTGATCCGAGCTGGCAAAAGCCGGGTGCTTACCCGCGAGCTTTTCCATGATGTTGTCGATGGCAGATTTCACGCCGAAAAGCGCACCGCATTCGATACAGGCGGCGGGTTCTTCTTCGTTGAGCACCTGCTGTTGCAGGGCGCTGTCGTCCAGATTCATGCGCAGTTCATAGGTGATCGCGTCTTCGGGACAGATGTTGGCACAGAGCCCGCATTGCAGACAGGCATCTTCCTGAAAGCGCAGTTGCGGCATGTCCTCATTGTCGACCAGCGCACCGGAGGGGCACAGCGACACACAGGACAGGCACAGCGTACAGGCATCCGTGTCCACCAGAACCGCACCATAGGGCGCGCCCTCGGGCAATGGCAATGCACCGCCCTCGGGGGCCAGCGCCTTGGCCGCCATGCGGGTGATCTGGCGGCGCGATCCCATTGGCAGGATCGGCTCGGCAATGGCGGGCGATACAGCCTGACCATACAGCGCGTCAGAGAGCTGATCGGGGTCATTCAGGTCCAGTATCCGCAGCTTGCCCTCCCCGCACATGGCAGATGCGAGCGTTTGCTCACGTTCGATCACATCCCTGTCCGCCCTGGGGGCCAAAAGCAGATCCACCGCGACAAAGCCCAAGGCGAGCGCCGCCATCATTTCGGCATGGCCAAATCCGGACAATGCCGACACCTCCAGCGGGATCACATCGGCGGGTAGGCCCCGGCCAAACCGCGCGGCCAGCCGGATCATCTCGGCCCCATGGGACGCGTCATACACCAGAAGCCGGGGTGCCGTGCCGCCCGCATCCCGGTAAGTCCGGGCCAGAGTTTCCATCCGGCGAAACACTTCGTCTACGGAGGGCGCGTCATAGCTGATCGCGCCGGAGGGGCAGAGCGCGGAACAGGCGCCACAGCCCGCACAAATCATCGGATCAATGGCCACATGGTCACCGGCGCTGGTGATCGCCCCGGTCGGACAGACATTCAGGCACCGCGAACAGGCCGGTTGCTCAGCGCGCGAATGGGCGCAGAGGCTTTCCTCGAACGCGACGTAAAGCGGCTTTTCAAACGTGCCGACCATCTGCACCGCCGACAAAAGCGCCGCCTGCACCGCAGGCTGGCTGCCCGGATCGGGGCGCAGGTATCCTTCGCGCTTTTCATACGCCGGAAAGAGCGGCGTAGCACCGGTCAGATCAAGCAGAATATCACACTCGCTTTGCGCCCCGTCGCGCGGCGCGCTCATCCTTGGTGCACCGCGCCCACCCGGCTCGACCTGTTGCAGGGCATCAATGCGCAGCTGGAAGCCGCCAAAAGCGCCAGACGCCTTTTTGAGATCACCGATGATCACGTCGAACCGGGAATCCGGCACATCGGGCAACGCCCCGGCGGTCACGAGCACGGTGACCGAGAGCGTGTCGCACAGCGCCTCTGCCGCCGGAAGCGCGATATCCGCAGCCCCCATGATCAGGCACATCCCTTCCGAGATCACATCCACCGATTTGATCGGCGCGGCCGGCATCAGCGCCTCGGCCATCAGCGCCGCTTGCTTTGCGCCGACATCGGCGTCATCCGACCAACCTGCACGATCACGAATATCGACACAGGCCGGGGCTTCTACCCCCAGCTCGGCGGCCAGTTCTTCGAAACGCCCCGCCTCCTGACCGCAGGCGATGACGACATTGCCGCCCGCGATGGCGTCGGCTGCCTTGCCAATCTCGCGCGTGCACAAGGCGGTTGCGACCGGGGAACATGACGCACCACAGGTGGATCCGATCCGCATCCCATCAACCTTTTGGCTGCCCTCGCAGTCGCAAAGAAGAATTTTGATGTCTTTCAATGCCATGCCGTCTGCTCCCCCCCGTGCCAACCGCGCCATCCAAACATCTGAGCCTCATGCCGGAAACTACGACCAAAGTCGCAGTGCCCGATGATTAGAGTCAGGTGGAATTCCCTTGCCCGGCCATTAACTCCCTACTTATGCTTGGTATACCATCATGTCATATAGTTCGAATGAGCAAGCTGGACGAAAGGTGCATCTGCAATAAATGTTACCTGAATGTGTGACGACACATCAGTCTGGGAGGATACTGATAGACGACGCACGACATATCGCTTTGCCTCTTGGCGTAATCGTAAGACGTACGCCCGGCGTGACGCGTTGGGCTAAGTATGCCTGGCGCGCTGTGGCCGTGTTGCCCGGCGCTGCACAGGCGGATTGGCAATTGCTGCGAGAAGAGGGCGACGCCGCCGAATTTCATGCAGCAACGGTCCCGCTGGACCTGCACGCCGCCGATGCCGAGGCCTATCTGCACGGCCTGCATAGCGAAACCCCGTCGATCTATGTGATTCTCCGCGAAACCACGGATGAGCGCCCTCTGGAAGTTGTGCTTGCGACGGCCTCTCCCTACGAGGGTCAGGACTATGCCGATAATGGCGACGACATCGTGGAAAAAGTGCCCATGCCCCCGCAACTGCGCGAATTGGTCGAGGCCTTTGCCGATGACCACTACGTGCACGAAGATTTCATCAAGCGGAAACGCGACAAGAAACGCATCGACCTCAAAGAGGACGGCAAGGGCGATCCGCGCATTCACCAACTGTCGGATGTGTACCGAGCACCCGGCTCTCGGGAGAAGCTGAATTGAGTCGTCCCGGCGATTTCTGGTCCCGCCGCAAGGAGAAGGTACAGGCCGAGGAAGCCGCCGAGGCCAAGGCCCGCGAAGCCGCGCAACTGGCCGAGGAACAGGCGGCGCTCGAAGAGAAAAGCGATGAGGAACTGCTGGCCGAGTTCGACCTGCCCGATCCCGATACGCTGGAATTGGGCGATGACATCAAGGGCTTCATGAACAAGGCGATCCCCGATCGGCTGCGCCGCCGCGCATTGCGCCGTCTTTGGCGGCTGAACCCGGTACTGGCCAATGTCGATGGTCTTGTCGACTACGGTGGGGATTTCACCGACAGCGCGACTGTCGTGGAAAACATGCAAACCGCTTATCAGGTGGGCAAGGGCATGTTGAAACATGTCGAGGAACTGGCCCGCAAAGCGGAAGAAGCCGCAAATCCCCCCGCCCCCGAACCGGAAGACGCAGAGCCGGAGCAGGCCGAAACCGCCGCGCCCGAACCGACAGCCGAGGAAGATCCGGCCCCCGCGCTGCAAGAACAGGCACCTGCCGAAACGGCCCAAACCCAATACGATTTTGAAGAGGAAGAGGCCGCGCCGCGCAGGCGCCGGATGCGCTTTCACTTCGATGACACATCAGGAGAGCATGCTGCATGACCGCTGCCGCCCAGGATATAGCAATCCCCCAAGAAGACCGGATGCGCGCCGACCTTTACAATTATCTCGGCCTCATGCTTGCGCGGCCTGCTGATGACATGACGCTGACCATGTCGGCCGGTCTGTCAGGCGACGACGAAACCGAGCTTGGCCGCGCCATCGCGGCGCTGGCGCGTGTGGCCAAGGCGGTCAAACCGAAAGCAGTGGAAAGCGAGTTCAACGCGCTCTTCATCGGGTTGGGACGGGGTGAATTGCTGCCCTATGCCTCCTATTACCTGACCGGGTTCCTCAATGAAAAACCGCTGGCGCAGCTGCGCGCCGACATGGCCGCGCGCGGCATCACGCGGGCACCCAATGTCTATGAGCCCGAGGACAACATCGCCTCGCTCATGGAGATGATGGGCGGCATGATCGTCGGCCGGTTTGGCGGATCACCCACGGCGCTTGAGGCGCAAAAGACCTTTTTCAACCGCCACATCGCCCCCTGGGCGGGACATTTCTTTTCGGATTTGGAAGCTGCCAAGTCTTCGGTTCTCTATGCCTCTGTCGGCGCTGTCGGCAAGGCGTTCATGGAGATCGAGCGCGAAGGCTTCCGGATGAGCGCCGACTGATCGGCGCATTCACCGGCGGGGCAACCCGCCACAAGCAAGGGAGGGACTTGATCCCATGACCAAGGAAAAAGAGACCGGCGCAAGCCGTCGCGATTTCCTGAAGCTGGCCGGCACCGCCGCGCCCGCCGCCGTGGCTGCTGCCGCGCTGACGGGTACTGCCGCCGAGGCCAGTGAAGTCGATCTGACATCCGAAACGATGCAGGACACGGCGCATACCCGCGCCTATTTCGACAGCGCCCGCTTCTAAAGCGCGCCCCCGCTTCGCCCGGACCAAACAGGGTCTGGACGCGGCAATTGACCGGCACTGGCAACTGGTTGCGTGACGCCCGACCGCCAATGCTCAAGAACAGTCCAAGCGCGCGACGCCCCGGAGGAGGGGTGAAGCCAGCAAGGGAGAGAGAGAAACATGCTAAGGAAAAAGACCAACGGGGTTGCGCGACGCCCCCAGCGGACAAGTATCCTTTCGGATGTGGCCAACACATCCGTTGACCGCCGCGCCTTTCTGCGCGGTTCGGGTCTGGCCATCGGTGGCCTGACCGCGATTGCCGCCACCGGCGGTACGGTGACCCAGGCCCAGGCGCAATCCGCCGCCAAACAGGCCGTCGAAACCGTGAAATCGGTCTGCACCCACTGCTCGGTGGGCTGTACCGTGATCGCCGAAGTGGAAAACGGTGTCTGGACCGGGCAGGAACCCGGTTGGGACAGCCCGTTCAACCTGGGTGCTCACTGCGCCAAAGGTGCCGCCGTGCGCGAACACGCCCATGGGGAACGCCGTCTCAAGTACCCGATGAAGAAAGAGGGTGGTGAGTGGAAGCGCATCAGCTGGGAACAGGCGATCAACGAGATCGGCGACGGTATGATGCAGATCCGCGACGAAAGCGGACCTGATAGCGTCTACTGGCTCGGCTCTGCCAAGCACAACAACGAACAGGCCTACCTGTTCCGCAAATTCGCCGCCTACTGGGGCACGAATAACGTGGATCACCAGGCCCGGATTTGTCACTCGACGACCGTGGCGGGTGTTGCGAACACATGGGGCTACGGCGCCATGACCAACTCCTACAACGACATCCACAACAGCCGCGCCATCTTTATCATCGGTGGCAACCCGGCCGAGGCGCACCCCGTGTCGCTGCTCCATGTGCTCAAGGCCAAGGAACAGAACAACGCGCCGGTTATCGTCTGCGACCCGCGCTTTACCCGCACGGCGGCGCATGCCGATGAATATGTCCGCTTCCGTCCCGGTTCGGACGTGGCGCTGGTCTGGGGTATTCTCTGGCACATCTTCGAGAACGGCTGGGAGGATAAAGAGTTTATCCGCACCCGTGTCTGGGGCATGGACCAGATCAAGACCGAAGTGGCCAAATGGACACCGGAAGAGGTGGAACGCGTGACCGGAACACCCGGTTCGCAGCTGCGCCGCGTGGCCCGTACGCTGGCCAATAACCGCCCCGGCACCGTGATCTGGTGCATGGGGGGTACGCAGCACACCAACGGCAACAACAACACCCGCGCTTACTGCGTGCTCCAGCTTGCTCTGGGCAACATGGGCACCTCGGGTGGTGGCACCAACATCTTCCGTGGCCACGACAACGTGCAGGGTGCAACCGACCTTGGCGTTCTGTCCCACACGCTGCCCGGCTACTATGGCCTGGCTGGCGGGGCATGGGCCCATTGGGCGCGCGTCTGGGGCGAGGATCCGGAATGGCTTGCCGGTCAGTTCGACACGCTCACCGGTGCCGATGGCAAGGAGAAATCGCTGCAGAACCTCACCGGTATCCCGGTGTCGCGCTGGATCGACGGTATCCTTGAGGACAAGGAGAACATGGACCAGCCGAACAATGTTCGGGCCATGGTGCTCTGGGGTCACGCGCCCAACTCGCAGACCCGGATGACGGAAATGAAAACCGCGATGGAGAAGCTGGACATGCTGGTCGTTGTCGACCCGTTCCCCACCGTCTCTGCCGTGCTGCATGACCGGGAGGACGGCGTTTACCTGCTGCCCGCCTCGACGCAGTTCGAAACCCGTGGTTCTGTCACCGCATCGAACCGCTCTATCCAGTGGCGCGATCAGATCATGGCCCCGCTCTTTGAGAGCAAACCGGACCATGAGATTATCGGCATGTTCGCCAACAAGTTCGGCTTTGCCGACCGGTTCTTCCGCAATATCGAGATGGAAGACGAAAACACGCCCAACATCGAAAGCGTGACCCGCGAGTTCAACTCCGGCATGTGGACGGTGGGCTATACCGGTCAGTCGCCCGAGCGGATCAAGCTGCACATGGCCAATCAGCACACGTTCGACAAGACGACGTTGCAGGCGATTGGTGGTCCCGCAGATGGCGATTACTACGGTATGCCATGGCCGTGCTGGGGCACTGCAGAGATGAAGCACCCGGGCACACCGAACCTTTACGACATGTCCAAACCTGTCGCAGAGGGTGGTCTGACTTTCCGCGCCCGTTTCGGGGTGGAACGCGACGGCGACAACCTGCTCGCCGAAGGCGTCTATTCCGTGGGATCGGAAATTCAGGACGGCTACCCGGAATTCACCATGCAGATGCTGATGGATCTCGGATGGGACGGCGACCTGACCGACGAAGAGCGTGCCGCAATCGACGCGGTGGCCGGGCCCAAGACCAACTGGAAAACCGACCTCTCGGGCGGGATCCAGCGGGTGGCAATCAAGCATGGCTGTGCGCCGTTCGGCAACGCCAAGGCACGGGCCGTGGTCTGGACCTTCCCGGATCCGATCCCGCTGCACCGTGAGCCGCTCTACACCAACCGTCGCGACTTGGTGGCAGATTATCCGACCTATGAGGACCGGAAATTCTACCGCCTGCCCACGATGTATGCCTCGATCCAGAAACAGGATTTCAGCAAGGATTATCCCATCATCCTCACCTCCGGCCGTCTGGTCGAATATGAGGGCGGTGGCGATGAGACGCGCTCGAACCCGTGGCTGGCAGAGCTGCAGCAGGACATGTTCGTCGAGATCAACCCGCGTGACGCCAACAATATCGGCGTGCGGGACGGCGCTCAGGTCTGGGTCGAAGGGCCCGAAGGCGGCAAGGTCAAGGTGATGGCCATGGTCACTGAACGGGTCGGAGAAGGCGTTGCCTTCATGCCGTTCCACTTCGGTGGTCACTTCCAGGGCGAGGACCAGCGGTCCAAGTATCCGGAAGGGGCGGATCCATATGTGTTGGGCGAAAGCACCAACACGGCGCAGACCTACGGGTATGACTCGGTCACTCAAATGCAAGAGACCAAGGCGACCCTTTGCAAAATCATGCCAGCGTAAGGAGATAGAGAAATGGCACGAGCTAAATTCCTCTGCGACGCCGAACGCTGCATCGAATGCAATGCCTGCGTTACGGCCTGTAAAAACGAGCACGAAGTGCCCTGGGGCATCAACCGGCGCCGCGTTGTGACCATCAACGACGGCTCCCCGGGTGAACGCTCCATCTCGGTGGCTTGCATGCACTGTTCGGACGCGCCCTGTATGGCCGTCTGCCCGACAGACTGCTTCTACCAGAACGAAGAGGGCGTGGTCCTGCACTCCAAGGACCTCTGCATCGGGTGTGGTTATTGCTTCTACGCGTGCCCCTTTGGCGCGCCGCAATTCCCGCAGGCGGGCAACTTTGGATCGCGCGGCAAGATGGACAAATGTACCTTCTGTGCCGGTGGCCCCGAAGAAACCCACTCCACCGCCGAGTTCGCCAAATACGGGCGCAACCGGATCGCCGAGGGCAAACTGCCCATCTGCGCCGAGATGTGTTCGACCAAGGCGCTGCTTGCCGGTGACGGTGACGTTGTTTCGGCCATCTACCGCGAACGCGTTGTGGCCCGTGGCTTCGGCTCCGGCGCCTGGGGCTGGGGCTCCGCCTACGGCCAGCGCGACGGTTAAGCGCATCTGAAAGACGTGGGGCGGCCTTGCCAAAGGGCCGCCCCATTGAAAGTTACGCACATCCTTTTCTGAGAATTATCGAAAGGCATCGCCATGTTGCGCGTTCTGCTTTCCCTTGTCCTGATGTTTACGCTGTTCTTGCCGTTGACCGGTCTGTCGACCTCCGGCCCCGCTCAGGCCCAGGAGACAGAAGCACCAGACCGGTCCGCGACCGGCGGGGCCCAAACGCTGGAAGACATCCTTGCCCGCCAGCGCGGCGAAACGGTGGACAATTCCTTCCGTGCCAACAATGTCGGCGACCCTGACAGCGCGGCGGGCATTGCCAACCAGCTTGGCACGCTTGGTGGCGCATCCGATCCGGACCTGTGGCGGGCGCTGCGGTTCGGCAAGGCCAATATCACCGCCTCCAATGACGGCCCGGCCTCGACCGTGCTGGTGCAGGACAGCGGCATGTGGTGGCTTGAGTTCCGCCAGGGGCCGCTGATCACCTATGGCGGTTATCTGCTGTTGGGCATGATCGGCCTTTTGGTGGTGTTCTTCCTGATCCGGGGGCGTATTCGCATCGACGGTGAAAAGACCGGCCGCACCATTGAACGTTTCAAGGCGTTTGAACGTTTCTCGCACTGGCTGCTGGCCGGGTCGTTCCTGTTGCTGGGGATTACCGGTCTGATCACGCTGATGGGGCGCAAATTCCTGATCCCCACATTCGGGCACGAGGCGTATTCCAACCTCGCTGTCGCGTCGAAATGGGTGCACAACAATGTCAGCTGGGCCTTTATCGTCGGTCTGGTCTTCGTGTTCTTCCTCTGGGTCGCGCATAACATCCCGAACAAGACCGACCTGAAATGGATTGCACAAGGCGGCGGCATCTTTGCCAAGGGCAAGCACCCCCCTGCCAAGAAATTCAACTTTGGCCAGAAGATCATCTTCTGGTCGGTGATCGTGCTGGGCGGTTCCATCGCGGCGTCTGGCCTGTCTCTGCTCTTCCCGTTCGAACTGCCGATGTTCGCGGCCACGTTTGAGAAACTCAACGCGCTGGGCCTTCCGGGCCTGATCGGGCTGGACCCGCTGCCAACCGCGCTCGCCCCGCATGAAGAGATGCAATATGCCCAGCTCTGGCACGCCATCGTCAGCTTTGTGCTGATGGCGATCATCATCGCGCATATCTATATCGGTTCGATCGGGATGGAAGGTGCCTATGACGCCATGGGCTCGGGCCATGTGGAAGAGCAATGGGCCAAGGAGCACCATTCGCTCTGGGTCGAAGAGGTCAAGGCCAAAGAGGCTGAGGCGCCCAAAGGTGCCACGCCCGCGGAATAACATGCGTGGGGCGGCCCTGATCCTTGCGGCAACTGTCGCGGCAACACCGCTTGCCGCACAGGATTTCTTTACGCTCAAGGGCCATGGCGGTCCGATCATGGATATCGCTGTGGCCCCCTCCGGCCAGATCACCACAGCCAGCTTCGACAATGCCGTGGGAGTCTGGGACGGGATCACACCCGATTGGCGTGACGGTCACCGCGCGGCGGTCAATACCGTGCTGCCCCTGCCGGACGGGCGTGTCGCCTCGGGCGGGGATGATAATGACATCCTGATCTGGGACGGTGACAGGCCGACCCGGCTCACGGGCCATACAGCCAAGGTGTTCGGGCTTGCCCTGTCCCCGGACGGCCAGACGCTCGCCTCGGCAAGCTGGGACGGAACCGTAGGGATTTGGCCGCTTGCAGGAGGTGCGCCGCGTTTCATGCGGGGTCACACCCAAGGCGTGAATGCGGTCGCCTATCGCCCCGATGGGCTTTTGTATTCCGCCTCGACCGATGGCAACATTCTGCTCTGGGATCCTGAAACCGGTGAGGAAAAACGACTGGTCCTGCGCCACGGCTTCGGGATCAACAAGATGGTCCTGAATGCCGAACAGGGCTGGCTCGCTTATGGCGCGACAGATGGGCAGACACGGATCATCGACCTGAAGACAGATGAGGAAATCCGTGACTACACGCTGGGTCGCCGCCCGATCCTTGCCATGGCGCTATCACCGGATGGCAGTCATCTCGCCGTGGGGGATGGCGAAGGTTATATCATGGTGATCGACACGGGCCAGTGGCGCATCACCCGCGATTTCAAGGCCACGGCGCATGGCCCGGTCTGGGCACTGGCCTGGTCCACCAATGGCCAGAACATCCATGCCGGCGGGCTTGATCCGATCATGTACTCGTGGCCGCTGGAGACCCTGACCGAACACGGACAGATGACGCCCGAGGAACCCGCCTACCTCGTGGATCCGGACACCGTTCCCAATGGCCAACGCCAGTTCCAGCGCAAATGCGCCGTCTGCCACACACTGGCCCCATCAAGCGCGCGCCGTGCCGGACCGACGCTGTACAACCTTTTCGGTCGCCGTGCAGGCACCGTCGAGGATTACAAATATTCCGAAACGCTCACCGCTTCTGACATCATCTGGACCGAAGACACGGTGAACGCCCTGTTCGACGAGGGCCCCGACCACTACATTCCCGGCACCAAGATGCCGATGCAGCGGATCACCGGGGCAGATGACCGTGCTGACCTGATCGCCTATCTCAAGACGGCGACACAACCCGATGAGGACACCCAATGAAAGCCATGCTTACCGCCTTTGTCATGATCGCCGTCATCTCTGTCGCGGCCGATTACGGGCTCGACTACGCCGGATTCTCGGCGGCGGAACGCCAGTCTGGCGATGCCGTTCGGCTGGAATAAAGCGTTTCCAGTTTTCGTTGAAACAAGGCATCGCCAATGTCCCGAGAGCGCCGAAGGGGTGGCAGGGTATTGGCGATTCAAGCTAAACTGGAAACGCTCTAAGCCCCTCTTGAACCTGCCCGTCTTCCCAGCCATCCTGCGCCACGCAACCTGGGGGATGTCATGGCCACGCGCGTCGATCTGAATGCCGATATGGGCGAAAGCTTTGGCCCCTGGGTCATGGGCCATGACGCCGAACTTTTGAATACTATCACCTCCGCCAATATTGCCTGCGGCTTCCACGCGGGTGACCCGGATGTGATGGCGCACACGATGGCACTGGCGCTGAAAAATGGCGTGGGCCTTGGCTGTCACCCCGGTTTTGACGATCTGCGCGGCTTTGGGCGGCGGCGGCTCAACATGAGCGCCGCCGAGCTGACCAACATGCTGACCTATCAGCTTGGCGCGTCCCAGGCGATGGCCCGCGCCGCTGGCGGTGAAATCCGCCATTTCAAACTGCATGGCGCACTGTCCAACATGTGTTCCGAGAACAAGGAAATGGCGCTAATTTGTTACCGCGCGGCGCGGGCCATCGCCCCCGAGCTGCGCATCATGGTGCTGGTGGAAACAGCCCAGCAAGAAGCGGTCAGGGAACTGGGCGCGCCATGGGTGGGCGAGATCTTCGCCGACCGCGCCTATAATGACGACGCCACGCTGGTGGATCGCGCCCTGCCCGGCGCGGTGATCCATGACGCAACAATGGCAGGCCCACGCATCGCCGAGATGGTGCGCGAAGGCGCGATCATCACGCAAAGCGGCAAGCGCATCCCGGCGCGGATCGACACGATCTGTTTGCACGGAGACACCCCCGAAGCGGTCGATCTGGCCGCATCTGTCCGCACATCTTTGGAGGCCGACGGTGTATCCGTCCGCCAATTTGACTGAGTCCCCATGTTCTCTGACACTTTGCTTGCCGATATCCGGTCCCGCTTTGCCCATGTCGATGCCTGCCCGTTTCAGGGGCCGCGCGTGTTCTTTGAAAACGCGGGCGGCGCACTGACGCTGAATTCCGTGGTTGAAACCTCAACCAAATTCGCCGCCATCCCCGACAATCAGGGCCGCGACAACCCGGCGGCCCACGCATTGATGGAGATCATCGCAACGTCCAAAGCGGATATGCGTGATTTCTTCGGCGCGTCGTCTGGGCAATTCTTTGTAGGTGAAAGCGGCACGGAACTGACCTTCCGCCTGCTCCGCGCCATGATCCTTGGCACGCCCGGAGGCGCAGTGTTCGGCTCCTCCGTCGAACACCCCGCCTCGCGCTCTGCCGCGCGGAAATGGGCGCATGTGGCGGGCAAGGATTACATCTCCGTCCCGCATGACGACGCGACCGGGCTGGTCACGCCAGACGCCTACGCCGCCCATGTCACCGATGACACACGCGTTGCCACGATCCTGCACACCTCGCCCGTGACCGGCATGGGGATCGACGTGGCGGGCATCGCCTCTGCCATCCGCGCCAAGGCCCCCGATGCGTTCATCTTTGTCGATGGTATCCAGCATGCGTCGCACGGGCTGATTGACATCGACAGCTACGATATCGACGGCTACGTGATCTCGCCTTACAAGGTGTTCTCCCGCCACGGCTACGGCATCGCCTGGGTCTCGGACCGGGCCAGCAAGTTGCGGTTTGAGGGGCTGATCGACGGACCTCTGGAAAACTGGGAATTCGGCACCCGTGACACCGGGGCCTATGCGACGTTTTCCGACGTGGTGGGTTATCTCGACTGGCTGGGCAGCGCGGTCTCGGACGCATCCGACCGCCGCGCCCGGATTATCGCGGCAGGGCAGGCCATCCATGAACATGAGCATTCCCTCACAAAGGCCATGCTGCACGGCACCGGCAATCTCGCGGGTCTTGCCGAACTGCCCGGCATCCATATCGTCGGCGGCGTGGACAACCCCGCGCGCGAGGGGCTGGTCAGCTTCTGGCTCGACGGCACGCCTTCGGAAGAGGTCGTGGCCCATCTCAACGCCCAGGGCATCCGCACCCATACCCGCAAGGCGGATCACTATTCCCGCAATATCCTCGACCCGCTGGGGCAGCCCTCCTGCATCCGCGTGTCGATGTGCCACTATAATTCCCCATCCGAAGTCGCGGCCTTCCTCGCCGCGATAAAGGAACTTACCTCGTAGGGTGGGCAATCCTGCCCACCGCCCCAAGGAGAATACCCATGCCCCATGGTGGCCAGATCCTCGTTGACGCCCTCAAGGCCCAGGGCGCGACCCGCGTCTTCTGTGTTCCCGGCGAAAGCTACCTCGCGGCGCTGGACGGGCTCTTTGAGAGCGGCATCGGCACCGTTGTCGCCAAGCAAGAGGGCGGCGCGGCGATGATGGCCGAGGCCCATGGCAAGCTCACCGGCACCCCCGGCATCGCCATGGTCACGCGCGGTCCCGGTGCCACCAATGCGTCATCCGGGGTGCATGTGGCCTTTCAGGACAGCACGCCGATGATCCTCTTCGTCGGTCAGGTGGCCAGCGACCAGCGCGACCGCGAGGCGTTTCAGGAAGTAGATTACCGCGCCATGTTCGCCCCACTGGCCAAATGGGTGGCCGAGATCGACCGGGTGGACCGCATCCCGGAATATGTCTCACAGGCCTATCACGTCGCGCTCTCCGGTCGCCCCGGCCCAGTGGTTTTGGCCCTGCCCGAGGATGTGCTCTCCGCCAGCGCCGATGTGCCCGTTGTGCCCGCGGTGAACCCGCCCTCGGGCCGCGCCGCAGACAGCGACATTCAGGCCATTCTTGACATGCTGGACAAGGCCGAGCGCCCGCTCGTCCTCGCCGGCGGACCGCTCTGGTCCGAGGACGCCCGCAAGGCGCTGCAGAGCTTCGCCGAGACCGCCCAACTCCCCGTCGCCACGACCCTGCGCTGTCAGGACTATGTCGACAACAGACATCCCAACTATATCGGCGATCTCGGTATCGCACCCAACCCGGCGCTGGCCGATCAGGTCCGCAATGCAGACCTGATCCTCTGCCTCGGCGCGCGTCTGGGCGAGATGACGACAAGCGGCTACACCCTCTTGACCCCGCCCAAGCCGGCGCAAAAGCTCATCCATGTGCATCCCGACCCCTCTGAGCCGGGCCGCGTCTATTACCCGACCCTTGCCGTCGCCGCGCAGGCCGGTCAGGTCGTGCAGCAACTGGCCGAGACCGCAAAGCCCGGCCCCGACTGCAGCGCCGCGATCCGAACCGCCCGGGCCGCCTATGACGCCTGGCAGGAGCCCGAGGAAACCCCCGGCGCGCTGCATATGGAACAGGTCATGGCCCATCTGCGCGACACGCTGCCCGAGGATGCGATCCTCACCAACGGCGCGGGGAATTACTGCGGCTGGCCGCACCGCTATTACCGCTTTCGCCGCTTCCGCACCCAGCTTGGCCCCACCTCCGGCTCCATGGGCTATGGGCTGCCCGCCGCCATCGCCGCCGGGCTGGAACATCCCGACCGCAAGGTGATCTGCTTTGCAGGCGACGGCTGTTTCCAGATGACCAGCCAGGAATTTGGCACCGCCTGCGAATACGGCGCCAATATCGTGGTGCTGGTGGTCAATAATGGCATGTACGGCACGATCCGCATGCACCAACAGTCGAAATACCCCGGCCGGGTCTCTGCCACCCGGCTGAAGAACCCGGATTTCGCCGCGCTGGCCCGCAGCTATGGCGCGCTGGGCCTCACCGTGACCGAAGACGCGCAGTTCCCGGACACAATGGCGCAGGCTCTGGCCGCCAACACGCCAGCCCTGATCGAACTGCAGATCGACCCGCGCGCGCTGTCCACAAAACTGGTGACACAAGACCTCTGATGCTTGTCCCGATCCAGTCTTCTTCTGTTTGAAAATACCTCGGGGGAGGCCGAAGGCCGGGGGCAGAGCCCCCAAAATTTAACGCGACTCCCAAAAAGAACAAAACGTGAATATACTAATACCCCCTGCCCGAGTCGCCCATGTTCCCCGAACTGTCGATCACCTCGAATTTCACCTTTCTCACCGGGGCCTCCCACCCCGAGGATTACATGCGCCGTGCCGCCATCTTTGGCCTGCCCGCCATCGCCATTGCCGATGAAAACTCCGTCGCGGGCATCGTGCGCGCCCATACCGAGGCGCGCGAGATTGCCCGGCACGTGGCCGAGCGGCAGGCATTTGACGCCGAACATGGCCTGATCGGCCCGCCCGCGCCCGTCGCCGCGCCCCCCTCACCGCTCCTGACGGCCACGCCCCGCCTGATCCCGGCCGCAAAACTGCGCTTCACGGACGCGCCCGACATCACCGCGCTGGTCCAGACCCGCCGCGGCTGGGCGATCCTCTGCCGCCTGCTCTCGCGCGGGCGGCTGCGGGCGGAAAAAGGATCCTGCACCCTGCATCTTTCTGACCTGATGGAGATGGGCGGCGAGGGTCTGCATCTCGCCCTGCACGGCCCGCCACAGGCGCAACACCCGACACGCGGCGCGGGCGCATGGCGGCCAGAGGCGGAACGGCTGACGCGCCGCTTTGCCGGGCAGATGTCGCTGCTCCTGGCCCCGCATTACGACGGCATCGACCCGGCCCGTTTTCGCCATCTTGCCGATCTGGCACGCAAGCTGAACCTACCCCTTTTGGCCAGTGCCACACCGCTTTTCCACGAGGGCCGCCGTCGCAAGCTTGCCGATGTACTCAGCGCCATTCGTAACGGCATCACCGTTGAGCAACTGGGGGCCAAGGCACAGGCCAACAATGAACAACGCCTGCGCTCTGCCCCCGAGATGCAGCGGCTGTTCCGGGACCACGGCCAAGCGCTGGAGCATGCGAAACAGGTTGCGGAAAGCTGCGTCTTTTCACTGGACGAGTTACGCTACGAATACCCCTCTGAAATCGCAAATGGCGAAACCCCGACCCAGCGCCTCTCTCGCCTCGCTTATGCCGGGCTGCGCTGGCGCTACCCGGACGGCGCACCGGACAAGGTGCACAATCTTCTGAAACATGAATTAAAACTCATATCCAAGCTGAAGTTTGAGCCCTATTTCCTCACCGTACACGACATCGTGCAATTTGCGCGCAGCAATGACATCCTCTGTCAGGGGCGCGGCTCGGCAGCCAATTCCGTGACCTGCTATTGCCTCGGCGTCACCTCGGTCAGTCCCGAGATCGGCACAATGGTGTTTGAACGCTTCGTCTCCGAGGCGCGCAACGAGCCGCCCGATATCGACGTGGATTTCGAGCATGAACGCCGCGAAGAGGTGATCCAGCATATCTATGAACGCTATGGCCGCCACCGCGCCGGGCTCTGCGCCACGGTCGTGCATTACCGCGGCAAACGCGCCATCCGCGAGGTCGGCGCCGCCATGGGGCTGTCACAGGACACGATCGGCGCGCTCAGTTCGCAGCTTTGGGGCTTCTTCTCGACCAAGGGGATCGAGGCCGAGCGCATGCGCGAAATCGGCCTCGATCCGAAGGATCGCCGCCTGCAACAGACGCTGGCGCTGGTCTATGAGATCGTGGGCTTTCCCCGGCACCTGTCGCAGCATGTCGGCGGTTTCATCGTGACTGAGGGACGGCTGGACGAACTGGCCCCCATTGAAAATGCCACCATGGAGGACCGCACCGTCATTTGCTGGGACAAGGATGACATCGACAGCCTCGGCATCCTGAAGATCGACGTGCTCAGCCTTGGCATGCTGACCTGTCTGCGCAAGGCGTTCGACCTGATGCGGAGCCATGTGGGGCAGGACTACCGCCTTGCCACGCTGCCACCCGAGGACCCGAAAGTCTATGACATGCTCTGCAAGGCGGATAGCATCGGCGTCTTTCAGGTGGAGTCACGCGCGCAGATGAATTTCCTGCCGCGCATGCGCCCGCGCTGCTTCTATGATCTGGTCATTGAGGTGGCCATCATCCGCCCCGGCCCGATCCAGGGCGACATGGTCCATCCCTATATCCGCCGCCGCAATGGCGAGGAGGAGGTCAGCTTTCCGTCTGATGCCTTGGGCGAGGTGCTGGCCAAGACGCTGGGCGTACCGCTCTTTCAGGAACAGGCGATGCAGATCGCCATTGTCGGCGCTGGCTTTACCCCGGACGAGGCCGACCGGTTGCGCCGCTCCCTTGCCACCTTCAAGAAAAACGGCAATGTCAGTGACTTTCGCAGCCGTTTTATGCGCGGCATGGCCCGCAATGGCTATGACGAAGATTTCGCCGCGCGCTGTTTCTCCCAGATCGAGGGGTTTGGCGCCTATGGCTTCCCCGAAAGCCATGCGGCCAGTTTCGCGCTGCTGGTCTATGCCTCTGCCTGGATCAAATGCCACCATCCCGGCATCTTCGCCTGCGCGCTGCTCAATTCACAGCCCATGGGCTTCTACGCCCCGGCCCAGATCGTGCGCGACGCGCGCGAACATGGGGTCACGGTCCTGCCCGTCTGCATCCAGGCAAGCTACTGGGATAACGTGATGGAGCCCGATGGCGCGGGCGGTCTGGCGCTGCGGCTGGGGTTCCGGCAGATCAAGGGGCTCAAGGAAGAGGATGCAAACTGGCTTTGCGCCGCGCGGGGCAATGGCTATCGCGGGGTGACGGATGTCTGGCGCCGCGCCGGGCTGGGCTCGAACGTGCTGGCCCGGCTGGCCGAGGCGGATGTCTTTGCCTCGCTGATGCCCCGGCGCGAGGCGCTGTGGGAAGCCAAGGCGCTCACGCCCGCCAAGCCACTGCCACTCTTTGAGGGCGATCTGGACGGCGAAGCCATCCATGAACCCGCCGCCCACCTACCCGAAATGACGCTGGGCGAAGAGGTGGTGGAGGATTACGTCTCCATGCGCCTCACCCTGCGCGCGCACCCGCTGGCGCTGCTTCGGGAGCGGCTGACGCCCGGCTCATAAGATCGGTTGCGCCGCATCCCGCCCGACCACGGTCGTCCATTCCCGCACATACCAGCGCGTCACCAGACCATTCAGCACATAGGGATCGGCGGCCGCAAAATCCTCAACTTTGTTTGCATCGTCCACGCTAAACACGATGGCCGCCCCATCGGCGGGATTGGCAAAGGCCCCGCCCAGCAAAATCTCTCCACGCTCCAGCCAAGGCCGGATATAGGCCACATGCGCATCGCGATCGGCGCTACGGCGCGCCATATAGTCGGGGATATAGTCGTAGAACAGGATGAAATGCGCCATTCCGGCCTCCCTTGGATCACGACGGCATCATGCCGTGAAACCGCTCAGCCGCATCCCTGCGATCCGCGTGAGGCCAGCCCGCTCCCGTCCAAGCACGTCTGCGTGAGCCGCGCCCAAAGCCCGTCGAAACCTGTTACACTTCCCCCAAAGGGTTCCGGATACCGAAACCCGTCCGGACCCGTGAAGCAAACGCAAACGGCAAGGACAGGATTATGGCACAGACAATCGGCAATCCCCTCTCATGGACGGCGCAGGCGCTGGGCCTTGGGGCCAGGAACGCGGGCGAAATCGTCGCGGAAATCGCCTCTCACGACGACGCGCCCATCCGCGTGCGATCCATCGGCATATCCGATCTGAAAACCGCGCTGCACAAGGGCTATGACGACTTTGTAGCCATGCGCACCGATGTAATGTGGATGGTGGTGCTCTACCCGGTAATCGGGTTTGCGCTGGCCCTTTTTGCTGCCAATGGCACGCTTTTGCCGCTGGTCTTCCCGCTCATGGCCGGGTTCGCGATCCTGGGTCCGGTCGCGGGCGTCGGGCTCTATGAAATGAGCCGCCGCCGCGAAGCAGGGCGCGATGCGAACTGGCGCGATGCGCTTGGTATTGCCTTTTCCCCGGCTGCAGCGCCTATCATGGTGTTGGGCGGTTACCTGCTTGCGCTGTTCACCGTCTGGATGGTCGCGGCCTTCTATATCCATTCCGCCACGCTCGGCCCCGAGCCGCACGCCTCGGTCGGCGCGTTCCTGAGTGATGTATTCACCACCGGCGCGGGCTGGACGATGATCCTCCTGGGCTGCGCCGTGGGCTTTGTATTTGCGCTTCTGGCGCTGATGGTCAGCCTCGTGTCGTTCCCGATGCTGGTGGACCGCCATGTGGGCCTGCCCCGCGCGGTGACCACATCGCTTGCCGTGGCGCGCAAAAATCCTGTGGCGACCCTCGCCTGGGGCCTGATCGTCGCCATCGGGCTGGGCCTGGGCTTTGCGACGCTGTTTGTCGGGTTGATCTTTGTCCTGCCAGTGCTGGGCCACGCCACGTGGCATCTCTACCGCGCCACAGTGGAACAGGCCAAGAGCTAGGACGGAACCCGCCGCGCCTCAGCAAAGGACAGCAGCCGCCGACTGCCTTCGTCCCACAGGTGCAGCCGCGCATTTGCCAGGCTTTCGCGAATGGTCATGCGGTTGCCCTCATCCAGCTCCGCATGATCGCGCAGCACATCGGGCAGGCGGTAGAACGGGATGCGGCTGTAGAGATGGTGCACATGGTGGATGCCGATATTGGCGCTGATCCATTGCAGCACCCCGGGCATCACGTAATGCGATGAGCCATGCAGCGCCGCCTCGTGCAGCTGCCAGTCTTCCTCGCAGTCCCAGAGCGTCGTCTCGAACTGATGCTGCACATAGAACAGCCAGACCCCAGCCGATGCGGCCATGAGCGTCGAGGGCAGGTAGATGAACAGAAGCGGTGCCCAGCCGCCCAGCGCATAAATTCCGACCCATAGGGCAAGGATGGCCGCGTTGGTCGCCATGGCGCTGATCCAGAACCGTGGCTGGTCCATGAAACCCACGGGCAGGCGGTTTTGCAGGAAGAAAAGGTAGAACGGCCCAAGCCCGAACAACACCAGCGGGTGCCGGTAAAGCCGGTAATGCAACCGCCCCAGCGGCGACATTGCCCGGTATTCGGCCACGGTCAGCGTGTGCACATCGCCGATCCCGCGCCGTTCGAGATTGCCCGCCGCGCTGTGATGGATCGAATGCGAATGCCGCCAGACATCATAGGGCGTTAACGTCAGCACACCCAGAACGCGCCCCACCCAGTCACTGAGAGTGCGGTTGTTGAAAAAGGCTCCATGCCCGCAATCATGCTGGATCGCAAAAAGCCGAACGACAAACCCACCGTTGACCAGCGAGAGCGCGATGCTCAGCCAGACACTGATCTCGAGCGCCCACCAGGCAAGTGCCCAAAGTGCCAAAAACGGCAAAAGGGTCACGACCAGCTCAAAAGCGCTGCGCGTCACGTCCGGTTCGCGATATTTGGCTAGAATTCTGACCCAGTCTCGTGCAGGCCGGTGTTCATGCCCCTGCGGTTGAGAGGCGGTTTGATCGACCATGTTGCCTGCTTCTTATCGTTGTCGGGCCTCTCATAGAGCAGAATTTGCACCACGGGAAGCATGCAATCTGCGACATTTGAGAAAATGCCGCATTCGGACCGGTATGTAGCGGGTTATTTCGGAAGCTTCGGCGCACCTTTGTCCAACGCCAATGCCGCATCCGAGAATCGGAATGGCGAGCGCACACCCGGCACGCCCTCGGCCTCGATCTGCATGCCGCGCGCCCTGACCTGCGGATCGGCCATGACCTCGGCCATGTCGTTGATCGGCCCGGCGGGTACGCCGCGCGCCTCGCAGGCGGCGAGCAGGTCAGCCTTGGCAAATGTCATCGTCCGTTCGGTCAGACGTGCCGTCATCTCGTCGCGATTGGCCAACCGGTCGGCATTGGTCAGGAACTGCGGCTCCTGCCCCATCTCGGGCACACCCAGAAGATCGCAGAGCCGCTGGTACTGTGCATCATTGCCAGTGGCGATGATAATGAAACCATCCGCACAATCGAAGACCTGGTAAGGGGTCAGGTTCATATGCGCATTGCCCATGAGCCCCGGCGCCACCCCGGTCGACAGGTAATTCATCGCCTGATTGGCCGTCACCGCAACCGCCGTATCCAACAGGCTCATGTCAATCCACTGACCGCGACCGGTCGCGTGGCGCTGATGCACCGCGGCAAGGATCGCTGTCGATGCATAGACCCCGGTAAAGATATCGGTGATCGCCACGCCGCATTTCTGCGGTTGGCCACCCTTTTCGCCGGTGATGGACATCAGCCCCGACATGCCCTGAATGATGAAATCATATCCGGCGCGGTGGGCATAGGGACCGTCCTGCCCGAAACCGGTGATCGAGCAATAGATCAGCGCGGGGTTAACCGCGCTCAGACTGTCATAGTCCAACCCGTATTTGGCCAGCCCGCCCACCTTGAAATTCTCGATCAGGATATCGGCATCTGCCACCAACTCGCGCACCCGCGCCTGCCCCTCGGGCGTGCGGAAATCCACGACCTCGCTGTCCTTGCCACGATTGCAGGAATGGAAATAGGCAGCCGAAATATCGCCGTCCTTCTCGACAAAGGGCGGCCCCCAGCGACGGGTATCATCCCCCGCCGGGCTTTCCAGCTTGAGCACCTCGGCACCCAGATCGGCCAGCGTCTGGCCAGCCCATGGACCGGCCAGAATACGCGCAAGTTCGACGACTTTCAGACCCGCAAGCGGCCCCTTGCCTGCGCTCATTCCGTGCCCAGCTTGCCGTCGATGATCGCCTTCATTTCATCCCAAGCCATGTTGGAATACTTGTAACCGTCGATGATGAAGGACGGCGTGCTGCGCACATCGTCGGCATCCGCGTTCTGCTGGAACCACGCCACAAGGGTCTGGGCCTTGTCGCCATCCTGCAGACAGGCTTCAAGCTGATCGTTGTCCAACCCCGCCAGACGCCCGATCTTGCGCAGCTCTTCGACAATCGCCGCAGGCTCGCCCGCGCGCACCCATTCGGACTGCCCTTTGAAGATCAGGTCGGTGATGCCAAAGAACCGCTCCTGCCCGCCGCAGCGCGCGATCATCGACGCCCAAAGCCCGTAGCGGTCGAAATACACTTCTCGGTAGACGAACTTGACCTTGCCGGTGTCGATATATTCGGATTTCAGGTTCTTGTAGGGACCATTGTGGAAGGTCGCGCAATGCGGGCAGGTGTAGCTTGCATATTCGACAACGGTCACAGGCGCATCAGCGTCGCCTTGTACCATCTCAACGATAGAGGAGGTATCCACCTCTTCCGCGTTTTCCTGTGCATCGGCGGCACCCAGCGGCACATCCGGCGGGGTCGAGCCGCCCTGGCTCAGGAACCAACCGCCACCGGCAATCAGAATGACAGCCAGAATGGCCACGGGGATCAAGCGGTTCATGGTGCGTCCTTTCGGAAAGGGAAATCAACGTTTGGTCTTGGATAAAACGTTCTTGCCCAAAGCTTCAAGCGCTGCCTTGAGGCTTGGGTCGTTCACTTCTTCGGCATAATCGGCGGCCGCGCGCGTGATCTCGGGGCTGGGTTCGGGTGTGGCGCGGGCCTTGGGGGACATGTCGAACTGCACCTGACCTTCGGCAAATCCGGTTGGCGCGGTCTGGGTAATGCGCACCCGCGAGATGGCGTTATAGCCGTAGACCGCGTTAACCCGCTCACGAATGCGCTCTTTCTGCATCTCCAGCATCGGTGCCTGCGCCCCGGTGGTCAGAACGGTCAGCGTCGCGCCAATGCCGCCCCGGCCAAAAGAGACGTTTACCGGACGTGCCATCCCGGCCACATCCTCGCCGACGATCTCGGCCCAGTGGGTCAGCACACGGGATTCCGCAAAGCCACGGCTCTCGCTCGCCCGTCGTATGCGTTTGTCCAGCAGCGACGAGGTGCGGGCAAATCCTTTTGTCGTGGGTCTGCGTTCGGTCACGATTGACTCCCTTGTGCGGGCACTATTCTAGTGCGCATCGCGGCGCATGCCAGCGAAACCCGACCAATCCCAGAATCAGCGAGCAACTTCTTGCGCGACCCAGACGTCCTCTCTGCCGAGCTTCTTGATTGGTATGACCGGCATGCCCGCGTCATGCCATGGCGCGTGGGTCCCGATGCGCGCCGTTCCGGGGTGCGGCCCGACCCCTACCGCGTCTGGCTGTCCGAGGTCATGCTGCAACAAACCACCGTCGCCGCCGTCCGGGACTACTTCCACCGGTTCACCGCGCGCTGGCCGACGGTTGCCGATCTGGCCGCCGCGCCGGATGCGGATGTCATGGGGGAATGGGCGGGGCTGGGCTATTATGCCCGCGCCCGCAACCTGCTGAAATGCGCCCGCGCTGTGGTGGCCGAGCATGATGGCATATTCCCCGGCACGCATGCTGACCTTCTGTCGCTGCCCGGCATCGGACCTTACACGGCGTCCGCAGTTGCCGCCATCGCCTTTGACCTGCCGGAAACCGTGGTAGACGGCAATGTCGAGCGGGTGATCGCCCGCCTGCACGACATTCACACGCCCCTGCCCAAGGCCAAGGCTGAGCTGACCGAAGCGGCCCGCATCATCACGCCCAGGCAACGCCCCGGCGACTACGCTCAGGCCATCATGGACTTGGGGGCCACGATCTGCACGCCCAAGAACCCGGCCTGCGGCATCTGCCCATGGCGGCCCGATTGCCTGGCCCGCGCCAATGGAACGGCGGCTGAGCTGCCGAAAAAGACCCCGAAAAAACCGAAACCCACCCGTTTCGGCATCGCTTATATCGCGCGCCGGGTGGATGGGGCGATTTTGCTGGAACGTCGACCGGACAAGGGGCTGTTGGGCGGCATGCTTGGCTGGCCCGGATCGGAGTGGGACGAAGGCACCCCCACCCCTGCCCCACCCATCCGCGCGGAATGGAAAGACGCGGGCGCAGAGGCGCGCCATACCTTCACCCATTTTCACCTGCGACTTGCCGTGAAAACCGCGCTGGTCCCGATGGATCGCCAGCCTGCACGCGGCGAATTCATCGCGGCAGAGGAGTTTCGCCCCTCGGACCTGCCCACGGTGATGCGCAAAGCGTTTGATATCACGCGCAGCTAGCCGGTGGGCCCGGCCACGCACCACAAGATTTTCGCCCGATTTGACGTGACGCAAGGACGATCCGGTTGGACCAGACCTAAAACCGCCATAAAATCGGATTACATGGCCTCAAGACCAACAGGCGGAGCAGACCCGTGAGAACAGATATCCCCCGGTCAAGATTGATCCGCTGGCAATCCGCCGCTCCCTTCTGGGCCTCGTTCCTGCTGATCCCGCTGATCTGGATCAGCGCAACCGTTGGCGGCTGGACCGTGATCCTTGCCCCCCTGGCCACGTGGTACCTGTTTTCCGCACTGGATGCGCTGACAGGTCTCAACCTTGAAAACGCCGATCCGCAAACCCCGGACGATGTACTGTGCTGGTACAAGCGGCTCACTCTTCTTTGGGCACCGGCACAGTTTCTCACGCTGTTCGGGCTGATCTGGTACGTCCCGCGCGCCGAGCATCTGGGCACGCTGGAAACCGTGGTGCTGTTCTTTGGCGTGGGCGTGATCACCGGCACCATCGGGATCAATTACAGCCACGAACTGATGCACCAGAAGAACAAGTTCGAGCGCTGGCTGGGCGATATCCTTTTGGCCATGGTACTCTATTCGCATTTCCGGTCTGAACACCTGCTGGTCCATCACCGCTATGTCGGCACCCCGCGCGACCCGGTCACCGCGCGCTATAGCGAGAATTTCCACCTTTTCTTTCCGCGCGTGCTGCGCGGGTCATTCCGGTCGTCGATCAAGGCGGAGAAGGAGATGCTGGCGCGCAAGGGCGTGGGGTTCTGGCACCCATCCAATCCGTTCCTGCGTTATTGGACGCTTCAGGCGCTGATGCTGGGGCTCGCGGCGCTTCTGGGCGGATGGATGGGGCTTGGCCTGTTCGTGTTGCAGGCCTTCACCGCGATCTGGCAACTGGAACTGGTCAATTACGTGGAGCATTACGGGTTAACCCGCAAACATCTGGGCGAAGGCAAATACGAACATGTCCAGCCGCGCCACAGCTGGAACGCCGCGCACAAAGCGTCGAACTGGCTCTTGATCAATCTCCAGCGCCATTCCGACCATCATTACAAGCCCGACCGGCGCTTCCCGCTGTTACAGAACTACACCGAGGCCGATGCGCCACAGCTGCCCTATGGCTATCCGATCATGACCATCGCGGCACTGATCCCGCCGCTGTGGCGGCGCGTCATGAACCCCCGCGTGCGGGCATGGCGGGCGATGTATTATCCGGAAATCACCGATTGGAAGCCTTACAACAAGGCGACCACGCCGACGCCGCGCTGACCGCTTTTTGACAAAGGGGGACGCAAATCTTTTCCAAAAGATTTGCAAATTCCTTCGAAGGAATTTGCCCTCGCCAGATCGGAACCGGCGAAAAAGCCCGGCCCTTGTGTCTGCCCCAAAGGCTGCGCAATGATCCCGCAACCAATCTTCTCGCAAGGGAACCCATCACATGGCAACCGAACAGGCCCTGACAGAGCTGCGCGCGCTTCTTGGCGACCGCCTCACCACCGGCGAAAGCCATCTCGCGCAGCACGGGCAGAATGAATCCTATTACGCAACCGCACTGCCGGATGCCGTGGCCTTTCCTGAAAGCACCGAAGAGGTGTCCGAAATCCTGCGGATCTGCCACGCCCATGACTGCCCGGTGACCGCCTTTGCCGCTGCCTCCTCGCTTGAAGGTCAGCACCTTCCGATCAAGGGCGGGATCAGCCTCGACATGATGCGGATGAACAAGCTTCTGGCGGTAAATGCCGAGGACCTGAATTGCGTGGTCCAGCCCGGGATGACCCGCGAAGCGCTGAATACAGAGCTGCGCGCCACGGGGCTGTTCTTTCCTATTGATCCCGGTGCAAATGCCTCCATCGGCGGCATGGCGGCGACGCGTGCCTCGGGCACCATGGCGGTGCGCTACGGCACGATGCGTGAAAACGTTCTGGCGCTTGAGGCCGTGATGGCCGACGGCACGATCATCCGCACGGGGTCGCAGGCGCGGAAATCCTCGACCGGCTATGACCTGACCCATCTGCTGGTGGGGTCCGAAGGCACCTTGGGTATCATCACCGAACTGACGCTAAAGCTTCAGGGCCAGCCCGAGGCGATTTCTGCCGCCACCTGCCGGTTCGACAGCGTCGAAGATGCCGTGAATTGCGTGATCCTGACCATTCAATCGGGCATCCCAATGGCCCGGATCGAGCTGGTCAATGCCATGATGGTGCGCGGCTTCAACCTGCACAATGGCGCGGGCCTGCCGGAAAAACCGCATCTCTTCCTTGAGTTTCAGGGCTCGCCCAACGCGGTACGTGAACAGGCTGGCGCGTTTGGCGAGATCGCCGAAGAATTCGGTGCAACGGGGTTTGCCAAAGCCGAAAGCACCGAGGCGCGAAACCGTCTTTGGGCGCTGCGCCACGGCGCGCATTACGCCAATAACGCGCTCGACCCCGGCAAACGCACCATGGCGACCGATGTCTGCGTCCCCATTTCCAAGCTGGCCGAAGCGGTGACCTGGGCCGAGACCCGGACGCAAGAGCTTGGCATCACCTCGACCATCGTGGGCCATGTGGGGGACGGCAATTTCCATTGCGGGTTGCGCGTGAACCCGGACAACGCCACGGAATTGCAAACCTGCAAGGATTTCGTGAACGAGTTGAACGACCGCGCCCTCGCGCTTGACGGGACGGTGTCCGGCGAACACGGGATCGGCATCGGCAAACAGGCCTATATGGCGCGCGAACACGGGCCAGCGCTCAGCTATATGCGCGCGATCAAAACCGCCTATGACCCCAAGAACATTCTCAATCCGGGCAAGCTGCTGCCACCGGGGAACATGTAGCGCGCGACCTGCCTCAGCCGGGGATGCGCGCCTGAAACAGCCGTACTTTCAGACCGCCATGCGCGACCGGCGGCCCGGTTTGCAGGTCCAGACCCGTGGCGCGGGCCAGCCCGGCTTCGTTGGTGATGATGCCCATGCGCCAGCCCGCGAACCGCTCTTTCATCACCTGACCCAGCGAGGCATGCAGTGCATAGAGCAGCTTCTTGTTGCCGATCCGTCCGCCATAGGGCGGGTTCACGATAACCAACCCCGGCGGGCCATCGGGGCGCTGCAGATCGCTGACCGCGTGATGGGCGAACTCCGTCACCGATGACACGCCCGCGCGGTCCGCATTCTGGCGGGACATGGCAACAGCACCTGCATCGCGGTCCGATCCACGGAAGGTGAAGACACAGTCACGCGGGGGCTGCGTGGCTTTCATGGCCTCCCAGGCCTCGGCGTCAAAACTGACAAGCTGCTCAAAGGCAAAGCTGCGCGACCGCCCGGGTTTAAGGCCAAGCGCCATTTCCGCAGCTTCGATCACAAAAGTCCCAGAGCCGCACATCGGATCGATCACCGGCTCGGTTCCGGTATAGCCGCATTGCCGCAGGAACAGAGAGGCCAGCGTTTCGCGCATCGGGGCCTTGCCCACCGCTTCCTTGTGGCCGCGCTTGTGCAAAAGCGCGCCCGAGGTGTCGATGCTGAAGGAGCAGAGGTCATCCTCGATCCGGCACCGCAAGGTGATCGCGGCATCCTTGCTGACCGGGATACCGGCGGCTTCGCTCAAAGCAGTTTCAATCCGCTGCGCGGCGGCCTTGTCATGGTAGATCCGCGATTTCCGGCAGGTGGCCTCGACCTTGACCGGAACATCGTGGCGCAGGACATCGCCCCATGGAAACTTGCGCGCACGTTTGTCGAGCTGTGCCAGATGCATCGCGCGGAACCCGCCCAGTCCAGCCGAGACCCGCCCCGCACCGCGCAGTTCCAGATTTGCGCGCCAGACATCACGCCAGCCGCCCTGCACTGTCACACCACCGGGGACACAGGCGGGTTTGTCAAACCCCAGCGCGCGCGCCTCGTCCCTCAGGATCGGCTCAAGCCCCGGGGCGCAGGCCAGGAAGATTTCAAATGTCTCGTTGCTCATGACGTTCCTTGGCATGGGTCGCGACACATCACAAGCGGGTTGCGGCACAGGGGCGGCTTGGGTTTGAATGGCCCAACACGGGAGGATCACATCATGCGGGAGCCACATGTCCTGATCGCAGGCGGCGGTATCGGCGGGATGGCACTGGCACTGACCCTGCATCAGATCGGTGTGCGCTGTACGGTCTTTGAAACCGTGGGCTCCTTGCGGCCGCTGGGCGTGGGCATCAACCTTCAGCCCAATGCGGTGCGCGAGCTTTACGATCTTGGCATCAGCGCGGCCGACCTCGACAGCGTCGGCCTGCCCGTCAGGGAATGGGCGCTGGTGGGCTTGAACGGCAATGACATCCATGCCGAGCCACGCGGCACATGGGCGGGCTATGACTGGCCGCAATATGCGGTGCATCGCGGGCAGTTTCACATGCTGCTCTACGCCAAGCTGCGGGCGCGGGCCGGTGCGGAGGCGGTACGGCTCGGCAGCCGCGTAACCGGATACACGCCGACCCCGGATGGCGGCGTGACGGCACAGCTGTCCCATATCGGCGGCACCACATCCGAGGTCAGTGGCACGCTGCTAATCGGGGCCGATGGCATCCATTCCAGGGTCCGCGCCCAGATGCATCCCGACCAACCGCCGATTCACTGGGGCGGCGCGGTGATGTGGCGCGGCACGACCCGGGCAAGGGTGATCCGCACCGGCGCGTCCTTTGTGGGGCTTGGCACCCATGCGCAACGCATGGTGATCTACCCGATTTCGGCCCCCGACGCGGACGGGCTGTCCCTGATCAACTGGATCGCCGAAGTGACCTATGATGAACCGGACGCGCATGATGCAACCGGCTGGTTCCGGCAGGTTAAGATTGCCGATTTCATCCATCATTTCGAGGGCTGGCAATGGGACTGGCTGGATGTGCCCGCCCTGATCCGCGGCGCGGATGTCGCCTATGAAAACCCGATGATCGACCGCGATCCCATCCCCACATGGGTTGACGGCGCGGTGGCGCTGATGGGGGATGCGGCGCATGCCATGTATCCAACCGGTTCGAATGGCGCGAGCCAGGCGATTATCGACGCTCGGGTGATGGCTGTGGACCTGCTGAAGCATGGCGTGACCCAAGAGGCACTGGCCGCTTATGACAAGGAGCTGTGCGGGCCGGTATCAGAGCTGATCCTGCGCAATCGCGGGGCGGGGCCGTTTGGGCTATTGAACATGGTCAACGACCGCTGCGGTGGCGAATTCGACGACATCGACGACGTGATCCCACCCGAAGAGCGCGCAGCCTTCATAGCCGGGTATAAATCGGCAGCGGGTTTTGCCATCGAAAAACTGAACGCCGCACCGAGGACCGTGCCGGAAGGCGCCAAGGTCGGGTGATGCGTTTGAGGTTGCTGTTTCCAGCAGGTGGGAATTGAATTCGGGGGGCGTTCGTGAACGGCAGGATCGAGCCGGATGTGGACGCCGCCCGCGCGGAATCAAGGCCGAAGGCCGCCGCGCATCGCGCCGCCATTGTTGCTCGGGCCAATGGCGCTCCAATGGCGACCGCCCCCCGGCACGGCGACGCGCGGCTAGCGCGAGGCCAACTTCGTCCGCATTCCGGACTTGCGAGCATCACTCTCCGTGGCCAGTGTCTCACCCGTCGGGTCTGTTCTTCATATTCGGCGCTTTGCGCCCGCGATATTTCACCGTCAGTTCCAGCGGCGTGTCATTCTCGTCATAAACCCCCAGAACAACCCCGCGCCCCCGTGACTTGGTGCGCATTTCGACCAGTTGCGCCGCGGACCGGGTGGTGCGCTGCGACGGCCTGCGCGCCCATGCGAAGAGCCGGTCATACATCATGGCAATGACGTCTGCATGCACGTCGCTGTCGCCCAGATCATGTAATTCGTCGGGGTCGTTTTCCAGATCAAACAGGATCGGGCGATAGCCCCCCTCGCAGTGGATCAGCTTCCAGCGCGTGTCCGCGACCATGAACATCACCGCGTCGCGCACGTTGGCCTGCAGCTTGTCCGCAATGGGCGAGGCAGAATAGTCGTATTCACAGATCACGTAGTCCCGAGCGGTCTCTTTTGTCTCGCCCCGCAGGATCGGCAACAGGCTTTCACCTTCGAGAATGTGATAGGCAGGCTCCGCCCCTGCCGCGTCCACGAAAGTCGGCGCAAGATCAATAGATTCAACCAATGCGTCACAGACCATCCCGCGCGTTACATCCGCTTCTGGCGAGGGATCGTAGATGATTAGTGGGATCTTCGTGGATGCATCGTGGAAAAACGTCTTTTCCCCCATCCAGTGATCGCCAAGGAAATCGCCGTGATCCGAGGTCAGGACAATCATCGTGTCACCCATGCGCCCGGTCTCTTCCAGCCAGGCAAACAGCCGCCCCATCTGGTCATCGGCCTGTTTGATCAGCCCCATATAGGCCGGGATCACCGCGTCGCGCACCTCCTTCCGGGAAAAGCTCTGGCCTATGGCTGTGTCCATGAAGGCGCGCAGCACGGGATGCGTGTTTTCGCGTTCGGCGTCCGAGCGGATCACCTCCTGCACATCCTCGGGGCCATACATGCTGGCATAAGGTTCAGGCACGACATAGGGCCAGTGCGGCTTGATATAGGACAGGTGGCAGCACCACGGACCGTCATGGGAGGCCATGAACTCCATGCCGCGCCCGGTCAGATAGGGCGTCTCGCTATCGGGCTCGTGAATATTGGCGGCCTCGGATGAGTTCTTCAGAAACCAGCCCGACAGCACATTGCCCTCCGCGTCCAGCCCGGAATTGGCGAAGTCATGCCAGGGGTTATCGCTCTCATACCCCTTGGCGCGCAGCCAGTGGTTATAAGCCTGCGCTCCACCCTCGTCATAAAACCCGTCCGGGCCTTCGGGGCGCATGCCATCATCGCGTTCGAACACGTCAAACCCGCATTCCGCGACACGCGCGCCAATCACGCTATCGGGTTCCAGCCCCAGCCGCGCCATACCCTCTTCATCGGCGCGCATATGCGTCTTGCCAACAAGGTAACAGTCCATGCCCGCCTTGCGCAGGTGGTCACCCATGGTCATCTCGCCGACCTTGAGCGGGATACCGTTCCAGCTTGCGCCATGGGAATGCACGTAGCGACCAGTGTAGGTGGACATGCGCGACGAGCCGCAGATGGGCGACTGGATATAAGCGCGGGTGAACCGCACGCCCATACTGGCCAGCCGGTCGATATTGGGGGTGTGCAAGGTTTTGTGGCCGTAGCAGCTCAGGTAATCCCTGCGCAGCTGATCGAACATGATGAACAGGATGTTCTTTGGGTTTGCCATGCCGCGCCTCTTGTTTGCCATGGCCGCAGCCTAGCGAGCCTGTTCAACGGAACCAAGCAGGACGGGACCGGCCCCGACTGCGGGACCGGTCCAAAGCGTTATTCGGCGGCGATAGGCACGGCGCGTTCAAGCCCAGCATGCACCGCCGTCACCTGCATGGCCGCATCGGCCGCCTCGCGCCCCTTTTTCACGAAATGTGCGTGGTAGAAGCCGTGATGCTCTTCGCTCGGCTGGAAGTGATGCGGCGTCAACGACACGGACAAGACCGGCACGCCTGTTTTCAGCCCGGCTTCCATTAGCCCGGTGACCACAGCCTGCGCCACGAAATCATGCCGGTAAATGCCGCCATCAACCACCAGCGCGGCGGCGGCGATCGCGTCATACTCGCCACTTGCGGCCAGTTTTTGCGCCAGAAGCGGCATCTCAAACGCGCCGGGCACGTCAAACACCGTCACCTCGGCCCCGGCGCTCAACTCGTCCAACCGCGCGCGAAAGCCCACCAGCGCCTGATCGACGATATCGGCGTGCCACTGTGCCTTGATAAAGGCGAATTTGGGGGATTTTGTCATAGCTCTCGATCCTTTCCACATGACAGAATCCCAGAGCGTCAGAACGCTCCCGGCCAAAACCGGAAACGCCCCATTCTCTCCCATCCGGACTTTCACCGTCGGCCCCGGAATTTCACCGGATCTGCTGACCCTGCCACCATGGCAGGCGCTCGCGGGCTGTCACCGCCGGTGGGGAATTTCACCCCGCCCTGAGAATGGCGCGACAGTAGGGGGGTGGGCGATTTGCGTCAATTGGGAAACGGTGACGCCGACCTGTCTCCCTTGAGCCTGCCCCCGCTCCGGTCTATGTCTCCGCCCGACCCTTCAAGGAGCCGCACAATGCCGCAATTCCTGTCCACCCGCGATGCGGATTTCGAAACCCGTTTTACCGCGCTCCTCTCCGCCAAGCGCGAGGACAGCCCCGATGTGGATGACGTGGTCGCTGGCATCATCGCGGATGTGCGCGCGCGCGGCGACGCTGCGGTGCTGGAGCTGACGGCAAAATTTGATCGGCTGGAGCTGACTGCGTTGCAATTGGCCTTTTCACCTGAAGAGATCGAGGCGGAATGCGCCAAGGTGCCCGAGGATGAGGCCCGCGCGCTGGAACTCGCCGCCGAACGCATCCGCGCCTATCACGTGCGGCAACTTCCCGAGGACGCGAAATGGACCGACCCGGATGGCGCGACGCTGGGTTGGCGCTGGACGCCGGTCTCGGCCGCCGGTCTTTACGTGCCCGGGGGGCTGGCCTCTTACCCGTCCTCGGTGCTGATGAACGCCATCCCGGCTAAGGTGGCGGGCGTTGAGCGTCTGGCCATCACCGTGCCAACTCCGGACGGGGTGGTGAACCCGGCAGTATTGCTCGCCGCCCGCATCGCCGGGGTGGATGAGATCTACCGCATCGGCGGGGCACAGGCGATTGCCGCGCTGGCCTATGGCACCGATACGATTGCCCCTGTGGACAAGATCACCGGGCCGGGCAACGCCTTTGTCGCCGCCGCCAAGCGCCGGGTCTTTGGCAAGGTGGGGATCGACATGATCGCCGGGCCGTCGGAAATCCTCGTCATCGCGGACGGCGACAACGATCCCGACTGGATCGCGCTCGACCTGATGAGTCAGGCGGAGCACGATGAAAGCGCGCAATCGCTTCTGATCACCACCGATGCCGCGTTCGGACAAGCCGTGGCCGAGGCCGTGGACAAGCGCCTTGAGACGCTCGAACGCCGCGCTATTGCCGGGGCAAGCTGGCGCGATTTCGGTGCGGTGATCACCGTTGCCGATCTGAACGAAGCCGCAGCGCTTTCAAACCGCATCGCACCGGAACATCTGGAACTTTGCGTGGCCGACCCAGAGGCGTTGTCCGACAAATGCACCCATGCGGGCGCGATCTTCCTTGGCCAATGGACGCCCGAGGCCATCGGCGATTATGTGGGCGGGCCGAACCACGTGCTGCCCACCGCCCGCTCCGCCCGCTTCTCCTCGGGCCTGTCGGTGCTCGATTTCATGAAACGCACAACCCTGTCCCACATGTCCCCCGAGGCGCTCAAAGTCTGCGGCCCGGCGGCTGAGGTGCTGGCCCGGTCCGAGAGCCTTGAGGCGCATGGGCTGTCGGTGACTGCGCGTCTGAACAAGCTGAACGGGTGAATCCATGACCGTCGTCATCCATCACAACCCGAACTGCTCAAAATCCCGCGCCACGCTGGACCTGATCCGCGCGGCGGGCCATGAACCTGTCGTGATCCAGTATATGAAAGCCGGCTGGACCAAACCGCAGCTTCAGGCGCTGTTTGCCGTGGCCGGGATCACCGCCCGCGAGGCGCTGCGCACAGCGCGCGGCCCGGCGAAAGAGTTGGGGCTCACCGACCGGGCGGCGACAGAAGAGCAAATCCTCGACGCCATGGTGGCCCATCCCGAGCTGGTGGAACGGCCGCTGGTCTGTTCCCCCAAGGGCGTGGCCATCTGCCGCCCGCCCGAGACCGTCCACGATCTGCTCTGATGCCCCTTGGCAGGGCCAAGCCCCTGCGTCTAGACTCGCTGACAAAAACCGGGAGGGGACATGTTCAGACCGGCATTGCAGACCATCACCTGGGGCGATCCCCAGCATCATCTCTTCGATCACATCTTCTCCCACGCTGCCAAGGCCGGGTTCGAGGGCGTGGAAATCGGCTTTCGCAGGCTGGGACAGGTCAGCAGTGACGAGGCAGGTGACCTGCTCACCCGCCACGGGCTGCATCTCAGCGCCTGCCATGTGGGCGGCAACCTCGCCGATCTGGCGCAGGCGGCGGATGAGCGCGCGGGGTTGGACAAAGTGCTCTCCTATCTCGGCGCGCTGGAGTCCCGTTACCTGATCTATTCCGGGCTGAATGTGGACAATGACAACGCGCTCGACGCCGAGATCGACCGCCTCCGCGCCATGGCCACCCACTGCGCCGAGAACGGCGTGACCCTGCTCTATCACAACCACGACTGGGAATTCCGCAACGCGCGCCACATCTGGCAACGCCTGCACGCCGCGCGGATCGACCCGCTGGGCTTCGCCCCCGATCTGGGCTGGGCGGTCAAGGGCGGCTATGGCATGGTCGATCTGCTGGACGAGATCGGCGCGCAGGTCCATGTGCTGCATTTCAAGGATTTCATCACATGGGAAGACGGGCAGAACACTTGTCACCTCGGCGAGGGCGTGGTGGATTTCGCCCCGGCCTGGGAGTGGCTGGCCGCACAGCGGGGACGGGACATCTGGATCACCGCCGAACAAGACAACGCCGAGGATAATGACCGCGCCTGCGCCGCGAACGCCGCATGGCTCAAGGCGCATCTGACCGGGCTGGAGGCGTGAGCATGCTGGGCGTGGCGATCATCGGCTGTGGCGATATGGGGAGCAAACACGCCGCCGCCTGGGGAGCGCGTGAGGATGCACGCCTCGTCGCGGTCTGCGATCACACCCCGGAGCGCGCCCAGACGCTGGCGCAAAGCTACGGCGCGACCCGCGTGGACAGCTGGCAAGAGGCGCTCGCCCATTCCGGCGTCGATGTGGTCAGCATTTGCGTCCCGGCCTGCGACCACCCCGCCATCGCAATCGCCGCGGCAGAAGCGGGCAAACATGTGCTCTGCGAAAAAGCCATGGCGCTCACGCTTGCCGAAGCTGACGCCATGATCGCCGCCGCCGAAGCGAACGGCACGGCGCTTTCCGTCTGCCACCAGTATCGCGGGCTCCTCCGCTACCGCGCCATCAAAGAAGCGGTTGATGCGGGCCGACTGGGCGGACCCCTCTCGCTGCGCTTTGCCGAGATGCGCGAGGTGCGGCCCAAGCTGGCCATGCACCGGTTGTCGGAAAATGGCGGGCCGGTGCATGACATGACAGGACACCTGTTCGATCTCGCCCGCTGGCTCACCGGGGCCGAAGCCGAAAGCGTCACCGCCATCGGCCACATCCTTGGACGCGGCAAACCCCGCCTTTCCCCGGTGCATGATTTCGGCATCGACACGGCAGAAATCCTCGTGCGCTTCAGCGGCGGCCACAGCCTCTCCATCGCGCTGAACTGGGGTCTGCCCGAAGGCACGCCGGGCCATAGCCAGGAGCTGATCCACGGCCCGATGGGCTATGCCTATTCCAGCGATCCGGGTAATCCAGACCGGTTCCTTGGCGATCTCTCCGATACCGCAGGTGTCACGACCAAAGACGCGCAGGGCAGCAACTGGATCGCCTGCCCCGGCGGTGATCCCGGCCCGGAAATCTGTGTCACCGCGCTGATCGAGGAAATCCGCACCGGCACCCGCTCGCCCTTCCATGCGCGCGAAGGCCGGGCTGCGCTGCGCCTGATCCGCGCCGCCTTGCAAGCGATCGAAACCGGTGGGACCGTCATGCTGCAGGACCCCGACTCCAGCGGTTGAGATACGGGCATGACGCCCGCAAAAGTGCCGCACAGGTCGCATTGCACGCTGCCACCCGATCCGGTAGGCACGGGCGGTACCAAGTTTCGAGGCCCGCCCATGTCCCGCATCATCGACATTGATCTTGACGACGCAAACCTGCCGCCGCCCACGCCCGAGGTGGAACAAGAGCGCAAGGTCGCCATGTTCGACCTGATGGAAGAGAACTCGTTTTCGCTGCCTGCGCGTGACGACCGCGAAACACCGCCCGGCCCCTACCGGCTGGGCCTGTCGATCAAGGAAAAGCGGCTGGTTTTTGATGTGGCCACCGAGGATCACCAGAAGGCGGCCGAATTCCACCTGTCGCTGTCGCCCTTCCGGCAGGTGGTCAAGGATTACTTCCAGATCTGCAAATCCTATTTCGACGCGGTCAAGACCCTGCCCGCCAGCCAGATCGAAACCATCGACATGGCCCGCCGCGGCATCCACAACGAAGGCGCGCGCATCCTTCAGGAGCGGCTCGAAGGCAAGGCCGAGGTGGACAATGACACTGCCCGCCGTCTGTTCACGCTGATCTGCGTTTTGCATTTCGGAGCTTGAGCCCAGTGTCCAAGTCGGCCTCCAAGCCCCTTCCCCAGTCGATCCTATTCTGCTGCGACCACAATGCCGTAAGGTCACCCATGGCCGAGGGCATCATGAAGAAATTCTACGGCATGGAAACCTATGTCCAGTCGGTCGGCGTCAAGAATGATCTTGAGATCGACGGCTTTGCCATCGCCGTCTGCCAGGAGATCGGGGTCGAACTGTCGCGTCACCGCTCGCGCAGCTTTGACGAAATGGAGGAATGGGGCGACGACCTGTCCTCCTTTGATCTGATCGTATCCTTGTCGCCAGCGAGCCAGAGACGGGCGCTTGAGCTCACCCGCGTCTTTCATCTGACGGTAGACTACTGGCCGATCATGGACCCGACGGGCCTTGGCGAGACGCGCGAAACCAAGCTCAACGCCTATCGCCAGACCCGTGACCAGATCATCGCCAAACTGGAACAGAACTGGGGGCCCGCGCGGCAACCGACATGAGCACAAAGACAGCCCAAGACACGATCCAACGCTATTTCGACGCCTTCAACGCCGGGGATATCCTTCGGATGCTGGACTGCCTGTCCGATGACGTGGCCCATCACGTGAACGAAGGCAATGTGCGCAGAGGCAAGGACGCCTTCGCAAACTTCTGCACCCATATGAGCCGCTGCTACCGCGAAGAGCTCACCGATATGGTGATCTTTGCCACCCCCGATGGCACCCGCGCGGCGGCGGAATACATCGTCATCGGCACCTATCTGCAGACCGATGACGGCCTGCCCAAGGCGCATGGACAGACTTATCGCCTGCCTGCCGGGTCGTTCTTTTCGCTGCGCGACGGACAGATCACCCGCGTCGTGACCTATTACAACCTCGCCGACTGGACGGCGCAGGTCTCGGGATGATCGCAACCCGCGTCCTGACCGGAGCTGCGCTTGATGCCGCGCTGCCCGATGTGGCGCGGCTGCGCATCGCGGTGTTTCGCGACTGGCCGTATCTCTATGACGGGGATGTCGCCTATGAGGAAAAGTACCTCCAGACCTATCGCGAGAGCGCGCGCGCCGTGCTTGTCGGTGCTTTTGACGGCACGCGGCTCATCGGCGCGGCGACCGGATCGCCGCTGGCCGATCATGTCGAAGAATTTCAGGCGGTGGCCAGAGCCCTTCCCGTGGGCATCGAACAGGTGTTCTACTGCGCTGAATCCGTGCTTTTGCCCAGTTACCGGGGACAGGGGATCGGTCACGCCTTTTTCGATGCGCGCGAAGATCACGCCCGCGCCTTTGGTTATACCCATTCCCTGTTCTGCGGTGTGGTCCGGCCTGCGGATCACCCTCTGCGCCCCGCCGACTACCGTCCGCTTGATCCGTTCTGGCGCAAACGCGGCTACGCGCCCATCGACGGCGCAATGGCGCATTTCGGCTGGAAGGATGTGGATCAGGATCACGAGACCGACAAACCGTTGCAGGTCTGGTGCCGGGCGCTTTAAAGCGTTCCAGTTTTCGCTGAACCAAGGCATCGCCAATGTCCCGAGAGCGCCGAAGGCGTGGCGGGGTATTGGCGATTCAAGTTAAACTGGAAACGCTCTAGCCGCTGACCCGCTGTCCGGCCCCGGTTGCGTCGGCCTTTTGCACCGCCAGAACCGCTGCCGCATAATCACCCAGCGCGATGCCGCGAAAGGCAAATGCCATTGGCCCTGCCTTTGGCGCGACCTCCCCCGACACCAGCTCGGTCAGATCCCCGGACACCTGATCATAAGGCAGAATCGGTTTGGGGCTTTCTCTTTCCTGTTCACGGTCATCCACGATCACCGTGCCAAAGGCCGCCATGCTCTCAGAATACCACGGCAGGCCCAGATCGGTGATCGCGGCGAAACAGCCCGGTTTCAGCCAGCGCGCATCGAGAAAAGGTTCGATGTCGTAGTTCAGCGTCACCGACGTGACCACCAGATCGACATCGCGCAGCGCCGCCTCCGGCGTGTCGCTGGCCTCGGCCTCCAGCCCCATGCCCCGCGCATGGTCGCACAACGCATCAAGATTGGCGCGACCGCGGCCAAAGGCCTTGATACGTTTGAGCGGAAACATCCCGGCAAAGGCGTCCAGATGCGCCCGCGCCTGCACGCCTGTCCCGATAAAGCCGACGCTTTCCGACCCGGGATCAGCCAGCCGCCGTGCGGCAACCGCCGAAAGCGCCGCAGTGCGCACCGCCGTGACCCAATTGGCCCCGACCATGGCCCGCAACAGCCCGGTTTCGGCGTCCAGCACCATGATGGCTCCATTGATCGACGGCAGCCCGCGTGCGGGGTTGTCGGGGCAAACCGTGACCTGTTTGACCACGATAAACCCGTCATCGCCCACTCCCAGCGTGGACATCATGTATCGACCGTCCCCGGGCAGAATCGCCGATTTCGGGGCCACATGCAGCCGTCCTTCCGACTTGGCCACAAGAGCCGCCTCAATGGCGTCGGCCACGTCAGACGGCGTGATGTTCATTGTCTCCAACGTGTCATCCGACAGGTATGTGAATTGTCCCATGCGCTCCCCCGCTTACTCGTCGCCCCACCATGGCGCGGGTCATCGGAAACCGCAAACCCATGATGCCGGAATACAGCGCATTCCCCTTAACAGGGTCTGCCCCCGTGCCTATATCGGTGCTATGAAACAGATCCTGACAGCAACTGCGCTCTGCCTCGCCCTTGTCACGCCGCTTGCCGCGCAAGAAGAGCAAGACAAAGGAACCAGCCTTATGGAGGAGGGGGCCAAGCTCTTTTTCAAAGGCTTGATGAGCGAAATGGAACCAGCCCTGCGCGAGCTTGAAGGTCTCGCGGACGAAATGGAACCGGCGCTGCGCAGCTTTGCCGAGGAAATGGGCCCCGCGCTGCGCGGATTGGTGGACAAGGTCGAGGATTGGTCCGCCTATCACCCGCCGGAAATCCTGCCCAATGGCGATATCATCATGCGCCGCAAGGAACCGATGCCCTCCGAAGAGCCGCCGGTGACAGAACCGGAAGAGATCGAACTCTGAGCCGGGGTCAGCCCTCGACCAATTCGGCACGCCTCTCTTCCAGTGCCTGACGCAGGATCTGCCAGGCCGAGCTGAGAAACAGCGCCGCCATGATCCCCGCCACGATCAGATCGGGCCAGCCAGAACCCGTGCCCCAGACGCCCAGCGCGGCCACCATCACAGCGACATTGCCGATCGCATCATTGCGCGAACACAGCCAGACCGAGCGCACATTCGCGTCGCCATCCTTGTATTTCATCAGAAGGCCCACCGAGGCCAGATTGGTCAAAAGCGCCATAAGCCCGACCACCCCCATCACTGGAGCGTCCGGCACACCCGGTCCCATCACCTGCCACAGGGTAGACCCAAAGACCCAGAGCCCCATCAGCAACAGGCTGATCCCCTTGCCCATCGCCGCCAGCGTGCGAGTCTGAACAGAGGCACCGATCACCGCAAGGGAAATGCCATAGGTCATCGCATCGCCCGCGAAATCCAGCGCATCCGCCTGCAAAGCCTGACTGCCGGCGATATGTCCCGCCGTCATCTCGACACCAAACATGCCGGCATTCAACGCAATCACGATCCAGAGCCTGCGTTTATACGCCTGCGACATGCCATCGAATTTTGCCCCGCTCCCACAGCAGCCCGCCATGTTGCTCTCCTTGAATCGCCCGTATCCAGACCCTAATTGCTCTAGTGACTAGAGGTTCAAGAGGTTTCTTCATGCTGAGCATCGGAAAAATGGCCCGTCTGACCGGCGTCAAGATACCAACGATCCGCTACTATGAAGAGATCGGCATGTTGGCCGAGGCAGAACGCAGCGCAGGCAATCAACGGCGCTATGATGCGAATGCGCTGGAGCGATTGAAATTCATCCGGCATGCCCGTGATCTGGGATTTTCACTGGATGATATCAGGTCCCTGATCGACCTGCATAATCGGCCCGGGCATCCCTGTTCCGAGGCAACGGAAATCGCCGAGCGGCAACTTGTCACCATCCGCGAACGGATCGCCCGGCTCCTCAAGCTGGAAGCCGAACTGAGCCGCATCGCGACGGCCTGTGACGGGGCGAGCTCGGACAGTTGCAAGGTGCTGCATGCCCTGACCGATCACAATATCGGCGACGCCCGCAGGTAAAACACCGAAATCTTTTGAAGAAATCGTATCTATGCTGCCGCGCGTCGCCGGAATGGCCATTTCAGGATGGCAAACATCGCGCCCAGAACAAACAATCCCGTCAGGAACCCAACCCCGGCAAAGACCGCGCCTTCGAACGTTGCGGGCACGGCGGGTTTGAAATTTTCCATCGCGCGCTGTGCCACATCGCGATCCGTCATGCGCGCGGCAAGATAGGCCCGCGTAAACGGCCCTGCCCCCTGAAGCGCCTCAAGATCGGCGCTGAGCCGGTCATACCGTTCGATGGTACGCGCCATGGTTTCAGCCCGCGCCGCGCCCAGCTCTCCACCCTTGGCCAGGTCTTGCAAAGCCGCGTCGCGCGTCAGGCCAACCCCCGCCGCATCGGCATCAAACTCCGCCACAACGCGCGACAACTCGTCCACCGCACCGCCAAGACGCTGCGCGTATTGCTGCGAAAACTCCGGAAACTGCGACAGACCCGCAGCGCCGGTAATCCCTCCGGCCAGGGTCAGGGCTCTGAGGAACATTTGCGCTCCCTTCTTGCTGCTCAGCGCAATTCTACCGTGTCCCGCTGGACCCGATCAAGCGTGTCAACCGCACGGGCCTCGGCATTGGCAGAACTTACTCAGACGCAGCAAAGCGCATGCGGGGAGTTTACAGCTCAAGCAGTTCTTTGACCGGCTTGATCAGCGCTTGGCCCATGGCGCGCGTATTGGCGGCGTCCAGATGCACACCATCCAGCGCCGAGCCATGCGCCACCTTGCTCATATCCACGTGGCGCACGCCGGTTTCCTGCGCGGCATATTGCACGGCAAGCGGCAATTGACGACTGTTGGCCAGCAACGGTCCGGCAATCTTGGGGTCCGGGCTTTGCGGGACCATCGGCGGCTGTGCCACCAGCAGGACCTTGGGAACCTGCGTGTCGGGCAACCGGTAGGGATGGTGGCGGATGATCTCGACGATCCGCACCAGACCGGCGGTGATGTCGGGACGGGAATAGCCCCAATACACATCGTTTAGCCCCAGCATCACGATCACCAGATCCAGCGGCGCATGGCTGTGCAGCAGCGCGGGCAGCGCCCGCGTGCCGTTCATGTCGCAGGATGCCGTCGGCTGGTCAAAGGCTGTGGTGCGCCCGCGCAACCCTTCTGAGATCACTTCGACCCCCTCAAGCCCCGCCTGAAGCACGTTGGGCCAGCGGTCTTCGGGCGCGTGCCGCCCCTGCGTTGCCGGATCCTTGCCCCAGGTCAGGCTGTCGCCAAACGCAAGAACCGTCTTCATGTTCAGCGCCCCGCGTAGATCGCCGCCACGCGCTTGACGGCCTCTTCGGGGGGCAGTTCCTCGCTCTCGCCGGTGCGGCGCGAGGTCAGTTCCACGACACCGTTCTTCAGCCCCCGCGGCCCCACAGTGATGCGCCAGGGCAACCCGATCAGGTCCATGGTGGCAAACTTCGCCCCGGCCCGTTCGTTGCGATCATCATAAAGCGGGTCCAAACCCAGTGCCGTCAGGGAATCGTACAGCGCCTGACAGGCCCCATCCGCTTCTTCGTCACCCTGCTTGAGGTTCACGATCCCGCAATGGAACGGCGTCACGCCCTCGGGCCAGATGATGCCCTTGTCGTCATGGCTGGCCTCGATGATCGCGCCCAACAGACGGCTCACGCCAATCCCGTGCGAGCCCATATGCACCGGCACCTGATTGCCGCTGTCATCGGTCACGGTGGCACCCATCGCATCGGAATATTTGGTCCCGAAATAGAAGATCTGCCCCACCTCGATCCCGCGTGCGGTGCGGCGGCGCTCTTCGGGCACCTCGGAGAATTTCGCCTCGTCATGGGTCTCATCCGTGCGAGCATAGCGCGAGGTGAACTCCTCCAGAACCGCCTGACAAGCCGCGCGGTCGTCATAATCAATCTCGCGGTCGCCAAACTTCAGATCGGTGATCTGGCTATCATAGAAAACCTCGCTCTCGCCCGTCTCGGCCAACACAAGGAATTCATGCGTGTCATCCCCACCAATCGGACCGGAATCCGCGCGCATCGGAATGGCCTGCAGCCCCATCCGCTCATAGGTGCGCAGGTAGCTGACCAGATGGCGGTTATAGGCGTGCAGCGCGTCTTCCTGGGTCAGGTCGAAATTATAGCCGTCCTTCATGTAGAACTCGCGCCCCCGCATCACCCCGAAGCGCGGGCGGATCTCGTCGCGGAATTTCCACTGGATCTGATAGAGCGTCAGCGGCAGGTCCTTGTACGACCCCACATGCGCGCGGAAAATATCCGTCACCAGCTCCTCGGCGGTGGGCGTATAAAGCATGTCGCGCCCATGCCGGTCCTTCATGCGCAGCATCTCTTCGCCGTAAGCCTCATACCGCCCGCTTTCGCGCCAGAGGTCCGCCGATTGCAGGATCGGCATCTGGATCGGGATGTGACCGGCGCGGGCCTGTTCCTCATGCACGATGTTTTCGATCTTGCGCAGGACCTTGAAGCCCAGCGGCAGCCAGGAATAGATCCCGGCGGCAGCCTGTTTGATCATGCCCGCGCGCAGCATCAGCCGATGGCTGACAATCTGCGCCTCGGCGGGGTTTTCCTTGAGCACGGGCAGGAAGTAGCGGGAAAGGCGCATGGCGTCGTCCTTTGGGCATTTGCAATGGTTGCGCCCGTTTTGATCCAGCCCCGCGCCAATGGCAAGAGCGGGGCTTTGCAAAGCGCCGCCCTTCCGCCAGACTGACGCGAGACCGCATCAGACGTAGGGTGGGCAACTCTGCCCACCGATAATACAAATAGACCTGACAATGAGCGGTGGGCAAATTGCCCACCCTACGAAACACACGCCAGAACAACATTTTCGCAGATTTGCCAAAACTCGTTCCCACTTCGATCCGCAGCACGCTCAAAACCAGCCTGGCCCTGTGGATTCTGCTGTCCGCAGTCGACGTGGCGGGCGATGTTTGTCGGAACCACGCAACCGATGCAGCCTACGGCAATTGTTATTTGCATGTTCTTGACCGCCTTTGGCCTGTTGGGGCCTCAGATCGCATTATCGCGCTTAACCTCCGAGTGGACGCCGTCGGTTTATCACCTGCGATTGCGCCGCGTTTTAATGGCCACCGTATTTGCCCTGCTTTTGCCCTTCGGTGTCGTGACGATCCTTCCTGTCAGCTACGCCTAGGCGTTCTACGAATTTCCGGTTTCTCTACTGGAAAACCCCACTGCAGCACTCTTTATTCCGTCGCTTCCGTCCTTCTTCACGATCGCCCTTCCCTTTTCCTATTTGATAACCTGTCAGATCATTTCAGGCCTCAAACAAAGGTGGTACCGGGCCGCCATGTTCCTGCTTGCTTGGATCGGTTGGTTTGGAGCCGTCGCGTTTTTGCACGGTTCCCCCATAAACTGACACGACTGCCTCAACACCACCTCCCCTTGAAACCCCCACGACAACAGGCAATGTAGGGGCAAACCACACAAGGACCGCCCATGGCCCTGCCTGTCCGGGATCAGATGAAATACTGGGGGATCGCCACCGTCGTCTTTGCGGTGGTGCTGTGGTTCCTTGGCGATGTGCTTTTGCCCTTCGTGCTCGGGGGCGCGATTGCCTATTTCCTCGATCCGGTCGCCGACCGGCTGGAAAAGATGGGCTTTTCCCGCGCCATTGCCGTCACCATCATCACGCTTTTCGCGCTTGTGCTCTTCATCGTCATGGCGCTGCTCGTGGTCCCCTCGCTGGTGTCGCAGGCCATCGACCTGTTCAACATCGCGCCCACGCTGTTCGGCAACCTGCGCGATTTCCTGATCGAGCGTTTTCCCGAGCTGATGGATGCGGAAAGCACCCTGCGCCAGTCGCTGGTCGCCATCGGCGAAAAGATCCAGTCCTATGGCGGGCAGCTCCTGGAGACGATCCTCAGCTCCGCCGCCTCGATCATCAATATCGTGATGCTCTTTGTGATCGTGCCGGTGGTGGCGGTCTATATGCTGCTGGACTGGGACAATATGGTGGCGCGGATCGACGATCTTTTGCCCCGCGATCATGCGCCGGTGATCCGTCAGCTTGCGGGCGATATCGACGCCACGCTGGCCAGTTTCATTCGCGGCATGGGCACGGTCTGTCTTGTGCTTGGCACCTATTATGCTGCGGCGCTCATGCTGGTGGGGCTGCAATTCGGCCTCGTGGTGGGGTTCATCGCGGGGCTGATCACCTTTATTCCCTATGTCGGCGCGCTGGTGGGCGGCGTTCTGGCCATTGGTCTTGCGCTGTTCCAGTTCTGGGGCGACTGGTTCTCCATCGCGATGGTTGGCGGCATCTTCGTGCTGGGGCAGGTGATCGAAGGCAATATCCTGACGCCGAAGCTGGTGGGTACCTCTGTCGGGCTGCATCCCGTGTGGCTGCTTCTGGCGCTGTCGGTTTTCGGCTCGCTGTTCGGCTTTGTCGGCATGCTGGTCGCCGTCCCCGTCGCCGCCGCGCTGGGTGTGATCACGCGGTTCGCAACGCGGCAATACCTCGACAGTCGGCTCTACCGGGGACTGTCCGATGGCCCGAATGACTGACCGGGGCGACTGACATGGCAGAACAACTCCGGTTCGACCTCTCGGCGCGGCCCGCCCTGGGGCGGGAAGATTTCTTTGTCTCGCCCTCCAATGCCATGGCACTGGCGATGATCGACGACTGGCGGAACTGGCCGTCGTCCAAGCTGGTCATCAAGGGGCCAAAGGGCAGCGGCAAGACCCATCTTGCCCATGTCTGGGCGGAAATGAGCGGCGCACGCATCATCGCAGCGCAGGACCTTCCCACGGCCAGTGTCGGAGAACTCGCGCAGGCCCCGCTTTGCGTCGAAGATGCGCATGAGGCGGCAGGCAATGAGGATGCCGAAGCGCATCTGTTCCACCTCCATAACCTTGTTATTGCCGAGGGGCACGCGCTGCTCCTGACAGCCGTGGACGAACCCGCGCGCTGGGGGCTGAACCTGCCCGATCTGGCCAGCCGGATGCAGGGGACACAGGTCGCGACACTGTCCGCACCCGATGACGATCTGTTGGGTGCGCTGATGAACAAGCTCTTCGCAGATCGGCAGCTCAGCCCCAACCTTGACGTGATCCCCTATCTGGTCCGCCATGCGCCCCGGTCCTTCGCCGCAGCACAACAGATCGTGGCGTTGATGGATGACATGTCCATGGCAGCGCGCAAACCATTAAGCCGGGATATGGCGCGCCGGGCGGTTGCAAAGCTACAGGACACGGATACATGACAGGGATGCAGCGCTCTGATTTTCTCAAATCCCCGTTTCCCGCCCCTGTTGACCTGCCCGATGTGGATCTGACCGGACCGGGACGGTTCTTTAACCGCGAGCTGAGCTGGCTGGGGTTCAACTGGCGCGTTCTGGAAGAGGCCGAAAACCTGCGCGTTCCGCTGTTGGAGCGGCTGCGCTTTCTGTCAATCTCTGCTGCCAATCTGGATGAGTTCTACACTGTTCGGGTGGCAGGCCTGCGTGAACTGCGCAATGAGGGCAACACCACACCCGCAGCGGACGGATTGACGCCCGCGGAACAGCTTGTGTTGATCCACGAGGACGCGCGCAATCTTATGCAGGCACAGCAACGTGCCTGGGAGATTCTGCGCAGCGAGATGGAAGAGGCGGGGATCTCTCTCGCCAATCCAGATGAGCTGAAAAAATCCGACCGGCGTTTTCTGGACGACGTGTTCCTGCGGCAGGTCTTTCCGGTGCTCTCGCCGCTTGCGATCGACCCGGCACACCCGTTCCCCTTTATTCCCAACACCGGCTATAGCCTTGCGCTTGAACTGAAAAGCGTGTCCGACGGGCGCATTCTCCAGGCATTGCTGCCAATTCCGCATCAGGTGGATCGCTTCATCCGCCTGCCATCCGACACTGGCAGTGCCCGGTTCCTGCCATTGGAGGAATTGCTGCTCCTGCATATCGACAGCCTGTTTCCCGGCTACAAGCTCAAGTCGCATTTCGTCTTTCGGGTGCTGCGCGACAGTGACCTTGAGGTCGAGGATGAAGCCGAAGACCTTGTGCGGGAATTCGAAGTGGCGCTCAAACGCCGCCGCCGGGGGGAAGTTGTTCGGCTGACCATTTCTGCGGGCGCGCCGTCGCGTCTGCTCAAGGTGATCAAACGCGAATTGCACGTGACCGATGACGAGATTGTCGAGCTCGACGGGATGTTGGGCATGGCCGATCTCAAGGAACTGGTGCTCGACGAGCGGCCTGACCTGCTCTGGCCCGGATTCAACCCGCGGGTGCCCGAACGGGTGCAGGACCATGATGGCGATATGTTTGCGGCGATCCGGCGCAAGGACATGCTGCTGCACCACCCCTACGAGACCTTCGATATGGTGGTGCGCTTCCTGCAACAGGCCGCGCGCGATCCGGATGTCGTGGCGATCAAGCAGACGCTGTACCGGACGTCCAAGGATTCCCCGATTGTCAGCGCCCTGTGCGAAGCGGCCGAAGATGGAAAATCGGTCACCGCGCTGGTCGAGCTGAAGGCCCGGTTTGACGAAGCCGCCAATATCCGGCAATCCCGGAGGCTGGAACGGTCGGGCGCGCATGTGGTCTACGGCTTTCTGGAATGGAAGACCCACGCCAAGGTGTCCACCGTGGTTCGCCGCGAGGGCAAGGAGCTTGTCACCTACACGCATTACGGCACGGGAAACTACCATCCCATCACGGCGCGGATCTACACGGACCTGAGTTTTTTCACCTGTGACCGAGATCTGGGTTTCGACGCGACCAAGCTGTTCAACTATGTCTCGGGCTATGCGCGGCCCACGGATCTGCGGAATATCTCGATCTCGCCGCATGATCTGAAAAGCGACCTCATGGAGATGATCGAGGCCGAGGTGGAACACGCCCGCGCCGGTCGTCCGGCGGAAATCTGGGCCAAGATGAATTCCCTGATCGAACCGGATGTGATTGACGCGCTTTATGCGGCGTCACAGGCGGGGGTCAAGATTTCGCTGGTGATCCGCGGCATCTGCGGGTTGCGCCCCGGGATCAAGGGGTTGAGCGAAAACATCCGGGTAAAATCGGTCGTCGGCCGTTTTCTGGAACATTCCCGCATCGTGTGTTTCGGCAATGGCGGCGGGCTGCCATCCGAACAGGCGCGGGTGTTCTTTTCCTCCGCCGACTGGATGGGTCGCAATCTCAACCGGCGCGTGGAGACACTGGTGGAAGCGAAAAACCCGACGGTCAAAGCGCAGATCACCGAACAGATCATGGCCGCGAACCTGGCCGATGTGGCGCAAAGCTGGGTCATGGGACCCGATGGCAAATTCACACGTGACCCGCTGGCCGATGGCGCGTTTGCCTTTTCCTGCCACAAGTTCTTTATGGAGAACCCGTCCCTCTCCGGGCGGGGTACGGCAGGTGCCGGGGATGTGCCGCAGCTGACTCATACGGCGGATTGAGGAAATTACTTAGCCTATCAAAATATTTTCCACCAAGGATCATAATTTAATATCAGCATATTAAAGGAAATCACCGAATTTTCAATCAAGAACGTCACCTTTAAAGATTAACCTGCTGTATTACCTATGTTTGATGTGGCGGGTGCAATGCTGCGCCGTCATCAAGCAAAGGAGGGCTACATCATGCTTGGTTGGGCACTCACATTTCTGATCGTCGCGGTGATCGCCGGGATCCTGGGGTTTGGCGGTATCGCTGCGGCGTCGGCGGAAATCGCGCAAGTCATTTTCTTTATCTTCCTCGTGTTGTTCGTGGTCGCGATGGTGATGCGCGCGGTACGCGGACGCCCGCCAATGTGACCTGTCTCAGGTCCAGCTTACCCCCTTCAACACCAGCATTCGGGAAAGCGCGCATCCAGCGCTTTCTCTGCATTTGCGGAAAGGACAATCATGGCGACCAAGGAAGAACTCGAACAGCAGTTGCACATCGCACGCAAGGACATCGAGACGCTGACCGCGATGGCGGGACAGACCACACGCGAGCAGGTCCACAATGGCGCGGGCAAAGCACAAGCGCATATGGAGCATCTTTCTGACGAAACACGCGCCTTGTTCGACACGGCGCAGAAACAGGGTGTGCAATTGCGTCAGGCCACCGAAGATGGTGTGCGCAACCATCCACTTGCCACGATTGGCGTGGCTTTTGCCGCCGGTCTGGTGTTCGCAAATGTCGTGGGGCGAAGATGAACCTTGTTGATGGTGCCGCAAAGCATGCGAAAGACTTCGCCCGGAACCAGCTCCGCGAACTTGCCATAGCTGTCGCGCTTTGGCTGCTGGCCTTTGTCTTGCTGGGGATCGCACTGGGCTTTGCGGCGCTCGCCGCCTTTGCTGCGCTTGATCCAACCTACGGGCCGGTCATCGCGGCATCATCCGTGGGCGGTGGCGCATTGCTGCTGTCTCTGCTGGTTGGTCATGTCGCGCTAAGACGCGTTCAAGGGTCACCCCGCGAGGAACCGCAAAAGGCGGAGCCCGTGAACCCGCGCTCTGCCCCGGATGAGAGCCTGCCGCTTTTGATTGGGGCGGGGTTCCTCAGCGGCTTTGTGCAAGGTGATCCGAAAAAGTCCCGTCATCGCTGACTTTCCCCGCCCCCCTGATTGACCCCATTGCCCTGCACGGGCCATAAGGGGCTCCAAACGACCCCGGGGATGACGATGGACGGCACAGGCGACAACGCTGCCCACGATCACGGACCGTTCGGCAGGCCACTGTTCGACGATCCGAGTACGCGAAAACTGGCGCGCGTGGGCGTGGTCGATATCGGGTCGAACTCGGTCCGGCTGGTGGTGTTCGACGGCGCGGCGCGCAGCCCGGCATATTTCTATAACGAAAAGATCATGTGCGGCCTCGGGGCCGGCATGTCGAGCACCGGCATACTGAACCCCGAAGGCCGTCAAAGGGCGCTGGCCGCTCTCAAGCGCTTTCAGTATCTGGCGCGCGGCATGGATCTGCCACCGCTGACAGCGGTGGCCACTGCCGCCGTGCGCGATGCCGAGGATGGGCCCGGGTTTTGCGAACAGGTGTTGCGCGAGACCGGGCTGAAAATCCATGTCATTGACGGCGAGGAAGAGGCGCGTCTTTCGGCGCAGGGCGTGCTTCTGGGCTGGCCCGGTTCTTACGGGCTGGTGTGTGATATCGGCGGATCGTCCATGGAGTTGGCCGAAATCTCGGGTGGACAGGTTGGCAAGCGCGTCACCTCGCCGCTCGGGCCGCTCAAGCTTCGCGATATCAAGGGCGGCGCCAAGGGACGCAAGGCGCATATCAAAGAGGTCATGCTCGATCTGCACGACCGCATGGGCCAGCAATCCAACCGCCTGTTTCTTGTCGGCGGGTCATGGCGTGCCATTGCGCGGATCGACATGGAGCGGCGCGGATACCCGCTGCACGTGCTGCATGAATACCGGATGACCGCCAAATCGGTCAGTGAAACCGCCAAATTCATCGCCGCGCATGATCTTGAAGAATTGCGGTCCGCCTGTGGAATATCATCCACGCGCATGGTGCTTGTGCCCTATGCGATCGAGGTTCTCAAACGGCTGGTTCAGACCTTCCGCCCCAAGGACATCGCCCTGTCGAGCTACGGCATCCGCGAGGGGATGCTGTATGAGCAGATGCCGCAACAGCTGCGCGACCGCGACCCGCTGATCGAAGCATGCCAGTTTGCGGAAACCAAGGATGCACGTCTGCCCGGCTTCGGACGAACGCTGTTCGATTTCATCTTGCCGCTGTTCAGCAAGGTGCCCGCGGACCGCCTTCGGCTGGTCAAGGCGGCCTGCCTGCTGCATGACGTAAGCTGGCGGGCGCATCCCGATTACCGGGCAGAAGTGTGTTTCGACAATGCCACGCGGGCCAATCTGGGTGGATTGAAGCATTCGGAACGTGTGTTCCTCGGGCTTGCGCTTTTGCATCGCTACAAGAACAAGCGCGACGGCACCCGGTTTGAAGAGCTCTATGACCTGATCGACGAAAAGACCCAGCTTCAGGCCGAAGTGCTTGGCAAGGCCATGCGCTTTGGCGCGATGCTGTGGATGTCCGAAGGCGGACATATCGGTGAACTGGGATGGCGACCCAAGAAACGGATTCTGTCACTCAACCTGAGCGAAGGCGCATGGCCCCTGTTCGGGGAGGTGGCCGAAGCACGCTTTCAATCCCTTGCCTCATCGCTAGAGGCAAGCGTTGAAATCAAACTGGTGAGCTGACGCCCAGCGCGGCGGCGTCAGGACCGCAGGCTTTCGGAGATCCCCTGACGCAGGACAACCAATGCCGGCAGCAGGGACAGGAAGCCTGTCACAACAAGGAAGGCCAGCGCCAGATGCGCCTCGCTCCAGCCAAGCCCGGCCTGAACCAGCACATCGGTCCGCTCGGTCACGATACCCGAAATGATCCGCGCCGCTCCAAGGCCGATCAGCATCCCGAATGCCGTCCCGGCAGCCAATAGCGCCACCCCGTAAAGCCAGACCACCGACATCACGAAGCGGCGCGGCGCACCGATGGCACGCAGCATGCCCAACTGCCGCTGAAACAGACGTGACAGGATGAACAGGCCCAGCAACACGCTGGCCCCCACCAGAATTTGCGTCACGACCGCCATCACCGACATGGTCTGGCGTACATCGCCCATCACCCGATACAAATTGGCCAGCACCGTGCCGGGAAAAAACGCCATGGTTTCATTGTCACGGGTGAATTCCGAGCGCAGCGCATAGCTCGCCCAAAGCTCTTCTGATCGCACGATGATGGCCGGGGTTCCCGGGAAATAGCGCGCATCAAACGGCGGGCCGATCTGGTCACCGCGCTCGGGCGCATGCCCATTGGCAAGCCCATGCACCTCCCATACCGCTTCGACCGGGATCAGGATGGACCGGTCCCAGGGCGTGCCCGTCCGCGGCATCCGGCCCACGACTTCCATCTCAACCCCGTCATGCGCACCGTCTTCCGCAGAATGCCCCATCCCATGCGCGGGCGTGAACCTGTCCCCGATCCCAAGCGGCACCGCCGCGCCTGCGATGGCTTCGCTGCTGGTCCGCCACATGCGCCCCTCCAGCGCACCATCGGTCAGATGCGTCACGAACTCCGCAATCGTCCCAACCACCGGCGCATCGCCGTAGCTGTCGCCAAAGGCAATCGGCGCGGCGATCTTGACCCGCTCATGGGCTGCGATCTCATTATAGAGTTCACCATCCAATAGCGGCACATCGCTGGGCTGCAGGAACACCGCTGCCAGCATCAGCGTCAGCTCGCTGCCCGGTGCCGCCACGACAAGGTCGAACTTGTCCGCCGCCCGGGCCATGCCATCGCGCAGCCCGCGTTCCTGTGAGATCAGCCCGATCCCCATCCCGACCGAAATCGCGATGAGCAACACGAACAACAGGTTCGCCCAGCGATACCGCCACATCAACGCGCCCACCAGCGGCCAGGGCCGGTAGCGCCGGACCAGCACAGCGCCCAGCGCCAGAAGCGGCGCGACAAGCGCGCAAGACACCAATATGTCCTGCGCCAGAACCGGCAGGCCATCCCAGAGATCCCTCATGAGGGCACCTCTTCATCCCGGGTGATGCCGCCGTCTTCCAATGTGATGACACGATCCAAGGCTGACAAAAGATGTTCATCATGGCTGACCGCGATCAGAGTCGCGCCGCTGCTGCGGACCATCGACACCAGATCTTCGATCAGCCGGTCTGCCGCCACGCGGTCAAGGCTTGCGGTGGGTTCATCCGCCAGCACGATCCCCGGGCGCGCCGCCAAGGCCCGTGCAACCGCGATCCTTTGTTTTTCGCCACCCGAATAGGACGCGACCGAACGCGCCTCAGTTCGCACGCGCAACCGGGACAACAAGTCTCCGGCGGCCTCGGACAGCCCCGGCCCGCGCCTGAACAGCCCGGAAATCGTGGCGTTGGCCATGGGCGACATTTCATCGAACAGCATGAAATCCTGAAACACCATGCCGACCTTGTCCGCCCTGAACGCGGCGCGCCGTTCCGTAGACAGGGCAAGGATGTCCTCACCGCCCCAGATCACCCGGCCACGCGCAGAGTCCAAAAGCCCGCTGACCGCATGCAGAAAGGTTGATTTGCCCGCCCCCGACGGCCCGCGCACGCCCAAAAGTGTACCGGATGCAACAGACAGACCCGGCACGTCGAGCAAAGCGCGCCCCCGCGCCGTGGCAACGCACAAACCGTCTATTTCCAGCGATGCGCTGTCCGGCGCGGCGTCTTTAGCCATAGGTGGCATCCATCAGCCGCACGACGCTCAGGAACCCGGTATCCGGATCGCGATAGGACCCGATCTCAAGCACGCCCCGGGCCTCGATCTTGACGTCATAGGGCACAACCCGAAGGCTGCGCTTGGTATAGACGGCAAGGATATCGCTGGGCCAGTCGGCCTCGGTCTCACAGAACGGGCAGACCGCCATCGGCATCTTGGTCAGCACAAAGAACTGTGAGCCTGCCTTGAGCGGTGGGGCCATGAAGCCTTCAAGCGTGATCCGCTGGCCGATCAAAGCATCAGCGGATTCTTTGGACTCGTAGAGCTTGCCGTACAATTCGCGGATCTTCATCGGCGCGTCCGACGCAACCGCGCGACCGGCCCCAAGCAAAGGAACCGCCAGAGATGCACCAAGGAATCTGCGTCTGGAGTAGATCATGACGTTATAATCTAACGCGCACAGGGCAAATTCAAGCGATGAACGGCAGCGCGCGGGTCCACGCCTAGCCGATCTTGCCGCGCGTCTCTCCCACCGCGCCACCGATCTGGCCGCGATGCAGCAGGATGTGATCCAGGATCACGCAAGCCATCATCGCCTCGGCCACCGGGACGGCACGGATACCGACGCAGGGGTCGTGGCGGCCCTTGGTGATGATCTCGGTCTCTTCGCCGGATTTGGTGATCGTCTTGCGCGTGGTGAGGATCGACGAGGTCGGCTTGACCGCGAAACGCACCACCACATCCTGACCGGTGGAAATACCGCCCAGAATCCCGCCTGCATGGTTGGAGGAATAGACCGGGCCATCGGGACCCATGAAGATCTCGTCGGCATTTTCCGACCCGGTAAGCGCGGCGGTTGCCATGCCGTCACCGATCTCGACCGCCTTGACCGCGTTGATCGACATCATCGCCGCCGCAAGGTCGGTATCCAGTTTGCCATAAACCGGCGCGCCAAGACCTGCGGGAACGCCACGCGCCACGACCTCAATCACCGCGCCAACAGAATTGTGTTCATCCTTGCGCAGTTTGGTCAGGTAATCGTCCCATTCCGGAACGGCACCCGCATCGGGCACCCAGAAATCGTTCTGCTCGATCTGATCCCAGTCAAAACGCGAGCGGTCGATATGCTTATCGCCCATCTGCACCATATAGCCAGTGATTTTCAGACCCGGCAGCATATCCGCCAGCACCGCCCGCGCCACGCCACCCGCGGCCACCCGCGCTGCCGTTTCCCGCGCCGAAGAGCGCCCGCCGCCGCGATAATCGCGGATGCCGTATTTCTGCCAATAGGTGATATCGGCATGGCCGGGGCGGAACTTTTCGACGATATCGCCGTAATCCTTGGATCGCTGATCGGTGTTGCGGATCATCAGCTGAATCGGCGTGCCGGTGGATTTGCCCTCGAACACGCCGGACAGGATCTCAACCTCATCGGGTTCGCGCCGCTGCGTTGTGTTCTTGTTCTGGCCCGGTTTGCGCTTGTCGAGCCAGACCTGAAGAAAGGCCGGATCAACCTCCACCCCCGGAGGACACCCATCGACCGTCGCCCCCAACCCCGGCCCATGGCTTTCGCCCCAGGTGGTGACGCGGAACAGATGACCGAAAGTGTTGAAACTCATGGCGGGGCCTCCTTTGCCCCGCTCTCTACGCCGCGCAGGCAAGCGTCTCAAGCAGTTTCGCCTTGAAGACCACCCCTTTGCGCCTTAGGTTCCGCCCTACCTCGGGGTGCTGAGCCAGATGCCCAGCTGAGATGCGATGTCGCGAACCCGTTGAACCTGAACCGGCTAGAACCGGCGGAGGGAAGGTCAGATGCCCAAGCGCATACCCCTACTCCGCCCACAACATGATTGGAGAGACCCATGATGGGACGTTCCTTGGTTGCGGGACTTCTTTTGAGCGTGTCGGCCCAGATGGTCGCCGCCGAAACCCCCGTTTTGACCGTTTATGCGCCCGACTATTTTGCCTCGGAATGGGGCCCCGGCCCTGGGATCGAGGCGGCGTTCGAGGCGCGCTGTGGTTGCGACCTGCAATACAAGACCGGTGAGTTGCTGCCGCGCATTCTTCTGGAAGGCGAGCGGACCGAAGCCGATGTCGCCATCGGCTTCAACACCGACATCACGAAGAAGGCGCGCGACAGCGGGATGTTCGCGCCGCATGGGCTGGACACGTCCGCGCTGACCTTGCCCGTGGACTGGAATGACGATGTGTTCCTGCCGTTCAACTATGGGCACACGGCTTTCATCTATGACAACACCAAGGTCGAAAACCCGCCCGAAAGCTTCGACGCGCTGCTGAATGCCCCCGACGATCTGCGGCTGGTCATTCAGGACCCGCGCTCGTCGATCTCGGGCCTCGCGCTCGTGCTCTGGGTGCAGGCGGTCTATGGCGACAAGGCCGAAGAGGTCTGGACCAAACTGGCGCCCAAGATCGTCACCGTGACCAAGGGCTGGTCGGAAAGCTATGGCCTGTTCACCGACGGCGAGGCCGACATGGTGCTGAGCTACACCACCTCGCCCGCTTATCACATCGTGGCCGAGGAGGACCTCACCAAATCCGCCGCGATCTTTCCCGAGGGGCATTATTTCATGGTCGAACTGGCGGCCAAGCTGGCAGGCACCGACAACCCGGAGCTGGCCGATCAGTTCATGGCGTTCATCCTGACCGAGGAATTCCAGTCGATGATCCCCACCTCCAACTGGTCCCTGCCCGCAGCACTGCCCAAGGAGAAATGGCCGGAGCAGTTCCAGCAATTGCCACTGCCTGAAAAGGTGCTGTTCTATACCGAGGATGAGGCCGCCGCCCTGCGCGACACGGCCATTGCCGCATGGCGCAACGCGCTGTCGCAGTAATCCCGGCACTGATCGTCGCGGGGCTGGTGATCGGCCCCGTGATGGCGGTAATCTGGCGCGCCGGGGGGCTTGGGGCGCTTGGCGCGGCGGAGTATTCCGCGCTCTGGTTCACCATCTGGCAGGCCGCGGTCTCCGCTGCGATCAGTGTGTTGCTGGCCGTCCCCGTGGCGCGCGCCCTGTCGCGGCGGCGATTTCCAGGGCGCGGCGTTTTGATCGCGCTTCTGGGCGCGCCTTTCATCCTGCCGACCATCGTCGCCGTGCTGGGCCTGCTGGCCGTTTTCGGCGGCAACGGGTTGGTGAACACTCTCACCGGCGCGCTCGGCCTGCCGCGCATGGATATCTACGGCTATCATGGCGTGATCCTTGCGCATGTGTTCTTCAACCTGCCACTCGCCACGCGGCTGATCCTGCAGGGTTGGCTGGCGATCCCGGCGGAGCGCTTCCGGCTGGCTGCCTCGCTGGACGCGCCGATTGGACGGGTGCTGGAACGGCCCATGCTGGCGCGGATCGCGCCCGGGGCCTTTGCGGTTATCTTCGTGATCTGCCTGACGTCATTCGCGGTGGCACTGACACTGGGCGGCGGGCCAAAGGCCACGACAGTAGAACTGGCGATTTATCAGGCGTTCAAGTTTGATTTCGATCTGGGCAAAGCGGCAACGCTGGCGCTGGTGCAACTGGCGCTGGGAATTGCCGCGGCACTGGTGCTTTTGGTTCTGTCGCCGCCGGGCGGCTTTGGCACTGGGCTGGATCGGGTGATCGGGCGCTGGGGCGGGCAGAGCCGGGGCGCGCGGATCATGGATGCGGGCTGGATCGCTCTGGCCGCACTCTTCCTGCTGACGCCCTTGGCGATGATCGTCCTGGCCGGGCTGCCGGGAATTGTGTCGCTGCCGTCTGAGGTCTGGTCTGCCGCATTGCGCTCGCTTTGGGTCGCGCTGGGGGCCACCGCACTGACGCTGGCGCTGGCCCTGCCGCTGGCCACGAAACTAGGGGAACTGGCGGGTATTCTTGGCGTTGCCGTGTCGGGGCTGGTGCTGGGCACCGGGCTGTTCCTGATCGTGCAGCCCTTTGTCCGGCCCGCCGAGGCCGCCCTGCCTGTCACGCTCATGGTCAACGCGCTCATGGCACTGCCCTTTGCCCTGCGCATCCTGCGCCCGGAACTGGAGGCGACGCGCGCGGATTACGGGCGGCTGGCGCAGACGCTGGGCATCAGTGGCTGGGCGCTCTGGCGGATCGTGCTCCTGCCGCGACTGCGCCGGCCGTTGGGCTTTGCGGCGGGGCTGACGGCGGCGCTCTCGATGGGCGATCTGGGGGTGATCGCACTTTTTGCCGATGGCGAGCATGCGACGCTGCCCTTGCAGGTCTATCGCCTGATGGGGTCCTATCGCATGGAAGCGGCGCAGGGCGCGGCGCTTTTGCTTCTGGCGATGAGCCTGGGGCTATTCTGGGCCATGGATCGCGGGGGGCGGGCCAATGCTTGAACTGAAAGGGCTGACCATCCGGCAGGACGATTTTTCGCTGCAGGCGGATGCACAGTTCGGTGCCGGGTTCACCACGCTGATCGGGCCGTCGGGCGGCGGCAAATCCACCCTGCTCGACACAATCGCCGGGTTCATTACGCCGAGCGCAGGACAGGTGTTCTGGAACGGGGAGAACATCACCGGGCTGGCACCCGCGAAACGCCCGGTGAGTATCCTGTTTCAGGACAACAACCTGTTTCCCCATCTCACCATCACCGCCAATCTGGCACTGGCGCTCACAATGAAGCGCCCTACAGAGCAGCAGCGCAGCGTGATCGACAGGGCGCTGCGCGAGGTCGGGCTGGACGGTATGGGCAACCGCAAACCGGCCGAGCTGTCCGGCGGACAACAGGGGCGTGCGGCGCTGGCGCGGGTGCTGTTGCAGGACCGGCCGCTGATGCTGCTGGATGAACCCTTTGCGGCGCTCGGGCCTGCGTTGCGCGCCGAGATGCTGGCGCTGGTGGCGCGGCTGGCGGGACAGAAAGGGATTGCCGTCATCATGGTCAGCCATGCGCCAGAGGATGCGTTACGGGTGGCCGAGGAGACTTCGGTGGTTGCGGATGGGAGGGTCACGGTGCCACAGCCAACGGCATCCCTGTTTGATGACCCGCCTGATAGTTTGCGGGCATATCTGGGCACCTGACACCCTCTGATTTCGGCGCAAAGGCGACCTGAGACCAGATCAAGAAGCCACCTTGGAGGCCTGCAAGCAATAAACGGCGGTTTGGCAGGACGAAGCACCTTTTCGGACGACACTTTGTTTGTGCAGCCAGATGATCAGGTGGCGGTGCAGGAAAAGATCGTCGCCTCCAGCGGCATCGTCATGTCGGTCGGGCCGAACGTTACTTCGAGGGCCCTGAGCACGGCCGCTGCGACGGTTTCCGGGTCAACACCACCCTGGTTCCGTAATTCGTCGATGAGCGGATTGCCATATACGAGGCCTCTGGCAAATGCCTCCGGCTCCATGATCTTCTTGCGCAGCCGGATCGTTTCATGCGTAATGTCCCGCCAGCCTGCGGCCGCCAGGTCCTCACGCACCGCATCGGGGTTACCGTAGTGAAAGGGCACCTTGTAAAATCGAGGCGGTTCTCCGGAAACGAACTGCGCGGGAATGCTATACGCAATCTGAGAATAGGGATTTTCCTGCATGGCACTGAAGACGTTGAATACATAGCGTCCGCCCGGTTTGAGCACGCGTGCGGCCTCGCGAAACGAGGCGGGCTTGTCAGGGAAGAACATGACCCCGAACTGACAGACCATCAGGTCAAAGGCCCCATCTTCGCAATCCAGTTCCATCGCGTTGGCCAACGCAAAATCCACATTCTCCCCATCCGAAAATTTATTCCGGGCGACCTCCAGCATCGGTGCGTTGAGGTCGGTGACCAGTAGCGACGCCTCACGCGGCAGAGAATCCCTAAGTTTGCGGCTGACGATCCCGGTTCCGGCGGCCAATTCGATCACTTTTTTTGCCTTGCCCGCACATGCGGTGGCGGTCAGCCGGTCCCCAAAGTCAGAAAAAAGGATTGGCCCAAGACCGGCGTCATAATGCGTGGGAATATCCCCTGTGAATTTCGCTGCATTGTCCGACATGCCTGTTCACTCCGATGTCCTCCGCGATGCAGACATCGTATCACGCACGTCTCGAATTGCCTAATTCGGGCACGAAGCTGTCATGGCCGGGTTTCACTTCGCAACCATCCACCTGCGCCCCAAACGAAAAAGCCCCGCACAATCGGCGGGGCTTTTCCGAAAACTTGAGGACAGGGCTTACGCCTGCTCTTTGGCCTTTTTCTTGATCGGTGCCCAGATGCGCTTGTTGGTCAGGTAAAGCAGGACCGACAGCAGCACCAGGAACAGGACACCGGTGAAACCGGCCTGTTTACGGGCCATCATCTTGGGTTCCGCCGTCCACATCAGGAAGGCCGATACGTCTTCGGCAATGTGGTGGATCGAGGTCGAGTGACCATCCGCATATTCCACATCGTCACCGTAGATCGGCGGTGCCATCGAAATCCAGCCACCCGGGAAGGCGGTGTTTTCATAGAGCGTCACACCGGCTTCGACTTTTTCCTCGCCGGTATAGCCGGTCAGGAGCGAGGCGATATATTCCGCGCCGCCCATGCCCTTGAAGAGCTGAGCCATGCCCGTGCCGTAAGGACCGTGGAAGCCCGCGCGGGCCTTGGCCATCATCGACAGGTCGGGCGCGCCCGCTGCGGTGTTTTCCGGGAAGTTGTCGGTCGGACGACCGGGACGGAAATCGTCCAGTTCCGCGTCATAAACCTCGATGAACTGCTCGGCATAGGCACGCACCTGTTCCTCGGGCAGGTGGGGACCACCTTCGTCGGACAGGGTGCGGATCGGCACGTATTTCAGACCGTGGCAACCTGCGCAAACCTCGGTGTAAACCTGAAGGCCGCGTTGCAACTGGTTCTGGTCAAAGGCGCCAAAGGGGCCTTCGAACGAGAAGTCTACATCATGCACGTGACCTGCGCCACCGGCGGCCATGGCACCGGTGGTGCCAAGGGCCAGAGCCGTGATTGCGGAGAGGGTGAGTTTCTTAAGCATTGGTTTCTCGTCCTCTTACTCGGCCGGCTGCTGTGCAGCGGAGCCTTTGCCGGCCTTCTTGGCCATGGTGGCATTGAAGTCGGCCTCAATGGTTTCCGGCTGCGGCAGCGGTTTCTCGATCACACCCAGAAGCGGCAGGATCACCAGGAAGTAGGCGAACCAATAGGCCGACGCGATCAGCGAGAAGGTTGCATAGGGCTCTTCCGCAGGCATCGCACCCAGCCACATCAGGGCGAAGAAGTCGATGACCAGCAGCCAGAACCACCATTTGAACATCGGGCGATATTTGCCCGAACGCACCGACGAGGTATCGAGCCAGGGCGCCAGCGCCATGACGGCAATCGCACCAAACATCGCCAGAACACCGAAGAATTTCGCATCAATGATGCCGCCGGTGACGAAAGAGGCGAATTGCACGACCCAGACCTCGGAGGTGAAGGCACGCAGGATTGCGTAGAAGGGCAGGAAGTACCATTCCGGAACGATATGCGCGGGCGTCACCAGCGGGTTGGCCTCGATGTAGTTATCGGGGTGGCCCAGGTAGTTCGGCATGAAGCCCACGATGGCAAAGAACACCACCAGGATCACGGCCAGCGCAAACAGGTCCTTGATCACGAAATAGGGCCAGAACGGAACGGTGTCTTTCTCGGCATCCGCTTTCGAGCTGCGGCGCACTTCAACACCGGTCGGGTTGTTGTTGCCCGTGGTGTGGAAGGCCCAGATGTGAACGGCGACAAGCGCGGCAATCACGAAGGGCAGCAGATAGTGCAGCGAGAAGAAGCGGTTCAGCGTGGCGTTGTCCACCGCGGGTCCGCCCAGAAGCCAGGTCTGGATCGGCTCGCCGATGAAGGGGATCGCGCCGAACAGGCCGGTGATCACGGTTGCGCCCCAGAAGGACATCTGACCCCAGGGAAGGACGTAGCCCATAAAGGCGGTGCCCATCATCATCAGGTAGATCAGCATGCCGATGATCCATGTGATCTCACGCGGGGCCTTGTACGACCCATAGTAGAGACCGCGGAAAATGTGGGCATAGACCGCGACAAAGAACAGCGACGCGCCGTTCATGTGCAGATAGCGGATGAAGTGACCGCCATTCACGTTGCGCATGATGTGCTCAACAGAGGCAAAGGCCAGATCCACATGCGGGGTGTAGTGCATCACAAGGATGATGCCGGTGACGATCTGCAGAACAAGGCAGAAGGTCAGGATGATGCCCCAGATCCACATCCAGTTCAGGTTCTTGGGTGTCGGGATCATGATGGTGTCATAGAGAAGACCCACGATGGGCAGGCGCGAATGCAGCCACTTTTCGCCACCGGTCTTCGGTTCGTAATGGTCGTGTGGAATACCAGACATTGTGACGCTCCCTTAACCCAGTTTGATGGTGGTTACGTCAACGAATTCCGCCGGCGGGACCGGCAGGTTCGTCGGCGCGGGCCCTTTGCGGATACGACCCGAGGTGTCGTAATGCGAGCCGTGGCAGGGGCAGAACCAGCCGTTGAAGTCACCTGCACCGTCACCCAGAGGCACACAGCCAAGGTGCGTACACACGCCCATCTGCACCAGCCATTCGCCGTTTTCGTCCATGGCGCGGTTTTCATCAGACGCGTCAGCGGCGGCGTCGATGTTTTCATTCTGCGCCAGCGGGTCGATCAGCTCGGACATCTCCACGGCACGGGCCGCGTCGATCTCTTCCTGGGTGCGGCGGCGGATAAACACCGGCTTGCCCAGCCATTTGACGGTGATCTGGGTACCAACCTCGACACCCGACACATCAACCCGGATCGAGCTGAGCGCCAGAACATCGGCGGAGGGGTTCATCTGGTTGACGAGGGGCCAAACCGCAGCGCCAGTCGCAACGGCGCCGGCCCCTGCGGTGGCATAGTAGAGAAAATCTCTGCGGGTGCCTTCGTGATCGTCTGCGTGGGACACGAGTGATCTCCATTTCAGCGCCAGTTGCCTGGCAATAACAATTCCGACCGCGCAAACGCCATACGGCGCGCGCAGCTCTCCGGGGCGGTATTTAGCGCCGGGAATTTGGGGCGTCCAGCGTTCAAAAGAGCGCAGGGGATATCGCGCCTTAATGTCGCGGCGAATATGCAGCTTTGCATCACTATGTCGGCTAAAAATCTGCAGACCCGGTATGTTGGGTCCGTTCCGAGCCGTCCCGGATGCATCCGGTTGAGCGACTCAGGCGAATCTGTCCGTCAGACCCGCGTTCCAGCCTCGGTCCCCGGCATTGAGGCTGCACACCCGGATTTTCCAGTCGCCGTCCGGCTGTCGTTCGAGCACGTTGAGCGACACGCCCTCGCCCGTGGCGTCACCTTCGGAAAAGGCACACAGGCACCACGCAAGATCACCGGTTTGACCCGACTCCAGCAGTTGCATGTGTTTTGCCCCGCCCCCTTCAGCCACCCAATCGGCATGCAGCGCCTCGATTTCGGTACGTCCTCTGGCCGGCGGGCCAAACGGGGAATGCAGAACGGCGCCCAAGGTGAAAAGGGCGGCGCACCCCGTGGCATCACCCGCCCGATAGGCCGCGACATAGCGTTTCCACAACGTGTTCAGGTCGTCTTGCAGGGGCATCGCTCAGGCTTTCGGCGCCGTGGCTTTCATCGGCGGCCGCTCGGCAAATCCGGAGTACCATTCGGCCAGCGCGTCATTCCCGGTGCGCCAACTGCGAGCCGCATGCCGGAAATCGAGATAGGACAGAGCGCAGCCCACCGCGATCTGGCCCATATCCAGCGGGCCATGGAGATGGCTGATCCAACGGGTGTTCAGTGCGCTTACCGCGCGGTCCACCTTGCCCCACTGACCTTCGACCCATCCGTCATAGCGTTTGTCTTCGGGGCGGAAGCGCTCCTCATAGACCATGAGCACCGCGGCCTCCATCATCCCATCCGCCGTCGCCTCAAGCGTCAGCGTGTCCCAGAGCCGTTTTTCGGGGTAGAGACCCGCGTCGGCCCGATGATCGAGATAGCGGCAGATCACCCGACTGTCATAGAGCGTCGGCGCATCGGTACGGATAAGCGCGGGGATCTTGCCCACCGGATTGGCCGCGATGAGCGCAGGGTCGGGACCAGTGGGCGAAGCGGTGACGATCTCGTACTCGACCTCTTTCTCCTGATCCGTCTCATGCAGCGTCACGAGCACCTTGCGCACAAAGGGCGACGGCCCGGCCATCATCAGTTTCATGGGACATCCTCAACCTGTTCTTTGCGGAGAGCTTACTGAGGTTGGAGAGCGAAAGGAACGGGACTTTGCGGGGTGGCATGAAGGGAGAGTTACAGTCAGGCGGTGTCCACTGAGTCGAGTTTTCGAGGATCGTAGGGATATTCAATCAGATGTGTTAGATTGAAGCCCTCGATAGTCTATTAATGCTGCGGCAGACCCTAAGGGAGGGCACTCTCCCTGGTGAGCGCCGGGCAAAATTTCATGGGAGGACGTTATGGCCACTTTTATCATTACAGGAAATTACACAGCTCAGGCGATCCAAGGGATGATCGCAAACCCGTCGGATCGGGCCGCTGCCGTCAAACCTTTGGTCGAGGCCGTGGGTGGAAAGATGCTGTCCTACTTTGCGACGACAGGCGAGAATGATTTTCTAATGATCTGCGAGGCGGCAGACGGGGAAGATATCATCCCCGCGCTGATGGTCGCAGGCGCGTCTGGTACAGTGTCGAACATGAAAACTGTTAGGGCGTATTCCAGCGCAGAATTCACCTCAGCGCAAAAGAAGGCAGGCGGACTGGCTGCCCAGTTCAAACCGGCTGGTTAATTCGCCCTAGCTGATTGGCGGAAACCAACCATCTCTGGACCGGCCGAGACCCATTAGACCTACCACGCAAGGAGCTGCCGCCCGTCCTGCCTGGCAATCCGTGCCGGCACAATCTGGCCTTCGGGTTGGGCGGCGTCAAACACCACCTCGGCAAATTGCGCCGTGCGGCCCATATGGGGGTTTTCCATCAGTACCTGATGCTCCCGCCCCACTTGCGCCGCCAGATGCGCCTCTTGCCGGACCTGCCCGGCGGCGCGAAGCCGCGCGGCCCGGTCCTTGATCGCCCGGCCATCCACTTGCGGCATGCGCGCGGCGGGGGTGCCGGGACGGGGGCTGTATGGAAAGACATGCAACCAGGTGAGGTCGCACTCCTCGACCAGCTTCAGCGAATTGGCGAACATCGCCTCGGTCTCGGTCGGGAAACCGGCAATGATATCCGCGCCAAAGGTCATGTCAGGCCGCAGGCGCCTCGCCTCTTCACAAAACGCAATGGCGTCGTCGCGCAGATGGCGGCGTTTCATCCGTTTGAGGATCATGTCGTCGCCTGCTTGCAAGCTCAGATGCAGATGCGGCATGAGGCGTGGCTCGGTCGCGATGGCCTCCATCAGCGCCGGATCAGCCTCGATCGAATCGATAGAAGAAATCCTGAGCCGCGCCAGATCCGGCACCAGTTTCAGGATACGCCGCACCAGATCGCCCAGACGTGGCGTGGCAGGCAGGTCGGCACCCCAAGAGGTCAGATCCACACCGGTCAGCACCACCTCGTTATAGCCGCGATCTACTAGCCGCTTTATTTGATCTACCACCACGCCCGCAGGCACCGAGCGCGAATTGCCCCGGCCATAGGGGATGATGCAGAAGGTGCAGCGATGGTCGCAGCCATTCTGCACTTGCACATAGGCGCGGCTTCGCGTCCCGAACCCGTCGATCAGATGCCCGGCGGTCTCGGTCACGGACATGATGTCATCGACCTGAACCTTTTCGGTCTCGCCCACGAAATCCGCCGCCAGCCGCCCCCATGTCTCGGGCTGCATCTTCTCGGTATTACCAATGACAGCGTCGACCTCGTCCATCGCGGCAAAGGTCTCGGGTTCTGTCTGCGCCGCGCATCCTGTCACGATCAGCCGCGCTTGCGGATGTTCCCGGCGCAGCTTGCGGATCTCCTGCCGCGCCTTGCGCACCGCCTCGGCGGTCACCGCACAAGTATTGACCACGACAGCGCCATCCAGACCCGCCCCTTCGGCAAGCTCTTTCATCGCTTCGGTCTCATAGGCGTTGAGCCTGCACCCAAGCGTCGAAAAGACAGGAGGCACACCCGCCATCACAGAGCCTCCAGAAACGCGCGGGTCAACACGCCGTCAAACACATGCGCCGTGGGTCCGGTCATCCAGATCCCATCCTCGGCAATGCGGATATGGATCACGCCGCCGTCCAGATGGATCGTGACCTCCGGCCCGGTCAGGCCCCGCCGATGCGCCGCCGAAGCCGTAGCGCAAGAGGACGAGCCAGAGGCCAGCGTCACCCCTGCCCCACGCTCCCAGACCCGCATGCGCAGCCTGTCCTGTCCGATCACGCTGGCGAATTGCACATTGGTGCGTTCGGGGAACAACGGGTGATGTTCAATCCCGGCCCCGCGAGATTCCAGCGCGACGGCCTCGGCATCCTCAACGAAAAAGGTGCAATGCGGATTGCCCATGCCCGTCGCGGTCGGCGCGCCATCAATGGGCAATTCCAGCGTGTCCATGGCGCGGGCCAGCGGAATATCCCGCCAATCGGTCTTCGCGTGGCCCATATTGACCGACGTTTGCCCATTGCCCGCATCCCGCGCGATAAGCACCCGTTCGGACGTCTCAAGCTTGACCTCGGGCTTGCCGGTCTCATCCATCAGGTACCGCGCAATGCAGCGCGATGCATTGCCACAAGCCGCAGAGAGCGATCCATCAGCGTTGTAAAAGGTCAGGTGCACATCGGCCGTGTCCGACGCCGAGAGCAGCGCAAGCTGGTCAAAGCCCACGCCCCTGTGCCTGTCCGCCAGCGCAATGGCCAGCCCGGGCGTCACTTCGACGCCTCGCGCACGCCCGTCAAGCACGACAAAGTCGTTGCCCAACCCGTGCATTTTCATGAAGGGCACTGCCATGTCATCCACCTGTTCCATCCGCGCGCATATAACCCCGCGCCTGCCCTGAATCCAGCCCGGTGAAACTTTTCTCATTTTACGGGTTGACCCTGTGCGCCCCTCTTTCTAGATAGCGCGCCAGTGGGCCGTTAGCTCAGTTGGTAGAGCAACTGACTTTTAATCAGTGGGTCGCAGGTTCGAATCCTGCACGGCTCACCACTGAACCTCAGGAAAGCATTTATTTCCTTGAGACCTGCGCAATGCGCGCAGCGATATGCTGCGCGTTGAACTCTAACGCCTTTTGTTCCGCTTCACCTGGGCCGCTTTCTTCTTGGACCGGGCCAGTTTGCGCTTGGCGGGTTTGCCGCGGCCGCCGCGAGACAGGCCGGAGGGGGGCTTGGCCCCGTCGATCTCCAACAATTCGAGCGCGATTCCCCCGGTCACCGGTGCCGCCTCTGACAGGCGCACGGTAACGCGCTGACCGATGGTGATCGTCATGCCAGTGTCTGACCCCATCAGCGTGGCGTTATCGCGGTCGAAATGGAAATACTCTCGGCCAAGGTTGCGCATGGGGATCAGCCCGTCAGCACCGGTCTCGTCCAGCTTCACAAACGCACCGAACCGAGCAATTCCAGAGATGCGCCCAGTGAATTCATTGCCCACCCTCTCAGACAGATAGGCGGCAAGGTAGCGGTCCGTCGTGTCACGCTCAGCCATCATTGAGCGACGCTCGGTGTCTGAAATATGTGCTGCCGTCGGTTCCAGCTTCTCGATATCGAACTCGCTCAGCCCGTCATCGCCCCAGCCATGGGCCGAGATTAGTCCGCGATGCACGATCAGGTCGGAATAGCGCCGGATCGGCGAGGTGAAATGCGCATAGTTCTGCAGCGCGAGACCGAAATGCCCGAAATTCTTGGGGCTGTAATAGGCCTGCGTCATGGACCGCAGCGTCGCGAGGTTGATAAGCTCCGCCTCTTCCGTGCCCGCCGCATCGTGCAACAGCCGGTTGAGATGATGAGTCTTGAGCACCTGCCCCTTGGCCAGCGTCAGTCCTGCGGATTCCGCCGTGTCGCGCAGGCTATCGAGCTTTTCCTGCGGCGGCTCCTCATGAACGCGGAACAGGAGCGGTGTCTTTTTCGCGATCAAGGTCTCTGCGGCGGCGACATTGGCCAGCACCATGAATTCCTCGATCAGTTTATGGGCGTCCAGCCGGTCCCTGAAATTGACCGACGACACCTTGCCATCCTCGGACAGCTCAATGCGCCGTTCCGGCAGGTCCAGATCCAGCGGTTGCCGTGCCGCGCGCGCCTTGGTCAACGCGTCATAGGCGGCAAAGAGCGGATGGATCACGTCCTCCATCAGCGGCGCGACCTTGTCGTTCGGGGCACCGTCCATGCCCTCCTGCACCTCGACATAATTGAGCGAGGCGGGAGAGCGCATCAGCCCGCGCACAAAGCGGTGCGAGAGCTTCTGACCCTTGGCGTCGATCTGCATCCGGACCGCGATGCAGGCACGCGGCACCCCTTCGTGCAGCGAGCACAGATCACCCGACAGCCGGTCGGGCAGCATCGGCACAACGCGGTCCGGGAAATACGAGGAATTGCCCCGCTTGCGCGCCTCGCGATCCAGTGCCGAGCCGGAGCGCACGTAATAGGCCACATCGGCGATGGCGACCCAGACGATGTGACCGCCTTCGTTTTTCGGGTCATCATCGGCATGGGCATAACAGGCGTCGTCATGGTCGCGCGCATCGGCCGGGTCGATGGTGATCAGCGGCATCTCACGCAGGTCCTCGCGCCCCGACAGCCCTGCGGGCTTCATCGCGTCGGCCTCGGCGATGACCTCATCGGGGAAATCATCCGGGATACCGTGCTGGTGAATGGCAATAAGCGACACGGCGCGCGGCGCGCTGGGGTCACCCAGCCGGTCGGTGATGCGCGCGCGGGGCAGTCCCATGCGGGTCTTGGGGCCGGCCAGCTCCGCCTCGACCAACTCGCCATCCTTGGCGCCATGCACGTCAGACGGCGCGACCTGCCATTCCTTGTCGGCGCCTTTGTCCACGGGCTTGATCCGCCCGCCTTCGGAGCGTTTGGAGAAGATGCCGAGGATCTTGTGCGGGTTGGTGCCGATCCGGCGGATCAGGCGGGCTTCGTAATTGTGGTCCTCTTCATGCACCACCTGCAGCCGCGCGAGGATACGGTCGCCTTCGCCCAGCGCCGGATCCGAGGCGCGCGGCATGACCAGCACAATAGGTTCCACCCCTTCGCCATGCCATTCCAGCGGCCTGGCAAACAGGTCCCCGTCTGGCGTTGGGGCCTTGACCTGCAGCACCGAAACCGGCGGCAGGCGATCCGGATCGCGATAGGTCTTCTTGCGTTTTTCCAGATGACCCTCATGCTCCAGTTCCTTGAGCAGGCGCTTGAGGTCGATACGCGCCGCCCCCTTGATGCCAAAGGCCTTGGCGATATCGCGTTTGGCGGTCAGCGTGGGATTGGCGGCGATCCAGTCGAGGATCTCGGGCTTGGAAGGAAGCTTTGTCATGGCTTCGGCGTAGCATGTGTGCTGGCGGACGTCATTGCCAAATCCGCGCCCCACGCAAAACGCGCCGTGGCAACTGTTTTTCTTGGACGACCGGAGCCGCAGAATTGATACCGCGCCCCAAGTTGCAACCGGGGGCTGCTTGACAGACTCGGGCGGCGGGGCGCACCCTATGGCCTTCAGGCAATGCTAATTCACCTTTCGGGCATGGCAGTTTCTCAGAGGAGGAAAGACCATGTTTGTTCAAAAAGAAAATTGCGTAACGAATTTCGATTTTGCCAAACCCGCGACATCCCGCGCGATAGGCGCGGCGCTTCTGGCTGCGGCAATGACCCTTTGCGGGAACGCGGCCGCAGCGGAGAATGTATCGCTCGACGACATGCGTGCTGCGGTCGAAAAATACAAGGACGTGAACGCGGCCCTCGCCGACGGCTATATTCAGGACCCGTCAGGGCATTGTGTGCATGCGGCTGCCGAAGGCATGCCGATGGAATGGGGGGCCATGGGCATCCACTACCTTCGGCCCGACCTGCTGAAGCTGTCGCCTCCCGGGGGACGTGTGAACGGGATGGGCACCCATACCGATTTCATGCAGCCCGCCATCCTGTTGTACGAGCCGCGAGACGATGGATCACTTGAATTGGTCGGCGCGGAAAACCTTGTATTCAAGGAAGCATGGCACGCGGCGGGGCATGATGGGCCGCCCATGCTCAATGGCCGCGCCTGGGACCATATGGCCGATGATCCGGCGACAGAAGGCGACGAGGCGCATGGTTTCATGCCGCATTATGATCAGCATGTCTGGCTGTTCCGCGAAAATCCGAGCGGCGATCTGATGCCGTTCAATCCCAATGTGACATGTGAGCATCACGCTGGCATGGGACATTGATTTTCAAGCCGTAGGCGGGGCCTGCCCGCCCCGCGCGTCACCCAAGATCGGCGGCGCTGTCCACGTCGGCCAACCTATTCGCCAGCGCAATTCGCGCATCCGGAAGGCTTGCCATGCTGTCGGAAAGGGCGTGTTCGCTGGACCAGCGTACATTGTCCAGAAACCCGGCTGGCGCGCGACCGGGATGGCGCAGGCCGATCAGCCAATAGCCGCCGTCCTGCGCCGGTCCGAACACCGCGTCATGGCCACCCAGCGTTGCAAAGGCGCGGGCGATATGTGCGGGCGTGATGCCCGGAATATCCCCACCTATGAGACAGGCCGGACCAGGCGGCATGGACCTTAACACACGCGCCATGCGGTCGCCCAGATCGCCGGGGCCTTGCGGTATGCGTGGCAGATGCGCGGGCCAGACCCGGCTTTGCAAGCCATCGCGATCCGGTGATACAGCTAGGATCAGGTCCCAGCGCGGGTCGTCCAGCCTGCGCAGGAGCCGTACTGTCTGATGCCGGAACCACCAAGCGGCGGACACCATGCCGATTTCGCGGCCCAAACGCGTCTTGACCCGCCCCGGGCGCGGTTCCTTGAGCATGACGATCAGGCGTTGCCTCACAGCGCCCTTTCCATCATGCGATGCGGAATGCCGGCATCGTCGAAATCCTCGCCATAGGCAGCGAAACCCAGCTTTTCATAGAACGGAATCGCCGTGATCTGCGCGCCCAGCACGGCCTTGGAAAACCGCCCATCCTTGCGCATTTCCGCCAGCGCCGCCTCGATCAGCGCTGCGCCAAGCCCTTGCCCGCGTGCCTCACGCAGGACACAGACCCGGCCGATCTTGCCAATCTCGCCATTGGGCAGGATGCGGGCCGTGCCCAGCGGCGTGCCTTCGCGCGTTGCCAGAAGGTGCGTGGCAACCTCGTCATAAGCGTCCCGCTCGATCTCGGCGGGCACGCCCTGTTCCTCGACAAACACCGCAAAGCGCAGGGCAAGACAGGTGTCGAGATCGTCAGTGCGGGTGATGGTCAGGCTCATGATGCGAAATACTCCCTGAGAATGCGGGTATAGATCGCCTTGAGCTGGGGGATCTGATCCACCGCGACACGTTCATCGACCTGATGCATGGTCTTGCCGACAAGGCCGAACTCCACCACCGGGCAATGGTTTTTCACGAACCGCGCATCCGAGGTGCCGCCCGTGGTGGACAGCTCCGGGGTGATGCCTGCTTCCGCCTCGACGGCGCGTGACACGAGCTCGGAGAGCGGGCCGGGCGGGGTCAGGAAGCTTTCTCCGGAGATTTTCACATCCATGCCGATCTCCACGCCGAATTCACCCGCCACCCTGTCCGCCTCGGCCTGCAACCAGTCGGTCAGCGATGCGCCGGAATGCGCGTCATTGAACCGGATATTCACCGTCGCCCGGGTCTGGGCCGGGATCACATTGGTGGCCGGGTTGCCGGTGTCGATGGTCACCACGGCCAGCGTCGAGGCATCGAAATGCTCGGTCCCCTCATCCAGCGTGTGGGACGCCAGCCGGTCCATCAGCCGCACCATGGCGGGCAGCGGGTTGTTGGCGCGGTGCGGATAGGCGGAATGGCCCTGCTCCCCCGTCATCGTGAACCACGCGATCAGCGACCCGCGCCGCCCGATCTTGATCATCTGGCCCATGTGATCGGGGCAGGTGGGTTCCCCCACGAGACAGACCGACATCTTCTCCCCGGCCTCGTCCATGTAATCCAGAAGCGCGGTTGTTCCATCCACCGCGTCCCCCTCTTCATCGCCGGTGATGGTCAGGATCAGCGCGCCGTCAGGGGGCGTGTCGGTGACGAAGTCGATGGCTGCCGCGACAAAGGCGGCAACACCAGATTTCATGTCGGTCGCGCCGCGCCCATAGAGGAACCCGTCGCGGACGTCGGCGCCGAAAGGGTCGGCTGTCCAGTCGTCACGGTTGCCAATGGGTACGACATCGGTATGCCCGTTGAAACCAAAGCTCCGCGCATGCCCCTTATCGCCCCAGCGCGCGAAAAGGTTGCTGACGCCGCCGCGATCCACCCGGGTACATTCGAACCCGGCCAGTTCCAGCATCTCCTGTAACAGGACCAGCGCGCCGCCTTCCTCGGGCGTGACCGAGGGGCATCGGACCAGTTTCGCGGTCAATTCAAGCGGATCAATCGAGGGCATGGCAGCTCCGGTGTCTGAAGGGTTGTGGCCGATTTGCAGCGCAAAAGCATCAACATGCTGTGTCCGCTTAACAGATCATCCATACCAGTGCTAGGCTGGCACCAATAACAAGCGCGGCCAAAAGCGCCAGAGGTCGAGCGGTTTTGCCGGTAAATCCCTGCGAACCGCAACTTGGTGACGCTGCGCCGATTGGCCAGCGTTTGGGGGATTGAGTGATGATTGACGTGTCAGGCATGTTGGCCTGGGCCAGATCGGTGATGAGCGCATGAACTGGATTGCGTCCCTCAGCCAAAGTTCTGGCAGCCGATTTCACCCACCGTTCGACAAGACGCCAGCACGCGGCAGCCTGCGGCGTGGAACGGTCCTGCTTGAAGCCCTGCTTGACCCGATCACCGCCGCGCAACCCGTCCTGCGCATCCCGCTTCAGGCCCATGCCGCCGGGCACCTGTCCATTCTGGCCCTGCCCGGGGGCAGTTTTTCGCTGGTCCTGTCACAAGGCGCGATGCTCGCGCACAAGACCCTTCGGCTGGCCCAGGCCGGGTTGGGCGGAGAGGTACGCTTGAGCCTTGCGTGGGACTGCGACCGGTCGATCGCCCGATTTGCCGTGGAAGCTGTCGGGGATCGCGCATTTGTCATTGGCACTCTGCCCATCCCGAAACCTTTGGCCGCCGCCAGTCTCACAAGCTTCGAGGCAATGGAAATCTGTTTGCCCGATACGGCTGAACTGGGGTTTCTGGCTGTTTCAAATGATGTCGAACCGGTTGGCCCGCTGCCCGGGCTGGGGGTGCGCAGTATTGTCAGCACGACATTCGGACCACGCGTGCTTGGCGAGCTTGCCTGTGGTGACCTTGTAACCACAGGGGCCGGCAATCCGCCCGAACCTGTGCTGCATGTCGCACAGCGCACGGTCCCCGCCCTGGGAAGCTTTGCGCCCATCCGCCTGCGCGCCCCCTATTTCGACCTTCAGCAGGACCTGATCGTAGCGGCCCATCAAAAGATTTTCATGACCGGCAGTCTTGTCGAATATACCTTTGGCCGCGAGGCGGTGCTGGTCCCAGCCGAACATCTGGTCAACGGGGTGTCAGCGCTGCGCGAGACCCATGTCGCGCTGGTCACCTATGCGCAGGTCCTGCTTCCGTCCCACAGCAGGATCGAAGCCAATGGTGCCAGTGTGGAAAGCCTTTTTATCGGCCGCCTGCGCCGCGATCCGGCCAAGCTTGGGGCGAGCGTGCTTTGCGATGCCAACCCCACGATGATCCCGGAACAGGCGTCGCTGGCCTCGCCGGTATTGGCCGGCTACGAGGCGCGGGCCCTGATCGAGGTCGCCTAGACCCGGATTTGGCGCATTGCACTATTGCTGCTAAGGGTATGCACACCAGTGAAAGTGTTCCCGATGCCGGACCTATACCTTTCGATCAAGGATCAACCCGAAGAGGTCCTGAACGCAATCGCCACTGCCATGGACATCCGCGCCAGCGAGACCACGATGCAGGATATTTGCCGGGCGTATATGGCACCACTGGCCCAACCCGATCTTGAACTTGTGGAGGTTGGATGCGGCAATGGCGCGACAAGCGCGCTGATGCTGGACATCCTGAAACCGAAACGCTTCATCGGTGTGGACCCGTCGCCGGGGCTGATACGGCGCGCGCAGGCCCGGTTTGACGACTGGTCAGGAGTATCGTTCCAAGCGGGCGATGCCGGGCACACGGGCGTCGAGGATGCCTCGGCCGATCTTGTGATTGCCCATACGGTGTTTTCCCATTTGGCCAACCCGCAAGCGGCCCTGAGCGAAGCCATGCGGATTCTGCGGCCCGGAGGCGTTCTGGCCGTTTTCGACGGTGACTATGCCACCAATACAGTAGCATTGTTCGAAGGTGATCCTTTGCAATCCGCGATGCAAGCCGCGCAGCGTCACCTTATCCACGACATGTATATCATGCGCAGGCTGCCCGGTCTGATGTCCGAAAGTGGTTTCGAAACCCCAAGAATGCAAGCGCATGGATATGTGCAGACGACTCAGCCGGATTACATGATTACGGTGATGGAGCGCGGCGTAGACGCCGCATCCCGGGCCGGAGATTGCGGCGAAGCCCTTGCCAAGGCTTTTGTCGAGGAAGCGCGCCGCCGCGTCGAGCAAGGCTCATTTTACGGGGCAATCCTGTTTGCCAGCATCACCGCGCGCAAACCGGCGGGCTGAAGGGCGCTCGCCGTTTTATTCCGCGTCGAAAAACGGCGTGACCTGTGCCACGATCACGGCGTTTTCCTCTAGCGCGCGTTGCATCAGATCAACTTCTTCCTGACCGATCTCCTCGCCACCCTCACGCCGGTCATCCAGCGTACCATGCCCGGTTACATCCAGAGGCGCCATATCCGCCTGTTTCAGGATGGCCACGGTTTCGCGCACAGCTTCAGCCTCGTCCACTCCGGACGCGTAGCAGATCAGCCCCGCGCCGGTGCTGTCCTTGGGCAGGCCGTCGCCGTCCTTGCGGCCAACCTGCACGACAAGAGTATAGACGTGGTGGCGTTTGGGTTTCTTTGGCTTGTCGGACATGGCTCGGTCTCTCGCAACGTGGAGTTCCCACATGCCTTGGCCCGGGTCCTGGAGCAAGCGGTTTTCAAAATCAAACCCCCGCCCGGGACAGCCGGACGGGGGCATTCGCCACAAGCTGAGGCGGTTAAGGCAGCAGAACCTTGTCGATCACATGGATCACACCATTGGACGCCATGATGTCCGCGGCGGTCACGCGCGCATCGTTGACATGTACGCCATCGGTTCCGTTCACATGAAGGTAACCGCCCTGCGCCGTGGCCACCCGCCCGCGTTGACCAGACAGCGATGCGGCGGTGAATTTTCCAGGAACCACATGATAGGTCAGGATTGCAACCAACTGATCCTTGTTCTCGGGCTTGAGCAGGTTCTCAACCGTGCCGGCGGGCAGCGCGGCAAAGGCGTCATTCGTCGGCGCAAAGACCGTGAACGGTCCAGGGCCTTTCAGGGTATCCACCAGATCGGCGGCCTGCACAGCGGCGACCAATGTGGAAAAATCCGGGTTGGAGGCTGCGATATCGACGATATCGTCACCACCGCTCATGGCCATGTCGGTACAAGCTGCGGTCGCGGCCAGCAGCCCAACCGCTGCCATGGATTTCAGTGCAAAGCGTCGTTTCATCATGGGTCTCCCCCTCTGGAGTCATTGTCGCGTTTTGATGATCGCAGACCTCTTCACCAAGCACCCGGAAACCTGCACGATCTGTATTGGTACGCAAGATCGCCGGTTTCCAGATCAAAAACACTTTTCTCAGGACGGAAATGCAAACGCCCCGCACAAGGCGGGGCGTTCTTCAAAGCGTGATTTCGGCGCGTCTCAGTCGCGCAGAAGCTCGTTGATCCCGGTCTTGGAGCGGGTGCGCTCATCCACGCGCTTCACGATCACCGCGCAGTACAGGTTGATGCCGTTTTTCGACGGCATGGAGCCTGCCACCACCACCGAATAGGGCGGCACTTCGCCATACATGACTTCGCCGGTCTCGCGGTCGACAATCTTGGTGGACTGGCCGATGAAGACGCCCATGCCCAGCACAGAGCCTTCGCGCACGATGCAGCCTTCGACCACCTCGGAGCGCGCCCCGATAAAGCAGTTGTCCTCGATGATGGTCGGACCCGCCTGCATCGGTTCCAGCACGCCGCCGATGCCCACGCCACCGGACAGGTGCACGTTCTTGCCGATCTGCGCACAAGAGCCGACGGTGGCCCAGGTATCAACCATCGTGCCCTCGTCCACATAGGCACCGAGATTGACAAAGGACGGCATCAGCACGACGCCGGGGGCAATGTAGGCGGACTTGCGCACGACACAGTTCGGCACGGCGCGGAAGCCTGCAGATTTCCACTGGTTGTCGCCCCAACCCTTGAACTTGCTGTCGACCTTGTCCCACCAGCCGCCGCCTTGGGGGCCGTTGTCATGCTGTTCCATGTCCTTGATACGGAAACCCAGCAGAACCGCTTTCTTGGCCCATTGGTTCACGTGCCAGTCGCCGCTGTCCTGACGTTCGGCAACGCGCAGGCTGCCGCTGTCCAGCGCGTTCAGAGTGTCTTCGATCGCTTCGCGGGTTTCGCCACCGGTAGACGGCGTGATGGTGTCGCGCGCCTCCCAGGCGGCTTCGATGGCAGTTTCAAGCTGGGCGTTGGACATGGATGTTCCTCCGTCGGATGGATGCATGCTGCGTTAGCGCTGCCTTAGACAGCAAATCGAAGCCCTGCGCAACACGCGCCTTTCCGAAACGTCACCCCGCGCGGGGTTGAGTTTATCATCCCGCTCACGTCATATCGAACCCGAACAAGCAGAGCAGGACGTATCCCATGAACGAGTACCGCCGCAGCCCGTTTCGCGACGCTCATACAGACCGTGAAAAAGCCGACCACATTCCCGATACGCCACAGACACGCGCCCCTGCCTATCGGCTGGCTTTTGCGGACGAAGACTTTCTGTGCCGCGATGAACTGCGCCCGGTCCGACTTCAGCTCGAACTGCTCAAACCAGAAATGATGATGACCGAATACGGCGTCGAAAGCACCATCGTTCTGTTTGGCGGGGCGCGCATTCCGGAACCGTCGAAAAAGGAAACGGCGCGGACAAAGACGCTGGCCGGTTTGTCAGAGTTCTATGAGGAGGCGCGTGAATTCTCCCGGCTCATGACCGAGAAATCACTCAAGACCGGCGGGCATGAGAATGTCATCGTCACCGGCGGCGGTCCCGGCGTGATGGAGGCCGGCAACCGTGGCGCATTTGATGCGGGGGGCCATTCCATCGGGCTGAATATCGTGCTGCCGCATGAACAGGCGCCGAATGAATACGTCACCCCCGACCTCTGTTTCAACTTCCACTATTTCGCGATCCGCAAGATGCATTTCCTGATGCGGGCAAGTGCGATCTGCGTCTTTCCGGGCGGGTTCGGGACATTGGACGAGATGTTCGAATCCCTCACGCTGATCCAGACCGGGCGCATGAAACGGGTTCCATTTCTGTTGTTCGGGCGGGAATTCTGGGAACGTATCATCAACTGGGAAGCGCTGTCGGACGCGGGCACGATTTCCTCCGAAGACCTTGAGCTGTTCCGGTTTGTCGAAACCGCGCAAGAAGCGGTCGAAGTCATCGAGAACTGGGCGGTCAGCGGCCCGCGCGACGGCATACCCGGCCGCTAGGCAAGGCTGATTTCACGACGCCAGGTGCCGCGGGAGCGGACAAATTTCGCAGCCTTGGGACAACGACGTGATAACGGTGCCATGATCGGTATCGCGCAGGGCATAGCCGTGTCCCGCCAACCGGTGTTTCCATTCGCGCGGCGAAAGTGCCTTTTCGCGTTCCTGATGAACCAGCGCGATCAACCTTTGTGGTCCTCGGTCTTGCCATAAACATCAACAGACATGCGAGTAACTCCAAACTGTGTACGCTTTGGAGTTAGTTAACGAAGATGGCCGGGGCCGTTCACGAATATGGCCATTTCGGGTCCGACCGGCCCGCGCCCGTCAGCTTCGGTCAATCTTCGTGGACAGATGCACAAGGCTTTCCGAGCTTTTGACCCCTTTAGCCTCACCAATCCTGTCCAGCGTATCGTCCAGCGCTTCACTGCTTTGTGCTTCGAGCTCGGCGATCAGGTCGAACCGTCCGGTTGTCGTGTGCACGCGGGTCACATCGGGCAAGGATTTGAGCCGCGCCAGCACCGTTGGTCCGGAGCGCGGCTCGATAGAGATCAGGACAGTCGCGCGCAGCGGAGCCTTGGCGGCCGTGCCCCTGCGGATCGTATAGCCCGCGATATGCCCTTGCCGTTCCAGACGCTCCATCCGGGCCTGCACTGTCGTCCGCGCAAGGTCCAGCCTGCGCGCCAGCGTGGCCACCGGCGCGCGGGCATCCTCTGCCAGCAGATTCAAGAGTTGCTGATCAATCTTGTCCATTTGACAGTCTTTTGGTCATTTTGACGTAACTGTACCGCAAATTGCACAAAGTGACAGGCGGAATTGACCTCTGCCTTGGCGATCCTGAGAAAAAAGGAGGCGCAGATGCAGGCGGATACCACACTTTTTGCAACCTCTCTGGATGCGGCGATGCGTCTGCAACCGACCGAGCCGGTTGCATGTTTCGCGCCCTGTGATCTTTTGCGTCAGTATGAACGGTTCCGTTCCGGTTTCGACGGGCTGGTCACCTATGCGGTCAAGGCCAATGCAAGCCCCATGGTTCTGGAAAACCTGTGCGGTTTTGGCATGCGCGCCTTTGATGTCGCCTCGCCAAAGGAAATGCGGGCGGTGCGCGAGGTCTGTCCCGGGGCCGATCTGCACTATCATAACCCGATCCGCGGCACCGACGAGATTGCCGAGGCCCGTCATCTGGGCGTGCGATCCTGGTCGGTGGATGACCCCGGCGAATTGGCCAAGATCGCCCCCGCGCCGGGGGATGAAATCGCGGTCCGGCTGGCGCTGAACGTGCCGGGAGCAGCCTATGACTTTGGCGAAAAATTCGGCGTCGGCCCCGCCGAGACCATTGAACTGCTGCAACAGGTACAGCGCTCGGGTGCGACCCCGTCGCTGACCTTTCACCCGGGCACTCAATGCCGCGCCCCGGAGGCGTGGGAGAGATATATAATAACCGCGGCGCAGATCGCGCGCGACGCTGGTGTCACGCTGGCCCGCTTGAATTTGGGAGGCGGATTTGCATCGGATCGCGATGGGGCCGGTGACGGTCTGGAACAGACATTGAGCGCCATTGGCAGGTCCGCAAGATCAGCGTTTGAACACCCGCCAGAACTGGTATGTGAGCCGGGGCGCGCGCTTGTTGCCGAGGCGTTTACGCTTGTGACGCGGATCAAGGCACGGCGCGGCACCGGGGCGGTTTATCTCAATGACGGGCTTTACGGCGGATTGGCCGAGATGCGCGACATGCCAACGCCCCGCCGGGTCCGGGTCTTTGCCCCCGATGGGGCGGAGCGGCTTGGTCCTCCGGAGCAGATGCCGGTCTTTGGCCCAACCTGCGATTCCGTTGACCGGTTGCCGCCGGAAACGTCTCTGCCCGGTGATTGCCGCGAGGGCGATTTTGTCCTGTTCTCGGGAATGGGTGCCTACAGTCTTGCGCTGAGCACCGGGTTCAATGGCTTTGGGTTGAACCGGATCGCTACGGTTCGCGCGGGTCTTGCCCCGGTGACAGTCGACGCGCGCCCCATCCCCGCAAACCTGCGCGGGCATAGCTCAGAAGCGAGTCACGATATTTAAAGCATTCGCCTGCATCCTGCGAAAGGGACCAACGCGATGGGAAATGTTCCCGAACCCGCCGCACTCATGCCATGCTTGCGCGGTAGGTTGGTGTCAGAGGAGACCGGAATGACGACCCGACGCATGACATATGGCGGTTCAATGAACCGCCGGATTTGCGGCCCAAGGGGTGCGCATGACGGTGGCACAGTCCGGTTCACGGCAAATTTCATGGATATTACAACGTCATATGCCGATATTGGAAAGACATCGCCGCAACGCCCGGACCGATTGGCGGGGGCAACACCGCAGAGGGAACCCGCGCGCGACAGGAGAATGACAAAGGATGCGACTGAGACGGCTGCATAAGCAGATAGTGGGATGGTTGGGGCGAAAATTTCGCCGCAACCAGACCCGGTCTGGCCCGCGCCGCGGGCCGCGCATCCATGTGATCATCCTTGACGGAACCATGTCCTCGCTGCGGGACGGGTGCGAAACCAATGCCGGTCTGATCTACAAGCTGCTTTGCGAGAGCCCGGATGATCTGTCGATCTATTACGAACCCGGGGTGCAGTTCCCCGACTGGCGCGCAGCCTGGGCCGTGGTGACCGGCAAGGGGATCAACCGGCAAATCCGGCGGGCCTATGGGTATCTCGCCTCGCGCTATCGGCCCGGCGACCGGATATTCCTCTTTGGCTACTCCCGCGGCGGATATGCCATACGATCACTGGCCGGGATGATAGACAGGATGGGATTGCTCTCAGCACGCCACGCCGTCGAACGCAACATCACGCAGGCCTACCGCCATTATGAAACAGCGCCGGACGGTGACGCGGCACGGGCGTTTCGCCGCGCCTATTGCCACGATCACACCATGATCGAAGCGGTCGGCGTGTTTGATACGGTCAAGGCGCTGGGCGTGCGCCTGCCGCTGATCTGGCGGCTCTCCGAAACGCGTCACGCGTTCCACAACCACCACCTTGGCCGCTCTGTCCAGCATGGCTTTCACGCGCTCGCCTATGACGAGACACGATCGGCCTATGCGCCGGTTCTCTGGGACGTGCCCGAGGAATTCGGCAACCGCATCGAGCAGGTCTGGTTTCGCGGCACCCATGGCGATATCGGCGGGCAACTTGGGGGCGATGAAAGCGCGCGGCCCTTGTCGAATATCCCGCTGGTCTGGATACTTGAGCGGGCCGAAGCTTGTGGTCTGCCGCTGCCAGACGGGTGGCGAAACCGCTATCCAACAGATGTCAATGCGCCCTCCATCGGCACTTGGTCAAGCTGGGGCAAGATGTTCCTGTTCCGCGCCCCGCGCCGCCGCATGAAAGACCGCTCCGAGCGCCTGCATCCCAGTTTGCAGGAACATCTTGAATCCCGCCGCGGAAAGCTCACCATGATTGCAGAAGCAACCCGCGGGATGACACGGGCCATGCGACGGCATGTGGGGTGATCCCGGCCTGTTCACAACTCGTTTACAAGCTCTTTTCATTCCGCTTTCGGCACCTATCTCATGGTCATGACACACAGAGCCGGAACCTCTGTGTGACACCACACTGTCCCTCGTTCCGCACTCAGCGCCCAGAGTTCATCTGGGCGCTTTTTTCTGCGCAGATTGCCGTGTAGGGTCTCTGTCATGAGCTATTCTGACACCTTTCTCAAAGACGTCCTGAAGCGCACGAAAAAAATCGCGCTTGTCGGTGTGTCGACCAACCCGGTCCGACCCAGCTATTTCGTCGCGCGCTACCTGAATCTCAAGGGGTTCAAGGTAATCCCGGTCAATCCCGGCCACGCGGGCAAGACCCTGTTTGGTCAGGAGATCCGCGCCGATCTGAGCGAGGTGCCAAAGGATGTGGAAATGGTCGATGTCTTTCGCCGGTCCGAGGCCGTGCCCGAGATTGCCGAGCAGGCCATGACCCACCTGCCGGATCTCAGGACCTTCTGGATGCAAATCGGTGTCGAGCACGCGCAGGCGGCCGAAAAGCTGCAGGCGCAGGGCGTCGACGTGGTGCAGAACCGTTGTCCCAAGATCGAGTACCAACGCCTGTTCGGCGAATTGCGCATGGGCGGGTTTTCGACCGGGATCATTTCGTCGAAACTCTAGAGCCCATCGGCAAACACGCCAAACTCAGTCGCCCAGTTTTGCATGCACCTCGTCAAGGTCGATCTCGCCGATGGGCATCTTGTTGCCCGGGTTCTCGAAATCGTATTTGAACAGGTCGAAATCGCGTTTGTAGATTTCATAGACCAGATGCATCGAAAGATCGTCGAAATAGTCTTCGACCGGATGCAAGCGCTTGGGGCCATGACCTTCGGATTCATTGAAACGCGGGATCTCGGACAGGTTCACGCTATGCGGCGTTTCGATGGCGTCGAGCACCTCTTGCATCCCGTCATTGAAGGTCTCGGTCCAGAAAATCTTGTCATACCGCCCGCCATTCGCAATGAAGGTGGACACATGCCCCGACGTGGCCGACCAGTGAATGTCCGGCTCCATCGGGCGGCGCCAGCGGATCGTGTCCCGCGTGAAAAGCAGGAACCGGCGGAAGCTGGCGATCTGGTCAAACTCCTGCTTGCCATCGTCGCCCCCCACCTCGATCCCGTATTTCTGGATCAGCATCGGAACAAGGTTCCCGCGATAGCGTTTGCCATTGCGCTGTATCCCGCAGATCTTGTCGAAGAAGGATGACAGGATCCGGGTATAGGGATTGCGCACGCATGTGAACGCATAGGCCTGATGCGTCTTCACATTGGCGTTGATCAACGGCTGGCTTTCCTCGCGCGCCCATTTGTGCAGACCCTCGGTCGCATCATGGATATCGCCGTCGAAAAACGCGCCGTGATCGGAAAAATACATGATCTGACCGATGGTCGAACATGCGCATTTGGGCACCACGCGGTAAACCACGCTTTCGCTCTCCGTCATCCATGTGCCGGGGAAACCCATTGCTCCTGCCTCCGATGGCTTCTTTTGTTGTTACGGCCACTATACTCTGGTTTGAAAAAGTGAATAAAGCCTGTTTATTCAAAGACAATTCAGCTTTAACTGGTATTCAGGTCGCAAAGTGAGGAAGATCACAGTTCGACATGGCAAAAATCGCCTTCATATTGCTGTGCCACAAGGACCCCGAGGCCATCATCAAGCAGGCGCAGCGGCTGACAGCGGCTGGCGACTATATGTCGATCCATTTCGATGCCCGTGCCGATGCAGGTGACTTTGCCAAGATCCGCAAGGCGCTGGCCGATAATGACCATGTTACTTTTGCCCGCAAGCGCATCAAGTGCGGCTGGGGGGAATGGAGCCTTGTGCAGGCGTCTCTCTATGCGGTCGAGGCCGCGGTCGATGCCTTTCCCAAGGCGACGCATTTTTACATGCTGTCGGGCGACTGCATGGCGATCAAATCGGCCGAGTACACGCATGAGTTCCTGGATGAACGGGACGTGGACTATATCGAAAGCTTCGATTTTTTTGAGAGCGACTGGATCAAGACCGGTATCAAGGCAGAACGCCTGATCTACCGCCACTATTTTAACGAACGCACGCACAAGCGGCTGTTCTATGCGTCGATGGACATTCAGAAGCGGCTGAACCTGACGCGGGACATTCCGCCAGACCTGCAGATCATGATCGGCAGCCAGTGGTGGTGCCTGCGCCGTCGGACGATCGAATGGATTCTGGATTTCTGCCGAACACGCAAGGACGTGATGCGGTTTTTCCGGACCACATGGATCCCGGATGAGACGTTTTTCCAGACATTGGTGCGCCATCTGGTGCCAGAGGACGAGATCAAGACACGCACGCTGACCTTCCTGATGTTCTCCGACTATGGCATGCCGGTCAATTTCTACAATGACCACTATGACCTGTTGCTGAGCCAGGATTTCCTGTTTGCGCGTAAGATCAGCGCCGAGGCGCATGAACTCAAACGCCGTCTGGGCGTGCTCTATTCTTCGGAAAGCACGGAATTCCAGATCTCGAACGAAGGCCGCAGCCTGCACAAGTTCCTGACCGAAAAAGGCCGGGTCGGCCGTCGCTTTGCGCCACGTTTCTGGGAGAACGAAGGCTCGCTCGGGCGTGACCGTGAGATGTTGATCGTGGTGTGCAAGAAATGGCATGTGGCCAAGCGGCTCGTTGCGCGCATCCGGCAGCTCACCAATGTCCCGGCAGTCGAATACCTGTTCAATGAGGATGCCTGCGAATTGCCCGATCTGGGCGGGCTGCAATCCACCATGGGCAAACGCCATCGCCACCGCCGCGCGTTGATGCGCATGCTGTTTGACTACTACGATACGGACAAGCTGATCATCTGCCTTGATCCGGCCAATCTGGACCTGTTGCAGGACTTCTATGGCGACCGGTCCGATACCCGGATTCTCGAAATCCAGTGCCAGTTCAGCGATGAATACCTGACCGGGCATGCGCGCCGTGTGGGGTTGGCCGGGGAGCACACCAAACCAGAAACGCTTCAGCGCCTGCTACCGACCATCCGCAATGACCTCACTTACGAAAGCGATGCGATCCGCGCGGCGGAGTTTTCGCATCACAGCCGCATTCGTGAAACCGATACCGACGACGTCAATGCCGACGCCATCTGCGATTTCCTCCAGGTTCCCCGTGAAACCGCCGAGGCCCTCGCGCGAACCGATCACCTTTTTGCAGATTGAGACCTGAATGTCCTACGCTTACGACCCCGAAAACATCTTTGCCAAAATCCTGCGCGGCGAGATCCCGAATGATACAGTCTTTGAATCCGAGCATTCGCTGGCCTTCAACGACATCAACCCGCAGGCCAAGGTCCATATTCTGGTCATCCCCAAGGGCGCGTATGTTAGCTTTGACCATTTCGCGCTGGAAGCCAGCGACGCCGAAATCATCGACTATACACGCACCGTGGGTACGGTGGCCAAAATGGCCGGGGTGGATCTTCCGGGTGGCGATGGGTTCCGGTTGATTTCAAATGCAGGGCGCAACGGCGTGCAGGAGGTTCCGCACCTTCACGTCCATATCCTTGGCGGAAACCCGATGGGCCGCATGGTGTCGCGGGACTGAGCGCGACGGGGCTTACCAGTCGGTCGGCCCCTTGTCGGCAAAGGCATGCACAAGGAAGTCGATAAAGGCGCGCACCTTGGGCTGGGTAAACCGGCCCGGGGGATAGACCGCATAAATACCCTGGGTCTCCACAGGAAGATCCGGAATGGCATCTTCGACCAACCCCTGCTCCATCGCATCTGCGTAGAGGAATGACGGCAGGTAAGCGATACCCAGCCCGGCAATGGCAGCATTGAGCAGCGATTGCCCGTCATTCACGCTCAGCCATCCGGCGGTGCGCACCTGGCGCTTTTCGCCGGACGGCGCGGTCACCTTCCAGACATTGCCGCTGGATTGGTTGGAATAGTGCAGAAGCTTGTGTTCGTTCAGATCATCAATGCGCTGCGGGCGGCCGTATTTCTGGAAATAGGACGGCGCGGCAATCATGCGCTTGGTGGTCTCGGTCAGCTTGCGGGCGCGTAGGGTGCTGTCTTCCAACTCACCAATGCGCACGGCCATGTCGAACCCTTCCGAGATCAGCTCCACGTAGCGGTTATTCAGGACCATGTTCACCGTGATGTCCGGAAACTCGGTCAGGAATTCGCCCAAAATGGGACTCATGTGATTGACGCCAAAATCCGTCGCCACGGAGATCCGCAACAGACCGGAAGGTGCCGATTGCATCGAGGTGACAAGCGCATCCGCCTCTCCCGCGTCATTGAGCACGCGTCGGGCGCGATCATAATAGGCAAGGCCAATTTCGGTCGGGCTGACACGCCGGGTCGTGCGGTTCAAAAGCCGCGCACCAAGACGGGCTTCCAAAGAGGAAACGTGTTTCGAAACGGCAGATTTCGAAATTCCCATTTTCTTGGCAGCATCCGTGAAGCCGCCCTGGTCCACGACGGTGGCAAAAGCTTCCATTTCTGTCAGGCGGTCCATATGACATCCTCGGTTTATAAGCACCCCGAGGAACAGGTATGATGTCGAAATCGGGCAGCACTGCGGCGGGTGCCTGACAATATCGCGGTTTTCGCTGGACTGTTACGCTTCACGAAACGCGTCATCTTTTGACGCAGGGTCCACATAACGGTCCAGCCCGAACGCCGAAAAGGCAGACGCGGCCTGAAGCATGTGCCACACGATCTGGCTGTGCATTCTGACGTGATCAGCATCACCATAGAATGAATGTAGGTTCGGCGGTTCTGCCCGCCTGCCATCTTTCTACAGCGTCGCCGCCAGTCGAACCCCCTGATTGATCGCACGCTTGGCATCCAGTTCTGCCGCGACATCGGCACCGCCGATCACATGCGCGGTGATGCCCTTCTCCCTCAGCGCATCCGCCAGAGACCGCTCGGACACCTGCCCAGCGCAAAGCACAATCGTGTCGACCTCAAGCAATTGCGGGTTTTCCCGCGCCTCGCCGCTGCTGATCCACAACCCTTCAGCTGTGATGCGTTCGTAGTTCACGCCCGCTTTCATCTCCACGTTCTTCAGCTTGAGCGCCGCGCGATGAATCCAGCCTGTCGTCTTGCCCAGCCGTTTGCCCGGTTTCTCCTGCTTGCGTTGAAGAAGCACCACCTCGCGTTTCGGCGGCTCGGGCTGTGGCCCTTTTGGCGAAAGCCCACCGGGCGTCTCTTCGGGATCGCCCACACCCCACTGCGCCTTCCACTCCTGAAGGTCCAGCGTGGGTGAGGGCGTGTCCTCGACCAGATACTCTGCCACATCGAACCCGATGCCACCGGCACCAATGATGGCCACGCGCTTGCCCACCTCGGCCCCGCCGCGCAGCACATCGACATAGCCCAGCACATTTGGCCCGTCCTGCCCTTCGATACCCGGATCACGCGGCAGCACCCCTGTCGCAATGATCACCTCGTCAAACCCGTCCAGATCCTCCGCGCCCACGGTCTGGCCCAGTTGCACGGTGACCCTGGCGGCCTCAAGCGACGCGCCGAACCAATCCACCAGACCCCAGAATTCTTCCTTGCCGGGGACTTTCTTGGCCATATTGAGTTGGCCGCCGATCTCGTCGGACTTGTCAAAAAGCGTCACGGCATGTCCCCGTTCTGCCGCGGTGATCGCCGTGGACAGGCCAGCGGGACCCGCTCCGACAATGGCGACCTTTTTCGTTTGGGTCGCCGGTTGGATTTGCAGCTCGGTCTCGTGGCAGGCGCGCGGATTGACCAGACAGGTCGAAATCTTGCCGCTGAACGTATGATCGAGACAGGCCTGATTGCAGGCGATGCAGGGCGCGATCAGCGCCGATTGCCCCGCCTCGGCCTTGGCCACGAAATGCGCATCAGCAAGGAAGGGGCGCGCCATGCTGACCATGTCCGCGCAGCCCTCGGACAACACCTCTTCGGCAATCTCCGGCGTGTTGATCCGGTTCGACGTGATCACCGGGATACCGACCTTGCCCATCAGCTTTTTCGTAACCCAGGCAAAGCCCGCGCGCGGCACGCTGGTGGCAATCGTCGGAATGCGCGCCTCGTGCCAGCCGATGCCGGTGTTGATGATGCTGGCACCCGCTTTCTCGATCTCCTGCGCCAGTTGCACCACCTCCTCATGGGTCGAGCCGTTTGGCACCAGATCAATCATCGACAGGCGATAAATGATGATAAAGTCATCGCCCACCGCCGCGCGCACCCGTTTCATCACCTCAATCGGCAACCGCATACGGTTTTCATAAGACCCGCCCCAGCGATCCGTGCGCTTGTTGGTATGGGTCACAAGGAACTGGTTGATGAAATACCCCTCGGACCCCATCACCTCGACCCCGTCATAGCCTGCCTCGCGGGCGCGGGCGGCGGCAGTCGCAATATCGGCGATCTGTTTTTCGATCCCGTCTTCGTCCAGTTCCTTGGGCGGAAATGGCGAGATCGGAGACTTGACCGGGCTGGGGCCAACACAATCCGGGCTGTAGGCATAGCGCCCCGCATGCAGGATCTGCATGGCAATCTTGCCGCCCGCCTGATGTACCCTGTCGGTGACGATACGGTGATTGGCAATGTCGTCGGGCGTGAACAGACCCGCCGCGCCGGGAAACACCCCGCCCTCGCGGTTGGGAGCCATACCGCCCGTCACCATGAGCGCCACACCGCCCCGCGCACGCTCTGCGTAAAATTCGGCCACACGGTTCCAGTCTTTTGTCTCTTCCAACCCGGTATGCATCGAGCCCATGAGAACGCGGTTCTTCAGCGTGGTATGGCCAAGATCGAGCGGACGGAACAGGTTTGGGTAGCGGGTCATGGCGGCCTCCTTCTTCTGGAGGTGACGTTCACCGCAACAAGGTCAACTTGTCACGTGAAACGTGGGGTCACGCTCATGGCGCGACACGCTGCGTCAGCTTTACAGTTACCCCCTGACCAGCCTCAGCCGGTTTCACTACAATGGCGGCGGAAGGCGCGTTTGAGCATGTCCAGTTCGGCGCGCAAAAGATTGACCTCAGCGCGGATATCATCGCCCAGCGCCTCGCCCGCGATGATGGAGAATGTGTCCAGCACATCGCCATTCGTCGCATCCGCAAAAACCAGCGTATGCGCGCCTTCGCCCAATAGCCGCGCGGGCACCGGATAGCGGACCGACCATGTCTCGTCATCCGACCCGGGGCTCAGCTCGGGCGTGCCGACCGGTTTGTCATCCAGCATGACATTGATCGTGGGGTCGCCCGCGCCGGGCGACCGGTCGCGCAGGATGCCTTCCCAGACGCCTTGGAAGAAACGGGTTTTTTCCAGCACCAGCTCGCTCATGTCACTTCCCTCACAATTCTGCACGCGGACGGCGGTTGCAGGTCAGGTCCCGCAGGATCACCTGGTTCATTTGCGGCCCTTCGAAAATCAGGTCCAGCCAGAGCTTTTCCACGCGTTTTTCATTCAGCTTGCTATAGGCAAGGTCAAATTCGACAAAGCAGTCCCCGGCCCCCAGCGGAAGCTCACGCACCATCTGGTCGGTATTCGGCCCATGCTTGATGTTGAGCCGCGCAAAGATTTCAAGCGGGCGCTCCAGCTCGACAGTGGTATCCACCCGGATCAGATGCCCCCGGGTCAGCCCCTGTGCCGCCTCAGAGGGAAGGTCGATCGCAAGCGACAGGTAGGACCCGTCAAACTGGAACACATCCATGCGCAGACCAAAGGCAGCAAGATCGCCCTCGCGCGTGTTGCGGATCTGGCGCAGGGTCAGTTCGGAAATCCGGCAATCATGGAACAACGTCACCCCGGACCCGAAAGAATACCCGCTTTCAACCGACGCAGCGCCCGGCTCGGGAAGCGGACCATGCCAAAGCGGCGGACGCCAGCACCAATCCGCGTCATGCGGCGCGGGCACCGTATCGGACCCGATTTGCGGCAAGGCCAGCCGGAACTCGGCCTGATGCAGCAATTCGTCAAGCTGGTGGCGCAGTTTTCGCGCGCGTAGCTGCTGTTGCCGCAATTCGGCAAGCGGAGTCTCTCCCGCGGCGCGCGCCGCAGCGGTCCAATTGCGCAGCGACGTGCGATAATTCAGCCGTTCCAGTAATCCGCCACCTTGCCGTGCCATGCTTACGCCTTTTCCTGCTCTTTCAGCCGATATGCCTCGGGTCCGATTCTACGCAAAGACCTTTCAATTGAACAAACGCTTTAGACCAGCCCCAAGTTCAAACCCCGGCTCGGCCGGTTTGGCCTCGGGCAGATCCGGGCTGGAGGCACGGATTGACCCCGCCAGATCCAGCAAAAGCCGCCCGCCATCCTTACCGGAGATCGCGCCATTCTCTGGCCCATAGGCCGCCAGCATCACAACCCGCCGCCCCTGAACGAAAACGCCGCGCCAATGGGGGTCGCCCAGACCCTCGGCCGTTGCGCTGCGTTCTGGTGCAAGATGCACCAGCGCCACACCGTCCTCAATACTTGTGGAAATCAGGGGTTGATCCGACACCGCCTGACGCAGGGCTTGCTGAACATCGACATCGCCCGGGGCACGCGGCGCAGAGACCGCGACAGTCAGAATGCCATAAGGCACCGGCGTACCCGACGCCCCCTGAGTGAGCGCATGGCATCCGGCAAGGCTGGCGAAGTTGTCGCTTGTCCGGGACCGGAGCGACGAGGGTTCGATACACCAGCCATCGGGACCCCGAAGGATCACATCACCACCGCCCAGCGTTGCCCGCGTCAGCGCCTTTGGCGTCTCTGACCGGTCCCCCCCGGACAAGAACCCATTGCCGGGCGCGGTCAATGTGCACGCGGCGAGTGTCCACAGCAGCAGCGCACTTGTCACGACCCGTTTCAGGTAAACCAATGGCTGAACTCTCCCCAAACCGGTCACCATACAAAATTCCTCATGAACACCGGGGGTTGCAGTGCCAAAGCTCTGCCGTCCTCCCGTCACTCCCATATCCGGGATAGCCAAGCCCCCGGACGCTGGCAAGCGTCTTTGGGCGCTTGCCCCTACCTGTCGGGGAGCTTATGCCGGGCTGGATGGCACGTTTTTCTTCCCCCTATCAGGCTCAGTCACGCTTCAGTGACGCCGCAAAAGACGCGCCGGAACTCTGGCGGACGGCGTTGGGAACGCTGGGCGGGTGCGCCATTTATCTTGCTCTTGTCTGGTCGGCAACCGCGGTGTTGCTGCCTCTGTTCCAAGACACGCGCGGCGGGCCGGCGATCATCATCACGCAATTGCTTCTTGTCGCGCTGATGGGCGTTGCTGCGGCGATCATTGTCCAGTCATGGCACAAACGCCCCGCACGCAGCCTTTTTGGTGATCCGTTGCAGGCGCGGCGCGATTTTCTGAAGGTTTTGCCGCTGCAATTGATCGCCATTAGTGCGGTCGGATTGACCATGGCCTACGCCGCACCGCATGTACTCGTATCCAACAGGCCCTTTGGCCAGTGGCTGATGATCCTGCCCTTCGCAGTGCCCGCGATCATTCTGCAATGCACGGCAGAGGAAATGGTCTTTCGCGGGTATCTGCAACAACAGCTTTCAGCCCGGTACAGACATCCGTCCATCTGGCTCGGCCTGCCCTCTGCGTTGTTTGCACTGGCGCATTATTCCCCCGCGCTCTATGACGGCAAAGCCTGGCCGGTCGTGTTCTGGGCCGGTGTTTTCGGTCTTGCCATGGCGGACCTGACCGCGCGCTCCGGCACGCTGGGTGCGGCCATCGCGGTACATATCTCGGTCAACATATCCGCCATTCTGTTGGTCAGCCTGCCCGGCGACATGGGCGCGCTTGCCCTTTATGTCCTGCCCTTCGGAGCGGAAGACGCAGAGGCATTCCGCGCGCTTTTGCCTGCCGAGTTCGTCGCTCTGGTGATTTCATGGCTTGCCGCAAGGCTGGCACTGCGGCTGTGATTGCAAATCCCGCGCCAGAGGCTTATTTCGAGGGCACGACACGCCGCGTCCGGCCAAGCAAGACAGGGTTTTCATGAACTGGATCAGCAATTACGTGCGCCCGCGCATCAACTCGATCTTCTCGCGCCGGGAAGTGCCGGATAACCTCTGGTCGAAATGCGACGATTGCGGCGCGATGCTGTTTCACCGCGAAATCAGGGACAACCTGAATGTCTGCACCAATTGCGGACACCATATGGCGATCACCCCGCGCGACCGGTTCGAGACGCTGTTCGACGGTGGCGTCTTTGCCGAGATCGACGTGCCGGAACCGGTGGCCGACCCGCTTCATTTCCGCGATCAGAAGAAATACCCCGACCGGATGCGCAGCGCCCAGAAATCCACCGGCGAGAAAGAGGCGATGCTGGTCGCACATGGCGAGATTGGCCGCACGCCCATTGTTGCCGCGGCGCAGGACTTTTCCTTTATGGGCGGCTCCATGGGCATGTATGTGGGCAACGCCATCGTTGCCGCCGCAGAAGCCGCTGTTGAACACCGCTGCCCGCTGATCCTGTTTTCCGCCGCCGGGGGCGCACGGATGCAGGAAGGTATTCTCAGCCTGATGCAGATGCCGCGCACGACGGTTGCGGTGCAGATGCTCAAGGAAGCGGGCCTGCCCTATATCGTTGTGCTGACGCACCCCACCACCGGAGGTGTGACCGCGTCCTATGCGATGCTGGGCGATGTGCAGATTGCCGAGCCCAATGCGCTGATCTGTTTCGCAGGGCCGCGCGTGATTGAACAGACGATCCGCGAAAAGCTGCCCGAAGGGTTCCAGCGCGCCGAATACCTGCTGGAACATGGTATGCTGGACCGGGTGACCCCGCGCAAGGAACTGCGCGGCGAGCTGATCACCATCACCCGTATGCTCATGGGCCTGCCGCCCGCCATTCACGGCGATTTGCCAAGCCCGGATGAGACCAGCACATCAAGTGCGCCCGCCGAGGACAGCGAAACCAAATGACCGCCCCCACATCGGACGTCATCCTTGAACGGATGATGGCGCTGCACCCCAAGGTCATCGACCTGACGCTGGACCGGGTCTGGCGTCTTCTTGAGGCTTTGGGCAATCCCCAGAACGACCTGCCCCCAGTGATCCATATCGCGGGCACCAACGGCAAGGGCAGCACACAGGCGATGATCCGAGCCGGGCTGGAGGCTGCGGGCAAACGCGTGCATGCCTATACCTCGCCGCATCTGGCGCGGTTTCATGAACGCATCCGGCTGGCCGGTGAGCTGATCTCGGAACCGCATCTGACCGAGGTGCTGGATGAATGCTACGCCGCCAATGGTGGCGAAAACATCACCTATTTCGAAATCACCACCTGCGCCGCGCTCCTTGCCATGGCGCGGACGCCTGCCGATTACACGCTACTCGAAGTGGGGCTTGGCGGGCGTCTGGACGCCACCAACGTGATCGGAACCCCGGCGCTGACGATCATCACGCCAGTGTCACGCGATCATGAACAATTCCTGGGCACCACGATTGCGGCTATTGCCGGTGAAAAGGCCGGTATTATCAAACGCCGCGTACCTTGTGTGATTGGCCCCCAGGCTGAAGAGGCCATGGATGTGATCGAGGCCCGCGCCGCCGAGCTGGGCGCGCCTGTATTCGCGCATGGACAACACTGGCATGCCTTTGAGGAACGTGGGCGTCTGACCTATCAGGACGAAAACGGGCTGTTGGATTTGCCCCTGCCCAACCTGCCCGGCGATCACCAGATCGACAATGCCGGGGCCGCCATCGCCGCGCTGCGCCATCTGGGATATGACGACGCCAGCGCCGAAGCTGCGGTGACCCGCGCCGAATGGCCCGCGCGGATGCAGAGGATCACCGAAGGCGCGCTCGTCGACATGGCCCCCGGGGCCGAGATCTGGCTGGACGGCGGGCACAATGCCGCGGCCGGTGAGGCCTTGGGCCGGGTTCTGAACCGTTTGCCCCCGCGCCCGACCTACGCGATCTGCGGTATGCTCAACACCAAGGATATCGGCGGCTACCTGCGTCCGCTTTCTGGTGCGGTCACGGAACTGGTCGCGCTCTCCATTCCGGGGGAAACCAACACGCTTGCCGCCTCTGACACGGCGGCGGCGGCCGTATCCGCCGGTCTCAGCGCGTCTGAAGCGGCTGATATCCCCTCAGCTATCCAGCACATTGTCACGCGGGAGCCGAACGCGCGCATCCTGATTTGCGGATCGCTCTACCTGGCAGGTCACGTGTTGCGCAACTACAGCTAGAAATTTCCAACGGCGATCCACACGTATCTTGTGTGATTCGCCAAAATGGGCCAGAAAAACGAATCACTCCCCGTTGACGGAATCCCAATTGTGCATCTATATTTCGATGCATGTAGGGACGATGCGCCAATATGCCTGCCCTTGTTCTATATGTGGCGTAATCAGTTCTTGGGGGACGTTTCATGTTGCGGTTGGCGGCGGCTTTTTCCGTTGTGTTTTTGAGTATCTGCTCCATGGCAGCTGCCCAGGACGTGCGCTTAACTGAAACGGAAGCGGAACGCAGCCTCGTTATCAACGGCACCCCGATCGTGATTGGCCGCATTCAGAATCCCGATCACCAGCTCAGCGGCGAATACTCCAAGACGTCGCGACCCTGCCCGCCCTTTTGCATCACGCCGATGGTGGTCGCACCGGGCGTCGAGACTGTGGGCGAACTGGAGCTCATGGATTTCCTGGAAAGCCATGTTGCGACCGGTCAAGGGCTTTTGCTGGATACCCGCGTTCCGGAGTGGTTTGCCAAGGGATCGGTTCCCGGAGCCATTAACCTGCCCTTCAACACCCTGGATCCGCAAAATCCGTACCGGAACGATATTCTGCGTGCTTTGGGCGGATTTGAGTCCAATGGCGGATGGAGTTTTTCCGCAGCGCGCGATCTTCTGCTCTTTTGCAATGGCCCATGGTGCGATCAGACCCCACGCGCGATCCGAAACCTGCTGGACGCGGGCTACCCGCCCGAAAAACTCCTCTATTACCGGGGTGGCATGCAGGTCTGGCAACAGCTTGGGCTGACCGTTGCCATGAAGGGATCAACCCAATGACAAGGATGCCAAACCCGTGATCAGACTTTTCCTCCTTGCCGCCGGGTTTCTTTCGGTCACAATTGCCCTTCTGGTCACCCAGATGGGCGACCCCGAAGGCACGGAGCGAGATGGCCCGGGTGTAACGTCTGCCGCCACTCGCGCTGACAGCACCCCGTTTGAAGAACCGCGCGGCGGATTGTTCGAAACGGCTCATCGAACGACGCAGGCCAAAGCGCCAGAAACACTGTCGAGTAGCGATGCCGCGAACCCGATTGACCTGATGACCCAATCCATCCTGTCCGAATTGCGCCGCCCCGTCACTGGCGACCGGCTACGCCAGGTTGCCACCCAGACCGGCGGCCACAGCGACGAAATGCGCAATCTGACCGACACTGTTCTGGCCGGGCTGGGTGGTACGCCGTCACTTGTACCCAAATCCGACGTGAACAGGCCACAATCGCTGAATGCGCTGATTATTCAGGCCGTGCGCGAGGGCAAGCCCGATGCCTATGTCGACTCGCTCATCAACGAGGCGGTGGGCAAGGGGCAGGTCGCCGCCCCTGACGCAATCGTCACCTCCTCGGGAGAGGTGGATACCGCAACCATTCTGGATTCACTCGTCCAGAAATCCAACGCGGGAACCGCGCCCCCCGCACAGACGCCGTCGCTCGCGCCCGAGGGCGACCTGACTTATGTGGTGCAGCCCGGAGACAGCCTTGCCGGGATCGCGCTGCGCCATTACGGCACGACGACCGCGCATGACATCCTGTTCATGGCCAATCGAGACAAGCTCCCGGCCCCCAGCGCAATCCGCCCGGGCATGACGCTGACGATTCCGACTCTATAGAACAACAACAGGCAAAAAAGCCGAGCAGCAGACTGGAGCCCTTCGGGGCTCCATTTTTTTGCCCGCCGGGCCGCTCAGTCGAGACTGCGCGCCTCGTCCACCAGCATCAGCGGAATGCCATTGCGGATTGGATAGGCAAGCCCTGCGGATTTCGACACCAGTTCCTGTTTGTCGGCATCATACTCCAAACGCCCGTGGCTGCGCGGACAGACCAGAGCTTCCAGCATCCGGCGGTCAAATCCGGCATCAGACACCTGTGTCTCGTCCTGGGTCATTGCAGTATCTCCTCGGCATTCCCACCCCTCAGCGCGAACTCGATCAGGGTGACCAGCGTTTCACGCCGTGTGCCAAGCGACGGCGCTTCAAGCAAGGCCTGTTTGTCCTCTGGTTCGAACTCAAGCAGCATGGCCAGCGAATTGATCAGAAGCTCGTCATCCGCGTCTTCCAATGTGCTCCAGTCCGCGGAAAGCGAGCGGGTCTCGAAAAAACGGCCCAACAGCTTCATAAAAGCCGCACGATCAAACCCCGGATCGCTTTCGCCGCCGCCAAGATCGCGGTCAAACCCGGCCCAGTCCACATCACAGCGACGATAGGGTGTGAACCCGTCGATCTCCTGCCGGATGCGGAACCGGGAGATGCCGGTCAGCGTAATCATGTAGCGCCCGTCTTCAGTTTCGGAAAACTGCGACAACCGACCGGCACAGCCAATGGCATAGAGCTGCGTGTCGGCCCCCGGGCGCGGATTGGGCTGGACCATCCCGATCAGCCGCTGCGGCGTCTTCATGCAATCCTCGATCATGGCGAGGTAGCGCGGCTCGAAGATATGCAAAGGCAGCCGCGACCGGGGCAACAACAGCGCCCCGGGCAACGGGAAAACGGGGATCGTGTCGGGCAGGTCCGCAATGCTTTTCATAACAGCAAACCTAGCGTTGCCAGCGATCTAGGCAAATATCATAGACGACAGTTTGCGGCGCCCGTTCAAAGCGACAGGATCATCGGGCTTGAGCGCCTCGAAAATGGTGAAAAGCTGCGCCTTGGCCGCGCCGTCATTCCATTCGCGGTCACGGCGGAACAGCTCCAGCAATTCGTTCACCGCCGTCTCACCATCGCCGCTGGCATAAATGGCCTGCGCCAGATCATAGCGCGCCTGATGATCGTCCGGGTTGGCCTCGACCTGCGCGCGCAGCTCGGCAATCGGACCGGCATCGGCAGCCTGTTTGGCCAGTTCAAGCTGCGCATGGGCGGCTTCCAGTTCCGGCGCGCCGGAAATTTCGGCCGGTGCTCCGTTCAGGATCGCCTCGGCCTGATCCAGATCGTCCATCGCGATATGCGCACGCACCAGTCCGCCATATGCCCCGGCATGGGCAGGTTCTTCACCCAGAATGGCGCTGAAGGTCTGCGCCGCATCCACCGCCGCGCCCTGTTCCAGCATCTCTTCGGCCGCCGCCATGGCATCGTCCAGCCCACCGGACGCATCACCGCCCGCCGCCTGAACCACGCGTTCGACAAAGGCCTGAATCTCGGACCCCGGCACCGCGCCCTGAAAGCCGTCCACAGGCTGTCCCTGCCAAAAGGCATAGACCGTCGGGATCGACTGCACCCGCAGCTGACCCGCAATCATCTGGTTTTCATCCACATTGACCTTGGCCATTTTGACCGCGCCTTTGGCCTTGGTCACCGCCTCTTCCAACATCGGACCCAGCGTCTTGCACGGGCCGCACCAGGGTGCCCAGAAATCGACGATCACCGGCACCTGCATCGAGGCATCCACCACCTCGGCCATGAAATCGGCCTCGGAGACATCCTTGATCAGATCGCCCGCAGCGGGGCCAGAATTTTGCGATTGCCCAAGCTCCAGCATGGCGCGCTCCTTCATATGCGTTTTGCCCTATATGGGCGGCGACGGGGTGGCGTCCAAGCCCCCCGACGCGGTTTACCTTGGCTTGTCTGCTGTCTAGCATTCCGGGGCAGTCATGTGAAAGGGCACAGAATGACGAAAACCCTGCTGGCCTACGGGGATTCCAATACCCATGGCTACCCCCCGATGCACGCACGCGGGGCGCCGGGCCGGTTCGGTCCCGATACACGATGGCCCGCCGTGCTCGGTGCTGCCCTGGGGACCGACTGGTCCGTAATCGAAGAGGGGTTGCCCGGACGAACCACAGGGCTGGATGATCCTGTCATGGGGCGGCACATGAACGGGCAGGACGGGCCGCGCATTGCGCTGGGCTGTCACCGGCCCGTGGATCTGTTGCTGATCATGCTGGGCACCAATGATTGCAAGACGCGGTTCAACCCGTCCGCCGCAAAGATCACCGCCGGGGCCGCCGGTCTTCTGGACATCGCACTACATCCCGAAATGCAGGCCCTGCATGGCGGATTCGACATGTTGCTGATCTGCCCGCCACCGGTTCTGGAACGCGGCTGTCTTGCCACGGAGTTTTTTGGCGCCGAGGCGGTCGGCCCGCTGGCCGAAGGATTTGCCGCGCTGGCCCGGGCCAAGGGCGCGCGGTTCTTCAACGCGGGCGACGTGATCGAAAGCAGCGCGCTGGACGGCGTGCATTTCGAAGCCGAAGCGCATCGGGCGCTGGGTGCGGCGCTGGCAGGCGTGATTGCAACCAATCCCTAGGCGTCGATCTTGCGGTTATGGGGAAACTCCCCATGCTCCACATAGGCCGCTTCATCCGGCGTCGAAAGCCGCCCATAAAACGCGTTGCGATGCGGATGGCGGGCAAAGCGTTCGATCACCTCGCGCACGCGGCGCGGCTGCATGGCCATGTCAGCGTAGCCCTCGCGGAGTGGCCCGTCGATGGTCTCAACGACCTTTTCCGCAAGCTCAATGGCAAGGTCGATGCGGGCAAGGTGATCCGGCCCCTCGCAATGGCAGAGCGCAATCAGGTAGAAATTCTTTTCCCAGGGCCATTTCAGCGCATCGAAATGGCCGTTCTTGATCCCCTCGAGCACCAGCAGGTTGGACTTGATGTCCTGTCCGAAGGCGGCTGGCGTATCACGCCAGAGCGAGCGCGGGAACTGGTCCAGCGCGATCAGCAGCGCGAGCCGACCATGGGCGGTGTCGGCCCAATGGTCATACTGTCCGCGCGCAGCGGCGGCGGTCACATCCGCCATGGTTTTTATGATCGCCTCGTCCATGCCGCCCTGCATCCGGCTTTGCCAGAACGCCATGTGCGCGTCCTGCCCCTTGTGCTCCAGCCCGTCGGGAAACCAGAAGGCAAGTACGTCTTCGGGCAGGGCATCCTCGGCAGGAATCTGGGACATGGCGTGTGCTCCGGTAGGTTACAGATCGAATGTAGCAAAAACCGGTGCATGATCCGAAGGTTTTTCCCAGCCCCGCGCATCGCGCAGGATACGGCTGGAATGGCCCGCATTGGAAATATCCGGCGTGGCCCAGATATGGTCAAGCCTGCGGCCCTTGTCGGCGGCATCCCAATCCTTGGCACGATAGGACCACCAGCTGTAAAGCTGCCCCTCCGGGATATCCTGTCGGGTGATATCGACCCAACGCCCCGCATCCTGTGTCTCGCCCAGATGCTCCACCTCGATGGGCGTGTGCGAGACCACCTTAAGAAGCTGCTTGTGGCTCCAGACATCGTCTTCGCGCGGGGCGATATTCAGGTCGCCAACAAGAATGGATTTCTCGGGTCGCTCCCCGTGGAACCAATCGCGCATCTCGGTCAGGTAATCGAGCTTCTGACCGAATTTCTCGTTCACCTCGCGGTCCGGTTTGTCGCCGCCCGCCGGGACATAGAAATTGTGGATCGTGACCCCGTTCTCCAACTGCCCCGCCACGTGGCGGGCATGACCGAGTGACGCGAAATCCCTGTCCCCCACATCACGGATCGGCAGTTTGGACAGGATCGCCACGCCGTTATAGCCCTTTTGCCCACGGGCGACCATGTGGCCGTAGCCCAGCGCCTGAAACACCTCAACCGGGATCTTGTCCACCGGGCTTTTGCATTCCTGCAGGCACAGTACATCGGGCGCTTCGTCCGTCAGAAGCTTGGCCACCAGATCGGCGCGCAGCCGGACGGAGTTGATGTTCCAGGTGGCAAGGGTAAAGGACATGGGCGGGTCTCCGGCAATCTGATATCGCCGGGACCATGACCTGCCCCGCGCGCAAGGGCAAGGCGCAGCAGAGCAAAAGCATCCACCGCAAAGGGTATCAGCTCTAGCGGATCACGTGCACCGCACACCGGGCATGACGCACGACGCGATCCGCGGTGGAGCCCAGAAAATAGTCCTGCAAACCGGGAATATGGGACGCCACGATAATGCAGTCCACCTTGTTGTCGGTCGCATAATCGACAATCGTCCGGCCAGCATGCCCATGCACCAGCTTGGGCTTTGCGCCCGGCAGGCCCTTGGCCAGACTCGCCAGCCTGCGTTCGATCTCGGCCCGGGTCGAGGCGGCAAGATCCGCCGGTATCTGGCTCGCAACATAGGCCGGCATCTCCTCGACAACATGCATCACAGTGAATTCCGCACCGTCATCCGCGAGCGCCTTGGCCGCCAGAAACGACGCCTGCGTGTCGTGCGCATCATCGAGAACAACCGGTATCAAAAGGTTCTTGTACATGGCTTTGATCCTCCCGTTCGCTGCCAGGATTGGCGGTCTCATTTGACATCACGCCGGGGGAACCCGCTTTGCGCAGGATCAAACCGGGTGGGAAACCGTTCATTGGCGGCAGGCCGGGGTCCAGAGCCACAAGGACGGATCGGACCCTGCGAGTGGCCCAGACATAAAAAGGGCGCCCCGACGGACGCCCTTTTGCGGTGTTTCTTGCGGTCACCCTCACCCCGGAGTCATACCGCGTAGTTTCTCGGACCGGCGGCGCAGCATTTCGACCGTCGCCAGAAGAAGGATCGAGATCGACACCAGAATCGTTGCCGCCGCAAGGATCGTGGGCGAGATCTGTTCGCGCAACCCGGTGAACATCTGCCATGGCAGCGTTTGCAGTTCCGCAGAGCCAAGGAAGATCACCACGACCACCTCGTCAAAGGAGGTGATGAAGGCGAACAGCCCGCCCGAGATCACGCCCGGCAGGATCAGCGGCATCTGCACGCGGAAGAAGGTGGTCACCGGATCGGCCCCCATATTCGCCGCCGCACGGGTCAGAGACCGGTCAAAGCTGACCAGCGTGGCGGTCACCGTGATGATCACAAAGGGAATGCCCAGCACCGCGTGGGCCAGCACGACGCCCCAATATGTGCCCTGAATGCCGATGGAGGAGTAGAAGAAGTACATACCGGTCGCCGAGATGATCAGCGGCACGATCATCGGTGAGATCAGGATCGCCATGATCGAGCGTTTGAACGGCACGTGGCTCTGGCTCAGGCCGATGGCCGCCAATGTCCCCAGCGACACCGAGATCAGCGTGGCAACTGGCGCGATCTTGACCGAGTTCCACACCGCGGATGTCCATTCCGTATTGGTCAGGAAATCGCGGTAATGCTTGAGCGAATAGCCTTCGGGGTCAAAACGCAGCATTTCCGGGGTGAAGGTAAAGAAATCCTCGGCATTGAAGCTGAGCGGCATGACCACGATGATCGGCGTGATCAGGAAGACAAAGATCGACCCGCAGATCACCCGGAATGTGTAGTGCCACAGCACCTGCCCCGGTGTGAGATAGGGAGCAAGGTGACCGCGATACCGCCCCTCGGCCAGCCAGAAGATGAACCAGCCCAGGAACCAGCCGAACAGCCCGCCCACGATGGCGGCGGACACGCCCCCCATGGCAAAGCCTGCCACGAGGAATGCCGCAAGGATCAGCCAACGGGCCGGTTTTTCCTGCCGCCAAAGTTCGGTGAACAGGTAGGCCAGCGCAGCAGCAAGGACAGCACCCACCACCACGCCAAGGAAGGACGATCCGTTGGCGGTGCCAATGAACAGGCCCATGACAGCCCCTGCCGCAGCGACCACCGGGCCGACAAAGGAGTAGGGTTTCTTTTCGAGCGGTGTGAAAGTGCCCATGATGATTTACCCCAGTTTCACGTTGTCGATGCCGACGATCCGGTCGTAGGCCCAGTAAAGGATCAGGACGACCGCAAAGAGGATCGTGCCCAGCGCCGCCGCAAGACCCCAGTTCAAAGAGCTGGAGATGTGGTAGGCGATCCGGTTCGAGATGAATGTACCCGTCGTACCACCCACGATTTCCGGCGTGATGTAGTAGCCGATCGACAGGATGAAGACGAGGATCGAACCCGCGCCGATGCCCGGCACCGATTGCGGGAAGTAGACCCGCCAGAACGCCGTCCAGTTCGTGGCGCCCAGTGATTTTGCCGCGCGCAGATAGGTCGGGTTGATGGTCTGCATCACCGAATACATCGGCAGGATCATGAAGGGCAGCAGGATATGGGTCATCGCCACGATTGTGCCGAACTGGTTGTTGATCATCACCAGCCGCCCGTCATCGGCCACCATGCCCAACCACACGAGCACATCGTTGATCACACCCTGTTGCTGCAGCATCACCTTCCACGCCGAGGTTCGCACCAGAAGCGAGGTCCAGAAGGGCAGTAGCACGAGGATCATCAAAAGGTTCGCCGTACGCATCGGCAGGTTGGCAAGTATCCACGCCACCGGGTAGCCTAGGATGATGCAGGACGCAGTGATCACAAGCGACATGAAAATCGTGCGCTTGAACAGCAGGATATAGATCTGCTGGTTCTCGGGACGCGCCTCGAAACCGTCCGGGGTCTTCTGAAGGTCAACCGCGTTCAGGAAGTAACCGTTGGTGTAGCGCGGGCTATAGGTCTGGAACGTTGTCCAGTTTTCGATGTCGCCCCAATCCTCATCCAGATCGAGGAATGCCGCACGGAAATCCGGTTGCGGGAACATGTCCACATTGGCCGCTGCTTCCTTGAGCAGCTCTGCCTGAGGCCCGGAATAGCCGGAAATCGCGTCGGCGGTGCCATCTGCCATCAGGTCCAGCGCAAGCGCGGCATAGACCGCTTCCCACGGATCTTCCTCGGCAACGACGTCCTCATCGGCGACCACGGTGAACACCGCGAATGCCGTGTAGGCGCGCGCGGTCTTGGGCAGGATGCTGGTGATCGCCACGCCCGGCACAAAACCAATATCCGTGCCGGAATCCGATCTGGTCAGCTGGTTAAAGCGCTCCACGGTCGACTCGAGCAGATCATCATTGCCCGCGCCCTCGCCGCTCATCAGCTCATACCAGACCGAGCCGTCTTCCCAGGCTTCGTTCAGGTCCTCAAGCGGGTCCTGATACACCTCGCCTATATCGTCGAGTTTTCTGCCCGACTGCCGGAACAGCGACGAGACGCCGGTTTTTTCATAATTCAGCCGGGTGCCGAGCTTGGTGTGTTCCTTGGCTTCAGCGGCGAGGAAGAGGTCAAAGAAAAGGTCCTCATAAACCTGCTCATCGGGCATTTCTCCGCTTTTGCTGTCCCATTCCTTGAGCGACGTCACAGTCAGCGGCAGGGTGTTGGATACGATCTGGTTTTCCACCGACCGGAACAACATCGACGCAATCGGCGCGATGAACGTGACCAGAACAAAGATCAGAAGCGGCGCGATCAACATCAGCGCGCGCATTTTCTGGGCGCGCAGCGCCTTGTTCAAAGAGCGTTTGAGCGGGGTGCCATCGGCGGAAAGCACCGGGCCGTTTGCTGTTTCATCCGCCATTATTCGGCTCCTTCGACGACGATAATCGTGCTGTCTGCGCTGCGGCGGCGGATCTCGGCGACCTGTTGATAGTCGGGATCATGATACGCCTTGAGCGCGGCATCATAGCTGGGAAACTCGATGACCACGTGCCGGTCATGGGTCGCGCCTTCGACGATCTCGTTCTGACCGCCCCGCACGATGAAATTTGCCCCCATGCCCAACAGAATCGGCGTATCCCGTTCGATGTACTCTTTGTACGTCTCGGGATCGTTCACCTTGAAATGGCCAATGATATAGCCCTTGGGCATCGTGCTGTTCCCCTGTTGAGTGCCGGACAGGTCGATGCCTGCCCGGTCGTTTTGTGTTGGGATCGCGCGGGGACCAGCCCCGCGCGAAGCCGGATTACTTGGCCAGCCAGGCCTGGAATTTCGCGTCGATGTCGTCGCGATAGTCAGCCCAGAACTCGTAGTTGTAGAGGAACGTGTTGGCCGCGTTGTTGGGATCGGTCGGCATGTGCTGTGCCATTTCGATGCCCAGATCCGCGTGCTTGCCAACCAGCGGCGCCGAAGAGGCGCGCGCCGGGCCATAGGAGATGTACTTGGCCTGATCCGCCAGACGCTGGGTGTCGGTCGCGAACATCACGAAGTCCTTCACACGGGCCAGACGATCTTCAGGCAGACCCGCGGGAATGATCCAGCCATCAAGGTCGAACACCTGCGCGTCCCACATCATGGCGACGGGCTGGTTCTGCTCTTCGATGACCGAGAACAGACGACCGTTATAGGTCGAGCCCATGAAGATCTCGCCATCGGCCAGCAGTTGCGGCGTGTCGGCACCCGCGGACCACCAGATCACGTCGTCCTTGATAGTGTCGAGCTTGGCAAGCGCCTGTTCCTGACCTTCCGGAGTTTCCAGAACGTCATAGACGTCGTCCTTGGCCACGCCGTCACAGAGCAGCGCCCATTCCATGTTGTTGATCGGACGCTTTTCCAGCGCGCGCTTGCCCGGATAAGTTTCCAGATCGAAGACCGAGCAGATGTCGGACGGCGCATCAACGCCTTCCGGAACCATGTCGGTGCGGTAGCCGAAGGTGGTGGAATAGACGATTTGCGGGATGAAGCAGTCGGAGACCAGCAGGTCACCGAAGTCGTCCTCGGCAGAGGTGCCATCAGGCGCGGCTGCCAGATCTTCGTCCGGGTCGATTTCCATCGCCAGGCCTTCGTCGCACAGACGGATGGCGTCAGCCGCCACGACGTCCACGAGATCCCAGGTCACGTTGCCGGCTTCGTTCATGGCGCGCAGCTTGGCCACAGCTTCGGCCGAGCTTTCGTCCCAGGAAATCGAAACGCCTTCGTTCATTTCCATATAAGGCTCTGCATATGCGCGCTGCTGCGAGCTCTGATACGCGCCGCCCCAGCTCACAAGCGTCATGTCGTCGGCCATGCCGTGACCGGCGGCAGACGCCATGCCTGCCGCAACGGTCAGAGCCGATGTCGCCATAAGAGTTGTGGTCAGTTTCATTGGTTAAACTCCCTACTGAACCCGTTGGTTATCTGTTGTGCGGTCCGGGCGGCTACGGGTAAAACTCGCGCCAGACCGCTTTCCCGTGGTACGCCGCGAGTGAGCCGCGCGCCACGATATGCATCAGGCCGCGTCAAGCGCCCGGCAATCCTGCGGCAACCAGCCGATCTCGATCTGTTCGCCGGGCTTGAGCCGCACCTGGTCGGGCGCGTTCCGGGTCTTGACGATGAACTCGTCATTGCCCGCGACGCGCAGCCGTGTACGAAAGATATCGCCCATGTAGATGAATTCCAGTACCTCGGCCTTGAGCGTATGCGCGCCTTCCTGCATCCGGTCCTTGTTGAACTCGACACGTTCGGGGCGGATCGAAACCCGGGTGCGTTCACCCACCTGGCTGACATTCACCGGGGTGCAGTCGATCAGTCCACCATCGTCCAGCTGCACCACCGCGAGGCCGCCCTTGATCTCCTTGATCGTACCTTCAAGCGTGTTGTTCTCGCCGATGAACTGGGCAACAAAGCTGTTTTCCGGCTCTTCGTACAACTGATCGGGCGGTGCCAGCTGCTGAATACGGCCATCGTCGAACACGGCCACCCGGTCCGACATGGTCAGCGCCTCGGTCTGGTCATGGGTCACATAGACCACGGTGATGCCCAGACGGTGGGCCAGATCAGTGATTTCAAACTGCATCTTTTCGCGCAGCTGCTTGTCCAGCGCGCCCAGCGGTTCGTCCATCAGAACCAGCTCCGGCTCGAACACCAGCGCGCGCGCCAGCGCGATCCGCTGTTGCTGACCGCCGGAAAGCTGCGCCGGGCGACGACCGCCAAAGGCACCCATTTCAACCATATCAAGCGCGCGTTTGACTTTTTCCTCGCGGTCCGACTTGCCGATCTTGCGGACCTCAAGCGGGAAGCTGAGGTTCTCGGCGATCGTCATATGCGGGAACAACGCGTAGTTCTGGAACACCATGCCAATGCCGCGTTTATGCGGCGGGATGTTGTTGATCGAGGTGCCGCCCAGGCGAATATCGCCATGGGTCGCGGTCTCGAACCCGGCCAACATCATCAGGCAAGTGGTCTTGCCGGACCCTGACGGTCCGAGCATCGTCAGAAACTCGCCTTTTGGCATCGTGAGGTTGAGGTCTTTGACGACAAGTGACTCGCCATCGTAGCTTTTCTGCACGCGTTCAAATTCGACGAACGCGTCGTTCCCTGAACTATCTGCCAAGTTCGGCTCCCTGTTTTTTTGTTCGGGTGATCCCCGTTATTTGGACAAGAGTAAAACGCGCATCGGACGCAACTGCAACCGCGATGCGACATTTCATTGACCATTCGCGGCACCGCAGGACGAATGACCATCATATTCGAGAAATTCAGGACAATGGCCCGCTAGTTAGCGCTAAACTATTCAGCACACGGGGCCGCAAAGCGCTCTTTTTGGGCAAGTGATCGTGCGTTTTTCAAGCAGATGCGGCAGATTTTGCCACAAAGAACCCGAGTCGCGGCGCGAGAACTGGACAGAAAGTCAGCTTGCGCGGAATGGATTCGGACGGGCGACGCAAAACGTCCTCCCATGTCGTTTTTGTTGGGGCAAAGGCAATGACATTTCCCGAGTCTCACCTCACACCCCATAGCCACAGGATCCGTCATGCCGATGCATCGCTTTGCCAAGGACATCCCCTTTTCCGCCGCAGAATATGACCGCCGCCTGACCAAGGTCCGTGCGGCAATGGCCGAGAAAGGGCTGGACCTTTTGTTCGTGACCGATCCGTCGAACATGGCATGGCTGACCGCCTACGACGGGTGGTCCTTTTACGTGCATCAGGGGGTAATCGTGCTTCCGTATGCGGACCCGATCTGGTGGGGCCGCGAACAGGACAGCAATGGCGCGCTGCGCACCGTCTGGATGGATGATGACCGGATATTGGGCTATGCGGATCACTTTGTCCAATCCACCGAACGCCACCCGATGCAGGACCTTGCGGTGCGGATCGGTGACCTTGAGCTGTCCGCCGCGCGGATCGGCGTGGAGATGGAGAACTACTATTACAGCGCCAAGGCGCATGAAGAACTGGTGAACTGGCTGCCGCAATGCGAGATCGTGGACGCCACCGCGCTGGTCAACTGGTGCCGCGCTGTGAAATCGGACGAAGAGATCACCTTTATGCGCCGCGCCGCGCGGATCAGTGAAAAGATCATGGACGGGCTGATGGAGCGCACCGAACTGGGCGTGCCGAAAAACGAAGTGGTCGCCGCCGCCATGGCCGACGCGGTGCAGGGCGCGGACGGGCATTGGGGCGACTACCCGGCCATCGTGCCGCTCTTGCCCTCCGGCCCTGACGCCGCCGCGCCGCACCTGACCTGGAACGGCAAGGCTTTCGCCGGGGGGGAAGCGACCTTCTTTGAGATCTCGGGCTGCTACCGCCGCTACCACGCACCGCTCTGCCGGACGATCTTTCTTGGCACGCCGCCCGATTTCCTCAAACGCGCCGAAGAGGCATTGTTGCGCGGGCTGGAGGCCGGGATCGAGATGGCGCGTGCGGGCAACCGCGCCTGTGATGTGGCCAATGCGCTGGCCGACGAGCTGGGCAAATCCGACATCAAGCGCGCAGCGCGCTGCGGCTACCCCATCGGCTTGAGCTATCCGCCCGACTGGGGCGAGCGGACCATTTCGCTGCGTTCCGAGGATGAGACCGTGCTGCAACCCGGAATGACCTTCCACTTCATGCCGGGGCTGTGGATGGAGGATTGGGGGCTGGAGATCACCGAATCCATCCTGATCACCGAAAGCGGCCCGGCCGAAACCTTCTGTAACCGGCCCCGCAAGGTCACCGTGAAATGAACCAGCTGAACGCCAGCATCGATCTCCTGCGCGAGCTTATCGCTTGTCCGACCGTGTCGGCGGACAGCAATCTCGACATGATGGCGATCCTGGCCAACCGGCTCGAGGATGCGGGCGCGCGGGTGCAGATCCTGTCCGATGAGAGCGGCACCAAGGCCAACATGTTCGCCACCATCGGCCCGGAACAAGAGGGCGGGCTTGTCCTCTCCGGGCATTCCGACGTTGTTCCGGTCACCGATCAGCCGTGGTCCAGTGATCCGTTCGACATGGTGGAACATGACGGCGCGCTCTACGGGCGCGGCACCTGCGACATGAAAGGGTTTATCGCGTGCGCGGTGACCATGGCCGAGCGTTATGCGCAACGCGACCTGTCCCGCCCGGTTCATTTCGCCTTTACCTATGACGAAGAGGTGGGCTGCCTCGGCGGTCAGGCGCTGGTGGATGCGCTGCGCGCCCAGGGCGTGCGCCCGGACATGGCCATCGTGGGCGAACCGACCTCGATGCGGATTATCGAAGGCCACAAAGGCTGCTGCGAATACACCGCGCATTTCCGCGGGCTTGAGGGGCACGGATCGGCCCCCGACCGGGGCGTGAACGCCGCCGAATATGCGACGCGCTATGTCAGCAAGCTGCTGGAACTGCGTGAAGAGCTCAAAACCCGCGTGCCATCGGGCAGCCGCTTTGACCCGCCCTGGACCACGATCAATGTGGGCCGCATCCATGGCGGATCGGCCCATAACGTGATCGCGTCGCTGGCCGAGGTGGACTGGGAAATGCGGCCCGTGCAATGGGGCGACGCCGATTTCGTCAAGGGCGAGATGAGTGCCTTTGTCGATCAGGTGCTGCGCCCCGCGATGCAAGCAGTGGACCCCAATGCCGATATCTGGACCGATGTGATCGGTGAGGTGGCCGGGCTGGAACCGATGGAAGAGAACGCGGCCCGCGATCTGGTGGCCAAGCTCACCGGCGCGAATGGCGCGGATCTGGTGGCCTTTGGCACCGAAGCGGGGCTGTTCCAGAGCCTTGGCACTCATGTGGTGGTCTGTGGCCCCGGCTCTATCGAACAGGCGCATATGGCCGATGAATTCATCACCGTCGAACAGATGGACGCCTGTCTGAAGATGCTGGATCGTGTGGTGTGACCGGTTTGGTAGGCAGAGCTACTCACCCTATCCCCGGTGTCTTCGCGCCGCCAGATACAGGCTGCGGATCAGCGAGGCCGAATAGACCGTATCCACGATCACCAGCACCAGCCATGGCCGGGTGAACAGAAGGCCAATGGCAATCACCACGGTGAACATCATCGGCCAGATCAGCGCGCGCGGCACCCGAAGCGCCTTGGGCGACAGGGTCTGGACCCCCGACACCATCAACAGCGCCACAATCACGCTCCAGATCGCCACCACATAGGGCAGATCGCCAAAGCTCAGGATTTCGGCATAGTCCAGAAAGGCCGGGAACAGCACCAACAGCGCTCCGCCGGGCGCGGGCACACCGATGAAATAGGTCATCGGTTTGGCGTCTTCTTCCTGAGACGTGTTGTGCACGTTGAACCGCGCCAGCCGCAGACAGGTGGCCGATGCAAAGACCAGCACGAATACCCAACCGAGGCTGCCGATCCCGGACAGGTACATCTGGTAGACAAGGATCGCAGGCGCGACGCCGAAACACAGGAAATCCGAAAGCGAATCCAGCTCTGCGCCGATTTTCGACGTGGCGCTGAGCGACCGCGCCAACAGCCCGTCGACCCCGTCAAAGATTGCTGCCAGTAAGAGCAGCAGCATCGCCGTTCCGAACCGTTCGTCCATAGCAAAGCGGATCGAGGTCAGCCCGATGCACATCCCGCCCAGCGTCACCATGTTCGGCAGGAGCATCAGAAAGGGAACCTTGTCCCTTTGGGTGCGGGGCGGCTCTGCGGTCATGCGCCCTCCGTCACCCCAAGATCGGCAATCACCGTTTCCCCGGCGATCATTGTCTGGCCAATCTCGACCAGCGGCGCGACGCCCTCGGGCAGGTAGATGTCCAGTCGCGAGCCAAAGCGGATCAGGCCGAACCGCTCACCGCGTTGCAGCGCCTCACCCTCTTGCGACCAGCACAGGATGCGCCGCGCCACCAGCCCGGCGATCTGCACCACGCCGTAGCGGCGGCCATCGGCGATCTGCACGGTGAGCCCGTTGCGCTCGTTATCCTCCGACGCCTTGTCCAGCGAAGCGTTCAGGAACTTGCCGGGGCGGTAAGCCACGGTTTCGATCGTGCCTTCATGCGGCAGGCGATTCACATGGCAGTTGAACACAGACATGAACACGGACACCCGCGTCATCGGCGCATCGCCCAAGCCCAGCTCCGCAGGCGGCACAGCCGGTTCCAGCAGCGAGATCACTCCATCGGCAGGCGACACCATCAGCCCGGGCCGATCCGGCGTGACGCGCTCGGGATCGCGAAAGAAGTAATAGACCCAGACTGTGATCCCTGCACCGATCCAGCCCAGCGGCTGCCAGAGCCAGAACAGGACCAGCGTGATCGCAGCGGCAATCGCCACGAACTTGCGCCCCTCGGGGTGCATCGGTTTCACAAAGGTGGACATCATCGAAAGCGACATGGGGTCTCGCGGTGCTAGGATCGGCCCGCTGGGGCGGGCCGGAATTCGCACCGCTATAGACAACCCATGCGCCTTTGGGAAGCCGGGGCGCCCCCGGCTGTCCCTATGCCGCAGCGTTTACTCCGCCGCCATCTGTGCCGACGGGGTCGAGCGGGAGATGTCCCATTCCTCCTCGGTCATCTCCTCGGCCACGCCTTCGAACAACGGCGTCGAGAGATAGCGTTCGCCGGTATCGGGCAGCATGACCAGCATCACCGATCCCTCCGGCGCGCGTTCCGCCAGCGCCATGGCCACGGCAAAGGTGGAGCCGCCGGAAATGCCGGTAAAGATGCCCTCTTCCGCCGCCAGCCTGCGCGACCATTTGATGCCGTCAGGACCAGCAACCGGGATCAATTCGTCATAGAACTTCTTGTCCAGCGTCTCCTGGAGCACGTAGGGAATGAAATCCGGGGTCCAGCCCTGAATCGGGTGCGGCTCAAAATTGGGGTGGCTTTCGGTGGGCTGGTTGGAATCGTTGCGGGTGTTGATATAGCCCGACCCCACCAGCGCGGCATTGGCCGGTTCCGAAAGGATGATTTTCGTGTCGGGGCGCTCCTTGCGCAGCACGCGGCCAAGGCCCGAAACCGTGCCGCCCGTGCCATAGCCGGTGATCAGGTAGTCCAGACGCTCCCCCTCGAAATCGCCCATGATCTCGCGTGCGGTGGTGTTTTCATGGATATCGGCATTGTCCGGCGTCTCGAACTGGCTGGCCAGGAACCAGCCGTTTTGCTCGGCCAGTTCCTTTGCCTTGGTATACATGCCAAAGCCTTTCTGCGCCTTGGGCGTCAGCACAACCTTGGCCCCGAGGAACCGCATCAGCCGCCGCCGCTCAACCGAGAAGCTTTCCGCCATGGTCACGACAAGCGGATAACCCTTGGCCGCGCAGACCATCGCCAGCCCGATCCCGGTATTGCCCGAGGTCGCCTCGACCACGGTCTGTCCCGGCTTGAGTCGCCCGTCGCGCTCCGCCGCCTCGATGATATTGAGCGCCAGCCTGTCCTTGACCGACCCAGCCGGGTTGAAGGCCTCGAATTTCACGTAAACGGTGACATTGTTTGGCGCGATGCGGTTGATGCGGATGACCGGCGTATTGCCGACGGTGTCCAGAATGCTGTCAAAGCGCTGCCCGCGGCCAGTGGTTTGTCGGATGCCCATGAGCCTTCCCCTGTTTTCCCTGTGTCAGAGCGGAAGCATACAGGTCCCGGGCGATCATTCCATAATCTGACGGTTCAACGCAGGCATTTCGAAACAGAATTCTGAATATTGGCGTGATGTCGGAACGATATTAGCGCGCAACTCCGGCTTTCGGCGCGTCCTCAACACGCGGAAGTTGTCGAATCCCCTGCGTGTACTGCACCTCGACCAGGTCTGCCCGCATATTGCCCGGGGGTCCGGATCTATCCGCAAACTGTGTATTGTGAGCTGCGGAACCTTTGACCGACACGATGAAGGCAACGCAAAGCGCACAGGCGGACAGGGTCAGCGCACAGGTCAGAACGGTTTTCTGAGTGAATATCATGTGTGCCTCCCGTCGTGCATCGCATTGCATCCGGAATAGCCATGAAATGTGCAGATCATGAGGCAGGAATTTGCCGATTCCGGCTACGCCTCCTGCCAGAGCCCCTCTTTGCGCACCCGCTCGAATGCCTCGTCCAATGACAGCCGCGCCCGCGCGATCAGCGTGTCGATCTCCTCGGGCTTGATCACCAGCGGCGGTGCAATGATCATCCGGTCGCCCACATGGCGCATGATCAGGTTGTTGGCAAAGCACCGTTCGCGGCAGATATAGCCGACTGTGCCTGCATCTGATGCGAATTTGGCGCGGGTTTCCTTGTTCGGGGTCAGCGCGATGGACCCCATCAGCCCGACAATCCGCGCCTCGCCCACCATCGGGTGATCAGTCAGGCTTTGCCATTTCTCGGCCACATAGGGCGCGGCCACGTCGCGGACGTGATCGACGATGCCCTCTTCCTCAATGATGCGCAGGTTCTCCAGCGCCACGGCCGAGGCGACCGGATGACCGGAATAGGTGTAGCCGTGATTGAACTCCCCCTGCCCGATCACGTTCGCCAGCTCGTCACAGACGATTGAGCCGCCGATAGGCTGGTAGCCCGATGACAGCCCCTTGGCGATGGTCATGATATGCGGCTTGATCCCAACGGTCTGTGATCCAAACCAGTTGCCGGTACGGCCAAAGCCGCAGATCACTTCATCGGCGATCAGCAGGATGCAGTATTTGTCGCAAATCCGCTGAATTTCCGGCCAGTAGCTGTCTGGCGGAACGATCACACCGCCCGCGCCTTGCACCGGCTCGCCGATAAAAGCTGCCACCTTGTCCGGGCCGATCTCCTTGATCGCTGCTTCCAGCTCTTGCGCGCGGGCAAGGCCAAACGCCTCGCGTTCCATATCGCCGCCTTCGGACCACCAGTCGGGCTGGTTGATGTGATGAATGCCCGGGATCGGCATCCCGCCCTGCGCATGCATACCCGCCATGCCGCCAAGCGAGCCAGAGCCGACAGACGACCCGTGATAGGCGTTTTTGCGCGAGATGATGACATTGCGCTCGGGCTGGCCCTTCATCGCCCAATAGGTGCGGACCATGCGGATATTGGTGTCATTCGCCTCGGACCCGGAGCCTGCGAAAAACACATGGTTCAGATCGCCGGGGGCCAGCGCGGCCAGCCTCTCGGCCAGCGCGATTGCGGGCACATGAGTCGTCTGAAAAAACGTGTTGTAATAGGGAAGCTCGCGCATCTGCCGCGCCGCCACCTCTGCCAGCTCGTCGCGACCATAACCGATATTCACGCACCACAACCCCGCCATGGCATCGAGAATCTCGTTGCCGTCACTGTCGGTCAGTGTCACGCCACGCGCCCGTGTGATAACGCGCGCGCCCTTGGCCGCCAACTCGCCTCCGGCGGTGAACGGATGCATGTGATGGGCCGCATCAAGCGCCTGAAGCTCAGCCGTTGGCAGGTGGTTGGTGATCATGTTCATGGCGCGGACTCCCCGGGTTGCAACGGTCGCGCCCAGAATATGATCAAATTATTTCCTGTCAATCGAATCAGCGCACGCCTGGTTACCTCCGGGCTTTATCCGGTGATTTCGAATTCCCTGGTATACTTGCGCCGGCGGCAACGTGCAGCACGATCAAAGGAGACAGCCATGACCGGAAAAATCGCATTGATCACCGGAGGGTCCAGCGGCATCGGTCAGGGCACCGCTCTGCGGTTGGCGCGCGATGGTTGGCATATCAAGGTTCATGGCCGCGACCGGGACAAGCTGGATCAAACCTGCGCGCTGATTGAACAGGCAGGTGGCAGCGCCGAACCGATGAGTGCCGAAATGTCAGACATGGATCAACTGGCGGCGCTGGCAGAATGGGCCACGAAGACCGGACGGCTGGACGCGCTCGTCCATTGCGCCGCGAAATTCACATATGGCGAGGTTTCGACAGACCGGTTCGCAGATTGGGACCACACGATCACTGCCGTTTTGCGGGCCACCATGCGTCTGACCGCCCATGTCCTGCCTGCGGTCCGCGCAGCAGAAGGGGCCTTTGTCTATATCTGCGGCCCGACGTCCTGGACCGGATGGAAACGCCACTCCGTCCATTGCGCCACCCGCCACGCCCAGGCAGGGTTTGCCAAGGCGCTGTTCGAAGAGGTGCGCGAAGATGGCGTGCGGGTGACGCTGGTCCATCCAGGATTCGTCAACACACCCGGGGTTGGCAAGGACGGCAAGGACCCCGACAAGATGATCCAGATGGCCGACATCGCCGAGATGATTGCCACTGCGATCACCTTGCCAAATACGTCCTGCGTCACAGAGCTGACACTGCGACCGCAACGATCGCCTTATACCTGATCACTCAAGAGACTGGACAATCTGCTCCATGCCCTGACGCACGTCGTCTTCCATCGCCCGAGCCGCCGTATCGGCATCGCGCGCCGACAGCGCAGCGAGGATCGCCTTGTGCTGATCCGGCAGGCTCTGGGTCCCGAATCGCCCGCAAACCACCCGCAAGGACGGGCCAAAGCGCAGCCAGAGACCTTCAGCCATATCCTGAAGGATCGGGGCGTTAGCCATGGAATAGAGCGCCGCGTGGAAGCGATAATTCTGTTCCAGATAGCCCTGCACATCCCCACCGGCGATGGCACGATCCAGCCGGTCGTCAATGGACCGTAGCGTGTCAACCTGTGCCCCCGACACATGTCCGCAGGCGCGGCGTGTCAGCTCGGGCTCAATGGCGACGCGCGCATGGATCAACTCCTGCACCGCATCTTTATCCAGCACCGGCACGGAGACCCGGCGATTGCCCTGAAAGCGCAGCGCGCCTTCGGCGATCAGGCGTCGGATCGCTTCACGGACCGGTGTCATGCCAGCCCCGAGGCTGGCCACAAGCCCCTGAATCGTCACCGGCGCGCCGGGTGGCATTTCCCCGAAAAGTACCTGTGCGCGCAATTCCCGGTAAACCCGTTCATGCGCGGGGAGACCCGCCGTGGGGGCTTGTTTGGCAAGCTGGTTCATCTGCCTCTTTCCGCGCCTTTCGATCTGCCCTTGCGACTTTAACGGTTGCATGAAAGCATTTCCATATTGCCTGAACAGGCAGAATTTGATCAAATCGGGAGAAGGTGGCAGGATAGCCACATAAACCCAACGGGAGCAAAGAATGACCAAAACCCTGATGAGCTGCACTGCGGCTTTGGCCCTTGTCGCTGGCATGGTCGGCGCCGAAGAAGTCCGTGTCTACAACTGGTCGGACTATATCGACGAAGCGCTGCTTGAGAAATTCGAAGCCGAAACCGGCATCGACCTGATCTATGACGTGTTCGACAGCAACGAAGTTCTGGAAACCAAGATGCTGGCGGGGAGCTCCGGCTATGACGTGGTGGTGCCGTCGGGCACCTTCCTGCAACGCCAGATCATGGCGGGCGCGTTCCAGAAACTGGACAAATCCAAGCTTCCCAACCTTGAAAACATGTGGGATGTGGTGTCGTCGCGCACCGCGCAATACGACCCCGGCAATGAGTATTCGATCAACTACATGTGGGGCACCACCGGTATCGGTGTGAATGTCGGCAAGGTTCAGGAACTGCTGGGCGAAGACGCCCCCATCGACAGCTGGTCGCTGGTTTTTGACGCCGCCAACATGGAAAAACTGGCCTCCTGTGGCGTGCATTTCCTGGATGCCCCGGCGGAAATGATCCCCGCCGCGCTGAAATATCTCGGCGAAGACCCTGACAGCCACGATCCGGACGTGATTGCCAAGGCCGAAGGTGTTTTCATGCCTGTCCGCCCGCATATCCAGAAATTCCACAGCTCGGAATACATCAATGCGCTGGCCAATGGTGACATCTGTGTCGCGGTGGGCTGGTCCGGCGACATCCTTCAGGCCCGTGACCGCGCCGCCGAGGCCGACAATGGCGTCGAGATTGCTTATAACGCGCCCAATGAAGGCGCGCAGATGTGGTTTGACCAGATGGCCATTCCCGCCGACGCCCCCAACCCGGACGCCGCGCATGTCTTCCTGAACTTCATCATGGATGCGCAGAACATGGCGGACGCCTCCAACTACGTCTACTATGCCAATGGCAACGAGGCGTCTCAGGAATTGCTGCTGGAGGACGTGATCGGCGACCCGGCGATCTATCCGACGCCGGCGGCGCTGGAAAACCTGTTCACCACCACGCCCTACCCGCCGAAAGTGCAGCGTGTGGTGACGCGCCTCTGGACCAAGATCAAGTCCGGTACCTGATCCATTGACATATCGCCCGCGCCACACCCGGCGCGGGCGTTTTCAGTTTTGAGGCGCATCCATGGCCGAACCCGTCTTTGCCCCCTGGGCCGATCCCAATGAAAAGCCGCTGATCCAGTTCAAAGGCGTGACAAAACGCTTTGGCGATTTCGTGGCCATCGACAACCTGACCCAGGACATATTTGCCCAGGAATTCTTTGCCCTTCTGGGTCCTTCTGGCTGTGGCAAGACCACGATGATGCGCATGCTGGCGGGGTTCGAGACACCAACCGAAGGCCAGATCCTTATCGCCGGGCAGGACATGGCCGGTGTGCCGCCGAACAAGCGCGCCGTGAACATGATGTTTCAGTCCTACGCGCTGTTCCCGCATCTGAGCGTGGCCGAAAACATCGCCTTTGGCCTGAAACGCGAAGGCATGCCCAAGGGCAATATCGACGACCGCGTGAAAGAAATGCTGCGCCTCACGCGGCTGGAGCGTTTCGCCCAGCGCAAACCGCACCAGATCTCTGGCGGCCAGCGGCAGCGAGTGGCGCTGGCCCGCTCGCTTGCCAAGGCGCCGAAACTTCTTTTGCTGGATGAGCCGCTCGGCGCGCTTGATGCCAAGCTGCGGCAACAGACGCAGTTTGAACTGATGGATATTCAGGAGAAAACCGGCACCACATTCGTGATCGTGACCCATGATCAGGAAGAGGCAATGACCGTGGCCTCCCGCGTGGCGGTGATGGATGAGGGCCGGATCATGCAGGTCGCCACACCTGCCGAAATCTATGAACAGCCCAATTCGGTCTATGTGGCCGACTTTATCGGTGATGTGAACATTATCGAGGGTACGGCCACGCCCGAGGGCAAGGGCTATGACGTGGCCTGGGCCGAGGGGCAGAGACCGTTTCACGCCGAAACAGATAAGAGTTTCAGCAAGGATCAGCGCTGTTTCCTTGCCATGCGCCCCGAAAAGGTCGCAATCAGCACCGATGAGCCCGAAGCCCGCAACCGTGTGCAGGGCAAGATCATCGACATCGCTTATCTGGGCAACCTCTCCACCTATCACGTGGAGCTGCCGGGCGGCACGATGATGAAGGCGCAAACCGCCAATACCCGCCGCCTGTCGCGCCGCGCGCTGACATGGGAAGATCAGGTCTGGCTGAGTTGGACCGACACCGCCGCCGTGATGTTGGAGGGATAACCATGCGCCGCTTTGCCCTCATCGCGGTGCCTTATGCCTGGCTTCTGGCGCTGTTTCTGGTGCCCTTCCTCATCGTGTTCAAGATCTCGCTTTCGGACACGGCCATCGCCATCCCACCCTACACCCCCACGCTGGACATTTCCGGCGGCTGGGCCGCGATCAAGGGCTTCCTGTCGGAACTGGATTTCGAAAATTTCGTCTGGCTGACCGAAGATGACCTCTATTGGAAGGCCTACCTGTCCTCGGTCAGGATCGCGCTGATCTCGACCATCCTGACCCTGTTGGTGGGCTACCCCATCGCCTATGCCATGGCCCGCGCCGCCCCCGAATGGCGGCCCACGCTTCTGATGCTGGTGATCCTGCCCTTCTGGACCTCGTTCCTCATCCGGGTTTATGCGTGGATGGGGATTCTGTCGAACGAAGGCTTGCTGAACGCCTTTCTGCTCTGGACTGGTCTGATTTCCGAGCCGCTGACCATCCTTAACACCAATGCGGCGGTCTATATCGGCATCGTTTATACCTACCTGCCCTTCATGATCCTGCCGATCTATTCGGCGCTGGAGAAAATGGACGACTCCCTGCTCGAAGCCGCCGAAGACCTCGGCTGTTCGCGGATGGAAGCCTTCTGGCTCGTGACGATCCCGCTGTCGAAACAAGGCATCATCGCGGGCTGTTTCCTTGTCTTCATCCCGGTGGTGGGCGAGTTCGTGATCCCCTCGCTTCTGGGCGGGTCCGGCACGCTGATGATCGGCAAGGTGCTGTTCGAAGAGTTCTTCAACAATCGCGACTGGCCGGTGGCATCTGCCGTGGCTGTGATCCTGCTCTTGATCCTGATCATTCCGATCATCCTGTTCCAGCGCAACGAGCAAAAGGCGCGGGAGGCCGAGGGATGAGTCCGTTGCACACGAAATCTTCAAAAGATTTCGGACCGATTTCTTTTGAAGAAATCGGCGATAGGGAGGATCGCGCATGAAACGCTTTTCCGCTTTCAATGCGGTGTCGCTGACGCTGGGCTTTGCCTTCCTCTACCTGCCCATGCTGATCCTCGTGATCTACAGTTTCAACTCCTCCAAACTGGTGACGGTCTGGGCCGGGTTCTCGACCCGATGGTATGGAGAGTTGTTGCAGAACGAGGCCTTTCTCGACGCCGCCTGGGTCACGATACGGGTCGCGGTCGTGTCCTCGACAATCGCTACCGTGCTGGGCACCATGGCGGCGCTGGTTCTGGTCCGGGCCGGGCGCTTTGCGGGCCGCACGCTGTTTTCCGGCATGATCTACGCGCCGCTTGTCATGCCCGAAGTGATCACCGGCCTCTCGCTCTTGCTGCTTTTCATCGGCATCGGGCTGGACCGGGGTGTGCTGACCATCATCCTGGCCCATACCACGTTTTCCATGTGCTACGTCTCGGTTGTGGTCTCCTCGCGCCTTGTCAGCTTTGACCGCTCACTGGAAGAGGCCGCGCTGGACCTCGGCTGCACCCCGTTTCAGGCCTTTCGCCTTGTCACCCTGCCGATCATCGCCCCTGCGGTGATCTCGGGCTGGTTGCTGGCCTTTACGCTCTCGCTCGATGATCTGGTGATCGCCTCCTTCACCGCCGGCCCCTCCGCCACCACCCTGCCGATCAAGATCTTCTCGGCCGTGCGGCTTGGCGTCAGTCCGGAAATCAACGCGCTCTCTACCATCATGATCGGCATTGTGACCGTGGGCGTGATCACCGCTTCGCTGATCTCCAAACGCGCCACCCTCCGCCAGCAGGCCGAGGAACAGGCCGCCATTCGGGCCTGATGCAGCGCGTTTACGAGCCTTACGCCTATTCCGACGCGCCGCTGGAGGCATGTGTGTGGAACGACGTACCTTCCCCAGCCCCCCGCCCGGCGCTGGACGGCGCGCAACGCTGCAACGTGGCGATCATCGGCGGCGGGTTCACCGGGCTTTCCGCTGCGCTTCATCTGGCGGAACAGGGTGCCGACGTCCGCGTGCTGGAAGCCAAGCGCATCGGCTGGGGCGCGTCGGGGCGCAACGGCGGGTTCTGCTGTCTCGGCGGCGGCAAGATCAGCTCCGCCGCTTTGGTCAAACGCCATGGCATCGCAGGCAGACAAGCCTATCGCGACGCTGAAAAAGCCGCCGTTGCACTGGTCGCCGATCTGCTCGACCGGCACAATATCCGCGCCGACCGGCAATCGCGCGGCGAAACGGTGCTGGCCCACACCAGGCGCGCGATGAAAGCGCTGCGATCAGAGGTTCATGGTCTCAATCAAGACTACGGTGTGACGCCCGACCTGCACGAGGCCGACGAATTGCCCGGGCTTGGCATGGGCGGGCGGTTCTTTGGTGGTCTGACCCTGCCAATCGGCTTTGGTCTCAACCCCCGCAAATATGTGCACAGCCTTGCCCGCGCGGCCGAGGCAGCAGGCGCTGTTCTGCATGACGCCAGCCCCGTTACCGCCATTCGCGAGGGATTCACGCTCATCACCCCGACCGGAAAACTGACCGCGCGCCGCTTGATTCTTGCCACCAACGGCTATTCCTCCGATGACATCCCCGACTGGTTGCGCGCCCGCTACTTGCCGCTGCAGTCCAACGTGCTGGCCACGCGGCCCCTGACCAATGCCGAACTGGCCGCACAGGGTTGGACCTCGGACCAAATGGCCTATGACACCCGCCATCTGCTGCATTACTTTCGCCTCCTGCCCGACCGGCGATTCCTGTTCGGCATGCGTGGCGGCGTTTACGCCACACCGCGCGCCATGGCCCGCCTGCGCCGCAAGATCCACGCCGATTTCAACGCGATGTTCCCGGAATGGAGGGATGTGGAGCGCCCCCATTTCTGGAACGGGCTTGTCTGTCTGGCGCGCAATCGTACACCTTTCATCGGCCCCATCCCGGAAATGCCCGGCGCTTTCGCGGGGTTCGCCTTTCATGGCAATGGCGTCGCCATGGGCAGCTACGCGGGCCGCTTGCTGGCCGATCTTGCGCTGGACAAAACCCCAGACCAGCCTTTTCCAACAGCCTTTGCCACACCACCCGCCCGCTTTCCGCTCGGACGCCTGCGCCGCGCCTTGCTCACAGGGATCAATGCTGCGCTCACGCTCGCTGATCTGTGACCCGATCCTGTCTTCTTCCGTTTGAAATTACCTCGGGGGTTTGGGGGCTGGCCCCCAATCAGACCTTCCCTTTGCACGGCACATTTGCCACAGTTTCCCCAAAACCCAAGCCGCAAAGATGTAAATCGGCGTAACATTATCCATATCCACCTCAAGATATTCAAAGAGGGAGCGTTTAAATGTCAGATTTCGAAACCCAACTGCGCGAAAGCCAGGCCCAGGTGGCCGAAGCGCAATCGAAGATATCGGAAATCACCAGCCGCATCGAAGTGGCCCGCGACAAGATCAAGGACGGCACCGAGATCGACATCGAGAATGCAACGCTCGAAGACGTGCATGCCCATACCGAGGTGATGAACGCCAATATCGCCGAACTGATCATGGGGCTGGACGATGTGACCGCCGCCTTTTCCCGTGATTTTGACGAGATGCGTTCGAAAACCGGCTGGGAAAGCTTTGTCGGTTTCTTCTCCAAGGACCGCTCCGACGCCATGCGGCAGGAACGCATGAAAACCGCCAATATCGACGACAAGCTTCAGGATCTGATCGCCAAATCAGACATCATCACCAAGCTGCTCGAAGGGCAGTTGGCGGTGCTCAACGATCAAAAGACCAAGGTCGAAACCAATCTGTCCGCCACGCTTGATGACCGTGAATTCACCGTGGGCGAGCTGGAAAGCCTCAAGGCCGAGATCCTCGCCATGGACCCGAAAATCATCACGCTGGAAAACAAGATCGCGGTCGAACAGGATGCCGCCGCGCGCACCAAGCTGGAAACCGAACTGGCCGATCTGAACAAGGCCTATAACGAAATGGTCCAGCAGGAGCAGGTCAAGCTCGCCAAGTCCCAGACGCTGGAACGCTATATCGAAAAGGGCAAATCCTGGGTCGACTCTCTGCAGAACCAGGCCGCGACGCAGATGGTGCTGATCAACAAGCTGCAAACTGACACCCAGCAGCGGGTTGTGCTCTACGATGCGCTGACCAAATCGCTCAAGACCGCGCAACAACAGGACGTGGCCCACCGCATCAACGAGATTGGCGTAAAAACCGATCAGGAAGCGCAAAGCGCCATGGCCGCCATCGGAACCGCGACCAACCAGAAAATGGCCGACATGCTGGAAGCGCATGAAGATCACATGGTCTTTGCCCGTGATGTGTTGCAGGCCAAGGCCAAAGCCGATGAACGTTTCGCGCGCCGCTTTGCAGAGATCGTGAAGAAACATGACAGCAACGCCTACGGGGGGTCGTGATGCAGGTTTTCCTGATCGATCTGCGGATTTATCTGCGTGAGAACTGGTATTTCGTGGGGGCGGTGTTCTTCCTGATCCTCTCGGGTCTCGCGTCCATGTTCGGGGCACCGGCCTGGCTGCGGTATGGCGCGGGCGGGTTGGGGCTGTTCTTCCTACTGGTGCTGTTCGTGCGCGGATCGCTTCGCCCGGTGACGGACAAGGATGGTCGGCAGCTTTCGGTGAAAGAGGTCCGCGACGGCGCTGATAGTGGCAATGGCGGCGGCTTTGAGTGACACGATTTACAATGCCCGCTCAGGACGCAAGGAAACTGGTTTGAACGGACCCGCGCATGATTGACGCCGCCTCCGACCATCGCGGGCTGACCGACACATTCGCCAGCCGCCGCTATTTCGGTAAATTCGAGGCGATCACAACCCATCTGGGCCGCGTCGCGGGCGTGATGGAGGCCGAAGGCAGTGTGAGCCGCGACGATGTGAAAATCCTCGCCCGCTACATCCGGGGCATCGCCTATACGTTCAAGGCGCTCTCCATGAAATACCTGCTGGTCGGGCGCGAGACAGGGCAGTTCTTTGGCAGCCTTGCCATCGACGCCACGGAAAGCGGTTTCCCGACCTTCAACGAACTTCTGGTTATGGCCAATGACGCGCAACAGGCCGGTAGCCATCTGGAAAACATGCCCGGCACGGCGGCACTCAAGGATCAGATGGTCGGCACCATCATCGGCGATCAGCAGATCCCGACAAAGCTGCAATTCGCCCTGTCCCAGCGGCTCTATTACGAGGAACTGGTCCGAGGTCACCTGTTCTGGGCGCGCAACGACCCGCGCATCGACTGGATCAGCGGCTTTGACGAGCGGCGCAAATACCGGGTGCACTGGGCGGTCTATGACAGCCAGATCAACCTGCCCACGATCTACATCATGGAACTGGAAGACAGCGGCCATACCGCGCTGCCCAAGGATACCCGCCGCTGGCCCGAGGTGCAACGCCACCTGATGAGCCAGTCGCTGGGCGCGCTCAAACTGCTGACCATCGCCAAGGGGTTCGACGAAAGCTTTGACGACCTGCACCCCAAACGCCTGCGCCGGGTGCATGTGGGGCCGATGTATTCCCACAGCTTCACCCGTCAGGCCGGACCGATCCGCGATGTGCTGGCCGAGGCCAACGCGCCCGAGGGACAGGACTGGACGCTGGCCTGGACCATGGAAGTGCTGGAAAGCGAGCGGGTGCAAGAGGAGCGCGCAGGCTGGTTTTCCACCGTGGAACGCGAGGTCTTCGCACTTGATCCCTTCTCGGGCCGGGGCATCGACACCGGCGCCACGGAAACCCACCGCGCCATCATCCTGCCGCAGCGCCCGTTTCAGGTGCTGGCCGAGAAAAACCCGCCCGGTTTCGGCAGCGTCCGTAAATTCGTCGTCAGCCCCGGGGGCCGAGTGCTGAGTTATTAACCCCGTAGGGTGGGCAAATTGCCCACCATTTGCACCATTTGAAAGAGACATTCATGAGCCAGACAGCCGATCAGATGGAGCTTCGCGAAGAGGACATTCGCAAGCATTACGCCGCCGCCACCGCCCTGCTCACCGGGTTCGACCACACACCACGCATCGCGTCCGGCAATGGCGCCGAGGAGGCAGAGGAACGCTCCCCCGGCATCGCGCGCACCCGCCGTTTCCGCTCGACCACCCCGGGCCTCGCCACCCGCCGCCAGACCGTCAAACACGGCGTGCAGTTGCGCGCCACCATAGAGGCCGCCGATGACGAGGATGCGTTGACTTCGCCGCAACAGGCCACCGTTCTGCACACGCTCCGCCGCGCCATCGCCATCGCGCAGGCCGTGGCGGAAACCTATGCTGAAGCCACCGGGCTTTCCGATCTCAAACGCGCCAACCTGGAGGGCGCGCTGCCCGCCAACCGCAAGAGCGAATTCAGCGAGCTGCTCACTGCCGAGGCGCTGATCACCGCGTATAGCTGGGCCAATGCCACCGCCTATCTGCTCTCAACCCACACCACCGAGACCACGGTCGAGGTGGGCGAGGTCGAGGAACTGATCACCGATAATGGCCAGATCGCCCTGCACGGTCTGCTCTGGGAACTCGATCAGGATATCGAGCGGCACGCCCCCGATGACGCCCACCTGATCGCCACGATCAGCGCCTTCGCCGAACAGGTCATGGAAAAGGTGAACCTGCGCGCCCAGACCGCCCCGCGCCTCGCCCCCTTCACCGGCGCGTCCTGGCATATCGAGGCCGACGACCTGACCATCCGCGGCTTTACCCCCGCGGCCAAGGCGAAATCCTCGACTCTGACCATGACGTTCAAGAAACCGAACGAGATCATCGGCAACCACATCGCGAAATATCAGGCGCTGAAGCTCTCCAAAATGCTCATGGCCTATGATTTCGACCGCAAGCTGAACCCGTTCACCGAGCTGGGCGGCTTCATCTTTACCTTCATGGGCGATGGTAAACCGGGCACCGGCAAGACCATCCTGATCCAGATGATGGCCGGTCTGATCAACGACTATTGCAAGGTGGCCGATTACCCCTTCCGCTACCAGAACCTCAGCACCGACAATATCGACAGCTATCAGGGCAAGTCGGGCCAGAACACCAAGGCCTTCGTCAACAATGTGATCGACCCCAACGTGATCGGCTTTGGCACCATCGACGATATCGACCAGATCGCCGGCAAACGCGGCGACCGGCAGTCTTCGGCGGGCCAGCAGGAGATTACCGCCGTGCTGATGGAAAGCTTTGCCGGGGCCAACACCGTGGTGCGCGGCAATTGCACCTTCGGCATGTTCTCCAACTACCCCGAGAATGTGGACGACGCGCTGCGCCAACGCGCGGGTGCCCGGTTCCTCGTCGATGGGCCTCAGACCCGCGAGGATTACATCGACATCCTCTACCTGCTCATGGGCAAGAACCATTCGATCCCGCTGGGCGATCACGAGGTCTTTGCCGCACAGGAAATCAAGAAAGCCGTCGCCGCCAGCTTCGACAGCCATTCCCGCCCGCATGAACAGGGGCTTTTGAACGTCTTTGACCGCGTCCGCGATCAGATTGGGGAACTGGACACGATCACCAAGATGGGCACCTATCTCAAAGGCATTCAGGAAGCTGACGAACGCTTCACCGGCCGCGCCATCAAGAACATCACCGACGCGGTCAAGGTCCGCGCGATGGATTTTGAGCTGCCCGATGAATGGATGGAGAACCCCGAACTGTTCCTGCGCAAGGGCTATGACGAGAAGAAAGCCATGATCGAAGAGCTGCGCGTGCCGATCACCACCGACATGGTGCTGCAGGAGATCAACCGCTACGCGGATTCTGAGTTCCGCTATGCGGATAAGTCGGACGAGGTGGCGATCGAGGCCATGGTACGCGACTTCGGGCGGCAGGAAGAGGCGAAGCGTCGGTATTTGGAGAGCAAATCATGAGCGCCACGCCCGCCCCAACAGAGCGAAGGGCCGCGCCCGACCTGGAGGGCGCATGTGCTCCGGTTGGCCCGCGTGATCACTTCAAAGCAGGCACGTCGCGCGATTTGTGCATGACATCGCCAACGCGCCCTCCGGGGGGAGGGTCCGAGGGCTTCATGGAAACGCTCCGGGGGAACGTTTCGCCCGAGGACGGTCGAAGACCCGGACGGGCGCGGCCCGGGGTGAACCCGGGCATATATTCTCTACAATTTGTGTACTAGTTTTCCCAAAACAGGTGATGAAATGAGCCGAACAGCTTTCTTCCGTAAGATCGGTGCGGAATATGCCAACCCGCGCTGGAGTTGGTCAGCGGTAAATCACGACAAGAAAGAGGTGTATTTTGGCGCGTGGGACGACCGAACCACAGAATCATCCGCCGTAATACTTGATGAAGACTGGGCCTTGAATCGCGCTCGAAGATCTCCTGGATTTTCTGATGCCCAAAGAAAGCTCAAACACGTCGACGAGGAAGGATACGCGCTTCTTATCTTTAAAATGGTCAATGGCCGGATGCCGAATGAAGATGGGCCCTCTCAAATTCTCGAGTTGGATGAAACCCTGTATCCCGCGACGTTGACGAAAGCCGGTTCTCAATGGATTGCTGTGTTAGAGGGTCAGGAAGCAGAGATATCCGATGGCATTCACACTAAGATCGAGAAGCTTTTTCCTGAAGGGGCCAAGAAGACAGTCACGGTTGAGGCCATCGAACGAAACGGAGCAGCGCGGGAGGCCTGCATTCGGCACTTCGGCGCAAAATGCAACGTTTGCGAAATGGATTTTCAAAAGGTCTATGGTGATTTGGGCAAGGGATTTATCCACGTCCATCACCTGAACCCGATGAAGCTCGTGCGGCAGGAATACTCGGTGGACCCAACCACGGATTTGGTGCCTCTTTGTCCGAATTGCCATGCCATGGTGCATCGCGTAAATCCACCACTTTCTCCTGATAAGCTAAGGAAAATCATTCGGCGACAAGAGCTTCCCCAATGAACCGCCTCATCCAATCCGGCCTCATGTTCGGCAATCTGATCCACGTGGACAGCCCCGCGCTCGTGGACCGCTATAACCGCGCGCTCAAGCATCTGACCGGCAAGACCACCACCCTGACCGATTTCCACATCGACATTTCCGGCTTTTCGCCGGAGGTGGGCGAAGACCTGAACGACCCGCTTTACCTCAACCATCGCGGCGTGAACCGGCAGTTCATCCTGCTCACCACCGAGCAGAAAACCGCGCCGCTGCTCGACGCCACTTTCTCCACCTCCCGCACCATCCTCAAGGACTTCATCCAGACCAACGAGGCGCAGCTTTTTGCCCTTACGGCCCGCGATGCCGTCGCAGGCGAGCTGGTCAATTCCGTCTTCGACGTCTCCGACCCCGTCCGCCTGTTCGACATTCACAAGATCACCGTCGAGGCCGACACCACCGGCAATACCCTGCGCGAAGCGGGCGAATTGGCGGCCATGGTGGACGAGTTCAAGACCCGCGAGGATGCGTGGTTTGACGATGTGCTGATCGCCAAGATGATCAGCCACGCCAAGCGCACCGGCGACATCATCCGCAACCCTGTGCTGCTCGATCACATGGAATTCGAGACGCGCAATTTCTGGACCGCGCATTTCGGCGGATGCTACCTGTTTCGCGGGGTCGATCACCCGGCGCTGATCACCGCCGGGGACAAGGATGCGCTGCGCGATCTGCCGATCAAATACACCTTTGACCTGACCGAGCGGAACCGCATCGCCAAGTTCTTTGACTATAACGATCTGGTCGAACCCATCGTGAAAGCGCGCGGCATCGACGCCGCAGCGATCCTGCGGCAGAAAATGGATTTCATCGTGGTGGACGCCGCGCAAGAGGCCGGGATCGACCTCAGCGGTGCCACCCGCCGCGACATCCGCCGCCTTGCCCGCAACCACGCCGATCAACTGCCCGAGGCGTACCATGGCCTGCGGCAACTGGTGAACTGGGCCGAGGGCGCGGGACAATGGCCGCGCATCTCATCCGAGCATCCGGCCTATTTCTACTCGCTCCGCGCCGCTGACACGCCCGACCGCGATCTGGTCAATATGCTGCTCGCCGAACTGGCCCCGATGGACATCCGCCAGCTTTTTATCTGCCACAAACAGCTTTTTTACCGCCTTTACCGTGGCTGGAGCGACACGAAACGCTCTTATGTGGTTGATTTCCTTGCCCGCGAGTATCAGGTGGACAAGGCAGGGGCGCGTGACGCACTCTTTGGCCATGACGCCCCCATGCAAGAAGAGCCCCCCGGTCCGCCCCCGCGCGAAGACATGATCGCCCGCGTGGGTCCATGGGGTGCCGTTGGGGGCGCGGTGAGAGGAAGGTAAAGATGTTCGCATTCCTGCGTCTGGCCGTGATTGGCCTGATCGTGCTGACGGTGGTCTATGTCTGCCTGTCCTTCTATTCCCGCGCCGTGCGACGCGGAAAGCTTGAAGCGGAGTGGGACGAAACCGGCAGGGACGGCGACCGCGATGCCTTTATCGAAGAGGGCTTGCGTGACTATGACGGATCGCTGCGCCGCAAGCTGATCCTGGGCGTCTATATCATTCCGATCACGCTGGTGGCGGCACTGGTCTATTTCACGAATTTCCACTAAGGCAACGAAAATGCGTTTTATCAAATGGCTCCTGATCCTCAGCTTCTGGACGCTGGTGGCGGCCTTCTTCCACTATACCCTGCCGCAGCATGACATCGCGCGGATCACCGACACCTATGAAAAGCGGATCGACTTTGGCGAAAACTCCATCTTCTGGGCCAAGGCCGATGTGGGCAATGCCGAAGGCGTGGTGAACCGCGATGTGTTCTTCATCCAGACGCGTGGCACCAATGACCGGGTCATGGTCTATCGCAACGAGGATACAGGCTGGGGCTGGCCGCCTTATTTCAAGTTCGACACCTCGAACCTGCAGGCCGAAGCCGCCGATCTGAAATCCACCGCAGAGGCCCCGAAATGGGTGGCGATCAAGCATTACGGCTGGCGCAACGAGTTCATCTCGATCTTTCCCAACGCCATTTCCGTGCGACAGGTGGACGGCCCGGATGTGACGATCATCCCGTGGCTCAACATCGTGATCCTCGTTTTCTCGGCACTGGTTTTCTGGGCGATCTGGGTGCGCTGGCGGCGGTTCCGTCAGGCGCGGATCGATCCGGTGCTTGAGGATGTCGAAGAGGGCCTTGCCGATGCGGGCGACGCAGTGAGCCAGACGGGTGGACGCATCAAACGGTTCTTCCAGCGCAAGTAAGCGCCGCGCTACCCAGCCCAAGATCCAAAACATGATCCCCGCGCAGATGCAGTGGCGCCTGACCGCTGCCTGCCAGATCGGGCGCGCGACGCAAATGCCGCGCCCGTCCATGACGATCAAATCCGACGATCCACAGCGCGTAGTCATCGGCGACATATTCCTGCACCGCCACCCAAAGCCGGTCGCGGGCATCGACCTCAAGCGCGATCAGTTCCCAGTCTTCAAGCTCGGGTACACCTTGCCAGCCCAAAACCTTGCGACACCCTTCCGACGCCGCATCTATCGCACGTGGAAAAACCTGTTCGTGGAAACCGGGCAACACCCGATTGAGCAAATCACTGGCTGACCCGCGCATTTCCAGCGCATGTGCCTGCGCAAGCTCGGGATCGGCAACCGTGATAGTGATATCGCCCCACTGCCCGATCCACTCCCCCCGTTCGGGTCGAAAGACAGGCAATCCGCGCATCTCATCTCTTTCCGTAATAGATCCCGACCACGTGCTCGGCCTCGGCAAAGAACAGCCAGCGTGACACCAGCACACCCGCCACATGGGCCAGCACCGCCAGTACACCCCAGAGGTGATTAAACGGCAAGAGCAGGAAGAGAACGGGAAGCACAAAGCCCAACCCAAACGCGATGGCGCGCAGTTTCAATGCATGGGCGCGACCCACTACATGGACCATCTCGCTTAGCAGGTAATTGGTGCCCGTATGGGGCGGCTCGAAGGCGCGCACGTCGCCGATCGCGCCCAGACCTGTGGCCGAGGCCAGATCGCTGCCAGACGAGACCAGCGCCTTGTCACCCAGAACCCACCACGCCACCTGCACCAATGCCGCAAGCACCAGCAAGCCGGTCGCCCATGTCACCTGACCAGCCAGGAGCGCACCACCCGCCAACGAAAGGCTCAGAAACAGCGCCGGCGTCAGCGGCAGCATGTTCCAGCGCGGCACCGTCTTGAGCTGTCCGTAAATCATTGACGTGGTGCCCACCGTGGCCAGTGACAGCAGCGCACCAATCCAGCCCAGCGGTTGCCATGCGCTGTCAAAGAACACCAGCCCGAGCGCATAGAGCCCCATCACCACCAGCGCCGCCACCGCGCAGACACCCTCGCGCGACAGCCACGAGCTTTGCCATTGGCTCATCGCCCGCCACGCACGTTCCGGGTGACCGAGGTGAAAGGTGGACAGGAGAAGCCCACCCGCCGCCAGAAAATAGGCGATCAGGAAGAAAACGAACCCCACCCAACCGGTCGGCTGTGGATAGCCAAGGCCAAGGAAGAACAGCAATCCAAAGCCCAGACCCGAAAGCGAGGTAAACAGAATGATCGACGGTGCCGGATGCATCAGATCTTCTCCAATGTGCGGTCAAGCCAGCCGAGGAATCCCGACAGGTTGCGGTGTTCTGCGGTTTCCGGAGTGGCCAGAAGCGGGGCGAGGATATCGACCTCGTCCAAGACATCCTTGGGCCGGGGCGGCAGGTATTTGTTGACCGGCTTGGTGCCCTGTTCCGGCATCAGGTCCATGCCGCCACGCTCCGCGACCAGCTGGCTCACGTCACTGTCGGGATCGCCCAGATCACCGAAATGCCGCGCGCCCGCCGGGCAGGTACGCACGCAAGCCGGTTCGCGGTCTTCCTCGGGCAGGTTCTCGTTATAGATGCGGTCCACGCAAAGCGTGCATTTCTTCATCACGCCCTCAGCCGCATCCATTTCCCTCGCACCATAGGGACAGGCCCAGGCGCAAAGCCCGCAGCCAATGCAGTGATCTTCGTTGACCAGAACGATCCCGTCCTCGACCCGCTTGTAGCTGGCCCCGGTGGGGCAAACCGTGACGCAAGGCGCATCGTCGCAATGCAGGCAGGATTTCGGGAAATGCACCAGCTTGGCGGTGCCTTCCTTTGGCGTGATCTCGTAGCTATGTACGCGGTTCAGGAAGGTGCCCGACGGCGTCCCATAGGGGTCCTGATCGGACAACGGCGCGCCATAGTTTTCGGTGTTCCAGCCCTTGCAAGCCACGACACAGGCATGGCAGCCAACACAGGTATCAAGGTCGATAACAAGGCCAAGCTTACGTTCGGTGGTTTCGGGCAATTGGGTCATGCCGTTACCTCCTCCATTGGCATCCTATGCGTGATCGACTCTTCCTTGGCCGGATCCCAGGTCGAGACGAACCAGACAAAGCTTGCAATGATCAGGACCAGGAAAACCGCGATGATCACCAATATGCGCTGCACTCCGCTCATTTCCCCACCTTCCACGTCAATTCATCCGGCCCCTGCCCCACGGGCGATTTGATCGTGCCATAGCTCGGCTGGCTGGCCTCTGGCGGAGCCGACTTCTCGATCTTCACCCGCAGGTCAAACCATGCCGCCTGACCGGTGACCGGATCGGAATTGGCCCAGCGCAGCCCGTCGCCCTTGGGCGGCAGAAGCTCATGGATCAGGTGGTTGAGCAGAAAGCCCTTGGTCGCCTCCGGCGCGTCCTCTTTCAGTGCCCAGGCCCCCTTGCGCTTGCCAATGGCATTCCAGGTCCAGACGGTATTTTCATTCAGCGCAGCCATCTCCATGACCGGCACCGTGATCTCGCCATGGGCCGAAATCACCCGCGCCCAATCGCCATCGGCAAACCCATGCTGCCGCATCAGTTTCGTCGGCAGGTAGAGCGGGTTGCGCCCATGGATCTGCCGCAGCCACGCGTTTTGCGTCCCCCACGAATGATACATCGCCATAGGCCGCTGGGTCAGCGCGTGGATCGGGTATTCCACCGGGTCCACATGCCCGTCCTCGAAGGGCGGATACCAGATCGGCAGCGGGTCCAGAGTGGTCTTGATCCGCTCGCGCAGATGCTCGGGCGGCTGGCGTTTGCCATGGCCCTCTGCGGCCAGTTGGAACCTGCGCATCGGCTCCACATAGAGCTGGAACAGATAGGGCGCTGCCGCATCAAAAATGCCCATCTCCACGGCCCAGTTCTGATAGGCCATGTTCCACGGTTTGTAATACTGCGCCTCGTCGGGGATGTGGCTGACAAAGAACCCGCCATTGGCGATGTAATTGTCCAACTGCCCCTCATTCGGCGCGCCGCGCCCATGGGTCAGCCCGTTTTCACCCATACGCCAGCCCGCCAGCGGGCCTATCCCCGGTTTGCGCTGATGGTTGACGATGTAATCCGCGTAATCGGCATATTTCGCGCTGCCATCCTCATTGACGAAACCGGGCATACCCATCCGCGCGCCAAGATCACAGAGCACCGATTGGAACCCACGCACATCGCGGTCAGGCTCCACCACCGGCCAGCGGATCGCATCCGCCGCCGCATCCGCCTCGCAGATCGGGCGATCGAGCAGCGAGATACAGTCATGCCGCTCAAGATAGGTGGTGTCCGGCAGGATCAGGTCCGCATAGGCCACCATTTCGGAGGAATAGGCATCCGAATAGATGATCCGGGGGATCACATACTCGCCGTTCTCATCGGTATCCGTCAGCATCTTCATGACGCCGCTGGTGTTCATGGACGAGTTCCACGCCATGTTCGCCATATAGAGAAACAGCGTGTCGATCTTGTAAGGATCACCTGCATGGGCGTTGGAAATCACCATATGCATCAGCCCGTGGGCCGACATCGGATTGTCCCATGTAAACGCCTTGTCGATCCGCGTCGGGCTGCCGTCCTCTTTTAGCAAAAGGTCATCGGGGCCACGCGGAAAGCCCAGATGCGGACCGTCGAGCGGCGATCCCGGTTTTGCCGACCCGTGCGGCGTCGGATGCGCTTCGACCGGTTTGGGATAGGGCGGTTTGAACCGGAACCCGCCCGGCGCTTCGACACTGCCCAGAAGAATCTGCAACACATGCAGCGCGCGACAGGTCTGGAACCCGTTGGAATGGGCGGAAATCCCGCGCATGGCATGGAAGCTGACCGGACGGCCGATCATCTTTTCATGGCGCTCCCCCCGGAAATCGGTCCACGGCTGATCAATCTCGATCGTTTCTTCGAACGCGACGCGCGCGATCTCGGCGGCCAGAGTCCTGATCTTGGCCGCCTTCACACCGCAGCGCTCGGCCACCGCCTCGGGCGCGTATTGCGGATCAAGATAGCGCTCGGCCAGGAAATGCATCACCGGTTTATGGGTGACACCGGCTTTGCGCAGGCCATGGCGCAGGTCGGGTTTGACCCCGGGCTGATCAAAGGGTGCCGGTTTCCCGGTGATCCGGTCCATGACCAGCTGCTTGCCATCTGCATCCCGCAGGAACAGGCCGTGTTCCGCTGACGATGGATCGCAATTCACGAGCACCGGAGCATTGGTGTAGCGCGCGAGGTAATCGAGGTCGATTTTGCCCGCCTTCAACAGCTCATGGACCAGCGCCAGGATGAACAACCCATCGGTGCCCGGCGTGATCCCCACCCAGTCATCGGCCACCGCGTTATAGCCCGTGCGGATTGGATTCACCCCGATGACCCGCGCGCCCCGTTCCTTGAGCCGTCCGATGCCCATCTTGATCGGGTTGCTGTCATGGTCCTCGGCCACACCGAAAATCATGAAAAGCTTGCTGCGCTCCCAATCCGGCTGGCCGAATTCCCAGAACGCGCCGCCCATCGTGTAAATGCCCGCCGCCGCCATGTTGACGGAACAAAAGCCACCATGGGCAGCGTAGTTCGGGGTGCCGAAATTTTGCGCCCAGAAGCTAGTGAAGCTCTGCGACTGGTCCCGCCCGGTGAAAAACGCCAGCTTTTCCGGCGCGGTCTCGCGCAGTGGTTTCATCCAGCTCACCGCAAGCTCCAGCGCCTCGTCCCAGCTGATTTCCTCGAACTCGCCCGAGCCACGCGGTCCCACCCGCTTGAGCGGCGCGCGCAGGCGTGAGGGCGCATTGTGCTGCATGATGCCCGCGCTGCCCTTGGCGCAGAGCACACCGCGGTTCACCGGATGGTCGCGATTGCCCTCGATATAGGCAACCTTGCCGTCCTTCATATGCACATTGATCCCGCAGCGGCAGGCGCACATGTAGCACGTGGTCTTGCGCACCTCGTCCGATACAACCGGCGAGGTATCAATTTTAGGCTGGCCCATTTTCACTCCCCTTCGCCGCGCACGACACCAAAAACCATGTCAAAATGCAAGCGCTTTCATTTGACGTCGTTCTGAGTTTTCACCCCAAAACGAAACGTTTATCTGCCTTCAATCGGAATATAGTCGCGCTGTTCCGGTCCGTTATACAGCGTCAAAGGCCGGATCAGGATATTGCTGCGCTGCTGTTCAAGGCACTGTACGAACCACCCGGGCATCCGCCCAATTGCAAAAATCGGCACATAGAGGTCCATCGGAATGCCGTGAAGCTGGTAGATGACGCCCGAATAGAAATCGACATTCACGTTCAGCCCATGGCGGCTGTAGGGCTTCATCGCCTCGACCACCGCCTGAAGGATTTCGTACCATTCCGGTGCGCCCATCTCTTCGCCCAGCTTGCGCACGCCTTCGCGCATATGCCGCGCGCGCGGGTCCTCGGCACGATAGACCCGGTGCCCGAAGCCGGTCACCGCCTCGCGGTTCTTGCGCTTGGCTTTCACATAGTCCGCCGCCTTGTCCGGGCTACCGATCTCATGCACCATTTTCATCACATCCTCGGCCGCGCCACCATGGGCGGGACCAGCCAGCGTGCTCAGCGCCGTGACCATCGCGCCATGCAGGTTCGCCTCGGTTCCCACAGTCACCCGCGCGGCAAAGCTCGACGCGTTGGCACCATGTTCCGCGTGCAGGATGAAATCCACATCCGCCAATCGCGCCGCATCTTCGGATGGTTTTTCACCCTTGAGCATCCAGAGCCAGTTCGCGGCATGGCTCAGCGTGGGATCGGCCGGAACCGGATCCCGCCCGTTACGAATGGCCTCATGCGCGGCGATGATCATCGGCACCTGCGCCGTGAGCCGGATCCCGTTGCGCAGAAACGCCTCTTCCCCGGTTTCCTGACTACCCGGCTCCAGCGCCGCCAACGCCGACACGGCGGTGCGCAGCACATCCATCGGATGCCCGTCCTTGCAGGCGCGGATGATGTCATGCACCTCACCCGGAAGCTCGCGTGCAGCCTTCAGCGCGGCATCGAATTCCCCCAATTGCTCCGCATTCGGCAACTCGCCATGGATCAAAAGGTAGCACACCTCTTCAAAGGTGGAATGCTCTGCCAGATCATGGATCGTATACCCGCGATAAAGCAGCTCGCCCTTGGCGCCATCGATATGGCTGACGCCGGATCGTTCGAAATAGATGCCCTTGAGACCCCGGTTGATCTTGACGTCATCGCTCATCGCTGGCTCCTTTCATGCAGGTATACGGAGGCATACATGCCGGTTCTGGAAAATTTTTTTGATCGCGCCCGCGCCAAACGCGCCCGCGTGGTGTTCCCCGAAATGGACGATCCCCGGGTGGCCGAGGCCTGCGCGCGGCTGCGTGGCGAAGGGTTGGCCGATCCGGTCGGGCTGGGCGATGTCACCGAGGCGCATGTCACCGCCCTGATCGAGGCGCGCGGGCTCAAAGAGGGCATCGCGCGACGGATGCTGAAAAAGCCCCTGTACCACGCCGCCGCCATGGTCGCCGCGGGCGAGGCCGAGTCGATGGTCGCCGGTGCCGACAGCCCCACGCGCCGGGTGATCGAGGCGGCCGCCATCGGCATTGGGCTGGCCGAGGGCGTCACCGTGCCCTCGTCCTTTTTCCTCATGCTGTTCCCCGATGGGCGCGAAATGATCTTTGCCGATTGCGCGGTCAACGTGGCCCCCGATGCGGCTGAGCTTGAGGCCATTGCCCGCGCCTCTGCCGCCACGGGTGCGGCGCTTCTAGGCCATGCGGATGTAGCGCTTTTGTCCTTTTCCACCGGCACCTCCGGCAGTGGCGACAGCGTCGATCTGGTGCGCCGCGTGGCCGAGGCCACGGGCTTTACCGGCCCGATCCAGGCGGATGCGGCCCTGAACGCCGCCATCGCCGCCAAGAAGGGTTTGGGGGAGGGCCGGGCCAATGTGCTGGTCTTCCCCTCGCTGGATGCGGGCAATATCGCGTACAAGCTCTGCCAGGAGCTTGCGGGCGCGCAGGCCATTGGACCGATGCTGCAAGGCTTCCGCCATCCGGTCTGTGACCTGAGCCGCGGCGCAACGGTGGATGACATTGTCGCCGCGACCGTGGTGACGCTGGCGCTGGCTTGATCCAGACCCATCACGCCGCCTCCATCAGGCTTTGGGCGTCCCGCGCAATCATGCGCTCTTCTTCGGCGGGGATCACCCACAACCCGACCTTGGAACTGTCTGCATGCAGCCGCGGCCGGGCACGGTGGTTGAAATCCGGGTTCATCCGCGCCCCAAGCCATTCCAACCCCTGACAAATGCGCGCCCGCACGGCGGTGGCGTTCTCCCCGATCCCGCCGGTAAAGGCGATGGCATCCACCCCCTGCATGGCCGCAATCAGGCTCCCGGCATGGCGCAGCGTCCAGTAGCAGAAATGCTCGATGGCAAAGGCGCTGTCGGCACTGGGGTCGAGCATAAGGTTACGCATGTCGGATTTGCCCCCCGACAATCCCAGCAAACCGCTTTCATGGTTCAGGATCGCCTTGGTCCGCTCCAGCCCGTTTTCCTCGACCAGCCGCAGTACCGCATTGGCATCGATCCCGCCCGACCGCGTCCCCATGGTCAGCCCATCCAGCGGCGAATAGCCCATGGTTGTCGCCACCGACTGCCCATTCAGGATTGCACAGAGCGACGCCCCATTGCCCAGATGAAACGCCAAAAGCCGCGAGGGCAGCTTCTCGCCCGAGATCTCCGGTAGCCGCCGCACCAGCGAAGCATAGCTCAGCCCATGAAACCCGTAGCGGCGAATACCCTTGGTCTCCATCATCTTGGGGATCGCATAGCGTGTCGCCACATCCGGGTTGGTCGCATGGAACGAAGTGTCGAAACTGGCATATTGCGGCAGGTCCGGGGCCAGCTCGGCCAGCGTGTCGATGGCGGCAAGGTTATGAGGGTTGTGCAACGGTGCCAGCGGCGAACAGGCCGCGATCTCGACCCGCACCTCGTCATTGATCCGCACCGGCGCGGTAAGCTTGCGACCGCCATGCACGACCCGATGCGCCGCCGCGCGCAAGTCTTTAACAGCGACACCGCGCGCCTCCAGCGCCTTGAGCACCGCCGCCAGCGCCGAACGGTGGTCGATGAACGGCAATTCTCGCCGCTCTCCGTCCACCTCAAGGAATGACGCCCCGCCAATACCAGCGGCGAGGCCCGAGAGCGATTGCTCAAGCGCGTTGTCGAACAGCGCGAACTTGATCGAGGACGACCCGGCATTGAGCACAAGGATTGCGCCCATGGCGCCGGGTCCGCCCATCAGATCAGCTGCCCGTTTGCGGGCGCATGTCGGCCGCGTCGATCCCGGCCACGGCGACCGGCTTTTTCATCGCGTCGCGGCGGAACGGCTCGCCCAGTTCCTGGTTGATCATGGCTTCGATCAGCGTCGTCTTGCCGTCTTTCTGATCCTTGATCGCCTGATCCAGCGCTGCGGTCAGCTCTTCCATTGTCCGCGCCACGACGCCTTGCAGACCACAGGCCTTTGCGATCCCGGCATAAGACACCTGCTCATCCAGTTCGGTACCGACGAAATTGTCATCGAACCACAGGGTCGAGTTGCGCTTTTCCGCGCCCCATTGGTAGTTGCGGAACACGATCTGGGTGATCGCGGGCCATTCGCCCCGGCCAATCGCCGTCAGCTCGTTCACCGCGATGCCGAACGCACCGTCCCCGGCAAAGCCCACAACCGGCACATCCGGGCAACCGATCTTGGCGCCGACAATGGCAGGCAGGCCATAGCCGCAGGGACCGAACAGACCCGGCGCGAGGTATTTCCGCCCCGCTTCAAAGCTGGGATAGGCGTTGCCGATGGCGCAGTTATTGCCGATATCGGACGAGATGATCGCCTCTTTCGGCAGCGCGGACTGGATCGCGCGCCACGCCATGCGGGGGCTCATCCAGTCGGGCTTGTCCGCGCGGGCGCGCTCGTTCCAGCTGGTGCCGGGATCATCATCCTCGTGATCCATCGAGGACAGCTGCTGCGCCCAGCGCGACTTGGTCTCGGCAATCCGGCCCTTGCGTTCGGCGCGGCCCGCGTCACCGGCAGTCTCGGACAGTTGCTCCAGAATGCCATGCGCCACCTTGGCGGCATCACCCACGATCCCCACCGTGACCTTCTTGGTCAGGCCGATGCGGTTCGGGTTGATATCCACCTGAATGATCTTGGCCTTTGCAGGCCAGTATTCCATGCCATAGCCCGGCAGGGTCGAGAACGGGTTGAGCCGCGTGCCAAGGCACAGCACCACGTCGGCCTCCTTGATCAGCTCCATCGCGGCCTTGGACCCGTTATAACCCAGCGGCCCGGCAAAGAGCGGATGCGAGCCGGGGAAGGCGTCATTGTGCTGGTAGCCCACGCAGACCGGCGCATCGAGACGCTCGGCCAGTTGCATGGACGCGTTGATACCACCCTGAGACAGCACAACGCCCGCGCCGTTGAGGATCACCGGGTTCTTCGCGTCGGACAGCAATTTGGCGGCATCCGCAACGGAATTGGTTCCACCGGGCGAGGATTCGAACTCGATCGGATCGGGGATCTCGATATCCACTACCTGGGTCCAGAAATCGCGCGGAATATTGAGCTGCGCCGGACCGCACAGGCGCTTGGCCTGGGAGATCACGCGCGTCAGGACCTCGGCCACGCGGGACGGATCGCGTACCTCTTCCTGATAGGCCACCATGTCTTCGAACAGCTTCATCTGTTCGACTTCCTGGAACCCACCCTGACCGATGGTCTTGTTTGCGGCCTGCGGCGTGACCAAGAGAAGCGGCGTGTGGTTCCAGTAGGCGGTTTTCACGGCGGTGACGAAATTGGTGATGCCCGGACCGTTCTGGGCGATCATCATGCTCATCTTGCCGGTGGCGCGGGTATAGCCATCGGCCATCATGCCCGCCGAGCCTTCATGCGCGCAGTCCCAGAACATGATCCCGGCCTTCGGGAACAAGTCCGAGATCGGCATCATGGCGGACCCGATAATGCCAAAGGCATGTTCGATCCCGTGGCGCTGAAGCACTTTCACAAAGGCTTCTTCGGTCGTCATTTTCATGGGTGGCAATCTCCTGAGATGTGGTGCTGGGCGCAAGAATCGCACCGCTCGCGACGCGAGCGGCGTTGGTTGGGAAGCTAGTGCGTCCTATTGTCAGGAAATAGGGCCAGATGCGATGTCCGGATATATCCAGACGCAATCTATTGCCCGCGCTCGGCCAAAAGCGCATCAACCCGGCGACCCCAGGCGTCCCAATTCAAGCGCTCTTCATACTCGGTCCGGGATGATGCGCGCAGTTTGCGATACGCGTCGGGTGCAGCGATAAGCTCAGCCACCTTGTCGGCGAAATCCGACGCGGTGGATTCGCGCGGCAGGGCATAGCCGTTGACCCCATCGCGGACCGGAACGCCCCCCACGCGCAGGCACAGCGACGGCAGGCCATAGGCCGACGCCTCGCAGAACGCGAAACCGAAGCTTTCGAAAGATGGTTGAAACAGGAAATGCGCACGGCGCAGCACGGATTCAAACCGGGCAAATTGCTCCGGATCGGCTTTGTCCAGAAGCCCGTGCACCTTCACGAAATCTGCCCGATTAAACTCGGGCGGTTCAACTCCGATCACATCAATCTGGGCATCGATGCCACGGTTCCGGAGAACCTTGATTGTCTCGAAAACCAACGGCCCGCCCTTGGCGAACCAGTCGCGCCCGACAAGAACCAAGCGCACGGGCGCGCCAGCGCTCAAAACCGGCGGCACGTCACTGGGCATGGGGTCCGGAACATTTGCCCCCCAGGGCACGACCAGCGATTGCACATCGCTCAGGTCATAAAGCCCGTCCGCCCCGGATTTGAGCCATTCGGTCGGCCAGAGCAGAAAGTCGATCCTCGAAAACGTCTTGCGTTCAGCCCGCAGGATCATCGGATCAAACAGCCGCGACAGGGCAAGATACGACCCAAAGCTTTCGCCGATCTCGGACCTCTTGTAGGTGGTTGGCGTCGCGTCCGAGGTATAGGCCGTGAGCATGCCGGGCGGCACCCGAAGCCCGGCCATGGAGTGAAACGAATAGGCCCCGAACACCACGTCAAAACGCCCCTGCACAAGCTGCTTCTGAATCGAATGCGCAATGAACCGCGCCAACAGCAGATGAATGCGCCACCGCAGCCGCAGCATGATCGCTTCCGGCATCGCATCAATCGCCCGACGTAGCCAGTCCAGACGCCCCCAACCCGGATCAAGCACGGTGACATCGCCAACATGCGCGCCCAAGGCAGCATGAATCCGGGCGTTCCCGCCGGAATAGCTCAGCGGGTCAAGAGGCGATTGATCGCACAGATATGCAATTTTCCGACGCTGGGTCAAAACGGGGCAAACACCAGATATGCAACAGGTTTTCCAAGGCTACGGTGCTGTGCCCAAAGTGCAATATCTAACACCGCAAACCGTTTGCTTTTGCGGCCTGCACGCATCTGTGAGAGCAGATGCCACGACTCTGACCTAATCGGGTGCTAAAACTGTCTCAATCCGGGTTTAGAACGCGCGGGATTGAACGCGAAAGGGACCATGCCCAACGCACTTGCAATGCTGATGCTGGCCGTATGGCCGGTCGTGACGGTGATCCTTTTTCGCCGTTTGTCGCTTTCGCTCGCGCTGATCATCAATCTTGTGGCGGCCTTTCTGATCCTGCCACCGCCGCCCGCCGCCTATGATTTCCCGCTCTTGCCGCCGCTGACCAAGCATTCCATTCCGGCGCTTGTCGCGCTGATCATGGTGCTGGCCATGTACGGGCTGCGTCGGTCGATCCTGCCCGATACGGTGCTGGGCAAGATCCTCATGCTCACCTTTATCCTGTCGCCCATCGCAACCGTCGCCAATAATGGCGAGGTGGTCTATTGGGGCGAACTGACCCTTCCGGGGCTGGGCGTGACCGATGCGCTGGCCCTGTCCATCACCCAGATCCTGATCTTCATCCCCTTTGTGCTGGCGCGGCAGTTCCTGACCGATGCGGACTCGCAGCGGCAAGTGTTGATTGTATTGATGTTTGCCGGGCTGGCCTACACGCCGCTCATGCTGCTGGAAATCCGACTGTCGCCGCAGCTGAACCTGTGGATCTATGGCTATTTCCAGCATTCGTTCCTGCAAACGATGCGCTTTGGCGGATGGCGACCAATGGTGTTCCTCTATCACGGGATCTGGTTGGCGTTTTTTGCGATGCTAGCGCTGACCGCGGCGGCCGCGCTTTTCAAATTCGAGAAAAAGCGGAAAGTGCTCCTGGCTGTTGCGACGATCTATCTCGGCGGTGTACTGGTGCTGTGCAAGTCACTGGGCGCGCTGATCTTTGCGGTTTTCCTGCTGCCCGTGGTGCTTATCTTCGGCGTGCGCATGCAGCTCAAGGTGGCCGCCCTTCTGGCGCTTCTGGCCATTGGCTATCCGATGCTCAAGGCGGTGGACCTGATCCCCGCCGATGACATCCTGGCCGCTGCGGAAAGCATCGACGAGGACCGCGCCAATTCGCTGCGCTTCCGCTTCTACAACGAAGATATCCTGCTGGAACGCGCCTACGAAAAACCGGTCTTTGGCTGGGGAAGCTGGGGCCGGAACCTGATCTATAACGAGGTGAACGGCACACTGGAATCCGTCTCTGACGGGCGCTGGATCATCGTGCTCGGTCAATATGGCTGGTTTGGATTCCTTGCGGAGTTCGGGCTCATGGTGCTGCCCATTTTCCTGATGTGGCGGGAAATGCTGGCGCGCAAGGCAGATGAGATATCCCCCTATATCGGTCCGCTTACGCTGATGCTGGGAATCAATGCCGTGGAACTGGTGCCAAACGCCACCCTGACGCCTGTCACATGGCTTTTGTCAGGCGCATTGATGGGCTATGCGGAAACGCTGCGGCGGGAACGGCTCAATATGACCTATGATGAGACAGGCCATCTCAAATGGCGTCCGGTAGGACAGTGAATCGATGACACGTCCCCGCGTTCTTGCCATTGCCGAAGCCGCCAACCCCGACTGGGTTTCGGTCCCGCTTGTGGGGTGGTCACTGGCGCATGCCCTGCGCAAGGTCGCCGATGTGCATCTGGTCACCCACACACGCAACCGCGATGCCATCCTGGCCCAGGGTTATGCGGAAGATCGCGATGTCAGTTTTATCGACAGTGACGCCATCGCCAAACCGCTCTGGCGACTGGGTGAAAAGCTGCGCATGGGGCAGGGCAAAGGCTGGACCACCGTGCAAGCGCTCAACGCGCTGGCCTACCCGTATTTCGAACGTCTGGTCTGGCGCCGGTTTTCCGAGGATCTTATGAACGGCGCGTTTGACATCGTGCATCGTATCACCCCGCTCAGCCCGACCATCGCCAGCCCTCTGGCCCGCCACTGCGCCAAGACTGGAGTGCCTTTTGTGCTTGGGCCGCTCAATGGCGGCGTGCCCTGGCCCGACGGGTTCGACAGCGAACGCCGCCGCGAACGCGAATTCCTGAGCTACCTGCGAACCGCCTACAAGGCCCTGCCAGGTCGCCGCGCGACGCTGCGCCATGCTGCCGCCATCCTGGCCGGATCGCGACACACCGCGTCGGAGATCCCGGAGCGTTTCAGGGACAAGCTGTTCTACCTGCCTGAAAACGCGGTGGATTCTTTGCGCTTTACACGTATGGCCCCGCCATATGCGGGCGGTTCTCTGAGGGGATGCTTCATCGGTCGGCTGGTACCTTACAAAGGCCCGGACATGCTTCTGTCCGCTGCGGCACCGCTGTTGAGCGCGGGCCGCCTGACGCTCGACATCATCGGCGATGGCCCCATGATGCCGGAGCTGCGACAACAGGCCGAGGACGAAGGCATCGACCAGGCCGTCACCTTCCATGGCTGGCAGGCCCATGATGCGGTCCAGGACATCGCCGCGCGCAGTCACTTGCTCACCTTCCCGTCAATCCGCGAATTCGGCGGCGGCGTGGTGCTTGAGGCCATGGCGCTGGGCGTGGTGCCGATGATCGTGGATTATGCCGGGCCCGGTGAACTTGTCACGCCGGACACGGGTATCAAGATCCCCATCGGCCCCCGCGCCGCGATCATCAAGGGGCTGCGCACCGCGTTGAAACAGGTGGCGGACAATCCGAGGATGCTGGACCCGATGTCCATCGCCGCACGCGACCGGGTCCATGCGCTGTTCACCTGGGAGCGCAAGGCCGAGCAGGTGGCGCAGGTCTATGACTGGGTATCGGGCGCGCGCGCGGGCAAACCCACGCTTCTGGCCGCGCCCTCGGGCAGCGACATCACGCCAATCCGGTCAGCCAGATAATCAGTCCGGCCACAAGCCCGATCGCGGCATATCCAGCAGCAAGATAGGCACCGTCCCGCGTCATCATGCCAAAGGCCAGCAACGCAACGGCAAAGGCGCCAATGCTGGTCACCATCGGCAACAGTTCCAGTATCGGCCAGCTTGACGCGATCAACAGGATGGACAGTTTCGGAACCAGTGTCAGCGGCGGCGTGGTCAGCACCCGCAGCCGCCTGTGACTGTGCCGGTCCACCCAGCCCGTCGGTTTGCGCAGCCACGAGGCAGCGCGCGAAACCTTGGAGGCAGCCACCCGGCGGCGCAACAGAACACCGGGCAGCCACATGTGATTTCGCGCAAACACCCATTGCAAGGTGATGAGAATGATCAACAGGCCCGATAGCGTCGGCATGCCGGGAATGGCGGACAGCGGCGATATCATCAAAAGCGCTGGCACAAGGATGACAGGCGCAAAGGACCGTCCGCCAATCTTGTCCAAAATCTCGCCCAGCGAAATGTCGACCGTGTTGTCGCCGGGCTCAATCGCATCAAGCAATTCGCCCAACGTGCGCGGTTCGGTCACTTTGTGCGGGCCTTTTCCAACGCCAGCAGGGCCCGCAACCCATGGCGATAATCCGGATATTTCAACTCAACCCCCAGCTCATCCTTGATCCGGTCGTTCCGTACCCGCTTGCTTTCGGCATAGAAACTACGCGCCATTGGGGTCATCTCGGCCTTGTCGAAATCGATCGGCGGCGGCACGGGCACACCCAGCAATTCTGCGGCATAGGCAATCACGTCCTGCGGCGGTGCCGGATCGTCATCGCACAGATTATAGATTGCACCCGGGTTGGGCTGCGCGATGGAGGCCCGAAGCACCTGTGCGATATCGTCGACATGGATGCGGCTAAAGACCTGTCCGGGTTTGATGATGCGCCGCGCCGTTCCCTTGCGCACTTTGGCAAACGGCCCTCGCCCCGGGCCATAGATACCGGCCAGCCGAAAGATATGCAGCGGCAAACCGGGAATCGATTGCCACGCGGCCTCGGCCTCCTGTCGCCAGCGGCCCCGGCGCGTAGAGGGGGCCAGCGGCGTGGTTTCATCCACCCACCCGCCGTCGTGATCCCCATAGACGCCGGTCGTGGACAGATACCCGACCCATTTCAGATTGGGCGCGCAGTCCACGAAAGCCTGCCGCATCAACGCAAGGACAGGATCACCCCCCGCATCGGGCCCTGCCGAAATCAGGACATGACTGGCCATCTCCAGCGCGGGGCGCAGGTCATCCCCGGGAAAGCGCAGCACTTCGATGCCGGTTTCCCGCAGCCCTGCCATCTTGTCCGCGGAACGTGTGGTCCCGATCACGCGCCACCCCTCGGGCAGAAGAAGCGGGGTCAGCGCCTGGGCTGAAAAGCCGTGACCAAATGAAAGCAGTGTTGATGTCATATCCCGACAGTGCGGTCCAAATTGGAGACATTCAAGCCACGCCTTGCGGTCACCTGTGTTTTCGGTCCCAATACGCGCATGGCACAGGACAAACCCGATCTTGATCGCGCCTATGCGCTGCAAACCCCCGAAGACAGCAAACGGCTCTATGCCAAATGGGCAGACAGCTATGACACCAGCTTTGCCGCAGAGATGGACTACCGCCTGCCCGATCACGTGGAGCGTGTCTTTGTCGGGACGGGCGGAACCGGGCCGGTGCTGGACCTTGGGGCGGGGACGGGGCTATGCGCGCAGGCATTGGCGCAACGCGGGGTCGCTCCCATTGACGGCACCGATATTTCGCAGGACATGCTCGATATCGCGGCGCAGAAAAACATCTACAGGTCTCTGTTTACCGGAGATCTGACCGGGCTTTTGCCGGTAGAGGACGGGGGTTACACGGGCCTTGTCAGCTCTGGCACATTCACCACCGGCCATGTCGGTCCCGAAGCGCTGGACGAGGTTCTGCGCATTGCGGCACCCGGTGCGGTCATCGCCCTGTCCATCAACGCGAAATACTGGGCGGAGCGGGGGTTTGAGGAAAAATTCGCAGCACTTGGAGCCTCGATCACCGATCTGCAATTGCCCGAAGTACGGATTTACGGCCCCGCCAATACATCCGAGCATCGCGACGCGACCGGGCTGGTGGCCGTTTTCCGCAAAGCATAGGCGGCGCTTTGCCGGGGCGCGTCTTGGCGCGTGCACAGGCCCGGCACCGCGTCTAACCTTGGCCAAACATCACAACCCGAGTCGTTTCATGACCCATTTCACACGTCGCGCCATGATCGCTGGCCTTGTCACCGCCCTGGCCGCTTGCGGGCGGCGCTCAGAGCCAGAGGACACAGCCAAGACATCCGGATTCAACCCGCCGCTTTATCCCAATGAAACGCCAGAGCTGCGTGCGCTCATCAACAAATGGGCAGATCAATACGAGATGCCGCGCGCATTGGTTCACAAGCTTGCCATTCGCGAAAGTACGCACCGTCCCTGGGCCCGCAACGGTCCCTATTGGGGTCTCTTGCAGATCCTGCCGCAAACCGCCCGCACGATGGGCTTTCGTGGTCAGCCTTCCGATCTTCTCGATGCCGATACCAACCTGAAATACGCTGGCAAATACCTTCGCGGTGCGTGGCTTTTGTCCGATGGCGATCATCAGACCGCCATCATGTGGTATGCCAAAGGCTATTATTACGAGGCCAAACGGCGCGGCATGCTGGTCGAGACCGGGTTACGCCCGGGCTGATCTCTCACCACTCCAGCACAACCTTGCCGCTTTTGCCCGAACGCATGGCGGCAAAGCCCTTTTCAAAGTCATCCGCCTTGAACCGGTGGGTGATCACCCCGCGCACATCCAGCCCGTTTTCCAGCATGGCGATCATCTTGTACCAGGTCTCGAAAATCTCGCGGCCATAGACGCCCTTGATGGTGATCGCTTTGAACACGATCCGCGACCAGTCCACCGGCGATTTGCCCGGCGGAATACCCAAAAGCGCGATGCGCCCGCCCATCACCAGTGCTTCGACCATCTGATCGAGCGCGCGCTGGTTGCCGGACATCTCAAGACCGACGTCAAAGCCCTCTTTCATACCCAGATCGGCGATCACCTGTTTCAGGTCCTGTTCACCCACATTGACCGGCACCACATCCGCCACCTTGGCCGCCAGCGCCAGCCGATCCGCGTTCACATCGGTGATCACCACATGCCGCGCGCCCACATGACGGGCGACAGCCGCCGCCATGATGCCAATCGGCCCGGCCCCGGTGATCAGCACATCCTCACCCACCAGATCAAAGCTGAGCGCGGTATGCACCGCATTGCCCAGCGGGTCGAGGATGGCGCCGATCTCATCATCAATCGCGTCGGGCAATGGCACCACGTTGAAAGCGGGCAAGCGCAGGTACTCTGCAAAGGCCCCCTGTTCATTCACCCCGATGCCGCGTGTTTCGGGATCAAGATGGAACTTGCCCGCCCGCACCTGCCGCGAATGATGGCCGATCAGATGCCCCTCTCCGGAACACCGCTGTCCGACCTCAAGGTCATCCACATTGCGCCCGATCTCGACGATTTCCCCGGCGAATTCATGGCCCGTGACCAGCGGTACAGGCACGGTTTTCTGCGCCCACTCATCCCAGTTCCAGATATGCACATCGGTGCCGCAAATTCCGGTCTTATGCACCTTGATCAGCACGTCATCCGGCCCGATCTCGGGCACCGGCACATCTTGCAGCCACAGCCCTTCACGCGGCTCGGCCTTGACAAGAGCTTTCATATCATTGTGCATCAGATCACCCCCAGCTCTTTGCCCACGCGCTCAAACGCGCCCAACGCCGTATCCAGATCGTCGCGCGTCAGCGCCGCATTCATTTGGGTGCGGATGCGCGCCTGACCCTTGGGCACAACGGGAAAGAAAAAGCCCGAGACATAAACGCCTTCGTCATAGAGCTTCGCCGCCATGTCCTGCGCCAACTGCGCCTCGCCCAGCATGACGGGAATGATTGGATGTTCGCCGGGCAAGAGGTCAAACCCAAGCCGGGTCAGCCCAGCGCGCCAATACTCCGCATTCTCGAACAGTTGCGCGCGCAGATCATCACCTGCTTCGACGAGATCCAGCGCCTTGATCCCCGCGCCTACCACCGCAGGTGGCAAAGCGTTGGAAAAGAGATAAGGCCGCCCGCGCTGCCGCAGCATGTCCACCACCGGTTGAGACGCGGCCACATAGCCGCCAATCGCTCCGCCCAGCGCCTTGCCCAGAGTCCCGGTCAGAATGTCGACCTGTACGCCCGCATGGGCCGGGGTGCCCGCCCCCTTGGGGCCCATGAGCCCCGTGGCGTGGCAATCATCCACCATGATCAGCGCATCATATTTATCCGCCAGCGTGCGTATCTCGGGCAGCTTGGCCAGGAAGCCATCCATCGAGAACACGCCATCGGTGGCGATCATAACGTGACGCGCTCCATCCTCGCGGGCTGCTTTCAACTGCGCCTCAAGATCCGCCATATCGGAATTGGCAAAACGGTAGCGCCGCGCCTTGCAGAGACGGATGCCGTCAATGATGCTGGCATGGTTCAGCGCATCCGAGATGATGGCATCATCCGGCCCTAATAGAGGCTCGAACACAGCGGCATTGGCATCGAAACAGGCGGCAAACAGGATCGAATCGTCCATCCCGAGAAAATCGGCCAATCGGGTTTCCAACGCGCGATGCAGGTCCTGCGTGCCGCAAATGAACCGCACCGAGGCCATGCCATATCCGTGGCTGTCCATTGCCTCCTTGGCGGCGTCGATCAGATCAGGATGATTGGCAAGACCAAGGTAATTATTGGCGCACAGGTTGATCATATCGCGCCCGGCCACCTGCATGTGCGCACCTTGCGGCCCGGTCATGGGGCGTTCGTGCTTCATCAACCCGTCGGCCTCGATCCCGGCGAGCGTATCGGTGAGGTGATTCAGAAATGCTTGTGCCATGATGCGACTCCTTCTGCGGCCACCATAGCACAGCGGATGACAATCCGAAATAACGGATTTCCTATTTAGCGGATTTTATCCTGCATCCTGCACGACAAGGAAAACCTTGGCTGTTCCGTCCTTGGCCGCGATGCAATGGGGAAGGTCCGCCGCGTATCGTGCCGAATCCCCGCGCGTCAGAATCTCCTGATTCTCGCCCGAGGTCACCGTCACATCCCCATTGATGACGCTCAGGATTTCAACCGTACCATGCTTGTGCGGCTGACTGTCCAGCTTGCCACCCTCTTCGAACCGAAGTTCATAGAGCTCATTGCGCCCGGCCTCTTCCGGCGGAGACAGGATGCGGATGCGGCATCCCTGTCCCATATTGTCGATGGTGGGAATCTGGTCGGCGCGCAGCACCTCGATGCGCGGCGCGGTCTGTCCGTCTTCCAGCAACCCGGCGAAATCCACCTGCAGCGCGCGGGTCAGGTTCCACAGCGTCGCAATGGTCGGGCTGCTTTCGCCGCGCTCGATCTGGCTTACCATCGACCGCGACACGCCCGACAGCTTGGCCACCGCTTCCAGCGACAGGCCCTGGGCGCGCCGCGCCTCTTTGAGCCGTGCGGGCAAAAGGGCAAGCACTGCCTCCCCGCCGGTATCTATAGCGTTCTCCGTCATGACGGAACTTTGTATCCATGGCCGCCCAATGGCAAGCGCAATCCCGCTATGCGTTCAGGGAAATCGCGACCGCATGTCCTGCTGACTCTGTCAGACCGGCCCATCATAGTCGCGGTACTTAAAAACGAGGAATCTTCATGTCTAATGATATCGTCATTCTTGGTGGCGCACGTACCGCCATCGGAACCTTTGGTGGCTCTTTTGCTGGCACTCCCCCCATCGACCTGGCCACAGTGGCCACCAAAGCCGCGCTGGAACGCGCAGGCGTCGAAGGCGGGCAGATCGGCACCACCGTCTTTGGTCACGTGATCAACACCGAACCACGTGACATGTATCTCAGCCGCGCTGCATCCATCGCAGCGGGCATTCCCGACACCGCCCCGGCGCTCAACGTGAACCGACTCTGCGGTTCCGGCGCGCAAGCGGTCGTTTCCGCCACACAGGCGCTGATGCTGGGCGATGCCGATTTTGCCGTTGCAGGCGGTGCCGAAAACATGAGCCGCGCACCGTTCATCAACCCGTCCCAGCGGTTTGGCGCCAAAATGGGCGACATTCGCACCATCGACATGATGGTCGGCGCGCTGACTTGCCCCTTTGGCACCGGCCATATGGGTGTGACTGCCGAAAACGTGGCCGCCGAAAACGATATCTCGCGCGAGGCACAGGATGCCTTTGCCCTCGAAAGCCAGAACCGCGCCGCCCGCGCCATCGAAGAAGGCCGCTTCAAAGAGCAGATCGCGCCCGTAGAGGTAAAGGTGCGCCGCGACATGGTTGCCATCGACACCGATGAACATCCCAAAGCCACCACGATCGAGGCCCTCTCCGGTCTGCGCGCCGTGTTCCAAAAAGACGGTTCGGTGACAGCGGGCAACGCATCGGGCATCAATGACGGTGCCGCCGCGCTGGTGCTGGCCCGTGCGGACGCGGCCGAAAAGGCAGGGCTGACGCCGAAATTCCGCATCCTGGGTTATGCGGTTGCGGGTGTGCGCCCGGACATCATGGGCATCGGCCCGGTTCCGGCCTGTCAGGCCCTGATGGAGAAAACCGGCCTGTCACTGGATACGTTTGACGTGATCGAGTCCAATGAGGCCTTTGCAGCGCAGGCGCTTGCCGTGAACAAGCAGCTGGGTCTTGATCCGGCCAAGGTGAACCCGAATGGCGGCGCCATCGCGCTGGGCCACCCGGTGGGGGCCACCGGTGCGATTCTGATGGTCAAAGCCATGTATGAGCTTGAGCGCGTTGGCGGGTCCAAGGGCCTGATCACCATGTGCATCGGCGGCGGTCAGGGTATCGCGGTGGCCATCGAACGGCTCTGAGCCAACGCTCAGGGGCGCTTTATTCGCGGCGGATCACCGCCGAGGCAGAGCGCCCCTTTGCATCAATCACCGCCAGTCGCGAAAACCCGCGCGACGGCAACAGCACGGGCAAGACCCGCGTCCGTGCATTCGTGACCATGGGCGCGCCGTCGACCAACACCGTGAAGGGCGGCGTTCCGTGGCGGAGTTTCACCGTCACATGCTCCCCTGACATAACCGCTCCATTGGGCGGAAATGCCATTTCAAAGGCGCTGTTGTCCTGCCGGTATTGCCCGTCACGCGCACGGAATCTGCGTAAGGGCTGCGGCAGGTCCGCATTGCGTAGCATCAGCGTCGCGGGCGGCGGTGGTGGCAAATGTGCGGGCGTGGTTTTCAGCAGCTGAAATGCCTCGAACAGCACCGGCGCGGCCACCTCGCCGCCAAATACCCCCGGCACCGGCGTGCCATCGGGCCGCCCGATCCAGACCCCGGCCACATGCCGCCCGTCAAAGCCCAGAGACCACGCATCGCGGTGGCCATAGGACGTTCCGGTTTTATAGGCCAGCCAATCGCGCGGCGCACCGGGCGGCGGGGCCAGGTCTGACAGGATATGTCCCACCTGCCACGCGGCAATCTCACCGGTCACATCACCAGCAGGTTCAGGCGCTTCGCCCCTCTGCCAATAAAGCGGACGCGCCTTACCCAGTTGCGCCAGCGACGCGTAAAGCTGCACCATATCCTCCAGCGTCAAACCCACGCCGCCCAGCGCCACGGCAAGACCCGGCGTACCGCCCTGCAAGGCCGGGTTCGCACCGGAGCGGCGCAAAGCCGCCATAAGATGCGCCGGTCCCAATGCCTCGGTGAGGCGCACCACCGGGATGTTGAGCGACAATTGCAGCGCGCGCTCCACCGTCACTTCGCCACGAAACTGGCGGTCGAAATTTTCCGGGGCATAGGCCCCGAAGCGCACCGGGCTGTCGTCGATCAAGGTTTGCGGATGCGCCAGCCCCCGGTCAAAGCCCAGCGCATAGACCAGCGGTTTCAGCGTCGAACCGGGTGATCGCAGCGCGCGGGTCATATCGACAAAACCGTCGCGCTGCTCACCGCCGGTCAGGCCCGCAGAACCGACCGAGGCCAGCACCTCGCCGGTCACGTGATCCGCCACCACCATGGCAATCGACAGGTGATCCCCCTTGCCCTGTACCGCCCGCGCGGCCAAGGCCTCCAGCCGTTTCTGCAAATCCCGGTCAATGGTCAGGTCATGCACCTGCCGGAACGGCGCCTCGGTCCGCGCGCGGTCGGCGATATGCGGGGCGAGAACCGGGAAATCCTTTCGCCCATCGGGCACCGCCTCGCGTTTCGACACCTGTGCGGCCTCTTGCCCGATGACCCCTGCGCCCTGCACCCGGTCCAGTACCCTGTCGCGCGCCGCCACCGCGCGCGCATGGCGCTTGTCCGGGCGGCGGCCTTCCGGGCTTTGCGGCAGCGCCACCAAAAGCGCCGCCTCCGCGGTGGTCAGCCGTTTGGGTTCCTTGCCGAAATAGCCCAGCGTCGCCGCGCGCACCCCTTCAAGATTGCCGCCATAAGGCGCGTGGATGAAATAGAGCGTCAGGATCTCGCGCTTGGTCAGCTTGCGTTCCATCGCCAGCGCCAGCCGCGCCTGCCGGATCTTGCCCGCCAGAGCGCCAGTGCCGCTGTCTTCCAGAAGCCGCGCCACCTGCATGGTCAGGGTCGAGCCGCCCGACACCACACGCCCATAGCGCAGCGCCTGGTAGACCGCGCGCGAGGTGGCGATCACATCAACACCGGGATGGTCCCAGAAACGCTTGTCCTCGTAGGCCACCAGCATATCGACCAGCATCGGGTCGATCTCGTCCAGCGTCACGGAAAAGCGCCAGCGTCCGTCCTCGACCGTGTAGCCGCGCAACAGCCGCCCCTCGCGGTCCAGTACCTCGACCGAGGTTTCGGCCAATACCCGGGGCAGGACAGTCGAATCCACCCAATCGTCAAACGTGTCGCGCGCAATAGCCCCGAACCAGAGCAGGGCAATCAGTACAAAAAGCCCAAACCGTTTCATTGCGAAACCGTGAGCTGCCCCGATGCGGTGCGCGCGCGGTATTGCGGGCGATACATATCCTCGACCACCGCCGCCGGGTGATGGAAGTCACCGGGGGAAATGGCGCGCACGATATAGGCAAGATCAAAGCTCTTGTCGCCGCGATGATCCACCGCCGCAAGGAACCGGTCGGCGCGGAATTCCGTGTGGCGGGCATCCTTGGGCTTGAGCCACTCCAGCGACCGGATATCGCCCGACCGCAAGAGGTTCGGATTGTCGATCTCGAAGCCCGCAGGCAGCGGATCGTTGATCATCAGCCGCGCGCCCGTGGTTTCCGCCGGTGTCACACGCAGCACGGTCACCAGTCTGTCGCCCACCTGCACAGGGCCGGTCACTTCCTCGCCCTCCATCGTGTAGTAGAGCCGTTCCAGACGGTAACCATAGCCGCTCTCGGACACTGGCTCGGAGGGTTTGCCAAAACTGGTAAGCGTCACGCTGGTGGCACGGTCGCCAGTATTGGTGATCGTGCGCGGCGCAGTGCCATTGGCAAAGCGGCGCACCATCGGTCCGCTCACCGGTTCGCCATCCAGAAGTACGCCCGAGGCGCTGGGATCGGTCACCATCGCATGCGCCGCCAGCAGCGCCCAGGCCTGTTCCTGCGTCGACATCTGGGGCCGTGCGTTGGAGATGCGCTGCACCAAAACCTCGCGGTCCACCACCGAAGACCCCGCTTCGACGGCCAAGGACAGCAGCCCCGCCGCATCGCGCAGGTTGGTGCCATAATCGACGCGGAAAACGGACGCTTCTTCGCCCATGCGGCCCGACATCTGCCGCACGGCAATGGCGAACATGCGGTCGGCGCGGGTCTGATCTCCATACATGGCCAGCGCCGCGCCCAATTGGGCTGAGGCGAGCGGCGTGGCGAAATCATTGCCCTTCACATCCGCATAGTAACGCAGGTCACCCACCGCCGCCGCGCCTTCACGCGCCAGCACCATGAGCGCATAGGCCAGATCCTCGCCGCCATTGTCGAAATCGGGGGCGTAGTTGACCCGGTTCTTCAGGTTATCCATCGCCTGACGGAAAGCCAGGTCCGGCACCTCAAACCCGCCAGCACGGGCGCGGCTAAGGAAATCGCTCACATAAGCGTCCAGCCAGAAATCCCCGGACGCCGCGCGCCAGAGGCCAAAGGTACCATTGGGGGCCTGCCGCGTGAGGATCTGCGCCACGGTTTCGTCGATGCGCTGCTGGATACGGGCCGTTTCGGTCAGTCCCATCGCCTCGGTCACCGACGACATGTACAGCAGCGGCATAGCCCGCGATGTGATCTGCTCGGTGCAGCCATAGGGATAGCGATCCAGCGACGCCAGCAGCCGTGGCGCGTCGAACTGCGCCAGCGGCCCGGCCGATACCAGCGCCGAGGCAGTGTTCACCCGCAGCCCGGCAAAGACATTGTCGTCAAAGGTGAATGTCTCCCCGGGCGCAAGCGAGAAGCGGCGGGTTTCCGAGACCTCGGGATCATTGTTGCGCACCGGAACAGTCAGCGATTTGCGCAAAAGCTGCCCGTCCGGTGTGGTCAGCGCGATGGTGATCTCGTGGTCGCCCTCGGCCCCGGCGGTGACCGGCACCGCGAAGGTTGCCTTACCCCGTTCCGCCAGATCGACGCCCGACGGGATCGCGCCTGCATCCAGCGTCACGCCATCGGCGGTGATATCCAGACCCATGCGCCCGCTCGGCCCTTCGGCATGCACGATTTCCAGAAGCATGCGGCTCTGATCTCCGGGAGCAAGGAAGCGCGGCAGGCTCGCGGTCACCACCACCGGGTCACGCACCAGCACATCGGCCTCGGCCTGTCCGACGCCAGTTGGGGTCCAGGCGACAGCGGCCAACCGGATCGTGCCGTTGAATTCCGGGATGTCAAAGCTGACCGTGGCGCGCCCATCCGCGCCCACTTCGACCGGGCCAGAGAACAGCGCGACAAGCTCTTCGGTCGGCGGCGGCGAATTGAACCGCCCCGCATCGCCCGCGTCACCGCCCGAGCGGACCCGCCCCATCGAACCGTCCAGCCCGTTGATCAGCCGACCATAGAGGTCGCGCATCTCAACGCCCAGTTTGCGCTGGCCAAAGTAATGGCCTTGCGGATCAGGGCTTTGGAAACCGGTGATGTTGAGAATGCCCAGATCAGTGGCGGCCACGGTGACAAAACCGCTTTCACCCTCGGCAATGCCGTCCACCTGCACCACAGCCTCCAGCGGCCCGCGCGGTTTGGACGTGTCGCCGGTAATCAGCGACACCTCCAGCGCCTTTTGCCCCGGGTCGATGCTGGCATGGGCCAGCCCCAGCGCACGTGCCGGGTTCTGACCGGCGGGCAGATCCATCGGGCGGATCACCGTGGCGGAGACATAGGCACCAGCGCCCCAATCGTCCGTTACGGTCAGTGGAACGGTGTTTTCGCCCTCGGCCACCTGCACCGTCTGCATGTCAATCACACGGTCGGACATGACGGTGATCAGCGCGGTGCCCGCATAGCGCGGCACAATCCGCAGCGTTGCGGTTTCGCCCGCGCGATATGCTGGTTTGTCCAGCGACAACTCCAGCGTATCGGGTGTGCTGGACGTGTCCGCAGGCGCGTACCATCCGGCCCAGAAATCGGTAGAGGCGGCAAGGTAGTCGCCGCCGACGCGCTCCACGACCAACTCATAGTTGCCCCAGTCCACACCGGCCGCGATCTCGACCGGATCAGCGCCCAGCGTCGCCTCGCCCGAGGCAATCTGGGTCCTGGTCACCGTCGGTTCCCAGTTCCATTGCCCATGCAGCCGATACCATTCGTACCGGGTCCGCACGCGGTTGAAGGACCATTTCACCTGCATCGGCATGGGCTGGGTCTGTTCGTTCAGCGCGATCAGCCGGAACCGCGCCTCAGAGCCTTGCTTCACCACCCCGTCAAACAGCGGCTTGATGCCCAGAACCGGGCTGGCCGGGGCCAGCGCACGCGTGATGCGCCGCTCGACCGGACGGCCCGAGCCTTCGGACATGGACACAACAACCTGCATGTTCATGGGCAGTGCCGCGCCCTCACCCTCAATCTTGGGCAGATCAAGCGGCACACTCAGCAGACCCTCCGCATCGGTGAGCAAATTGCCTTCCATATACCGGGTGCGCGGATCGACACGCAGGTCATGACGGCCAAAGCGGAACCCGTCAAACCCCTCGACCGACTGCGCCCGCGACAGGCGCACGCGCACATCGGCGGGCAGATCCGCCCCCGGTGCCCCGAACAGGTAGCGCGCCTCGATGGTCAGTTCGGGATTATCCGCCGCCGTCAGCCGCCCCTCGGGCAGAGACAGGTCGAAATCAATGCGTTCCGGCAGGAAATCCTCGACCAGCACGGTCTCGGTCGCGATGGCGGGCGCGTCCGGATCACTGAACACGTCAATCCGCCAGGTGCCGCGCGCCACCGAGGCTCCGGTGGGCATCTCGAACACATGGCCACCCGCGCGGCCTCCGTCCGACAGGTGCCGCGCATATTCCACGCCATCAGGCCGCGTCAAAACCGCGGTCAGCGGCAAATCGTCAATCGCCTGCACCTGCGCATCGCGCGCCAGAGCGGTGGCATAGATCACTTCACCCGCGCGATACGCCCCCCGGTCCGTGGTCAGGAACACATCCACCGGCCCGCCGGGTTCACGCCCTTCGACCCCACGATCAGACAGATCAAAGGCCGGGTCATCGAGGGACAGGAAGGCAATGTCTTCGCCGGTCCTGGCCACCAGCAGCGCAGGTGCCGCGCCCTGTGTCCCGCGCGTAAGACCGGGATCGAAACGCACATGACCTTCGGCATCGGTGGCCAATTCCGCCAGAACGCGGTTGGCCTGAGACACCAGTTGAACGGTGACGTCCTCACGCCCCGCCGCATCGCCAAGACCACGGATGAACACATGCAGCCCATCGGTGCCGGACATGCTGGCCATGCCCAGATCAGACAGCACGAACCACTGCGTCGCCGTGTTGTTGCTGTATTCATCTTCCGACGGGACCCGCGCAGTCAGGGCATAAATGCCCGGCGGCTGATCCTTGAGCACGTCCCCCATCGGCAAGCGCGTGGTGACATCACGGTTGAGCGTCTCTTCGACCTCGCCCACACCTTCCCAGATCGTTTCGCCCACCTCGCGTTCAAACCGGCGCTCGGTATAATAGCCCATCGGTTCGCCAAAATAGCTGTCCTGAATGGCGCGCAGCAGGTTGCGGTCGGACACCCGGCGCAGGGTCAGCTCCACCTCGGAGAGGTTCACCGTCTCGATCGGAAGCCCCGCATCGGCGACACGCGGCAGCACATAGGCCCGCCCCTTGAACGCCACCGAAGGCTGTCGGTCACGCACGTATTGCGCGATGGTCACATCCTTGGCCATGGTCTCACCTGACGCTGCGGGCAGCCCCTCACGGAAGGTGATGGTATAGCGCGCGCCGTGCTGCACACCGCTGACGCAGATGTTCCGCCCGGCCGCCTCAACGACAAGACCGGGATCGGGCAGTTGCACATAGGGCGTATAATCCAGCCCGGTGCGCACCAGATCCTCGCTGAAGCGCGCGCAGATACGCGGCTCGGCCTTGTCGCTTTCGGTGCTGTGTTCGGTGATACGGAAGCCGTATTTGCCGATGGCATCATCCAGCGCCGCCACCACATCGGCACGCGGCTGAATGCTTTCCGCCAGACGCAGGGTCGGCACCATGTCGCGGCCGCGCGACGATTCCTCCAACGCCTCGGCCATCACCAGAAGACCCGCGACACGTGCCGGGTCACCCGCCGCGCGCAGATAGGCGTTGATACTGGCGCTCAGCGCCTGTGCGGCAAAACGGCGACGGTCACTGCCGCGATTGGCCGCCGCTTCATTCGCCAAAGCAAGCCGCGCATAGTCAGCCCATTGATCGCTCGCATCGCTTTGTGCCACAGCTGCGCCCGCCCAATGCAGCGCGAGGTTCAGATCGCCCTCGGCCTCTTTGTCGCGCGACGCCTTGAGCAGAACATCAACCGTCCATTTGCCACCCATATGGGTGCCGCCCAGTTTTCGGGCCTGGGAAAACGCGGCATCCAGATCACGCTTGTTGAGAAAGCCAAGATCCGCGGCGCGGGTCTCGGCCCGGGACAGGACCTGTGCCGGCGTTTCAACTACGATGGCGGAAATCGCACCTTCGTATTCATTGCGCTCGCTGACCGCGCTCTTGGGGAAACAGGCATTTGACCGGGTGTTAAAGGTAAATGCCTTGCACGCCGGATCATTCAGGCACACCCGCTCACAGGCTTCGCGATTGGTATCGAACAGCGCCTGAAGATCGGAGCCAAAGAAATCCACATCGCGCGACACGACCAAGCGTCGGTCGGGGACGATATCCTGCGCAAGCGACAGCTGCGCCTGCAGCGTCAGGGCAATGAATGAACACATCAAATAGGTGAGGAAACGATGCATGAAAAAATCCTCCGGTCTCAATGGTATCATTGTTCCATGCCCTGCACCGGCTTGGCAACGATTCCCCGGGTTTTGGCCGGAAACTGTCATGTTCGGCAAAAGCGGCATTTAAACAGATATTCACCCAATGCGGCCATCTTGCCCACATCTTGGACATGGGATGTCGGAATCGCCGCATGAGTCTGGCCAGTAAACTTGCAGAAGAACGCCGTGCGCGTCTGGCCGCGGAACGGCTGTTGGAACTGAAGCAGGCCGAGCTGTTTGCCGCCAATCGCAAACTGGGCCATCACGCCCGTGCGCTCAGCGAGGAAATCGTCGAAAAAACCGCAGAGGTAGCGACGGTCCGCGACGAAAACCAGCGGGTCAAATCCGATCTGACGGTCGTCACCCAAAACCTTGAAGTGGCCGAACGCCGGTTGTGGCAAGCTGTGGAAACCATCGAAGACGGGTTCGCCTTCTTCGACGCCGATCATCGTTTGATCAGCGCCAATTCCGCCTATCTGTCCGTGTTCGATGGGTTGGAAGAGATCGAACCCGGCGTCCCCTTTGCCCGCATCCTGCAGCTCCTGACCGAAGAGGGCATTGTCGACACCGGCGAACTGAGCCCACAGGATTGGCGTTCGATGATGCTCGAACGCTGGCAGTCGCCAAATCCGGAACCCGTGACGCTCCGGTTCTGGAACGACATGTATGTCAAGCTATTGGACAAACGCGGCGAGGCCGGGGATGTGGTCAGCCTCGCACTCAATATCACCGACACGATTCGCTATGAAAAGGAGCTGCGCGAAGCCCGCAACCGGGCCGAGGCCGCAAACCGGGCAAAATCCGCGTTCCTCGCCAATATGAGTCACGAGATCAGAACGCCGATGAACGGCGTGATCGGTATGGCCGACCTTCTCACCGATACCGACCTGAGCGAGGAACAGCAGCTTTACGTCGACACGATGAAGAACTCGGGCGAGGCGCTGCTGGTCATCATCAATGACGTGCTGGATTATTCCAAGATCGAGGCCGACAAGCTTGAGCTGCATCCCGAACGGTTTGATCTTGAGCGCGCGATCCACGAGATCGTCATGCTTCTGCAACCCTCAGCGCGCGACAAATGGCTGGATTTGCTGGTGGATTACGACATGTTCCTGCCGACGGAATTTGTCGGGGACCCGGGGCGCATCCGGCAGATCCTGACCAATATTCTGGGCAACGCGGTGAAATTCACGCTGGAGGGTCATGTTTTGATCCGCGTCGTCGGGGTACCGCGCGAAAACGGCAAGACCGCCATTCATATCACGGTCGAAGACACCGGCATCGGCATTCCCCAGGACAAGCTTGCCCACGTGTTCGGCGAGTTCAATCAGGTCGAAGACGACCGAAACCGCAAATTCGAGGGCACCGGGCTTGGCCTGGCCATCACAAGCCGCCTGATCGGCATGATGGGGGGGCAGGTCTGGGTCGACAGCGAGGTCGGAAAAGGCAGCAGCTTCGGCTTTCAGATCACCCTGCCCTGTGCTGCCGACGAAATGTCAGAACCGCCCCGGCCCCCGCAGGATATTCGCCGCGTCCTGATTGTCGATGATCAGCCGGTCAATTGTTTGATCCTGCAGAAGCAATTGCAGGTCATGCAGGTCGATACCCATATCTGCAAGAACGGCCGCGATGCGCTGGCCTACCTTGAACGCGACCATGCATTTGACCTGATCCTGACCGATCACAACATGCCGGAAATGGACGGGCTGGAATTGACCCGCGCGCTCAAGGATTTGGGCAATGACACACCGGTGATCATGCTCAGCTCGAATATCGGCTATGCCGAACAGGACCCGGCCAGCGCGTCGCTGCACGCCATTCTGCAAAAACCTGTGCCACGCCATGTTCTGTCAAATGCACTTGCGCGCCTGTCGGACGCCCCGGAGCAAAAGCCAGCACCTGCAGGAAACGCGGCGCCCGATCCCGCCCCGGACGATCATGCCCCGCCAAAGCCTTCTGAGGACGCATCACCACAACAGCGCCTGCTGCGTGTCCTGGCGGCAGAAGACAACAAGACCAACCGGTTCGTCTTTGGCAAAATGCTCAAATCCCTGCGGGTCGAGCTTGAATTCGCCAATAACGGGCGCGAAGCGCTGGACCTTTATGAAAGCTTTCAGCCGGACGTGATCTTTATGGATATTTCCATGCCGGAAATGGATGGCAAACAGGCCACCGCCGCCATTCGCGAACGGGAAAGTGGCACAATGAAACGCACCCCGATCATCGCCTGCACCGCACATGCCATGGCCGGGGACCGCGATATGCTGATCCAGGCCGGGCTGGATGATTACGTCACCAAACCGATCAAACGCGCCGCCGTCGAGGACATGATCGAACGCTACCAACCAGAGGGAGTTGCCCCGCCTTTTCCAGCGATGGATGATGCCGGCTAACGCTGGTTTTCAGCCTTGGCCATCATGCAGGAACGCCGGTCTATCCGGCTCCGACAATTCCGGTTCATAAACATATCCGCCCGTGTCAAAGCCCTTGATATCTTCCGGATCGCTCAACCGGTTCTGCACGATATAGCGGGCCATCGCACCGCGGGCCTTTTTGGCGAAAAAGCTGATGATCTTGGGCTTGCCGCCCTTCATGTCGTAAAACTGCGGCGTCACAACCCGGAGTTTCAGCGCCTTGAGGTCCACGGCACCAAAATACTCCTGGCTGGCGCAATTGATGAGCACATCGGTCCCCATCGCCTCGGCCTGCGCGTTCAGCGCCTTGGCAATCTGGTCGCGCCAGTATTGATAGAGGTTTGTGCCGCGCCGCGTTTTCAACCGTGAGCCCATTTCCAGACGGTAAGGCTGGATCGCATCAAGCGGGCGTAGCACACCATACAGCCCTGACAGGATGCGCAGATGATCCTGCGCATAGCGCAGCGCGTCCTCGTCCAGCGTTTTCGCTTCCAGCCCCAGATAGGTGTCACCCGCAAAGGCGAACATGGCAGGGCGCGGATCTTCCGGCGCTTCGGAAAAGTTCTTGAACCGGTCGCGGTTCAGTTTGGCCAGGTCATCGGAGATGTTCATCAACCCCTTGAGATCGCCCAGCGTGAGATTGCGCGCCGTCTTGGCCAAACGCATCGCGTCCTCGGCCATCGCCGGTTCGGTTGTTTCAACATCCACCGCGTCCCAATCCAGCCGCTTGGCCGGGGAAATCACCACGAGCATCGCCACCCTCCGTCTGTTGAACGTGACTTAGGACGCTTCGCGCAAAACGTCCAGAAAGGCCGCGCCAAATCGTTCCGCGCGCTTCTCGCCCAAGAGCCGTTCAAGCTCTTCCGGAACGCTGGGCCGGGATGAAGCGAGCTTGGCCAATTGCGAAGCCGAACAGGACAGCGGTTTTTCCGTGCCGCATTGCCCGCGCGCCAGATCGGACTGTACCTCCAGCAACCGGTCATAAACATCACCCGCCGCGCGTCCGGCAAGTTTGCGCCGGGTCGGGTGCATCTCGTGGGCTTCGCCGGTAATCACAGCGAGAAACTCTGCCCCGTAGCGCTCCAGCTTTTTCGCCCCTACACCCGAGATCCGCGCCATTTCGTCCAGAGATTGCGGCCGTGTTTCCGCCATCTCGATCAGCGTGCGGTCGCTGAAGATAATATAAGCCGGGACGCTTGCCGCCTCGGCCAAGGCGCGGCGCTTGGCTTTCAGCGCAGAGAGCAGCGGCGCGTCTTCGTCGCTCACCATCGCCTTGATCGCCGGGCGCCGCCGCGCCTGTGCCCTGGTGATCGTGTCCCTGCGCAGCGTGATGCTTTCCTCACCGCGCAACAGGGGCCGGGCGGCTTCGGTCATGCGCAGCGCGCCGTGGCGGTCGGGATCGGGACGAAAAAGGTCATGACCCATCATCTGCCGGAACACCGCCTGCCAGCCGCGCTTGTCAAACTCGCGCCCGACGCCAAAGGTAGGCAACTGGTCATGGCCCTTCATGCGCACCTTGTCGGTCTCATTGCCCATCAGAATGTCAATGAGATGCCCCGCGCCAAACCATTCGCCGGTGCGCAGCGCGGCTGAAAGCGCTTTGCGCACCGCCTCGGACCCGTCAAAGGTCTCGACCGGGGATTGGCACAGGTCGCAATGCCCGCAGGGCTCCGTCCGCTCTCCGAAATACCCCAGCAAGGTCACGCGCCGACAGGCCAACGCCTCGGCCAGACCCAACAGCGCGTTGAGCCGTCCGTGATCCGCTACGCGCCGTTCGGGCGGGGCCAGCCCCTCGTCGATCTGGGCGCGGCGCAGGCGGATATCGTCGGCCCCGAACAGCGTCAGCGTCTCAGCGGGGCCGCCATCGCGACCGGCGCGGCCGATCTCCTGGTAATACGCCTCGATGCTTTTGGGCAGGTCCGCATGCGCCACCCAGCGGATGTCCGGTTTATCCACGCCCATGCCAAAGGCCACGGTCGCCACAACGATCAGCCCATCCTCGCGCGCAAATCGCGCCTCTACGATACGGCGGTCCTCGGCCTCCATACCGCCATGATAATGGATCGCCTCATGCCCGGCCTCGCGCAGCGCTTGCGCCAGCGTCTCGGTCTTGGCGCGCGTGCCGCAATAGACAATGCCGCATTGGCCCCTGCGCGCATCGGCGAAATCAAGGATCTGGCGGCGCGGCCCGTCCTTGGGCTGAAACGCCAGATGGATGTTGGGCCGGTCAAAACCGCGCAGGAAGCGCGCGGGCTCTTCGCCGCCGAAAAGCCGGGTGACAATCTCGTCCTGGGTTTCGGCATCTGCCGTGGCGGTGAACGCAGCCAAAGGCACGCCCAGCGCGCCGCGCAATTCACCGATGCGCAGGTAATCAGGCCGGAAATCATGGCCCCATTGGCTCACACAATGGGCCTCGTCCACGGCGATCAGGCTGACCCCGATCCGCCGCAACATGGTCAGCGTACCACCAGAGGCGAGCCGCTCGGGTGCCAGATACAAAAGCTTGAGCGTCCCCGCCTCCAGCCCTGCCCAGATCGCGTCACTCTCTTCCGGCGTATTGCCCGAGGTCAGCGCCCCGGCGGACACCCCCGCCTCGCGCAGCCCGCGCACCTGATCCCGCATCAACGCGATCAGCGGCGAGATGACCACCGTCACCCCTTCGCGCATCAGTGCAGGCAATTGAAAACACAGAGATTTCCCACCACCCGTGGGCATGATGGCCAGCACGTTTTCATCGCGCACCACGGCTTCCACGATCTCGCCCTGACCGGGACGGAAATCATCGAATCCGAACACGTCCCGCAAAAGCGTGGCGGCGTTTTCCATGGGGAACCTGTAGGTTTTGTTTCAATCTGCTCTGATCGAAACAATCCCACATTGAGAATCGGTGAACAAGCCCCGCGAGGGCGTCAGATCAGCCCGAACAATTCCGGCAGGATGAAGTCGCGCAGCGAAATGAGGATGATGAAGGCCACCAGCGGCGCAAGGTCCAGCGGGCGCGTATCGGGCAGGATGTTGCGGATCGGGCGGTAGATCGGTTCAAGCAGCCGGTTCAGACCGTACCAGAGCTGGGCCACGAATTGCTGGCGCAGGTTCAGCACGTTGAAATTGATCAACCAGCTCATGATGATATGGGCGATCATGATGAAAAACGCCACGTCGAGAATAAGCTTGATCGGTCCGTAAATCGCGTACATGGCGGCCTGTCTCCTTGTTCCGGCGGAAAAACAGGTAAGCCGCGCGAGACCAAAGAACAAGTGCCGCAGGGTCATGGCTTGCCCGTGCCGCGCCGCAGCGCGACAAAAGGGCCAAAGGAGAGCGCCGATGTACCCCTTTATCCGGATGTTCAAGGAGTTGTGGAAATTCCGCAACGCGCCCAAGCTGGACCTGACCGGGACCCATGTCTCCCATCACAGGTGCTGGCCCTGGGACATCGACATGTGGATGGAGTTGAACAATGGTCGCACGCTGACCCTGTATGACCTTGGCCGTATCCCTCTGGCACAGCGCACCGGTCTGGTTGACGTTCTCAAACGGCGGCGCTGGGGGTTGACCGTGGCGGGATCATCGGTGCGCTACCGCCGCCGCATCCGCACCTTTGAACGGATCGAGATGCGCTCGCGGGCAATCTGCCATGATGATCGTTTCTTCTACATCGAACAAAGCATGTGGAACAAAAGCGGCGACTGCTCCGGGCATGCGCTCTATCGCACTGCGGTCACCGGGCCGGGCGGTATTGTTCCACCGGCAGAGGTGATGCGCGAACTGGGGCAAGAGCCCGGTCAGTATCCGATGCCCGACTGGGTGCGGGCCTGGTCCGATGCCGAAGCGCAACGCCCCTGGCCCCCCATGCAGGACGCATAGGCCACAAGACATCGACGTCACCTATCGAAAGACTTGCCAGAACGCCCGCGCCGGGGTCTAACCACGTGGAAACACGGGGGTGATATGGACACTGTCAGGCGCAAACGCATCTGGGGCTGGTTCTTTTTCGACTGGGCCAGCCAGCCTTACAACACATTGCTGATCACCTTCATCTTTGCGCCCTATGTGCGCGAAATGGTCGGCGACGGGTCATCGGCGCAGGCGGCCTGGGGCTTTGGCATCGGGGCGGCGGGGATCGCCATTGCCATCCTCGCGCCCATCCTTGGCGCACTGGCGGACACCTCGGGCCACCGGATGCGCTATATCTGGCTATTCTCGGCGCTGTACGTGATTGGCTCGGGCGCACTGTGGTTTGCCGCACCGGACAGCTTCAACATCGTGACTGTGCTGTTCTTTTTTGCCATCGGGATGATCGGGATGGAGTTCGCCACGATCTTCACCAATTCCATGCTGCCGGATCTGGGGACCAAGGAAGAGATTGGCCGCATCTCCGGCAATGGCTGGGCTTTTGGCTATTGCGGCGGGTTGGTGGCGCTGGTCATCATGCTCCTGTTTTTTGCCGAAAGCGCCGAGACCGGGAAAACCTTTATCGGCCTCGCCCCGGCACTGGGCCTTGATCCGGACATGCGCGAAGGCACCCGCTTTGTCGGGCCGCTGACGGCGATCTGGTTTGCCGTCTTCATGATCCCCTTCTTCCTCTGGGTGCGTGATCCAAAACCCGCCAGCGCCCCGGCAGGTGCCACGCGCGCCGCGCTGAAGGGATTGAAAACCACCATCGCGCGCCTGCCGCGCACCCCGTCGCTCTTTGCCTATCTCGGATCGTCCATGTTCTATCGTGACGCTCTGAATGGCATGTACACATTCGGCGGCATCTACGCCTCTGGCGTTTTGGGCTGGACGGTCGTGGATGTGGGCATTTTCGGCATCCTCGCCATTATCTCGGGCGCAATATTCGCCTGGCTCGGCGGTATGGCCGATGCGCGCTTTGGCCCCAAACCAGTGATCACCACCAGCATTCTGCTCCTGACCTTTGTGGCGATCTCGATCGTGCTGATCTCACCCAACGCGATCTATGGCATCCCCCTCCCCGAAGGCTCGCCCGTCCCCGATATCGCCTTTTACATCATGGGCGCGGTGATTGGTGCTGCGGGCGGCGTGATCCAGTCCGCCAGCCGCACAATGATGGTCCGTCAGGCCAACCCCGCCCGCATGACCGAAGCCTTTGGCCTCTATGCGCTGGCGGGCAAGGCGACCTCGTTCCTCGCGCCATTGTCCATCGGGATTGTGACGGCGCTCACAGGATCGCAGCAAATGGGCGTAACCCCGCTCATTGTGCTTTTCCTGATCGGGCTTCTTTTGCTACGCTGGGTGAAACCAGAGGGAGACCAAGCAGCATGGTCCGCAACCCCATCAGACATCTCGCCGCGCTCGCCTGTGTCCTGACGCTGGCCGCCTGTGGCGGGGGCGAGACGCCCAAGACACGCGCCACATTGGCCAGCGCGCCGCTGCCTACGATTGGCGATTCCATGGGTGTCCTGTCCACAAAACAGGCCAAGCAGCTGTTCGGCGCCAAAGCCGGTGCCTCGGATCAGTCCCCCGCCCCCTATGGCGGCTATGCCAAGGGCTGCATGGCGGGCGGTATGGAACTGCCCGAAACCGGTCCCACATGGCAAGCCATGCGGCTCAGCCGCAACCGCAACTGGGGCCACCCCATCACCATCGACTACATTCAGGATCTGTCGCGCAAGGTGGCGTCCCTTCCAGGCTGGAACGGGCTCTATATCGGGGATATTTCGCAGCCGCGCGGCGGCCCGATGCTGACCGGGCATCGCAGCCACCAGATCGGGCTGGATATCGATATCTGGATGCGGCCTGCGACCAACCTCAACCTGTCGCGGCAAGCGCGCGAGAATATCTCGTCCATCTCCATGCGCCGCTCTGCGGGGGCCTTTACCAATGACCAATGGACCCGCGAACATCACGAGGTGCTCAAGGCCGCGGCCAGCGATCCGCGTGTGGCGCGGATTTTCGTGTTCCCCGGTGCCAAGGTGCAGATGTGCAAGGATGAAAAAGGCAATCGCGCCTACCTGCGCAAGATCCGGCCCTGGTGGGGGCATCACTACCATTTCCATGTGCGTCTGTCCTGTCCACCCGGTGCCGCCGGTTGCGTCAATCAGGCCGCACCCGGTCCCGGCGATGGCTGTGCCGAGGCGCAGGGCTGGGTCGACCGTATCCTGAACCCGCCGCCGCCCGATCCCAATGCACCGCCGCCAAAACCGCGCCGTGAACTCGTTCTTGCCGATCTGCCCCGCCAATGCGCCGCCGTCTTGCAGTCGCCCTGAGTGCCGCGGCGCTTTTGCTCCTGTCGGGGCTGGGCATCGCCGCGTCCCCGGATCATCAGGCCCGTTATCTGCAGAGCTACACCTGGAGCCAGGCGGATCCGGATTTTGGCGGCTTTTCCGGTCTTGAACTGGCCGAAAATGGCATGGATTTCACCGCCATCTCGGACCGCGGTCACTATGTCACCGGGCGGCTGATCCGGGAACATGGGCGCATTGTGCGTGTTGAAAGCCAGGCTTTGAAACCGCTGCGTGACCCCAAGGGGCAAAACCAAACCCGCAAATTCAGCAAGGACAGCGAAGGGCTGGCGGTGGGCAAAGACGGGCGGATTTTCGTATCTTACGAAGGAAACCACCGCGTTTGGGCCTATCCCACGATGGAGCGCGCGAAAAAACTGCCCCGACATCCGGATTTCAAATCACTACAGGGCAATTCCTCGCTCGAAGCGCTGGCGGTGGATCGACATGGCCATCTTTACACGCTGCCCGAGCGGTCCGGCCGCCTGAACCGTCCTTTCCCAGTCTATCGCTTGCGCGACAGCACATGGGACAAACGGCTCAGCATCCCGCGCCGCGGTGGATTTCTGGCGGTCGGGGCGGATTTCGGGCCGGACGGGCGGTTCTATCTGTTGGAACGGGAATTCAACGGCATCGGGTTTCGCGCGCGCGTGCGCCGCTTTGATCTTTTGGCCGATGGATTCTCGAACGAAACGACTTTGTTCGAAACGCTGACCGGAACGCATGACAATCTCGAAGGGCTAGCCGTCACGCAAACCAAAGACGGGCATATCCGGCTCACCATGATTTCCGACGACAATTTCCGCTTTTTCCAGCGCACCGAGTTCGTCGAATACATCGTCACGAGCCCAAGACCACGCAGCCGCCCCCTTGACCGCTCGTCTCCGTCTCTATAGGACGCGCCCGTTCCCGGTCACCGGGGGCCAAGTCGCCGCAACCTTGCTAAAACGGGCATCACAACATGAACCGCACACATCTTCCCGGCATTCTTGCCATGGCCGCCATTGTCGTGGCCTCGAACATCCTTGTTCAGTTTCTTATTCTAGACGGCCTCCTCACATGGGGCGCGTTTACCTATCCGCTGGCCTTTCTTGTCACCGATGTGATGAACCGCGTATACGGTGCCGGTCCCGCGCGCAAAGTGGTGTTCGCCGGGTTCGTGACGGGCGTGGCCTGTTCGCTGATCGGTTCGCAAATCATGTTGCAGGGCGATGGCTATACCTATGCCGCCGTGCCACTGCGCATTGCCGTGGCCTCGGGCTTTGCCTTCCTCGTGGCACAGATGACCGACATTGCCGTGTTCAACCGCTTCCGCGAAGGGCGCTGGTGGCGCGCGCCGCTGGTCTCCACGTTGGTGGGCTCGGCGCTGGACACCGCGCTGTTCTTTACCATCGCCTTCTCGGCCTCGGTCACGTTCTTTGGGCCCGATGCCGACGCCGCGATCAACTGGGCGTGGGAAGCTGTGCCCTTCATGCTGACCGGTCCCGAAGCCCCGCTCTGGGTCACGCTGGCCTTTGCTGATTGGCTGGTGAAGCTGTCGATTGCGCTGATCGCACTGATTCCATTTCGGGCAATTGTTGCGCGGCTGAGTGAAAATCGCGCCTTGGCGTAATTTTTCCTTTTGCGATTTGTCGGACCCGTGCCATGATTCGGGTACGGGTCAACAAACGAAAGGAGGTGCTTCAGTGTCTAGAGAGGTATTGGAGAAAGGTGTCGGAACAGTTTGGGGAGGAACCCTCTGAGGCAGCCCTTGGAGGATGAGCAGTCCAAATTGGTGAGAGCCTTACCGGCCCCACCTCCTGACAATCTCGAAGAGCCGTTCCCACCCGGGGGACGGCTCTTTCCTTTTGCTGGGCCAAGGCATTAGATTGCGGCCATGCCGCTGACCGTGAACGATCATATCACCCTTGCAGACTGGGAACTGACCGAGCAGTTCATCCGCTCCTCCGGGCCCGGCGGGCAGAACGTGAACAAGGTCTCCACCGCCGTGGAAATGCGGTTCGAAGCCGAACGCTCGCCCAACCTGCCCGACGCGGTCAAACACCGGCTGCGCCGGATCGCCGGGCGGAAATGGACCAAGGAAGGCGCGCTGATCCTTCAGGTGGATGAAACGCGATCCCAGGCCCGCAACCGCGAGATTGCCCGCGAGCGGCTGGTCGAGATGATCCGCAAGGCCTGTGAAAAGCCCAAGCGGCGCATCCCGACCCGCGTTTCAGCCAATCAAAAGCGCAAGCGCGTGGACGCCAAAAAGAAGCGGGGGGAGGTCAAGGCGCTGAGGGGGAAGGTGGAGGATTGAAACGCTGCAACGCGTTTCTCAGGCTCCATGTACAAGATTATACAACGCGATCTGGTTGTCCTGTTCGTACTCAAAATTGCCCGAGTTCAGTCGCCACATTGTAGCAATCTTGTAGCCACCGCTTTGGTAGCCGGAAAACGCGCTTTGTGCCGTTTGGACTGTCGACTCAAACTTGGCGCCGTAAGCCAGCAGCTCTTTGTCGATCCCAATCCCGGTGAAGTCTGATTCAAAAGTGAACCCTGAATAGAGTTGGAGATTCAGAAAATCGACATGCGCATTCATGGCAGTAGCATCAAGATTGCCCGCAGTGGCAGGAGAAATGGTAAGCCAGTATTTCTTGTCGGTCTGCTTCGCGAACAAGGTGCCAATGGCATCAAGATACGTCGCCATTTGACCGGTGGTTGTGTCATCTGACAAAGGGGATTCCCAATCGATGTCGAACCCATCCAGATCGTAAGCCCTGAGATAGGTGAGCAGGTTGGCGGCAAAATCTTCGGCGTTCTCCTGATCTGTACGCCCCTCTGGCAGGAAAACCGAAGAGATGTCCGTGCCGCGACCATATTGCAGGGTCATCAGGATCTTGATGTTGGGGTTGGCGGCGCGCGCATCGCGGATCACCCAATTCAGATAGTTCTGATTTGAGTACCGTACCGGATAGCCATTCGTCTTGTACTGGTCCTGAGACGGGTGCGTCGCCTCACCCATCTGGATCGTGAAACCCTCTCCGTCACCTTTGGGCGTCGTCATGTCCGATGTCGGAACAAGAGCGGCGAAGCAAATGAACAGCATATCGACATGCTCATAGACACCTTTCGCGATCAGCCGTTGATATGCACCATTCGGGTCGGGATAGGTCGTTGTCGCATAGCCGTTTGGCCCCATCGGATCGTCTTCGTTCAAGAAAATCCAGGCGTTGCACATGGTGGGCAGGGTCGAACCAGACATTGAGCGTTCCTTTCTCGCATTGCGCGAAAAAGCCTACGCCTGCTCACCCAAGATAGGTGTGATTGAAATCACACGACAACCTCAATCCGCTCCTGCTCACCGACTCCAAATACCCGCTTGTAGCGTGCGATCTCGTCCTTCGGCCCCATCGCTTTTTCCGGGTTGTCGGACAGTTTCACCGTGGGACTGCCATTGGCGCTCACCGCTTTGCAGACCAGTGAAAAGGCGTTCAGCCCGCGATCCGGCACAAGCCCCCGGAAATCATTGGTCAGGTTGGTGCCCCAGCCGAAGGACACGCGCACGCGGCCTGCAAACTGTTTTTGCAACGCCTCGATCGACTCCACATCCAGCCCGTCCGAGAAAATCACCAGCTTCTCGCGCGGGTCCTCGCCCCGGCTTTTCCACCAGTCGATGGCAATCTCGGCTCCGGTGGCCGGATCGCCGCTGTCGATGCGGATACCGGTCCATCCCGCCAGCCAATCCGGCGCACGGTCGAGGAACCCCTTGGTGCCATAGGTATCGGGCAGGATGATGCGCAGATTGCCGTCATGCTCTTCGTGCCAGTCGGCCAGAACGTCATAGGGCGCGCGGGCCAGCGCGGCGTCATCCCCGGCCAGTGCGGCGTAGACCATGGGCAGTTCATGCGCATTGGTGCCAATCGCCTCAAGATCGCGGTTCTTGGCGATCAGGCAATTGGAGGTACCGACGAATTTCTCGCCCAGCCCTTCGGTCATCGCCTGTACGCACCAATCCTGCCAGAGGAAAGAGTGCCGCCGCCTTGTGCCAAAATCCGCAATCCGCAGGTTTTCCACGGCGCGCAGACGCTCGACCTTTTCCCAGAGCTTTGTCATGGCGCGGGCATAGAGCACCTGAAGCTCGAACCGGCCCATTTCCTTGAGCACGGCGCGCCCGCGCAATTCCATCAGAACGGCCAGCGCGGGGATTTCCCACAGCATGACTTCGGGCCAGTTGCCCTCAAACGTCAGCTCATATTGCCCGTCGCGCTTTTCCAGATGGTAGGGCGGCAATTGCAGGTTCTCGAACCACTCCATGAAATCCGGGCGGAACATCTGGCGTTTGCCGTAAAACGTGTTGCCGCGCAGCCAGGTGCTTTCGCCGCGGCTCAGCGACAGGGAGCGGATATGGTCCAGCTGTTCGCGCAGCTCGCCTTCGTCGATCAGCTCGGCCAGCCGGATCGCCTTGGTCCGGTTGATCAGCGAAAACGTGACCTGCGTGTCCGGCTTGTTGCGGAACACCGATTGGCACATCAACAGCTTGTAAAAATCCGTGTCGATGAGCGACCGCACGATGGGGTCGATCTTCCATTTGTGGTTCCACACGCGGGTTGCGATATCCAAGGGCCCCGGCCTTTCTGTAAACAGCGGATTTCCCGGTGATACGCGATGCGGGGCCGGGCTTCAAAGCGGATTTGCATGGCGCAGGGATGCGCCGGGATGCTCCGGCATTGGGGTTGGCCGGTCCACAGCCGCCTGTGACAGCGCCGAAATCAGATCTGCGCGGCGGATCGGTTTGCTCAGAAACGCATCCATTCCTGCCGCAAGACAGGCCTCGCGGTCGCTGGCAAATGCGTTGGCGGTCAGCGCAATGATGCAGGGTTGGTCAATATCCGCGGCACGAATGGCCCGCGTCGCATCCAGCCCATCCATCACCGGCATGGACATGTCCATCAAGACGACGTCGAACGCGGCTTTGAGGACCATATTGAGCGCGATCTCACCGTTCTCCGCAACGTCAAGACAGACGCCGCTGTCCTTGAGGAATTTCTGCACCAGAACCCGGTTTGTCCGGTTGTCTTCCGCCAGCAGCACCCGAAGCTGGTCGAGACCGCCCGTCGCAGTCTCTGTCACCGGGACCTGCACGCGGGTTCCGACAGGCTTGCCCAGTTTGACCTGTAGCTCGAAACACGAGCCCTCGCCCGGCTCAGATGTCACGGTGATGTCCCCGCCCATTTGCTGCGCCAGAAGGCGCGAAATAGTCAGCCCCAGCCCGGTCCCTCCGAATTTTCGCGTTGTCGCAGCGTCCGCCTGCGAAAAATTGTCGAAAATGGTTTCGATCTTGTCTGGCGCGATTCCGATTCCTGTGTCCCGAACGGCAAGCTGAAGCCTGTATCCATCGTCATATTCCTCATGTTGGACACGCACCGACACGCTGCCATGCTCCGTAAATTTCAACGCGTTGCCCACAAGGTTCATCAGAATCTGGCGCAACCGGCCATCATCGCCATGCATGAGCTGGGGCAGACAGGTTTCGAAACTCACATCCAGCAACAGCGATTTTTCGTCTGCCTGTTTCTGCAGGAGGTCCATGCAATCCAGAATGCAAGGACCAGGCGCGAAATCGACCGGATCAATGGACAGCTTGCCGGCATCAAGTTTGGACAGGTCGAGAATATCATTGATGATCTTCAGCAACGCCTCCGCCGAACCACGAATGGTATCGGTGTAAAACCGCTGTGACTGATCCAGGCGCGTCTCGCTCAAAAGCTCCGACATGCCGATGATCCCGTTCATCGGCGTGCGGATCTCATGGCTCATGGTGGCCAGGAATTCGGACTTGGCCCGTTCACTGCTTTCCGCGGCCACGCGGGCATCGGCCAGTTCCTGTTCATGGGCCTTGGCCTGCGTGATGTCGCGTTCGATGGCAACGATGCGCTCGGTCTCGCCCTGATCGGTCAAAAGCGGGACCAGTGTGGTATCCACCCACATGTCCGACCCGTCCTTGCGCCGGTTGAGAATCTCTGTCCGGAATGGTTTTCCCGCTTTGAGATTGGCTTCAAGCTCGGCCACTTTCCCAAGATCGGTATGCGGGGAATTGAGCAGCTCGCCGGGCGTTTTGCCGATGGCCTCGTCCCGATCATAGCCGGTCGACCTGCAAAACGCGTCATTGACCCATTCGATCCGCCTGTCTGGCCGGGAAATCACCACGGAATCAAGCGCATGGCGCGCGACAAGAGACAGTTTGCGCAGGTCCTTCTGCTGATCATGCATTTCCTGGTTGGCAATCTCGATCATGCGTTGCCTCCGCAGCAAATCGCGCGAGGTCGCGATATGGCGCATCTGGGCGGAATTCACATAGTGCAGAAAAATACCGACCATGTAGGCCATCATGAATATCGCCAAAAGGTCATAGCCATGACGCAAAGACAACCCGTGAACGATGAACACATCCACCAGAAGGATCAGAACCAGCGCCGCCGCGTAGACCGACAACCGCGCAAAGGCCGCGCGCCGATGAAAGGGAAAGACCACACCGGCATTCATCGCCGCCCCGGTCAGATAGGCCAGACAAAAGAAATTGGCCACGCCCATGGGGGACGCGAACCAGGCCATAGCAACACAAGCCGCGATGGTCGCGGCCTGAAACCCGGCGGTAACCGCCGTATGTTCGTACGCCTTCTGGAAATGCTCGCCGCTGTCCATCTGACGCAAGGCCCGGCGCAGGGCGATGCAATCGACCATTTCACCCAACAGGGCCAGACAGACCGCAAACAGGCCGATCCACGGATCAACCAGCACGGACAGCGCAACCGACCCAGTCAGGGTCAGCCATTGGCGTCTCCAGAAATAGTCGATCCTGCCCCGGGCATAGCGCCGAAAAAGCCCGCGTGGTCGCGAACGTTCTTCGAACTCTGCCAATTGGCTGTCAGTATCCAGAAGATGCGCCATTCACCTGCCTGCAACGGTCCATGCAGAGGGTGATAGCGCCCAAGCGGTTAAGATTCGGTAGGTTCAGGCCAGCGTCACGCCTGCGGCGATCATGGTCTCACGCGAGGCCGCGAGTGATCCGTCAAGGTCAATGGCCCGGCAATGCTCCTGCAGAACCCGTGTTTCGAACCCGAGTTTTGCAGCGTCCACTGCCGAATAGGCGACACAGAAATCCGTGGCCAGCCCCACCATATCCAGCGATGTGATCCCGCGCGTCCTGAGGTAGCCTTCCAGCCCGGTGGGCGTTTCGTGGTCATTCTCAAAAAACGCTGAATAGCTGTCGATCGCCGGGCGAAACCCCTTGCGAATGATCAGATCGGCACGATCCGTGGTCAGATCGGGATGAAAATGCGCGCCGGGCGATCCCTGAACGCAGTGATCCGGCCAGAGAATCTGGGAGCCGTAGGGCATGTCCACCACGTCAAAGGGCAGTTTGCCACTATGCTGGCTCGCGAACGAAGAATGCCCCGCCGGATGCCAGTCCTGGGTCAGCACCACAGCGTCATATTCGGCCATGAGCGCGTTGACCGGCCCGACAATCTCATCCCCGCCGGTCACCGCCAGCGCCCCGCCGGGGCAGAAATCATTTTGCACGTCGATGACGATAAGCGCTTTGGTCATGAGGCCTCTCCGGTTTTGGCGCATTCTCGCAATGGTGCGCCCCGCGTCAACCCTGCCCCTTGCACAGCGCCCCGCCCCTGCCCTACATCGCGCGCATGTATATTGTTGCTGCACTCTATCACTTCACCCGTTTCGACGATCCCGCCGCCATTCAGGGACCGCTCAAAGAGCTGTGCCTGTCGCACGGGGTGACCGGCACGCTGCTTTTGGCGCATGAGGGGATCAATGGCACCATCGCCGGGGGTCGCGGCGGGATTGACGCGGTGCTGGATCATGTGCGCGCCCTGCCCGGCTGTGCCGATCTGGACCACAAGGAAAGCACCGCCAGCGAACAGCCCTTTGCCCGGATGAAAGTGCGACTCAAGAAAGAGATCGTGACCATGGGTCAGCCCGATGTCGACCCACGCGCGAGTGTGGGTCACTACGTCGACCCCGCCGACTGGAACGATCTTATCCGCAGCCCGGATGTGGCGGTGATCGACACGCGCAACGATTACGAAGTGGCCATTGGCACGTTCGAGGGAGCCGTGGACCCGGAAACCGCGTCGTTCCGTGATTTCCCGGACTGGTGGGAAAAGAACAAGGACCGCTTTCATAACAAGCGCATCGCCATGTTCTGCACCGGTGGCATCCGCTGTGAGAAATCCACCAATTTCCTGATCGGTCAGGGGGTCGAGGACGTCTATCACCTCAAGGGCGGCATTCTGAAATATCTCGAAGAGGTCCCGGCCGAGGACAGCAGCTGGCAGGGTGAATGCTTCGTCTTTGACGGGCGGGTCTCTGTCGGCCACGGGCTCAAGGAAGGGCCGCACCTGCTCTGCCACGCGTGCCGCCGTCCGATCCTGCCCGAGGATCGCGCGCGTCACGAATATGAACACGGGGTCTCCTGCCACCATTGCATCAATGAGACCACAGACGCGGACAAGGCGCGTTTCAGCGAGCGGCAAAAACAGATCGAGCTGGCCCGCAGACGGGGCGAAAAGCATCTGGGCGGCGAATACGGCGTGTAACCTTTTGCACTCAGGCTCCGGCACAACGCTCGAAACCTGATGTTCCATCAAAACAGGTCCGATACGCCCCCTGCCCTTGGCGGCAAAGGGGCGTTTGTCCTAGGGTGGGCGGAGTCAGAAAGGCAGGTTCAAATGGCACGCGACACCAAACTCATCCTATGCCCGGTCAATCTTCGCCACGTCAAAGTGGAATACAACGCCTATACCGAAGCGGTGGAAATGGCACAGCGGCGCGGGGCCAAACTGATCGTGGCCACGGTCGCCCCCGAGATCGAGCGCAATCTGAATATCTATGATTCAGACAAATACTGGGGCGATGAGTTGAAGAAGTTCCTCGCAGCGCACCCGGCCGAAGGCGTCGAGGTGGAAACCGTGGTTCGCAAAGGTGCCGTGCATCGCCAGATCGTCAAACTGGCCGATGAGCGCGGGGTTGATCTGGTTGTCATGGAGGCGGCCAACCCCAAGGTTCAGGATTACCTTCTCGGCACGACCGCCAGCCATGTGGTCACCCATGCAGAATGCTCGGTCTACGTGGTGCGGACCTGAGGATCAGGGCAGGTCTGCCGACGGGATGATCGGGAAAAACGTACCCGAGGACCACAGCCCGAACCAGCTTTCGCCATCCACATCGTGATGCGCGCCAATCTCGACAAGCCGGTAAAAGCTCTTGCGGTCGATCAGCGCGTCAAGATTCGCCCGCACCAAAACATAGGGCGATGGTTCGCCGGTCTCCGGGTCTCGTTCCACGCGGATCGGCGCGTCCGGCCCCGCGGTGGTGTAATCGCCAACATTGGTCTCGAAGGTAAGAACCTGGTCCCGGCCTTCGCCCTGGGCCTCGAAATCCACCGCCACGAACGGCGCGTCATCCACCGTGATCCCGACCTTTTCGACCGGCGTGACCAACACATATCGGTCGCCATCCTTGCGCAGGATGGTGGAAAACAGCCGGACAAGCTCTTTGCGGCCAATGGGCGTGCCCAGATAAAACCACGTGCCGTCCCGGGCAATCCGCATGTCCAGATCACCGCAATCGGGCGGATTCCACTTGTGCACAGGTGGCAGGCCCTTGCCCTTGCTGGCCGCCTTGGCCGCGGCGGCGATGCCCTCTGCCGAAGGTGTCACGCGATTTTGTGAGGTCATTGCTTTTGCCATTTCCAGTTTCAGCGATACACTCATACTCATAGGCATAGTTCGCAAGGGAGCTTTTTCATGAGCGACACCGAAAACCTCGTCGCGGATATCGAGGCGCTTGAAGAAAAGCTCGCCCTTGCGCGCAGCTCGATCACCAAGCGGTTCATCGGTCAGGAACGGGTTGTCGACCTGACGCTGGCCTCGCTCTTGTGCGGCAGTCATGCGCTTTTGATCGGTCTGCCCGGACTGGGCAAGACACGTCTGGTGGAAACGCTCAGCACCGTCATGGGCCTGCACGGCAACCGGATTCAGTTCACCCCCGACCTGATGCCCGCCGATATCCTTGGCTCCGAAGTTCTGGAAACCGCCGATGACGGGTCGCGCGCCTTCAAGTTCATCGAAGGCCCGATTTTCTGCCAGCTGCTGATGGCGGACGAGATCAACCGCGCCAGCCCCCGGACACAATCGGCTCTGTTGCAGGCGATGCAGGAGAAACAGGTCACCGTCGCGGGCGAAAACCGCAAGCTGGATGCGCCGTTTCACGTGCTGGCCACGCAGAACCCGATCGAACAGGAAGGCACCTATCCCCTGCCCGAAGCGCAGCTTGACCGTTTCCTTGTGCAGATTGACGTCGAATACCCGGACCGCGACACCGAACGCGATATCCTTCTGGCCACCACCGGGGTCGAGGAAGACGCCGCGCACGAGGTGTTCACAGCCCAGGAGCTGATCGACGCGCAGACGCTTCTGCGGCGCATGCCGGTGGGCGACAGCGTGGTCGAGATGATCCTTGATCTGGTCCGCGCCTTCCGCCCAGACGAGCCCGAGGCCAGCGACGTGGTGCGCGAAAACGTGGCCTGGGGCCCCGGTCCGCGCGCGGCACAAGCGCTGATGATGACGGTGCGTGCCCGCGCGATGCTTCAGGGGCGGCTTGCGCCCAGCGCCGAGGACGTGATCGACATGGCGCGCCCGGTGCTCACCCATCGCATGGCGCTGAACTTTGCGGCCCGCGCACGCGGCATGTCGCTGGCCAGGCTGATTGATGAGACCGCCGCAGACCTGACCCGGGCCGAGGCCGCCGCGTGATACACCAGCCCGCCCAACTGCGCGTCCGCTCCGAAGCGGAGGCCGCAACCCTGCCGCCCTTGCTGGCCCGTGCCGAACATCTGGCCGGGACGGTGCTTTTGGGCGAACACGGGCGGCGGCGCGCAGGCATGGGCGATGATTTCTGGCAATACCGCCCGGCCCAGCCCGGCGACCGGCGGCGCAGCATCGACTGGCGCCGCTCTGCCAAGAGCGATGGGCAATATGTGCGCGAACGGGAATGGCAGATCGCGCAAAGCGTGATGTTCTGGGTCGATCAGGCCGCCTCGATGCGGTTTTCCTCGGACAAGAACACGCCGGAAAAAATCGACCGCGCGCGGCTTTTGGCGCTCTCTGCGTCGATCCTGCTCTTGCGCGGCGGTGAACGCGTCGGTCTGACCGGCGGTGCCTTGCCCCCGAAACGCGGCGAACACCAGCTTTTGCAACTGGCCCAAGCCTTTTCCAACGATGATGACAGCGACTATGCCGTGCCCGAAGCGCGGCTTATGCTGCCCCATGCACGGGCAGTGTTCCTGTCTGATTTTCTCGGCGATCCCGAGCCCATCGAGGCCGCGTTGACCAAGGCGGCGGATCGCGGTGTGCGCGGGCTCTTGGTGCAGGTGCTTGATCCGTCGGAAGAGGCGTTTCCGTTTCAAGGCCGCACGATTTTCCAGAGCATCGGCGGCTCCATGCAGCATGACACGCTCAAGGCGGGCGATCTGCGCGACCGCTATCTTGAGCGGCTGGCAAACCGCAAGGACTGGCTGCGCCATCTGACGCAATCGACCGGTTGGCAGTATGAGCTGCACCACACCACGGACGCGGCGCAAACGGCGCTGTTGTGGATGTACCGGGCGCTGGAGGGGGCGAAATGACGATTTTCGGCATTGGCTTCCTCTCCCCTTGGCTTTTGACCGCGCTGGCCGCGCTGCCTATCCTGTGGATTCTGCTGCGCGCCGTGCCGCCCGCACCGGTGCGCAAGCTCTTCCCCGGCGTGATCCTATTGCTCGGGCTGAAGGACGAGGAACAGGTGAGCGACCGCACCCCGTGGTGGCTGCTTTTGCTGCGGATGCTGGCGCTGGCCGCGCTGATTATCGGGCTGGCCGGTCCGGTGCTGAACCCGCGTGATGACGCCGAGCGCGGCACTGGTCCCCTGTTGGTCCTTATGGATGCGGGATGGGCCAGCGCGCCAAGCTGGACCGCCCAGCGCAATGCACTGGACGCGCTCTTGCAAGAAGCACAAAGCGATGGGCGGCGCGTGGCCATGATGCGCGTCACGGACGCCGAAGAGCCAGTTTTCCAAACCGCCGATACGTGGCGGAGCCGTTTGCCGGGCCTGCAGCCAGCGGCATGGCTGCCGGGACAAGCGGATTTTGATCGTGCGCTGACCGCACTGGAGAGCACCGAGAGTTTCGACACGCTCTGGCTCTCCGATGGTCTGGCCCATGACGGGCGTGACGCCATGCTGGCGCGGCTGGAGCAGTCCGGCACGGTGCGGGTCCTTCAATCAGGACGCCCGGTGATTGGTCTTGCTCCGCCGGTCTATGAGGACGGTGCCATTCAACTGACGGCCCTGCGTTCCGAGGCATTGGGCGCACAGGACCTGTCCATCGCCGCCCATGGCCGTGATCCCGCCGGGGCCGCCGCCATTCTGGCCCGCGCCACGGCCTCTTTTGCCGCTGGTGAGACCGAAGCACAGGTTTCCCTGTCCCTGCCCGCCGAACTGCGCGCGCGCATCACCCGGTTTGAGGCCGAGGGGCAGAAATCCGTTGGTGCCATTTCCCTGTCCGACGACAGCCTACAGCGTCGCGAGGTGGCCTTGATCGCCGGGCGCGAGGACCGCGAGGGGCTGGAACTGCTGTCGCCGCTGCATTACCTCGAAAAAGCGCTTGAACCGAATGCCGAACTGCTCAGCGGTGCGCTCACCGATATCCTGCCCGCCAATCCAGACGTGATCGTTCTTGCCGATGTCGCCACGCTGGCCGAAGCCGAGGAACAAGCGCTCTTGGACTGGGCGGACAAGGGCGGTGTGCTGCTGCGCTTTGCCGGTCCGCGACTGGCCGCATCTGACGTGAGCCGGTCCGAGGAACACCCGCTGATGCCCGTGCGCCTGCGCGCCGGTGGCCGCAGCGTTGGCGGCGCGATGAGCTGGGGAGAACCCAAATCACTGGCCCCCTTCCCCGAGGACGGGCCATTCGCCGGGCTGGATGTGCCGGATGACGTGCGTGTCACCGCGCAGGTCATGGCGCAGCCCGATCCCACGCTGGCCGACCGGGTCATTGCGCAACTGGCCGATGGCACGCCGTTGGTCACCCGCAAAGCGATTGGTCAGGGGCAGGTCGTGCTGGTCCATGTGACCGCCAATGCGGAATGGTCCACGCTGCCGCTGTCGGGCCTTTTCGTGCAGATGCTGGACCGGCTCGCGGTGTCCAGTTCCGCGGGCCAGCCCAGCGCCGAAGCGCTGGAAGGTACCATATGGCAACCCGTGCAGGTGATGAACGCCTTTGGCCAGTTGGAAGAGGCCGGGAACCTGCCCGGCGTGGGCGGTCCAGATCTGGTGACCGAACCGCTTGGACCCTCGCTGCTGCCCGGGCTTTACAAAAACGAGGCGCGCACACTGGCCCGCAACGCCGTGTCTGCTGAAACGGTGCTGGAACCCGCAGTCTGGCCGGATCGCATTCCCGTCGAAGGGTTGAGCCAACCGCGCGAAACCCCGCTTGCCGGTGTGCTTCTGGCGCTGGCCACGGTGCTGCTTTTGGTCGATGTGGTCGCGTCTCTGGCTCTGTCAGGGCGGCTCACCGGGTCGCTGCGCACGGCGGCGACGGTGCTGTTTGCCCTGTTGCTCTCGCCGCAACTCGCGGAGGCTCAGGAACAAGGCAGCGACGATTTCGCACTGGCCGTCACGTCCGAGGTGGTGCTGGCCCATGTGCTGACCGGTGACCCCGATCTGGACCAGATGGCGCAGGCCGGGCTGAACGGGTTGTCCGAAACGCTGTTCTTCCGTACCTCCGTGGAACCCGCCGCACCGGTTGGTGTTGACCTTGAGCGTGACGAACTGGCGTTTTTCCCGTTCCTTTACTGGCCCGTGCACCCGGATCAGCCGATCCCGTCGGACGCCGCCTATGCCAAGCTGAACGCCTATCTGCGCTCTGGCGGGATGATCCTGTTTGACACGCGCGACGCCGATATTGCCGGCTTTGGCGCGTCATCGCCCAATGGCCGCCGCCTGCAGCGGCTGGCCGCGCCGCTGGATATTCCGCCGCTGGAGCCGGTGCCCGAGGATCACGTGCTCACCCGGACTTTCTACCTGTTGCAAGATTTCCCGGGCCGCCATCTGGGACGCGATGTCTGGGTCGAGGCCGCGCCGCCGGATGCCGAAAGGATCGAGGGCATGCCATTCCGTAATCTGAATGATGGGGTCACACCCGTGGTCATCGGCGGCAATGACTGGGCCGCGGCCTGGGCCATGGATGATCGCGGCAATCCGCTTTACCCGGTGGGTCGCGGCTATGCAGGTGAACGGCAGCGCGAGCTGGCCTATCGGTTCGGGGTGAACCTGATCATGCATGTGCTCACCGGCAATTACAAATCCGATCAGGTCCATGTGCCTGCGCTGCTCGACAGGTTGGGCCAATGACCGGAAGCGTTGTATTTGATCCCATGCTGCCATGGCCGGTTCTGGCCGGTGTGGCGGCTATTCTGGTCGCCGCCATTGGCCTTGCGCTCTGGCGCGGGCTTCGTGGCTGGCCGCTCAGGTTTTTGGGCGGCTTGGTGATCCTCGCAGCGCTGGCGCAACCGGCATTCCAGCAAGAGGACCGCGCCCCGCTCACCGATATCGTGATGCTTTTGGAGGATACCAGCGCGTCGCAGAAACTGGCGGAGCGCGCCGAGGTCACTGCAAATGCGGCGGACGAAATCGAAACAACCCTGCTGGCGCGCGGCAATACCGAGGTGCGCCGCATTACCGTGGGCGACGGAGAGGGCGACACCGGCACGCAGCTCATGACTGCGCTGGGCACCGCTCTTGCCGAAGAGCCACGCGCGCGCGTCGCGGGTATCATCGCGCTCAGCGATGGGCGGCTGCATGACATCGAACGCGCGCCAGACCTGCCCGCCCCTCTGCACCTGCTGATGACCGGGCGCGAAACGGATTGGGACCGCCGGCTGGTGGTCAGCAACGCCCCCGCTTTTGCCATTCTGGGCGAACCCGTCACACTGACCCTGCGGATCGAGGATAGCGGTGCCGCGCCGGGTGCCACGGAAACACCGCTTCTGGTTTCAGTCGATGGCGAAGAGCCACAGCAATTCACCGTGCCCATCGGGCGTGACATCGAACTGCCGCTGACCCTGCCCCATGGCGGGCGCAACGTGCTGCAATTCATCGTGCCAACGGCTGAGGGCGAACTGACCGACCGCAACAACACCGCGCTGATCCAGATCAACGGCGTTCGCGACCGGCTGCGCGTGCTGCTGGTCTCGGGCGAGCCGCATCCCGGTGGGCGGACCTGGCGCAACCTGCTGAAATCCGACAGCTCGGTGGACCTTGTGCATTTCACCATTCTGCGTCCACCGGAAAAACAGGACGGCGTGCCGGTGCGGGAATTGTCGCTGATCGCTTTTCCCACACGGGAACTGTTCCTCGAAAAGATCGACGATTTCGACCTGATCATCTTTGACCGCTACAAGCGGCGCGGCATCCTGCCCGCCATCTATCTCGATAACGTGGCACGCTATGTCGAAGACGGCGGCGCGGTGCTGATCGCGGCTGGTCCCGATTTCGCCAGCGCGGATTCGCTTTATCGCTCGCCCTTGTCACCGGTTGTACCCGCTGCGCCCTCGGCCCGGGTGATCGAACAGGGTTACGCGCCGAAAGTGACCGAACGCGGCGAACGCCACCCGGTCACCGCCGGTCTTGGCAATCCTGAGGATTGGGGCCGCTGGCTGCGCCAGATCGAAGTTGATCCCGAACGCGGCGAAGTGGTGATGTCCGGCGTGGATGACAAACCGCTTCTGATGCTGGACCGCGTGGGCGAGGGGCGCGTGGCGCTCCTGGCCTCTGACCATGCCTGGCTCTGGAGCCGGGGATATGAAGGCGGCGGGCCGCAGCTGGAACTGCTGCGCAGGCTTGCGCATTGGATGATGAAGGAACCCGAGCTTGAGGAAGAGGCGCTTTTTGCCGAAGCCACAGGCCAGACCATGCGCATCATCCGCCGCACACTGGAGGATGATGCAGGCCCTGTCACTGTGATCGGACCCGACGGGACCGAAACCGAACTGCCGCTGGAAGAGGTCACCCCCGGCCGGTTTGAGGCACTGTTCGAAGGGCCGGAGATCGGGCTTTACCGGCTGCGCGATGGCGACATGGAATCGGTGATCGGGCTTGGCCCCGCCGCGCCGAAGGAATTCGAGCAAACCATTGCCAGCGCGGCGCTTTTGGAGCCGCTGATCGAGACCCGTCGCGGCGGTGCATTGCGACTGGAAGACGGCGTTCCTAGAATTCGCGCGGTACGCGAAGGACGTCCTGCCGCCGGGCGCGGCTGGATCGGAATCACGCCGCGCGGCGCGTTTGAAACGCGTGACGTGACGCAAGTGCCGCTGTTGCCGGGATGGCTTGTGCTGCTTTTGGCCTCTGGCCTGATCGTTGCCGCGTGGCTGCGCGAGGGGCGCAGTTAATAACTGGCGCGCCCATCCGGGGACAGTTCGACCTCAACAGTGTTGCTGACCCAGCCGTGCTCGGAACAGCGCGCGCGGATCATCACCTTGCGCGTGCCATCGGGCACCATGACGCGGCGCAGCGACCGGGTAAAAGGCTGTTCGTCCACATGCGGGTGATGCAGCTTGCGATAGCCCAGCCGGTTACCTTCAGCGTCCAGAACTTCCCAGCCATCCGCAAAATGGTCCCACCCGGTATCGGGATGGCGCAGCGTGACCTCAAACTGCCAGCCCATCCCCGGTTTCGAGGCCGAGACCTTGACGATTTCCGGCGCGTCCGCCCAAGCGGGTGCAGACAGGCCCGTAGCCATCATCAGAATGCAAAGCGCAGCAGGTGTCTTCATGGCATGGCCCCAATTCATGAGTGTTCAGCCGGTCTCGGGTGCAAGCAGCGCTTCGCGGGAACGCGACGCAAACTCGCGGCGCCAGAGAACGGCCAGTGTAAGAAGCGTCGCAATTATGAGTGCCACAGCCCCCAAAAGCCATGCCGTCGCGGCCATTGCGAAGTAAATTGATCGTAATCCCCTGTTATAACTGCGTGCGCCGGTGATGTTCAATTCCGCCGCCTTGACCGCACGGGGGCGCGCGGCGGGATCATCGGGATCGTTCGGCACAGCCGCCATGATCACCGCGCAATAGCCAAACAACCGGTGCGACCAGACGAATTTCAAAAACGCATTCACCACCAGAAGCACGATCACCACCAGCTTCAGTTCCCAGACAAAGGCCGGATCATCCTCTAGCGTCAGGTCATTGGCCACACCGGCCAGCCGCTCTGCATTGCCGATCAGTGCCAGCGCACCGCCAATGGCAATCATGCAGGCCGACGCAAAAAACGCCGTGCCCTGCCGCAGGATGCCAAGGATCTGGGAATCAAATATCCGCGGATCGCGGGTCAGCATCTGCTCCATCCAGTCGCGGCGATACTGCGCCATCAGCACCGAAACCGAGGTCTGTTTTCCCGGCATCTCGATGCGCAGACCGATGAGAATCCACCCCGAAAACAGCAGTGCGACAGCCGTGAAATCCAGCGGTGTAAAAAGTCCGAGACGGTCCATCCATGTCATTGGCTTAGCCTAGAGCGGAATGCCCCTACGCGAAAGGGGCGGAATATCAGGTGCTTGGGGCAGATGTCGCTCTGCGACGGATTGATCCTTGCTTCATCGTGAAATTGGTTATATTTTTTTACCAATCTAGGAGGACGCCATGGAAATGCCAGCCCCCCGCCCAGAGCGGCTTGCCAAGAAGGAAACGCTGATCACCCGGTTGCGGGAGGTCTTGCCCGAAGACGCGGTGATCCATCACGAAGCGGAGTTGCGCGCCTATGAATGCGATGCGCTCTCGGCCTATCGCTGCCCGCCCATGGCGGCGGTGTTGCCATCGTCCACCCAAGAGGTGTCGCACATTCTGCGCATCTGTCACGATCTGGGCATACCGGTCGTACCGCGCGGCGCGGGCACCTCGCTGGCGGGCGGCGCGTTGCCCACGGCGGATTCGGTGATCCTAGGCGTGGCGCGGATGAATGCGGTGCTGGATACAGATTACGACAACCGTGTCATTCGCGTGCAGTCGGGCCGCACCAACCTGTCCGTGACCGGCGCGGTCGAAGAGGACGGGTTCTTTTACGCGCCCGACCCTTCCAGTCAGCTTGCCTGTGCGATTTCCGGCAATATCGCGATGAATTCGGGCGGCGCGCATTGCCTGAAATACGGCGTGACCACCAACAACCTCCTGGGCGTGACCATGGTCGAGATGGACGGCACCGTGGTCGAGATTGGCGGCGCACATCTGGACGCGGCGGGTTATGACCTTCTGGGGCTGATCTGTGGCTCGGAGGGCCAGCTTGGCGTGGTGACGGAGGCCACCCTGCGCATCCTTCCCAAACCCGAAGGCGCGCGGCCCGTGCTCATGGCCTTTGACAGCAACGAAGTGGCGGGCGCCTGCGTGTCTGACATCATCAAGGCAGGCGTTCTGCCCGTGGCCATCGAATTCATGGATCGCCCCTGTATCCGCGCCTGCGAGGATTTCGCCAAAGCGGGCTATCCCGATTGCGAGGCGCTCTTGATTGTCGAGGTCGAAGGCTCTGAGGCGGAGATCGACGAACAGCTTGGCCTGATCAAGCAGATCGCGCGCAACCACGATCCACTGGAACTTCGCGAAGCCAAGGATGCCGATGAAGCGGGCCGCATCTGGCTGGGCCGCAAATCCGCTTTTGGCGCGATGGGCCAGATCAACGATTACATGTGCCTGGACGGCACGATCCCGGTCTCAAGCCTGCCGCATGTGTTGAAACGTATCAGCGAGATGTCCAAAGACTACGGGCTTGGCGTCGCCAATGTATTCCACGCGGGCGACGGCAACATGCATCCGCTGATCCTCTACAATGCCAACACCCCCGGCGATCTTGAGAAATGTGAGGCCTTTGGCGCCGATATTCTCAAGCTTTGTGTTGAGGTGGGTGGCTGTCTGACCGGGGAACATGGCGTGGGCATCGAGAAGCGCGACCTGATGTGGCACCAATATGAGGCCGCCGATATGGAAGCGCAGATGGCGGTCAAGGATGTGTTTGACCCGGCCTGGCTGCTCAATCCGGCCAAGGTGTTCCCACTGGACGCGTCCGAGACACGGCGCGCCACGGCTGTTGCCGCCGAATAAACGCCACCCCAAGCGAAAGAACCTGATCATGCGACCGACAACCGAGGCCGAACTGGCCCAGACCATTGCTGCGGCCCAAGGCCCTTTGCGCATTCGCGGCGGCGGCACGCGTGACGTGGGCCGTCCCGTCGCGGGCGACATTCTGGAAACCGGCGGGCTGTCGGGCATCACGCTTTATGAACCCGGCGCGCTGACCATGGTAGCGCAGGCGGGCACGCCGCTGGCCGAGATCAAGGCCGCATTGGATGCGGAAAACCAGCGGCTCGCCTTTGAGCCGGGCGATTGGCGCGGGCTTCTGGGGACAGACGGCAGGCCCACAATCGGCGGCGTGATTGCCGCCAATGTCAGCGGGCCGCGCCGCATTCAGGTGGGCGCCGCGCGGGATTTCATGCTGGGTGTGCGGTTTGTCGATGGCGCAGGCAACATCATCAAGAATGGCGGTCGCGTGATGAAGAACGTAACTGGCTATGACCTTGTCAAACTGTTGTGCGGCAGCTGGGGTACGCTGGGCGTGCTGACCGAAGTCAGCTTCAAGGTTCTGCCCAATAGCGGCGCCACCGGGGTACTGCTTTGCGAAGGCTTGGGCGATGCGGACGCGGTGCGCGCGCTGAGCAAGGCGCTTGGCTCACCCTATGAGGTGACGGGCGCGGCGCATCTGCAAAAGGGGATGGACGGCGCACCGGTCACGATGATCCGGCTGGAAGGGTCCGAGGCCTCTGTCGCCTATCGCACCGACGCCCTGCGCACGTTGCTGGCAGATATTGGCGATTTCACCATTGAGACCGAACCCGAGCATACGGCGGCGGGCTGGCGGTATATCCGCGATGTGGAGCCGTTCCATGACCGCGATGGCGATGTCTGGCGCGTGTCGGTCAAACCCGGCGATGCGCCCGGCGTGGTGGCACAGGTCAAGGGGGCCGAGGCGGTTTATGACTGGGGTGGCGGGTTGATCTGGATGCTCGTGCCCGAGCGGCAGAAGGCAGAGACCATCCGCAGCGCGGTTGAAGGCGTCGGTGGGCATGCCACGCTGTTCCGCGCCTCGGAAGAGACACGCAAATCGGTGCCGGTGTTCCAACCGCAACCTGCCGCGCTGGCGCGAATCGAATCCGACCTGCGCGCGAAATTCGACCCGCGCAGCATTCTGAACGCGGGACTCATGGGGTAAATCATGCAGACGACATTCACCGAAGATCAACTCAAGGACCCCGGCACCCAGCGCGCAAACGAGATCCTCCGCACCTGTGTGCATTGCGGGTTCTGCACCGCCACCTGCCCCACTTATCAGGTGCTGGGCGACGAGTTGGACAGCCCGCGGGGGCGTATCTACCTCATCAAGGACATGCTTGAGAATGAGCGTGTGCCCGATGAGACCACGGTCAAACATATTGACCGCTGCCTGTCCTGTCTGGCCTGCATGACCACCTGTCCCTCGGGCGTGCATTACATGCATCTGGTCGATCACGCGCGGGAATATATCGAACAGCACTATGACCGCCCTTGGCATGACAAGGCGCTGCGCTGGATTCTCGCCCGCATCCTGCCCCATCCCATGCGGTTCCGCGTGGCGCTGCTTGGTGCCAAGATCGGGCGTCCCTTTGCCCGGTTCATGCCAGATCCGCGACTGCGCGCCATGCTGGAAATGGCCCCGAAACAGATCCCGCCGGTCAGCCGCAATGACGACCCGCAAAGCTTTGCGCCGAAAACCGAGCCCAAGATGCGCGTGGCGCTGATGACCGGCTGTGCGCAAAAGGCACTGAATACCGATATCAACGACGCCACCATCCGGCTTTTGACCCGGCTGGGCTGCGAAGTCGTGGTGGCCGAGGGCGCGGGCTGTTGCGGGGCGTTGACCCATCACATGGGCAAAACCAGCGAAAGCCACGGCACCGCCGGAAAGAACATCCGCGCCTGGGCGCGCGAGATGGATGGTAAGGGGCTGGACGCCATTGTGATCAACACCTCTGGCTGCGGCACCACGGTCAAGGATTACGGCCATATGTTCCGCAATGGGGCGCTGGCCGCTGATGCCAAACGCGTCTCTGACATTGCCATGGATGTCAGCGAAGTGCTGATGAAATTGGACCTGCCCGAGGGCGCGGACAAAGGCATGACCGTGGCCTATCACGCCGCCTGTTCGCTGCAGCACGGGCAACAGATCAAGACGCATCCCAAAACGCTTCTGAAGAAAGCCGGGTTCAAGGTGGCCGAACCCGCCGACAGCCATCTGTGCTGTGGCTCGGCAGGCACCTACAACCTGATGCAGCCGGAGATTTCCAAGCAGCTCAAGGCCCGCAAGGTGCGCACGCTGGAAGCGGTCAAACCCGATGTGATCGCAGCGGGCAATATCGGCTGCATGATGCAGATCGGCAGCGGCACCGAAACCCCCATCGTGCACACGGTCGAGTTGCTGGATTGGGCCACCGGGGGACCAAAGCCACCAAGCCTGCAAAATTCCTGACCGTATACGCCCGATTTGCCGTATTTTTGCCTAAACTGCGGGGTAAACCTGCGGGGAGAGAGAATTGAGGCAAACATTGCGCGCTTATCTGTTGGCTTTCCTTTTTTGCATGCTGGGCCTGCCGCTGAGCGCCCAGACCAGTGTGCTCCGGCAATTGAACACCGGTGACGATGGCCGAGGATGGGAAGCGGTGGGTCGCCTGGACATGCAGGATATCGGCTTTTGTACCGGTGTTCTCGTCGAACCGGATCTCGTCCTGACAGCCGCGCACTGCCTGTTCGACAAGACAAGCGGCGCGCGCGTATCCGATAGCGATATTCAGTTTCAGGCCGGGTTGCGCAACGGACGGGCCTCGGCCTATCGCGCGGTCAAGCAATCGGTCATTCACCCGCGATACATGTTTTCCGCAGATGCCAATCTTGACCACGTGCCCAATGACGTTGCCTTGCTGCAACTCACCCGTCCGATCCGCAATACACAGGTGGTTCCGTTCGACACCGCCCAGAAGCCAAAACAAGGCGCGGAAATCAGCGTGGTGAGCTACGCCCATGACCGGGCCAAGGCACCGTCGCTGCAAGAAGCCTGCACCGTCATGGGACGGAAACGCGGTATTCTGGTCATGTCCTGTTCGGCAGATTTCGGATCGTCCGGTGCGCCGGTCTTTTCCTTTGACGGTGGGGTGCCGCGGATCGTGTCGCTGATCTCGGCCAAGGCGGAATCCGATGGCACGCCGGTCTCTCTTGGGACTTCGCTGGAAGAGCCGCTTGCCCTTTTGAAGGTCGAATTGCGGTCAAGGTCCCGCTTCAAGGGGCTGGATGCCAATGATCGGCCAAAGGGCGCGAAATTCCTGCGCCCCTGACCCTCTTGAAACTACGCTGACCGCTTCCCAAATCTGAGATGTTCGGGTGCCAATGCTGGGCCCGGACGTCAACTGGCCTGTCCCGGACGGGAAGGCCGATCAACATATGTTGTCGCTCAATGGAGGATGACCCATGCGAAGCTTTGATCTTGCACCGCTGTACCGTGCAACCGTTGGTTTTGACCAGATTGCCGACCTGATGGACCGGGTAATGGCCAATGACGTGTCGAACCAGACCTATCCGCCCTACAATATCGAAAAGACCGCCGACGATGCCTACCGCATCTCGATCGCCGTGGCCGGGTTCTCGGACGCCGACCTGAGCGTCGAGGTCAAGGAAAAGGCGCTTGTCGTCTCGGCCCGCAAGGCCGACGAGGACGAGAACCGCACCTTCCTGCATCGCGGCATTGCCACCCGCGCGTTCGAGCGCCGGTTCCATCTGGCCGACCATGTCCGCGTGACCGGGGCCAGCCATCGCGACGGCATGCTGCATATCGACCTGCAACGCGAGATTCCCGAAGCGCTGAAACCGCGCCGGATCGAAATTGCCAAGGGCGAAGCCATTGAAAAGGACGTGGTGGACGCCAAGGCTGTCAACTAAGCACTGACGCTCCAGACCGCACGCAAAGCCCCCGACAGGATCGGGGGCTTTTTTTCGTGACAAAGCCCTTTGCCATACCCGGTCGATATCGGGCAGAGTGCCCCCGAAAGGGCGCATCATGATCACACTGGACCATCTGGCCGTTGCAGGCAAAACACGCGATATCGCCGCCACGCATGTCACCGACACGCTTGGCGTGCCGCTGCAAACGGGCGGCGAACACGCGTATTTCGGCACGCATAACCATCTGCTCGGGCTGGCCGACGGGCTTTACCTTGAAGCGATTGCCATCAACCCGGATGCGCCGGACCCTGGGCGACCCCGTTGGTTTGCGCTCGATACGATTTCCGGCCCCCCGCGGTTGAGCAACTGGATCTGTCAGACGCCCGATCTTGAAACGCTGTTGCGCGACCTGCCGGAAGCGGGGGAGATCATCGCGCTGGAACGTGGAGACCTGAAGTGGCGCATGGCGGTGCCCGCCGATGGCAACCTTCCCTTTGACGGATGTTTCCCGGCCCTGATCCAATGGGATTGCGACACCCACCCGGCCGGGTTGCTCGACCAGGTCGAGTGCCGTTTGGACCGTCTGGTCGTACATCATCCCGACGCCGACCGGCTCCAGCAAAGGCTCAGCCCTTACCTGAATGACGCGCGCGTCTCGTTCAAAACCGGGTCGGCGGCACTTGCGGCTCATATGGCGTGCCGAAATGGCCCGGTGACCCTGCAATGAGAATCCGCAAGGCCCGGCCCGACCATGCTCCGTCTATTGCGGATCTGGCCAACACGGTGATCCGCGACACCGCGATCACCTTTACCACCGAAGAAAAGACCACTGAAGGATTGGCCACTGCGATCGCGGACAGCGATGCCTATTTCGTCGCCTGTGACGGGGCGAGCGTCATCGGCTATGCCTGCTATTTTCAGTTTCGCGGCGGCCCGGGATATCGACACACCATGGAGCATAGCATCGTACTGGCCGAGGAGGCCCGAGGCCGGGGGGTTGGGCGTGCGCTTATGTCCGCGCTTGAAACCGATGCCCGCAACAAGGGGGTGCATTCGCTCTTTGCCGGTGTCAGCGGCGAAAACCCCGCTGGCGTCGCCTTTCACGCGTCCATCGGGTTCCGCGAAATCGCGCGTTTGCCCGAAGTTGGCTATAAATTCGGGCGATGGATGGATTTGGTGTTGATGCAAAAGTTACTGTGATTGTCACACTGACTTCCGGTTGTACCCTCTATACTGTAGCCCCATGTCGATCTGGACCCGCATATCCGCCGCCCTTGCCGCGCTTGCCAATGGTGAGCCGCTCAGCACCGTTTTTGAAAAGCTGCGAACGCCGCCTGAGCGCTCCGTGGCCTTTACCATCGCAGTCATCGCACTTGGCGCCAAGATGGCCAAGGCCGACGGGCTGGTCACGCGGGACGAGGTCACGGCCTTCCGCGAAGTGTTTCACATCCCGCCGGAGGACGAGGCGCAGGCCGCCAAGGTGTTCAACCTCGCCCGGCAGGATGTCGCGGGATTTGAGGAATATGCCAAACGCATCCGCACCATGTTTGACGATACCGATACCGCTCTTTGCGATCTGATGGAGGGGCTGTTCCATATCGCCGTTGCGGATGGCACCTATCATCCCGCCGAAGACGACTTTCTGGCGCGGGTGGCAGGCATTTTCGGGATCGACAAGGCGCAGTTCAAAACCCTCCGCGCCCGGTTCGTGCCGGATGCCGAAAAAGACCCCTATGCCGTTCTGGGTGTGGACCCGACCGCGTCTCTGGACGAAATCAGAAAAGTCTGGCGCAACGCCGTGCGGGAAAGCCACCCGGACCGGATGATGGCCCGTGGTCTCCCGGAAGAAGCGATTCAGATGAGCGAACGGCGCATGGTGGATATCAACAAGGCCTGGGAAGAAATCCAGGCCAGCCACCGCGAACCGGTCTGATAGGGCTCAGTTGCCGTCCTCGACCAGATCAATTGCCGCCCCGGCAATCTCTTCGACCGACGGAGTGGGTGTCACGGCCGCCTGGGAGCGTGTTCCCATGACCAGTGTCCACCAGATCTTGCCGTTTTCCTCCTGGAAATAGGCAAAACCCAAATCCCTCGCCTCGGGCGAGAGGATCACCTCGCGCGTGCCGGGTTCTTCCATCCATGCGGCCAGCGTCTCAAGCTCGGTCTCATAGGTTTCCGAGATGGCTTCACCGATCAGAAGCCCGGAATAGCCGACGCGCCGCACCCGATCCAGCGGCGACGACCCGTCCGATCCGAAATGCCAGGGCCGGTTCTGAACCGCCATGTCGCGCGAATGGGTGGCTGCCGCCGCGTTGAGCTGTGCGTTCAGCTCGACATTCTGCAAGCCCTTGGCACCCCGCAGGGAATTGATCGAATCAAGAATGCGAAACTGAATCTGGCCCTCGGCTCCCGCAGGGATCCTGTAGAGTTTCGGAAGCGGTTTACCGTCCGGACCCAATTGCGGTGGCGCGGACGGCGTGGTGGTACACGCGGCCAGAAGAAGAGCCAACGGCAACAGGAGAACAGTAAGACGTTTCATGAGTGGTCCATCCGGGATGTGCTTTTTCACTGCTCTATCCGCAATGACGTGGCCAATCAAACCCACTTGGGCAAGCATCCGCAAGTTAACGCCGGTTTGATTTGCGACTGAGGCTTTCGCGCACTAAATACCGTCACAAATGAGTGATCGCGCGAATGGAGCAAGAGACGATGACCAAGACACCCGGATTTGCACTGAACCGCCGGTCCTTCCTTGCGGGGTCCGCTGCGCTGATCGGAACACCCGCGCTGGCGCAGACCGAAAATGAGACGGTCGAGATCGAGCGTGACCTGTCGCGCGTGGTGCGCCGCAACATTTCCAGCTTCCGGTCGCTGGACTGGCGTCCCTATTTCAGCAATCTCAATAACGGCGCAATTCTGGTCGATATCACCAGCCGCGCGCTGCATTACTGGTCAGCCGATGGCCAGACCTACAAGCTCTACCCCTCCTCGGTACCGCTGACCGAGGATTTGACCCGCCGCGGCCGCACCAAAGTTGTCCGCAAAGTCGAAGGCCCAAGCTGGCGCCCGACGCCCGCGATGAAGATCCGCAACCCGGAATGGCCCGATTTTGTCGGCCCCGGCCCGGATAACCCGCTGGGAACACACGCGCTTTACCTGAGCTGGACCTACTACCGAATCCATGGCACCCACGATACCCGCAAAATCGGGCGTCGTTCGTCCAATGGTTGCATTGGGCTGTATAACGAACATATCGCGGAACTCTTCGGAATGGCCAAGGTTGGCACGCAAGTGTTGCTTATTTGACGACAAATCGGCGGCGCGCATGGAAGAACCGTAAAGATCGGTTTGCATTCCCCCTGAATAGCTGCTTAGAAAAAGTCACGAGGTAAGTCTTGGGTGCTTGCCGCATCCGATATGGTGTGAGCGGCAAGTGTAAATCTGGAGGATTAACTATGAAAAAACTCGCACTCGCTGCCGCTCTGTCCGCTGCTGCTTCCACCGCTTTCGCTGGCTCCTACGCCAAAGACGAAGTTGTCATGGAGCCGCCGGTCATCGTTGAAGAAACCGCACAAGCGTCTTCTTCCGCTGGCGTTCTGGTTCCGCTGATCCTGCTGGCGATCGTGATCGCAGCAGTCGCAGCTGACTAAGCTTTAGCGCTTCAAAAAATTGGAAAAGCGGCGTCCCTGGGCGCCGCTTTTTCTTTTTGTGCGGTCTGGACCGAACCGGTCAGCCATTGTGGCCGGGTGTCAAGGCACCCAACCCCCAAGGTTTTCGCCGATGATCGTGCTCAGCGCGTCGATATGCGCGTCATCGTCATTCAGGCAGGGGATATAGTCGAACCGTTCACCGCCGCCCTCTTCAAAGCTTTCTTTGATCTCTTCGTTGATCTCTTCCAGCGTTTCGATGCAATCGGCGGAAAACGCGGGTGCGATGACGGCGATATGTTTCTTGCCATCCTCTTCGGCCAGACGCTTCACCTCGTCCACGGTATAGGGCTTGAGCCATTCCTCCGGACCAAAGCGCGACTGGAAAGTGGTGGTGATCTGCGTGTCATCCCAGCCCAGCCGCTCCTTGAGCAGCCGCGTGGTTTTCTGGCACTGGCAATGGTAGGGGTCGCCCTCCATCAGGTAGCGTTTCGGCACGCCATGGTAGGAACAGACAAGGATGTCGGGCTTTTTGTCCATCGCGCCATAGGCGCGCTCGACCGATTGTGCCAGTGCCTCGATATATTTCGGATGCTCGAAATACGGGTCCACAACACGCGCGGTAGGCTGCCATTTTTCCTTCATCAGCGCACGAAAGAACTGATCATTCGCGGTGGCCGATGTGGCCCCGGCGTAATGCGGGTAAAGCGGAAAGAACAGGATTTTCGAGCATCCCGCCTCGACCATCTCGCGCACTTTGGACGGGGTCGAGGGATTGCCGTAGCGCATGCAGAAATCCACCATCACCTGATCGCCATATTCCGCGTGCATCGCCGCCTTGATCTTGGTGGTCTGCGACTTGGTGATGGTCATCAGCGGGCTTTCATTCGCCTCTTCGTTCCAGATGGACTTGTACGCCTCGCCCGAGCTGAACGGGCGTTTGGTCAGGATGATCAGTTGCAGGATCGGCTGCCATTTCCACGGCGCATAGTCGATTACCCGGCGGTCCGACAGAAACTCGTTCAGGTAACGGCGCATGGACCAGTAATCGGTCGCATCGGGCGTCCCGAGATTGGCCAGCAAAATCCCCACCTTCTGAGCGGGCAATTTCGGGTGGTCCGCGGGGGCGTGCGCCGGGCAGGTCTTGGCCGTGCTGGTGTCGAGCATGTCATTCTCCGGAAATCTGTCCCAGCGACACTTAAGGGCGCGGGAGGCAAGGTCAATCTTTGAGTTGGGTTTCGCGTGTGCCCAGCGCCTCGGCCAGACGCGCAGTGGCTGATCCGGGGCGCAACGGTTTGGGCTGGCTCTCGTCCGGGCTCCAACCCGTCAGCACGATGAATTCGAAAGTGGCCGGGATCTGCCCGTCTTTGCCAAAGCTGTCCACGTAAATCTCGGCCGCGCGGGTCATGACATCCCGCCGACCCGGCCTGCGCAAACGGTCGTGCAGCGCATTGCCTTCGCCCATCTGCCGCAACTCACGCATCAGGTGAAACGGAGTCTGATACATCACGGTCTGACAAAACGTGTCCGCCACCGGAAGCGCGAACCCGGCGCGCTGCAACAAAGCGCCGGCATCGCGTAATTCGGCCATGGGTGCCACGCGCGGCGACAGACCACCCGTGATCTCGGATTCCGCCTGCGCCAGCGCGGCGCGCAATTCATGCAGGGTCCGACCCCCGAAAAACGACGCAAGCAAGAACCCGTCCGGCTTCAACGCACGACGGCATTGGACAAGCTGCCCAATCGGGTCATTCGCCCAGTGAAGCGCGTGGGAATGCAGCACCAGATCATGCGCGCCTTCCTCCAGGTCCAGCGTATCGCCATCTGCCACGATACGGGCATCCGTGAACGCGCCGTCCCACACGCCCGGCTGGTTGGTCACAATCGCGGGCGCGGTAAAGCTTCTGTTAACCATCGACAGGCGATCCTGAAGATCGTCCCGTGCGATTTCGAACAGGAAAAACGCGTCGGGCGTGGCCCTCTGGCGGTGCTGTGTCAGGGCGGTGCGATCTGTCAAAAGCGGCTGCATGGGACCGTAGATAGAGCCATGGCTGGAATTGTTCAAACCGCCTTGCGGCTGATTTACCCGCCGCAATGCCTTTTGTGCCGCGACATGGTGGAAACCGATTTTGCGCTCTGCGGGACCTGTTGGCGTGACACCCCGTTTATCGGTGGTCTGGTCTGTGATGCCTGCGGCGCGCCCCTGCCCGGCGAAAATACCGGTGAACCCGTCCTGTGCGACAGCTGCCTGTCTCATCCGCGACCCTGGGCGCAGGGGCGCGCAGCGCTTAGCTATCGCAACAATGCAAGACGGCTGGTGCTGGGCCTCAAGCACAACGACCGGCACGACATCGCCGCACCTGCCGCCATCTGGCTGGCGCGCGTCCTGCGGCCCATTATGCGACCAGGCACGCTGGTGACCCCTGTTCCCCTGCACTGGAGCAGGCGTTTGAAACGGCGCTACAACCAATCCGCGCTTCTTGCCGCGTCCCTCGCGACCGAACTTGGCCTGCCCTACTGCCCAGATCTTCTGGTTCGGACCGGGCGCACACCCAGCCTGAACGGCAACCGCGAGGAGCGGCGCGCGATCCTCGAGCGCAAAATACGCCTGCATCACGGGCGAGAGGCTTGGCTGGACAGATACCCCTCCGTTCTCGTGATAGACGATGTGTTGACCACGGGTGCAACTCTGAGCGCTTGCGCCGAAGCCCTGCACGCGGCGGGCGCAGAGCGGGTTTGCATTGGCGTACTGGCGCGCGTGCATCGGGATGATTAAGTAGTCGGCAAACAGAACCAAGGACACCGAAATGCCGACCGTTGAAATCTACACCTCGCCGCTCTGCGGCTTCTGCCATGCGGCCAAGCGCCTGCTGACGACAAAGGGCGTGACCTTTTCTGAGATCGACGTCTTTGCCAACCCAGACCGCAAGCCGGAGATGATCCAGCGCGCCAATGGTGGCCGCACCGTGCCGCAGATCTTCATTGGCAATGTCCATGTCGGCGGCTGCGACGACCTCTATGCGCTGGAACAAGGCGGCAAGCTCGACCCGCTTTTGGCCGCCTGATGCGCGCGGCGCTCGTTCAGCTGTGCTCCGGGGATGACCCCAAGGCCAATTTGCCCGTCACGGCAGAGCTGATCGAGCGCGCGGCGGGGGACGGCGCGGGTTTCATCCTGACTCCAGAGGTCACCAATTGCGTCTCTGCCAGCCGCACACGCCAGAACGACGTGCTGCAGCATGAGAACGAGGACCTCACCCTAGCAGCTTTGCGCGAACTTGCCGCGCGTTTGGGGGTGTGGCTCTCCATCGGGTCGCTGGCGCTCAAAACCGATGACCCCGATGGTCGCTTTGCCAATCGCTCTTTCATGATCGGGCCGGATGGCGGCATTCACGCGCGCTATGACAAGATCCACATGTTTGACGTGCAGGTCTCCGAGACCGAGACCTACCGCGAAAGCGCAGGCTACCGGCCCGGGAAGCGCGCAGTTGTCACTGATCTGCCCTTTGCGCGCATTGGCATGAGCATCTGCTACGATGTCCGGTTTCCCTATCTCTACCGCGCCCTCGCCCATGCCGGGGCGCAGATTCTGATCGTGCCATCCGCCTTTTGTCCGGTGACCGGTGCCGCCCATTGGGAACCGCTGTTGCGCGCCCGTGCGATTGAAAACGGCGCATTTGTAATCGCCGCCGCACAGACGGGCGCGCATAGCGCGACACGCGGCAAGCAACGCAGCACATTTGGGCATTCGCTGGCGATTGCGCCCTGGGGCGAGGTTTTGGCCGATGCGGGCGAAGCACCCGGCGTGACTTTGGTTGACCTCGACCTTGGCGCCGTGGAACAAGCACGCAAGCGCGTTCCGTCGCTGACCCATGATCGAGAGTTCGAAACCCCTGATGGCAGATGAAAGCCAGAATGCCCTCGCCGTTGCGCTGTTTTCCGAGCTGTTCACAGCCGATCAGATGCTGCGCAACCGGCTGAGCAAGATGCTGCCCCGGGGCATGGAGCTGTCGCATTTCTCGGTGCTCAATCATCTGGCCCGGTTCAAACAGGAACGCACGCCTGCGCAACTTGCCCGGGCGTTTCACGTGACGCGTGGGGCGATGACCAACACGCTGAACAAGCTTGAGATCGCCGGTTATGTGCATATCCGCCCGGATTGGGATGATGCGCGATCCAAGCTGGTGACAATCTCGCCCGCAGGGGTGCAGGCGCGCGATGCCGCGCTGGCGGCGATTACACCGCTAATCACCGATCTGGTGCAGGAACTGGGTTCAGAAAAAGTGCGTGCCGCATTGCCGATCCTGCGGGAATTGCGCCTGAAGCTGGAAGTCGAGAGCTAGGTCAGTTTGAACGCGGACAGGCGCGCATAATGGGCCATGGCCTCTTCTGCAATTTCCGCATGCCGCCCTGACAGTTCCGGCAGCGGCCCCTCGGGCCCGGCAAACCCGGTCGATTTATGCAGCGAGCCGTACCAGACCGGAGCCCATACCCCATCGGCCGGGTTGCCCCCCGCAGGCCAGCCCAGCATGGCCGGATCAAACGGAATGCCAATAGCCGCGCAGAGCTTGCCCAACATGCCCTCGGGGTCCTCGCGAATATCTGCGCTGTCCACCACGACCGGATGCGCGCCCAGCGCCAGGCAGTGATCAAACAGCTCTGCCTGCAACGCAAAGCCGACGTCATGTGCGGTGAGCGTCGGATAGCCTTTGGCAAAACTGGCCACCACCCGCGCGGGATGGCGCAGGAGAAAGACATTTGTGACCTGACCCATCCAGTCACGGGGTATTCCGTCGATCATGTGCTGGCACATGTGCTTCTGGTAAAAGACCGGCGCGTCACTCTCAGAGACGAGCGACGCGGCCACTGCATGCGGGTCCTGCGGCTGGCTCGACAGCACGGCGTCGCGCATCGGGTGCGCCAGCCCGGTGATGTTCAGATAGGCCGCGTAAAACGGTTCATCGACAACATGGCAGTCCGACCGCTGTGCAAAGGAATACATCATCGCAGTCGACAGGTTGCGCGGCCCGGACCACATCGCAATACGTTTTGTCATCTCAAACAGTCTCTAACACGTGGGAATAATACAGATCGCGGAGGCGCTTGGTCATTGGCCCCATCTCTCCATCGCCAATTTTTCGCCCGTCAATCTCTCCCACCGGCGTCTGCGCGCCAAAGGTCCCGGTCAGGAACGCCTCATCCGCTCCGTAACAATCGACCAGCGAGAAATTCCTCTCGAACACTGGGATATCATGCGCCCGGCACAGGTCGATCACCTTGGCCCGCGTGATCCCGTTCATGCAGTAATCCCCGGTTGAGGTCCAAACCGTCCCCTTGCGCACGATAAAGAAGTTGCAGGCATTGGTGGTGTTCACGAACCCATGCACATCCAGCATCAGCGCCTCATCCGCCCCCGCCTTTTCAGCGGCAATACAGGCGAGAATGCAGTTCAGCTTGGAATGCGAATTCAACTTGGGATCCTGCGTCATCGGCAGGCCCCGGATATGCGGCACGGTGGCAAGCCGGATGGGTCGTGGAAGCGACGGTTTGGAGTGCTCCATGATGATCACCACGGTCGGCCCCTGCCGCGATAGCGACGGATGCTGAAATGGGCGCGATTTGACCCCCCGCGTGACCATCAACCGGGCGTGCACATCATGGTGCATATCATTGGCGGCCCGGGTCTGTTCCAAAGCGTCCACAAATCCGGCGCGGTCCATCGTCAGGTCCAGATCAATCGCCTTGGCCGCCTCGAACAGCCGGTCGAGATGCTCGTCCAGGAACGCCCAGCGCCCGTTATAAAGACGCAGCCCCTCCCACACGCCATCGCCCAGCATGAAACCGCTGTCGAACACGCTGACCGTGGCCTCGGCCCGGGGTTTCAACGCGCCATCCACATAGATCAGCACCGTTTCATTGCGCCGGTCTTCCTCGGCCTGATGTGTCGTCACGTGATTGTCCATGATCCGGACGCTAGAGATCGAAGCATTTCCTGCCAAGCGGTAAACTCCGCTCACCTCTGTGTGACAGTCGCCAATCGGCTCTTGTGGCATGTGCATTATTCGGGGGAACGTGAGCGCAGGAGGTAACCCCATGTTCCGTTTTGCTCAAATGAAGCCCATCCTGCTGGGTGCGTTGATCGCAGTTGGCCTGTTCGCCCAATCTCACCGCGCGCATGCGGCAGATATGCAGACGCTCACCGTCGCGGGCGGATGTTTCTGGTGTGTCGAAGCCGATTTCGAAAAGGTCAAAGGCGTGCGCGACGTGGTCAGCGGCTATACCGGCGGCAGCGTGAAGAACCCGACGTATAAACAGGTCACCCGCGGTGGCACCGGGCATTACGAGGCGGTTCAGATCCATTTCGATGCCGATGTGGTCAGCCGCGAAGCATTGTTGACCAGCTTTTTCCGGTCTGTCGATCCCACCGATGCGGGCGGGCAATTCTGTGACCGCGGAGAAAGCTACAGAACCGCGATTTTCGTCTCTAACAAGGGGGAAAAGCAGCTTGCCGAACGTGTGAAGGCCGAGGCGCAGGCGGCGTTGGGCAAAAAGATCGTGACGCCCATTCTGAATGCCGGGCGGTTTTACAAGGCTGAGGATTATCATCAGAACTACTACAAATCGCAGAAATCCCAGCTGACCCGGTTTGGCTACATCACGCGTGCCAAAGCCTATAAACGGTACCGTCAGGCCTGTGGCCGTGATGCGCGCGTCCGCCAGCTTTGGGGGAATGCCGCACTCTTTGCTGGTGGTTGATCAGAACCGCGTCTCTTCGAGATCCTTGAGATCGGGGATGACATCAGCCGTACCGTGGCGGGTGACCATGATAGCCGCTGCTTTTTGGGCTCGGGTGATGGCCTGCGCCATGGGCATGCCCCGATCCAGCCCCGCCAGCAGATAGCCGGTAAAGGTATCACCCGCGCCGGTCGCATCGACAGCTTTCACGTCAAAGGCCGGATAATTGACGGTTTCGGCCCGTGACGTTGAAATATGGCGGCAGCCATCGCCGCCAAGTGTCACTACGATATCCGCCACATCCAGATCGCGCAGGTCCTTACCCATCGCCTCACTGAGCTGCGCGGCCTCGACCGCGTTCAGCACAAGCAGATCGACATGCGGCAACACCGCTTCCACGGCGGCGGCGTCAAACGGTGCGGCCGCATAGGCCACGCGCATGCCCTTTTGCCGGGCCAGAGCGGCGGTGAACCCCTGAAGACTGGTTTCATTCTGCATCAGAAGCCAGTCGTCCTTGCCCGCTTCGGCCAAAGCGGCAGTCACCGCGCCCTCGCCCAGAGCCGCGTTGGCCCCGGGAAACAGGACGATCTGATTTTCGCCGCTGTCATCCACGATGATGATGGCGTGCCCGGTCGGCACGTCCGCCACGTCGATATGGCGTGTGTCAACGCCATACTCTATCAGACGGTCCTTCGCCCAGCGCCCGTCTTCGCCGACCGCGCCGATATGCACCACACGTGATGCCGCCCGCGCCGCCGCAACGGACATGTTCGCACCCTTGCCGCCCAAACCTTTATCATAGCTGTCTGACGCCAGCGTTTCGCCGGGTTTTGGCAAATGTGGCACACGGTAAAACAGGTCGGCGTTAATGGACCCAAGGTTGAAAATCATCGCCGACCCTTTCGTGTTTTATCCGACCTTACAGGCGGCCAGAACCGCCATGTTCAGGATATCGTTCGCCGTGGAAACAGAAGAGCAAATCTGGATCGAGGCATCAATGCCGGTCAGAATCGGCCCGATCACGGTGGCCCCAGCCATTTCCTGCATCAGCTTGACCGAGATGCTCGCCGAATGCCGTGCAGGCACAACCAGAACATTGGCCGGACCGGTGAGGCGCGAGAACGGATACGCCGCCTGCGACTTTGCATTCAGCGCCACATCAACCGTCATCTCGCCTTCGTATTCGAAATCAACGCCGCGGCTATCAAGCACCGTGGGTGCGATATGCATCTTCTCGGCGCGCTCCGAGACCGGATACCCAAAGGTCGAGAAGCTGACAAAGGCCACACGCGGCTCCAGCCCCAGATGCCGCGCCACACCCGCTCCACGTTCGGCAATATCGGCAAGATCGTTTTCATCCGGCCATTCATGCACCAGCGTATCCGCAATCAGCACGATGCGCCCGTTGTGCAAAAGCGCGGTAATCCCCGCCGCACCAGACCCGGCATCGGCGTCAAACACGTAGTTGATCTTTTCCAGCACATGCGCCGATTTACGCGTGGCCCCGGTGATCAGCCCGTCACCATGCCCATGGGCCAGCATCAACGAGCCGAACACATGCCGGTCACGGGCCGCAAGACGGTGAATGTCCTTGAGATCGTGGCCCTTGCGCTGCAAACGCCCATAAAGGTGCTCTTTGTAAAGCTCCAGATGGCGGGTGTTGGCTGCGTTCACAATTTCAAGCTCGCGCACCGCATCGCCCATGCCCGCGGCTTCAAGCTTGGCCTTCACATCCGCGTCGCGCCCGACGACCAGCGATTTGCCAAGACCGGAGCGTTGATACATCACCGCGGCGCGCAGCACGCGGGGGTCATCGCCCTCGGCAAAGATCATGCGCGCCTGGTTGGCGCGTGCACGCGCGTTGATGCCACGCAGGATCGATGCGGTCGGATCCATCCGCGATTTCAGGCTCAGCTCGTAGCTGTCCATATCCACAATCGGGCGGCGCGCGGCCCCGGTTTGCATCCCGGCCCTGGCCACGGCCGGCGGGATGCGGTGGATCAGACGCGGGTCAAACGGTGTCGGGATGATGTAATCGCGGCCAAAGGACAGGTTCTTGCCATAAGCCAGCGCCACCTCGTCCGGTACATCTTCGCGCGCCAGTTCTGCCAAAGCCTCGGCGCAGGCGATTTTCATCTCGTCATTGATGGCGCGAGCGTGAATATCCAGCGCACCCCGGAACAAATACGGGAACCCAAGCACGTTGTTGACCTGGTTCGGATAATCCGACCGGCCGGTTGCAACAATCGCATCGGCGCGAATCTCATGCGCCTCTTCCGGAGTGATCTCGGGATCGGGGTTCGCCATGGCAAAGATTACAGGGTTTTCCGCCATCGCTTCGACCATCTCGGGCGTCACCGCGCCCTTGACCGACACGCCAAGGAACACATCGGCGCCCTTCATCGCCTCTTCCAGCGTGCGCAGATCGGTGGAAATGGCATGGGCCGATTTCCATTGGTTCATGCCCTCGGTGCGACCCTGATAGATCACGCCCTTGGTGTCGCAGACGATGCAATTCTCATGGCGCGCACCCATGGATTTGAGCAGCTCGATACAGGCGATGCCGGCCGCGCCCGCGCCATTGAGGACGATCTTCACATCCTCGATCTTCTTGCCGGAAATATGCAGCGCGTTGATCAGACCCGCCGCACAGATCACGGCGGTGCCATGCTGGTCATCATGGAAGACCGGAATATCCATCTCTTCCTTGAGCCGCTGCTCGATGATGAAACATTCCGGTGCCTTGATGTCCTCAAGGTTGATGCCGCCAAAGGTCGGCCCCATCAGCTTGACCGCCTTGCAGAATTCGTCCGGATCCTCGGTGTCGAGCTCGATATCGATCGAATTCACATCGGCAAAGCGTTTGAAGAGCACCGCCTTGCCCTCCATCACCGGCTTGGAACCCAGCGCACCCAGATTACCCAGACCCAGCACCGCGGTCCCGTTGGATACGACAGCAACAAGGTTGCCCTTGTTGGTGTAGTCGTAGGCCAGTTCGGGATTTTCCGCGATGTCTTCGCAAGGCACGGCAACACCCGGCGAATAGGCCAGCGACAGGTCCCGCTGCGTGGTCATCGGCACTGTGGCTTTGATCTCGAACTTGCCGGGCGTGGGCTCAAGGTGAAAGGCCAGCGCCTCTTCGCGGGTGAACTTGGGTTTGGACATCGGGCGGGCCTCTATTTCTTTGATCATCGCCTCTTATCTCACCGACCCTTGCGTGCCAAGCGGCTGCCTTTCGGCTTTTCGCCGCAACCCGGGATTTGTATGGTCGGCCAAATCGAAACCGGGGGACGGGCATGACCAAGGCAAACACAGCCGTGACGCCCATGATGGCGCAGTATCTTGAGATCAAATCGGGGCATCCCGACGCGCTGTTGTTCTATCGCATGGGCGATTTCTATGAGCTGTTCTTTGACGACGCCAAGGCCGCAGCCGAAGCATTGGACATTGCGCTGACCAAACGCGGCAAACACGACGGCGCGGATATTCCAATGTGTGGCGTGCCGGTTCATGCCGCCGAGGGATATTTGCTGACGCTCATTCGCAAGGGATTTCGCGTCGCGGTCTGCGAACAGATGGAAAGCCCCGCCGAGGCCAAGAAACGCGGATCGAAATCCGTGGTCAAGCGGGATGTGGTGCGGCTGGTCACCCCCGGAACGCTGACCGAGGAAAGTCTTCTGGAGGCGCGGCGACATAACTTTTTGGCCGCTTTTGCCTGCATTAGAGACGAATTTGCGCTCGCCTGGGTTGATATCTCCACCGGCGCGTTTCACGTGATGCCGCTGCCTGCGGTGCGGCTCGGCGCGGAACTGGCGCGGCTGGCCCCGTCTGAAGTATTGCTGCCCGATGCGCAAGAAGCGGATTTCTCTGAAATAGTGACTGAATCAGGCGCTTCTGTGACAACGCTTAGCGCTGCGTCCTTCGATAGTTCTGCCGCATCTGAGCGGGTGGCCAGCGTGTTTCACGTGGCGTCGCTGGATGCGTATGGTCAGTTCTCGCGGCCCGAGCTTTCTGCGATGGGCGCGCTGGTCGATTACCTCCGCATCACGCAAAAGGGCAAATTGCCCCTGCTCCGCCCGCCACAAAAGGAAAGCAGTGGCGGCGTTATGCAGATCGACCATGCAACGCGTCGCAATCTGGAACTGACCTCTGCCATGACCGGCGGGCGGGCCGGATCGCTCTTGGCCTGCATTGATCGCACCGTCACTGCCGGGGGCGCGCGGCTGTTGGAGCGGCGGCTGTCCAGCCCGTCGCGCGACCTGCCCTCGATCCACGGACGCCATGCGGCGATTGAATATGCACTGGAAAACAGCGCGTTTCGCGATGGGTTGCGCGAGCGCCTGCGCAAAGTGCCCGATATTGACCGGGCCCTGTCCCGACTCGCTCTGGATCGGGGCGGACCCCGGGATCTGGCGGGTATTCGCGCGGCGCTGGAACAGGCCGAGGATATCACCGCCAGCCTGACCGACCCCCATCACCCAGATGTGCTGCGCAATGCGCTTGCCGCCCTGCCCGGCCAATCCGATCTGCTGGACCTGCTGGATCAGGCGCTGGTGGCGGAACCACCCTTACTGGCGCGCGACGGCGGATTCATTGCCGTGGGCTATGACGCGGAACTGGACGAGGCACGTACCCTGCGCGACGAGGGGCGCTCTGTCATTGCCAGTCTGCAACAGCAATATGCCAATCTCTCGGGCATCGCCTCGCTCAAGATCAAGCACAACAACGTGCTGGGCTATTTCGTCGAAACCACCGCCACCCATGCGGAGAAAATGCTGGCCGCGCCGCTGTCGGAAACCTTCATTCACCGCCAGACCACGGCCAATCAGGTGCGGTTCACCACCGTGGAGCTTTCCGATCTGGAAACCCGGATTCTGAACGCCGGAAATCACGCGCTTGAAATCGAAAAGCGTCTCTATTCCACGCTGAAACAGGCAATTCTGGATCAATCCGGGCCGCTTGGCTCCATCGCCCGCGCGCTGAGCGAATTGGACATTTGCGCCGCTCTGGCGCAATTGGCGCGCGAGGAAAACTGGACCCGCCCGGTTGTGGATGACAGCCGCATGTTTCACGTGGAGGCCGGGCGTCACCCGGTGGTGGAGGCTGCGCTCAACACAGCCGGTGATCCATTTGTCGCCAATGATTGTCATCTCTCGGATGGCGATGATGCCTCTGCCATCTGGCTTCTGACCGGTCCAAACATGGCGGGTAAATCGACCTTTCTGCGCCAGAACGCGCTGATTGCCATCCTGGCGCAAGCCGGCAGTTTCGTGCCCGCGGACAAGGCCCATATCGGGTTGGTCAGCCAGGTCTTCAGCCGCGTGGGGGCGTCTGATGATTTGGCGCGTGGGCGTTCGACTTTCATGGTCGAAATGGTGGAAACCGCCGCCATTCTCAATCAGGCCGATGATCGGGCCTTGGTGATCCTGGACGAGATCGGGCGCGGCACCGCCACCTATGACGGGTTGTCCATTGCCTGGGCCACGCTGGAACATCTGCATGATGTGAACCGCTGTCGCGGGCTGTTCGCGACGCATTATCACGAGATGACCAAGATCGCCGGGCGCATGCCCGGCGTGGACAATGCCACAGTTGCGGTCAAGGAATGGGATGGCGAGGTCGTGTTCCTGCATGAGGTGCGCAAAGGGGCGGCGGACCGGTCCTATGGCGTGCAGGTCGCGCAATTGGCGGGGTTGCCGCCGGTTGTGGTCGACCGCGCGCGCGTGATCCTGGATGCGTTGGAAAAAGGCGAACGTGAAGGCGGCAATCAAAAAGCCATTGTCGATGATCTGCCGCTGTTTTCCGCGGCGCCCCCGCCGCCCCAGCAAACGAAAACCGCGCCATCCGAGGTGGAGGCGCGGTTGAAAGACATCAGTCCGGATCAATTGACGCCATTGGAGGCGCTGAACCTGATCTATGAGCTTCGAAATCTGACCAAGGATTAACCCGGGTTCGAAGACACACCCACCTGCGCCGGGCGCAGCAGACGATCATGCATCATGAACCCGTCGGCAGAGACCTGGATGATTTCGCCCGCCTTGGTGCCGGGCACCGGGGCTTCGAACATGGCCTGATGCACCTGCGGATCGAACTTGTCGCCCACTTGCGGCGACACAGGCTCGATCCCGTATTTCTTGAACACGGAAATCAGCTCGCGCATGGTCAGCTCGACCCCTTCGATCAGCGCGGCCGAGGCTTCTTTCTGCTCCTCACCTACACTTTCGACGGCCCGTTTCATGTTGTCATAGACCGACAACAGATCGCGCGCGAGTTTCGAGCCGCCATATTGCTCGGCCTCGCGGCGTTCCTTTTGCGCGCGTTTGCGGGAATTCTCCGCGTCAGCCAGTGCGCGCATGAATTTGTCGCGCAGCTCATCGCGTTCGGCGCGCAGCGCGTCAAGCTCGACAACCTCGTCGTCCAGCTCTTCCATCTCTTCGCCAAATTCTTCTGCCTCGGCATTGGCAAGGTCATCTAGGAAATTGCTGGGTTCCTGCTCAGCCATGATTCGTCCTCTAACTTCGGTCGGAAATCAGTTTGCCGACCAGCTGTGCCGTGTAATCAACGATCGGTACGATCCGCCCGTAATTCAGGCGCGTGGGTCCGATGACCCCAACCGCACCGATGATCTTTCGATCCGCGTTCATATATGGAGACACCACCAAAGAGGAACCCGAAAGTGAGAAAAGTTTGTTCTCTGAGCCGATAAAAATCCGCACACCTTCACCCTCTTCGGTGAGTTCGAGAAATTCGGCAATGTCCCGCTTGCGCTCGAGGTCGTCAAACAACACGCGGATACGATCAAGGTCTTCTTCTTCGGCCCCCTCGCCCAAAAGATTTGCACGCCCCCGCACGATGAGTCGTTCGGAATCGTCCGCATCGGTCGTCCACACCGCCAGCCCGCTTTCGACCATTTGTTGCGACAGGCTGTCGATCTCCTGACGGCGCGCGCGGATCTGTTCCGCGATTTGGGTACGCAATTCGCTCAGCGTGCGGCCCTCGATCAACGCATTGAGAAAATTTGCCGCTTCGCGCATGGAACTGGGCGTTTGCCCGGGCGGCGGCGAAAACAGGCGGTTCTCGACATGGCCGTCCGCAAAAACCAGCACCACAAGCGCCCGGTCCTGGGCCAGTGATACAAACTCGATATGTTTGATCGGCGCTTCATGCTTGGGTGTCAGAACCAGGGATGCGCCTTGCGTCACCCCTGACAAGGCCGACCCGACCCGATCGAGAAGACCGCTCACGTCCGACGAATTGCTGGCCAGCGTCGCGTCGATCGCTTCGCGGTCCGTTACGGCCAGATCATCCATCTCAAGCAATCCATCGACGAACATGCGCAACCCCTGCTGCGTCGGCACACGACCAGCGCTGATATGGGGGCTTCCGATCAGGCCAAGGAACTCCAGATCCTGCATCACGTTGCGGATCGTTGCGGCGCTGACCTTTTCCGACAGGCTCCGGGTCAGCGTGCGCGAGCCCACTGGCTCCCCGGTCAGCAGATAGCCTTCGACCACGCGTCGAAACACTTCGCGTGAGCGGTCATTCATTTCTTCGAGAAGTTTCGCGCCGTCACTCATGTCTTTGCGTGTCTTTACATATTATCTGTTGCAGGACCCTGCGCTTGGGGTTGCAGAGGATCGGCGCCGCCCTGTATCCCCGCAGTCAAACAGCCAAGGATGACACTATGCGACCGTCAGGACGGAATTTAAGCGAAATGCGCGAGGTTTCAATCGAAACCGGCGTCACGAAACATGCCGAAGGCTCCTGCCTGATCAGGATGGGCGATACGCATGTGCTCTGCACCGCGACAATCGAAGACCGCGTGCCGCCGTTTATCAAGGGTTCCGGTCTTGGCTGGGTCACCGCGGAATACGGTATGCTGCCCCGCGCGACCAATACCCGGATGCGCCGCGAAGCCGCCGCTGGCAAGCAAGGCGGCCGCACGGTGGAAATTCAACGACTGATCGGTCGGTCATTGCGTGCCGGGGTGGACCGTGTTGCTCTAGGCGAGCGTCAGATTACGGTCGATTGCGATGTGATTCAGGCCGATGGCGGTACGCGCTGTGCCTCGATCACCGGGGGATGGGTGGCTTTACGGCTGGCTGTCAACAAGCTGATGAAAATCGGCGACGTGATCAGTGATCCGCTGATTGAGCCGGTGGCTGCGGTCAGCTGTGGCATCTATGCGGGTCAGCCGGTGCTGGATCTGGATTACCCCGAAGATTCCGAGGCGGGCGTGGACGGCAATTTCATCATGCTGGGCAACAAACAGCTGATCGAAGTGCAGATGTCCGCCGAGGGCGCGACTTATTCCCGGGCACAGATGAACGAACTGCTCGATCTCGCGGAAAAGGGCGTGTCCGAGCTGACCGAAATGCAAAAGGCGGCCACCGCATGACGCGGAAATTCTCTGGCGACCGGCTTTTGGTCGCCACCCACAACAAGGGCAAGCTGGAAGAGATTGAACGCCTGCTTGAGCCTTTTGGCGTCAAAGTTGTTGGCGCGGCCGAGATGGGGCTGGATGAGCCCGAGGAAACCGAAACCACCTTTGTCGGCAATGCCCGGATCAAGGCGCATGCCGCCGCCAAAGCAACCGGCCTGCCCGCCCTGTCCGACGACAGCGGGATCGAGGTAGATGCGCTGGACGGCGCGCCCGGTGTTTACACTGCGGATTGGGCCGAAACACCCAATGGCCGGGATTTCGTCATGGCGATGACCCGAACACATGAAGAGTTGGAGACCAGGAACGCCGCACATCCCCGCACCGCGCGGTTCTGTTGTACGTTGGTGCTCGCCTGGCCCGACGGTCATGACGAGGTGTTTCCCGGCGTGATCGAGGGCAAGGTCGTCTGGCCCATGCGCGGTGATCAGGGTCATGGGTATGATCCGATCTTCATGCCCGACGGCTATGACATCACGCTGGGCGAAATGGATCGCTGGAAAAAGAACGAGATAAGCCACCGCGCGGATGCGTTCAGGAAACTGGTCGCGGCCTGCTTTGACTGAGGATTGGCAAAACGGTGGCTTCGGGCTTTATGTCCATTGGCCGTTTTGCGAATCCAAATGCCCCTATTGCGATTTCAACAGCCATGTTCAGAAACACATTGACCAGAAAGCATGGGCAAGCGCCTATGCGAATGAGATCAAGCGTGTTGGCGCACTGACCAAAGGTCGGGTTCTGCGCTCGGTCTATTTTGGCGGCGGCACCCCATCTTTGATGGAAATCCCCACGTTAGAGACGATTCTGGATGAGGTGCGGGATACCTGGACGTTGTCCAATGACGTGGAAATCACGCTTGAGGCCAATCCCGGCTCGGTCGAGATCGACAGGTTCAGAGGCTATCGCGATGCCGGTGTCAATCGTGTGTCTTTGGGCGTTCAGGCGCTCAATGATGGTGATCTTGCGCGGCTTGGGCGGTTGCACAGCGTTGACGAGGCCAGGCGCGCGATCCAGATCAGTCAGAATGTCTTTGACCGAAGCAGTTTCGATTTGATCTACGCGCGGCAAAATCAGTCACTAAACCAGTGGAAAACCGAGCTTGAACAAGCACTGGCGCTGAATGCCGGGCATCTGTCGCTGTATCAATTGACCATTGAGCAAGGCACCGCTTTCGGGGACCGTTACAATGCTGGCAAGCTCCGTGGCCTGCCCCCAGACGATCTTGCGGCCGATATGTATGACCTGACACAGGAGATGTGCGAAGCGCACGGGTTACCGGCCTATGAAGTGTCAAATCATGCTTACCCGGGCAATGAATCCCGCCACAACATTGTCTATTGGAAATATGGAGACTACGCCGGGATCGGGCCTGGCGCGCATGGTCGGCTCACATTGGACGGCCAGAAATACGCAACAGTCGCGAAATCAAATCCGCGCATGTGGTTGGAGTCGCATCTTGGCGGAAAGGCCGAGACCGTTGAGCCCCTTTCTCCCCAAGATATGGCGACGGAACTCATCATGATGGGACTTCGGCTCAACGAACCACTAGATATTCAACGATTTGAACGGGTGGCTCTTCAGTCTTTTCCAACCGAAACCGGCCAATATCTCCACGACATCGGCATGGTTGAATTCAAAGATCAAAGCATCATTGTCACGCCCAAGGGACGACCGGTGCTGAATGCCGTGATCGCAGAGCTGATTTCTGCGCTGGCCTGACGATCAGGACCCGGTTAACAAGCGGCACAGATCATCCAGTTGCTCCAGATCTGCGTAATGCAGCACCAGCTTGCCACCTTCCCCGCCCGGTTTATGGTCGATATTCACCTTCATCCCAAGCTGTGCCGCAAGATCACCTTCGAGCGCCTTGGTATCGGCATCTTTTCCCGCGGCATTGACGCCGGATGAACCGCGCGGTGCAGGTTTGGCGTCTTCACCACCGGACTTGGCCAGCTTTTCGGTTTCGCGCACCGACAAACTCCGGGCGACCACGGTTCGGGCCAATCCGACAGGATCATCCGAGGTGATCAACGCGCGCGCATGACCGGCAGACAGTTCGCTGTTGCGCACCATGTCCAGAACTGGCTCTGGCAGGTTGAGCAGGCGCAGCAGATTTGCGATATGGCTCCGGCTTTTGCCAAGCGCTTCCGCCAGTTTTTCCTGGGTATGACCAAACCGGTCCATAAGCTGACGGAAGCCAAGCGCCTCTTCCACCGCGTTCAGATCAGCGCGCTGGATGTTTTCGATAATCGCAACTTCCAGCACTTCGGTATCACTGAAATCGCGAATGATGACCGGCAGTTCGTGAAGCTGCGCCATCTGCGCAGCCCGCCAACGGCGTTCACCGGCCACGATTTCATACATGCCCGCATCGCCCGGCTTTTCGCGAACGATCAGCGGCTGGATGACACCCTTGGCTTTGATCGACTCGGCCAGATCGCGCATATCCTCTTCCGAGAACTGACGCCGCGGCTGGTCCGGGTTGGGCACGATCTTTTCGACAGGAATGGATTTCTCTGCAGCGGCTGGACCTTCACGTGTACCGGTGTCGGTACTCGTCGGCTCCACATCCGCCATCAAGGCCGACAATCCACGCCCCAAACCTCTGCGTTTTTCTTTTCTATCCGCCATGTTCTTTGCCTCAGGCTGCGCGTTTCGTGTTTTTGCTGACCAGTTCCGTCGCCAGGGCCCGGTAGGCCGCCGCGCCCTTGGACGCGCTGTCATATTGCAGAACAGGCACCGAATAGGATGGTGCTTCGCTCACCCGGACATTGCGCGGAATGAGTGTCTGGAACACCAGGTCACCCAGATTTTCACGCGCATCCATCTCAACCTGTTGGGACAGATTGTTGCGGCTGTCATACATGGTGAGCACAATCCCCTCGATCCTAAGGTTTGGATTTGCTGTCTGGCGCACCTCACGAATGGTGATCATCAACTGCGACAGACCTTCCAGCGCAAAGAATTCACTTTGCAAAGGCACCAGTACCGAATGCGCCGCGACCATCGCATTCACGGTCAAAAGGTTCAGGGACGGCGGGCAATCTATCAGGACATAATCGAACCCGTATTTATCCATCGCATGCTGACGCAGCGCATCGTGCAAGAGGAAACTACGCTTTTCATTGGCAATCAATTCGATATCAGCCGAGGACAGGTCGACCGTCGCCGGAATGATCGACAGGTTTTCGATGTCGCAGGTCTGAATGACCTCATCCAACGCCACGTCATCAAGCAAAAGCTCATAGGTCGTCAAATCGCGATCCTCGGGGATGATACCCAGCCCGGTCGATGCGTTACCCTGCGGATCCAAATCCACGATCAGCACCTTGTAGCCAAGTTCTGCAAGCGCCGAAGCCAGGTTGATCGTGGTCGTCGTTTTGCCAACTCCGCCCTTCTGGTTGGCAATAGCAATGATTTTCGGACCAGCCGGGCGCGTGGGATCAGACACGGGAAATCTCTCCTATTTCCAGGATGACAGCACCATCCTGGGTTTGACTCTTATGGGCTTCACAGGTGAATGAAAACGTCTTCTGTGCCTCTTCGAGCTCTGCGCGCCAGTTTATGCCTTTGGGGAAGACGGCAACGCCCGTCTTGGCCAAATGCTGTTCAGCAAAGCCCAGCAAATCATCAAGCGACGCAAGGGCGCGCGCCGAAAGGATTTCAGCGCTCAACGGATCAATGGCTTCGATCCGCGCTGCTACGACTTGTCCCTTGGATTCCGTTTCGCGCAAAACTGTGCGGAGAAATGCCGCCTTGCGTTGGTCGGATTCAACCAGCGTGACTGCGTTCAGCTCCATATCAAAGTCGGTATGCGCAATCGCCGTCACCAATCCGGGCAACCCGCCGCCGCTTCCAAGATCGGCATAATGCCCGGATCGGCCCGCCATCACTTCAAGTAGCTGAATCGAATCCGCGATGTGCCGTTCCCAGACCTCTGGCATGGTGGATTTGGCCACCAGATTGATCCTCGGCGTCCATTTCCGGAGCAACTCGACATAAATTTCCAGCCGTTCGAATGTTTCACGTGAAACATTGAAGTCTTCGGGAGCGATCATCTCAGGCCGATTTCTGCTGGGAATGCGCGCGCAGACGCGACAAAAGCAATGTCAAAGCTGCCGGCGTCATTCCCTCAACCTTTGAGGCCTGGCGAATATTCTCAGGCTGCGCTTGAATCAGTTTTTGCTTCAATTCGTTGGAAAGACCATCAATCGTCGCGAATTTGAAATCAGCCGGGAATGACAATTTCTCATCCCGCTTCAGCGCGTCCACATCACGGCGCTGACGCTCAACATAATTCGCATAAAGCGCATCTTTTTCAAGTTGCGCCCGCGTGATCTCATCAAAATCACTAATCTCCGGCACAAGCTCTTGCAGATCATCCATCCCGACATTCGGGAACGCCAAAAGTTGGAATGCACTGCGACGCGCACCATCATTGGAGACGGCAATCCCGGCAGCGCTGGCCTCTTTTGGGGTGAATCTGGCGTTTTCCAATGCGGCTCGGGCGCTGTTCAACCGTTCCATCTTGGTTTCAAAGGCAATCCGACGGGACTCACCGACACATCCGGCCTCTAAACCGAGTGGTGTCAAACGCTGATCCGCATTGTCGGCCCGCAAGGACAAACGGAACTCGGCGCGCGACGTGAACATGCGATAGGGCTCAGAGACGCCCCGCGTGACAAGATCGTCGATCATCACGCCAATGTAGGACTCCGCCCGGCTGAAATAGATCGGCGCTTGCCCACGCACGGCGGCAGCGGCGTTCAAGCCAGCAACGAGACCCTGCGCCGCTGCTTCTTCATATCCCGTCGTTCCATTGATCTGACCGGCGAGGTAAAGCCCCTCAACCTGTTTCAATTGCAATTGCGATGTGAGCGACCGCGGATCCACATAGTCATATTCGATGGCATAGCCGGGCTGCATTATCTCGGCCTGCTCCAATCCACGGATGGAATGTACGTAATCATACTGCACACTCTCCGGGAGGCTGGTGGAAATCCCGTTTGGATAGACCGTTTCAGTTTTCAAACCTTCGGGCTCAAGAAAGATCTGATGGCTTTCCTTGTCTGCAAAGCGCACGATCTTGTCCTCGATGGACGGGCAATAGCGTGGACCAACCCCGTCAATATGCCCCCCATACATCGCGGAGCGGTTCAGATTCTCGCGAATGATGTCATGGGTCTGGCTGTTGGTGTGGGTGATGCCACAAGACACCTGATCCAGCACCACCGATGAAGACAGGAAGGAAAACAGAACCGGGTCTTCGTCCCCCGGTTGTTCATCCAGAACGTCCCAATTGATCGTTGAGGACCGGAGCCTTGGCGGTGTACCGGTTTTCAGCCGACCTATTGCAAGGTCCATGTCATACAAGCGTTCCGCCAGACGATTGGACGGCGCATCGCCAATACGACCGCCTTCGCGTTGCACATCCCCGATGTGAATGATGCCACGAAGGAACGTGCCTGTCGTCAGGATGACAGCACTGGACGAAATCTCCTGACCATCAGCCAGCACAACCCCGGCAATGCGCCCTTGGGCCAGCTTGAGATCGGCAACTTCGCCTTCGATAACGCTAAGATTTTCCGTTTTTCCAATCAGAGATTGCATCTCGGAACGATAGGCATCCCGGTCAATCTGCGCGCGAGGACCCTGAACAGCGGGGCCCTTGCGACGGTTCAGCAGGCGAAACTGAATTCCCGAGCGATCGGACACGCGCCCGATGATCCCGTCCAAGGCGTCAATTTCTCGAACGAGATGACCCTTACCCAATCCTCCGACAGCTGGATTACAGGATAAAACGCCAATCCCCGACATCTTGAGCGTCACGAGAGCCGTGGACACACCCATACGTGCGGCGGCATGAGCAGCGTCACAGCCCGCATGACCACCCCCAACGACGATGACATCAAAATGTTTCACGTGAAACACCCCTACTTTCCGACGCAGAATCGCGAGAATATCTCGCCCAGAAGCTCCTCGACATCTACTTCGCCAACCAGCGAGTTCAATGATCGAATCGCAAGCCGAAGCTCTTCGGCTGCTATATCATAGCCACCCTGCCCGTCCTGTACCCAAACACGCGACGTCGCCAAGTGGGACAAAGATGCATTCATCGCCATTCGATGACGTTCCCGTGTTGCCACACCTGCGCGTTGCGCCTTCTGGGACAAAACATCGCCAATCTTCTCAACCAATATGTCGATCCCTTGTCCATATTTGGGAGAAATAGAAAAATGTTCTACCGGATTTAGATCGGCCTTCGTGACCGCTACAATATCGGTTTTGCGCGGTTCAATCTCAGGATCGGCACCAGGCTCCACCAGAAATACCCGCAAATCCGCCGCCTCGGCCCGGTCCCTGGCCCGCGCAACACCCAAAGCCTCGATCTGGTCTTCGGTTTCGCGCAAACCCGCCGTGTCCAGCAGCGTGACCGGCAAACCGGCAAGTTCCATGCGCACTTCGATCACATCCCGGGTTGTGCCGGCGATATCCGAGGTGATGGCCGCGTCCCGCCCTGCCAATGCATTCAGCAAGGTCGATTTGCCAACATTGGGCCGCCCGACAATTGCTACCTCGAACCCATCGCGAATACGTTCCGATATCGAGATACCGTCGATCTGTTTGCGTATGTCCGCCTCAACCAGATCGAGCAGTTCGGTCACCTCGGGCGTGACATCAACCGGAACCTCTTCGTCAGCGAAATCAATCGAGGCTTCGAGCAAGGCCGCCGCACGCACGAGCCTTTCCCGCCAGACCGCGACGAGATCGCCGAACTCTCCGGACAGCGAGCGCATGGCCTGTTGGCGCTGCGCCTCGGTTTCGGCGTCGATCAAATCGGCAAGCCCTTCGGCCTGTGCCAGGTCAAGGCATCCGTTGTCAAAGGCACGCCGGGTGAATTCCCCCGCCTCCGACATCCGGCAATCAGGTAGCTGACCAAGCGCAGCCAGCACACGCCGAATGACCGCAGGGCTGCCATGGGTCTGAAACTCGACCACCGGTTCACCGGTAAAGCTTTTGCCCTTTTCAAAGACCAGCACCAGCGCCTGATCAATCACCTCGCCATCGCGATCCTTCAATATCCGAACGGCTGTCTGACGTGCATCCGGAAGGTCGCCACAAAGCGACTGGCCCGCGGCAAATGCCTGCGGGCCAGAAATGCGAATGACAGATACACCGGCCTTTCCCTGGGCCGAAGCCAGGGCAAAGATCGTGTCCATGATGGCCCCCGTATCAGGTGTTCATCGAATCGAAGAATTCGCTGTTGGTCTTGGTCTGCTTGAGTTTCGACAGCAGGAATTCCACCGCGTCCGTGGTGCCCATCGGATTGAGGATACGGCGAAGCACAAAGGTTTTCTGAAGATCCACCTTGTCGATCAGCAAATCCTCTTTCCGCGTACCGGATTTCAGAATGTCGATGGCCGGGAACACGCGTTTGTCCGCGATCTTGCGATCCAGGACAATCTCGGAGTTGCCGGTGCCTTTGAATTCTTCAAAGATCACTTCATCCATGCGGCTGCCAGTGTCGATCAGCGCCGTCGAGATTATGGTCAACGAACCACCTTCTTCGATGTTCCGCGCAGCACCAAAGAACCGCTTGGGGCGTTGCAGGGCGTTGGCATCCACACCACCGGTCAGGACCTTGCCCGAGGACGGCACGACGGTGTTGAACGCGCGGCCAAGACGCGTGATCGAATCGAGCAGGATGACGACATCACGCTTGTGCTCGACCAGTCGCTTGGCCTTTTCGATGACCATTTCAGATACCGCCACGTGGCGCGTTGCTGGTTCGTCAAAGGTCGAGGAAATAACCTCGCCCTTTACGGACCGCTGCATATCCGTCACCTCTTCGGGACGTTCGTCGATCAGCAGCACGATCAGGTAGCATTCCGGGTGGTTGCGTTCGATGCTTGCAGCGATGTTTTGCAGCAGCACCGTCTTACCAGTCCGCGGCGGGGCCACGATCAGAGACCGCTGACCTTTACCGATTGGCGCGACAAGGTCGATGATCCGGGCAGAGCGATCCTTGATCGTCGGATCCTCGATCTCCATCTTGAGCCGTTCATCGGGGTAAAGCGGCGTCAGGTTGTCAAAGGCGATTTTGTGGCGTGCGCGTTCGGGATCTTCGAAATTGATCTTGGCCACCGAAGTCAGGCAGAAATAGCGCTCATTGTCATCCGGTGCCTTGATTTCACCTTCGACCGTGTCCCCGGTCCTGAGCGAGAATTTGCGGATCATGTTCGGCGAAACATAGATGTCATCCGGACCTGGCAGATAGTTCGCTTCGGGAGAACGGAGGAAACCAAACCCGTCCTGCAGCACTTCAAGAACGCCATCGCCGGACACTTCCCAGCCTTCATCCGCGCGTTCGCGCAGGATCTGGAACATGATCTCGCCCTTGCGCATGGTCGAGGCGTTTTCGATCTCAAGCTCTTCGGCCATCGCCAAAAGGTCTTTGGGGCTCTGGGCCTTGAGGTCGGCAAGGTTCAGTCGTTCTTGTGTCATGGGAATACCTGCAACTGACGACATGCCTGTCTGTCAGATCTGCTCTTTGAGTATGGGAAACATCACACCGGACGGTATGCAGAATGCTAGGTAGAGATTTGTGTATTCAGAGTCAATGACCAGGCCCTGGTTCGGGACAGAGGGGAGATCAAACAAGAATAATAAATATTAAAGAAAAAAGATGATGATGAGTGTAGGGCCAAGATATTCTGTGGATTATCGAGTTATGCGGGCGGTCATACACTTTGGGATACGCTTTCAAAGCGCGACTTGGAAAACACGGAAAGTCCCTTAGTAAATCATTTATTTACAATATCTTAATGGATTTTTCGCGGTAGCATTCTCTGTGGAAAACCCGTTGGATTGTTGCGTAACAACCGGTTTCATCCACATGACCTGACTTGTCCTTGTGCCCATGTGGGGATTGGCCCTGGGAATTTGTGAAACCTGCTTGATACCCGTTGACTTGTTCTCGACCTGTGAAAGACACCCATGTATTCCTCGGGTCATTCAAGGACTCTTCCACGGTTTCATCCACATGAAAAATCGCATCATCCTGGCGTCTGGGTCAGATATTCGCGCCAAGCTCTTGCGCAATGCCGGGCTTGAGATCGAGATTCAGCCCGCCCGCGTCGATGAAGAGGCAATCAAGGCCGGTATGCTGGCCGATGATTCGCCGCCGCGGGATATTGCCGATGCGCTGGCCGAAATGAAGGCGCGCAAGGTGGCGATGAAAGCGCCGGATGCGTTGGTGCTGGGCTGCGATCAGGTGCTGGATTTCAACGGTCGGCTTTTGTCAAAACCTGCCACCAAAGAAGAGGCCGCGCAGCAGCTTCGCGATCTGAGCAACCAGCGGCACAAGCTTTTGTCGGCTTGTGTGGCCTATGAAAACGGCGAACCGGTCTGGCGGCATGTGGGTGTCGTGACCCTGCAGATGCGCAAGCTCAGCGATGGATTCATCGAGGCGTATGTAGACCGGAACTGGCCGTCGATTTCACACAGCGTTGGGGCCTACAAGCTGGAAGAAGAAGGCAGCCGCTTGTTTCTGTCGGTGAATGGCGATTATTTCAATGTGCTGGGTTTGCCATTGCTGCCACTGTTGAACTGGTTTGTGACCAAGGGGGTGATTTCGACATGACGGACAGGATTCCTCTGGCGGCGGTGCTGGGCCAGCCGATCCATCATTCCAAATCGCCACGCCTGCATGGTCACTGGCTGCGCCGCTATGGGCTTCCGGGACATTACATCCCGATCGAGGTCTCCTCCGGCGATTTGGAAGACGTTTTGCGCATGATGCCGCGTATGGGATTTGTCGGGGCGAATGTGACGATCCCGCACAAGGTGGCAGTGTTCGAAATTGCGGACCAGATCACCGACCGGGCAACGATCATCGGTGCGGCCAACACGCTGATCTTTCGCGCTGATGGCAAGATCATGGCCGATAATACGGATGGGTACGGGTTCATTGAAAACCTGCGGCAGGGCGCGCCGGGCTGGGATGCGGGGGCCGGTCCTGCCTTGGTACTCGGAGCCGGGGGGGCGTGTCGCGCTGTGATCACCTCGCTTCTGGAGGCGGGTGTTCCGCAAATCCTTTTGTCCAACCGCACCCGGATCAAGGCCGAGCAGTTGCAGGAAGATTTCGGCAAGCGGGTTCAGGTGGTCGATTGGGTTCAGGTGGGCAATGCGATTGAGGACGCCGCGCTTGTGGTCAACACCACGTCGCTGGGCATGGTGGGACAGCCGGAAATGCGCATCCCCCTGGATGGATTGCAGAAAAACACTTTGGTCACGGATTTGGTCTATACCCCGCTGGAAACCAATCTTCTCCGCGTTGCACGTGAAGCGGGCTGCCGGACGGTGGATGGGCTGGGCATGCTGCTGCATCAGGCGGTGCCGGGGTTTGAGCGCTGGTTCGGTCGGCGGCCCGAGGTCGATGATGCGCTGCGCGACGCCATGCTGACATGACCTTTCGTCTTGGCCTGACCGGGTCCATCGGCATGGGGAAATCCACCACGGCGCAGATGTTTACGGATCTCGGCTGTGCGCTTTGGGATGCGGATGCCGCCGTACACCGCGCCTATGCGCCGGGTGGTCCCGCGATTGCGCCGATTGGTGCCATGGTGCCGGAAGCCTTGCGCGGTGATCGTCTGGATCGGGATGTATTGCGCAATGCGATCCGCTCCGATGCGGAGTTGTTGTCCCGTATCGAAGCCGTGGTGCACCCGATTGTCCGGGCGGATCGGGAACAGTTCCTGCGCGACACCAAGGCGGATATCGCGGTGCTGGACATTCCATTGCTGTTTGAAACAGGTGCCGAGGCCGAGATGGATGCTGTGGCCGTGGTCTCGGTTGCTCCGGATATTCAGAAAGCGCGTGTGCTGGAGCGCGGCACCATGAGCGAAGATGATTTCAACCTGATATTGTCGCGGCAGATGCGGGATGCAGAAAAGCGCAAGCGGGCGGATTTCGTGATCGAAACGGACACGCTTGAACATGCGCGGCAACAGGTTGAGACTATCGTGACGACAATTCGGGATGGGCTGGCAGATGCGTGAAATCGTTCTTGATACCGAAACCACCGGGTTCGACCCCGAGCAAGGCGACCGGATTGTCGAGATCGGGGCCGTCGAGCTGTACAACCATATGCCCACCGGCAACACCTATCACCAATATATCAACCCCGAACGCTCCATGCCGCAGGAAGCGTTCGAGGTGCACGGGTTGGGCGATGAATTCCTGTCCGACAAACCGGTTTTCGCCAAGATCGGTCAGGCTTTTCTGGATTTCGTTGGCGATGCCAAGCTGGTGATCCACAATGCCGCCTTTGATATGAAATTTCTCAACGCGGAGCTGTCCTGGATGAACCTGCCCCGCCTGCCTTGGGAACAGGCGGTGGATACACTGGCCATGGCGCGGCAGAAATTTCCGGGTTCTCCGGCGACGCTTGATGCGCTTTGCCGCCGGTTCAACATCGACAATTCCGCGCGGACCCTGCACGGCGCGCTGCTCGACAGTGAAATTCTGGCCGAGGTCTATCTTGAGCTGATCGGTGGACGTCAGCCCGGTCTGGTTCTGGCCACATCGCGGAATTCGGGCCCGTCCAGATCGGGCGAGACGTGGAAACCAGAACCCCGGCCCAAAAAATTACCGCCCCGGCTGACCGAGGCGGAAATCAAAGCGCATGAGGATTTCGTGGCGGCGATGGGTGACGCCGCGCTCTGGTCGAAAACCTGAAATCAGGCGTTGGGTGTTTCGGGCGCTTCGGCTTGGGCTGCGGCCTGACGGCGCATCAGCTCATTGCGGTAAAGCGCAACGAAATCAATCATATCGAGATTGACCGGCGGGAAGCCACCGTCGCGGGTGACGTCGCTGACAATGCGGCGCGCGAAGGGGAAGATCATGCGCGGGCATTCGATCATCAGGAAGGGGTGCAGCTGTTCATCGGGGATATTTTCGATGTGGAAAATACCGGCATATTCCAATTCCAGGATAAAGAACACGTCTTCCGTTGTCTTGGATTTCGACGTGACCTTGAGCTTGAGAAGCACGTCATATTGATGTTCGGTCGACCGTTTCTTGGCGTCGATATTCACCTGCACCTGAACGTCGGGCTGGGCTTCGCCGCTGGCGCCTTTCTGGGCCAGGATGTTTTCAAAGGACATGTCGCGCACAAACTGCGCCAGCACGTTCATTTTCGGGGCTTGCGGTTGGGCCGCTTCGGCCGCGCCGTTTTCGTTCTCTGCCATTATTCTCTCCAAGCAAAAATCTTTGCCGGATCATTACCAGCCCAAAGAACAAGCCTCAATGGCGTGTCCATCCCGATGGCGGCAGATCTTTGCGGTCTTCCGGTGTCACGTCGGAATAGTCGCCGTCGATCACGTCGTCATCGGGGTGGCGGCGCGGGTGTTGTGGCCCCTGCCCCATCTCGAAACGATGCACTTTCACCCGTTTGCGCAGATACTCATAAATGACTTTGCGCACCGGAGGCATGAGCAGAGCAAAGCCAACGGCATCTGTGAAAAACCCGGGTGTAAGCAACAGCGCGCCTGAAATCAGGATCATCGCGCCATCGGCCAGTGGCCGGGTCGGGTCCTGCAATTCGGAAAAGGATTTCTGAAGGTTCTGGATTGCCTGCAAACCCTGTTGCCGGACAAGCCATGTCCCGGCAATGGCGGTCAGAATGACAATCGCCAGCGTCGGCCACAGACCTATTGCGCCCCCAACCTGGATGAACAGGGCAATCTCGATCAGCGGAACGAGAATGAAGGCGATAAGCAGATACATGTGTTTAATCCCGGCCAGAATGGTTGTGCTGTGGACTTGACCCCACATCGACCTTACATAAGTGCAACGAAAGCCGCTTTCAAAATGCGACATATGAGGTTGAGATGAATTCGCCCCTTCTTCAGCTGCTGGTCCTTGCCGGGATCGCCGTTTTCCTGATCTTGCGGCTGAAGTCCGTTCTTGGCACCCGGGATGGCTTTGAAAAGCCGCCCGCGTCGCGCAACGGACCGGTTACAGATACGCGCCGTGACTTCGAAGTGATTGATGGCGGCCCGGATCACGACATTACCGATTACGTGGACGAAGGCAGTGATGCCGCCGCAGCATTGGCGGAGATGAAGCGCACCGAACCAAGCTTTCGCGTTGGTGATTTCATGCAGGGTGCCCGCGGTGCCTATGAGATGATCCTCATGGCGTTTGAGGGTGGCGAGCTGTCCGAAATCAAACCGTTCCTGGCTGACGATGTCTATGAAACCTTTGCCGAGGTGATCGAAGCCCGCGAGGAACAGGGACTGACCATCGAGGCGGATTTTGTTGGTATCCGCGAACTGACATTGCAGAACGCAAGGTTCGACGAGACGACCGGACAGGCAGAGATCACCATGAAATTCATTGGTGAACTGACCCAGGTGGTGCGCGACCGCTCCGGTGAAATCATCGAAGGCAGCCCGACACAGGTCAAGAAACAGAAAGACGTCTGGACCTTTGCCCGGCCGATGGGAACAGACGATCCCAACTGGAAGCTGGTTGCAACGGATGAGTGAGCCGGTGCGATGGGTCGGTTTTTCTCAATCTTCGCCGCGCTTTGGCTGACGATGAGCGCGGCGGCGGCGGAGACCGAGCTGACCTATAAGATCCTGTCTTTCGATCAGCTCGATGGATGGGAAACCGACGATCACGATGCTGCGCTGTCGGTGTTTCGCAATACCTGCATGGATATCGACGGGGTTGATTGGAAATCGCTCTGCGCGATGGCCAATGACATGTCCGATGGCAAGGCGTTCTTTGAGCTGATGTTCCGACCGGTTCTGATCGAGGACGGAAAACCAGCACTGTTCACCGGCTATTTCGAACCTGAACTGGATGGCAGCCGCTACCCCTCCAGCCGTTACAAATACCCGGTCTATCGCCTCCCCCGCGAAGCGCGCGCCAACCGGCCCTGGCTGACCCGGCGTGATATTCTGACCTCGGGGGTCATGGATGGTCGTGGGCTTGAGATTGCCTGGGTCGATGATCCGGTTGAGTTGTTTTTCCTGCAGGTTCAGGGATCGGGGCGTATCCGATTGCCGGACGGGTCGATGATCCGCGTGGGTTATGGCGGCAAGAACGGTCACGAATATAAATCATTGGGCCGGGAACTGGTGCGGCGCGGAATCTACCAGCCGCATCAGGTCTCCGCTCAGGTCATAAAGAACTGGGTGCGGCGCAACCCGCTGGCGGGCGAAGAGCTGCTCTATCACAACCCGTCCTATGTGTTTTTCCGCGAAGTGACGCATGTGCCTGCGGAAAAAGGACCATTGGGTGCGATGAACCGCTCGATCACCGATCTTCGGTCGATTGCTGTTGATCCCGGTATTGTCAGGCTGGGTTCTCCGGTCTGGATCGAAAAGGACGGGGCAGAGCCGATGAACCGCCTGATGATCGCGCAGGATACGGGCAGTGCGATCAAAGGCGCGCAGCGCGCTGATATTTTCTTTGGCACCGGTGATGCCGCTGGCCAGGCCGCGGGCAAATTACGCGATCCGGGCCGTTTGCTGGTGCTGATGCCGATTCAACGGGCCTATGCGCTGTTGCCGGAATCCGTGCAATGAGAAAGCGAAAGCTCAGAGAGGATGAGCGCGAGCTATGGGATCAGGTCGCCAAAAGCGCGACGCCCCTGCATCGACCGAACCCGATCTCGGTCGAAAATACCGCAGCGGCCAAACCATCCCAGCCCTTGATTCAGCCCAAAACCCCCGAGGCGCAGCCAATCCCGGCCTTTCGCGTCGGAGAAAACGCGACCGGCGGAGAAAATGGCCATGCTCTGGCCCCTACCCTTTCTGCGTCATTGGCTGCCGCGCCGGTTGAGATGGACAAAAAGGCCTTTGGCCGGTTAAAGCGCGGCAAACTCCGTCCCGAGGCACGCATCGACCTGCATGGCATGACATTGGCACAGGCGCATCCCGCGCTGACCGGTTTCGTGCTGCGCGCCCATGCCGAGGGCAAACGGCTTGTTCTGGTGATCACGGGCAAGGGCAAACCATCCAATGATGACGGGCCAATTCCCCGGCGTCGGGGTGTTTTGCGCCACGAGGTTCCGCATTGGCTGCGCAGTGGTCCGTTGCGCAACATCGTGCTGCAGATCAGTGAATCGCATATCCGCCATGGTGGGGCGGGTGCCTATTACGTCTATCTCAGGCGGTCGCGGTAAGCTGGGTTTTGAATCGCGACACACCCACCCAGACAAGCAACGAGGTCAGGACAAAGTAAGACGCGACCCAGACATATTGCTGTTCAATACCAAAGCCGAGATCGATCAGCACCCCGGTCAGGCCGGGACCGATGGCCGAGCCAAAGACCATAACAGCGGCTGCCAGTGATTTGATCGCACCGATATGGGCCGTGCCGTAGAATTCCGCCCAGAACGCATTGGGCAGCGTGGCATTCGCACCTGTTGTCACCCCCAGAAAGGTCATCCCAACCAAGGCCATGAACGGGCTGTCCGCCACGGCGAAACACAGGAATGCGACAACCATGGGCAGTTGGTAAAACGGGATCAGTGTTTTGGTTCCGAACCGATCGAGGAGCCAGCCGGACAGCATCATCGAGACGACGGAGATCGCGGTGTAGAACGGAAACATCGCGACGAGTTCGACATGAGCCGAGCCTTTGATCTCGGCAAAATGCACCTGCAGGAAAAAGAAGGCGGTGTTGAACGCGGCCGGGCCCAGAATAGCCGGAACCATGAACCAGAACAGAGGGTGCCGAAGAGTTTCGGCCCGGGTCCAGTGACGGGCGTCCATGCCAAAGGATTGATTGTTCTCAGCGTCGCTCGCGGGCTGTCTTTCTTGTCGGAGCAGCATCATCAGCAACGGCACACCAAGAAGCGAGATGCAGGTCGCGGCGACCCAGAGAACACGCCAGTCAAACAGCACCAGCAGACTGACGAATATCAGCGGCAACAAGGCCTCGCCCACGGAAAAGCCGAGCGTGGCAATTGAAAGGGCGCGTCCACGCGTCGCCACGAACCATCTCGACATCGCCACCACGGCAATATGGCTTGTCATGCCCTGACCGGTGAAGCGCAGCGCAAAAATGACCACCGGCAAAAGCCATGCTGTGCTGAGCGACATCAACAGGCACGCACATGCCAGAAGCACCAGAACCGAAGCCCCGAGCGCACGCACCCGGAACCTGTCAGCCAGACTGCCCGCCCAGACCATGAGCAAGGCGGAGGCCGTTGTTCCCAATGTGTAGATTCCGCCCCACTGTCCGTTGGACAGCCCGAACTCGGCGCGGATTTCACCTGCAAAGATGGAAATGAAATAGGTCTGTCCGAAACCCGACAGGAATGTCAAAAGCGCACCGGCCCCAAGCCAGGGCGCATTAAGGCGGAGAAAGCTTGCCTCACGCATGAGCAGACAACGCTTTTGCGTGAGATGACGCCATGTTGTTCCGTTGGCCTAGTTTGATAAGGATGTTGCCAATGTGTTGGCCTGTGCGGTCGCCCCCACAAGGCTGCCAAACAGACCAAAGATGGTTTGCAGGGCGACAACCGGCGATTCCGTGGCCAGAACCGTGTCATTGGGGTGGATCAGGAAGTTGCGCGCCGCAAACAGTCCGTCTGCCGTGGTCAGGTTGAGCGAAAAGATCACCTGTTGTTTTTCCGGACCGTTCTGGCCCTCGGGCACAACTGCATCAGCCGGGTATTCGCGCAAAATCAGGATCCCCTTGGGATTGCCGCGTGTATCGTTGATACCGCCCATAAGCGACATGGCTTCCATGGCGGTGACGTATTCCTTGGGGAAATGGATCAGGCTTTCGGTCCCGGACGCGCCCAGCGATGTAAACGCGCGTTCATCATTCTGGATGATGATCTGGTCGCCACTGTAAAGTCGCGTGTTCTTGTCCGGGTTGTTGTAAAGATCCTTGGCCGGGATTGAATAGCTTTGGCCGGCACGGGACAGTGACACAACCGGGTTGCGCATGCTGTCCTTGATCCCGCCAGCCGTGGCCAGCATTGTCAGGATCTTGGTGTTGCGATCGGGCAGCGGATACGACCCCGGCGCTCCGACACCCCCAAGCACGGATACGGAGTTCCCGACGCCCGGCGTTGCCGTCAACTGGACCTGCGCATCAGGTGCGATGGGCGTCAGTTCGCGCTGAATGCGTTTACGCGCGCCATCGGAGGTGAGGCCATTCACAACCACATCCCCGATATAGGGTACGAAAATCGAGCCATTCGGCGAAACGACCAGCGCTGTCAGCGTGGTCATGTTGCTTCCGTTCTGGGTCAAAAGCGAATTCTGCTGGTTGTCCCAGATCGTCAGGTCGACCTTGTCGCCAATCTGCAAGGTCTGGGACTGAGGGCCGCGGCTTGTCTTGATCCAGCGGAAGGCACCGGACCAGCCGGTGACCGGCCAACCCTTGATCACTTCAATATTCTCGTTGGAAACCTTGACCACCTGAAAGGTTGCATCCTGTGCCCCGGCTCCACGGGTGACTTCCTTCTGAAGCGCAGCACCCCTGGGAAGGCTGCCGCAGCCGGCTACAGCAAGAATTGCAGAGATTGCCATCGCACGAATGAATAATGAAAACACGACTTTCCCCCGAAAGCATTCGTTTTGACATCTTTCTAGCGGCTCTTTGCGGTGATAAACAGACCATGTTTGCACAAAGTGTAAAGGCGCCGAAGCTTGCCGATTGCGAAATTACCGACACGAGTGCTTGTCCTCGGCGCGACGGGCAAAGTCGCGACATTGCTGCGTAGGTACTGGGACCTTAACCCACCGGAAAATATAGAATTATTCTGGGCCAGCAGGCGGAAGGAACCAAGAGTAACCCATGTTTGGTCACCGGGCACCCCTGTTGGGCCTTTGCCACAGTGCAATGCCATTCTGGCGCTTTGGGGTACCGTCTCTGGTAGCGTTGATGCGCTTGCAAACAACATAGCGCTTGCGAAGGAGGCGCATCGAGTTGGTGAAGCGCTGGGCGCGGACCGAATTCTGCATGCCTCTTCGATCGCGGTGTACGCGCCACAAGACGACCCGATTACAGAAGACACGCCTCCCAATCCACGCAATGACTATGGCGCCTCAAAACATGCGATGGAACAGGCGGTTGCGGATTTGTCGCCCAAGGCGGTGTGCCTGCGCATTGGCAATGTGGTTGGTGCCGATAGCCTGTTCGCGTCCCTGACCAGAACGGAAACACCGCGCCTTGACCAGTTTCCGGATGGCTTCGGCCCGGTTCGCGGTTACCTCAGGATCGAAACGCTCGCCGCCAGCGTTGAGGCCATTGCGACGTCGGATCTCGAAACACTCCCCTGTGTAATCAATGTCGCCGATGCCAGCCCGATTGACATGGCGGATATTCTACGCGCTGCTGGCCGCGATTTTGATTGGAAACCGGCGCCCGATGGCGCGACACCCTGCATGCAGATGGAAATGACACGCCTAGTCGGCGTTCTGGGACATCCTCTTGAACCGGTGGATGCCCATGCGCTTGTCGCGGAATGGCGCAGATTGCGGGACCGGTCATGACACCCCAGAAGCGGCTGTTCGATATCGTCTGTGCTTTGGCCCTGCTCGTTGTCCTGAGCCCGCTGATGCTGATTATCGCGGTGCTTATTCTGCGGGAAGACGGGCGCCCGGTTCTCTACGTGTCTGAACGTATGAAAACGCCGGATCAGGGGTTTCTTCTGTTCAAATTCCGCACGATGTCCGTGGCCAAGGCGGATAGCGGTGTGTCTGGTGGAAACAAATCCGCGCGCATCACACGGTTGGGGGCACAACTCCGGGCCAAGCGGCTGGATGAACTGCCGCAATTGTTCAATATCCTGAAAGGTGACATCAGCTTTGTGGGTCCACGCCCGCCGCTTCGTATGTATGTCGAGCGATTCCCCGACCTATATGGCGAAGTGCTGAAATCCCGGCCCGGTGTGACCGGGTTGGCTACGCTCGTGTTTCACGGCTATGAGGAGCGTATTCTGGCCACATGCCAATCCGCCAAAGAAACCGATGCGGTCTATTCCCGCCGGTGCGTTCCGGCCAAGGGGCGGCTCGACGTCATTTATCGTCGCAACCAGTCTCTCTGCTACGACCTTAGATTGATGTTTGCCACGGTGATTCGCTCAATCCCTGTGCGACACCGCCGCCAATCCTAAAGGTTTGCCCGCGCAATGGGCGAGGAATTGCCAGTTTGGATGTTGAGCCTCCAAAACCGTGATCGAAGTGACGCAGGCCGCTGGAGAACAGGGGTTTGCGGCGATAACATGGCACCGGCAGGTTGAAATTGAACGCAAGTTGCTTGAAACCCGTTCCGGGTGGTCGCGAAGAGCTGGGGGCCTCATGTTAAGAGATCTTTTGGTTCGCATGAGCCGAAGCCAGAAAGCTGCGATTATCGTCGCGATCGATGCTTTTCTGGTGATTGCCGCCTTCGTCGGTGGCAACGCGATGCTGACCGGTAGCTTTCCGACCGTTGCAATCCTGAGGGCCAGTACGCCCTTTCTGCTGACCATGGTGCCGGCAGCTATTGCCGTCATTTTGTATTTTGATCTGCACCGCATGAAGTTGAATTCTTATGAACTTAAAGGCGTGATCCAGACGGCTTTGATGGCGTCGGTATCCGGGGCTACCGGTATGCTGACCAGCATAGTTATCGGTGCAGGGATATCGCCGCAGTTATTCGTCATTTTTTCGATGATCCTGTTGATTGCCTCGGCCAGCGCACGGCTTGTTCTGCGCGAAATCGTCATTCGCATTTACCGTCAGGGCAAAGGGCTGAAACGCGTTTTGATCTACGGTGCGGGCCGGACCGGCCAACAGCTTGCCGCAGCGCTTGTTACGGATATCGAAGTGTCCCCGGTCGCCTTTGTGGACGACAATCCCGCGCTGCACGGACTAACCATTTCAGGGCTCAAGGTGCAGTCGTCGAAATCGATCGAACGTCTGGTCGAAACGCATCGCGTGGACAGGATCGTCCTTGCCATGCCGTCGGCAAGCGAGGCGGACAAGGCACGTATCGCACGGCAACTGAGCCATCTTGCCTGCGAAGTGCATATCATGCCGTCTTTTGCCCAGATGGTCATGACCGATGGTCACGCGACGGCGACCAAACCGCTGGACTTTTCCAAGCTGCTGGGCCGCAACCATCTTGAATCCGAACTGCCGGGCGTAAGCGAAGCCTACAAGGGCAAAACCGTTCTTGTAACGGGCGCGGGCGGGTCCATTGGCTCTGAGCTTTGTCGTCAGATTGCCATGTGCCAACCCCGCATGCTGATCATGCTCGATCACTCGGAACTGCTGCTTTACCGTATTCATCGCAAGCTTGAGAGCCTGCATTGCGATGCGGAGATTCGCGCGGTTCTGGGTTCGGTCTGTGAACCGGCATTGGTGCGGCAGTTGTTTCTCGATCATGATATCGACGTTGTTCTGCACGCGGCCGCCTACAAGCATCTGCCATTGCTTGAAACCAATGCCGTCGAAGGCATGCGCAACAACGTGATCGGCACCAAGGTTGTTGCCGATGCGGCCCGTGCCCACGGGGCAGAGCGCTTTATCCTTATTTCGACTGACAAGGCCGTGCGCCCGACCAGTGCGCTGGGCGTGTCCAAGCGACTGGCTGAAATGCTGGTTCAGGATCTGGCGACGCGCAGCACCAAGACGATGTTTTCCATGGTCCGGTTCGGCAATGTGCTTGGCTCTTCGGGTTCTGTCATCCCGCTGTTTCAGGAACAAATCGCACGGGGCGGTCCCGTGACCGTGACACATAGCGATGTGACCCGCTATTTCATGACGGTGAGCGAAGCTGTGCGCCTTGTGCTGCTGGCCGGGTCATTTGCACGCGGTGGCGATGTTTTCGTGCTGGATATGGGAGAACCTATCTCGATCTGGCAACTGGCCCGCAAAATGATCCGAAATGCCGGCTTTACAGTGCGTGATGCTGCCAATCCTCAGGGCGATATCGAGATCCTGTTCACCGGTCTGCGCCAGGGCGAAAAACTGCGAGAAGAGCTTTTGATCGGGTCTGATATGCTTACGACCCCGCACCCAAAGATCCTGCGCGCACAGGAATCGCATCTGTCCGAGCTTGAAATGGCCAATGTGCTGCACGAGCTTCGCCGCCTGATCGAAGATCATGATGAGCAAGCCACCATCGAACTTGCCAATCGCTGGGTTGAAACCGCCAAGAGCGGATCCGGCGACAAGATGGTCCCGGCGACCAATAGCGAGAAGCTGCTTTCAAACTAAAAGACCGGCACGCGTTATGCGTACCGGTCTTCAGTCTTGCGTATCTGCTTGCGCTCAGAATTTGAGGTGCTGAACAGCGATATAATCGAGATGCGGTCCAAACCACTGGCGCGATTTCAGAACAGTGCCAGCGCCATTGACCGTATAGCTGTTGGTGAACTGGATCGACCCACCGCTTTGCTGACAGGATTCCGTCATCTGATAGAGAACCGGCTTGTGTGAACTGCGCGTCGACGTGACCGAGCAGCTAAAGCCAAGCCGCAGCGTCGCGTCCTCTCCATCCAGTACCCGGATTTCGCGCTGCACAGTGCCGCCGGACTTGCTGGCAATCAGTTGGGGCAAGCCGCCAAGATCGACAGACATCAGGTCGCCGCCCAGCCCGCGCGTTCCACGGGCCATGCCGTTTTGCAGCGAGATCGTCTGCCTTGCAGATGTGGCAAATGCCTGCACCGGGCCGTTGCGCCCGATTTCCACGAGCAGGGTAGAGGATTTGGCTTTCTCCAGGTTCACCAGAATAAGCGGTTGCGTGCTTGTGGCCACCGCTTGCTGGACTTGTTCCTGTGTCACCTGAGACGGAGCAGATTTGCCGCCCCCCTTGAGCGTCCCCAGAACCTGCTTGGTGATCTTGCGGTTCTGATCGGCTTCTGTCCCCGAGCCACACCCTGTCAGGACCATGGCAACGGTACCCAGCATTGCGGCCAGAGCTTTGGGAGAGGCGATTGATTTTCCTCCGAGAACTTGCTTGATCACGCTCATCTCCAGAATTTGCCCCAGGTTCTTGCCATGTCAGGTTCGTGGTAACCGCGCACCTGTTCATAAAGGCGGTCGTTCACGTTAAGCCGCGCCCCACCATCGCGTGTCAGGGACTGGATGACCAGGTCGTTGCGCGAGGTCGAAGGCTGCCCGGTCACAGCGCCGATCGGAATGCTGATGCGGATACCCTTGTCAAAAGAGCCTTCGCCGAAGTCTTCAAACGGCACGTCCGTAAAGGTCGCATATGCGCCGACACGCCAGCCATTCTTGAATTCACGGTCCAGACTGACCGTGGCACCGTAGTCTCCGGCCAGATAGCGGCCCACGTCCAATTGTCCGTGGAACCCGTTGCCAAAGGCGTAGTAGGCCGAGATATGACCGTTGAAATCAGGGATCGTGCCGGTTCTTGTTTCAGATGACCGCAGGCCGAACAGCTGATCGAAATCACGCGGTTTGACGTAGTTCAGTTCCGCGCCAAGCGCCAGACGGCTGCCCACCGGTTTCCAGAGGACCTCACCCGAGACACCGGCATACATTTCTTCAAGATAGCCGACCGTGACCCGGCTGTAGAGGTTCTTGCCGGGACGCCCGTAATGCGACAGCGTCAGGTGCTCGATCGCGGGATCACCTTCGGCGCTGTAGCGGGCTTTCTCCGTCCGCACCAGCGGCAGCGCATCGTCATCGACACGGTCCGTGTCAGACAGGTTGCCACCCAGCTTCTTGGTCACAGAGCCCGACGCGATCAGGTTCGGTGACAGGCGAACCTGCGCCTTGGCACGAAGACCCACATCGGCGCGAAGCGGGCTATCCGGATCGAACATGCTGAACTGCAGATAGGGCGACAGCGACCAGCTGAACTGTGGATACTGGCCTTCGAACGCAGCAGGCGCGAGGCCGAACCCATCGAGGATCTGCGCCCGCGCCAGCATTTCGGCGTTGTCCTCATGCTCGAGCGCTTCCAGATCCGAACGTTGCAGGGTGACCGCCGATAGCTCCATGCCGTTTTGCACGGGTACAATCACGAATGTCTCGACCGAGGCAGGCATAATGCGGGTCATTGACCGCGCGGTCCGCCCGATCGCTTGCGGGACCAGACCATAAGTCGTGTTGCGCATCCGCACATAGGCGCGGGTTGGCTCCAGCTTCAGGCCTTCGAGAATGAGCCCATCTGTCTGCATCGCCTTGGCGAGTGTTGTACGATACCCATCCGTAGACTGACCGACCCATCCAAGATCGGCCGCGGCCCCCGGCGCGCGGGGCGCAACGGGTACAGGCGCGGATTCTGCGCCACCTGGAATGCTGGATTTGCGCGGGTTTGTATGAATGGTGAACTGCGCGCCAAACTCGTTGCCATAGGTATGGTACAGCGAGAGTTGGGCACCACTGCGGAAACGATAGTCGACCCCGAAATTGAATGGCGAGTCATGCTCAAAGCTGCCCTGGGCCGCTTCCTGAAGATAGGCGTCGGAAGAATATTCGGCCTTGAAGGTCAGTTGCTGCGTTGGAGAATAGCTCACGCCGGCAAACCCGGCCACATCGCCACGGAACCAGCGGTCATAAGTCGGGATACCGCCACTTCCGAGCAGTTCGGCGGGGCGTTCCCCGGTCGAGGCAAAGGAATCGTAACTTCCCAACCGGCCCCAGCCAACACCACCGGTGACCTCAAGGCCCGGGAAAAGCTCTTTGGTCGCAACAAGGTATTCGGCGCCATAAAGCCCGGTTCCGATGAAATCCTGCAAACCGACCACAACGCTGGGGAGGTATTGGCTTTCTTTCAGAAGCTGGTACCGCAAATCGAAGCTGCGATCATAATACACGCCATCGACAGAGCCGGTTACCGGGAAATCGCTGATCGAAGAGTAGCGGAAGCTGCCAGAAAGGCGCGGCGTGATCTGGAAGGTCAGGGTAGATCGGAACTGGTTCCCCGCCCCTGCAAATGTGGTGGACAAGGTCGCATCAGGCGCAACCCGCGCGTTGGGCATATCAACAAGCCCGGGCGTGCCATACATATTGAACGAAGGAATGTCCTCGGCGTGTCCGGCCGTAGTGCCAAGGCAGGCCATGACGGTGACCAGAGGAAGCGCGCAGGCATTGCGTGAAGTCAAACGGATTGGCATGAGCACGTCCTGTCGAAAAAGTGATAGCCAACTGTTAAGCGACCATACCCGACAAGTCCATCGCCCCACCGGCAGAACAATGCCCATTGTGGCAAAATTAAACGATCTCTGCCTCAAATCCCCGCTTCATCGGAAGCGGCATTAATCCTCCGGTAAGGTCCGGCTTGGTATCACAGTCCTTGGGTGAAAAAGGTGGTGAGACATGAGTGCCAACGGCAACGTTGCGCCAGTCATCATCAAAAGGAAAAAGGTCGTTGGCGGTGATGGGCATCATGGTGGTGCCTGGAAAGTGGCATATGCCGACTTTGTCACTGCTATGATGGCCTTCTTCTTGTTGATGTGGCTGTTGAACGCAACAACGGAAAAGCAACGCAAAGGGATCGCTGACTATTTCAGTCCGACGATTCCGGTCAATCGCATTTCGGGTGGTGGTTCCGGGATGTTCGGCGGGAACAGTGTCTTTTCTGAGGAGACATTGCCGCAGAACGGGACTGGCGCATCCAATCGAAATCCGACCAGTTCCGATCAGGCGCGCGGCGACACGGGAACATCCGACAAGGATGCCGGGGCGCAGATGGAGCTCGCCAAGATCGAAGATGTTCTTTACGGCCGTGGCGGAGAAAGCATGGTGGCCGAAAACGAGCTGCGGCATGTAATTTTGAAATCAACCGACGAGGGGCTGGTCGTGGAATTGTTCGAGCTGCCTGACAGCCGTCTGTTTGGCGAAAACGGATCACCAACCCAGGTTCTGATTGCCTTGGGCCGGGCTATTCGCGAGGTGTCACGCACGGTCTCCAATCCGATCGCTGTCGAGGGTCATGTACCGACCCAACCTGTGGTTGTCGCACAGAAAAATGATTGGGAACTGTCCGTCGAACGGGGCCAGATGATGCGTCGGCTGCTCGAGGAACTGGGCATTGATGCGGCCCGGTTTGGTCGTGTCACGGGCCACGCGGATCGCGAATTGGTCAATGACAATCCGATGTCGTTGCGCAACAGCCGGCTCGAGATCATCTTTCTGCGGGACGATGGCGTTTAGGAAGGATTTTAGTTGTTAGGCGGGCATTAAGGTCGAGCGTCTATCTCTTGCGTTCAAGTGATGTTGACGCAGCAGAAAGGCTTGTCCATGACAATTTCCTCCTCCCTTAATGCCGGGGTTGCCGGTCTGAACGCCAATGCCAACCGGTTGGCCGCCATTTCAGACAATATCGCCAACTCGTCCACCTATGGCTACCGGCGTGTCACGACGGATTTTCAGTCCATGGTCATGGCCGGGTCCGGGTCGAGCTCGGTCTATTCTGCGGGCGGTGTCCGGACCAGCAATTTCCGCCTGATCGATGAGCAGGGCGCGCTTGTTGGGACCAACAATTCAACCGACCTCGCGGTGCGTGGTCGCGGGTTTCTCCCGGTGGCGCAGGCCAGCGAAGTTGGTTTGGGCAATGGCTCGAGCCAGATGTTCCTGACCAGCACGGGTTCATTCCGAACCGATGCCAATGGCTATCTGCGCTCGGAATCGGGCTTGGTTCTGCTGGGCTGGCCGGCCCAGCCCGATGGAACGATCCCGCCCTATCCGCGTGACACCTCGGACGGGCTTGAGCCGGTTCAGATCAACGTCAACCAGTTCTCGGGTGAGCCGACGACGCGCATGTCGCTTGGCGTCAACCTGCCCGCAACCTCGACCGAGGCGGGGTCGACCACGGGAAATGAGCTTTTGTCCGTCGAATATTACGACAACATCGGCACGTCCCAGAATCTTGGTATCGAATTCATTCCTACCGTTCCGGGCACCGGATCTTCCAATACATGGACGATGCAGATTACCGACTCCGCTCAGCCCGGCGTCGTGATCGGAGAATATGAACTGACCTTCAATGATGACAGAGCCAATGGCGGCACGCTGGCTGGCGTCACGGCCCTGACCGGCGGTGCCTATGATCCGACCGAGGGCACGCTGACCGTCAACGTGGCGGGCGGACCGATGGTACTGGATATCGGTCAATTGAACTCCAGCGACGGCCTGACCCAATTGTCAGACAGCTTTGCGCCCTTGTCCATTTCCAAAGACGGTTCGCCGGTTGGCAACATGACCTCTGTTGAAGTGGATGCAAACGGTCTGGTCCACGCGTTTTTCGATACCGGCATCACCCGCACAATCTACCAGATCCCGCTTGTAGATCTGCCGAATCCCAATGGCATGGTCTCGCTCGACAGCCAGACCTACATGCCGTCACCAGACAGCGGATCCTTTTATCTCTGGGATGCGTCTGATGGTCCGACCGGTGATATCGTCGGCTATGCGCTGCAGGAATCCGCGACCGATGTGGCCAGTGAGCTGACCGACATGATCCAGACGCAGCGCGCCTACACATCGAATGCCAAGGTGATCCAGACTGTGGACGAGATGCTGCAGGAAACCACGAATATCAAACGGTAAACCCTTCGCTGACGAAAGGATCAGGCCATGTCGCTTTCCGGTTCGATTTCAAATGCGCTGTCCGGCATGCGCATGTCCTCTCTCGCGGCGGAACTTGTGTCGTCCAACCTCGCCAACGCAACAAACGAGGACTATGCCGCCCGCTCCCTGTCCGTGTCTTCGCGCGTCACCGGTGGCACCGGTGGCGTCAGGATCGACGGAATCATGCGCAGGGTCGACCAATCCTTGCTTGCGGATTGGCGCGGTGCGAATTCGGATCTGTCGCACGCAACAACATTGGCAAGCTATGTCAGCCGGGTTGAAAAGGTCATGGCAACACCGGATGATCCGGCATCGCTGACCGCGCGCTTGGCGGCATTTGAAACGGCTTTGGTCCAGGCATCGGCGCGGCCTGACCTGACCACGCGGCTAGATACTGTCGTGTCACGTGCCAGTTCACTTGCCGAAACGTTCAACGGCATTGCTGACACGATCCAAAAGGCAAGAACCGATGCTGACGGGAACATTCAGGACACGGTTGCCCAACTGAACGACAAGCTTGCGCAGATAGTCGATCTCAACACCAAGATTTCGGTCCGCTCGCGCGTCGGATCTGACACGGCGTCGCTCGAAGATCTCAGACAGGGCATCCTTGATGATCTGTCCTCGATCACCCCCATCAGGGTGTTGCAACGCGATCATGACGCCGTGGCGGTGGTGACCAAGGGTGGTCTTGTTCTGGTCGAAGGGACGGCAGCGGAAATCCAGTTCAATGCCACATCGACCGTGACCGAACACATGACGCTGCAAAACGGGTTGCTATCGGGCGTGACTGTCAACGGCGACGATGTGGACATATCCCGGTTTGCCGGAGGGTCGCTGGAGGCGCTGTTTACGGCGCGTGACGAAACCCTGCCTCAGTTTCAGGCGGAACTGGATGAACTGGCGGTTGGACTCGCCACGAAATTCCAGGATGCCAGCGTCGATCCATCGCTCGGCGCTACCGATGCAGGTTTGTTTACCGACGGCGGCGCAGCCTTTGATGTGGTTGATCAGGTCGGCTTGTCGCGTCGTCTGGCCATCAACGCGGCCGCCGACCCGGCTCAGAGCGGTGATCTGCGGCTGATCCGCGATGGATTTCTGGCTGCTCCGGGTCCTGTCGGAGATGCCACAATCCTCAACAACATGCTGAGCGCGCTGACCGCGGCCTCACCCATCCCGGGCGGCATCTTTGCCGGGCAGAACGAGAGTATGCTGACTCATGCCAGCGCCGTCATGTCCCATGTGGGGACAACCTTGAACGGCATTGACCAGCTGACAAGTTTCGCCTCGGCGAAAAGCGCCAGTATTACGCAGGAGCGATTGCGCACCGGTGTGGATACGGATGCGGAACTCCAGAACCTGATGACCATCGAAAAGACCTATGCCGCGAATGCGCAGGTGCTCAAGACGGTCGATGAAATGCTCGATATTCTGATGGGACTCTGACATGAATTTCGCAACGCTTGGAGACCTGTCGCAAACCTTCTTGTTCAAGAGTCGCAACGCGGAGCTTCGCGCTCAAATGCAGCAGTTGCAGACCGAGGTCACAACCGGACTGGCCAGCAATACACGGGAGCATCTGAACGGAAGCTACGCGCAGCTGACGGATATCGAGCGCAACATATCCGTTCTGACGGGCTACCGGACCGTTGGCAACGAAGCCCGCATTGCCATCGATACGATGCAGGCCACCTTGACTGGCATGCAAAGTCGCACCAGCGATCTGGCCGCGAACCTGCACCTCGCGACACAAGCGGCCGGCCAGACTTCGTTGGAACTCGCCACTCAAGACGCGGAAACAGTGTTCCGCTCGGTTGTCAGCGCATTGAATGCCAGCGTCGCGGGGCGCGCGCTGTTTTCCGGTGTCGCGTCGGACAGCGCTGCGCTTGCGAATGCCGATGCGCTGTTGAATAGCCTTCGGACCGCGATTTCCGGTGAAACAACGCTGACCGGTGTAGACGCGCAATTGTACAGCTGGTTCAACATGCCGGGTGGCGGGTTCGAGACCATCGGCTACCAAGGCAGTCTGGACGAAGGCAACCCGTTCAAACTTGCCGATGACGTGCAGATCAGCGTCGCGCTCAAGGCAGATAAACAGGAATTCCGCGATGTCCTGAAATCCGTGGCCAAGGCCGCGCTGGCGATGGACCCGTCGCTTGGTTTTGCCCCTGATCTCTCGCGGACGCTTCTCGCCACGGCGGCCGGGGAACTGACCACCATGCAAAGTGGGCTCGTCGATCTGGCTGCGGGGGTTGGGTTGGCGCAGGAACTGGTCGAAGACACCACGGCACGCAACGAAGCTGCGCTGTCATCGCTGCAGATCGCGCGCAATGAGCTGCTTGGCGTTGACGGGTACGAGGCGGCGTCCAAGCTGGAGGCCGCCCAGTCGCAGGTCGAGTTGATGTACGCGGTCACGGTGCGTGCCTCGCGGTTGACGCTTCTGGATTTCATGCGGTGACCGGTATGAAGCATTTTGCCTTTCTGGGACTGATCCTGTTTCTCTTGCCCGCAATGGCCAGCGCCAATGCCATCCGGATCAAGGATCTGGTGGAATTTGACGGTGTGCGCGGCAATGATCTGGTGGGCTACGGCCTGGTGGTCGGGCTCAATGGAACGGGTGACGGGCTGCGCAATGCCCCGTTTACAGAAGAAATCATGACCAGCATTCTTGAACGGCTTGGCGTGAACGTCACCGGTGAACAGTTTCGCCCCAAGAATGTCGCTGCGGTCTTTGTGACCGCCACGCTGCCGCCCTTTGCCCGATCTGGCAGCATGATTGATGTCACGGTGTCGGCGATTGGCGATGCCAATAGCCTGTTGGGTGGCACGTTGATCATGACCCCGTTGAATGCAGCGGATGGTGAAATCTATGCCGTGGCGCAAGGCACCGTTCTGGCCGGGGGTGCGGCAGCCGAGGGGGATGCGGCCAAGGTCGTCCAGGGCGTGCCGACCTCTGGTGTCATTCCATCTGGTGCCCGGATCGAGCGCGAGGTGGATTTCGAATTGAGCGCGCTCAGTACTTTGCGTCTGGCGCTGAGAGAGCCGGATTTCACCACTGCGGGGCGTATTGAACGGGTCATCAACTCCAGCTTTGGTCGTGGGGTGGCGATTATGCTCGATGCCGGCACGGTCCAGATCGATATCGAGGCCACGCGCATGCCGTCGACCGCGCATGCGCTTGGGCGGATCGAAAACCTGTTGGTCGAACCCGAGCGCAGGGCGCGCGTGGTGGTGGATCAGAGATCGGGCACCATTGTCATGGGGGAAGATGTCCGGATTTCCCGGGTTGCCGTGTCGCAGGGCAACCTGACTCTCCGGATCGAAGAGACGCCGGTTGCGGTGCAACCCAACCCATTTGCCGAGGGTGACACAGTTGTTGTGCCCAGATCGCGCGCGGAGCTTGAAGAAGAGCCGGGGATCAAGCTGGCCGAAGTGCCAGCAGGCACAACGCTGTCCGAGGTGGTTGCAGGTTTGAACGCGCTGGGTGTGGCACCGCGCGACATGATCGACATTCTCAAGACGATCAAGGCGGCGGGCGCGCTTCATGCGGAATTCGTCGTCCGGTGAATTGCCGTCAAGTCGGGTTGATTGGGCCAGCACCTGCCGCTCTTTGCGGCGACCTGTCAGACAAAGCCGGGGTGGCGGGTATTCGGCGCGAATTCCGTGAAACTGAAGCGCGCGACACCTGCCGTGGCGAACGGATCATGCGCCATGCGGTCGCGCAGCGCCTTGAGCGATGGGGCGGTGGCCAGAATGATGCCGCCTGTACGCGGCTCCTTCCGCCCGGCCGCCAGCAAAGTACCATCGGCTTTAAGCTCCGCAACAAACGCCATATGCGCATCTAGATGCGGTTCAATCTGATCGAAGCCACCGTGTAGCTCAGGTTTACGATGAACAGGTTCTGGCCATCCGGGATCATGCTCATGCCGGTTTCACGCTGGCAGTTACGTAGTTCACGCTCAGATCCCGATCTGAGATCGACCATTTCCATGTGATCGGATTGAAAACGAAGCCTTTGCGATCCACCGGGTTCATGCCCGATTTCTTGAGAAGCTCGAACAATTCATGCGGGGTGATGAACTTCGACCATTCATGGGTCCCCTTGGGCAACCAGCGCATGACATATTCCGCACCGACAATGGCCATGGCAAAGCTCTTGGGGTTGCGGTTGATCGTTGAGCAAATCTGCAGCCCGCCGGGTCGCAAAAGTCGCTGGCAGGCGGTCAGATACGCGAGAGGGTCGGCAACATGTTCGACCACTTCCATGTTCAGGACGATGTCGAATTGTTCACCCTGGTTCACCATCGCCTCGGCCGTGACATGGCGATAGTCGATCTCAAGTCCCTGTTGCTCGGCATGAAGCTGAGCCACCGGAATATTGCGTTCCGCGGCATCCGCGCCCACCACGGTGGCCCCCAACCGCGCCATGGGTTCGCAGAGCAATCCGCCGCCGCAACCAATGTCCAGCAGGCGCAAACCGGTGAATGGCTTGGGCTGGCTCAGATCGCGGCCAAATTCCCCGGCGATCTGCTGTGTGATATAGTCAAGCCGACAGGGGTTGAGCATGTGAAGCGGCTTGAATTTACCGTTCGGATCCCACCATTCCGCGGCCATGGCCTCGAATTTCGAAATTTCGCCCGGATCGACGGTGTTAACGGCAGTGTTCATGTCACGCTCCCTATGGTCTTTGGCCCTTTGTCTCTCATATAGGAGGATTATGGACAAATTCTCAGGCCAAAAACGCGCAGTGCAGTATCTTCATCCGCCGATTGACCCGTTCGACCAGCGTATGGTGGATGTGGGTGACGGGCACCAGGTCTATGTCGAGCAATCCGGCCGCCATGATGGTAAGCCGGTTGTCGTGCTGCATGGTGGTCCGGGCGGCGGATGCAGCCCTGCGATGCGGCGGTATTTCGACCCGTCGGTTTACCGCGTGATCCTGTTCGACCAGCGCGGCTGTGGCCGGTCCCGTCCGCATGCGTCGGTCACCAATAACACGACCTGGCATCTTGTCCGTGATATTGAACAAATCCGCAACTTGCTGGAAATCGACAGCTGGGCCGTGTTTGGCGGGAGCTGGGGTGCCACCCTGGCGCTGATCTATGCGCAAAGTCATCCAGAGGCGGTCAGTCACCTCATTCTGCGCGGGGTTTTCCTCATGACGCAGGAAGAACTGAACTGGTTCTACGGCGGTGGCGCTGGGCAGTTCTGGCCCGAGACCTGGGAGCGTTTCAGCGATCTCATCCCCGAGGATGAACGCGGCGACATGATTGCGGCCTATCACAAACGCCTGTTTTCCGGGGACACGGCGGAAGAGGTCAAATATGCGCGCGCTTGGTCGGCCTGGGAAAACGCGCTGGCCTCGGTCTATTCCTCGGGCAGCGGTGTAGAGGCGCCCGGCGATTATGCCCGCGCCTTTGCGCGGCTTGAGAACCATTACTTCATCAATCACGGCTTTCTGGACTATGACGGTCAAATTCTAGACCAGATGGACCGCATCGCGCATATCCCCGGCGTGATCGTTCAGGGGCGCTATGACATGATTTGCCCGCCGCGCAAGGCATGGCAGCTGGCGCGGGCCTGGCCCAACGCCGATCTGCACATGATCCGAAATGCGGGTCACGCCCTGTCCGAGCCTGGCATCAGCGCCGAGCTCGTGCGTGTCATGGATGAGCTTGCCGATCTGTAATCGCCGCGCCGGTTTCCGAAATTCGGAAGCAAGATTTTGATTTCCTTAAAAACGGGTTTACAGGCGCAACCTGATCGTTAGGCTTTCCCGCAACAAAAAGACAACGGGGATAACCGGCCACGTGCCTGGCGTTCTGAAAATCATATTGCAGCGGCTCGCGCTGGGCGTGCTGACGCTGTTCATCGTATCCATTGTAATCTTTACGGCAGTGAACATGCTGCCGGGGGATTTCGCGGAATTGATTCTGGGGCAGGGGGCCACGCCCGAGGCCGTTGCCTCGATCCGGCGTGATCTTGGCTTGGATCAACCGGCGCTCACCCGTTATTTCGAATGGTTGGGTGACATGCTCACCGGCAATCTTGGCACTTCATTCGCGCAGCTGAACTTTCAGACCAATATGGGCGGCGGCGAGATGAAGACCGTGGTCAGCCAGATCGCGCCGCGTTTCGCCAACACCATGTTCCTGGCCGGCGTGACGGCGGCGATTGCGGTGCCTTTTGCGTTGATGTTGGGTATCCTGTCGGCGCTGTACCGAAACTCGGTTTTTGACCGTTTCACCAACATCTTCACGCTCAGCTCGATCTCCAGCCCGGAATTTTTTCTGGCCTATATCCTGATCCTGTTTCTGGCCGTTCTGAACCCGATCCTGCCGTCACTGTCCAATATCTACGAGGGCATGGGATTTGGCGAACGGTTGCAAAAGACGCTGCTGCCCGCACTAACGCTGACACTGGTGGTCACGGCGCATATGATGCGCATGACCCGCGCGGCGATCATCAACCTGTTGGCCTCGCCCTATATCGAGATGGCGCGGCTCAAGGGGATGAGCCCAATGCGGGTGATCGTGAAGCACGCGCTGCCCAATGCGTTGGCACCGATCATCAACGTGATCGCGTTGAACCTTGCCTACCTGATCACCGGGGTCGTGGTGGTCGAGGTTGTGTTTGTCTATCCCGGAATTGGTCAGCTCTTTGTGGACGCCGTGAAGATCCGGGATATCCCGGTGGTTCAGGCCTGCTGCCTGATCTTTGCCGGGGCCTATATCCTGTTGAACCTGACGGCTGACATCCTGTCGGTGCTGTCCAACCCGCGGCTGAGGCATCCGAAATGACGACGCTTCTTTACCTTGCCGCGGCGCTGGTCGCCTGTTTCCTCCTGGGCTGGGTCATGCGCTTTGCCGGTCAATCGCTGACCGGGAACAAACCGTTTTTCCGTGACATGCCGATGGCGGTGGCCTTTGGTTATGTGCTGGGTGCGGCGGTATTGCTGTTTACCCTTTGGTATTATTTCCAACCGACAGTGGATGAAAACGGCGTGCCCGTGGCGGGGGTCATGTTCTTTCGCTGGGCGGTGCAGTTCTTTGTCATCTCGGCGCTGGCGGCATGGTTGTTCCGTTTGCTTGGCCGCTCGGTCGGCACAGACGGATCGCGCAAGCTGTTCCGCTCCATGCCGCTTACCGCGTCTTTCGGCATTCTGATCATTCTGATCTACGCTTTCGTGGCGATATTCGCCGGGGCCATCGCGCCCTATGGTCAGGCCGAGGTCTTCCAACAGGTCAACGCGCTGCCCGGGGGCGACGCCGCCACGGGGGGCAATCCCGATCACCTGCTCGGCACCGACCAGATTGGCCGCGACCTGCTCAGCCGTCTTATTTACGGCGCGCAAAATACGGTTGGCATCGCCTTTGCCACAACGCTGATCGCCTTTCTGCTTGGCGGCAGTCTCGGGTTTCTGGCAGCCACGTTGCAGGGCTGGCTCGATCAGGTGCTGAGCCGTGGTGTCGATGTGCTGATGGCGATCCCGTCGCTGATCTTTGCGCTGCTTCTGATGACCATTGCCAGCGCATGGGCCGGGTCAGAGAAATGGCTGCTGACCGTCTATATGGTGTTGATCATCGCGTTGATCGATTCCACGCGGGTCTATCGTCTTGCCCGTGCCGTCGGCCTCAATATCGTTGTCATGGATTATATTGAGGCCGCGAAACTGCGGGGTGAGGGTCTGCCCTACCTGATCTTCAAGGAAATCCTGCCCAACGCCTATGCGCCTCTTCTGGCGGAATTCGGCCTGCGCTTTTGTTTCGTTTTCCTGACCATCGCTTCGCTCAGCTTTCTCGGTGTCGGTATTCAACCGCCTCTGGCCGATTGGGGCACCATGGTGCGCGACCTGGCGCAATTCATCAACTTTGCGGCCTTCTCGCCGCTGACCGCAGCGCTGCCGCTGTTGGCCGCCGGGGCCATCGCGCTTTTGACCGTGGCGGTGAATTTTGTTGTCGACTGGATGCTGCACAAATCGTCGGGGTTGAAGGAATGAGCCCGCTTCTGACCATCAAGAACCTCGTGCTTGAGGGCCGCTCGGACGAGACCTGGACCCAGATCGTCAATGGCGTGGACCTGACCCTGAACAAGGGCGAGGTGCTGGGTCTGATCGGTGAAAGTGGCGCGGGCAAATCTACCGTGGGTCTGGCGGCGATGGGCTTTACCCGCGACGGTGTGCGGATCAAGGAGGGCGAGGTCGAATTCGACGGGATCGACCTTGTGAATGCCTCGGCCTCGGTGAAACGCAACCTTTTGGGCAAGCGTATTGCCTATGTCGCCCAATCCGCGGCGGCGTCCTTTAATCCTGCGCACAAGCTGATCGACCAACATACCGAAGCGCCCGTGCAACATGGCGTCATGTCCCGGCATGAGAGCGAAAAAGACGGTATCGAGCTTTATCGCAAACTGCGGCTGCCCAACCCGGACGAGATCGGCTTTCGCTATCCGCATCAGGTCTCGGGCGGGCAATTGCAGCGCGCAATGACGGCGATGGCCATGTCCTGCCGCCCCGACCTGATCATCTTTGACGAGCCGACCACCGCGCTCGATGTGACCACGCAGATCGAGGTACTGGCCAGCATTCGCGAGATCGTCGAGGAATTCGACACCGCCGCGATCTACATCACCCATGACCTCGCGGTCGTGGCGCAGATGGCCGACCGGATCAAGGTGCTGCTCAAAGGCGACGAGGTCGAAGAGGCCGACACCCGCACGATGCTGTCCAACCCGCAGGAAGAGTACACAAAATCGCTCTGGGCGGTGCGTGAATTCAAACGCCCCCAGAAGCCCGCCGTTGCCAGCACCGCTACCCCCGTGATCTCGGTCCAGAATGTCACCGCCGCCTATGGCAAGGTGGATGTGCTGAATGATGTGAGCTTTGACATTCACGAGGGTCGCACCGTGGCGGTCGTGGGTGAATCCGGTTCCGGCAAATCCACCACTGCGCGCTGCATCACCGGGCTTTTGCCGCCTCGCATCGGCCAGATCGAACTGGATGGCGAGCCGCTGCCGCTGGATTACCGCAAGCGCAACAAGCATCAGCTGCGTCAGGTGCAGATGATCTACCAGATGGCCGACACGGCGCTGAACCCGCGCAAGACCATTGGCGAAATCATCGGTCGCCCGGTGCAGTTCTATATGGGGCTGCGCGGATCGGATAGACGCCGCCGGGTGGATCAGCTGCTGGAACAGATCGAACTTGAACCCGACCAGTACCGCAACCGGCTGCCCTCGGAACTCTCAGGCGGGCAGAAACAGCGCATCGGCATTGCCCGCGCGCTGGCGGCGGAGCCGAAATTCATCATCTGTGACGAGGTGACAAGCGCGCTGGATCAGCTGGTTGCCGAAGGCATCCTGCGCTTGCTGGCCAAGCTGCAGGATGATCTGCAACTGAGCTATATGTTCATCACCCATGATCTCGCGACCGTGCGGTCCATCGCTGACGAGGTGGTGGTGATGAAGGATGGCGTCGTTGTGGAACAGGGGCCGAAAACAGAAATGTTCAAGCCTCCGCACCACGCCTATACCGACCTGCTGCTCAGCTCCGTACCGGAAATGGACCCCGACTGGCTCACCAATCTGCTGGCCGAACGCGGAGTTGATAACATCGGCGCAGCCGCTGTTGATAAGATGTAACGCGAATCGCTCATTACAGAGCGCAGGACAAGTTCAATTCAGGGAGACCAACATGACACGATTGACACGACGCGGATTGCTTCGCAGCGGTGCCGCCGCCGGTATGCTCGCCGCTTCTGGCCTGCCGCTCCAGGCCCAGATGAAGCGCGGCGGCCGGTTGCGCGCCGGTCTTGCCGGGGCCAATACCTCCGACAACTGGGACAGCCGAACCCATTCCGACAACTTCATGCAAAATGCCGGCAATGGCTGTGTGTTTGATTCCCTGACCGAGGTCGCTGCGGACGGGACGCTGATCGGCGAGCTGGCCGAAAGCTGGGAGGCCACGCCGGACGCCAAGACCTGGACCTTCAACCTGCGTCAGGGCGTGACGTTCCACAATGGCAAGCCCTTTGGCGCGGATGACGTGATCGAATCGCTCATGCTGCACACCGCCGAGGATTCGAAATCCGCGGCCAAGCCGATCGTCTCCGCCATCACGGAGATGAAGAAGATTACCGATCATCAGGTGCAATTTGTGCTGGCCGACGGCAATGCCGACCTGCCCTATCTGCTGTCTGATTATCACCTCAATATCTACCCCGCCGGTCAGATCGAGGAAGCGATTGCCAAGGGGATCGGCACCGGGCTTTACCAGGTCGTGAGCTTCGATCCCGGCGTCCGTTTTGTCGGCAAGCGCGTGGACAGCCATTACAAAGACGGCAGGGCGGGCTTCTTCGACGAGATCGAGTTTATCGCCATCAACGATTCCACGGCCCGGATGAACGCGCTGCTGACCGGCCAAGTGGACGCGATCAACCGCATCGACGTGAAAACCGAGGCGCTGATCAAGGCCAACCCGATGGTCAATCTGCAGGAAGTGACCGGCAACCGCCATTTCACCTTTCCGATGCTGACCAATGTCGCGCCCTTCAACGATGTGAATGTGCGCCGGGCGCTGAAATACGGTATCAACCGCCAGGAATTGCTAGACAAAATCCTGCTCGGCCATGGACGGGTCGGCAACGATACTCCCATCGGCCCGGCCAACCAATATTATGCCGGTGACATGGAACAGCTCTCCTATGATCCGGACAAGGCGGCCTTCTACCTCAAAGAGGCAGGCATGGATTCGCTAAATATCGATCTCTCGGCCTCTTCTGCGGCCTTTGCTGGCGCGGTGGATGCAGCGCAGCTGTACCAATCCTCGGCCAAGCCCGCGGGCATCAATATCAACGTGGTGCAGGAATCGGCTGACGGCTATTGGTCCAATGTCTGGCTCAAGAAACCGTTCTGCGCCAGCTTCTGGTCGGGCCGTGCGACCGAGGACTGGATGTTCTCCTCGGCCTATGAAGACGGTGCGCCGTGGAACGATTCCCAGTGGGGCACGGAGGACAGCGCCCGCTTCCAGGAGTTGCTCGTCATGGGCCGCAAGGAGCTCGACAGCGCCAAGCGCCGCGAAATCTATACCGAGATGCAGATGATTCTGCGCGACGATGGCGGCGTGATCATCCCGATGTTCGCCAACTGGGTCCAGGGCGTGTCGAACAAGATCGCGACCCCGAACACGATTGGCAATCTCTGGGGCATGGACAATGCGCGGATGGCCGAGCGCTGGGCGATGGCGTAAGCCGCGGAAACAAGAACGCCCCGCCGGTTTCGGCGGGGCGTTTTCTTTTGTCGTGAAGGAACGGTTTACAGCACGTAGCGGCTCACGTCTGTGGACCGGGTCAGTTCGCCGAGGTTGTCTTCGACAAAACCTGCATCCACGGTCACCGACTGCCCGGCCCGGTCCGGCGCGTGGAAGCTCAATTCTTCGAACACCCGCTCCATCACGGTATAGAGCCTGCGTGCGCCAATATTCTCGACGCTTTCATTCACTTCGGCTGCGATACGGGCCAGAGCGGCAATCCCGTCCTCGGTAAAGCTCACCTCGACCTCTTCGGTGCCCATCAGCGCGGTATATTGCCGGGTCAGCGCATTGTCCGTCTCGGTCAGGATGCGCACGAAGTCACCTTCGGTCAGAGCACGCAGGTTCACCCGGATCGGCAGCCGCCCTTGCAGTTCAGGCAACAGGTCCGAAGGTTTGGCGATGTGAAACGCACCCGAGGCGATGAACAGGATGTGGTCGGTTTTCACCGCGCCATGCTTGGTGCTGACAGTCGTCCCTTCGATCAGCGGCAGCAGGTCGCGCTGCACCCCTTCGCGGGATACATCGCCGCCGCGCGCGTCCTGCCGGGCGCAGACCTTGTCGATCTCGTCGAGGAAGACGATTCCGTTCTGCTCCACAGCCTCCAGCGCAGCCTTGGTTACGGTTTCATCGTCCAGCAGTTTGTCGGCCTCTTCGGAAATAAGCGTTTCGTAGCTTTCCGCCACGGTCATCCGCTTGCGCACGGTGCGCCCGCCAAAGGCCTTGCCGAAAATATCCCCGAGATTCATCATGCCCATCTGGCCGCCCGGCTGGCCGGGAATATCCATCATCCCGCCCATCGGGTTGGAGGTGTCTGCCAGTTCCAGCTCGATCTCGGTATTGTCCAGAAGCCCGTCCTTGAGCTTCTTTCGGAACATCTCGCGCGTGCCTTCGCGGGCATCCTCGCCCGCAATCGCGCTGATCACCCGGTCTTCGGCAGCCTGATGTGCCTTGGCCTTAACATCCTCGCGCATCCACTCGCGGGTCTGGGCAATCGAGGCATCCACCAGATCGCGGATGATCTGCTCTACATCGCGGCCCACATAGCCCACCTCGGTAAACTTTGTTGCCTCGACCTTGATAAACGGCGCGCGGGCAAGTTTGGCCAGCCGACGCGAAATCTCGGTCTTGCCCACACCGGTGGGACCGATCATCAGGATATTCTTGGGGTACACCTCTTCGCGCAGGTCATCGCTCAGCTGTTTCCGCCGCCAGCGATTGCGCAGCGCCACAGCGACGGCGCGTTTGGCGTCCGCCTGTCCGATGATGAAACGGTCAAGTTCCGAGACGATTTCGCGGGGGGTAAGGTCAGTCATTTGGGATATCCCTTTTGCGTTGGGGGACAGATACGCAGTTGATGGGGGGATTTGAAGGGGTTGAAATCCGCGCGTGCTACCCTTCAACAGACCCAACCCGCCATGGCGGCAGCCGGTCCTTGCCCGGGAACGCGGGAAGGCTGCGCATAAGCGCTCCGCGCAGCACCTCCCACTGCGCACCGAGCAGGATCAGGAAGGACCCCAGCGCGAAGGAGCCGACATGGAAGACCTCGGGCGTGATGGAATAAAACAGCGCCGCGATATAACCGCTGGCCGCGATCAGAAAGGACCGTCGGTCGATCACGATGGCAAACAGGGTCAGCACCGCAAAAAACAGGACCAGCCAGCCATAGGACTGCCAGGTTGCATTAAAGGCCAGCGTGGCAGCGATGGTGTTTACGATGGTCGGTGCAGCCACGATATGCAGCCAGAAGGCGTTTGTTGCCCGACGGGTCACCCGGTGCGGGTCTGACAGATCGAACATCATCGCCACGCCAAGCGCCAGAAAGCCCACAACAATGGTCGCCCAACCATAAAGTCCCGAAGAGCTCAGCAGGAAAAATTCCCGCGGCGATGTCAGAATATCGCCGGACCACGCGATAAAGCAAAAACTGGCACCGAGCGCCCCAAGTGCGACCACCGCCAGCGCAAAGGGGACGCGAAAGGCGATGAAATAAAGCAGCATGCCCACCGATCCGCTTGCCGCTGCAAAGCCGCTGGTCAGAAAGACCTCTCCGGAGGTGCCAAGCCCGATGCCGAATCCGACCAGTCCCGAGCAAAAGGCAAACATCGCAGCCAGCGCGCTGGAGGGGCCGTTCATTTTGCGCTTCAGCGTGAAATAACGCGCCAGAAGGGCCAAAGCGCCCATGCCCACAAAGCCCAGAACAACGATAGCCGTGGCCTTCATGCTCCAAGTCAGGGCTATGGACAGCACCCCGATCCACCCGGCGAACAACACGCCCAGCCCAAGGACGATAAAAACCTCGTTGAACCCGTGGAACAGCTCGAACGGCTCGTCCATGTCGCCCGTAACCGGCCGCCCCTTGGCGCGGGCATCGGCCAGAGCCATGATGCCTGCGGCCTGGCCCTCTGTTATCGTCCCGGCGGTCACCGCTGCGCGGATATCGTCGAGATCGAGGTTCATGGGGCTATTGTTTCCACCGTCAGGTTGCCATTGGTGTAGACACAGATATCCGCTGCAATCGCCATGGCCTTGCGGGCAATCTGTTCGGCGTCCAAATGATCGGCTTCCATCAACCCGCGCGCGGCCGCCAGCGCGAAATTTCCGCCCGACCCAATCGCCGTCACGTCATGTTCGGGCTCCAGCACATCGCCGGCACCGGTGATCACGAACATCTGCGCGCCGTCCGAGACGATCAGCATCGCCTCAAGCTTTTGCAGGTATTTGTCCGTGCGCCAGTCCTTGGCCAACTCCACACAGCCGCGCGCCAATTGCCCGGGCGTCGCCTCCAGCTTGGCCTCCAGCCGCTCCAGGAGCGTGAAGGCATCCGCGGTGGATCCGGCAAAGCCACAAACCACGTCCGAGCCGCCCGGCGACAGCCGCCGCACCTTGCGCGCGCTGCCCTTGATGACCGTCTGGCCAAGGCTCACCTGCCCGTCGCCGGCAATCACGACCTTGCCGTCTTTCTTCACGCCGATGATCGTGGTGCCGTGCCAGCCGGGGAATTCGTTGCTCATGGGGCCTCCGTTCAAGGTTTGCGCCTATATGGAAGCCCGGCGCGCGCCATGCAACCCTAGCCCAGCATATCGCGGAGCACCCGCTCAAAGATCGCGATGCCGCGCGGGATCAGCTGGTCGGGAAAATCATAGTCGGGATTGTGCAGCGCTGGACAGGTTTCGCCCGCACCCAGAAAGAGCATGGCGGATTTCGCATATTGCCCGAACCGGCCGAAATCCTCGGATGCGCTCATGGGGCACCCGGCAGTGTCATGCGAGATACCCAACCCGTCCAGTGCCGACCGGAGTATGGACACGGCCTCGGGGTTGTTTTCGCAGTGATGGAACACATCGACATAGTCCCAATCCGCGCACACCCCATATTGCTCGGTCGTTTTACGCACCAGCGTTTCCGCCTGCGCAAGAAGCGCGTTCATCCCGGCATCCGTGGCGGTGCGCAGCGTCGCAAAAATCTCGGCTTCGCCGGGAGATATCCCAAAAGCGGGCGCGCCCATCCGCAGATGGGTCAGCGTGACCAGCGTAAAATCCGGCTCGCCAATCTTGCCCCGGCTCAAAGCGGGAAACGCATGTGCCAGCTCGGCCAGCACAGGGGCTGGGGACACGCCGTTTTGCGGCTCGGATGCATGGGCCTCTTTCCCGCGCAGGCGCAGCTTCATGCCGCGCGAGGCACAGTTCACCGGGCCTTCGGCCAACCCCACGTGACCCAGCGCAAAGCCCGGACGATTGTGCAGGGCAAAGGCATAGTCGGGACGAATCTCGGCGAATTTGGGGTCTTCGGTGACCGCACCGGCCCCGGCCCCTGTTTCCTCGGCCGGTTGAAACAGCAATACAACGCGCCCGTGCAAGGGGGGCTGACGATGCAACAAGCGGGCAAGGCCCGCGACGATGGCCATATGGCCGTCATGTCCGCATAGATGCGCCTTGCCGTGAGAGGTCGATGCGTGGCTGGCACCCGAACGCTCCTGAATCGGTAAGGCGTCCAATTCGCAGCGGATCATGACCGTTGGGCCATCGGCACTGCCTTCATATATCGCGGCAAGCCCGTGACCGCCGATGCCGGTGATCATCCGGTCCGGGTCATGCGCCGAAAGCATGAATTTCACCCGACGTGCGGTATCTTGCTCTTCCCCGGAAAGCTCGGGGAACCGGTGCAGTTCACAGCGAAACGCGGTGAGTTCCGAAATATCAAAGGGGGTCAGTTGTGACATGTCGCGCAGGATGGGGCGAAAAGGGTGAGAAAGCAAAAAAGAAAGCCGCCGCTGCAGGGGCAGCGGCGGCTGGCAATTCTTATCCCGATGGCATCAGGCGATGCTTTCGTCGATCCAGCTTTGCAGCGCGGCTTTCGGCGCGGCACCGGTCTTGTTCGACACAACCTGACCATCTTTGAAGATGAACAGTGCCGGAATACCACGGATGCCCATGGCGGCGGCAGAATTCGGGTTGGAGTCCACGTCGACCTTGGCAATCTTGACCTTGTCTCCGTATTCGGCAGAAAGCTCTTCGAGCGCCGGGCCGATCTGTTTGCAGGGGCCGCACCATTCGGCCCAGAAATCCACGACAACGGGGACTTCGGAATTTTTCACTTCGGCGTCAAAGGTATCGTCGGTTACGGCAACGGTGGCCATGGTCTCTCTCCTGACTGAGTCGGTCTGCGCGCTTGAGGGGCGAACGTAAGTAGCCCCCTGCGTGGCGTCAAGTGGATGTGGTACGATCCAGCGCAGCCGTCACAAGATCGTGTGGCAGTTCCATGAGTGCCGCCGTCCGGGTCCAGAGCAGCGCGGTGCGGATAACCCGCTCCGGGTAAATCTGTTTCAGGGCATGGGCATAGGCTGCCATTTGCCGTAAAAGCCCCTCGGGGACCTGAGCGGGGTTTTCGGGCACCACGGCATTGGTTTTGAAATCCACGGCCAGCACGTCATTTTCCCGAACGACCAGACGGTCAATGACCCCGTGCACCCGCTGGCCATCCGGCATCACGCCGCTAACTGCGACCTCGGACAGCGTGCCGGGGGCAAACACCGGCGCAAGATCGGGCGTCTCTATCACGCGCAGCGCCTCGTGCACCGCGCGGGCCTTGTCCGGGTCATCGGGTATCGTAACCTGAACGCCGCGCGGCATATCCGCCAACTGCTCCAGCGCCAGATGTACACGCGTGCCATAGCGTTTCGCAGCCTCTTCGTCCTGTCCTGCTTCGCCGGGCAGGGCCTTGGCACCGCCAAGGTCCGATGGGCTGAGCGCAGCAGAGGCGGGGGCGATCTCGGGGGCGGCACGACGCGCCCAGTCCGGTTTGGCGACCTGATTGACATCATCTTTGTCGGCGGACCGTTCGGCCTGTTCCGGCCACAAACCGTTGTCCAGCCGCAGCCCCGCGCCAAACCCGTGCACGAACGGCATGGCGTTGGAGGCCTCCATCCCGCGGCGCACAATGTCGTACCAGCTTTCCCCATCTGACCCCAAATCCCCGGCGGCGGCAACGATGAGCCAGCTTTCGGCGCGTGTCATCGCGACATAGAGCAGGCGGTCACGCTCTTGTTGGTCCTTGGTCTTCACATGCTCCAGCGCGTCCGCGACGCAAGGTGGATTTTCGGTCTGCGCAGATTTCCACACCAGAGTGCCACCCATCGGCACCAACGCATCCATGTTGCGCGCGTTCGGCTTGGCCGTTTCGGGCAGGATCACGATCGGGGCTTCAAGCCCCTTGGCACCATGAACGGTCATGACGCGGATCTGGTCGCTGGCGCTGTCCATTTGGCGCTTGATCTCGATATCCTCGGTTTCCATCCAGACGAGAAAGCCGGTCAGGCTGGGAATCTCCGTTTGTTCATAAGCCAACGCCTGCGCCAGCAACGCGTTGATCCCGTCCTCGGCCTCGGTCCCCAGCCGTGCGAGCAGCTTGCGCCGCCCCTGATGGCGGGTCAGGGCGCGTTCAATGATGTCATAGGGGCGCAGGAAATCGGCGCTGTCGCGCAGATCGGTGAGCATGGCCCAAAGGTCTGGAAACTCGGCCTGACGCTCTGCCAGTTCACGCCACAGATACTTTTGCGCCCGTCCATGGGCGAGGTCATACAATTGCTGTTCGTCCCAGCCCACCAGAGGCGATTTGAGCACGACAGCCAATGACAGGTCATCCTCGGGCGTGGCGAGCCACGACAGGAGCGCCTGAATATCCTTGACCGCGATCTCGGCCCCGACCTTGAGCCGATCAGCTCCGGCAATGGGCAAATTGGCCTGTTTGCAGGCGCGGATGATCTCTTCGAACAACACGCCGCGCCGCCGCACAAGGATCAGGAAATCACCGGCGCGTACAGGGCGCGATGACCAGCTGCGATCCTCGCGCTGCACGGGCATCGGCGTTTCACTGTTCAGCATGCGCTTGATTTCAGCCGCGATGCGTTCGGCCAGCACCACGTTGTGATGGGCGTCGGACACAAGATCGACCGGGTCGTCCCATTCACCATGCGCCTCGGTTTCGACCGGTTCCACCACAGGCCAGAGATCGACCCGGCCCGGCATATCGGCCTTGAAGGCGCGGTGCAGTTCCTCGCGGGAAAAGCCCGACCGGGTGCGATCTTCGAACACCGTGTCCACCAGCCGCAGGATCGGTTCTGCAGAGCGGAAAGAGAATTGCAGCGTCAGGTCCTGCAACGGGGTGTTGGTGGGGTGCAGCCGTTCTGCAAACTCGGCCTTCATCCGGTCGAATTCCGATGGGTCCGCGCCCTGGAAGGAATAGATCGACTGTTTCTTGTCGCCCACGACGAAAATGGTCCGCGCCACATCACTCCGCGCGCCTTCGCCGCTGGTGAATTCCCGCGCCAGACGTTCGATCACCTGCCATTGCACGGGGCTGGTGTCCTGAGCCTCGTCCACGAGAATATGGTCGATGCCGCCATCAAGCCGGAAGAGCACCCATTGCGCCACCAGATCGTTGGTCAGCAGCGTGAGCGTCTTGTGAATGAGGTCGTCGAAATCCAGCCAGCCGCGCGCCTGTTTGGCGGCCTCGTAGCGGGTCAGGAAAGCACCGGCGAACGCGTGCAGCGCCCGTGTTTTGTCGCGGGCCGCCATCGCCAATTGCGCGCCACGTGCCTGGGCCACGCGCTCCATGAAATCATGCAGGCCAAAGAGCGTCGATCCCAACGCGTCCTGCGCCTTTTTGGTTGGAACGGATTTGGTCTTGGCCTCGGGCAGGGTTTTGCCGTCCTTGCGATAGAGAAAAAGATCAAAAACAGTCTCTAATGCAGGCAAATCGGCGGAATTGAAGTCAATTGCGGCCAATTGGTCGGCAAGGGTGACCATGGTTGCGGACTGGCTTCTGAGTACCGGGATACAGGTCGACATCAGGATGCTTTCCCCGCCGTCAAATGCCAGGGACAGCGGGTAAGTGTCATCCGCATCGGCGGGCAAAGCGAACAGGGCGCTGATATCGTCAGGAGAGAGATGTGCGGAAAAAGCGTCTCTGTTACGGGTGATTTCGGCCGTGATCCGGTCAAAATCCATATCTGACAGGTGACGCGCCAGGTTCATGACCAGAGGTGCCTCGGCCCCATCGGCCATCTCGTCCACGATATCGGCGCGCAGGAGTGCCGCGGCCCGATCCTCCATTTCCTTGAACTGCGGCGAGACCTGCGCCTCAAGCGGGAAACGCCGCAGGATCGAAGCGCAGAAGGAATGAATGGTCTGGATCTTGAGCCCGCCGGGTGTCTCGATGGCGCTGGCAAACAGCGTGCGCGCGCGGCGCAGACCGTCGGAATCAATTCCCGTTTCGACCCCAAGTTCGGCCAGCGCCTTACGCAGCGCGGCGTCGTCCTTCATCGCCCAATCGCCCAACCGCTTGAAAAGCCGGTTCTGCATCTCGCTTGCGGCGGCCTTGGTATAGGTCAGGCAGAGGATATGTTCGGGCGATACGCCATCCAGCAAAAGCCGCGCCACGCGGTCTGTCAGAACGCGGGTCTTGCCCGATCCGGCATTGGCCGCCAGCCATGTGGAGCAATCCGGGCGTGCCGCGTCGATCTGGCGTTGGGTGGCCTCATTGCGCATGCTCATTCCACGACCCTCCCCACGGGTGCGGCGGTGGAATCCCATTCGCCAAAACGCGCGAGCTGATCATAGTCGCTGTGGTCCTGCCCCTTGTGCATGGAGCGCCGGGCGGTAAAGCCTTGCTCGGGGCGCATATAAGCGGCGATCAGCTTTTCGAACCGGGTCCAGACCTGATCCGCTGTGATCTTGTCCAATGGCGCGGGGTGATTGCCGGGCTTGCTGCCCAGCCCGATATAGATGGCGTCGGCCACCGGCGCGGCGTCGATCTTGTCAAAGCCGCCTTGTTCCGCAATCGCCGCCTCCAGCAGCAATTGTTTGTCGAAATGCTCCTGCTCGGCTTTCGTGGGCGGCGCGCCTGTCTTGTAGTCATAAAGGATCAGATCGCCATCGTCCTTGCGGTCAATCCGGTCTGCTTCGCAGGTCAGGCGGAAACCCAGCTCCTCGATATCGCGGCCGCCTTTGACCTCGTAGGCGACGGGAGTGGCGATGTCCTGTCGCGCCTTTTCATCTTCGATGAACCCGTCGGCGATCCGGTCCATACGCATCTGCCACATCACCCGCGCGGCAGGCCAGGGCACCCGCGCGGCCAGCACGTCGGCGGTGCTGGACATGAGCGCATTTCGGGTCAAAAGCCGTTTATCAGAGACTGTTTTCTGGATGAAATCCTCCATCACGCCATGGGCAAGGATACCGCGCAACAGCGCATCTGGTGCCTTGGCCAAGGGATCCAGCGGGCGCAGGCGTAGCACATGCCGCGCGTAGATCGCATACGGATCACGGATCAGCCGCTTGATTTCCGTCACGCTAAGCTTTTTCGGGCGCACCGCAGCGGGCGGCTTGGGAGACGGGCGCGCGGCAGGGGCGACCGGTGTGACCTCTTCCAACGCACGGTTCAGAGCGAGCCACTCCGCGCCGCGCGCGCGCATGCCCTTCAATGCCGCCTGACCCGCTTCGCCCAATCCGCCAAGCAGGTTGTTCAACCGGTTGAGCCAGCGCGATGGCACGGTTTCCGCGTCGTCCGAACGGACCGACCGCGTCAGCCAGACTTCCTGCGCGCCGATCGCCTGCTGAAAGTCATGCGCTGACAACCCGATGCGCCGCTCTGGCAGCAAAAGCCCCGCTTTGTCGCGCATGCTCCGGTTAAGCCAGGGATCGGGCGCGGGCGGCTCGGGCCAGGACCCTTCGTTGAGCGAGCTCAGGATCAACAGCTCTGCCCCCATGACCCGCGCCTCCAGCGTACCCCAGACGCGGATCAACGGATGCCCCAGATCGCGGTCGCGCTGTTCCTCGCGTGCGAGAATGGCGTTGAACAGATCCACATAATCACGCGCCGACAGCACGCCGCCATACGGCGCGGCCTCCTGCAATTTGCGCACCAAGCCCAGTGTCTCGGTCCCGGCCACCTGGGCCCAAAGCTGCCCGGCACCGTCCTGTCCGGTTCCCGCCGCCAGCGCTTCGGCCAGTTGGCGATGCTTGTCCAGCCAGTTCTCCAGCGGTTGTTCGGCCCCGCCCGAACGGTCGCAGGCCACAGAGAGCCACGCACCCCATTCGGGCCAGTCACGCGTCGCGGCAAAGGTTTGAATCGTCTCTAAACCGGGAAAAGGCGGGCCATTGCGGCGCAGATGCAGCTCAAGATCGCGGGTCATCCGCAGATGTTCGTTGCGTTTGTCACCCGTGTGGCAAAGCGGATGTTTGAGCAGGGCCAGCAGCGCCTCGGCGCTCATCGGCCGGGCAAAGAGAGCAGCCACGTGACGCAGGAACCGGCCCGGTGGGGTCAGTTGCAGCGGGATGCCTGCGGAATCATCCGGCACGATCCCCCATTGATCGAGCGCCGCCGTCACCTGCCGCGTGAGCTGTCGGTCCGGGGTGATCAGCGCGGCGCTGACGCCGTCCTCGGCGGCCTTGCGCAGGCGGAGCGCGATGGTGGTGGCCTCTTCGCGCCGCGATTGCGCCTCGATCAGCGTGACATTTTCGGTCGCCACGTCCAGATCGCGCAGCTTTGGCCCTTCGCTCAACCAGGCATGTGTCACCGGCGCGGGTCGCAACGCGAGAGACACCAGCCGGTTGCGCGACGGGCAGGGGGCATCGACGGCGTGCCATGCAGCCACCGCGCCAGCGCTGATCTCAAGATCGCGCATGAGTTGGGCAAAGCGGAATTGCGGGTGATCCTCGCCGGTCATACGCTGATCCAGATCGCCCCAGGCCTCGGGGGCCATCTCAAAATCGAAACCGGGCAGGATAAGCGCCCCTTGCGGGAGTTTTGCCACCGCCCACATCAAGAGCGCCGTCGCGCCACGCGACCCGGTGGACCCGGCCACGATGACCGGATGCGCGGGAGGCGCGGCCTTCCAATGCTGGGCCAATGCCTCGGCGACCAGTCTTTGCCGCCCCGTGGCATCCGGGGAGCTGTCTTCGGGCTGCATGAAAGCTTGGACAATGGACAGGAATTTCTGCGCGCGTTGCCAATGGCCGGACTGATCGCTGACATCGAGCGCGGCAATGTCGTCTGGCGTGACGCCTTCGCCCTGCATCTCGTCCATCAGACCGGCCAGTGAATCCGCCAGATCGAACAGCGCGGCCCGAGGCGCGAGGTTCTGTTCCTGCTCCAACAGTTTCGAGACCAGTTGCACCAGTTCCAGACGACGCTGCAGCGCGGGCACCGCATCGGGAATTTGCGCATCCCAGGGCGGGGCAACCTCGCCCAGCACGCGGATGCGCGGCAGGATCGCGGGTGGCCCTGCGTCAAAGATCGCCCGGATGCGCCGCCGCATGCGCTCGGTGTTCACGATAAGCTCGACCCGCGCCATGGCCTCGGGCGGTTGGCCCGCCATGCGGGCGCGCAGCCCGTCAACCAACGCCTGGGGAAAATCCACACCGGGGGCAAGGCCGAAGACCCGTGGGCGGTCCTGTGGTTCAAACATCGCTCAGCATCCTTTCGGCGATCCGGATCCCGTCGGGGTGGCCCACATCGCACCATTGCCCGGAAAAAGGCAGGCCGAACATACGTCCGGCCTCTAGCATCGGCTGCCAGAGCGACCACAGGGAAAACACGGTGTCGCGGATATCGTGCAGCCCGCCCGGTTTGATGATCTGCACCCCGGAATAGATCAGCCCCGGTCCGCGCGTGATGCGCCCCTCGGGACCCAGCAGGAAATCCCCGGCACCCGAATGCCCGTGCGCCTGTTGCGGCGGAATACAGAGCAAAAGCGCATCCATGCGCGTGGGGTCCCACGCGTCGGCCAGCATCTGCAGCGGGTTGGGGCCGCGCCACACCGCATCGGTATTGAGCGTGAACACAGGCCCTTCACCCAATAGCGGCAGCGCCTGTTTCAGCCCGCCGCCGGTTTCCAAAACTTCGGGGGCTTCATGAGAAAGGGCAATGTCACGTCCCGACAGGTGCTTTGCGATCATCTCGCCCTTGTAATGGGTGTTCACCACCACCCGCGACAGGCCCAGCGGCTCGACCAGCGCCAGCGCATGATCCAGCAATGGCTGCCCCGCTACCTCGATCAGCGGTTTGGGCCGCGTATCGGTGAGCGGGCGCATACGCGTGCCAAAACCCGCCGCGAACAACAGGGCTGCGTCGGGTCGTGTCATGTTTCCCCCGTTTCGGGCGCAGGCAAACTGCCAAGGACATCGCGCAGCCGATGCAGGGCCGGGTGCTGCAGGTTTTGCCACACATGCCGCCAGACCCGCGGCTGCAGGGCGAGGTATTGTGGTTTGCCCCGTGCCTTGGCCAGCCGCGAGAACACCCCGAGAATGCGCAGGTTCCGCTGCGCGCCCAGCGCGGCATAGGCGTGCCGGAAGGCTGCATCATCGGTCTTGGTTGTCGTGATGAAATAACCGAGCGTTTCCTCTTCGACCCCGTCGCTCAGGTCCCGGCGCGCGTCCTGAAGCATGGAGACAAGATCATAGGCCGGGTGGGTGACAAAGGCGTCCTGAAAATCCAGAAGCCCAACCTGCCTGTCCCCGTGTCTGCCCGAGAGCAAGACCATGTTCTCGGCGTGAAAATCGCGCAAGGCCAGGACCGGTTGCACCTCTGTCACCGGTTGAAGCGCTTCGGTGAACGCCGTCACGGCGTCGGGCAAAAGGTCAGAGCACTCGGGTGCATAATGCGAAAAGGCCGGTTCAATCATCGCGGCCAGCGCGGGCGCGTCCATGGGCAGCATTCCCTCGGGCAGGGGTTTTTCGTGCAGCCGGGACAGGCAATCCGCCGCCAGACGGTAGAGCGGGCGCTCGCGGGACGGGTCCCGGTCCATGACGCGGGCAAAGACGTCATCGCCGAAATCCTCAAGCAGCAGGAGACCAGCTTGGGTGTCTTCGGCAAACACCGCCGGGGCAGAAAAGCCGTAGCGGAACAGATGCGCGCGGATGTCCAGAAAGGCGCGGGTGTCTTCGCCGGTGGCGGGGTCGGCATCCATGAGGATCAGGCTGTCGCCAATGTCCGTCACGATGCGCTCGTAGCGGCGCGCCGAAGCATCGCCTGCCAAGGGAACACGCCGCGCGGTGCCATGACCGGCCTCTGCGAGAAAACCCGCGATTTGCGCGTCGCGGGTCATTGCCGGATCGCCTCTGCGATTTTGGCCCATTTCGGGGACATATACTGCCAGCTCAGGCGACGCTCCTGTTCCGTTTGGCCCGGCGCAAATCGCAGCCACAGCGCATCTTTGGGCGCATCCGGTCCCAACCGGTCGGGCCATTCCACGAGACAAATGGCCGTATCGAATGCCTCAAGCAGGCCAAGCTCGTCCACCTCGCTCACATCGCCAAGACGGTAGAGATCGGCATGCCAGATCTCGCCCGCGGGCGTGTCATAGGTCTGGACCAGCGTGAAGGTTGGCGAGGGGACATCTTCGGGATGATCAAGGAGCGTTTGGATCAGGCAGCGGGCGAAATGGGACTTGCCCGCGCCGATCTCCCCTTCGAGCAGGATGACATCGCCGGGACCCAGCAGCGGGGCAATATGGCGGGCCAGCGCGCCGGTCTCGTCCGGGCCATGCAAGTGCCGAATATCAAAGGGGGTCTCGTCCATGCAGGGACAGTAAAACGCATTCGGAACGGTGGAAACCGGAATTCACGCGCCGGGCGGCGGCGATGCAAGCTCTGCCTGCTGCGCCATGTCAAAGGTCAGCATGCTGGCGCCGCCTGGCAGGCGCTCGGCCCGCAATGTCATCGGCCCGAGTTTGTTGTGCTGAAGCTTTTCGCTCCATGCACCGTGGTCAGACGTGCCGTGAACAAAGTCTCGCAGGCGCTGCAAGCCGGGCGGCTGGCTGCAGCGATCCTCCCAGATGGCACGGCTGTCTTCAAGGCTGGTTTCGCTCAGGTGGCCGTCAGGGTCCCAGTCCCAAAGGTCGCGAAAAGTGGCGTTGGAAAAGGTCAGCACCCCGGATTGAGAGAACACGGCGACAGCCTGTTTCTGGCGATCAAGAATAGCGTGGCAAAGCTCGAGATCGGCACGGAACCGCCGGGTGAGCGATATTTCCGCGCTGATATCTTCGAAAAGAAACGCGACGGCACCATCGGGGTGCGGTTTTCCATGCACCCGATAGGTCAGACCGGAGGGCAGGTTCCAGGTCTCGCTGTAGCGCCCGTCCCGTGCCGCTTCGACAAGTTCGGTCATCTTGTCCCGCCAAGAGGTGTAATTCTTGGGCTCCGGCATGATCCGGGCATCGCGCAAATGATCGAAAAAGGTCAGAAGGTCCGGGCGCGAGGACAGGAAATCGGCGGGCAGGACCGTCAGGTCAATAAGCGCAGGATTGAACAGGGCCAATTGCTGTTTGCGGTCGAAAATTGCCAGACCAATGGACAATTGGGCGAAGGTTTTGGTCAGGGTCTGTACGAAATTACGTTGGGCGATTTCAGCATTGACCACGGCGTCGATATTGCTGGCAAAACTCACCATTCCGTCGCGGTAGGGACGGGAAATCACCTCGTACCAAAGCCTTTGCGATCCGTCGCCGGTTTGCAGGGGTACGCGGACAGGGGCCTGATCATCGGCTGATTGGTCTACGACAAAGAGCGGTGCCGTCGCCGGAGCCTGCCTGTTGTTTACCAGCCGGCTCACAAGAGACCGATACGCGCGGTTCGACCATGTCACTTCGTTGTCGGCCGAGACGATCCAAACGGGATAGGGCGCGCGGTCAATCGCGTTGCGCAGAATGCCCAGTTCCTGCCGGGTTTCGGACATGACCTGCTGTTCCAGCTCCGTCGGCAGCTTGTCGAGCAGGGACATGCGGATATTGGGCCCGGCCCGTCTGAACAAAAGCTGGCCACTGTCATTTGTCCTGCGTGCGGGTATTGCAACCGCGGGGCCGGTGTCGCCGGAAAACAGATCTTCGGGCATGTCCGGCAACGTACCGAAACGCGGGCCAAGCGTTCGGCGGATCGTTTCCCAGCCGCTTTCATCTGCGCGCGCTGTGTCTCCTATCAAAAGTTCCGCCGCCGGAGACATGTCCAGCACCTCATCATTGGCGATCAGGCAAGAGACCGAGGCGTCAGACGGGCTCTGCGTCGCGGCAGAGGGCTGGTGATGCAGCTTGCCCCAACCTACGATGGAAACGGTGAACAAGCACCCGAGCAATGTCGCAACGATCAGGACAGCGGCTTCGGGGCCGGTCACGAAATCAAACATCGGAGCCTCCAATCGCATGCAATCTGTGCTGCAATGGTTAACAAAGGCTTAATCGCGACCGAAATAGCGTGCTTTTCTCGCAGCTTACGGTTCGGGGAACTGTCAGATTTCAATTGGTTGGTTGTCACCAAGCGGGACGGAGTCGCGCCCGGTCCGGGACGCGACCTTGCTCAGCGGCCAGACAACTTCGACCACAGCCCCGCATTTCTCATGCTGCATCTCACGTGGCTGATAAGGGTCGGACCCATTAGCAAAGCTCAGCTCTGCACCAGAGCGTTCCAGCAAAGTCTTGGCGATGAACAGTCCCAATCCCATTCCCTCGTATCCGGGGCGTTTCTTGAGATCTCGCTCGCTGCGCCTTTTGCGGACAAACGGGTCGCCGATACGGCCAATCAACTGGGGCGGATACCCCGACCCGTCATCGACGATCCGGATAGAGATAAGGTCGTCTGTCCACATCGCTTCGATCCAGACATTGGCCCGCGCAAAATCCACAGCGTTCTGAATCAGGTTGCGCAAGCCGTGGATGATTTCGGGCTGCCGCTGGATTGTCGGGACGCCGTAGTCACCGCCCGGCCCCGGGGTATAGTCAAAATGTATGTCCTTGCCGCGGTTTTCATGCGGTTCGGCGGCTTCGCGGATCAGTTCACTCAAAGGTGTGGTGCGGACTTGCATGTCGGCCTTGCCCGCCCGTCCCATTGACCGAAGGATATCGCGACAGCGGTCTGCCTGATCACGGATCAATTGTGCGTCTTCATAAAGTTCGGGCTGGTCGATCAACTCTTCCGCAAGCTCCGAACTAGTCAGCTTGATGGTCGCAAGCGGTGTTCCCAACTCATGCGCAGCAGCGGCGACAACACCGGTCAGATCGGTAAGCTTCTGTTCACGCGCGAGCGCCATCTGCGTTGCGGCGACCGCGTCCGACATGGTGTGCATCTCGTTCGTGACACGTCTCGAATAGGCGGACAGAAACACGATGGCGATCACCAGCGCGAGCCATTTGCCAAAGATGAAAATATTGGGAATGCGCAGGATGAACCCGTATTCGGTCCGAAGCGGCAGGTGATATACCGCCAGAAGCGAAACCAGCAGGATCGCGATGATCCCGATAAAGATCGTGGGTCCCGTGGTCAGCACTGCTGCGGAAATCAGAACCGGTCCCAGGATCAGAAGCGAAAAGGGGTTATGCAGCCCGCCGGTCAGATAGAGCAGGAAGCTAAGCTGCAGCAGATCGAACAACACCATCATGATGTTCTCGGATTCGCTCAACCGTTTGTTTTCCGGGAAAACGGCAATCGCGATCAGGTTGCCGACCACGGAAATGCCAATCGCCAGATAGCACAGGCCAATTTCCAGGGTGAGGTTGTACATACGCTGCGCCACGATCAGTGCCACGAGCTGACCCACGATGGCAATCCAGCGCAACATGATCAACGTGCGCAGGCGCACCCAGTTTCCACGGCGATGCTCAGTCAGGAAGGCCGGTGTCGGGTCTGTCATCTGCGCGCTTTCGTCACTTGATCCGGACGGTGGGATTGTTACGTGTCCCTGAGCATTCATTCAACACAATCATCCAGTCAGGAGCCCCTCATGGTCCGAACCGCCGCATTATTCGCATCGGCAGCCGTTGTCGCCCTTGTAGGCGGGCTTTGGTACGCGTCGCAACCTGATCCTGGCGCGGATCCCTTCGCCCAATGCCGGACCGGGCAGGTTGCCGGGGGTACCAATGCAATTGGTGGTCCTTTTGAGCTGGTCAATGCAAAGGGTGAAACCGTGACGGATACCGACGTGATCACCGGTCCGTCGATTCTCTATTTCGGATATACGTTCTGCCCGGATGTCTGCCCGCTCGATACCGCGCGCAACGCCGAGGCGGTGGATATCCTGGAACAGCGCGGCGATATCGTGACGCCGGTCTTCATTTCCATTGATCCGGAGCGCGATACACCCGAGGTCGTCGGGGACTTCGCCTATAACCTACATGAACGGATGATCGGGCTGACCGGGTCGCCCGAACAGGTCAAGGCGGCAAGCCAGGCCTATCGCACCTACTACAAGAAGCAGGACGCTGAGGACGAGTATTACCTCGTGGATCACTCGACCTTTTCCTATCTGGTTTTGCCGGATCACGGGTTCGTCGAATATTTCCGCCGTGATGTGTCATCCGAGGCAATGGCGGACACCACGCAGTGTTTCATCGATGCCGCGAGCTAAGTTTCTTCTGTAGAAAGCGCGGCTCAACGCAACATTGTTGCCCATGCAACCATAGTTCGGTTTGACACCCGGAATTCACGCAGAGATAATCCCCTTGGAGTTCAGGGAGGATTGCCGCGTGGCCGACACCAATTTGCAAGATATCGGCGAAGACAAGTCACTGCTACTGGTGGATGACGATGAGCCGTTTCTGCGCCGCCTGGCCAAGGCCATGGAGAAACGCGGCTTCGAAGTGGAGACCGCCGGTTCGGTTGCTGCCGGAAAGGCCATCGCAACCGCACGCCCGCCGGCCTATGCAGTCGTTGACCTTAGACTGGAGGACGGTAACGGGCTGGACGTGGTCGAGGTGTTGCGTGAAAAGCGTCCGGACAGCCGTGTCGTTGTCCTGACGGGGTATGGCGCGATTGCCACTGCCGTTGCGGCGGTCAAGATCGGTGCCACTGACTACCTTTCGAAACCGGCCGACGCCACGGATGTCACCAACGCGCTGCTGGCCGCCGGGGATGATCTGCCACCGCCGCCGGAGAACCCGATGAGCGCGGACCGTGTCCGTTGGGAACATATCCAGCGGGTTTATGAGCTGTGTGATCGCAACGTCTCGGAAACTGCGCGGCGCTTGAACATGCATCGGCGTACATTGCAACGCATCCTGGCCAAGCGCAGCCCGCGCTAACGCGTGTCTCCGCAGGTACGGATCAGCCAATTCATGAACTGGCGCACCGCCGGGCGCGGTTCCCTTGGCGGTGTTACCAGGAAATAGGATGACACATGCCGGATCGGGATCGGCGCGGGTTTCAGCGTGCCCCGGTCCAGCTGCCGCTTCAGGTCGATCCGGGATTCAAGCACAAGCCCCACGCCTTCCTCTGCGGCGCGGATCTCAAGAGACGGGTTGCCCAGATCCGTGATGGTAAGGCTGTCGGGATCAATTCCCGAAACCTGTAGCGCGTCACGTTCCCAAAAGCTGTCAGCGGGCAAAAGCCAGGGCACCCTGTCCCAGTTCGTTGCGGGATCATCCACCAGTGACGGGGCGGTGCAGGCCAATGTCGGGCTGTCGAGAAGATGCGTGACGCTCAGATCGGGCCAGTTGCCGTACCCGGCCCGCACGGCAAGGTCATAGCCCTCAGCTACAAGATCAATGGTTGTGTCAGAAGGCGTGAAGGACAGTTCGATATCCGGATTGTCGCGCCAGAAATCCGCGATGTCCGGGAATATCACGGCTTCGGCGAAATAGCTGGTGGTGGTCACGCGGACCGGTCGCGCCCGGTCCTGTTCCAGCACCCGCCCGACCCCATCGGCAATCGCCGCAAAGCCCTGTTGCAGATGATCGGAAAGGACTTGTCCCGCCGGGGTCAGCGCCACACCACGCGGAGAACGGTCCACTAGCGTCACACCCATATGGACCTCAAGCGCGCTGACCTGCTGGGCCACGGCCGCATGGGTCACATTCAGGCTGCGCGCGGCGGCGCTGAAACTGCGCGTGCGCGCCGTGGCATCGAACGCCCGCAATGCGGTGAGCGATGGCAGCTTGGTCCAGTCAATCGCATTCATTGTTAGATCAGCTTTCAGGCTATCAGTATTCCTGACTCTGAGTTTTCCACGATTTCACGCATAAATCCATTGAAACTGCTGCCGTGAAAGGAAAGCGCCATGATCCCATCAGACACAAACCTGCTACGTGCTGTTTCACGATTTGATGCCGCAGGACGGCTTTTGCCCGGCGCGAAACCTGTTGCTCCGCCCACTGACAAAGAACGTCTGACCATATGGGCGCGCATCACCAGCGTCTTTTCCAGCCGGTTCTCAATCCGTCCAATGGCGCGCTCTGCCGCGGCTCAGAGATCGTAACGCTTGGAGATTTTGCCCACTTTGCGCCCATCTGACAGCCGTGCGTCCGGGTCGGTCTTGTAGGTCTCGAACCCGCGGCTCTGGTAATAGGCCAGACCATTTTCATTGTCGGCGCGGATCGTGGCGTCGATCCATTCATAGCCCAGCACCCTTGTGGCCTGTCGCGTGGCGTCAAACAATGCGCTGCCAATGCCCAGCCGGGTATTGCCCGGTTTCACGAAACTGGCGATCTGTGCCACCTCTGGCCCAAGGTTTGGATGCGGGTCGATCCATTGAAACCCTAGCATTTCGCCATCCTCGTCGCGCGCCGCCACGCCCAGACCGCGCGGCCCGGCGCTGTCCATCCAGCCGCGAATGTCATCGGGGCCCAGCGGATCGAGAAAGACGGTCGTGCCGCCGATTTCGATGATCTCGTTCAAAAGATCGGCCATCTCGCGTGCATCGGCCGAACAGACGCGTTCCACATGCACCCGGCTCATAGCGCGGCCAATAGGTCAGCGTGGCGCGCGGTAAAATCATCGCGCACCACCCGCGGCGGGCGTAGCGAAATGTCCAGCCCCTCAATGAGCGTCGCATCGGGCCGGCCAAAGAAACCATCGGCCTCTTTCTGACTGAATCCGGCGATCTGCACGGCTTCCATCCAGGCACTGACCCGGTCGGCACGCTTGATCTGTTTCTTAACGGTGGCGGGCAGCACCGCAGGCAGACCAAAGCGGATGTGAATCGCCGCCGTCAGCCGGTCATCCAGCGCGCCATAGCCCGGTCCAACCGCCGCCTTCACCGGCGAAATCATGTCGCCGATCACGTATTCCGGCGCATCATGCAAAAGAGCCGCCAATTGCCAGCGCACTGGTGCCTTGGGGTTCATGCGGGTGAAAAGTGCCTCGACCAGCAGCGAATGTTCCGCCACGGAATAGGGCCAGTCGCCTTCGGTCTGTCCGTTCCAGCGTGCGACAAAGGCCAACCCGTGGGCGATATCCTCGATCTCGATATCCACGGGCGTCGGGTCCAGCAGGTCGAGCCTGCGACCAGACAGCATCCGTTGCCATGCGCGGGGCGGTTTTGGGGGCATGTCATTCCTCCGTTCGGAGTCTGCCAATAGCCCGCGGCCAGTAGTCGTGCAAACCGAAATCACACAGTCGCGCACGTTGGCGTGCTTAGTTGTTCATGGCGCGGCGGGACGGAAATCCCCATTTTATCCATATAGCCCGGGCCTTTGCCGGTTCCATGGCGAGGCCTCTGAAAAAGAAGGAGGATCCCCATGTTCAAACGTCTCATTTCCACCGCTCTGATCTTTGGCGCGGCCGCGCTGGCCCCACCTACCACAGCGCAGCAAGCGTTGCGCTGCATGCCGCGCGACGTGCTCACCAAAACGCTGGATTCAAAATACAACGAGACATTAACAGGCGGCGGTCTGCAAACAGAGAAACGCCTGATCGAGGTCTGGAGCTCGCCAGATACCGGCAGTTTCACGATCTTTCTGACCCGTCCGGACGGCGTGAGCTGTGTGCTGGCCACCGGTCAGAACTGGAACTCCGTCCAGCCCCCGCCGCCGCCGGGCGTGACAGGCTAATTGCCGATTTACGCGACCTGATGGGGATGGAAGAACGCATTGCCGTCATCCTCGACAATGTGGTGCAGCCCGTATTGCGCCTCTGGGACAAGCTCGCGCAGGACGGACAAATATTTGTCCACAATTGCCAGCCGCCGTTTACGCGAGGTTTCAAGAACAACGATCGGTGTGCAGCGCTGCAACAGGGCCTGCGCGCCACGCAGCGCCGGTTCTTCATGTCCTTCGATATCCAGATGCAGGATCGACACCGGCCGATCCTGAGGAATGAGATCATCAAGCCGGGTGATCGGCACCGGGATGATGTAATCCTTGCCGTCGATATCGTCGTCTTCGACGATCCGCGCGGCGGCGGCCAGTGATTTGCCATTGGGGCGCGCGATTTGAAGCGGCAGGGTGTCGGGTCTTTCGCCGACAGCGACCGGGGCGATTTCCACATTGTGCAACTGGTTCACCTGAACGGTGTGCAGCGCGGCGGCAAAGGTGGTGGGGTGCGGCTCGAACGAGAACAGCTTGTTCCCCGGCTCAAGCACACCCGCCAGAGCCGGAAAGAAATCTCCAACAAAGGCCCCGCCGCTGACGATATCACCGCCGCTATAAATGCTGCGCAGGCGTTGCAGCGTTTCGGGTTCATAAACCTCGCCGCGGGCAAGGATCTGTGGCACCTCGCGATGCGCGTAGCTGTCGGGGACACAGTAGCGCCCGTATTGATTTTCGCACAACGCATAGCCAAAGGCCGGATCGCCGGTGGCGGTGTCAGCAGTATAGAAACGGTTGCGTTGGCCAAGTGATGAATCGTGAAGCATGCTCATACCTCTTTTTTTGTTTTGTTTGCCTGTCGAATGTGACGAAAAAAGGGCTATTTGCCGTGATGGCCAGCGTAATATTGATTTGCCCGCGCCAAGCTGTTAGCGCAGCCGCGAACCCGAGGAGTTAGCGATGACCGAAGATTATATTGTCAAAGACATCTCTCTGGCCGATTTCGGCCGCAAAGAGCTTGATATCGCCGAAACCGAGATGCCGGGGCTGATGGCTCTGCGCGAAGAATATGGCGCGGAACAACCGCTCAAGGGCGCGCGCATCGTCGGCTCGCTGCACATGACGATCCAGACCGCCGTTCTGATCGAAACGCTGGTCGCGCTGGGCGCGGATGTGCGCTGGGCGTCCTGCAACATCTTCTCGACACAGGATCACGCGGCGGCGGCCATTGCCAAGGCGGGTATCCCGGTCTTTGCAATCAAGGGTCAGAGCCTTGAAGAGCATTGGGATTATCTGGACAAGAGCTTCCTGTTCGAAGATGGCCCCAACATGATCCTCGACGATGGTGGCGACGCCACGCTTTACGTGCTCTTGGGCGCGCGTGCCGAAGCGGGCGAAGACATCATCCCCGTGCCGTCCTCGGAAGAGGAAGAGGTGATCAAGAAGCAGATCGCCAAGCGCATGGCCGCAAGCCCCGGCTGGTTCACCAAGACCCGCGACCAGATCAAGGGCGTCAGCGAAGAAACCACCACCGGTGTGAACCGCCTCTATCAACTGGTAAAGGAAGGCCAACTGCCCTTCCCGGCGATCAACGTGAACGACAGCGTGACCAAGTCGAAATTCGACAACAAATACGGCTGCAAGGAATCGCTCGTTGACGGGATCCGCCGCGCCACCGATACGATGATGGCGGGCAAGGTCGCCGTCGTTCTGGGGTACGGCGATGTGGGCAAAGGCTCGGCCGCTAGCTTGCGCGGCGCAGGCGCCCGCGTGAAAGTGACCGAAGTCGACCCGATCTGCGCGCTTCAGGCGGCGATGGACGGGTTTGAAGTGGTGCTTTTGGAGGATGTCGTGTCCACGGCCGATATCTTCATCACCACCACCGGCAACAAGGACGTGATCCGGATCGAGCATATGCGCGAGATGAAGGACATGGCCATCGTCGGCAATATCGGCCATTTCGACAATGAAATTCAGGTCGCCAACCTGAAGAACCACAAATGGACCAATATCAAGGAACAGGTGGACATGATCGAGATGCCCAATGGCAATCGACTGATCCTTCTGTCCGAAGGCCGCTTGCTCAACCTTGGCAACGCCACCGGCCACCCGTCATTCGTGATGTCTGCCTCCTTCACCAACCAGGTGCTGGCGCAGATGGAGCTGTGGAACAATGGCGAAAGCTACAACAACGAGGTCTACATTCTGCCCAAACATCTGGATGAAAAGGTCGCGCGCCTGCATCTGGACCGCATCGGCGTAAAACTGACCCCGCTGGCGCAGGAACAGGCGGATTATATCGGCGTGAAACCCGAAGGGCCCTACAAGCCCGAGCATTACCGCTACTAAGCGTGATGCAGCAATGGATGAAACCGCTGGCTCACGGGTCGGCGGTTTTTTCATGCCTGCAAAACCGCACCCGCGATGCAACAGTTTGGCACCTCGCGACTTTGTTGGTCCGTCAATGCTTTACGGGGCGCGATTCCCTTGCGTATCTATAGCCGCAGTTCTGCTCGCTTCATTCGTCCGAAAGGTTACCGATGCTGACACGCCGCCACATGATCGCTTCTTCGATGGCTGCGCTTTGCGCGCCCGCGATTGCCACGCCCGCTTTTGCCAATTCCAGCAAATGGGATGCCTGGGACGCACAGGTCACGCCAGAGGGCTTTGACCTTGAGACCTCGAACCCGTGGGGGCTGCACAAGCGGCTTCTGCCGCGTCGGGTAAAGGCGAATGAAGGGCTGAAACCGGGCGATATCCATGTCGATGCGGTGGCGCGTTACCTCTACCATATCGAAGAGGGCGGCACCGCGATGCGCTATGGCGTGGCGATCGGGCGTGACGGGCTTTATGAACCCGGCGTCTACACCATCCGGCGCAAGACGAAATGGCCGCGCTGGCAACCCACCGCCGCGATGATCAAGCGTGAGCCGCACAAATACGAACGCTGGGCCGAGGGTCAGCCTCCGGGTCCGGGCAATGCGCTGGGGTCGCGCGCGCTGTACCTCTATGTGGGCAACCGCGATACATATCTGCGCATCCACGGCACGCCTGCGCCGCGCTCCATCGGCACGCGCGCAAGCTCGGGCTGTGTGCGCATGGTCATGCCGCATATCAACACGCTGTATGACAATGTGGATACCGGCGTGACCGCGTATCTTTACCCCACGCAGGGACAGCCGCTCACATCCTGAGACAAATGGTTCTGCGCGCCCGTATCAGCTTTGCGGGCGCGTGCAGATCGGGTTGCCGGATTTGGTCCGCAGGGGCAGGAGCGTCGTTTCGACCGGCCCCTTGTGGCTGTACCAGTAACATCCATCCCCGGGCAGGATGCGCGCGCTGCTCAGGTCCTGATACGGAGCGGCAATCGCGGCGACATCCTCGGGAACCGTCACGGCATATCCCGCTTGCGCTCCGTCCGTACCTGCAACCGGCTCACAAGCGGCCAGCGCCACAAGGCTGACCGGGCCCAGGGCCACCAGCAACGATCTTTTCATATCTACCAACTCCGGGCTGTCACGTTCCGGCGGACAGTTGCATTCCCGCTCACCAACCGCAAGAGCGACGCTGCAATGACCTCTGCGGCGTCACGCGTTGGCCACGCCCGAGGTCAATGGGGACACGTGACCTTCGCGGATCACAACCGGATCATAGGCCTTGCGGCCAAACACCTCGCGCACCATTGGCTCGAAATGCTCCAGAGGAAGCATGTCGTAATCGGGGTCGAAGCTGGATTGGTCCCAGCGTTCGCAAAACTCGGCGCAGCTGTCGTAACAGGGGTGATCCTTGAACTGGTCGCGGGCATTGCGGTCCCAGCCGTAGTGATGTCCGTAATAGAGCATCTGGAAAATCCCGTGATGCTCAACCACCCAGGATACGTCCCAGCGCACGAAAGGGCGTATGACCTCGGCCGACATGCGGTCGTGGTTCTGCGGGGCCAATCCATCTCCGATATCGTGCAGCAGCGCCCCGACAACCCAGTCAAGATCGGCACCATCCCGCAACGCGCGGGTGCCCGATTGCAGCCCGTGCTGAAGCCGGGTAATCGGGTAGCCCTCAAGCGTCTGTTCCCCGGCGCGGCGCAATTCGTCCAGCACCCGATCCGCCGTCATGGCATGGAACGGCTTCTCCAGCTCGGCCAGCATTTCATAATCTTCGCGTGTGCCATCCTTCATCGCGGTGAAACTGACGGTTTTTGGTGCGCTCATCCTTTGGCTCCTTGGTGATCGTACAGTGCCACATCCTGATCTGCGCCTGCGGCCAGGGTCGCACTTTGATGCGCCAGCACCTCTTCATACAAGCGCAGCGCACCCGGTTCGAACAACGTTGTCGGTGCGGCGATATTTATCCAACCTTGCCGCGCATCCCGCCCGCGGACAAGCATCGCGTAGTCACGCCCAAGATCGGACTGGCGCACATCTGGCGTCACGTAGCGAATGGCCATTCCGATGCGCCGGTCGCCAGAGCGGTTGGGACCGGACGCATGGAAGCAGCGCCCATGATGCAGGGACATTTCTCCCGGCTTGAGCGGGCCAAATTGGGCCTTGGTTTCGTCAATCCCTGCAATCTGCTGGCCGCGCGACAAAAGATTGTCAGAGTCATGCGTGTCCTCATGCGCTACGATCGGATTTCGGTGAGAGCCGGGGATGAAGCGCATGCAACCGGCCTCGACGCTGACATCGGACAAAGCGATCCAGGCCGTCACCTCGTCATCGGTTTCGCCCATGCCCCAATAGGTGATGTCCTGATGCCAACTCACCAGACTATCGGTGCCCGGTTCCTTGATGAACAACTCTACCGACCAGACAAGCAGGTCCGGACCCAAAAGCGCCTCGACCGCATCCAGAATGGCAGGCGTTCGCGCAACCCGGGACAACAGTGGCAGTACGATTTGTCCGTTCACGCGGAAATACTGCGACAGCGGGCGTTGACCCGCACCGGACGCGTGCTGGCGTTCAAGTTGCTCCACCTCATCCCGTAGTTCACGGGCCTCTTGTTCGGCGAACACGGGTACTGGATGCAGGACCCCTGCATCGTGGTAGGTGGCGATTTGGCTCTGAGTCAGCATGGGCACCCCGTTTTGCAGCCTTTCGGTCACTTTGCGACCTGCCTTGGCATGGCTTCTGGCCAAAAATCGCCGCTTTACGCGTCGTAAACAGGCCGGATGGGGGAAAACTGGCCAATGATTACCATTGTGTGCATGCGTTTTGACAGTAAGGTTATCACGCGAAACAGACAGGCCCGGCGTGGGTAGGCAACTTTCAGGGGAGACAAGAATGGGAAAACGTGACGATTTGATTGCGCAATACGCGGATGATCTGAAAAACAAATGCGGCATGACGCCGGACATGGACCTTTTGACCAAAGTGACTATCGGCTGTGGTCCGGCGATCTATAACGCCGATGCATCCACCGTGGCCGCGACACAGGAGAGTGAGCTTGAGACCGTCAAGAACAACTTCCTGATCAAGAAGCTTGGTCTTGCGGATGGTCCGCAGCTCATGGAAGCGATCAATTCGGTCATCGAAACCTATGGCCGCTCGGAGCGCAATAAATACCGCGCCGTGGTCTACTACATGCTGGTGAAGCATTTCGGCAAAGAATCCGTCTACAGCTGAATGGCGATTCTGCCACTTGGCTCAGAGGCGTCCCCCTGGGGGCGCCTTTTGTTTTGACAGCTAGAATTTGAACCAAAAGCCCGGGGCTTTCCGTTTGGGATTTCGCGGGTCATTGGGTTAGGGTTGTTGCATCTGGCCAGGACGGCCAGGGCCAATCGGTCACGTGTCTGTAGTGGGAGCACGTGGGGTGAAAAGGGCTCTGGCGTTGTTCCGCCAGAGCCTGTTTCTTTCCGGCCCGCCTGTTCAGAACAGCGTCAGGACCACCCCCATCAACATACATCCGCAGACTGCGTAGCCGCCATCAATCACGGTCAGTGTCACGGGTCGCATGCCGTACATGTTGTTGATGGCAATCCAGGGCGTAATGAAAAACAGCCCTACGCCAAGCCCGCTGATCAACCCGGCCCCAATTGAATCGATACCGGACAAGGCAAAGACGTGGCGCATCATACCAGCGACGATCAGTTGCAGGACAAAGGTGGCGGCAAACATCAGCGGGTTCTGGCCGCCCTTTGGTCTGAGCTACTCCCCAACGTCTGGACAGGTTTCGGCGTAATTTAGGTGTTCAGTTCCGTGTCGTTGATGACGCTCACCAAGCGCGGTTCGGACATTGGAAGGCGGATTTGAGGGTGTTCATACCGATGCTGGCCAATCCAACAGGCCACCGCGATCGGGCGACCTCCTGTGTCGCTCCCCTGCATTGTTGACGCGTCCGAAACAGGGCATAAACCTGCCGCGGGCAAAACCAGACCGCTTGGCGGCAATCTGAAACCCGTGCCTTATCGCACCAGTTCCGATTCTTCGCGGAATTTCTCGTTCAGCGACGTGCTGCCGGTGAAACCGGTCATGTCGGTCACTTCAAATTTCAGGGATGAGGTACTCCCGGTTGTGGGCGACGGCTCTGCTACGAAAATCGTCATGTTTGCAACCGTGTCCAAGCCTGTCGCGCTCCCCTGAATGTCGGATGCATTGCAGTTGACGACCGCAACAAAAGATTCACGCCGGTCCGATTGGGCATAGATGGAATGTTCTGGCGCGGTTTCCTGGTAACTGGATCCGAGCGAGTTTTCATACCGGTAGATATCGTATCGGGACGGCATGGTCGTCGAGATGAAGGTCGCTCGCTCCGAATCGATCATGTCCGGATATTGTTGGATGATTGCATCGTAATTATGCGCTGTCGGATCCCAAGGCGTACCGTGCCGGACCTCCCAATAACCTGGTTCCCATGTGCCGCCCGCAGCGGTGCAATCCGCTTCATAATTAATGGGATCCGCATTGTCATGACTCACGCTCTCAAGAACCGTGTCTTCCACGGTCGTCGGCGCTGATGGATCCTGCGTCACACGGCAGACACCATCCAGATTCCACAGGTCGGAACCACCGTACCGGCCATTCGCCATCCCGTCCGCATGTGTCGGAAGCAACATGCTATCATTATCGCCATAATTATGCGCCACGTTTATGTCGGGCGAATAATGCATTTCGATCTCATCATCCGGCTTGCTGTTCATAGCGCCGGAATACTGACCAAATCGCACATTCCATCCAGATGCGGCCGCAGTATCAAAGTTGCCGGGCTCCGCATCGACCGAATACTCTTCATAACAGGTCGGGTTATAGCCGGCGAGCGCGTCACGTGCATCACTTGTACCTCTGCTTCCTGGAAGCCGCAGGAATCCCCAGTTGCCAGCGCCGGAAGAAGATGTTGTCGAATAAAACAGGTCAAACAGTCTCCCGTGGAGATTTCCTGACGTGAAGGTGCTCACAAAACCATAATCATCGGTGGTGCTTCCGGTATAGCTCGCGTCTGTTGTTTCCGGTTCGAACGGGTTGCAGATATAGACCGGCGCCACGTCACAGGCCGTGCGGGAATAGGTCGCCACAGCCCAGGCGCTGACCGGGACATCGTTGCTCAGCCCGAGAATGCGGTTGAACAGTGGTTCGAGATCTTGTGATTGCGCTGCCACATAGACATAGGCGGCATCTGAATCGTCATTTGTTTGTTCGGTGGCAAATACGCTGTTGATCGGAGTGCTATCAAGCGTTGGGATTCTCTCTAGAAAGGCTACATCAAAGGAATCCGAGGAACTCAGCGGCGTATAGTCCAGATTGTTCTGCGCCTCGGACGCGTTCCGGTCCAGCATGCTGACACTGTTGGACAACTGCTCCATCGCGCCCCGCGCCCGGTTAATCGCCCCCGGTTCGCCGTCAAGCTCGCGCGCTGCGGCCAGCGCCATGGCATCGGCCGCCGATTGCAGATCGCCATGAGCGTTATTGCCACGAGTCACGTCGATAATGAGCAGCGCGAAAATGCAAAACACTGGCAAGAGCAGAAGCGAAAGGATGAGGACGTAGCCCTCTTGGGAACGCAGGAAGCGATTAACCATGGGACACTCCATGAAAATTTAAGGCCAGACGCGCCCAAAAGTCCGGGCAGAGCCATTGGGCGAAGTATGCGTCTTTTTCAGAAATTATCAACTTTTGCCCGACTTTTCCGGTGCGGTCAGGGACGAATTCACGCGCATGTGAGCCAGACTGGTCAAAATAGGCCAATCGACGTCGCCACTCCGGACAAAACCGCACCGAACTCATACCGCCTGGCTGCGCCACAGTGCATGCGAAACCCGCTGCGGGACACGAACCGCGTCAGGATACTGAGGAAAAGGCAAAATACTCCGGGCCCGTTGCCATTTCTAGCTGCGCAGGGAGCCTCGCCACACGCATTGCGGGATTGCCTGTGTGGAATTGTTGCACGGTCGGGCAAACATGCGCTAGCGTTAATCCATTGACTTGTCGCCATTTGAAAGATCCGTCACATGAACCAAGATTCCCGCGGTCTTTTTTCCTCGCCAGACAGTATCCCCGCCGTATTCGTGACATCGCTGATTCTATATGCGGCGTTCCAATATATTCTGGCACCGCAGTTTCTGCAGAGCTTTACGCCACGCGGCCCTGATGATGCACTGCGCCTTTTGTCGGTGCGCGACCTGCTGGCGGGTCAAGGGTGGTTCGACAATGTGCAATACCGCATCCTGCCTCCCGAGGGGCTGGACCTTCACTGGTCACGGCTGATCGACGGCATTCTTGCCGTCGGCACCCTAATCGCCCGGCCCTTTGTCGGCGATATCCTGGCTGAACGCCTGATCGCCGCGCTCTGGCCAGCGTTGCTTTTTACCGCGTTTCTGGGCCTGACCGCGCTGGCGGCCTATCGCGCGCGCGGCGCATCCGCCGCGGCTTTTGCCATGCTGGCCGCCGCGCTGCTGCCTGCCATTGCCGTGACGCATTTCGCTCTGGGCCGCGTGGATCATCACAACGCCCAAATCGTCTGTATGATCGGTATTGTTGCCAGCCTCCTGGCGGACACGCAGCACCGCCGCGCCGGGCTGGCCGGTGGGGTTTTTGCCGCCCTTTCCCTCTCAATCGGGCTGGAGATGCTGCCCTTTATCGGGATCTGTGTCATGCTTCTCGTGACCCGGTTCCTGCGCGGTACCTACGGCGCGCGCGAACGGATGCTTGGCTTTGGCCTCTCTTTCGGGGCCATATCCGCTCTGCTCTTTCCTATCGAAGTGCCCTATGCCGACTGGCGGGCTCTGGAATGCGACCGCTTTGCCCTGCCCGCTCTGACGCTGGCGCTTGGCACGCTGGTATTTGTTTTCCTTGCCTCGGCGCTGGCTCGCAATGCGACTGGCCTCTTCAGGCGCTTCGTCTTCGCAGTGATTGCCGCGTGCATCGTCGGAGCTTTGCTCTACCCCGTGTTGTCGCCCTGCCTGGCCGGGCCATTTGCCAACCTGTCCGAAGACGTGCGATCGGGCATCGTCGCCAATATGCTGGAAAACACGGCTGCGCGGGATCTGATCCTGAATGACCCGCGTTCGGCGATCTCGCATTACCTGCCCTTTTTGCTTGTCCTGCCTTTCCTGATGTTCGGGCCCAAGGATGATGGCGAAGACCTCGTGCTGGTCTTTGTCATTCTGGGCCTGATCGGCGCGGTCTTTCAGCTGCGGGCGATGATCTGGGGCGTGGTCGTACTGCCGCTGGCCTATGGGCTTGTGGCCGAACGCATTCTGAACCGTCCATGGCGCAAATTCCTGCGGCTTTTCAAACCATTCCTGTTCCTGGGCTTCACTGCGGTCTTTATATATCCGCCGCTGGTCTATATATGGAACGACCTGCTGCCACCAAGCACCCGTGCACCGCAAGACCACCGCTGCAAGGCACCCGAAAGCCTCCGCGCCGTGGGTGAGGTGCCGCGCGGGCTGGCGCTGACGCCACTGGGGCTTTCAGTGCACCTGATCTATCACACCCGCCACTCCGTCACCTCCGCGCCCTATCACACTCATCCTGACGCGCATGCAAACGGTATGAAGTATCACAGCGGTACTCCCGAAGAAATGATCGCCGGGATCGAGACGCTGGGGGCGGAATTCGTCGTAGTCTGTTCCGGTTCACGCTACGGCGACCCCGATAGCGCCGGGTCTCGGCTTGCCCAAGGAGAGGTGTTCGGCGGTCTGACCGAATTCACCCTGCCCGACAGCAACCTGCGGGTCTATTTCAAGGTCGCCGAACCGCCGGTACTGGAAAGTGACCGGATGGACAGCCCGGAGACCAACGCTGCCACGCCGCCCGAGACCGCGCCACCTGTTACAAACGAGCCGGCAGTAAAAACGCCTCTGACCCCCGTCACCAATGAACCGGAAGCGGAGCAGGTCCCCGTGCCTGCCCCCTCCTCCGAGGACGTTACCAATCAACCCGGTGATGGGTGACTTGACGCGCCGCCTGCCATCGCCGACTCTGCACTTGCCCGACTGAACCGCGCCCTGCGGTCCCGCCGAAACAAAGGATTAGCCGTGTTCAAAAAGGTTTTCAGCCGCACCACTGCGGACACCGTCACCCCTGAACCCGAAACCAAACCAGACACCAAGCCCGAGGTCGCGGACACGCTCCCTGCCCCGGAGGCACCTGAGGCCGAGACGCCCGTGACCACAGCCGCCAAACCAGATCCCACACCCGAACCGAAAAAAGCCGCAGAGGACAGCGCCGCGCCGCAAGAGGCGGAGGCCACCGAAGCGCCCCACGCCCCGGAACGCGAGTCGAAGAATTACGAATACCCCTCCCCTCCCAAGGAGATCTCCGAAACTGGGCTCAGCGAAAGCTTTCTGCTCTACCTGACCTGCAAGATCATGATGGAAGGTGGCACCATGACGCCGGCGCAGATTGCTAATGTGATCTGTCTGCCCAAACTGGTGGTGCGTCAGGTCATCAAGATCATGAGCCACAAACAGTTGGTCGAGGCACAGGGTCTGGAGAGCGAGGACATCAAATCCGACGTGCGCTATTCGCTGACCGATCTGGGCCATGCCTGGGCGCGCGAAGCCAATGCGCTGTCGCAATATGTCGGCCCGGCGCCGGTGACGCTGGAGATGTTCGAAAAGCAGATCCGCCGTCAGTCGATCCTCAACGAGGAAATTCACCGCAGCGAGCTGGACGCCGCGTTCTCGCATCTGGTGATCCCCGACATTCTCAAGGCACAGCTTGGCCCCGCCGCCAATTCCGGGCGCTCGATGCTGCTCTGGGGCGAGCCGGGCAATGGCAAGACCTCGCTGGCCGAGGCGCTGGGGCACTCACTGCGCGATCGGGTCTATTTTCCGCATGCCATCCTTGTGGGCAACCAGATCATCAAGTTCTACGACGAAACCCTGCATGAACCCTTTGACTTGCCCAAAGACGGCCCGCGGCTGGACCCGCGCTGGATGCCCTGCCACCGCCCGGTGGTGATTGCCGGGGGTGAATTGACGCTCGACATGTTGGACCTGCGGTTCGAGGAAACCGCGCGTTTCTACGAGGCGCCTATGCATCTCAAGGCGCTTGGCGGCATTTTCGTGCTCGACGATTTCGGCCGCCAGCTGGAAACGCCCCAAGCCTATCTTAATCGCTGGATCGTGCCGCTGGAAAAAGGCTTCGACATCCTGTCGCTGCATACGGGCAAGAAATTCATGGTGCCCTTTGACCAGCTGGTGGTGTTTTCCTCCAACATGCAGCCCGAGGAGTTGGGTGATGACGCGGCGCTGCGCCGGATCTATTTCAAGATCTTCGTTCCTTCCCCCACCCGCGAGGATTACATGCAGATTTTCCGCGATGTCTGCAAAAACGTCGATTTGGAGTGGAATCAGGAAGTCATGGATGCCTTCTTTACCAAACGCTACGACGAGGGCGGATTCGTCACCTCCGGGGCGCATCCGGGTTTCCTGTCGCAACATATCATTGCCGCCTGCCGATATCTGGACCGCGAGCCGGAACTGAGCATGGAGCTGCTCGACCTGGCGTGGCGCAATGTGGCGGCAAGCAAAAAGCGCAATATACGTCCGGAATAGCGCCACCTCTACGCGGAATCGACTCACCCGGAGATCAATGGAACTGTTGGGCTAGTGGACTTGGCCTGAGTTGAAATCAGGACGTCGATCTCTGTCATGCGGCGTGCTCGAACAGTCCTTGATAAGTTCGATTTCGCCTCTGTTGCCTGTTTTCTTGTAGTGGATTTGGCCGTGTTTTACGGCCTGTATTTTCTCGATCCTGCTAAGTATCGCTTTTGTATTCCGGCGCGCGGTCAGACGGCAATCGATCATCTGGCCATTCGCATTGATTGCACTGCACAAAGGATGGTTTTGCGCGGAAAGCGGTCAAGCTTGAACGGCGATTTACGGAGTATGTTCAGCCTCGAAAACCGCAAATTCCCAAAAACTGCGAAAAATGAAAAAGTCCCGAAATCATCAGTTGACAATCCTGACCCTGACCCGAGTAAACGTATTGTCCACAGCAAAACAGTTGTTTCCGAAGTCGCGAATCGTCACAATGGAACCGAAACATATTTTAATCGCGTTTTCAGGAGTTTTTCTTGTTTCATCGCTTTCTGATGTGCTCCGGTCTCGCCGCGTTGGTCAACATGGTGGTGGGGTACCTGCTTTACGGGCAATTGGGGTTCGATCACGGACCCATGTTCGCCTTGTCCGTTGCCGTGGCTTTCCTTGCCGGTATGGGGGTCAGCTTCTCACTAAACCGACGCTACACCTATCCGTCATCTGGACGTCAGGCGCGCAGTGAATTACGCGACTTCTTTGGCGTTTCGCTGGGCGGAGTCATGCTTACCACCGGGATCGCGCAGGCGCTGGACAGTTGGGCCGCCACCGCAATGACCGATGCCGCCGCAGCTTTACCACTGCCGGTGCTGCCAGAGACGCTTGCGCATGGGATCGCCGTCGGGCTGACCGCGTTCTATTCCTTCTTTGCGCATAAGTTAATCAGCTTTCGCGCCGCGCGTATTGCTGAACGGCTGACACCTGCGGGTGTCGGACAATAAAGAGGCGGATCGCATGACACAACGTATCGCCGTGATTATCGGCGCAGGACCGGCCGGACTGACCGCCGCGTACGAGTTGATCGCGCGGACCGATATCAAACCGATCATCTTTGAAGCGGACAGCCAGGTCGGCGGGATTTCCAAGACAGTCAATTACAAGGGCAACCGCATCGACATCGGCGGGCACCGGTTCTTCTCCAAATCCGATCGCGTCATGGATTGGTGGGCCGATGTGCTGCCGCTTCAGGGCGGAACCGGGCAGGGCGAGAGCATCACGGTCTCCTACCAGAACAAGCACCGTGATATTGCTCCGGGGGATGCCGATCCGGAAAAGGTGGATGAGGTTATGCTGGTGCGCAACCGCGTGTCCCGCATTCTCTATGGGCGCAGGTTCTTTGACTATCCGCTCAAGCTGAAACCCGAGACTTTCCGCAACCTGGGTTTCTGGCGCAGCCTGCGCATCGTCGGTAGTTACATCCGCGCCCGGTTGAAGCCGGTCAAACCGGAGGTAACGCTCACTGATTTCGTCACCAACCGGTTTGGCCACGAGCTCTACGCCACCTTCTTTCGTGACTATACCGAGAAGGTCTGGGGCGTGCCCTGCACGGAGATCCCGGCCGATTGGGGCGCGCAGCGGATCAAGGGGGTGTCGATCAAATCGCTGATCGCGCATACCCTGCGCAAGCTGAAACCCGGAGCCGGGGACGTGCGGCAAAAGGATGTCGAGACCAGCCTGATCGAGCGCTTTCTTTACCCCAAACACGGGCCTGGCCAGCTTTGGGAAGTGGTGGCTCGCAAGGTGACCGAAGGCGGCGGCGAATTGCATTTCGGTTCCCGCGTCACGGGCATCCAGCATGATGGTACCCGGCTGAGCGCGGTCACGGTCGAAACCCCCGCAGGCATCCAGGAGGTCACGGCGGATTACGTCTTTTCCTCCATGCCGGTGCAGGAGCTGATTGGTGGCTGGCAACCCAGCGCGCCGCCAGCGGTGACCGAGATCGCCCGCAATCTGCCATACCGGGATTTCATCACGGTGGGGGTGTTGCTGAAGCGGCTGACCCTGGATGGCGGTGTCAGCGCCACAGAGCTGGCCGAGAAGGTGCCGGATAACTGGATCTATGTTCAGGATTCGGATGTGAAGGTGGGCCGGTTGCAGATCTTCAATAACTGGAGTCCGTATCTGGTGGCGGACCCGGAGACGATCTGGTTGGGCATGGAATATTTCGTCGATGAGGGTGATGAATACTGGTCGATGGAAGATGGCGACCTTGCTGCGTTCGGGATTTCCGAGCTGGAAAAGCTGGGCGTGGCCCGGGCGGCGGATGTGATCGACCATGTGGTCGTCCGCACGCACAAAGCCTATCCTGCCTATTTCGGCAGCTATGAGCGGTTTGGTGAAATTCAGTCATATGTCTCGCAATTCGAAAACCTGTACTGCGTTGGACGCAACGGGATGCACCGCTACAACAACCAGGACCACTCCATCCTGACCGCCATGGTGGCGGTGGACGGGCTGGCCGAGGGGCGGGACACGCGGGAAGGTATGTGGTACGTGAATACCGAACAGGAATACCATGAATCCCGCTGAGCGGGGTCGAATATTGCTTGGTTTCCTAGCTGGTGTCGCAGCGCTGCTGACGATGCGTCCCTATCAAGGCATTTACCACGATGCGGTGCTTTACACCGCCCAGGCATTGCGCAGCGGCGGCGCGCAGGCGCTTGAGGAGGATCTGGCGTTTCACTTCGGATCGCAGCACAACTTTTCGATCTTTGATCTGGGATATGCGCCCTTGGTTGCTGCTCTGGGCCCCAGCGGTGGGCATTTGGCGGCCTGGCTTCTGGGGCTGGCGATTTGGGTAGCAGCGTTGATTGCGCTGTTGCGCACGCTTCGGTTTGGCGCTGTTGATCTGCCCGTTCTCGTTGTTGGCCTGTTCCTGATGGTTCCGGCCTACGGCAATGGTGCTCTGCATTATGCCGAGGGGATCGTGACCCCGCGTATTTTCAGCGAGGCTGCGGCGCTGCTGTCGCTCGCGCTGGTTCTGCGGGGCAGGGCGGTCGCGGGAGGGGGCGCATGGCTGTTGAGCGCGGCGTTGCACCCGATCATGGCCTTTGCCGTGGGGATCGCCGTTCTGCGGCTCTGGGTGCGGGGCGTTTACAGTTTCGTTCTGGGTCTGGCGGGTGGCGCGCTTGGGGCGGTCGGTCTTGGCCTTGTCGGAATTGCGCCTTTTGACGGGCTTGGCCGACGCTTTGACCCGGAATGGGCCGCCATACTGCACGACCCGGTTGATGTGGTGTTCCCGCAATACTGGCCCGGGGTTTCCATAACGCTTCTCACCGTGCCGCTTGTTGCTCTGCTGGTGGTGGCCCGTGGTGCGCCTGGCCGGATGCGCGATCTGGCGCGGGCGTGTCTATGGGCGGCGGGGCTTGCAGTGGCGCTTTCTGTTCTGGGCACGGCGACGCTGGAAGACCGGATGATCACTGCGCTGCAACCTTGGCGCGGTCTTTGGCTGCTGGTGCTGGTGGGTAATATCGCGGTTCTGTATCTGGCGCTCAGCGGGGCGGCAGTCGGATGGTGGTGGTTTGTCATCGTGATCTCGGTCTTTGACCATCTGCTGGACGTGGCGCCGATCGCTTCGAGCCTATCCGTTCTGGCGCCGTTGCTGGCGCAATTACCGGCCTCGACACGTAACTGGATGGCGGCGCTGGGGGCCGTGCTCGGGCTGTTGGCGCTGGCGGGTGTCGTGCAGGCCCTACGCCCCGAAGGCGATGTCTGGTTGCGAGTGGCGGTCGGTTTCGCCGTGTTGGTGGTTGTATCGGTCAAGCGCGTATCCCTGCTGGCGCGGATGGCTGCGGCGGCTTGCGCGGCAGTCCTCGCAATCGCGGTTTTTGCGGATGCGCGCGATCCATGGCGCCGCTGGGTGGATGCTGAGACGCTGCCGCCGGAGATCGCAGAGGCGGTGCGCGATAGCACTGTCTATTGGGAGGGCGCGCTGCTGCCCATGTGGATCCGGGCCGGGGCACCCCAGTATTTCTCTTGTAGTCAGCGCAATGGCAATGTCTTTCAGCGTGCGCAGGCGATCGAGTTTCAGCGCCGCGCTGAAGCGCTCAGACCGCTGGGTACCGGCGATTTCCAGATCGCGGAGAACGCGAACCGTTGTCCGGTTGGACCCGAAACCAAAAGGGCGCGGGATGCGGCTACGCTGCGCGCGGTTTGCGATACTTTGCCTGAGCTCGACCTTATCGTGCTGTTGACGGATGACGGGGCAGGGCAGGGGCGTGTCTGGAGTCTGCCAATCAAGACTGGGCCTTATGTCAGCGGCGTGTGGTGGCCTGCATCGGAGAATTCGGCTGATTCGACCTACTGGCGCGTCCATGATTGCCGGGACTTGCGGCCCGAGTGATGCGGAATTGCCGCAATCGTTGGGATTTTGTTGCGGATGGCTCTGCGAAGTCCTAAGGCCCTGTTATCTTGCAGCGTCAACGCTCACAATATCCAAAACAGCGTACCGGGACAGGTAGACCACAATGAGATTAGCAATTTCCATTCTGATGGTGGCGTTCCTTGCCGCTTGCGAAAACACCACCTTTGGCGATTTCGCGGCGTTCAGCGACGGTAAAGCCACCGTAAAGGACACCGCCAATCGGAACTATTATCCGGATGAGAACCTGCTTGTGGTGGCACAGGCGCAATTCAAAGAAGGCAACTACGGCAACGCCTATCGGTCCTACAAGAAGGCGCTGGACGTTGTGCCGACTGACCCCAATGCCTGGCTTGGCTTTGCGGCGTCTTCGGACATGCTGCGCCGGTTCGATAAATCGGATTATGCCTATGCCAAGCTCAAGCCGATCATCGGCAACCGAATCGAATATCTGAACAACTATGGCTACTCGATGCTGCTGCGCGGTGAGTTGCAGGTGGCACGGACCTATTTCCTCAAGGCCTATGAGCTCGATCCGTCAAACGAGATCACGGCCAACAACCTTGAGATGTTGCGCAATTCGGTGAAGTATCCGCGCCGGTCGCAAGGGGACCTTCGCGGAATCTGATACAACCATGATCGGGATCCTTCTTGCGCGGTGCGTGACCTTGGTCGCCGCCGCGCTTTTGCTTTTCATTGCCTGGCAGGACTCCCGCCATCTGAAGATCCGCAACCAGGCGGTACTGGGGATGCTGGGGCTTTACGCATTGCTGGCGCTGTCCGAAGGAGGGCGCTGGTTCTGGACCGATCTGTTGGCCGGCGCGGTGCTGTTTCTTGTCGGGTTCGTGATGTGGATGATGCGCGGCATGGGGGCGGGGGATGTGAAGCTGATGCTGCCCTTGGGCATGTTCGTGGGACTGCAGGGGCTGGGGGCTTTCAGCCTGTTGTTGTTGGCCGTGTCGGTGGTGCTGTTCGGGACCATCAAGCTTGCGCAATGGCGGCAACTGGAGGTTGGGCTGGGCGGACGTATTGCGGAGATGGGACGCAGCGGTAAAGTGCCCTATGCGGTGGTTCTGTCAGCGGCAGCGGTGCCGGTCATCCTGTGGCAGAGCTTCAGCTGATAGTCGCCGAATCACTTGGCGGGCGTTTGGGGTATCTGGCGGCGCGGTGGCGGAAACATGTCAATATTTTGATTCCAATGAGGTCGACGCGTTAGTATGTCAATTGCACGCAATGATTGTATATTTAAAATTAAAACAACCCTAATTAGAATTATTCGCGTCAGCCCGTTAGGCAAAGCGGAAGAAAGTTTACAAATGGGCATCAATAAATCAGATTCATGACAAATGTTGTAAGTTTCCCCTTGGCCCGGAAAAAATTAAGAAAGAGTTGATACAAACCCTTGATAGATACGCGTTCCCTTGGCAGCATATATCGGTCCCCCACGACCTTGTGCCTTAGCGGGATTTTGAAATCGGAACTTTTTTGCCTGTCGGTGCAAACCGATGACTAAGCGGGCACAGGACACAACACTAGGAGCTAGTATGACTTCTCATTTTGTAAACTATGTCACCGGTCTGGTGCGCCGTCTTCGCGATGAAGAAGACGGCTTGGCGCTGACCGAATATCTGATCCTTCTCGGGCTGCTGACAGCCGCTGTGGTTCTCGCGGTTCTGGCCTTTGGCCAAGCTCTGGGCGCCCAGTGGAACCTGTGGCAGCTCTTCATCAACGATCTGAACGCACCGCCGTCGCTCCCATAAGAAGATGTCGCAATGCCGTTTGCAATTATGCGGCGGCGTGGCTAGAAAGACGCGAGGAGCCCGCCATGGGCTTCTCGCACTCTACGCAGAAATGTGGAGATTCGAACGAGGGCGCATTTCTGTGAGGCTTTTTGAGCATTGGTCAACCAGCTGGGTTGTCGTTAGCATATAAGATCGGCGCACATAAGAACCGATCATCCTGGCATCGTAGCGGTCTGATCTCTGCCAACATAGGATTGGAGTAATCCCTTGCGATTCTCGACTGTATTTAGCTTCATCCTTGCCGTTGTTCTGGCTGTCGCCGCGGTGTTCGGTGCCCAGAACTGGCTTAATCTCGAACGTCAGCAACTGGTCGAACTGCTTCAGCAGCAGCAGGCGACACCAGTGAAAGAAGAACCCAAAAACACCATCGTTGTCGCGGCGGAGCCGATTGGTTTTGGTGAGTTGATGGGCGCGAGCAAGGTTCGCGAAATTACCTGGGCCGAAGAACTGCGCCCGGAAGGATCCTATCAGAAGATCGGCGATCTGGTCGTCGGCGAGACTGATGAAACAGCGCGTTACGCGCTGACCCAGATCGCGGTTGGCGAACCAATCCTGAAAAACAAGGTGACCGAACCGGGACAGCGCGCAAAGCTGTCGACCGCGCTGTCATCGGGCAAGAAAGCGATTTCCGTGCGCGTCAACGACGTGAGCGGCGTTGCTGGTTTTGTGCTCCCGGGTGACCGGGTGGATATCATGTTGACCCGCGACGGTTACGTAGACGTGCTTTTGCAGGGGATGAAGGTTCTGGCCATTGACCAGATCGCGGATGACCGCAAGGACAACCCCAGCGTTGTGCGGACCGTCACCTTTGAAGTGGATACCAAGGAAGCCCAGAAACTGATCCTTGCCTCGCAGGTCGGATCTCTGTCGCTGGCTCTGCGCAACCTTTCCTCGACCGATTTTCAGGAATTTGAGCGGGTCACCATTGGCGATCTGAGCGAACAGCCCGATCCTTCGGATGATCTGATCGAGGCAAATCGCGCCACAGACACCGAAGAAACCAAGGTTGCAGCCGTAGAAAATGACCAATCTCCGTTCAAATCGTGGCTCAAGCGCCTCGCTGACGAAGTTTCTGAGCGCGCCGCGAACCTGGAGGGGGTACAACCGGCTCCGGAACCTGTAATAATCGAAAAAGAAGTGATCAAGGAAGTTATTGTCGAAGTTGAAAAGCTGGTTCCGGCTCCCGTAATCACACCATCCAAGAGTACCATTGGTGTGATTCGCAATGGCAGCCGCGCAGAGTACAAGGTGAACCGCGAGGGCCAACTCGTGGACGAGAATGGCAACCTGGTCGAAGACGAAGTGGAAATAGCTGGGCAGGAAGACGAGATTCTGAAAGAATCCGAGTAGGGGCAGCGGTTCATATCGAGACAGGCATTTGTCTGGATCGAAAACTAGATCAACCGGAACCTGAGACCCGTTTCTCGGAGCCAGAGGAATACCTGCACGGCGCCAGATAGGAACCGGTAAGATGCGTTCTATACGACCCATGTTCTACCTGAACAAACTTGCGTCAGCATTGGCGCTTGCAAAGATGAGCATCCTGATGCTTTTGCTGGCCAACCCGGTTGCAGCCCAGGTCCGCCAGATCATCATCGACGACGGACAGGTGTCGATGATCGAGATGTCTCCGGGCACGACGCTCACTGTCGAAACCAATGCCGATTTTGCCGACATCCTGATCGGCAATACTGGGGTACTGGATGTTTTCCCGCTCACCGACCGGTCATTGTATATCCAGTCCAAGGCGAACGGGACCACCAACATCACGCTTTACTCAGAAGACAAAAAGCTTCTGGAAGTGATCGACGTGAAGGTGCGGACCGATTTTACGGAGCTGGAAAAGGCGATCCGCAATTCGGTGCCGAGCGCGCGGGTGGATGTACAGAACGTCAACAACCGCGTGCGGCTGGCCGGGACGGTCAAGGATAATGTGGATGAAGGACGGGTTGTTCAGCTTGCCCAGCAGTTCACGGATCAGCCGGTGATTAATTCCTTAAAGGTCAAGGCAGCCCAACAGGTCGAACTGGATGTGCGGATCCTTGAGGTCAATCGCAGTTCCGGACGCGAACTCGGGATTAGTTTGAGCGGTAACGACGGTGGGAGCGGAACATTCGTCTCTGGCCCATCGAACGCAAATGTGGGCGCGCCTTTTGGTACCATTGTCGGCTCGTTGCTTGAAATTGCGGGCGTTCAGATCGACTTTGTGATTAACGCGCTGGAAACAAAAGGCCTGGCTCGACGTCTCGCCAACCCGAAACTTGTCACGACAAGCGGGATTGCCGCTAACTTCAACGTAGGCGGCGAAGTTCCAATTTCGCAAACTAGAACGGATGAAAACGGTAATGTCGCGAGCGGTACAGACTACCGCCAATACGGCGTTCGGTTGAGTTTCCTGCCGCAGGTATTAGACAATGAAATGATTCGATTGGAGATTTCGCCCGAAGTATCCGACGTGGATCCGTCCCTGACCGTCAACGGCCAGCCGGCCTTTATTACACGAAGCGCGCAAACAACTGTTTCGCTGCGTAATGGTCAGAGCTTTGCCATTGCGGGTCTTCTGCAAGCCAACAATGCACGCAACACCGACCAACTTCCCTGGCTGGGACAGGTGCCAATCCTGGGCACACTGTTCAGCTCGCGCGGGTTCCAGAAGCGCGAAACCGACCTGGTGATTCTGGTGACCCCGCGTCTGGTTGCACCGGTCGGGCCGGACACGCCGCTGTCGTCGCCGCTCGATTCAACGCGGTCGAGCAACGATGTGGAGCTGTTCTTCCTGGGGATGCTGGAGGTGGATCGTCAGCTGCTGCGCCGCTTCCGTGAGGGCTATGGTGTCGTCGGACCCTACGGCCATATGATTGATCTGGAGTTCGAAGATGGTATCATCACCAAGAAGTAAAGCGCTGTTTGCGGCGCTGCTGCTGGCCTCTCTTGTGGGCGGCTGTGCCGATTATCTGAACAACCGCGACACGGTGTCATTCCGTGCCGGGGATGCACAGAACGCAAACACCGCCATTCAAGAGATTGAGCCTTGGCCGCCGTCGGCTTACAAGACGACGGTTGGGCACGGCGGCTGAGCCGCGACCTTGCGAATTCAGGTGGTTGGCGGAGACATCCGCCAACCATGTTAAGTGGTTTTTAAAAGAAGTGAGAGCGTGATCAGGCGAGTCATGAATTTCCTCAGGCAGCCTAATATTGCCAAGGACGAGAGCGGTGCCGTTCTCGTGGAAACTCTGATTGCCATTCCTGTTCTTACGATTGCCACGTTTGGCCTTCTTGAATTCGGCAACATGCTCTGGCAGCGCGAACAGCTCCAAGTGGGCGTGCGCGACGCGGCGCGGTACCTGTCGCGCTGTCGCCAATGGGCGAGCGGGACGATTCAACCCAATACCTGTGACCGGGATGTGGCGGAACGGATTGCGTTTTTCGGAGATCCGCGAATAGGGCAGGGAAGTCTGCGTGTCCCGGGATGGGATGAGACATCCGAACTTGTGATCCTGCCAACCACGCTGTTCACGTCGGCTCCGACGGTTCCGACAGCGGGGGATACGATCGTGGTTTATGGTGAGGTGACCTATCAGGGATCGCCGGTGTTCAACGCGGTGCTCTCGGCAGCACCGAAGATGGGCTACACCTATGAAGTCAGGTATCAGGGATGGTAAAGTTCCGGCGCATAACCGCCTTTCGCCGAGACGAATCCGGCGTGACACTGGTCGAGGCGCTGCTGACGTTGCCGATCGTTTTGCTGATGATCGCAGCCATGGTGGAAATCAGCTTCATGATGGTGCAGTGGAACCAGTCGGTGAAGGCCCTGCAGGTGGGCGTCCGTCTGGCGGCTGTGTCGACCCCAGTGATGGATATTTCGCCGCTGACAACGGGGGACACGGCTTTTACAGGCACGCCCGAGGGCGATGCAGTGCCGCAGAATATGCTGGGCGTATCCTGCACCGGAACCGGCTGCGATACTGCTGCGATGGATTATCTCATGACAGGTCCCGATGGGGTCTGTGGGCAGGTGACGGCCGGTGTGCAGCCGGGGATTTGCGATATTGCCCGCTTCCTGAGCAAAGACAACATCCAGGTTACCTATATCCGGTCAGGGCTGGGATATGTGGGTCGCCCGAACGCGCCGGTGCTTACCATTCGGCTTGAACTGGTCAACAAGACGTTTGATTATCTAATGTTGGCGGCTTTGGTGCCGGGGATCAGTTCCATTACGTTTCCGCCCCATACAGTGTCTATAACCAGTGAAGATATGTTGACTTGCAGGGAGCCTACCTCTTCAGGTTGGCCGAACTGCTAAGCAACCCCATAATCGAATTTCGAGGACGAGCAATAATATGGTTACAGTTCCGGCAGCGCGCATTCTTCTTGTGACCACGCAAGAAGCGAGAGCGAGCGATATCGAAGACATTCTCGACACGTCGCAACGGCTGATCCTTTTGCCGGTTGAACCCGGTGAGGCGGTCGACGAGCTCAACCGAGTTGGCGCCGATATCGTAATCGTCAATGCCGAGGATCTGGGCGAATCCGAGATCGCCATGCTGAGCGAGCTGCGTGAACAAGTGCCCGATGTGCCTGTCATTGTCGCCTCGCAACAGCTTTCGCCAAAGCAGACCCGTAACCTGTTCAATCTCAACATACAGGACTGGCTGTGCAAGCCGCTGGAAGCCAATGACCTGATGGAGGCCATTGCCACCGCAGTCAAGGCAAGCAAGGCAACCCATAACCGGGTGCATGCGGTGATTTCAACAGTGGGCGGTGTCGGAGCCTCGACCGTGGCACTGTCCATGGCGGATCTGGCGGCGACGAAGCTGTTTCGCAAGAAAAACGTCTCTGTTGCGCTGTTCGATCTCGATTTCTCGACCGGCAATTGCAGCTATCTGCTCAACATGGTCAACGATTTCAACCTTGGAAGCGTCGCCTCCGCCCCACGCCGGATTGATGCGGAATTCCTGCGGGTGATCCAGCAGCAGCATGAGCACGGATTTTACATTTATTCATTCAAACGCCCGGAACTGAACACCGAGTTGAACGGCTATGAACTTGTCCTGCGGATGCTGGATGCGGTGAGCGTCGAACACGACATCACAATTCTCGACATTCCATATTACGAGACCGAGTGGAAAAAGGATATCCTGTCCGAGGTCAATTCCTGCACATTGGTTACCGAACTCAACCTGCCCGCGCTGCGCCACACGCTGGAGCTTGTGGAGTTGCTGCGTGAGATGCGGGGTGAGAAATTCAACGTGTCCGTTGTGTTCAACAAGTGGCAGTCCAGCCTCTTTGGCCAGCGCATTGGCAAGCGCAAGATCAAGGAACTGCTGGGTGACGTGCCGACCTACCAACTGCCCAATGACATGGGGTTGCTGGGCGAAAGCATGGACCGTGGTGTGCCGCCAAGCGAAATCAGCAGCAGCGCAGGGTTCCTTAAACGGTTGACGAAATATATGTCGTCCATCGGACTCGATAGCCTTCAGGAAGCACGATGAAAAAACGCCCTGTCACGACCACTGGCCATCTGTCGCGCAGATCCGTGCTTGCGGGTCTGGCCGGGTTTCTCGCCGCCCCCGCCTCAGCCGAATTGAAGAAAGTGCCGCGTAGCCACGGGCAACGCACCATGCAAATCGTGCCGTTCCAAAGCGGCGAAGCGCCGGGCACCATCATCATTTCCAATGACGACCGGACGCTGCACCGGGTGCTGGGCGGCGGCAAGGCCGAACGCTACGAGATCTCGGTCGGGCGCGAAGGGTTTGAATGGACCGGCACCACCTATGTGGGCCGCAAGGCCGAATGGCCGGATTGGCGCCCTCCGGCAGAGATGCGCAAGCGCGACCCATCGCTGCCGCCGCATGTGCCGCCGGGGCCGTATAACCCGTTGGGTGCGCGGGCGCTGTACCTGTTTTCCAACGGGCGCGATACGTTGTACCGCATTCACGGGACCAACAGCGCCGGGACCATCGGGGGCTATGAGACCTCGGGCTGTTTCCGGCTGACCAATACCGATGTGCTGGAGCTTTATGGCAAGGTCCGCAACGGGACCAAGGTGATCGTCCGCTAAGGCGGAGAAAGGTAAGAATTCATGGCGGGCCGCTTTTTCCGTAAGTCAGAGCCAGAGAAAAAACCGGAGTCGTCGGACAGGTCCAAGGTATTGATGCTGGACGAGCCGGTGGCCGAAACGGTCAACGGCAAGAATGGCAAGCTTGTCGTTCATTCCGAATATGAGCCGCCCGATTTTGTTAATGAGCGGGTGGATATGCACCGCTTCCTGCTCGACAAGATCAACCTATCGATCCTTGATACGATGGAAGAGGACGAGATCCATGACGAGCTGCGCCCCTTGGTGCGCAGCTATGCCAAGGACAACAATTTCCCGCTCAGCTCGACCGAACTTGATGCGCTGATTTCCGATATCGGCGACGAGATGTTGGGGCTTGGCCCGATCGAGCCCTTGCTGGCCGATGACACGGTTTCCGATATTCTGATCGTCGGGCCGAACCGGGTCTTTGTCGAACGTTTCGGTAACCTTGAAAACACCAAGGTGCGCTTCAAGGATGAAGACCACTTAATGCGGATCATCAACAAGATCGTCGCCTCGGTGGGGCGCCGTGTGGATGAAAGTTCGCCGCTAGTGGATGCGCGTCTGGCTGATGGCAGCCGGGTCAACGTGGCGGTGCGTCCTGTGGCGGTGGACGGACCGCAGGTGTCGATCCGAAAATTCGCCAAGAGACCCTATTCGCTGGACAAGCTGGTGGATGCCAAGGCCATCCCGCGCGCCATGGCGGAATTGCTCGCCGCAGCGGTCGAGGCCAAGGTGTCGATGATCGTCTCGGGCGGAACCGGTTCGGGTAAGACGACGATGCTCAACGCGCTGTCGGCCTATATCCCGCATAATGAGCGTCTGGTCACCATCGAAGACGCCGCGGAACTTCAGCTGCAACAACCGCATGTTGTCCGGCTTGAGACGCGGCCGCCCACGGTGGATGGGCGCAACGAGATTGTGCAGCGAGATCTGGTGAAAAACGCGCTGCGGATGCGTCCCGACCGCATCATCATCGGCGAGGTCCGGGGTGGCGAAGCCTTTGACATGCTGCAGGCGATGAACACTGGTCACGAAGGCTCCATGTCCACCATTCACGCCAACAACCCGCGCGATGCGCTGGGGCGGATGGAACAGATGGTTGGCATGGCAGGCATGCCCATGTCACAGCTGTCGATCCGGCACCAGATCACGTCGGCGGTGCATATGATCATCCAGTTGGCTCGCCTTCGTGATGGTAAACGCTGTGTGACCTCTATAGCCGAGATAACCGGGATGGAGGGCGAAGTGGTGCAGATTCAGGAACTCATGACCTTCCGCCGCACCGGGATTGACGATGACGGCAAGATCAAGGGCGAGTTCCGGGCCACGGGCATCCGGCCGACCTTTATCGATGATCTGGCCTCGCTTGGGCTTCATCTGGACAATAATCATTTTGACCCGTCGAAAGTGCTGATGGATGTTTGAGACGATTTTCTCCAATCCTTACACGCTCTACGGGATGATCTTCGTGGCAGCGCTGCTGCTCATGGATATGACCCTGCGGTCGGTCTTTGCCCGTCGGCGCAAGGACAAGCAAATCAAGAACCGCCTGCAGGCGCTCAAGCTTCGCAAAGGCGAGACGACTGCCTATGCCGAACTGCTGAAACGACGTGGCCTGGGCGGGCGCGATGGCACCCAGTCTCTGGGCGGCTATTTCAATCGGATCATTGGGCAGAGCGGGCTGGAAATCAGCTTGTTCCGCCGGGTGCTGTACCTGATTGGATTCACGCTTCTGGGGTTTCTCATTGCACCGATGCTGGTGGGTGGAAACATCGTTATCCGCGCGGGGTTTGCCGTGGTGTTTGGGATCGGGTTGGGCGTGGGGCTGGTCTATTACTTCCGCGCCAAGCGGATCAAGACCTTTACCACCCAACTGGCACCGGCCATCGACATCATCGTGCGCAGCCTGAACGCGGGTCACCCGCTGGTGGCAGCCATCGCGCTGGTGTCGCGCGAGATGCCCGACCCCATCGGGTCCGAGTTTGGCATTCTGAACGATCAGCTGACCTTTGGCTCCTCGCTGGAGCAGGGCATGCTCAACATGGTCGATCGTGTCGGTGCGGATGAACTCAACCTGTTGGCCGTAACCGTGACCGTACAGCGCGGCACGGGCGGCAACCTGTCCGAGATCCTTGAAAATCTGGCGCAGATGATCCGTGACCGGCTGATGATCAAGGCCAAGATCCGGGCAATCTCGGCGGAGGGGCGGATCACGTCCTGGATCATGCTGTGCTTTCCCTTCTTTCTGTTCTTCATGCTTCGGACGATGGTGCCGACCTATTTCGACATTGTTTGGGAAAGCGGCTGGGGCACGGTGGTGGTCAGCGGCTGTCTGTTTCTGATTTTCATGGGCATGATCATCATCCGCAGGCTGGTGAACTTTGATTTTTAGACGGCAGACGGACAAGGCGGAGAGCATAGTTTGAACGAGAATATTGTCCTTCTGGCGGTCTTTGTATCCGTCCTGATCCTAAGTTTTTCGATCATCAGTATCGTCAACCGGCGGCGCGAGGTGTATCGCAATATCGAGGATGCGCGCCGGCCTCGCGGTATGTCCCGGCAAGAAATCGACAGGTTTCTTGGCTCGGGCAACGAGGATATTCGTTATTTCCTTGAAGTGACCCAGAAAGAGGATGCCAACAGCACGCGCATGCGGCTGGTGCGGGCGGGGTATTTCAAGCCGAGGGCGGTAGTCTACTACAACCTCATCCGGCTCTTGGGGGCGTTGGCCATCTTCCTGATCATTCAGGTTTTCGTGCCGATCCTATTGCCCGAGGTCAGCACCCTGCTGCTGTTCGTCGTCTCTGCGGTCATGGCGGGTTTGTTCTACATGATCATGGCCATGGTCTTGGAATCCATGGGAAACAAGCGGACGCGCGAGTTTCGCAAGCTGTTCCCGGATTTCATGGACCTCTTGCTGGTCTGCGTGGATGCCGGTCTGAGCATTGACGCCGCGATTGACCGCGTGACGCGTGAATTTCTTGTCACGACGCCAGATTTCGGGGTGCAGCTGAGCATCATCAACCTGGAAATCCGGGCTGGTCGGCCACTGCATGAAGCGCTGCAGAACTTTGCCTATCGTATTCAGGTGGAAGAGGCGCGCACGCTTGCCGTTCTGTTCCGACAGTCACAAGAACTGGGTGCCAGCGTGTCCAAGACGCTGCGCACCTTTGCCAAGGAAATGCGCCAGATGCGGATTGTGCGAGCCGAAGAAAAGGCCAATGCGCTGCCGGTGAAGATGCTGTTCCCGATGGCGTTGTTCATGTTCCCAGTGAACCTGATCATCGTGATTGTGCCGATCCTGCTGCTCATTCTGGAAATGCTGCTGAGCTTGTCGCCGCAATGAGTGCGATTACTTCGCCGATATACGAAACGCGATGTCTCTGCCGGACAAGGTGGCCTCGACTTCGGGGAGGTTGGATGCACCCCAGCTCAAGCCGGCACCGGCGGGGCAGGCGTCGGCGTCGCGCATGCACAAGATGACCTCTCGGCCGGTCAGGTATTTGAGCCGCAAAATGATATCTTCGGGATAAATCAGTCCAGCAGTGTTCGAAGCGCGCATGTCAAGGGGGGGGCCATAGATGTAGATCGTCTGCGCCCCGGACGGGACAAGGGCGCTGATGGCCCGGGTGTCTGCCTGCCAATCGGTAAATTTCCGATAATAAAGCGATGTTTCAACCAAGCTGGTGATGCAAAGCGCGACCAGGACCACGCGCCCCAGAAGGGATGACCGGAACGCCAGTGCGATGGCATAGACCAGTGTTGCGGGCACAAAGATGAAGGCATAGGCGGTCATCCTGATCCCACCCACAGCGCTCAGGGCGATCAACGGCAATCCGCCGAAGATCAGTATCAGGAGAGTAAACAGGACGGGTTCTGGCCTGTTGCGCCACAAAATGATGCAGGCAATCGGGTAGCTGATCACCAGCATCAGCGCGGACCAGCGGAAATCCATCACTTGCCGGGCAATGATCTCGATGAATTCCGCCAATCTTTCCGGTGTTTCGTTCGTGTTTGCGTGGCGCCAGTTCTCCACTTTCGGGATCAATTCGCCCCGCGCCAGATAGTTCAGGCTCAGGCTCAGCAGAATGGCGGCGGCAACGCCGAGGCAAAGCAGGATCAGCGCGTGTTTGATGCGGCGGCGGGTGTGCATCTCGGGATCTGCCAGACAGGTCAACACCGCCAGCATGGGATAGGTGGTGTAGCTCAGAAAGCTCAGAAACACCGTGGGAAAGAGCAGCATCAAACGCGCCTTGACCCCCATCCGAAGGCAGGCCAGCGCATAGGCTGCCAGCACCGCCATTCCGGGGATAAGTGTATTGAACCACAAGGATTGCGGCACGGTCAGGACATTGGCTGCGGCAAGCAGCGCGACGGCAGAGGCGACCCAGATTGCGCGCGTCGGCGCGCTGAATTGCACGGCAAACGCGGCGCTCCAGATCACCGAAAGCGCCATGAACAGAGCGAAATTCACCGGCGCGGGCCAGATCCAACCACGCATATGCCACAGCATCCCAAGCCAGCGCATTTCGCCAAGCGCCTTGACGACATAGCCTTCGGGCGTTCCGAACAGGGCAGAATAATCATCATGGCGCACGAAGGGGTCAAGGAATTGTGGAACGGCCAGCGCCACGAGCACGGCCAAGGCAATCAGCGCGACCGGAAGCCAGGGGCGGTATGGCGGCAGCGGGTCAATCCTTTGCGTCATGGGCCTGCCTTGTTTTCAGTTTTGCATTGGTCTGTGCCAGCCATGTGACCGCCGGGACCGGCAAAAGCCGGACCAGCCTGCGCCGCAACCGCCATCTCAGATCTCCGCAGGCGGGCAAGGGGGTCATATCGGCGACGCGGCTTGCTCTTATGTCCTCCGAGGCGCGCGCGATGCCTGCCTCATTGAGATAAAGCACCGCGTTGTAGCGATACCAGGGCTCTACCGATCGGTCGTTTGCCACACGTGGGCGCAGGAAGTCATGGGCGGCATATCCCTTGGTCTTGAACAAGGCGCGCCAGTGCTCGAGCGGCTGTTCATTGACATGGAACTCGCCGCCCTGACCGGGTTGGGCGGCGGAAAACAGCACGCAATCGCCATGGGCGGTCAGGTTATCGACCAGCCGGGGCGCGGCGCCAGGCGGGAGATGTTCACCCACCTCAAGACATTGCACCAGATCGAAGCGTCGGCCCAGATCGACCGGGCCGGTAAGATCGGCGGCGTGGAAGGCCTCGGCGGGAATGCGCAGCGTGTCGGTGTCGACATAGGCGCCATCGACCCCGGCGATCCCGGCGACCCCGGCGACCTGCCATTCATCCAGCCACGCGCCGCGACCGCAGCCCACATCCAGCACGCTGGAAATGGGCAGCTGCGACTGCAATTCTCGGATGAACCGTTGCGCCGAAGCGCGGGCACCGGTTTCGATATAGTCGAAGAAGCGTGTGGAATATTCATGACCCATGAGGCGCCTCCGTCCGGAACACCCAGAAACGGAACAGGATCCAGTTCAGCACCGGGATCAGTACTGCCGCGCAGGTCGCGGCCCAGAACGGCGACATCCCGATGCGCGGCGCAATCCCTGCGGTGATCAGCGTCGAGAGCGCAAGACCCAGCGCGATGGTGATCCCGAAGCGCCGGGCCTGAGACCGATTGCGGGTGGAGACGGCAAATGTATACCGCGCATGCATGACATATTGCAGCGCCACCGCGGAACAATACGCCGTGAGATTGGCTGGCACCGCCCCAAGCCCGGCCCGGCGCAATACCGGATAGACGAGCACGTAGAACAGCGTCACGCAGATCCCGGTCACGATGTAACGGCCCAGTTGATTATCCCGCATCGGTCCGACCATCGCTTTCTGAGGTGTCTTCGGCCACGAGATAGAGCGGGCGGTTTTTCACCTCAGTATAGATGCGGGCCAGGTATTCGCCGATAATCCCCACACAGAACAGCTGCACGGAGGCGAAAGCGCTGACCGTGATCAGGATCGAGGCCCAGCCGGGAGCGGTGTTGAACAACAGCCACGAGATTAGCACGTAAAGACAGATCGCCAGACAGAGCAGGATCGACAGGAGCGAAAAGGAAATCGCCAGCCGCAGCGGTTTGTCCGAAAAGGAGGTGATGCCGTCAAAACCAAGCCGCAGCATCTTGGCTAACGGGTATTTTGTTTCGCCGGAATTGCGCGCGTCGCGGTCATATTCGATACCGATCTGGCGAAAGCCCACATAGGCGAACAGCCCTCGCAGATAGCGAGTGCGTTCGGGCAGGGCGCGCACGGAATCGAGCACCTGGCGATTGACCATGCGAAAATCGCCGACATCCTCGGGGATTTTGCCATCCGAGAAATAGCTCATCAGCCGGTAATAAGCCCGCGCAGTGGCTTTCTTGAACAAGCTTTCCGATTTGCGGTCGCGGCGGCGACCATAGACCATATCGTAACCCTGATCCATGAGCGCCATCATCTCGACGGCCAGTTCCGGCGGGTCCTGCAGATCGGCGTCGAGGATCAGCACCCGATCTCCGCACGCCGCATCCAGCCCGGCGCTGACCGCGGCCTGATGTCCCCAATTGGTCGATAGGCGCACGCCGCGCAATTGCGCCAGCCGCGCGCTTTCGCGGGTGATGATCTCCCATGTGCGGTCGGTGGAGCCGTCATCGACGAGAACGAATTCGCAGGGCTGATCCAGCAGATCAGCAGTCGCCTCAAGCCGACGCAACAATTCGCCCAGGGGCTTTTCCTCGTTAAAACAGGGCACCACGAAGGAAATCAGCATAATAATCCGGTCATCGGGTCAATACACCCCGAGCCTAGGCCAAAGATCTGCCGTGAACTAGGGGCGTTTGCAGTTGCAGGTGAAATTCCAGGCCAGACGTGTCACGGCCACCCTGCTGGCGCGGGGCACCAGGCAGGAACCTTGTTCAACCCTAAGACCTTTGGCGCCTCTTGCCAGCCAGCGACAGGTCGCTTGCATTGGTCGCACAGAGCGACCACGAGCCGGATAAGGGCAAGCAGATGATTCCAGGGGTGGAGATGTTGGCTTTGCTCCTGGTCCGCTGCACGCGCCGTGCGCCGAAACGAATTATCGCGCCAGATCACGCGCAATCTGTTCCGAGAGCTGCGAAAGTGCGGCGGTTTGCGCCGCCGCGATGGCCGCAGGCGTCCGAGCCGAGAAAGGGATCACGATATCGAACAGCTTTGCCTTGTCAGGCAGCGGTGCCGACAGAACCCTGGGCGGCTTGTCCGGGTCGTCCGGATCTTCAATCGGGTCGGGTGTGACCGATCCCATGAAATACTGTCCTGCCGCGCGGAACGTGTTGTCCTTGGTTGCAATGAAGGTCTCGATGCGGATGTCGAGCACGCCCTGCGCAGGTTCCGGCAGCGGCCACGGCTCGGGCGCGACCTTGGCACTTGTCATCGTATTGAGGTTACGCGTGATGCTGAGTGTCGTGGCCCGCTCGGGTTCGTCGGCCCAGAGACCGAAATCCGTCGCCTGAACGGAGCCTGACTCTGTCTGAACGGCGATCTTTTGATCCGCGGCATAGGTCGGCAGTGAAACCGTCCGTACAAGCAGCGTGCTGACCCGGGCCCGTACCTGCACGTCGGTGGGGCGGGTTTCGACGAGATATTGCGGTGTGCTGTCGCCGCAGGCCGCAAGCGCAGCGAGAAGAAGGGCCGCAGGCAGGGATCTGAAGGTCATTTTACCGTCCTGTCACTAGAGAACTTGGGTCACGTTGTATCGTGCGCGCCAGCGAGCGCAGCGCATCCGCCGCCTCGCTGATATCGCGCAAAGTCGACAGAGCGCCGGAGATCAGGCGCGAGTTGTCGTCATAGGTTTTCAGCACCGTTTCGGTGCGGGTAGCGAGCGCGTTCAGCCGTGCGGTCAGTTTCGGCAATTCGCCGGCTGCGGCCTCGATCGCATCTGCCGCTGATGAGGCGGAGTTGAAAACATTGTTCACGTTCTCCGTCGCTCCATTTTCGCGCAATTCGGCAGCAATCAGGCGCACCTCTTTCAACGTCGCTTCGGTTTCGGCCATGGTCCGGGTCAAATCGGGCGAAAGGGCGCGCAATTCCTCCAGCGTCGCATTGATGCCGGGTGCGATGGCTTGGGTGTCTTCGTCCACGATCAGCAGATTGGCGGAATCGATCAGCCCCTGAAGCGAAGCCAGCAGTTCTTCGATCGGCAGGTTGTTGATGCGTTTGAACACACCCTCGGCAGAGGCATTGAGATCCGCGATATCGGCTTCGACAGTCGGCAATTCGGGCAAAGCGTCCTGACGGGTGATGATCCTGGCGGGGTCTGCGTCCGGGACCTCGACAAGATCGACCACCAGTTCGTTCGACAACAGGCTTGCCGTGGCCAAACGCACGCGCAACCCTTGCTCCACGTAGCTGGCGAGAAAGTCCAGCGCGTCCTCGGTTCCGGCCTCCTCGCCCAGCCCCATGCGCGCCGGGGTAATGGCGAGCGTTGCATGCAGCCGGACCGCGCTGCGCCCGCCCATGTCCGATGCGATCATCGCCACGCTCTCCACCTCGCCCACTTGCACGCCACGGAACCGCACGGTCGCGTCTTCCTTGAGACCGCCGACCGAGCCGTCAAAGACCGCAAGCACCCTGAGCCGTTCGGTCGTGGGATCGTCGAGCAGGCTTGCCCGCGCGGTCTCCTGATCGGTATAGAGCGGGAAAAGATGCCCTTCCGCAGGGCGCGCGCCGCCCGTGATCAGCGTGTCGAAACCGATCCCGCCCTGCACCAGCGAGGCGATCGAGGAAAAGTCCAGCGACACCCCCCCGGCACCCAGAGACAGAGACACACCGGAAATGTCCCAGAAGCGGGTATTCTCGGTCACGATCTGGTCATAGGGCGCATCGATAAAGCCGCGAATGATCACGGAGTCGCCCGTTTCGGACAATTCCGGTGCCTCGACCTTGCCGACGGGAATACCCTTGTAGAGAATTGGTGCCCCGGCGATGATGGAATTGCCATCGCGCGCGCTTAGCCGGATCGCTATTCCGCCGCCTGCAGCATCGGACAGTGGCGCTCGGCTCAACCCGGTGAACCGGGTCTGCACCTCATTGGCCTGTGAATCCCACCGGCCTTCGATGTAGACGCCGGACAGCACGGTGTTCAATCCGCTGATCCCCTGCGCCGAGACCTCGGGCCGGACCACCCAGAACTGTGCATCGGCATCGAGATAGGGGGCGAGTTCCCGGTCGAGCCGCACGGCAACAAGCACTTCGGACAGGTCATCGGAAAACCCCACTTCCTCGACCAGGCCGACGGTCACGTCGCGGTATTTCAATTCGGTCTTTTCGGCGACGATGCCGGTTGCGTTGTCAAAGCCGATCACGATCCGCACGCCGCGTTCGGCATAGCTTTTCCAAGCGATCCCGAGCGAGATCGCAAGCGCCAGGATCGGCACCATCCAGATCACCGAAAACCGTGGCGACGACACGCCGTGGGCCGGTCTGACAACCGGATCGGCGGGGGTTGGATCGGTCATAGGGGCTCCTTGTCTGCGTCCCAGATCAAACGGGGATCAAAGCTCTGCGCCGCCAACATCGTGAATGCAACCGAGAGCGTAAAGCTGACGGCGGCGACTCCCGGGTTGATCGTAGCGACGGTTCCCAACTGAACAAGTGCTGAGAGGATTGCAACGACGAACACGTCGATCATCGACCAGCGCCCGATGAATTCAACCACTTCATACAGCCTGTGGCGGCTATGCGCCGACAGGATCCCAGCGCGCCCGATGCTGAGCGCGAGATAGCCGATGGCGATGAACTTGCCGACAGGAATCAAGATGCTGGCGATGAAGACGATGGCCGCGACCCCGTAATTGCCATAGTGCAATAGGTCGATCGCGCCGCCGACGATGGTGCTTTCGTGGTTTTCCAGCAGGGTGGAGGTGCGCAGCATCGGATAGATATTGGCCGGGATATAGACGATGATGCCCGCCAGCAGCCAAGCCCAGACCGCCTGTAGCGGGCGGCGGCTTTCCGGCGCAAGCGTGGTGCCGCAGCGCTGACATGCGGTGGCCTCGCGACGGTGCACGCGCCCGCAGCGCGTACAGGCCAACAGTCCCGCCGCGCGCGCGGTGATCAGTTCGTCGTTTTTTCCAGCCATTTCCATATCGTATACCTGCACATCGAGGTGTCCTGAAAAACGGTGACGACAACAAGCCCGACAAAGGCCCAGAAGGCCGGGCCGAGATTCAGCGTGGCGAGGCCCGCGACCTTGACCAGCGCAACGGCGACGCCGACGACGAAGATCTCGGCCATGGACCAGGGCCGCAAACGTTCGGCAAGCCCAAACGCCTTGCGGGCCAGCGGAAAGGGCCTGTCGCCGCGGACCATGGGCCAGAGCGTGTAGATGATCGCCAGCAGCCGCGCTGCGGGGATCAGCACAATCATAAGCGCCACCGCCAGCGAAAGCGGTGCCATGAGACCGGTAGAAAATGCCAGCACCGCGTCCATGATAGATGTCTTGTTATGCAGGCCACCGGCATCTAGGCTGATAAAGGGAAAGAACACCGCGGCGATCATCAGGATCGACGAGGTCACCGCAAGCGCCAGCACCCGCACCTGAGCATTTTCCCGGGGCGCCGCAAGTACATGCCCACAGCGGCAGCACAGCGCCTGGTGGTTGTCCGGCACGTCCGGCTCGACATGCACCGTGTCGCAGGTCGGACAGGCGATCAGCGCGCGGTCACCGAAACGTTCCTGCCATGTCATGTTGGTCTTCATGCGATCCCGCCCCCGCGTGGTCTGAAAGGCTCGCCATCACCGGGCCTGAACGCGTTGGTCAGGCCCGGTGGGCAGTTCAGAATAGGGGGCGCCGGGGGGCTTGTCCACTCAGGCGGGCAAAAGGGTCACCCCATGCTTTCCGGGGCGTAGATGCAATCGGCCAGCGTGCTCCGGTTGAGATCGGTTATGAAAGCGGTTTCGGCATGGGCCAGGCGGGATTTCAAACGGCAATGCGGGGTCAGGGTGCAGGCCCCACCACTGGCTGCGAAGCATTCTACAAGCGCCTGATCCGATTCCAGTGCCGCCACCACATCGCCAAGCAGGATATCCACGGGTGCTTTGGCAAGCGTGGCGCCGCCGCCTCCGCCGCGCCGTGTGTCCAGAAGCCGGGCCGCCGCAAGGGCCGAAATCACTTTGGCCAGATGGTTGCGTGACACCTGCAATTCATCGGCGAGCTCGGCAGTCGTGAAGGCGCGGGCCGGGTTGCCCGCCATGCGCATGAGCACGCGCAGCCCGTAATCGGTGAAGGATGTGAGACGCATGGTCGCGCTCCTCAATTGGTATTTGCAATGCGTATTACTGTGGCGTAATCGGCAAATCAAATACCAAATCATGCGCGACCAGGCGAGCGCAAAAGACGGACCTGTCTATCATCAACGTATCGAAGTGTGATGGGCGGTTCCCGGGGGTCGAGAATGAGTGAGAGGACCAGACGAATGTTTGCGACAGTTTCGGGCACAGAGCGCGGAGAGACCGACCGTCTTCTGGAGCGGGTCGTTGGGCAATTGAGCGCCGAGGGCGTCAGGGTTTTGGGAGCCTTGCGCGCCAACGGGACGGACGGCGAAAACGCGCATTGCAACAGCGATCTGCGGCTTCTGCCGGACGGCCCGGTGGCTCGGATCACCCAAGATTTGGGTGCAGGGTCTACGTCCTGCCGTATGGATGCCGGGGCGCTCGAAGACGCTGTGGGCATTGCGGTCGCGCGGTTTGCAGAGAGCGGTGCGGATCTGATCGTGTTGAACAAGTTCGGTCTGAGCGAAGCGGAAGGCCGTGGCTTTCGCGGCCTCATTGCCGAGGCGCTGGGGCGAGGCATTCCGGTCCTGACGGGGCTGACGGATGCGCACCGACCGGCCTTTGAACTGTTCGCCGAGGGCACGGCGACCGCGCTGGCACCGGAGGAAGGCGTAATCCTTGACTGGTGCAGGCGGTCCTGCCGGGTAGCCCAGGCATGACCGAACCAAGGAGACCACCCAATGGCCGCGACGACCGCTAAACAAATGCGCGCCTGGCGCGGGCCGGCGATCCTGACCTATGGGTTCCGGCCATTCTTTTTCAGTGCGGCGGTCTGGGCCGCAGTCTCCATGGCGCTCTGGCTCCCGATGTTGACCGGTGTGTTGAGTGTTCCAACCGCCTTCGATGCGGTGAGCTGGCACGCGCATGAATTCCTCTTCGGCTATCTTGGCACCGTTATCGCGGGTTTCCTGCTGACAGCGGTTCCGAACTGGACCGGTCGCCTGCCGATCGTGGGCTGGCGGCTTGGCGCGTTGGCGCTGGTCTGGCTTGCGGGGCGCGTGGCGGTGCTGTTTTCAGCGGGGCTGTCGCCTGCGCTGGTGGCAGCGCTCGACCTGGCGTTTCCGCTGCTGCTTGCGCTTGCCATCGGTCGTGAAATCGTTGCGGGGAAAAACTGGCGCAACCTGATCGTGCTTGGGATGCTGGGCGTCTTTGCGATGGGAAACGCGTTGTACCATTGGGAAGCGGCGCGGGGCGACTATGCCGCGCAAGGTATGGGGCTCAGGCTGGGTGTGGGCGCGGGGATCCTGATGATCGGGGTCATTGGCGGGCGGATCGTGCCGTCTTTTACACGCAACTGGCTGGTCAAACAGGGGTCAGAGCGTCTGCCGGTGCCACCGATGCGCCGCTTTGACAAGGTCGCGCTGCTCCTGCTGCTGGCCGCCCTGCTACTTTGGGTTGTTGTGCCGATGAACGCGGTGACCGGCCTTGCGATGCTCTGTGCCGGTTTGTGCCATGCGATCCGCCTGTCGCGCTGGGCCGGGCAGCTGACCTTTCGCGAGCCGCTCCTGTTGGTGCTGCATGTCGGCTACAGCTTCGTGCCGCTGGGGGCGCTGGCCCTGGGCGTTGCGATTTTGGCACCTGATGTTCTTGCGCCAGCCGCCGCGCAGCATCTCTGGACAGGGGGTGCCATCGGGCTGATGACCCTGGCGGTGATGACACGCGCGACGCTTGGGCATACCGGGCAGGCGCTGACCGCCGGAGCCGGAACAATGGTCATTTACCTGGCCATGGTGCTGGCCGTCTTCGCGCGTGTCGCAGCGGGGCTGTGGTTCGACGCCGCGCCGCTGCTGCATGCGATATCCGGCTTGGGCTGGTTCATCGCTTTCGCTGCCTTTGTTGGTCTTTACGGGCGACTGCTGCTGCGCCTGCCTGCGGGAAAACAGTCCTGACATAGAGGGGAACTTTTGCATACACCGGATTGTATCGATGCCGCTGGAGGTCGCCTTTCGCGTTCGCAGGGGATTGAAGCGTTGGCGATAGCCGAGAAAAGCCGCTTCAGGGCCGCGTGATCACTCTTGATCCAATTGTTTCGCCACTTTCGATCAATGTGGTGGATGCCGTCTTGTGACGATCGGATGCGCCGTAAATTTCAAAAGCTGGAACCTACCTGCTTCCCTGATTGGTCCTCGATTTGAAGTTGACCTGCTCTCCAAGTGCTGTGCTAACGGAAGTGCCCCCGCTTGGGGTTAGATTTTCCGCCCTTTGATCACACAGACGGGTTGGATGTGTCTGGCAATTTCATCAGCGCTGCTGGGACGTTGTTCCCAATTGCGCTGTGCAGTCTCTCTACGCCGAGCCTCGAGCGTTTCGGCGCTATCTTCAAGGCCCATGAACAGGTCAGCATTCAAGCGTTCGGATCGGGGTATGCTGTTGAACGCCTTCTGCGCGTCTGTGAGCTTGGACGTTATCCGGGAACACAGCACGTTTGGCTGCGCCCCTTTGATGCCGCGTGGTCAAGTTAAAACTGGATCTCAAGATCCGGTTTGGAACTGGAAACACTCCATCTGAACCGGAGGTTCTGGGCAAGTCTTTCAGTGTTGGGGCGCGCACCGTATTCAGAGCCCGCCGAGCGCGCAAATATGGGTCCAATCGGCCTCGGTCACGGGTTGCACAGACAGGCGGGAGTTCTTGACAAGTACCATATCCGCCAGTTTCTCATCGGCTTTGATCTGGTCCAATGTCACTGGGGTGGGCAGCGGCTCAATCGCGCGAATATCCACACAATCCCACCGCGCGTCATCGGTGGTACTGTCGGGATGCGCTTCGGCGCAGACTTCGACAATGCCGACAATCTCGCGGTCCTTTTGCGAATGATAGAAAAAGCCGCGATCGCCCACCGCCATCTCGCGCATGAAATTGCGGGCCTGATAGTTGCGGACGCCGTCCCATTCTTCTCCCCCATCGCCCTTGGCGACCTGATCGTCCCAGCTCCAGGTCGAAGGTTCGGATTTGAACAGCCAGTAGCGCATCAGCCGATCACCCGTTTCCATTCCACAAGCTGTACATCGGCAAACAGCCCGGCTTTGGCATAGGGGTCATTCGCGGCCCAGGTTTCAGCCGCCGCCATGTCCTCGACATCGAGAATGACAAGCGACCCGGCCATCTCGCCGTTTTCGATCAGCGGTCCGGCCTGTGCCACGACGCCGGTTTCCTTGATATAAACCAGATGGGCCTCGCGGTTGTCCTTGCGGGTTTGAAGCGCTCCGGCTTTGTCGCGGGCGAACAGGGCAATCAGCATGGTTTTTCCTCTTTCAGGGGGCGGGCCAGGAGGTCCTTGATGACATCCTGAACTGTCAATCTGCCTTCGACAAGCTGCGCGACGGCAGACGCGATGGGCAGGGCGATATTCTGGTCTTGTGCCACACGCTGCAATGCCTGCGCCGTGGCGGCACCCTCGACGGTGGTCGAGCTGTCAAATGCGTCGCCCCGTCCCAGCGCAACGCCAAAGCGGTAATTGCGCGACAGGTCCGACGTACAGGTCAGCGCCAGATCGCCAAAGCCGGACAGGCCCGACAGCGTTTCGGCCCGCGCCCCATTGGCCACGGCAAAACGCGTCATTTCAGCAAAGCCCCGGGTCATGAGCGCAGCGCGCGCCGAGTCGCCAAGACCCGCGCCAATGGTCACGCCGCAGGCAATGGCGATCACATTTTTCAACGCGCCGCCAATCTCGGCCCCGGTGATATCGGTGCTGCGATAGAGCCGGAGCGTCGGCGTGGACAGGCTCTGTTGCAGGGCTTTTCCGCGTTCCTCGTCCTGACAGGCAAGGGTCAACGCAGTGGGAAGGCCGCGCGCAATATCAGCGGCAAAGCTGGGACCGGTTAGGATGGCGGGCACCGCCAGCGGCTTCGCCAATGCCACGATATGCGCGGGGCCAAAGCCGGTCTCAAGGTCGATCCCCTTGCAACAGGCGACGATGGATTTGCCCTCCAGAGGGTCATCAATCTGGGCCAGAACCCCGGCAAGCTGCTGCATCGGTACGGCCAGCAACAGGGTATCCGAGGACGTGACCTCTGCGAATTCCGCTGTAACAGTGACTGTTTCGGGCAGTCTTGCACCGGGCAGGCGCGGGCTTTCACGCCGGTCGGACAAGGCTGTCGTGTCGCGCGCCCAGAGCGTCACGTCCTGCGTCTGGTCCAGCGCAATGGCCAGCGCGGTGCCAAACGCGCCGCCGCCCAGAATACCGATGCTCATGCCTTGGCCCCTTTCTTTCCGCTGCCCAGCATGGGGGTTGCCGACGAATCCAGCGGCCAGCGGGGCCGCGCAGAGAGCGTCATGTCATCACTCAATCCCGCGTCGAACCGCTCCAGCCCGGCATAGGCGATCATGGCGGCGTTATCCGTACAAAGCGCCAGCGGTGGCGCGGTGAATGCCACGCCGTTTTCCCTGCAAACAGTCTCTAACACGGCGCGAATGGCCGTGTTTGCCGCGACGCCGCCCGCCACGGCGAATGTCGGGATTGCGGGTGTCATGCCGAGATACAGGGCCATCGCCCGCCGGGATTTTCCCGCCAGAACGTCTGCCACCGCAGTTTGAAACCCGGCGCAGAGATCGGCGCGATCCTGGCGGCCCAGCCCGCCCTTTTCCGCCACGATTCCGTCCCGCGCGCGCAGCATCGCGGTTTTCAATCCGGAGAACGACATGTCACAGCCGGGCTTGTCCAAAAGCGGGCGGGGCAGGGCAAAGCGCTTGGCATCACCTGTGCTGGCCGCTTGTTCCACGGACGGGCCGCCCGGCTGTGGCAGGCCCAGAATGCGCGCGGTTTTGTCAAAGGCTTCGCCGGGCGCGTCGTCGATCGTCCCCCCAAGACGGATGAAATTGGTCGCCGAGCGTGCGATCAGGAACTGGCAATGCCCCCCCGAAACCAGCAGCATGAGATAGGGGTAGGCCACATTATCCGTCAGGCGCGGGGTCAGGGCATGGCCGGCAAGATGGTTCACGCCGATCAGCGGAAGCCCTGCGCCCGCGGCAATCCCTTTGGCGCACATGACGCCCGATACCACTCCGCCGATCAGCCCCGGACCGGCCGTGACGGCGATGGCATCCATGTCGGACAAAGCCGTATTCGCCTGTGTCAGAGCCTGTTTGACGCAGATGTCGACCCGTTCTGCATGGGCGCGCGCGGCGATCTCGGGCACCACGCCACCATAGGCGCTGTGCAATCCGGTCTGCCCAATCACGACCGAAGACGCGATCCGCACCTGCCCAGAGCTATCACGGGTCACGACCGCGGCGGCGGTGTCGTCGCAGCTGCTTTCGATTCCAAGGATCGTGAGCGGTCGGGTCATGGGCGGGTCCGTTGCACAGGCGGTTTTCGGCAGGTAACACTTGGCGCGATGTCAAACAATCCCGCGCCGGTCATGACCGAGCAAACCCCCGCGCTTTTGCTGACCCGCCCCAAAGCGGCGTCCGAGGCGTTTGCCGCCGAACTGGCGCAGCGGGTGGCGCTTGGTCCCGTGATCATGTCGCCGGTTCTGGAGATTGTCGGCCTGTCGCATGCGCCGGGCAAACCGGATATCGCCGGTGTGATCCTGACCTCGGCCAACGCTGTGGCGCATTATCGGGGTTCGATGTCCGGCCCAGCATTTTGCGTCGGTCCCCGCACGACACACGCCGCGCGCGAGGCTGGTTTTGATGCGGTACAGGCCGGGGAGACCGCAGACGCTCTCGTGGACTACCTTACCTCCCATATTCCAAGTGTCCCGCTTTTGCACCTGCATGGGCGACATACGCGGGGGGATGTGGCGAACAGATTGCGGCAGGCGGGGTTGGATGTACAAGAACGCGAGGTGTATGATCAGCGCCCACGCCCCCTATCGCCTGAGGCGCATGCACTGCTGGACGGGGAGCGCCCCGTTATCCTTCCCCTGTTCTCTACGCGCTCCGCCCGCCTAGTCTGCCAAGAGGTCCATGGTCATGCGCCGCTCTGGGTCGTCGCGATGAGCGAAGCGGTACGTGACGCGGCGGCAGGGGTCGAAGGGGAGCGCATGATCGTGGCCCCGCGTCCCGATGGTGCGGCGATGTGCGCCGCCGTTTCAGGGCTTTATCCCACCAATCGCCCTGTTGAGGGGGGGAGGGGGAATGCTTAAGGTAATGATGTTGCACTGCAGCAGAAAGATTCGAAAAGGTGATATCCGGTGTCAGATTCCAAAGATCCGAAGTCCGAGAACGTGGACGACAAGGCCAACAAGGATGAGGTGACGGAAACTCCGGAAGCCACCGTCGAAAGTGATGGTGCGGATACGTCACCTGAGGCGCCGGAAACCGATGCCGACACCGAAGCGTCTGGCGAAACACCCGAAGAGGTGAGTGACGCCGAAGACACCGTCGAGGATGCCGAGATCGTTCCCGATGGTGAACCCGAAGGCGAGATCGCGCCGCCGGAGCAGTCCGAGACCGAGGAAGCGGCCGCCGAACGCGCACCGGATGCTGCGGCCCCCGAAGCGCAGACGGTGGTGGAACGCCGTGGCGGGTTTGGTGCCATGCTGTTTGGCGGTGTTGCCGCTGCTGCGGTTGGATTTGGGGCGGCGCAATATGAATCCGGAGATTGGCCCTTTGGTGGCGACGGCGGGGATACCTTCCGCGCCGATGTGACTGCAGCGCTGGCCGAACAGGGTGAAACGCTTGAAGGGCTGTCTGCCTCTCTGCAGGACCGTGCCGACGCAACCGACACGGCGTTGAAAACACTTGGCGACAATCTGAGCGCCACGTCGGGCGCGATAGACGAAACCCGCGAAACCCTGGCGGCATTGACCGACCGGGTTGGTGCATTGGAATCGCTTCCCGATCAGCTTGCTGTGCTTGAGACACGCATGACTGATCTGGCCAAACGCCCGATCGAGGACAATGTCTCGCGCGAGGCGATCAAGGCCTATGAGGACGAGTTGGAACGCCTGCGCGCATCCATGGAAGAACAGCGCAAGGCGATTGAGGATACGATTGCCGCCGAAAAGGCCAAGATTGAAAAGATCGCCGCCGAAGCGACAGAGATGGAAGAACGCGCGCTGGCCGAGGCGCGGTTGGCTGCGGCCCGTTCCGCGATGACCCGCATCCTGAGTGCGCTGGACACTGGCGATGCCTTTGGCGCGGCGCTGGGCGAGTTGGCCGACAATATCGACACGCCGGTTCCCGACGCGCTGAGCGCGGTGGCCGAGACCGGCGTGGCAACGCAAGCCACGCTGCGCGAAGAGTTCCCGGACCTTGCCCGCGCTGCGCTGCGTGCCGCGCGTGACAATGCCCCGGCAGAAGAGGGCGAGAGCGGCATTGGTTCGGTGCTGGAAAAGATGTTCGAGGTCCGGTCGGTCGAGCCGCGCGAAGGCGACGATGCCGACGCGGTGCTGAGCCGCGCCGAAGCCGCTGTGCGCGGCGGCGATCTGCAAACTGCCCTGACCGAGATTGAGGCCCTGCCCGACGTGGCCAAGGCAGAACTTGAGACATGGGTGGCCGCCGCCAATGCGCGCTTCGCGGCCCTTGCTGCGGCGCAAGACATCGCGCAACAGCTCAACCGGTAATAAGGACGAAATGATGCTTTGGACTCTTTTGAAAATTATCGTCTTTGTTGTCGTGGTCGCGGCCCTGTCCTGGGGCGCGGGATGGCTTTTGGAATATGACGGCGCGGGTCTGCGCGTGACCTTCAACGGACAGGAGTTTTCGTTCAGCGCCATTCAGATGGTGATCGCCTTGTTCGCCCTGATGGTTGCCCTTTGGGTCTTGCTGAAACTCGTGTCCCTGCTGATTGCGGTGCTGCGTTTTGTAAATGGCGATGAAACCGCGATTTCGCGCTATTTCGACCGCAGCCGCGAACGCAAAGGCTTCCAGGCGCTGAGCGACGGGCTCATGGCGCTGGCCTCGGGCGAGGGCAAGCTGGCCATGTCCAAGGCCACCAAGGCGGAACGTTACCTGCAAAAGCCGGAACTAACCAACCTTCTCAAAGCACAGGCCGCCGAGATGACGGGTGACCGGGCCAAAGCCGAAGCGGTTTATAAAAAGTTGGTTGCCGATGAAAGCACGCGCTTTGTGGGCGTGCGCGGCATCATGAAACAGAAGCTGGCGGATGGGGATACCGACACGGCTTTGAAACTGGCCGAGCGCGCTTTCGCCATCAAGCCCAAGCATGAAGAGACGCAGGATATCCTGCTCAAGCTTCAGGCGGAGCACGCGGATTGGAAAGGTGCGCGCAAGACACTGAACGCCAAGCTCAAGCACGGAACTCTGCCGCGCGATGTGCATAAACGGCGCGACGCAGTGCTTGCGCTGTCGGAGGCACGTGCCGTGGCTGATGAAGGCAGCAGCATTGACCAGCGCGAAGCGGCCATCGAGGCCAATCGCCTGTCGCCTGAGCTGATCCCGGCGGCTGTCATGGCGGCGCGGGGCTATATCGAACAGGGAAAACCGAAATATGCGGTGCGGGTGATCAAGAAAGCCTGGGATGCCCAGCCGCATCCCGACTTGGCCGCCAGCTTTGCCGAGATCGCGCCCGAGGAGACCCCGGCGGCGCGGATCAAACGGTTCCAGCAATTGTTCAAGATCAAGCCCGAACATCGCGAAACCCGCCTGCTCAAGGCCGAACTGCATATCGCGGATGAGGATTTTCCCGCCGCCCGCCGCGCATTGGGCGATCTGGCCGAAAGCGATCCCGATGCCCGCGTGCTGACCATCATGGCCGCCATTGAACGTGGCGAAGGCTCCGATGATGCCGTGGTTAAGGGCTGGCTCGCCCGGGCGCTCAATGCGCCACGTGGCCCGCAATGGGTCTGTGACAAATGCTCGAATATTCAGAACGAATGGACAGCCGTCTGTGGGAATTGCGGCGCGCTCGACACGCTCAGCTGGAAGACCCCGCCCATGTCGGATGTGGCATCGGCGACAAATGCCGCGATGCTTCCGCTGATCGTCGGCACGATCGAGGACCATTCTGCCGAAGACATGCAGGCCACGGATGAGACCGAGGGTTATGTCGATGACGCAGACGAGGTGACCGAAGATGCGGAGGTGATCGACGCCGATGCAGAGACACCTTCGGATCAGGAAGATTCGGTCAAAGCCTGACAGATCTGTATAGGCGACCGACGCGCATGGGTTTGTGCGTCGGTTGTTCCACAGCTTGCAAAGGGGTGCGTCACACAATCGGGATCGTCGGCAGGCCGCAGGCTGAAGGCCGCGATTTGCCATCTGATGGTAGGGGAAATGGTGCCTCAAGAGGGACTCGAACCCCCGACCTTGTCCTTACGAATTGTTTGGCGGTTCCGGTGGACCATGTTGCACGCAAGCGCACAAAGCCTGCCCACACCTTACAACACTCTGGTACAAAAAGCAATTTTCTAGTCTTGATCTTGCACGGCGTCGCACCCACCCGTCGTCGGTTGTACCCCGATCCCCTACTAGTCCCCTGAGCTACCCCCTGAAATTCGGACACTGACGTAAGCTACGATTTGTTGTCTGCTGGTCTTCGACGATAAGGAGATTAGAGATGTCGAAACGGAAGAACCATTCGCCGGAGTTCAAGGCG
>NZ_JAQIOZ010000003.1 GCF_028023675.1 Primorskyibacter aestuariivivens | reverse complement strand
GCGGCAAACCCCCAGCCGTGGTCTACTGGCTAAGAAAAGACGAAACCCAATCAGGTCAGCAGGAGCAAAGAGTAGCTTAATTTACGCTGAACACTGTCCAAACACTGGGGAGTAGCTCATTCACGGGCGTTACGTCCCCCATGGCAACCGCGACCCTCTCCAACAGCTTGCGCCTTGAGGCATCGTCCACGAGTAGCCCGCGCCTTGCCAGCGCCGCATCCGTCAGCCCCCCGAAGCGATTTTCCATTTCAGTGGCTATGGTCTGCGATGTAGGCACCGCGAGCGGATGACTTCTGCCTGCCCTCGCCGCCCCGTCCATTTTCGCGACCCGCGCCCACATTTCCGGCGTACCCGGGTTATCGTCGAGAATGTCAAGGAAAGTCGCTACGACTTCGCCAGCAAGCGCCACAGCTTGCTTGTGTGACAGTGTCACAGGGCCTCGTCTCAGCGCCTCCCAATGGCTTTCAAGCGCGGCCAGAGCCGCCGCGAAGCGCTTCTTCGCCTCGGGCCAATACTTTGTTCTCAGCGATACCTTGGCATGTGTGGTGAGCTTGAGCTGGCAGATGCGGTCACCGATGGGCAGAGACACAGTCGCCCCAGAAGCGTTCGCCACCACATCACGAGGGACATGGACCCGAAGATAATAAGCCGATCCGATCAGGACAGGCAGGGGCATCGTGCATCTCATCGTGTACCACCTCTATGTACCAGTTGAGGCGGCGTATGTCCCTGATTCACAGGTTCTTTTGCGATTTCGATGCGGTAGTTTGGTGGGTGATGAGAGACTCGAACTCCCGACATCTTCGGTGTAAACGAAGCGCTCTACCAACTGAGCTAATCACCCGTGCCGCGTCTTTTGCCCCAGGACGCGGGCAAGCGCAAGCCGGATTCTCGACGGATAGGCGCAAAACATCTGGGAAAGAAAAACGTGCCCGGATCGGCGGATCGACGGGCACGTTTCAGGAATGATGGTGGGTGATGAGAGATTTGAACTCCCGACATCTTCGATGTGAACGAAGCGCTCTACCACTGAGCTAATCACCCGGTGACGCGCGTATTAGCGCCCCTTTCAGATCGGTGCAAGAGGGGTTTGCGCCCAAGTTCAGGTCTGGGGCAATTTTTGTTTCAACCGCACCCGAGTGGTCAGCACCGTGCCATTCGACACGGGCTTGGATTTCTTGATGATGATCTTGCCCATCGGATTGAGGTTGAGATCACGCCCGTCCTGAAGCGCATCCCCCATGATCTCCAGCATCGCCTCGACAACCGGCTTTGCGTCCCGCTTGGCGACGCCGGATTTCGACACGACCTCGGCCAGAAGCTCCTGTTTCTTGAGATCTGGCGCTGAGGTGACAGGCGTTTTTTCGGTGACCACCACGGGGGCCGGTTTGGGGGCCGCTGGAATGGAGTTGGCCGCAGGTTCAACAGGTTTCGCCGCCGCCTTCGCCTTGGCGGCGGTGCTTTTGGCGGTGGTCTTTCGGGTGGTCTTGGGAGCGGCGGTGGGCTTGGAACCGCGCGGCGCCGGTTTCGGTGTGGTTTTACTCGTCATTTTCTCACTGCTCGCCTGAATTGTTTCCCAAACGATAACAATCGTGACCTCAATGATCCACCCCGCTCCAAAACAGGACCGGTTGGATTGATAAATTTGCATTTCCCCGAAAACTGACACGGTCTTTTTTCGTCACGAGTGCCTCTTTCGGCCTGCCAGCCGGGGTTTTACGAGTTCGCCCCCCAAGGGGGACATATCCATGACAAAACTGATGATTGCGTCGCTTTTCGCCGGGTTCGCGTCGGGCGCTATGGCCGATGACGCGAAGCCGAAGATGAGCGCGGAAGAGTTCGAGCAGCAGGTGATCGTGTCGACACTTGACACCACCGGCAGGGAAGCCCTGATCGTGCTGACGGTCGTGACGATGGTGGCGCTGATCACCGCACTGACCGACCCCTGGGTGGTCACTACTACTGACAGGGGCTGACCGCTGCCGGATGTTGCCGTCGACGCATGGCGCTCAGGACTGTGGGTCACCTACAAACGATAAAGGGCCGCATGCGCGGCCCTTTGCTTTTTCTGTAGCGCGAACCGTCAATGCGCGCGCGCGGCTGCCCCGTCTTCGCCGGAGGCCAGCGCCTGGGCGGCGGCCTCTTCTGCAGCCTCGTCCCATTCGATCGGCTCCGGTTCGCGCACCAGCGCCAGTTTGAGAACCTCAGACACGTGTTTGACGGGGATCAGCTCAAGCCCCTCTTTCACATTGTCCGGGATGTCGGCCAGATCCTTTTCGTTCTCTTCGGGGATGAGAACGGTCTTGATCCCGCCGCGCAATGCTGCCAGCAGCTTTTCCTTGAGCCCGCCGATGGGCATCGCGTTGCCGCGCAAGCTGACCTCGCCGGTCATGGCGATGTCCTTGCGCACCGGGATGCCGGTGAGCACCGAAACGATGGAGGTCACCATGGCCAGACCGGCAGACGGCCCGTCCTTGGGCGTGGCGCCATCGGGGACGTGCACGTGAATGTCCCATTTCTCGAATTTCGGAGGCTTCACCCCAATCTGCGGTGAGATCGAGCGCACATAGGAAGAGGCCGCGTCGATGGACTCCTTCATCACGTCGCCCAGCTTGCCGGTGGTCTTCATCCGGCCCTTGCCCGGCAGTTTCAGCGCCTCGATATGCAACAGGTCGCCGCCCACGGACGTATAGGCCAGACCGGTCACGACACCGACCTGGTTTTCCTCTTCGGCGAGCCCGTAGCGGTGTTTGCGCACGCCAAGGAAGTCGGAGAGGTTCTCAGATGTGACTTCGACCGTCTCGACTTCTTTCTTGATCAGCTTGGTCACGGCCTTGCGCGCGATCTTGGAAATCTCACGCTCAAGGTTCCGCACACCGGCCTCGCGCGTGTAGTAGCGCACGATATCGGTCAGCGCGTCATCGCCCAGCGAGAACTCACCTTTTTTCAGCCCGTGGTTCTTGACCTGTTTGGGGATCAGGTGGCGCTTGGCGATCTCGGATTTCTCATCCTCGGTGTAGCCTGCCAGCGGAATGATCTCCATCCGGTCCAGAAGGGGCCCTGGCATGTTGTAGCTGTTCGAGGTGGTCAGGAACATGACGTTCGACAGGTCGTATTCCACTTCGAGATAGTGGTCGACAAAGGTCGAGTTTTGTTCCGGATCAAGCACTTCGAGCATGGCCGAGGCCGGGTCGCCGCGGAAATCCTGACCCATCTTGTCGATCTCATCGAGCAGAATGAGCGGGTTCGTCGTCTTGGCCTTTTTCAGCGCCTGGATGATCTTGCCCGGCATGGAGCCAATGTAGGTCCGGCGGTGGCCACGGATTTCGGACTCGTCACGCACGCCGCCCAGCGAGATGCGGATGAACTCGCGCCCGGTTGCCTTGGCCACGGATTTGCCGAGCGAGGTTTTCCCCACGCCCGGAGGACCCACAAGGCACATGATCGGGCCTTTGAGCTTTTTTGAGCGTTGCTGCACCGCCAGATATTCGACGATGCGTTCCTTGACCTTTTCCAGACCGTAATGGTCGTCATCCAGAATGGTCTCGGCGCGCGACAGATCCTTTTTCACGCGGGACTTGGTGCCCCAAGGGATCGACAGCATCCAGTCGAGGTAATTGCGCACGACGGTGGCCTCGGCCGACATGGGGCTCATGTTCTTGAGCTTTTTCAGCTCCGCCTCGGCCTTTTCGCGGGCTTCCTTGGATAGCTTGGTCTCGGCGATTTTCGCCTCAAGTTCAGCGACTTCGCCCTCACCCTCTTCGCCGTCACCCAGCTCTTTCTGAATGGCTTTCATCTGCTCATTCAGATAGTATTCGCGCTGTGTGCGCTCCATCTGGGATTTGACGCGGGTCTTGATCTTTTTCTCGACCTGCAGGACGGACATTTCGCCCTGCATCAGACCATAGACCTTTTCCAGCCGCTCCGAGACCGACAGCGTCTCAAGCAGGTCCTGTTTCTGGTCCACTTCGATGCCCAGATGCCCGGCGACAAGATCGGCAAGCTTGGCCGGTTCATCGGTTTCCGACACGGCTGCCAGCGCCTCTTCGGGGATGTTCTTCTTGACCTTGGCGTAGCGCTCGAACTCCTGACCCACGGTGCGCTGCAGGGCGTCAATCGACGCCTGATCGCCCGGCATTTCGGTCAGGTAGTCACAGGTCGCCTCGAAAAACTCTTCGTTTTCAAGGTAGTCGATGATGCGCACGCGCGCCACGCCTTCGACCAGCACCTTGACGGTGCCATCGGGCAGTTTCAGCAGTTGCAGCACATTGGCCAGAACGCCGGCCTTGTAGATGCCGGATGCGTCCGGATCATCGACCGAGGGGTCGATCTGGCTCGACAGCAGGATCTGCTTGTCATCGGCCATCACCTCTTCGAGCGCGCGCACCGATTTCTCGCGCCCCACGAAAAGCGGCACGATCATATGCGGAAACACGACAATGTCGCGCAGCGGCAGGACGGGATAGCTTGAGTTGAGAGGCTCTTGCATGCTCTTTCCTTGTTCTTGGCAAGCCGGTCACGCCCCGCTTGGCGGCAGCTCTGACCAGCTCCTGTCAGGAGGGTGAATGTGGGGCGCGCACCGCCCCATTTCAACCTGTTTCCCCGGATTCGACGAAGAATGCCTGTGGCTGTCGGGCGGCGCAAGGTGGCAAAAGGTCAAAAGGTGAATGTCCTGCGCCGGGGCAGAGACCGGCGCGGGCAAATTCCTTCCAAGGAATTTGCAAATTCTGTCGACAGAATTTGGCGCACCCGCCCCAACCCGTTTGAGCAATTGTGGCAATTTCGCGAAAATTGCACCGTTTTGCCACAATCCCGCCCTGCCCCGCAGGCAGTCTGCCGCCAAACCCGCGTCTGGCCCTGCCCGGCGCGGGATGTCTGTTGCAAGGGTGCCCGCCATGAAGGCCATGATTTCCGATCTGCTCTACTCCAGAGAATTCCGCAATTCGCTTTGGGGGGCCATGGCGCGGGGGCTGATACGCCGCACCGCCAAGCGGATGAACTATTCCGTGGATTTTCAGGTGGATATGCTGGCGGTGGAGCGCCCGCATTATGCCTATTGCATGCTCAATGCCGCGCGGTTGGGCAGGCTGCTGGGCCATGACCGGATTTCCGCCATCGAGTTCGGCGTCGCCGGCGGCAACGGGCTGGCCTATATGTGCGACTTTGCCAAGGACGTGAAACGCGTGACCGGCGTGACGGTCGAGTGCTACGGCTTTGACACTGGCGCGGGCATGCCGGAGCCCGAAGGCGCTTATGACCTGCCCTATTGGTTCGCCGCCAAGCAATACAAGATGGACCAGCCCGCGCTACAGGCGCGCGTGCCGCAGGCCAAGCTGGTGATCGGCGATATCCGCGAAACCATTGCCGGATTTCTGGAGACGCACACACCCGCGCCCATCGGCGTGATGTTCAACGATACCGATTACCATTCCTCAACCCGTGAAAGCTTTCGCATCTTTGACGCGGTGGCGGACAAACCCGAGCATTTCCTGCCGCGCATCTTCATGTATTTCGACGATGTTCTGGGCTCAGAGCTGGAAATGTATGGCGAGCATAACGGCCAGCTGCGCGCCATTGCCGAGTTGAACGCCGAACAGGAGGCGGTGCGCATTCACCGCAACCAGAACCTGATCCATCAGGATTACCTGCCCTACCGGCACCAGATCTATTATGGTCACCTGTTCGAGCATCCCGACTACAACACCTATATCGGTGAGGGTCGTCAGGAGGCAATCGAGGGGCTGCTCAAGCTCCGGACCTAGGCCCGCTGTCAGGCAAGAACTGCCGCGTCGCCATCCCGCTCCGGCGCAACCCCGCACCGGTGACCGGAGGCCACCACGCAGAAGCCTCGGATATCAGCACCGCGATCCTGCCGCAGAATGCAATCGCGCATCCGGATTTGAGGAAACCCCGCCTGCCCAAGCAGGTCGGCCACGTAGTCCGGAGAATGCGCAAACCGGCGGCTTTCCCTCAGTTCCACCGGCCTGTCCGCCCATTCCAGGGTAAAGGCGACATGGCCCTTTAGCGCCAGCGCCCCGGCACACCACCCGATGATCTGTTCCAGCGCCCCGAGATAGATGAACACATCTGCCGCAACGATCAGGTCAAAGACGGCGCGAACCGGTTCCAGCGTCCCCAAGTCACGCTTTTCCAAAAGGTCGTAAATGCCCTTGGCCGCCGCCTCATCCAGCATCCGGCCCGAGATATCGTAGCCTTCCAACCAGTCGCAGGCCTCGCGCAGGGCCACGCCCATAAGCCCGGTGCCGCAGCCAAGGTCCAGCACACGCGGCGCATGGGCGAACCCGGACTCGGCCAGCGCGCGGGTCAAAAGCTCCGGCCCCCGGTAGGCCAGCTTGTTTACCAGCGCATTGTCAAAGCGCGGGGCATATTGGTCAAAGAGAAGTTCGACAAAGGCCGCAGGCATCCGTTCGGCCACCGGAACCTTGAGCAGCAGGTCGCGTTTCAGCCCAGCGCCGAAAGGATCCGACGGGTCGGCCTCAATGGCGCGACGCCACGCCTCGGCCGCCTGATCCGGCGCGCCCGCGCCTTCGAAATACTCGCCCAGCCGGAACCAGCCCGCCGCCCAGCCCGGGGCAATCTTCAGCGCACCTGACAGAACCTCGATAGCAGCGGAAAGTTCGCCGAGATGCGCCATGGTTTCAGCATAGGCCGCGCGACGGTCCGCAGACAGGTCGCCCGAAGGAAATGGCGTTCCAACCATCGCTTGTGCTTTCCGGTGGGCCCCGTCTGCCGTGCGTCATCCGGGCGCGCGGGGGAATACTGCGCCAGAGCCGCGCAGCAAGCCGCCGATAGGGGAAATGGAGCAATTCTGTCAAGACAAATCGCTGTCGCGACGCCGGGCACGCCGGGATCAGAGAGGGTCGATATCGCCCTGTTCGCGGCCCGCATGGAAATCGGTTTGCCAGGCGTCAAAGGTGCCTGCGGCAATCGCGTCGCGCATGCCCTGCATGATATCCTGATAATAATGCAGGTTGTGCCATGTGAGCAGCATGGACGAAATGATCTCCTGGCTGCGGAACACGTGGTGCAAATAGGCGCGCGAATACTTGCGGCAGGCCGGGCAAGAGCAGTTTTCATCCAACGGGCGCGGGTCATCCTGGTGGCGGGCATTCTTGATGTTCAATTGCCCGTGCCGGGTAAAGACCTGCCCCGTGCGGCCCGAGCGTGAGGGCAACACGCAATCCATCATGTCGATGCCGCGCGCCACGGCACCGACAATATCGTCGGGCTTGCCCACCCCCATGAGGTAGCGCGGCTTGTCCCCGGGCAGTTGTTCGGGCGCGTAGTCGAGACAGGCAAACATCGCCGCCTGCCCCTCGCCCACGGCGAGACCACCCACCGCGTATCCGTCAAAGCCGATCTCGCGCAGGGCCTGCGCCGAGGCGGCGCGCAAGTCCTGTTCCAACCCGCCCTGCTGGATGCCAAAGAGCATATGGCCGGGACGGTCGCCAAAGGCCTCGCGCGAGCGTTTCGCCCAGCGCATCGACAGCTCCATACTCTTGGCTATCGCGTCGCGGTCGGCGGGCAGCGCGGGGCATTCGTCGAAACACATGACGATGTCGGAACCCAGAAGCTCCTGAATCTCCATCGACCGCTCCGGCGACAGCATATGTTTCGAGCCGTCGATATGGCTTTTGAAGGTCACCCCTTCCTCGGTCAGCTTGCGCAGGCTGGCAAGGCTCATCACTTGAAAGCCGCCGCTGTCGGTCAGAATGGGCCGCTCCCAGTTCATGAACCTGTGCAAGCCCCCCAGTCTCGCGATCCGCTCCGCCGTGGGCCGCAGCATCAGATGGTAAGTATTGCCCAGCAGAATATCCGCCCCAGTGGCGCGGACATTCTCGGGCAACATCGCCTTGACCGTGGCGGCGGTGCCGACGGGCATGAAGGCGGGTGTACGGATCTCGCCGCGCGGGGTGTCGATGGTGCCGGTCCGGGCGCGGCCATCGGTGGCATGAAGCGTGAAAGAGGTGCTCTGGGTCATGGGGCGCGATGTGCCTGTTTTCTGCGTAGTTGTCGAGACGCATAGCGCGTGACGCTTGATCCCCCCTGCCCCGCTTGCTACCGCTAAGGGCCAACCGGGAGCAAAATATGACAGATGAAATCAAACTGGGCTGGGAAGAATGGGTGTCCTTGCCGGACCTGGGATTGCCTGCGATCCGGGCCAAGGTGGATACGGGCGCGCGGACCTCGGCCCTGCATGCCTATGACATCGAGCGGTTCGGCCCGGCCTCGAAACCCAAGGTGCGCTTTGCCGTGCATCCGATCCCGGGGCGCGATGACCTGTCGATCCCCTGTTCGGCGGAGGTGCTGGACCGGCGCGAGGTGACAAGCTCCAATGGCGAGACCGAGACGCGCTATGTGATCCGTACCAATCTGGAAGTGGCGGGGCAGCGCTGGCCCATCGAGATCACGCTCACCGACAGGCGGGGCATGTCGAACCATATGCTGCTGGGGCGGCAGGCGCTGAACGAGAATGTCACCGTGGTGCCGTCCGAGAAGTTCCAGCAGCCCGAACTGAGCTTTGAGGTCTATCACTCCACCCGCGTGCGCAAGCTGGCGCCGAACCGGGCGCTGCGCGTGGCGGTGCTGTCGCGCGAGGCGAATTATTCCACTGCACGGCTGGTGGCCGAGGGCGAGAGCCGCGGGCACGTGGTCGAGGTGATCGACACAACGCGCTGCTACATGGCGATCAACGCGCTGGCCCCCGAAGTGCATTACGATGGCAAGCGCCTGCCCCGGTTCGACGCTGTGGTGCCGCGCATTGGTGCCTCGATCACCAGTTACGGCACGGCAGTGATCCGGCAGTTCGAGACCATCGGCACCTATTGTGTGAATGGCTCCGAGGGCATCGCGTCCAGCCGGGACAAGCTGTTCGCCCATCAGCTCATGGCGCGGCACAAGATCGGCATGCCCAACACCGCCTTTGCGGCCTCACCCAAGGATACCGACAGCCTGATCGGTCTGGTGGGCACCGCGCCGCTCATCGTGAAGCTGCTGGAAAGTACGCAGGGCAAGGGCGTGGTGCTGGCCGAGACCAAGAAGGCCGCGCAATCGGTGATCGACGCGTTCCGGGGGCTCAAGGCGAATTTCCTTGTCCAGCAATTCGTCAAGGAGGCGGCGGGCGAGGATATCCGCTGTCTTGTCGTGGGGGGCAAGGTCGTGGCGGCGATGAAGCGCACCGGGGCCGAGGGCGATTTCCGCTCGAACCTGCATCGCGGCGGCTCGGCCAAGGTGGTGCGCATCAGCAAGGAGGAGCGCGAGGCGGCGGTGCGTGCGGCCAAGGTGTTCGGGCTGAAACTCGCGGGCGTGGACCTGTTGCGCTCCGAGGCCGGGCCGAAGGTGCTGGAAGTGAATTCCTCGCCCGGCCTGGAGGGTATCGAAAAAGCCAGTGGCAAGAATATCGCCGGAATGCTCTATGATCACATCGAGGCCCATGTCCGGCCCCAGCCTGTGCGGCGGCGCAAGACCAAGTAAACCTCCGCTGCAGATCACGAGATATTGAAAAACCGGGCCGTCGCGCCCAAATGTATACCATTGCATACCATATTGGAGCGCTTGAATGGAAGAATTGGTGCTTGATCTCCTGCAGGAAAACGTCGTGATCCTGCTGGCCGCCCTGTTCCTGATTGTTATTGTTCTCAAGGGGGTCAAGATCGTCCCGCAATCGGACAAATTTGTTGTCGAGCGCTTTGGACGCCTGCATTCCGTGCTTGGGCCGGGCATCAATTTCATCGTGCCGTTTCTGGACCGCGTGGCACACAAGATCTCCATTCTCGAACGCCAATTGCCCACCCATAGCCAGGATGCGATCACCTCGGACAACGTGCTGGTGCAGGTCGACACCTCGGTCTTTTACCGCATTATCGAGCCGGAAAAGACGGTGTACCGGATCCGCGATGTGGATGCCGCCATCGAGACCACAGTCGCAGGCATCGTGCGCGCCGAAATCGGCAAGATGGAGCTGGACCATGTGCAATCCAACCGCTCGGCGCTGATCACAACGATCAAAGCCAGCGTCGAGGATGCGGTGGACAGTTGGGGGATCGAAGTGACCCGGGCCGAGATCCTTGATGTGAACCTTGATCAGGCCACCCGCGAAGCGATGCTGCAGCAGCTCAACGCCGAACGCGAACGCCGGGCACAGGTGACCCGCGCCGAGGGCGCGCGCCGGGCCGTCGAACTGAACGCCGATGCCGAGCTGTATGCCGCCGAACAGACCGCCAAGGCGCGCCGCATCGAGGCGGATGCCGAGGCCTATGCAACAAGCGTTGTAGCCAAGGCGATAGCCGAGAACGGGCTGGAGGCCGCGCAATACCAGGTGGCGCTGAAACAGGTCGAGGCCATGGGCGCGCTGGGCCAGAGCCAGGGCAACCAGACCATCGTTGTCCCGGCTCAGGCGCTGGAAGCCTTTGGCGACGCGTTCAAGATGCTGAAAGGGCGCGGATGATGGCGGATTACTTGTCGATCTGGTGGGCGTGGCTGGCGTTCGCGCTGGTGCTGGCCATCGTGGAAACACTGGTGCCGGGGTTCTTTTTCCTTGGCTTTGCGATCGGCGCGGCGCTGGTGGGGTTGGCGCTGTTGGGTCCGCTGGCGCTTTTGTCACCGCCGCTTTTGTTGTTGATCTTTGCGGGGCTGTCGCTGGCGGCGTGGCTGGTGCTGCGCAGGATGTTCGCCCTGCCCAAGGGGCAGGTCAAAACTTTCGAGCATGATATCAACGACTGACCGGCCCTGCCGGAAAGTCGGCAACGCTGGCACTGGACGAAGCCGGGGCTATTTCCTATATGTTTGCTAAGGAATAACACGAGGCCCCGTGATGAACGACGCCACCCCGCCCATGGAAGGCGCGCCCCTGATCGCGCCATCAACCGCAGACCACCCGCTGTTCGACAGTATCGTCGAGGCGTGCCGCTCGGTCTATGACCCGGAAATTCCGGTGAATATCTATGATCTTGGCCTGATCTACACGATCTCGATCAGCGAAGAGAACGAGGTTCTGGTCATCATGACCCTGACCGCGCCGGGCTGTCCTGTGGCCGGTGAAATGCCGGGATGGATTGCCGATGCGATCTCACCCGTGGCGGGCGTCAAGGACGTGAATGTCGAGATCACCTGGGACCCGCCCTGGGGTATGGACATGATGAGCGACGAGGCCCGGCTGGAACTGGGCTTTATGTAGGCCAGAGGAGAGGCACAATGTTCGGCATTCCCGGCAAACAGGCTGTTAGCATGACCCCCGCCGCTATCCGTCAGATCACCAGACTGATGGAGAAAGACGGGCGTGCGGGCCTGCGCATCGGCGTCAAGAAAGGCGGCTGCGCGGGCATGGAATACACCATGGATTACGTGGACGAGGTCGACACCCATGACGAGGTGGTCGAACAGGATGGCGCGCGGGTGATGATCGCGCCCATGGCGCAGATGTTCCTGTTCGGCACCGAGATCGACTATGAGGTGTCGCTTTTGGAAAGCGGCTTCAAGTTCCGCAACCCCAATGTGGCCGATTCCTGCGGCTGCGGGGAATCGATCAAGTTCAAGGATGTCGAGGAACTGTCCGAAGAGTTCCCCGAGGGTGTTCCGAAGCTGAGCTAAGATTTCGGGGCGCGCGCGCCTGAGCGCCGCCCCGATCCCCGTCATGTCAGGTCGTCACATCTGGCGTCGTCCGGCCGATGAAGCCTTCCATATCGCTGATCTCCAGCGCCGCCGCCAAAACGCCGCTCAGCGCATCCTGTGGCGACATGCTGGTTTCACCGCCCTGCTCCGTCCCGCGCTCCAGATAGAGCCGGATCGTGGCCCCCTCCGTGCCTGTACCGGACAGCCGGAACACCGCACGGCCATCGCCCTCGAACCCAAGCCGAAGACCCTGATTTTCGCTCAGCGATCCGTCCACCGGGTCGTGATAAGAAAACTCATCGGCAAAGCTGACCGTCTGGCCCGCAAAGCTCTGCCCGGGCAGACCCGCCAGCTTGCCGCGCAGCGCGTCCATCATGGCGTTGGCCTTGTCGCTGGCCACAGCTTCGAAATCGAAGCGGGAATAGTAATTCCGCCCGTATGTCTGCCAGTGGTCGTTCACGATCTCGGCCACGGATTGTTTGCGCACAGCCAGAATGTTGAGCCAGAGCAGCACCGCCCAAAGCCCGTCCTTTTCGCGCACATGGTCGGAGCCTGTCCCGGCGCTTTCCTCGCCACATATGGTGACGCGCCCGGCATCCAGAAGATTGCCAAAGAATTTCCAGCCCGTGGGCGTCTCGAAACATTCCACACCCAGCGCGGCCGCAACGCGGTCGGCCGCGGCGCTGGTGGGCATGGAGCGCGCGATGCCAGAGATGCCTTTCTCATAGGCCGGGGCCAGATGCGCATTGGCCGCCAGAATGGCCAGACTGTCCGAGGGCGTCACATAGATGCCGCGCCCGACGATCATGTTGCGGTCCCCGTCGCCATCCGAGGCCGCGCCAAGATCAGGCGCATCCGCCCCCATCATCAGGTCCATCAGCGGTTTGGCCCAAATCGGGTTCGGGTCGGGATGGCCCTTGCCAAAATCCTCCAGCGGGATGCCATTCGCCACGGTGCCCGAGGGCGCGCCGAGGGTGTTTTCAAGGATTTCCGTCGCATAGGGACCGGTGACCGCGTGCATGGCATCAAAGCGCATGGTGAATCCGCCTGAAAAAAGCGCGCGGATCGCGTCGAAATCGAACAGCGTCTCCATCAGCGCCTTGTAGCTTTCGACCGGATCGACGACGCGCACGGTCATGTCGCCCAGCCGGGTCTCACCGATGCGGGCCAAGTCCACATCGTCAACCTCAGCGATCTGGTACTGGTCAATGCGTGTGGTGGCCTCGAATATCCGCGCGGTCAGCTTTTCGGGTGCCGGACCACCGTTTTCGGCATTGAACTTAACGCCGAAATCCTCGTCGATGCCGCCGGGATTGTGGCTGGCCGACAGGATGAAGCCGCCATCGGTCTTGTTCTGCCGGATCAGGTTGGAGGCGGCGGGCGTAGACAGGATGCCGTCCTGTCCCACGATGACCAGCCGCGCACCATTGGCGGCGGCCATTTTCAGGATGGTCTGGATGGCCTCGCGGTTGAAATAACGGCCATCACCGCCCACGACAAAGCTTTTGCCGCCCGCACCGCCAATCGCGTTCAGCGTGGCCTGAATGAAATTCTCAAGATACTCGGGCTCCATGAACACGCGGGTTTTCTTGCGCAGACCGGAGGTGCCGGGTTTCTGACCCTCGATCGGTGCCGTGGCTCTGGTGTCTACCTTCATGTCAGGTCTCCTCCTGTGTGTTGCCGCGTCCGGCGTCGTTCATGATCCGGGCCGTCCCCTGCAGGCCCGGGTTGTCTGGCAATTCTTCCAGGGTCGCAATGTATTTTCGCCGCCAGTTCGGATGTTCGTCGATGGTGCCGGGCAGGTTCTGCGCCTCAACCGTGTCGAGCATATCGTCGAGCTGCACCGCCACCAGATCGGCGTTGGAGGCGGCAAGGCGCGTGTGTACCATGGCTCCGAAATCGCCGTCCGCGGATTGTGCGGAGACTTCCTGCAAGCGCTGGACTTTCATCTCGCGCGCCTGCCCCGCGTCGATCCAGTCCAACCGCTCCCACCAATCGATATCGCGCCCGCAGGCATAGCCGCGCAGCGTGGGCGTGTCATGAGTGGCAAAGCAGGACAGCACCTGATGCGGGCTGTCCTGCGGGCGTGGGAACGTTCCGTCGGGCTGCTTTTCATATTGCATGACCGAATAGCCATAAAAGCCATGCGCGCGCATCGTGTCGCGGAACCCGTGCGGGACAAGACCAAGGTCTTCGCCAATCACGGCGCAATTGTTGCGCTCGGCCTCGATCTTGATCACCGCCATGAGCGCCTCAAACGGCTGGCGGATATAGGCCCCGGGGCTGCCATCATCGGGAATCCAGAAGCTGCGGTTCAGCCCCAGCACATGGTCGATCCGGATGATCCCCGCATGGCGCATGGTCTGGGCCAGCACGCGGCGCAGGGGCGCATAGCGCTGGGCTTTCATCTGTGCGGGGGCAAAGGCGGCAAGGTTCCAGTTCTGCCCCGCCGGGCTCAGGTGATCGGGCGGTGCGCCGATCGAGACGCCCCGGGCAATGGCGCTCTGCTCGCGCCAGCTCTCGCCGCCGTCACGGCGCGGCCCGACCGCCAGATCAAGGTAAAGCCCCAGCGACATGCCCGAGGCCTTTGCGCGTGCCTGTGCCTCGGCCAGTTGGGTGTCCGCGACCCATTGCAGCCACAAGTGAAAGTCGGCGCGCGCCGGATCGGGCGCGGTTTGCCGTGCTGGCCAGTCGCGCCAATCGGCCCCGTTCCGCTCGGACAGCGCCTCGAACCGGGCAAACCCGGCCAGACCCGAACCGCGCGCAGCCTTGAACGCCTCAAAGCCCTGCTTTGCCGCGTCGCCTGCGCCCTCGCGGAAACGGCGATACAAATTTTCAAGCGTTGCTGTATGCGCCTGTTTATGGGCAGCGTATTGAACCGTGTCGGTATCCCGGAGCGCTTGCAGGGCAGACAGATCACAGGCCGCGACATCCGGCACCGCATCCAGCGCGATATAAGCGGTGTTCAGGAACCCCCGGTCCGATGGGGAATAGGGGCTGATCGCCTCTTGGTCGGAAAAACCCATATTGTGCAACGGGTTGATGCCAAGAAACCCGGCCCCGCTCTGGCCCGCGATCTCCGCCGCATTGGCAAGGTCGGCGAAGTCCCCCAGCCCCGCATTGCGCGCCGAGCGCAGCCCGTAAAGCGCAAGGTTCAACCCCCAAAGCCGCCCCTGCCCGGTCAGGTCAGACACGGACGGCAAGCTGCGCGGCGCGGCCAGCACGGTCACCGTCTCGGTCCGCCCCGATGCGGTCGCGGTGAGCACATAGACGCCCGAACGCAGGGGCGGCAGGGTGATGTGATCGGCGGGCTGGCCCTCGGCCTGCACGGCATCGTCCCCGTCGAGGCACAGGTACCATTCTGCCCCCAGCCCGAAACTCAGCGGGTGAGACACGCCGCTTTCGACGATGATCTCTTCGGGGAACCACCGGTCGTCACGCCGGTGACGCAGATCATCCAGCGCGTCACGCATCGCAGCCTCGCTTGACACGTCAAACCCGTTGGCCGCCACCAGCGCGCGCAGCGTGTCCGGGCTGGTCGGGCGCTCCACGCCTTGCAGGTCATGATAGGTGGGTTCGATCCCGCACAGATCGGCCAGCGCGGACAGGGTGTGATCGTCACTCATGTCTCTGTCCCCCGCCCCAGCGCGAAGGCGACAACGGATTGCCCGGCCACCGTCACCGTGCCGGTTTCAGCCTGCGAGTCCTGATCGGGACGGTCAGTGTCGATCTTGCGTATCCAGTGCTGACCTACGGGCGGTTCGGGCAGAACGACCTTTTCCTCGCCGGGGCTGCGGTTGAACACGAGAAACACGGCGTCATCCTGCGGCTCATACTCCGGCGCGGAACTGGAGCCGCGCAGGGTCACGCAGAGATCGGCAAGCCCGGGGTCGCGCCATTCCAGCGGCTCGCCCTGAAAATCGCGCCATTCCACATCCCGCAGGCCATCCGCCGCGCGCTTGCCGCCATGCAGGAACCGGCTTTGCCGCAGGCTGGGATGGACCTGCCGAAATTCTGAGAGCCGCTGCACGAAAGACAAAAGCGCCTCATCTGCCTTGTCCCAGTTGATCCAGCCGATCTCGTTGTCCTGACAATAGGCATTGTTGTTGCCGCCCTGCGAATTGCCGATTTCGTCGCCCGCCAGCAGCATCGGCGTGCCCTGTGACAGAAAGAGCGTGGCCAGCATGTTGCGTTGACGGCGCGCGCGGGTGGCACGGAATGCGGGATCGTCGGTATCGCCCTCAACCCCGCAATTGTCGCTGAAATTGCTGTGGTGGCCATCGCGGTTCTTCTCGGTATTGGCGTGGTTGTGGCGCTGGTTGTAGCGCGTCACATCGGCCAGCGTGAACCCGTCATGCGAGGCGATGAAATTGATCGAGGACCAGGCCCGCCGCCCGCCCCGGTCGAACATATCCGCCGAGCCCAAAAGCCGCGCGCCAAGCTCCTGCGCGCTGTGGGCATCCCCGCGCCAGTAGCGGCGCAGGGTATCGCGGTAGCTGTCGTTCCACTCGGAAAACACGTGTGGGAACTCGCCCAGCCGGTAACCGCCCGGACCGATGTCCCAAGGCTCGGCGATCAGGCGCACGCCGGCCAGTACCGGATCCTGCCGCAACGCGTCGAAAAACCCGCCATTGGGGGCAAACCCATGATCCTCGCGGCCCAGCGTCGTGGCCAGATCAAAGCGGAACCCGTCCACTCCCATGCACTCGACCCAGAACCGCAGGCTGTCGAGCACCATGCGCAGCACATATGGATGCGCCACGTTCACCGTGTTGCCGCAGCCGGTATCGTTGACATAGAAACGCGGCCGCCCGGCGCTCAGCCGGTAATAGGAGGCGTTGTCCAGCCCCCGGAAGCTCAGCGTCGGGCCGCGCTGATCACCCTCGGCGGTGTGGTTATAGACCACGTCGAGGATCACCTCGATCCCGGCGGCATGAAACCGGTCGACCATGGCGCGGAAGCCGTGCAGGCCCTCGGGGCCGAAATAGCGCGGCTCGGGCGCGAAAAACGCGATGGAGTTGTAGCCCCAATAGTTGCGCAACCCCCGCTCCAGCAGGAACTTGTCGTCGATGAACCCATGCACCGGCAACAGCTCAATGGCCTGCACGCCCAAAGCCTTGAGGTGGTCGATCACCGCGTCCGAGGCCAGCCCCTCATAGGTGCCGCGCAGCGCCTCGGGCACGCCCGGATGCTCCTGGGTCAACCCCTTGGGATGCGCTTCATAGATCAGGTCACGCGCGCCGCCGGTCCTGTGTCGCCCGGCAAGCCCCTGAAACAGCGCCGGGTCGGACACCACGGATTTCGGCACAAAGGGCGCGCTGTCACGCGGATCGAAAGACAGGTCTTCCTCGGGCGCATCCACGTCATAGCCGCAGAGTGCCGGATGGTTGACCCATTGCCCGCGCATCTCACGCGTATAGGGGTCCAGCAACAGCTTGTTCGGGTTGAACCTGTGGCCCTGTTCGGGCGCATAGGTGCCATGCGCACGGTAGCCATAGAGCGTGCCTACGGGCAGCCCGTCGAGATAGCCGTGCCAGATGGGGCCGGTGCGTTCGGGCAGCGCAATGCGCTGTTCTTCGCGGCTGCCATCGGCGGAAAACAGGCACAGTTCGATCTTGTCCGCGTGCTCGGAAAACACCGCGAAATTCACGCCATTGCCGTCGTGATGCGCGCCAAGCCTGTCCGGGCTGCCCCCCGAGAGCGGATAGGTCTGCATACTTACCCCTGGCGCTGCAATGCGGATCGATAGACGTCCAGATAGGCCGCCGCCGACAGGTCCCAGCCCACCGGGTGGCCCATTGCGCGGCGCATCATGCCGGTCCAGGTATCAGACTGCGCATAAAGCGCGCAGGTCCGTGCAATCGCATGGCCCAGCATCGTGGAGGTGACCGGGGCGAACTGTACCCCGGTGGCGCAACCTGCCAGCAGCGCGGCTTCGTTCGCGTCGATCACCGTGTCGGCCAGCCCGCCGGTCCGCGCCACCACCGGCAGCGTGCCATAGCGCAGCCCGTAAAGCTGGGTCAGCCCGCAAGGTTCAAAGCGCGACGGGATCAGGATCGCATCGCTGCCGCCCTGCAACAGGTGCGAAAGCGCTTCGTCATAGCCGATGATGCACCCTACCGCGCCGGGGAACTGCCGGGTTGCCTCGACAAAGGCGCGTTCCAGCCCCGGTTCGCCCGAGCCAAGTAGGGCCAGCCTGCCGCCCTGTTCCACCAGACCGGGCAGGCAGTCCAGCAGCATGTCCAACCCCTTTTGCGACGTCAGGCGGCTGACCACGCAGAACAACGGCCCGTTACCTGGGGACAGCGCAAAGCGCGACTGGATTTCCGCCTTGTTCGCCGCTTTTCCGTCCAGCGCCTCGGTTGTGTAATTGGCGACCAGATCGCCATCGGTGGCGGGGTTCCACGCGTCCAGGTCGATCCCGTTCAGGATGCCCACAAGGTCACCCTGACGGCTGGCCAGCAGTCCCTCCAACCCCATGCCGAATTCCGGCGTCAGCAGTTCCGCGGCATAGGTCGGCGAAACGGTGGTAATCTTGTCCGACAGGGCAAGCCCCGCCTTCAGGAAGCCGATCCTGCCGTAATATTCGATCCCCTCGGGCGTAAAGAGGTCCGAGCGCAGGCCAAGCGCCGCGAGGCGGGTGGCATCGAACAGGCCCTGAAAGGCGATATTGTGGATGGTCATCACCACCGGCGTGGCGTTGTCCATCTGGCGCAGATAGGCGGGCACCAGCCCGGCCTGCCAGTCATGGGCGTTGATCACGTCCGGCTGCCAGCCTTCGATCCCGTCCACCGCCACGCGCGCGCCCGCCAGCGAAAGGGCAGCAAAGCGCAGGTCATTGTCCGGCCAGTCCTGCCCGTCCGGGCCAAGGTAAATGCTGCCCGCCCGGTCATAAAGATGCGGCGCAACCAGCAGCAGCATGTCCAGCCCCTCGGCATGCGCCGCAACCACGCGCGCCGGACCGCCGAACAGATCGTCAAAACGCAGGACCTCGCGCGCGCCCTCGACCACGCTTGCAAGCGCCGGGTAGGCCGGGATCAGCACCCGCACGCTGGCGCCTTGCGCGCCCAGCGCCTTGGGCACCGCGCCGATGACATCGGCCAGCCCGCCGGTCTTGACGAAAGGCGCGCATTCCGAGGCGACGAAGAGCAGGTTCATGTCAACCGTCCAGCTTGTCGATCATCGGTTGGGTGATCAGGCAGATGCCATTGTCGGTGCGCCGGAAGCGTGCGGCATCGGCCTTGGCGTCTTCGCCGACAACCAGACCTTCGGGGATCTTCACGCCCCGGTCGATCACCGCGTTCTTGATCCGCGCATTCCGCCCGATCTCGACATAGGGCATGGCCACCACGCCTTCGAGCTCGGCAAAGGAGCGCGTCCTGACCCCGGTAAAGAGCAGGCAGCGGTCCAGTTTCGAGCCGGAGATGATGCAGCCGCCCGACACCATGGACGACACGGCGTGACCCTTGCGGCCCTCTTCGTTGTGGATGAACTTGGCCGGGGGCGTCAGTTCCGAATAGGTCCAGATCGGCCATGTGTTATCATAGAGGTCCAGTTCCGGCTTGAAATCGGTCAGGTCCACATTGGCCTGCCAGAAGGCATCCACCGTGCCCACATCGCGCCAATAGGCCTCTTCCTCAAGCCCCGAGCGCACGCAGGAACGGCTGAAGGGATGCGCCACGGCTTTGCCATCACGCACGATCGCCGGAATGATATCGCCGCCGAAATCGTTCCTGGAGTCGGGATTGGCGGCATCCTTGCGCAGCAGGTCATACAGGTATTCGGCCTCGAACACGTAGATGCCCATGCTGGCCAGGGCCTGATCGGGGTGGCCCGGCATGGCGGGCGGATCGGCGGGCTTTTCGACGAAATCCAGAATCCGGTCGCTTTCGTCCACCTTCATCACGCCAAAGGCCGTGGCCTCTTGGCGCGGCACCTCGATACAGCCCACGGTCACATCGGCGCCGCTATCCACGTGATGGCGGAGCATCAGCGAATAGTCCTGTTTATAGATGTGATCACCGGCGAGGATGATGATGTATTTCGGGCCATAGCCGCGAATGATGTCGATATTCTGGGTCACGGCATCCGCTGTGCCCTTGTACCAGTTCTCATTGTTGAGCTGTTGCGAGGCGGGCAGGATATCCAGCGATTCATTGCGTTCGGCGCGAAAGAAGCTCCAGCCCCGTTGCAGGTGGCGGATCAGCGAATGCGCCTTGTACTGGGTGGCCACGCCGATGCGGCGAATGCCGGAATTGACCGCGTTGGACAGCGCAAAGTCGATGATCCGGGTCTTGCCACCGAAATACATCGCCGGTTTGGCGCGGATGTCGGTCAGCTCGTGCAATCGGCTGCCGCGTCCCCCGGCCAGCACGAACGCCATCGTGTTTTGCGCAAGGCGCTGAGATTCTCTGTCCATGTCTACTCCTCCCAAGCAGTCTGTTTGCCCATCCGGCGTCACGATCCGCGTTGCAGCTCGAAAATCAGTGTCGACAGTGGCGGTAATGTCAGTGACAGCGAATGCGCCCGCCCCGATGCGGCGATCTGTTCACTGTCCTTGAAGCCCATATTGCCCCGGTCGCCTCCGCCATAGATGGCCGCGTCCGTGTTCAGTTTCTCGACCCAGCGCCCCGCTTCGGGCACACCGATGCGGCGCGCGCTGCGCTCCACGGGGGTGAAATTGCTCACCACGAGGACCGGGGCGGCATCGGCTTTGCCCTTGCGGATCCAGGCGAGGATCGATTCATCTGCCGCACCCTCTTCGACCCACTCGAAGCCTTCAGGCCTGCAATCAAGCTGGTGCAGCGCCGGTGTGTCGCGATAGACCGCGTTCAGATCGCGGATCAGCGCCTGCATGCCCGTGTGCGGCGCGACATCCAGCAGGTGCCAGTCAAGGCTGGCATCGTGGTTCCATTCCACCCCTTGGGCAAATTCGCAGCCCATGAACAACAGCTTCTTGCCCGGATGGCCCCACATGAACCCGTAATAGGCACGCAGATTGGCGAATTTCTCGTCGCCCTGCCCAGGCATCTTGTCGATCATCGAGCCTTTGCCATGCACCACCTCGTCGTGGCTGATCGGCAGCACGAAGTTTTCAGAAAAGGCGTAATGCAGCCCGAATGTCATCTTGTGATGATGGTATTTGCGGTGGATCGGGTCCTGTTGCATGTAGGACAGGGTGTCGTTCATCCAGCCCATGTTCCATTTGAAGCCAAAGCCCAGCCCGCCACTGTCCGCGGGCGCACTGACGCCCGGAAAGGCGGTTGATTCCTCGGCAATGGTCATCACGCCGGGCGCTTCGCCATAGGCCACGGTATTGGCGCGCTGCATGAAGGCGATGGCCTCGAGGTTTTCGCGCCCGCCATGTTCGTTGGGGATCCATTCACCGTCTTTGCGCGAATAATCGCGATAGAGCATCGAGGCCACCGCATCCACGCGCAGCCCGTCGATGTGATGCTCGCGCAGCCAGTAAAGCGCATTGGCAACAAGGTAATTCGACACCTCGCGCCGCCCGTAATTGTAGACCAGCGTGTTCCAGTCCGGGTGGAACCCTTCGCGCGGGTCGGCATGCTCATACAGCGGCGTGCCGTCGAATTTGCCAAGCCCATGGGCATCCTCGGGGAAATGCCCCGGCACCCAGTCGAGGATCAGGCCCAGACCCGCCGCGTGGCAGGCTTCGACAAAGGCGCGGAATTCCTCGGGGGTGCCGTGGCGGATGGTTGGGGCGTAGAGCCCGACGGGCTGATAGCCCCATGAGCCGTCAAAGGGAAACTCGGATACCGGCATCAGCTCGATATGGGTGAAACCCATGTCCTTGGCGTAGCCCACCAGTTCCTGCGCGTGCTCAAGATAGGACAGCGGGCGGTTGCCCTCGTCCGGGACACGTTTCCACGAGCCCAGATGTACCTCGTAGACCGAAATCGGCTGATCAATGCGGTGCAGGGCCTCGCGTCTGGACATCCACGACGCGTCGGACCAGACATGGCCGTCCAATTGCCGCACGACCGAGGCAGTCTTGGGCGGGTGTTCCGCGCCAAAGCCGAACGGGTCCGCCTTTTGCGGCAAAAGATGCCCGTTGCGGTCCAGCAGTTCGTATTTATACGGCTCGCCATCGCCAATGTCCGGAATGAAGATTTCCCAGACACCCGTCGCCCCGCGCAGGCGCATCGGGTTACGGCGGCCATCCCATGCATTGAAGTCCCCCACCACGGACACGCGGGCCGCATTGGGCGCCCAGACGGCGAAATGCGTGCCGGTCGCGCCTTCATGCTCCATCACATGCGCGCCAAGCACCTGCCAGAGATTGAGATGCGCGCCCTCGGCGATCAGGTGTTCATCCATCTCGCCCAGAACCGGGCCGAACATATAGGGGTCCTGCATCTCCCAGACATGGTCGCCCTTGGTGAAGCGCAGGCGATAGGCAAACGCGTTCTTGCGCCGCGTGGCGGTGCCGGTGAACAGGCCGGGATATTCCGGCATCCGGTCTAGCGACACCACCTTGCGGCCGGTCTTGGCGTCCAGAACGTCTACGCCATCCGCGTCCGGGTGATAGACCCGGAGCGTTGGGCGCCCGTCCACAAGATGCATACCCAGAACGGAAAAAGGGTCGGCATGTGTGCCTGATGTGATCTTGTCAGCGTCCAGCGTGTCGATCATGCCTAAGCCCCCCGTTTATCCCCTGCCCCGGTTTTGACCCGGTGTCAGGCTTTGTTGACTGATTCCACGTTCCAGATGTCGCGCGCATATCCGGCAATCGTCCGATCCGACGAAAACCACCCCATGCGCGCCGTGTTGGCCGCCGCCATGCGGGTCCAAAGAGTGGTGTCCTGATAGACCCTATCAACTTCCCGCTGTTTTGCGAAATAATCGTCGAAATCGCAGGTCACGAGGAAATAGTCATGTTCATGCAGGTTATGCAGGATGTCGTCGTAGCGATGCGTGTCGCCGTCCGAGAACACGCCTTGCGCAATCAGACCCAGCGCGCGTTGCAAACGCGGGCTGGCGGCGATGGCGCGGTGTGAGAAACCCGGCTCTTCGCGCGTCGCCTGTGCCTCGGCCGCGGTCAGGCCAAACAGGAAGAAGTTGTCTTCGCCCACATGGTCGCGGATTTCCACATTGGCCCCGTCCAGCGTGCCGATGGTCGGGCTGCCGTTCAGTGACAGTTTCATGTTGCCCGTCCCTGACGCTTCCTTGCCTGCGGTCGAGATTTGTTCCGACAGGTCAGAGGCCGGGATCAGCAGTTCCGCCATCGAGACATTGTAGTTTTCCGGATAGACCACCTGCAAAAGTTCGCGGGTGACCGGGTCTGCGTTGATGGTGCGGGCCACATCATTGATCAGGCGGATGATCGACTTGGCAAAGACATAGCCGGGCGCGGCCTTGCCGCCGAACAGCTTGACGCGCGGGGTCCAGTCCCCGTTCGGGTTGTCACGGATTTCGGCCCAGAGCGCGATGGTCTCAAGAATGTTCAGATGCTGGCGCTTGTATTCGTGGATGCGCTTGATCTGCACATCAAACAGCGCCGAGGTGTCGATGCTCACGTCATGGCGCGCCTTGAGCCACGCGGCAAGCCGGTCCTTGTTGGCGGTTTTGGCCGCGCGGAACGCTTCCTGAAACCCGGCATCGTCCAGATGCGGCTCCAGATCGGCCAGATGGGCCAGATCCTGATGCCATTTCGTGCCGATGGTGTCCGTGATCAGATCGCGCAGCGCCGGGTTGCAGGAATAGAGCCAGCGGCGCGGCGTGATGCCGTTGGTCTGGTTCACGATGCGGTCGGGATAGAGTTTGTCGAGATCGGCAAAGACCGTCTCCCTGACCAGCCCCGAATGCAGCGCCGAGACCCCGTTGACCTTGTGTGCCATGATAAAGGCCAGTTCGCCCATACGCACATTGCCGTGGTCCAGAATGCGGATATCCGACCCGGTGTCGCGCAGGTGGCGGTCCTGAATGGCGCGGATGATGTCGAGATGGCGCGGCAGGATGCGACCGAACAGATCCTCGGGCCAGGCTTCCAGCGCTTCGGGCAACAGCGTGTGGTTGGTATAGGCCAGCGTCTCGCGCGCCAGATCAATCGCCGCATCCATCTCCAGCCCGTGGGTATCCACCAAGAGCCGCACCAGTTCCGGACCGGCGATGGCCGGATGTGTATCATTGAGCTGGATCGCCACGTGGTCGGGCAGTTCCGCGATATCATAGCCCTCGGACAGGAAGCGGCGCAACAGGTCCTGAATTGAGGCGGCGGTAAAGAAATACTCCTGTTTCAGGCGCAGTTCCTTGCCGCTTTCGGTGGTGTCATCGGGATAGAGCACGCGGGTGATCGTGCGCGCCAGCCGCTCGGGCGTGTTGGCCGCGACATAGTCGCCACGGTTGAAGCTGGCCAGATCGAAGACATCCACGGGCCTTGCATCCCACAGGCGCAGCGTGTTGGCCCATTTGCCCTTCCAGCCCACGGTGGGGGTGTCAAAGGCCGTGGCCAGCACCCGTTCACCCGGGGTCCAGACGGGTTTGCCACCCTCTTCGCTCACATGACCGCCAAAGCCGATCTCATAGGCCACTTCGGGGCGCTCAAACTCCCAGACATGGCGCTGCTCCAGCCAGCGTTCGGCAATCTCCATCTGCTGCCCATCGCTGAAATGCTGCTCGAACAGCCCGTGTTCATAGCGGATCCCGTAGCCATAGGCCGGGATTTCCAGCGTCGAAAGACTGTCCATGAAACACGCGGCCAACCGGCCCAGCCCGCCATTGCCCAGCGCCGCGTCGGGCTCATCGGCAACAACCGCGTCATAATCCTGACCCAGCGCAGAAAGCGCCTCGCGCACCTGATCCTGAACGCCGAGATTGATCATGACGTCTTCGATCAGCCGCCCGATCAGAAACTCCATCGACAGGTAGCACACGCGCTTGTGCTTGCCCTCATAGGTCTTGCGGGTGGAGGCAAACCACGGCTCGACAACCCGGTCACGCAGGGCCAGTGACACGGACACGCGCCAGTCATAAAGGCTCGCATGTTCGGCATCCTTGCCGAGCGAGAACTTCAGGTGCCGGGAGATATCGGATTGCAGCGCGTCGGCCTGCATCATGGACTGGTTCGGTTCGATCATGTCACTCTTTTTCGTTGCGCGCGTGAACGCCGTGTAAGAACGGATACTGGATATCACTTGAGCCAAAGGTGCAAGCCGAAGCGCCCCGGCCTTAAACGAAACCTGATGCATGCGGGCGGGCACGCATCCGGTTTCGATATCGGTTCACAGGGTTTACTTGGCCGCGGTTTTCGCCTTGGCGCGGCTGGCGCGTTTCGGCGCGGATTTGGCTTTATCGGCAGTCGCGGTCTTGGGGGCCGCTTTGGCTTTGCTCTTGGCCGCTGGTTTTGCGGCCGCTTTGGCCTTCGGGGCCGCTTTGGTTGCGGCCTTACGCTTGGGTTTGGCCGGGGTCAGCGCGTCAATGGCCTTGAGCCAATGCGCCTGATCCATGCCTTCGGGCTGGCCGTCTTCGAGCCAGAAATAATAGGCGGCTTCGCGGATCTGCGCTTCATCCAGATGTGTTTGCGTCATGTCACGTCCTCGGTTCGGGGGCATATAAATGCCTTGAATTGATAGCGCTAACATATACGGTCGTTTCTGCGAATGCACAACAGTTCGGAACAGGGCCGCAAAAGCCGTGATGCATCCACGCATCACGCTGCCGCTGAGCTGTTGTAATGACTACAGAATTGATCCATGCGCCGCCCGACACAGGCGGGGTCTCACGACCACGGGGAAACGTTCGAGACTTCGAGACATGCGCCGTACCATGCCCGCAGAACCAGAATCGCGCCGGTTTGGCCGCTAGGACGTTTTCAGGTGGACATAGGTTTCCCGGAACCGTTTCGCCAAATGGTCCCCCGCCCGGATCACCTTGTCAGACCCGTGCGGGGCGACATTGGCATCGTGATTGGGATTGAAGAACATCGGCACCGAGATGCGTTCCTGCGCCGAACCGCGCACCCGGTGCAGCGTCGCCTTCACGCGCCCCTCGGTCCACATTTCCAGCATTTCGCCGAAATTGATCACAAAGGTTCCGGGCTCGGCCGTCACCGGAATCCACCCGCCATCCCGGCCCAGCACCTCAAGCCCCGGCACGCCGTCCGTGGCCAGCAGCGTCAGGCAGCCATAGTCGGTATGCGCCGCAATGCCGAAATCCTTGTCGCCGGCCCAATCGGGACGTTCCGGGTAATAATTGCCCCTGAGCAACGCCATGGGCCGGGTGAATTTGTCGTCGAAGTAATCGGACGGCGCGCCAATGGCCCGGGCGATGGCTCGCAGCATCTCCATCGAAACGCCCAGCGCGTCGCGGTAATAGGCCTGCACCTCGCGGCGGAAATTCTCGTGCCCCTCAGGCCAGAGATTGTCGGCATAGACGGCCAGGCCTTCGGCGCGCAGCGGATCATCGGAGGCCAGTTCGAAACCGCAGTCGAAGACCTGTTTGTAATCGGGATTGGCGTCCGGATCGACCTGTTCGCTCTGCGGCGCGCCCCAGCCGCGATTGGCCCCGGTGCGGGCCATGTCGACCGCCTCTTTCTCGGCCAGCGGATATTGAAAGAACCGGCGATAGGCGGCAATCACCTCCTCGACGCGCGCGCGGGTCAGCGCGGTGTTGCTCAGGGTGAGAAAGCCCACATCATGGGCAGCGTCGCGCAGACGGGTCAGCGTCTCCGGGTCACCGGCGGCAAGCGCACGGGCATCAATCATCGGGATCATGGCGGCTCTCCTTGCCGCCCCGTATATCTGGCTCAGTTTGGGGTGCAAGCGGGCCGGCGCGCAAGCGGGGTTGACCTTTGGTCCGTCCCGGCAATGATAGCGCAAACTTTTCAAGAGGACGTGACATGAGACGCAAGCTCGCCGCAGGCAACTGGAAAATGAACGGAACTTCGGCCGAGCTTGAGCGACTCGCCACCTTGGCCCAAAACCACGGTGCGGCCAAAAGCGAAGTTCTGATCTGCCCTCCGGCAACCCTTTTGAGCCGCGCCGCCGATACCGTGGCAGGCAGCGCCATTGCCGTGGGCGGCCAGGATTGCCATGCCGAGGTCTCGGGCGCACATACCGGAGATGTCTCGGCACAGATGCTCAAGGACGCGGGCGCGGAGTTTGTGATCATCGGCCACTCTGAGCGGCGCGAGGACCATGGCGAGAGCGACGAGGACGTGCGCAACAAGGCGCGCGCGGCGCTGGATGCGGGGCTGGTCGCGGTGATCTGTGTGGGCGAAAGCCTTGGCGAGCGCGAGGCCGCCAACACGCTGGACATCATCGGCGGGCAGTTGGCAGGATCGATCCCGGATGGGGTCACCGGTCATACGCTGGTGATCGCTTATGAACCGATCTGGGCCATCGGCACCGGCAAGGTCCCGACCACCGATCAGATCGGCGAAGTGCATGATTTTATCCGCGCGCGTCTGGAACGCCGCTTTGGCGCAGGTGTGGGCCGGTCGGTGCGCATTCTTTATGGCGGCTCGGTCAAGCCGGGCAACGCGACTGAGATCTTTGCGGTCTCCAATGTGGATGGTGCTTTGGTAGGTGGTGCCAGCCTGAAACCGGAAGATTTCGGTCCGATCATCGACGCGCTTGACGCAAGCGCCGACTAGACCCGCAGCGCGGCGCGCTCCAATGACGGGTAGCGCGCCAAAAGGCTCAGGCCACGGGCGGCAAAGCTCACATGCAGCGCCAGCCACAGCCCGTGATTGCCCAGCGCCGGGGTCAGCAGCCAGACCGCCAGCAGGTAACACGCCGCCGCCAGCGCCATCATGTTGCGCATATCCGCCGAGCGGGTCGCGCCGATAAAGATGCCGTCCAACATGACCAGCCCGATCTGCATCAGCGGCGCGGCGATCATCCAGGGCAGATAGGTGCGCGCGGCTTCGCGGACCTCGGGCGCGCGGGTCATGGTGTCGATGAGCCATGGCCCGAGCAGCCAGAAGCCCAACGTCATGATCAGCGCCGCGACCATGGCCCAGAAGGTTGCGAGAAGTGCCGCGCGACGCAGGCGCGCCACCGCCCGCGCGCCAAAGGCCTGCCCCACAAGCGCCTCGGCGGCGAAGGCGAAACCGTCCATCGCGTAGCCCGTCACATGCAGGAATTGCAGCAGCACCTGATTGGCGGCCAGCGTCACATCGCCATACCGCCCACCATAGAGCAGGAAGCTGACAAAGATCGCCTGCAAAAGCAGCGAGCGGATCATGATGTCGGTATTGACCACCGCCATGCGTTTCAGTTTCACCCGGTCAAAAACCCGCGCCCAGTCGCGCCAGCACGGGTGGCGAAACGCCGCGCGGCAGAGCCACAGCCCCATGGCGAGCCCCGACCATTCTGCAATGAAGGTGGCAATCGCCACGCCTTCGACGCCCCAGCCAAAGCCCAGCACAAAGACCAGATCGAGCACGATATTCACGCCGTTCATCCAAAGCTGCAGCGCCAGCACCGCGCGGCCACGCTCCTGCGCGATGAGCCAGCCGGTGATGCCATAGATCGAAATGACGGCGGGGGCCGACCAGATGCGGATCATCATGTAGCCGCGGGCCATGTCGTCGACTTCGGCGGAGGCGGGCGAGACCTCCAACGCGCCCCAGTAGATCAGCGGCTGGATCAGGATAAAGACACCCCCGCCCGCCAGCCCGATCATGAGCGACCGGGTCAGCAGCGCCGCGACCTCGGCGCGATTGCCCTGCCCCACGGCCTGAGACGTCAGCCCGGTGGTGCCCATGCGCAGAAAGCCGAACACCCAGTAGACAGCCGACAGGATGACGGCACCGACACCCACCGCGGCGATGGGCTCTGGCTCGGGGATCTGGCCCACGACGCCGGTATCCACGACGCCAAGGATCGGCGTTGTGACGCTGGCCAACAGGATCGGAAGCGCGATTTTCAACACGCGCCCATGGCTCAGCGGGGTCGGTTCAGCCACGGGCCGGCATCATGAAATGCCCGGTGGCCTGGGCATGGGGCCGGTCGCGGTTGTCCTGCCAGGCCTCTACATGCACCGACGCGTAGCGCCGACCCGAGCGGGTCACCTTGGCCCGTGCATAGCTGTCGCGCGGCAGGCCGGAGCGCAGGTAATCCACGGTGAAATCGATGGTCTTGGGCAGGCGCGGCAGGTCTCCGGCCTCCAGCGATTCAAGCGAGAGCGCACCCGATTCCATATCTTCCCACAGGTAGGACCAGCTCAGCCCGACAATGGCCGCCACCTCCAGAAAGGCCGCCGTGACACCGCCATGCAGCGCGGGCAGCATCGGGTTGCCGATCAGCTTGTTATCAAAGGGCAGCACAGCGGTCAGTTCATCGCCGCGCCGGTCAAAGCTGATACCGAGATATTGCGCGTAGGGAATGCCATCGGCCAAGGCGCGCAGGGCGGCGTCGCGGCGTTGCTTGACCTGTTGCAGGGGTTCGCGGGCGGGATGGGGCATGGCATGGCCTTCCGGGTTGGCGGGCAAATCGCGCGCCTACGATTTATTGGAACGGTCGACGGTAAAGGCACCGGTTGCGGTGGCGACGGGACGGTCGAAATCCTCGTCATAGGCGGTGGCGCGGACAAAGGCGACGGAGCGGGTCACATGATAACAGGTGGCGCGCGCGGTGATCCCCTGACCCGGCGTGGCGGCGCGCATGTAATCAATGCGCAGGTCGATCGTGGCGGTGGGTCCGGGCACATCGGGATGCGAAATCACCGCCGTGCCGCCGCAAGTATCCATCAGCGCCGAGACCGCGCCGCCATGAATCACGCCGGTCTTGGGATCGCCGACGAAACGTTTGTCATAAGGCATGGTGATTTCGGCCTCGCCATTCTCGATCAGCGTCACCTTCATCCCCAATTCCTTGGAATGCGGGATCGCCTCGATGAACTGGCGGGCGAAGTCGTTCTTGTCATGCGCCATGGGGCCTCCGTTCCTGTCCTGAACTGTATGCGTTGGCCGGGTGGCCATTGGCAACCCGCCCGGTGCAACTTGCACCGCCCATCGCCATTGCCTAGTCTGGTTCCGGAGCGACCAAAATTCATCCATGAATTTTGCACGAATTTTCGAAAATTCGTGCCCCGACCCGGGGGCACGTCCGCGCATGAGGGGATGGCATGAGCGACACAAGGCTGAGTTTCAAGGAAATGTGCGCCCGGTTCGATGTCACCCCCCGGACGCTGCGGTATTACGAGTATATCGAACTGCTCTCGCCCGAACGCGAAGGTCGTTCGCGCTTTTACCACGCCCGCGAGATTGCCCGCATGGAATTGATCATGCGCGGACGGCGTTTTGGCTTTTCGCTCGAAGAACTGCGCCAGTGGTTGCTGATCTATGATCACGAAGGCACCGAAACCCAGATGCAGGTGTTCATCGAAATGGCCGACCGCCAGCTTGCGGCGCTGGCCGAGCAGAAAGAACAGCTTGATGCGGCCATCTCGGAGCTTGGCGAATTGCGCGATTCGACCGCGCGGACGCTTGAAAACAAGGCCGGGTAAGGAGTTCCTGACCCTCAAAACGTTTTGAGCGCGCAGGTTGTTTTACAAAAGTTTCACAAACACCGGGTTTACGTTGCTTGATCTTACGTCAACGTTAAAGTGACGTCGCGTATGAGTTACGTCAACGTAAATTCCCATTGTAGGGTCGCCTCAGGATACGCAACTTTGCCCCAGTCACTCACAGGACTGAGGTATAGCCATGACTGAGAAAACCATGACCATTCGGGAAATGTGCGACGCTTATGACGTCACACCGCGCACATTGCGCTTTTACGAGGCCAAGGAGCTTCTGTTTCCCATTCGCGAGGGGCAAAAGCGTCTCTTCACCAAACGAGACCGCGCGCGGCTCAAGCTGATCCTGCGCGGCAAGCGCTTTGGCTTTTCGCTGGAAGAAATCCGCCAGCTGCTCGACCTGTATCACCTGGGCGACCAGCAGCAGACCCAGCTGAAAAAAACCTATGAGATCGCCCAGGACCGTCTGGCCGATATGGAACGCCAGCGCGCCGAGCTGGACGAGGCCATCGACGAGCTCAAGGAACAGATGAAATGGGGGGAAAAAATGCTTGCCTCCATGAACGCCACCAAGCGGGCGGCAGAATAAACCCCTGCCCCAAGCCCGCGTCTTTTGACTTCTGACGGAGATTTCAATGCCGAGTTACACGCCGCCGACCAAGGATATGCAATTCATCCTGCACGACGTGCTGAAAGCGCCTCAGCAGGATGTGCCGGGCTATGACGAGCTGGACCGGGATTTCACGGGGGCCGTGCTGGAAGAAGCGGGCAAGATCGCGCGCGACGTGTTGCAGCCGCTTAATGCGGTGGGCGACAGCGAAGGCTGCGTGCTGGAAAACGGCGTGGTGCGCACGCCCAAAGGGTTCAAAGAGGCTTTTGACCAGATGCGCGAGGGCGGCTGGACGGCGCTGGATTGTGACCCGGATTATGGCGGTCAGGGCCTGCCCTATCTGGTGGCCACGGCGGTGGGCGAGATGATGTCCTCGGCCAATATGGCGTTCAACATGTATCCCGGCCTGACCCACGGGGCCTATTCCGCGATCCATGCGCATGGGTCGGACGCGCAGAAAGAGACCTATCTGCCAAAGATGGTCAGCTGCGAGTGGACCGGCACCATGAACCTGACCGAACCGCATTGCGGCACCGATCTGGGGCTGATGCGGACCAAGGCGGAACCGCAGGATGATGGCAGCTACAAGGTGACGGGGCAGAAGATCTTTATCTCTGCCGGTGACCACGACATGAGCGAGAATGTCATTCACCTTGTACTGGCGAAAATCCCCGGCGGACCGGAGGGGATCAAGGGCGTGTCGCTCTTCATCGTGCCCAAATTCCTTGTGAACGAGGATGGCAGCCTTGGCGAACGCAACGCGGTGTCCGTCGGCAAGATCGAAGAAAAGATGGGCATTCACGGCAATTCCACATGCGTCATGAACTATGACGAGGCGACGGGGTATCTTCTGGGCGAAGAGCACAAAGGCATGCGCGCCATGTTCACCATGATGAACGAGGCGCGGATCGGCGTGGGCCTGCAGGGCTATGCACAGGCCTCGGTCGCCTATCAGAACGCTCTGGAATACGCCAATGACCGGCTGCAGGGGCGCGACGTGACCGGCGCGAAAAACCCCGATGGCCCGGCCGATCCGCTGATCGTGCATCCCGATATCCGCCGCAACCTGATGGACCAGAAATCTTTCGTCGAAGGCGCGCGCGCCTTTGCCTTCTGGGGCGCAAGTCTGATTGACCGCGCGCATCGCAACGAGGATGCGGAGGCGGACGGCCTGATCTCGCTCATGACCCCGGTGATCAAGGGCTTCCTGACCGACAAGGGGTTCGAAATGGCCACCGCCGCCCAACAGGTCTATGGCGGGCATGGATATATCGAGGAATGGGGCATGTCGCAATTTGCCCGCGATGCGCGGATTGCGATGATCTACGAGGGCGCGAACGGCGTGCAGGCGCTGGACCTTGTGGGCCGAAAGCTGGCGCAGGATGGCGGCAAGCATGTGATGGCGTTCTTTGAGATGGTGAAAGGTTTCTGCAAGGAGAATGACGGCGAGGAGATGAGTGATTTCATCGAGCCGCTGAAAGCCGCGTCCAAGGACCTGCAGGCCGCGGGCATGTTCTTCATGCAGAACGGCATGAAGAACCCCAATGCGGCGCTGGCGGGGTCTTATGACTTCATGCATCTTTTCGGCCATGTCTGTCTGGGCCTGATGTGGGCGCGCATGGCGCGGGCTTCGCTCGATGCGCTGGCGGCGGGCGACAGCGACGCAGCGTTCCATGAAACAAAGCTGGCCACGGCGCGCTATTACATGCAACGTCAGCTTCCGATGACCGCCACGCATCTGGCACGCATCCAGTCGGGCGCAGACCCGGTGATGGCGCTGGAGGCGGCGAATTTCTGAAGCCATGGTGGGCAGAAATGCCCACCCTACGCTCTGGGAGGAGTGATGCCGAAACGTTTTCGCCTGACCCGACGGTTCAACGCAGCCATGACCGAGGATGGCTATCGCCGCCTGCGTCGCTTCGCGCAGGAGGCCGGGCTGGACGAGGGCGAGGCACTGTCCTTTGTCTTTGAGCATTTCGACAGCATCACCGATGACGAGGCGTTGACGCACCGCTTGCGTCTGTTCAACTCTGAGTTGGAGGCGCGCAAGCGCTGAGGGAGAGAGAGCATGAGCTGGATGACAGACGAGCACCAGATGCTCAGCGAGATGACCCGCAAGTTCATCGCAGAGGAGTGGGCACCGCAGTTCGAGCGCTGGCGCAAACAGGGCGAGATGGACCGCGAAACCTGGGCTCAGGCCGGCGCGCTTGGACTGCTCTGCCCCTCGATCCCCGAGGAATATGGCGGCGCGGGCGGCGATTTCGGCCATGAGGCGGTGATCCTGCTGGAAGCCTCGCGCGGCAATCTGGCGTCCTGGGGCAATGGCATCCATTCCGGCATCGTCGCGCATTACATCCTGGCCTACGGCTCGGAAGAGCAGAAAAAACGCTGGCTGCCCCAGATGGTGTCCGGGGAATTGGTGGGCGCTTTGGCGATGACCGAACCCTCGGCGGGATCGGACGTGCAGGCGATCAAGACCCGCGCGATCCGCGAGGGCAACGCCTATCGCCTCACCGGGCAAAAGACCTTTATCACCAATGGCCAGCACGCCAATCTGATCATCGTCGCGGCCAAGACCGACCCGAGCGAGGGCGCGAAAGGCACCTCGCTCATGGTGGTGGAAACCGACGGCGCGGAAGGTTTCGCGCGTGGCCGCAACCTTGAGAAAATCGGCTGCCACGCGGCGGATACCTCGGAGCTGTTCTTCGACAATGTGGAACTGCCGCCCGAGAACCTGCTGGGCGGCGAGGAAGGCCGGGGTTTCTACCAGATGATGCAGCAGCTGCCGCAGGAACGGCTGATCATCGGATGCGGCGCGGTGGGCGCGATGGAAGGCGCGGTGGAGCGCACCATAGCCTATTGCAAGGAGCGCGAAGCCTTTGGCGGGCCGCTCACACAGTTTCAGAACACCCGGTTCAAGCTGGCGGAATGCCAGACCAAGACCACCGTGGCGCGGGCGTTTCTCGATGCCTGTATCGCGGAACACCTTGAAGGCAAGCTGAGCGTCGAAAAGGCGGCGATGGCAAAATACTGGCTGACCGATACCCAAGGTGAAGTTCTGGACGAGTGCCTGCAACTGCATGGCGGCTATGGGTTCATGCAGGAATACGCGGTGGCCGAGATGTGGACCGACGCGCGGGTGCAGCGGATCTATGGCGGCACCAACGAGATCATGAAAGAGCTGATTGCGAGGGGGTTGTGATGATCCGGGCCTCAGCACCTATGGCTGATGTCGGATGCCTCCGGCGGGAGTTTATTTGGCAAGATGAAGGAGCAGGGGCTCACCCTGCCCCGAGCGCTGGCCAATTGGCATCCGGAGCGAGGCAGGGCTTCACCTTGCACGCCGCTCAACTCTCCAGTCTGCGACGCAAGGACGAGCATGGCGCATTAACCTTAACGCATCGTGAACCGGCTCTGATTTCATCTTGCCCTCAAAACTCCGGCGGGGCCGTCATGGAAGCGCCATTGGTCCGAGCGCCAATGGCGGCGGGGCTGGCCCCCCATCTCCTGTCGTCTCAGGCCAGTGCAACATTCGGGGGGTCTCAATGACCATTCAACTCTACTGCTTCGGCGAATCCGGCAATGCCTACAAGGCGGCGCTGTCGCTTGAGCTCAGCGGGCTGGACTGGGAACCGGTCAAGGTGGATTTCTTTGGCGGTGAGACCCGCTCTGAGGCTTATCGCAGCGAGATCAACGAGATGGGCGAAGCGCCGGTCATGGTGGATGGTGACGTGAAGCTCACCCAGTCCGGCGTGATCCAGATCTACGTAACCGAGAAATCCGGCCGGTTCGGCGGGGCCACTCCCGAGGAGGCGCGCGAGGTGATGCGCTGGGTGTTCTGGGACAATCACAAGCTCAGTTCACAGGCTGGGATGACCCGGTTCCTGATGAATTTCCTGCCCGAGGACAAACGCCCGGCGGAGGTGATCGGCTTTCTGCAGGGCCGACTGAAGGCCGCCTATGCGGTTTTGAACGCACATCTTCAGGGCCGCGACTGGATCGTTGGTGATGCGCTCACCAATGCCGATCTCTCCTGCTGCGGCTATCTCTTCTACCCTGAGCCTTTCGGGTTCGATCGCGCGGACTGGCCCGAGATTGACCGCTGGCTGTCCAACATCCAGTCGCTGGACGGCTGGAAACACCCTTATGACCTGATGCCCGGCTCCCCTGCGGACCGGGCCTAATACGAAGCCTGACACGAACGGAGGCAGTATGACCGACGCCTATATCTATGACACCGTGCGCACCCCGCGCGGCAAGGGCCGCAAGGATGGCGCGCTGCACGAGGTGACCTCGCTGCGCCTCTCGGCGCTCACGCTTAACGCGCTCAAAGATCGCAACGGGCTTGAGGGCCATGCGGTGGAGGATGTGATCTGGGGCAATGTCACCCAGGTCAAGGAACAGGGCGGGTGCCTTGCGCGCTCTGCCGTGCTGGCCTCTGACCTTGATGAATCGATCCCCGGACTGGCGATCAACCGCTTCTGCGCCTCTGGCATGGAGGCCGTGAACCTCGCCGCCAACCAGGTGCGCGGCGGCGCGGGCGAGGCTTATATCGCCGGTGGCGTGGAAATGATGGGCCGCGTGGCCATGGGATCGGATGGCGCTGCGATTGCGGTGGATCCGAGCCTTGCCATGGAGACCTATTTCGTGCCGCAAGGCATCAGCGCCGATATCATCGCCACGGAATACGGTTTCACCCGCGACGACGCCGACGCGCTTGCCGTCGAAAGCCAGCGCCGCGCGGCCGAAGCCTGGGCTGACAACCGGTTCGAGAAATCCATCATCACCGTGCGCGACCAGAACGGGCTGCCCATTCTCGACCGCGACGAATATATGCGCCCCGGCACCGATATGCAGAGCCTTGGCGCGCTCAAAGCCTCCTTCAAGGACATGGGCGAGACCATGCCCGGTTTCGACAAGGTCGCCTTGATGAAATACCCGCATCTGGAGCGGATCAATCATATCCACCACGCGGGCAACTCGTCGGGCATCGTCGACGGCGCGGCGGCGGTTCTGATCGGATCGAAGGAGTTTGGCGAGAAACACGGCCTGAAGCCCCGCGCCCGCATCCGCCAGACCACCAAGATCGGGACCGATCCGACCATCATGCTGACCGGACCGGTGCCTGCCACGGAAAAGGCATTGAAAGACAGCGGCATGGCGATTTCGGATATCGACCTGTTCGAGGTGAACGAAGCGTTTGCAAGTGTTGTTCTGCGCTTCCAGCAGGCCTTTGACGTCGATCCCTCGGTCGTCAATGTGAATGGCGGCTCCATCGCCATGGGCCACCCGCTGGGTGCTACGGGGGCGATCATCATCGGCACGTTGCTTGATGAGCTGGAGCGCACCGGCAAGGGCACCGGGCTTGCGACCCTGTGCATTGCCTCCGGCATGGGGGCCGCGACGATCATCGAAAGGGTCTGACCCGTGCCCGCCCCGTGCTTTCAGACCTGGCTCGACCGCATTGGTGATACGTTTTTCGCCAATGATTACGCGACCTATCGCGATGCGATCGAACTGCCGCTGATGCTTGTCACGCGCAGTTCGACGCTCATGATCGACAGCGATGACAAGCTGCGGCAAGGCTTCGATGCCTGGGTCGGGATGATCGAGGGCTACGGGATCACCCATATGGTGCGCAGTGCCCGGGACGTGTCCATGCTGGGTGATGGGCTGATGGCGGGGTTCTATGAAACCGAATTGCTGCGGGCCGATGCGAGCCGCGTGGTGCCGCCGTTTTCATCCTCCATGCAGTTGCGGCTGCAGGGCGACGACTGGCGCTGCATCAGCGTGACAAGCGGTCTGCGCAATTCAGACTGGCCCATCGACAGGCCAGCCACGGCATTGGAATAGGCGATCCCGCCCTGCCGGAAGAACCGGCACAAACAGGGTCCGGCACCGGACAGGACATGAAGGAAAGACAGAGCATGGACGACGCATTGGCCATCTATCAGGACCATCTTGACCGGGTAAGCCAGGCGGTCTGGACCGCTGATGAAGACGCGTTGGCCAATCTTCTTGCGGTGCCGAACCGCATGATCACAACGGATGCCGAGATCCTTCTGGAAACGGTGCAGGATGTGATCAAGGCGGCCCAGGATTTCCGGGCCTTTCTGATCCGCTCGGGCGCACAGGAATTTCACCGGATTGCCCGCGAGGCCCGGTGGCATCCGCAACATGACAACCGCATCGACGGAAGCCATGACACCTATGTCCTGCGCGGCGGCAGTTTCGCGCTGGCACCGTATGTCAACCATCAGGTTCTGGTACGCGAAGGCGGGGTATGGCGCGGGATCGAGATCCGCGCCGAGGTTCGCAATTCCGATTGCACGATCCTCAGCCCTGAACAGCTCCGCGCCCGGGCAGTTCAGGCACGCGCCGGACTGCCGACCCCACCACCCGGAGCCGAGCGCCATGTCTGATTATCCGGCGGCCTGCGCCGCGCTGCCGAACCGCGAGACGACTGACACACACATCCGGGGCACCCAACGCCCCTGCCCCAAATTGCGTCCGGGCCGATGCCCGACCGCAGACTGAAACGGAGAGAACCATGACCGATTTCACCATGACCATGGACGCCGACGGCGTTGCCATCATCACCTGGGACGTGCCGGACAAGAGCATGAACGTCATGAGCCGGGAGTCGATGGTGCTGCTCAATGATCTGATCGACGATGCGCTGGCCGATGACGCGGTCAAGGGGATCGTGATCACCTCTGGCAAGCCGGATTTCGCGGGCGGCATGGATCTCAACACGCTGGCCACGATCCGGGCCGAGGCCGGGGATGAGCCCGCGCAGGCGCTGTTCGACTTCACTATGAACGGCCACAGGATGCTGCGCAAGATCGAGCGCGCCGGCATGGACGACAAGAACAAGGGCGGCAAACCCATCGCCGCCGCCCTGCCCGGTACGGCGCTTGGGATCGGGCTGGAACTGCCGCTGGCCTGCCACCGGATCTTTGCCGCCGACAACCCCAAGGCCAAGATCGGCCTGCCCGAGATCATGGTCGGTATCTTCCCCGGCGCGGGCGGCACCACGCGGCTGGTGCGCAAGATGGGCGCGATGGCGGCCTCGCCCTTCCTGCTGGAGGGCAAGCTGAGCGATCCGAAAAAGGCCAAGATGGCCGGGTTGATCGACGAGGTGGTGGACGATCCGGTTTCTGCGGCGCGCGAATGGGTCCTGTCAGAGCCCAGGATCGTCAAACCCTGGGATGAAAAGGGCTACAAGATGCCGGGCGGCGAGCCCTATCACCCCGCGGGCTTCATGACCTTTGTGGGCGCATCCGCCATGGTCAACGGCAAGACCAAGGGCGTCTATCCGGCGGCCAAGGCGCTGCTCTCGGCGGTCTATGAAGGGGCGCAGGTGCCCTTTGACACGGCGCTCAGGATCGAGGCGCGCTGGTTTACCCATGTACTGATGAACCCCTCTTCTTCTGCCATGATCCGGTCGCTTTTCGTCAACAAACAGGCGCTGGAAAAGGGCGCGAACCGCCCCGACGCCCCCGACCAACGGGTGAAAAAACTCGGTGTCCTGGGCGCGGGCATGATGGGCGCGGGGATCACGCTGGTCTCGGCCATGGCGGGCATCGAAGTGGTGCTGATCGACCAGAAACAGGAGGCCGCGGATCGCGGCAAATCCTATACTGCCGATTACATGGACAAGGGGATCAAGCGCAAGAAAGCCACCGAAGAAAAGAAAGAGCAGGTTCTGTCGCTGATCACCGCCACGACGGATTATGCCGCGCTTGAAGGCTGCGACCTGATCATCGAGGCGGTGTTCGAAGATCCGAAGATCAAGGCCGAGGTCACGCAAAAGGTCGAGGCCGTGATCGGCGAGGACTGCATCTTTGCCACCAACACCTCGACCCTGCCGATCTCGGATCTGGCCAAGGCGTCGAAACGCCCGGAACAGTTCATCGGCATTCATTTCTTCTCACCCGTTGAAAAGATGATGCTGGTCGAGATCATCAAGGGCCGCGAAACCGGCGACCGCGCCGTGGCCAAGGCGCTGGACTATGTGCGCCAGATCCGCAAGACGCCCATCGTGGTCAATGACGCGCGCTTCTTCTACGCCAACCGCTGCATCATCCCCTATATCAACGAAGGCATCCGCATGGTCGCCGAAGGGGTGGAACCGGCGCTGATCGAGAACGCCGCCAAGATGGTCGGCATGCCGCTGGGGCCGCTGCAGCTTGTTGATGAGACCTCCATCGACCTCGGCGCCAAGATCGCCCGCGCCACCAAGGCCGCGATGGGGGATGCCTACCCCGATGACGCCGTGGACGCGGTGATCTTCTGGATGGAGGAACAGGGGCGTCTGGGCCGCAAGGCCAAAGCCGGGTTCTATGACTACGACGAGGCGGGCAAACGCACCGGGATCAGCAGCGCCTTGCGCGCGCAATATCCGGTTGCCAAAGAGCAACCCGACCTGATCGAAGTGCAACACCGCCTGCTTTTCGCGCAAGTGCTCGAAGCGGTGCGCGCGCTGGAAGAGGGCGTTCTGGAAGATATCCGCGAAGGCGATGTGGGCGCGATCCTCGGCTGGGGCTTTGCGCCCTGGTCCGGAGGCCCGTTCAGCTGGCTCGACATCATCGGCGCGCCCTATGCCGCCGAACGCTGCGATCAGCTGACCGAGGCCTATGGCGCGCGCTTCACCTGCCCGGATCTGCTGCGCGAGATGGCGTCGAAAACCCAGAGCTTCTATGGTCGCTTCGGTCCCAAGGCACAGGCCGCCTGATCCACGTCCCGCCGGAACTTTCTTACCTCCGGCGGGGATATTTAAAAAGCCAGAGAAACAGCGGACCTGACAGGGTCCACCCCCTGTTCCGACAGGACACAGGGGGCTTCTCCGGCTGCGGTCATCGGCGTCCCCGCCTGTACCGCATCGCCACGATGGCGCATTAACCTTAACGCTCGGTTATTTCTCTGGCTGACAAATATCCTCAGGGGGTTTGGGGGATGACATCCCCCAACGCCTGCGTGGCGTGAACGCAAACCGACCTGTGCGCCCGGCGGGCGCGCTTTTTCAAAACCAACCTGCCGTCAGTTCCGTTTGTAAAGCCGCATCTGTTTCTTCATCGCGTCATGCACTTCGCCGAAACTGGTGTAACCCAACTCCTTGAGCATCTGCATCATCTGCACGAACACCGTGCCGGTGGCCAAGGTGTCCCCCATGGCCGTATGACGGTCCTTTTCCGGGATCACCACGCCCAGCCGTTCACAAAGCGCGTCGAGCGTATGGACCTCGGTGATGCCAAAGATCACTGCCGAGAGCAGCACCGTATCCAGCACCGGGTTGTCGAACTCGCGCCCGATCAGGTCCGCGTGCTTGTGGAAAAACGCCATGTCAAACGGCGCGTTATGGGCCACCAGAACGGACCCCTGGGCAAAGTCATGCAGGTCCTTGCCCGCCACCTCGATGCCCGGCGCGCCCTTGACCATCGCCTCGGTGATGCCATGCACCTTGGTCGAGGCTTCGGGAATGTTGCGGCGTGGATCGACCAGAACGTCGAGCCGTTCCGCCTCCAGAAGCTTGCCGCCCACCACGCGCAGCGCGGCGATCTGCACGATCTCGTCGCCCTGGCTTGGCAAAAGCCCGGTGGTTTCCGTGTCGAAAACCACGTAGCTGAGATCCTCCAGCGGCGTATCGGCCAGCCGCGCCACGCGGGATTTTTCAAACAGCGAAAAATCATAGACCGCGCCGCGCAGGTCGTGATCGCCGCGTTCCTCTGTGCGCGGAAGCGGCAGGCAGATCGCGGCGCAGATGCCTTCGGATTCCGGCCAGATATCGGTGCTGTGGCGGGACAGCACATAGCGCCCGGTCAGTTCCGCCTGCCCCATCTCAAGCGGCTCCTCGAGCCAGCCCTCCAGCACGCCCAGCGGCAGCGGGTTGCCCTCCCATCCCAGCCGCATCAGCGCTTCGCCCTCGTCCCCTTCGACAAGGCTCAAGGCCACCTCTTCCAGATAACCGTTGTCTTTCAGCTTGCCCGCCAGATGCGCCATCAGCGACACGATCATGAAGCCGTCACAGGCCACGGAAAGCGGCGCATGTTCGGCGGTGAATTTCACACCGTCCCCGCGCAGCCGCGCGCGCAAAGAGTCCAGCAAATCGCGCGAAGAGATATCAGCGACCGGCCACCAGCTTGCGGTGGTGTCGTTGTAGCGCTGGCCGAACCGGTCCACGGCGCGGGCCATGTCGCGGGTTTCCTGCAACAGCGCCTGTTCCACGGGATCGTCGGACGCCTCGCGCAGGCTGACCAATGTGTCGAGATTGGCGGCCTTGCGACGCATCCCGTCGACCATGTCACTGAGCAGCGCCTCGCGTTCGGCATGCAGCCCGATATCGGCGGTCACGTCGCGCAAGGTCAGCGCATAGCCGCCGCCGCGTTCATTACCCTGCGGCACAAGCCGCATGGTGGCGGTGAACATGGCCGTGCCGTCCGGTGTCGAGCACAGAAACTGGGTCTCTGTGTGCTGCGACCCTTCCAGCGTGAGCCGTTCGTAAGCGTGCAGGAGCGGCCCCTCGCGCAGACAACCGGTGACGGGCTGGTTCAGACGGGGCGCGTTGCCCTCTTGCAGGAGATTGCGGGCCACCGAGTTGTAAAAGACCACGTTATGGTCGCGGGAACAGAGCAGGATACCGGCATTCACATCCGCCAAAAGCGTTTCAAGCCGCTCTTTCTCTTCCGCGAGCCGGGTGGTTTCGCGCTGGATGGCAAGGGTCAGGTCGCTGCGCGTCTGGCTGAGCTTCTCGGCAATGGAAGCGGCGGCAGGGGCCAGATCGCCAAGGTATTTGGTCTGTTCTTCGTTCAGCGGCTTGGCCTCGTTCGACTGGGCCAGCACGCGCATCTGCGCCGCCAGCGCCTGCATCGGTCGCGCGAGGTTTTCGTCGAACAGACGCCAGATCCACGTCACCAGCCCCAGAACCGCAAAGCCCGCCACCGCACCGCCCAGCACGAAAGGACCCAGGTCCGGTTGCCCTTCGGCCCGGGAATAGCCCAGCCACAGCCCCGCCCCGATCAGCGCCAAAGACGCCAGACCCAGCAACGCGAAAAACAAAAACACACGCAGACGCAGCGACCAGCCAGCAAACATGGTTAACTCTCCCTAGGCTTGGACAACATCTCGGAAACGCGGGCCTGTAATTCCGCGGTCTCGAAGGGTTTCGACATGAACCCGTCCGCACCCAGCGCCAGCGCCTTGCGCCGCTCCACATCCGCGCCGCGCGCGGTCAGCACCAGCACCCTTGTGCCGTCCAGCGCCGGGGTCTGGCGGATATGCTGGCAGATCTCGTAGCCCGACACTTCGGGCAGGGTCACATCCAGCAACACCAGATCGGGGGCCATGTCGGCCACCGCATCCCGCGCCTCGCGGCCGTTTTCGATATGGGTGACGTCATGGCCCATGCGCTGCATCAGGAATGTCAGGGCAAGGGCGATATTCACCTCGTCTTCGACCAGCAGAATACGGGCTGGTTTGGTCTCCTCCGTCATAGGCTCCCCTCCTCCTCAGGGGTGGTCTGTGTCAACCGCAGACCGCTTTCGTCAGCGGGTCATCCGGGCTCAGCGCCTCCCAACGGTCGCTTTGCATCGTGCCGTCTTCGGCATAGGTCACGTCCGAGAGCCGCGCCTGTGCCGGGCGGTCGCAATCCACCGCAATCTTAAGCGCATGGGACGCGCGCCAGCGCTCCATCAGGTAGATATCGGCGATGCGTTGTTGGGGCACATCCTCATTGCGCTGGACCGATCCGGTATCCACCGCGATGAACCGGTTCACGAAGGGCTGGATATAGGTCCAGGGACGGTACCAGGCCTTGCTTTCATGGGTGGCCACCACCACGACGCCCTCGGGCAATTGCGCCTCGGAGCGGGGGTACCAATTGTATTCATTGAGAATGGAAAACCCGATCATCGCCACGGCGGCCCCCGCCAGAACCAGTGATTTCGGGAACATCCCGCGCGTGATCCAGCTGAGCAGATAGGCGATACCGCCGCCTGCGAAACCGGCAAAAACTGTGGCGAGAAGTTCATAGAACATGAGTGATTATCCCAATGTGCCCCGGCCCTGGCCGATGGCGGATTGCATGGTGCGCACGACAACGAAAGCATCGCGCAGATGGCCGCGTTCGAAATCCGACAGCGAGGTCGGGGCCATGAAGTTGTCGGGCTTTTGCCCGTGCTTGATCTGGTGGGCCTGATGTTCCAGCCGAGTATGCGCGATCAGGTCATAGGCGTCGATCAGGTCCTTGGCCCCTGTTTCGGAAATCACGCCCCGGTCCCGCGCAGCCAGAAGACGCGCGCGTGTGTTTGCGGGCTCCAGCCGACCCTGCAACGCATAGATGCGGCCCAGATCGACCACCGGCACAACGCCGTTATGCTTGAGGTCGATGGTGTTTTTATGCTCGCCCGAGCGGAATGTCGCAAAGCCTCTGAGCAGGCTCAAGGGGGGCACATGTTTGAGCGAGTTGGACACCATGTGACCGACAAAGATCGAATTGCGCGACGCCATGGCCAGCGTCTCGGCCTGTAGCCCGGTGAAAAGGTCGTCATCGCCCGAGATCGGGCGCAGGTCGAACATGACCGAGGCCAACATCTGCGCCTCGTTATCCGGCTTGGCCACCCAGCCCGAGAAATAATCCCGCCAGACGCGCAGCGGCTGCCGCCAGCGCGGGTTCGTAGCCATCATGTCGCCGGGGCAATAGAAATAGCCACAGGCATCCAGCCCATCCGAGACGAATTTCGCCAGCGCGGCGAAATAGGTGTCATGTTCGGGGCGGAAATCATCATGCAGGAACAGGCAATTGTCCTGATCGCTCACACCGGTCTGTTCGCGCCGCCCCTGAGAGCCGCAGGCCAGCCAGAGATACGGCACCGGCGGCGCGCCCAGCTCATCCTCGGCCATCTTCAGCAAGCGTCGGGTGACGGCGTCTCCGATATCGGTGATCAACCGGGTCACCACGTCATGGGGTTTGCCCGTGGCCACAAGCTGCGCCAGCACCTGCGGGATGAGCTTGGTATAGCCGGTCAGTTCCTCAACCGTCTCGGCATGGGCGATGTCGCCGATGACCACGGCAGAGCTGATCGCCTGATGCCGGGTCAGGTCGGTCTGGGTCACGATACCTTTGAAGCGTCCGCTATCGGTGATCGGCACATGGCCGATCTTGCGTTCCAGCATCATCTGCAGCACGTCCGAGCCAAGGTCGTTGGGACCAAGGGAATGCGGATCGCGGGTCATGACCTGTGACACAGGCGTCTCGCCCGGCAGACCCTCGGCCAGAACCTTGGTCGTGAAATCGCGGGTGGTCAGGATACCGGCCAGCCGCGTGTCTTCGACCACCCCGATGGACGACACCCGCGCATCGCGCAGCATGGCGGCGGCGGCCTGCACCGATGTTTCGGGCGGGCAGGACAAGGGATTGGGGGCCATCAGGTCAGAGACGCGCATTTCCGCCAGATCGGCGGTGCCGGCACGTTTGGGGCGGGCGCGGTCAAAGTAGCGGGCAAAGGCGCGTTCCTTGTCCATCAACCGCTCAAACACGTCTGCGGGCAGCAGCAGCAGCTTGCTTTCGGTCCTGGCGCGCGCGGCTGTGACGGAACGGCCCTCGCGCAGCAGCCCGCGTTCACCGAAGGAATTGCGCGGCCCCAGCGCCGAGACCTGCACGCCGTTGGGATCGGTGATCGCCACCTCGCCCGAGACGATCAGGTAAAGCCCGGCCAGTTGCTCATCGAGATCGTAGATCGGCTCACCGGCGGGAAAATTCAGGATCTGGAAACCGTCCAGTACGGTGTCGAGCGTGTCTTCGGACAGGCTGTCATAGGGGTGCACCGATTGCAGGAAACTGCGAATGCCGGTCAGATCATGTCCCATCAGGGCCTCGTGTAATCATTTGAAACTTGTGGCACTTTTCGCGGTTTGCACGCTGCGTTGTCCTTGCTCTGGATCAAGCCGGACAAGAAAACTGAAACGGCGCGCGGGGGATGTCCCCGCGCGCCGAAAAACCCGGCCCGATGTGGTGATCACACCGGGCCGCATCATGTCTTAGTGGCCTTCGACGGCAGCACCGGCACCTTTGGGGATGCGGACGCTTTCGACCAGGTCCTGGATTTCCTGCGGAACCGGAGCGGTTGCTTTCGACACGAAGTAAGCCGTGATGAAGTTCAGCAGCGCGCCAACGGCACCGAAGGAGGTGGATTTGATCGTGCCAAGCAGCGGATCAGCATCGGTGAAGCTGTTTGTATCCGGGATGAACAACCAACCTTTGTGCAGGAAGATGTAGACCAAGGTGACAACCAGACCGACAAGCATACCAGCGACCGCACCTTTGTTGTTGATGGTCTTCGAGAAGATACCCATCATCAGCGCCGGGAAGATCGAGGCAGCGGCAAGACCAAAGGCCAGAGCCACGGTTTGCGCCGCAAAGCCCGGAGGATTGAGACCCAGATAGGTGGCCACAGCAATGGCAACCGCCATTGAAATCCGTGCGGACAGCAGTTCGTTCTTCTCAGACATGTTCGGTGTCAGCTGACCTTTGAGAAGGTCGTGGGACACAGCCGAGGAGATCGCGAGCAGCAGACCAGCCGCGGTCGACAGAGCAGCCGCAAGACCACCCGCAGCGACCAGACCGATGACCCAACCCGGCAGGTTGGCAATCTCGGGGTTGGCCAGAACGAGGATGTCGCGGTTGAAGTTGGTCAGCTCGTTGCCTTCCCAGCCATTGGCTGCCGCTTTTTCCTGCATCTCTGCATTGGCGTCGTTGTAGTACTGGATCTTGCCGTCGCCGTTCTTGTCTTCCCAGCCAAGCAGGCCGGTTTTCTGCCAGGTGCCCATCCACTTATAGGCTTCATCGTTTTCGATGGTTTCGACAGACACGGCTTCGCCGGAGGTGCCATTCGGCCAGAACTGTTCGGTGATGTTCAGACGGGCCATTGCGCCAACCGCAGGTGCGGTGAGGTACAGCAGCGCGATGAAGATCAGCGTCCAGCCAGCGGACCAACGGGCGTCGGACACTTTGGGAACGGTGAAGAAGCGCATGATCACGTGCGGCAGACCGGCAGTACCGATCATCAGCGACAGGGTGAACAGCACCATGTTCAGCGTATCCGCGTGGTGTGCGGTATACTCGTTGAAGCCCAGTTCGCGCACGATCTGGTCCAGCTTGGCCAGAAGCGGCTCACCGGAAGCAACGTGGTCACCAAACAGGCCTAGGGCCGGGATCGGGTTGCCGGTCAGCTGCAGCGAGATGAAGATGGCCGGAATGGTGTAGGCCATGATCAGAACGCAGTACTGAGCCACCTGGGTGTAGGTCACACCCTTCATGCCGCCGAACACGGCGTAGGCGAACACAACGCCGGCGCCGATGAACAGGCCGGTTTCGTTCGACACTTCGAGGAAGCGGCCAAAGGCCACGCCAACGCCGGTCATCTGACCGATCACGTAGGTCACCGACGCCACGATCAGACAGATCACCGCCACCAAACGTGCAGTGGGGCTGTAGAAACGGTCGCCGATGAATTCCGAAACGGTGAACTTGCCGAACTTACGCAGGTAAGGAGCAAGCAGCAGCGCCAGAAGCACGTAACCACCGGTCCAACCCATCAGGAAGGTCGAGTTGTCGTAGCCGGTAAAGGCGATGAGGCCCGCCATCGAGATGAACGATGCAGCCGACATCCAGTCAGCAGCCGTCGCCATACCGTTGGTGACCGGGTGAACGCCGCGACCGGCGGCGTAGAATTCCGATGTGGAGCCCGCGCGGGCCCAGATCGCGATGCCGATGTAAAGCGCAAAGGACGCGCCCACAAACAGCAGGTTAATGGTAAACTGGTCCATCAGTCATGTGCTCCCAATTACTCTTCAACGCCGTGTTCGGCGTCGAGTTTGTTCATCCGCCAGGCGTAGAAAAAGATCAGCGCCAGAAAGACCAGAATCGAGCCTTGCTGGGCAAACCAGAAGCCCAGGTCCGTGCCACCGACTGCGATGCCCGAAAGCATCGGGCGCAGCAGGATGCCGAACCCAAAGGACACAAGTGCCCAAATCACCAGACAGATCTGGATCAGGCGAATATTCGCCGACCAGTAGCTGTTGTTATCAGAGTTTTCCGACATAGCGGTTCTCCCCTCGTTTCACTCTCTTGCGTCCAGACCCTCATGATCAGGACGCACCTTCCCTGACCGTGGGGCGCTGGCATGCGTCCCACGGGCTCCAACGCGTTGCCGGTTGGAATGTCGTGCGCGTCCGGCCCTATTGAGCCTTGGCGACGATCTCTCCCAGCGCGCTGGCAATGGCGTCGATATCGCCCATTGCATCCACGCGCTGCAAAACGCCCTTGCCATCGTAGTACGCGATGAGCGGGGCGGTCTGTGCGTGATACGCCTCAAGCCGCGAGGCGACCGTTTCGGCGTTATCGTCTGCCCGGCGTTTCATCTCGGTGCCGCCGCACTTGTCGCACACGCCGTCCTTGGCCGGAGCCTTGAACGTGTCGTGGTAGCCTTCGCCACAATTGCCACAGGTGAAACGACCCGAAATCCGGGTCACCATTGCCGCGTCTTCCACGTCAAGGGAAATCGCGGCATTGATTTTCTGGCCGCTCTCTTCGAGCAGCGTGTCCAGCGCTTCGGCCTGCACGGTCGTGCGCGGGAAACCGTCAAGGATCACACCCTTGGCGCAATCGGCCTCAGTCAGGCGGTCGCGCAGGATGGCGATGACGATGTCGTCAGACACCAGATCACCGGCTTCCATCACGGCCTTGGCGCGTTTACCGGCCTCGGTGCCCGCCGCAACAGCTGCGCGCAGCAGGTCCCCGGTGGACAGCTGGACCAGCCCGAATTTGTCTTCGAGCATGCGGGCCTGGGTGCCCTTCCCGGCGCCCGGAGGGCCGAGAAGGATCAGAACGGCGGGGCTTGTCATGGTCGTTGCTCCGTCCATGTCTCTCAGGCCCGGTTCATGCGGTTTTCGATGAGATCATCGACAACCGACGGATCAGCAAGGGTCGAGGTGTCGCCCAGCGCGCCATAGTCGTTCTCGGCGATCTTGCGCAGGATGCGGCGCATGATCTTGCCCGAGCGGGTTTTCGGCAGGCCCGGGGCCCACTGGATCAGGTCGGGCGATGCGATCGGACCGATTTCCTGACGTACCCAGGTGCGCAGCTCCTTAGTCAGCTCATCCGAGGGCTCTTCGCCCGCCATCAGGGTGACGTAGCAATAGATGCCCTGGCCCTTGATTTCGTGCGGGTAGCCCACAACAGCGGCCTCGGCGACCTTGGGATGCGCCACCAGTGCGCTTTCCACTTCCGCGGTGCCCATACGGTGACCGGAGACGTTGATCACATCGTCCACACGGCCGGTGATCCAGTATTCGCCATCCGCGTCGCGCTTACAGCCGTCGCCGGAGAAGTAGTAGTTCTTGTAATCCGAGAAATAGGTCTTCTCGAAACGCTCGTGGTCGCCCCAGACGGTGCGCATCTGGCCCGGCCAGCTGTCGGCGATAACCAGAACACCCTCGACATCGTCGCCTTCGATCACTTCGCCCGATGCGGGCTCCAGAACCAGCGGCTGGATGCCAAAGAACGGACGCTGGGCCGCGCCGGGCTTGAGCTTGTGGGCGCCGGGCAGCGGGGTCATCATGTGGCCGCCGGTCTCGGTCTGCCACCATGTGTCGACGATCGGGCAGTTGCCCTTGCCAACCACGTCATTGTACCAGTTCCAGGCCTCGGGGTTGATCGGCTCACCCACGGTGCCAAGGATACGCAGCGAAGACAGGTCGCATTTCTCGACATACTCGGTGCCCTGCCCCATCAGCGCACGGATTGCGGTCGGGGCGGTGTAGAACTGGTTCACTTTGTGCTTTTCGCAGACCTGCCAGAAGCGCGAGGCATCCGGGTAGGTCGGCACGCCTTCAAACATCAGCGTGGTGCCGCCATTGGCCAGCGGGCCGTAGACGATATAGGAGTGGCCGGTGACCCAGCCCACGTCAGCGGTACACCAGTAGACGTCGCCATCATGGTAATCAAACACCAGCTCGTGGGTCATCGCCGCATAGACGAGATAGCCGCCCGAGCAGTGTACAACGCCCTTGGGCTGGCCGGTGGAGCCCGAGGTGTAGAGAATGAACAGCGGATCCTCGGCGTTCACCTCTTCGGGGGCGCATTCTTCGGAAGCTTTCACAGCCAGCGCGTTGTAATCGTAATCGCGGGCGTCGTTCCAGGCGACATCGCCATGGGTGCGGCGCACGACAAGAGCCTTGACGTCGTCGCCACAGCCTTCCAGCGCCTTGTCGGCATTGGCCTTGAGCGCGGTTTTACGGCCGCCACGCGGCGCTTCGTCAGCGGTGATCACGACCTTGGCGCCGCAACCGTTGATCCGGGCCGCCAGAGCGTCGGGCGAGAAACCGGCGAAAACGATGGAGTGAATGGCGCCGATACGGGCACAGGCCAGCATGGCATAGGCCGCTTCGGGGATCATCGGCAGGTAGATGATGACGCGGTCGCCTTTTCCGACGCCCATGTCCTTGAGGATGTTGGCCATCCGGTTGGTGCGGCGCGACAGCTCATCATAGGTGATGTGCAGCGTCTCTTCACCCGGCTCATCCGGTTCCCAGATGATCGCGGTCTGGTCGCCGCGGGTTTCGAGGTGGCGGTCGATACAGTTGGCGGAGACGTTCAGGGTGCCATCGTAAAACCACTTGATGTGGATGTCGCCGGGAGCAAAGCTGACATCTTTTACCTTGGTATAGGGCTTGATCCAGTCGATCCGCTTGCCATGTTCACCCCAGAAGGCTTCGGGGTCGTTCACGGATTGCGCGTACATCTCGTCGTATTTGGCGGCGTCGATGTGGTACTGGCGGGTGGTTTGGTCGTTGGGCATGAAGCTCCCCCTTTTCCTCGCGATATTCTCCGAACCGACGGCACTCCTCCGCCTGAATTGGTTCAGTCTCGAGGCAGACTTTATACTTGCTGCCTTGAAAATACCGCTGGACGCCCTGACGCAGGGTGTGGTTCTGTAAAGAAATCCACAAAACTGAGTGAAAAGTTGTAAATTTCCCCCTGAATTTAAAGAATATCTGTTTTTTATCAGCGCATTACCCATTGACTACCCAGAACTACTGATAGCGCTACAGGTAAATTTTTGCGGTCCGAAACCTGAAACCGAGCCGATTTCTGCGCTGCGACATATTCGCTGCCCTTAGGGAAACTTACAGAAATCTGGGCGGAATCGGCACGTGGGGCGTGCGGCGTGCAATCACAGAGTCTTTTGTGATCACGTCCTGAAAATCGGCGCGCAAAACCCGATAATCGCCCTGCCCGCAAAGACTCCACGGATCAAAGCGCCCTGCGCACCGTGAAATCCGGCGGAACAGGCCCAAAAACAGGCTTATTTGTGATCACATCCTCAGTGCGCCTTGCGCTTTTTCAGCACGCTGCGCACCTCGTCAACATGCGTTGTGCTGACCGGAAGCTCCCGACCATCGGAAAGGACCACGCGCATTTTGGCCCCGTGACGCCGGATCTCGCGCAGATGGGACACAAGCGCGAAATGCGAACGGTGAAGCTGTACGCCTTCCGCGTCGCTCAACTCCTCCATGGCGTCCGCCAGCCGGATCAGCACCATATGCGTGCCGAGCGTGGTCGTCACCTCGGCATAGTGATCCTGCATCGAGATCGAAATGATGTCGTCACCCAGCTCCGGCGGCAGGCGTTTGTGAAACCGGGTACAGATGAGCTGCGGCGTGTCGTCGGATGTACGACCCCAATCCAGAAACTCGACCGCACCTACGATCCAGCCAATCGCCGTCACCTGCGCCCAGATCACTGGCAGTGTATCGGCCGATATGAGCGGCGGCAGGAAGACACCATGCACAAAGATCACCACCGCCGCGCCCGGCAGCCCGGCCAGCACCGCGCCGACGCCAAGCCGTGCAATCGGAGGCAATGCGGCCAGCCAGTGCGCCTTGAGCGAGGTGGTCAGGATCACATGCATGAAAAAGCCGACCCCGGAAAATACGATCACCCAATAGACCAGCCGCTCCGCAAACCCCAGACTTTCATATGTCCCGAACGGCCCCAGAACCGCGAGCAGGATCACCCCGGCGAAGAACACCAGAATCTTCCGGTCCCACTGAACAGGGTCGAAAATTTGACGCATCGTGAAACTTGCTCCCCCGCCATTTCACGAAATTCAGGCATTGTTAACGAAAACCAGTTTGCGCGCGGAGGTAGACTCAAGTCAATCTCACATCACGTCACAAGTATTCTGGGGGCGTGTCATATTTCAGCTCGCATTTGGGCTATGCCCGATCACCAGAGCGCTGCCGGGTCCCCCGGTGCATTTGAAAAAAATGGCTGGCAATGGTCGGGCTGAGTGATCCGGTCTTTGCCAGCCTTTTTTGTCCTCACCGCCGCTGTTTCCCGGGTGATTTGGCCAATCGCCACACCCTCTGGACGCCCTGCCCGCCCGCGCCTATAAGGCGGGCAAGATGACACGCTTTGCGATCATTATTCGAATTATATGCCCGGCGCTCTGACACCACGAGCCGCCGGGACAAGGCGTATGGACCACCGCGCCGCCCACATTTTCCCACATCACACGACCTGACAAGGACGCCCGATATGTGCGCCGACACACCTGAATACAAAGACACGCTGAACCTTCCCAAAACCGATTTCCCGATGCGCGCGGGCCTGCCCAAGCGCGAGCCTGCATGGCTGGAGCGCTGGGAAAAGATCGGCATCTATGACCGGCTGCGGGAGAAGGCAGGCGACAGGAAACCGTTCACCCTGCATGACGGCCCCCCCTATGCAAACGGCCACCTGCATATCGGTCACGCCCTGAACAAGATCCTCAAGGATATGGTCGTGCGCTCGCAGCAGATGATGGGCCGCGATGCACGCTATATCCCCGGCTGGGACTGCCACGGGCTGCCCATCGAATGGAAGATCGAGGAGCAATACCGCGCCAAGGGCAAGAACAAGGACGAGGTGGATGTTGTCACCTTCCGTCAGGAATGCCGCAAGTTTGCCGAGGGCTGGATCGACATCCAGCGCGACGAGTTCAAGCGCCTCGGCATCACCGGCACATGGGAGAACCCCTATCTGACGATGAATTACCGCGCCGAGCGGATCATCGCGGAAGAGTTCCAGAAATTCCTGATGACCGGCACGCTTTATCAGGGCTCCAAGCCGGTCATGTGGTCACCGGTCGAGAAAACCGCGCTGGCCGAGGCAGAGGTGGAATATCACGACCACAAGAGCCACACGATCTGGGTGCCGTTCCGGGTGGATCCAAACTCGGCAAACGAACTTTCTTGGCCGGATGAGATCGTGGACGTTCCAGAACTCAAGTCAAAAGTTGAAGGATTGCTGTCTGCCAAGGTTGTCATCTGGACAACGACCCCCTGGACCCTCCCGTCAAACAAGGCGGTCGCTTTCGGCAAGGGCATCGCTTACGGCCTTTATGAAGTCACGGGCCGGCCCGAGGAATGCTGGGCGCGGATCGGCGACAAGTATATCTTTGCCGATGCGCTGGCGGGTGACGCGCTCTCCAAAGCGCGGCTTGAAGACGGCATGTATCGCCGCTTGCGCGATGTCACGCCCGAAGAACTGGCCGCGCTGACGCTCAAGCACCCGTTCCATGGGGCGGATGGCGCCGACGGGTTCTGGGACTACGAGGTCCCGATGATCGACGGCGATCACGTCACCGACGACGCAGGTACGGGTTTCGTGCACACCGCGCCCTCCCATGGTCAGGAAGACTACGAGGCGTTCGTTGCCCGCAACTGGATGGACCGGATGACCCATAATGTGGGCGAGGAAAGCGAATTCCTGCCCCATGTGCCGTTCTTTGCCGGGCTGCGCGTGTTCAATCACAAGGGCAAGGAAGACAAGGCCAATACCGCCGTGATCGACAAGCTGGTCGAAATGGGCGGGCTGCTTGCCCGTGGGCGCATGACGCACAGCTACCCGCACAGCTGGCGGTCCAAGGCCCCGGTGATCTACCGCAACACGCCGCAATGGTTCGCCGCCATCGACCGCGAAGTGGGTGACGATCAGGACGAGTTCGGCAAAACGATCCGCGAACGCGCGCTCAATTCCATCGACCAACTGGTGAAATGGACGCCGCAGACCGGGCGAAACCGGCTCTATTCGATGATCGAGGCGCGGCCCGACTGGGTGCTGTCACGTCAACGGGCCTGGGGTGTGCCGCTCACCTGTTTCACCAAAAAGGGCGCGCTGCCCACCGATCCCGATTTCCTGCTGCGCGACGAGGCGGTCAATGCCCGTATTCTGAACGCCTTTGAGGAAGAAGGCGCGGATGCCTGGTACAAGCCGGGGGCCAAGGCGCGGTTCCTGGGCAATGAATATGACCCGGAAGAATGGGATCAGGTGTTCGACATTCTCGACGTGTGGTTCGACTCTGGCTCGACCCATGCCTTTGTCCTGCGCGATCGCGAGGATGGGTCCGAGGACGGGCTGGCCGATCTCTACCTCGAAGGCACCGACCAGCACCGCGGCTGGTTCCATTCCTCGATGCTGCAGGCCTGTGGCACGCGGGGGCGCGCGCCCTATCGCGGCGTGCTGACCCATGGCTTCACGCTCGACGAAAAGGGCAACAAGATGTCCAAATCGCTGGGCAACACCGTGGCCCCGGAGGATGTGACCAAGCAATACGGCGCGGATATCCTGCGGCTCTGGGTGGCACAGGCGGATTACACCGCCGACCTGCGCATCGGGCCGGAGATCCTCAAAGGCGTGGCCGACAGCTATCGCCGCTTGCGCAACACCATGCGCTTCATGCTGGGGGCACTGGCGCATTTTGACGAGGGTGACCGGGTGGACCCGGCCGAGATGCCGGAACTGGAGCGCTGGGTGCTGCATCGTCTGGCCGAGTTGGACCATGTGGTGCGCAAGGGCTATGACGAGTATGATTTCCAGGGCGTGTTCCAGCAGCTGTTCAACTTTGCCACCGTGGAACTCAGCGCCTTCTATTTCGACATCCGCAAGGACGCGCTCTATTGCGATGGTGACACAGACCGCCGCCGCGCCGCGCGCACGGTGCTGGATATCCTGTTCCACCGCCTGACCACATGGCTTGCGCCGGTGCTGGTCTTTACCATGGAAGAGGTCTGGCTGGAGCGCTTCCCGGGGGATGAGAGCTCGGTCCATCTGACCGATATCCCCGCCACCCCCGCCGATTGGCTGGACGAGCCGCTGGCGTCGAAATGGGCCATGGTGCGCCGTGCCCGTCGTGTCGTCACCGCCGCGCTCGAAGTACAACGGACCGACAAGGTGATCGGTGCCTCGCTTGAGGCCGCGCCGGTGGTGCATGTGCGCGATGCGGACATGCTGGCGGCGCTGAAATCGGTCAATTTCGACGATATCTGCATCACCTCGGGCCTCTACCTGACCGGCGATCCGCTGCCCTCCGAGGCGTTCCGCCTGCCCGAGGTCGAAGGTGTCGGGGTGGTGTTCGAGAAGGCCGAAGGCGAGAAATGCCAGCGCTGCTGGAAAATCCTGCCCGATGTGGGGCAGCACGCGCATGCAGGCACCTGCAAGCGTTGCAACGACGCGCTGGGCTGATGTGATCACAAGCTTCCGGGCGGTTCGCGCCGCCCGGGAAACCTACCCCGGCAAATGCCAGTCACGCCCGCGCGGCGTCTCCACATATTCCGGCCAGGCAAAGCCCGTGGGCGCGGGATAGTCGCAGAGCGGCGGAATGTGATCCGTCCCGCCGACGCCACCTCCTGTGCGATTATTGAATTCTTCCCAAGCCGTTGCGCGCGTTGTCTCATCCGTCAGAACCCGAAGCGCGGCGCGCGCCAGCACCTTGGCGGCGGTGACCACGGTGGGATCAATGGTCGCCGGAATACCGCCCAGCGCGTTCATCGCCCAGGGTGGATATGGCCCACCACGCAAGGCGGGCCGCGCGATGTAGAACCGCGCCGTGGGGCAATGCCATGTCATGTCGGTGTAATCGTCCGAGGTGCTGTTCATCTGCGCGGGCGGCAGATCACGGCGCAGGATCGCCTCGGCCTCCTGAGGCGGGATGAGCGCGGTGCAGTCCGGGATGAGCGGATCAGGGTCCCCCGCCCCGCCGGAGGCGCGCTGGACCTGCCGGGCGATCTCCAGCGCGTCCTCATCCCAAACCGGCGGCCCTACGGCCTGCAGCGCCTCCCAGACCACATCCGCCATCACATGATTGGTCAGGCCGGGACGGGATTTGCAGACCCAATGGCGTTCGACAGTGCACCCGGTCAACGCCGCCGCCTGCTCCGCCACGCGGGTCAGTTGCGCGGTGATCTGTTCGGCCATGTCCAGATCCGGCACGCGGATCATGTATTGGATATCCGCCTGCAACGCGGGCAGATTGTCCGCCGTGGCCTGCCCGGTGGCGAGGATCGCCTCGGACACGGACCAGCCGCCGCGATGGGGCAGCATGGCGTCGCGCAGGCTGCGGGCGTTCTGATACATCAGCATCAACGCATCATTGGCCCCCGGCGCGCGGATATCGGAATGGCTTTGCGGGATCGGCGCGCCATCGCGCGCGCCCCATGTTTCGGGCGCGTCACAGCGAAAGCGGAAAATCATCGAATAGGCCGCGCCGCATTGGGTGTCCCAGCGCACGGTATTGCAAAGCGGCAGCATGTAGAACGGGTGAAAGGACAGCATCGCGTCCAACCCGTCGTAATAGCCATGGGCGGCATGAATGGGTTTGGAGCCGCGCACCTTTTCGGCCGGTTCGCCGGTGAACCGAAGCCCGCCCTTGATGCCGTGCGCCTGCATCGCCGCCTTGGTCGCCAAGAGCCCACCAAGGCTCCCCATGCCCAGCGCGGAATGCGGATCGGTATGGCCCGCCGCCAATGGGCTGATGCCATCGCGGGGGGCCTGTTCCGGGCGGGCGGCCTGATTATTGGCGGGGACAGCGTCGTATTCGGCATACATGCCCACCATCGGCCCATCACCATTGCGCCATTCTGCGCAAAAGGCCGTGGGCATGCCGCCCGAGCCTTCCTCGACCTCGAACCCCTCTTCGCGCAGCCGCGCCACATACCACGCGGCAGAGCGGTATTCACGCCAGGCCGGTTCAGCGAAATCAAAGATCTGCGCGCACCATTCCGACAGGCGCGGGGCCAAGCCGTCCACGGTGGTCATGGCTGTCTGAATGATGGGATCGTCCTGCATGCGCGCCTCCTGTTGCGCCGCAAGAGTGCCGCGCGCATGCGACCCATGGCAAGCGGGTTACGCGCGGGTGCTGAACAATGTCTCCCAATCCGGTTCCGCCTGCGTGCCATTGATCAACCCGGCCTCGCGGTTTTGCATCCACGCCTCGATCTGTTCGATTGTGGGCTCCTCCCGGTCAATCCAGATCAGGCACCATTCCATTTCGCGCAACAGGGCCTCTTCGCTCACGTGATCCAGCGAACGGTCGGGGTCGTCCCAGCGCGGGCCGCCCAGATAGACGGCGGCGAACATGATCTTGGCCTTGTGCGGGGGGGTGCCGCCGACCAGAAGCGCCTCGTAGAACATGCGGTGCACGTCATGCCATGGGCGGGTATGAAAGGTCTCAAGACCGTCATTGCCGATGCCGCAATAGGCATCGTGCAAAGCCGCGGCCAGAACGTATTCACGCGCCTGCCGATCCCCGATCAGCGGTGCGAAAAGACGCGGGATCGTGGCCCCATCGGTCAGCGTCTTGGGCGGCGCGGTCCAGATGTTTTTCTCGGCATCGATAAAGGCCAGCTGCCCCTTGAGCGGAAAGAATGCCTGTTGCTTGGGCGGCAGGAAGACCGGCTGCCCCTCGATCTCCAGCGGCGCGCCGATAAATACGCAAGTGCCTTCATCCTCATTGCGGTTGAGGCAACTCGCCTCAGCCACCTCGGCGGGCTGCATCATCAGGGCGCGCGCACCAAGCCCTAGCGCCACTGCCACGGCTCCGCCCGCGATCCAGAGCCGTGTTCGGCCGGGACTGGCGGTTGCGTCGGGCATGGGGCGGGCTCCGGTATGGTTGGGGCTGAAGGCCCTGAGCCTAGCAAATTATACCGACCTTACAAGTCCGGGAAACCGGACCTCCGCCCCGCTCTCAGCCCAGATGTGCCACGACTTCGCGGCGGTGCGGGGCAGTTCGGTGTTCAAACAGGTAGATCCCCTGCCACGTGCCCAGCGCCAGCCGCCCATCGCATAGCGGGATAGAAAGCGACACCGGCATCATCGCCGCCTTGATATGGGCGGGCATGTCATCGGGGCCTTCATAGGTATGGGTGAGATAGGACATGGACGGGTCCGTCGTGGGCGGGACCAGCCGATGGAAAAAGGCGCGCAGGTCGGTCTGGACCTCCGGGTCGGCATTTTCCTGAATGAGCAGGCTGGCCGAGGTATGGCGGACAAACAGCGTGAGCAGCCCGTCGCGTTGCCCCGTGCCCTCGGTCCAATGGCGGACATCGCTGGTGAACTCAAAGAGGCCCTGGCCTTGGGTGGTGATGGTGAAAGTCGTTTGCATGGGATGCGCGCGGGTCAGTCGAAGACCCCCTCGCCCATCTGGTCGATCATCTGGCGGGCCTTGGCGCTGGCGGCCTCGACTGCATCATCATAGTCGCGGATCATATCAGCGCGGATCAGGTGATGGGATTTGGAGCCGTCGGCGTTTTCGATCCGGGCGGCAAGACGATATTGCCCGCCCTCGTTGATCGGTTCGGGGATGATGCGAAAGCCGTTATAGTCTTCGGCCTTGGCCTCGGGTGTTTTGGCAGAACCGCCGCCGCCAAACAGGCGTTTCAATATGGACATAAATTTACTCCCTCACGCATTGTCGGTCGTGGCAGGTGATCGGCCCTGCCCTGGTTGTCAGGAATAGTGATACCTGCAGGCGACAATCTCAAGCACCCCGTCGCGAACCCGATAGACCAAGCGATGCTCATGGGTGAACCGGCGCGACCAGAAGCCGGAAAGGTCACCACGCAGAGGCTCGGGCTTGCCCGTGCCTTCAAAAGGGTGGCGCTGGCATTCCTTGATCAGGGCGTTGATCTTGCTCAGAATTTTCTTGTCAGTTTTTTGCCAGTAAAGGTAATGATCCCAGCCAACCGGGTCCCAAGCCAGCCTCATTCTTCAATCAGTTCGCGCTCAATAAACTCGCCGTTGTTCAAGCGTGCGATGCCTTCGCGAAGCATTCGTGCATTGGCCGGATTGGACAAAAGATAGCTGGTCTCGTCCATCGCCTCGTAATCCTCAAGCGAGATCATCACCACAGGCTCACCGCCCACACGGGTGACAAGCAGCGGCTCATGATCCGCTGTGACACGGTCCATCATGGCCGAGAGGTTTTTGCGCAGGTCGGTAGAGGACGTGTGTTTCATGGCATGAATGTACGCAATGGGGTACATTCATGCAAGAGGTGGTGGGCAAAAATGCTCACCCTACTGGCCTTGAGCGACGGCGTTTTGCCGCTATAAAACGTTCGCCTGTAGCATCTTTAGCTCATTGTTGCCCAAGCTGTATAAATGAGCACCCGGCCAAAGCTATTCCGAAAAGGAACAACACCACGCCGAAAGCAATGCAAGCGTAAGTGCTATTATGAAACCTAAGAGCGAGGTCGAAATTTTCATTTCCATACTGAAGCTGCGTCAAGTAAGCGAAAAGAAAGGCCATCGGGCCGGATAGTGCACCTAACGCAAAACAAAACATTGCGTAGACAAGCACGTCGTCACCGTTGCTTGTATTTCCCACGAAAGTGAGAACGGAAATGGTGGAAACGCCATTCAAAAGCATCAAGGATTTGATGCCCTCGTGCGCGTACTTCATTCCTTCTTGCCAATGGAACCTTGAGTTCTCGTCCGTCTCCGGTTGGCGCGGCAATTCTATTCCCTCACTGATCCAAGAACGACCGCAGCTTCCGGCTCCGCGACGGGTGCTTGAGCTTGCGCAGCGCCTTCGCCTCGATCTGGCGGATACGTTCGCGGGTCACGCTGAACTGCTGGCCCACTTCCTCAAGCGTGTGGTCGGTGTTCATGCCGATGCCGAAGCGCATGCGCAGCACGCGTTCTTCGCGCGGCGTGAGCGACGACAGCACGCGGGTGGTGGTTTCCTTCAGGTTCTCCTGAATGGCCGAATCCAGCGGCAGGACGGCGTTCTTATCCTCGATGAAATCGCCCAGCTGGCTGTCTTCCTCGTCGCCGATGGGGGTTTCCAGCGAAATCGGCTCCTTGGCGATCTTCATCACCTTACGGACCTTTTCCAGCGGCATTTGCAGCTTTTCGGCCAGTTCCTCGGGCGTGGGTTCGCGGCCGATCTCGTGCAGCATCTGACGGCCGGTGCGCACCAGCTTGTTGATCGTTTCGATCATATGTACCGGGATACGGATGGTGCGCGCCTGATCCGCGATGGACCGGGTGATCGCCTGACGGATCCACCATGTCGCGTAGGTCGAGAATTTATAGCCGCGGCGATATTCGAATTTGTCCACCGCCTTCATCAACCCGATGTTACCTTCCTGAATGAGATCAAGGAATTGCAACCCGCGGTTGGTGTATTTCTTGGCAATCGAAATCACCAGACGCAGGTTGGCCTCGACCATTTCCTTCTTGGCCTGCCGCGCCTCTTTCTCGCCCTTTTGCACCTGTTGCACGATGCGGCGGAATTCCGAGATATCGAGACCCACATACTGCCCTACCTGGGCCATGTCAGAGCGCAACTCCTCAACTTTGTCGGTGGAGCGTTCGATGAACATCTGCCAGCCACGACCGGGCTTTTGCGCCATCTCGTCAAGCCAGTTGGGATCAAGCTCGCGACCGCGATAGGCATCGACAAATTCGCGGCGGTTGATGCGTGCCTGGTCGGCCAGTTTCACGATGGAGCTGTCAATCGACATGATCCGGCGGTTGATGCCGTAAAGCTGGTCGATCAGCGCCTCGATCCGGTTGTTATGCAGGTGAAGCTCGTTCACCAGTTCGACGATCTCACCGCGCAGTTTCTGGTAAATTTCCTCCTGCGCCGCCGAGAACGAACCGTCCTCGTTCAGCGTGGCGGAAATTCGGCTGTCCTGCATCTCGGAGAGTTGCACGTAATCCTCGGCGATGCGGTCGAGCATCTCAAGCACCTGCGGCTTGAGCGCGGCCTCCATCGCGGCAAGCGACATGTTGGCCTGTTCATCGTCATCGTCGTCGTCATCGTCCTTGGCAATCGGGTTGCCGTCGGCGTCAAGCTCGGGGCCCTGATCCTGTTTCGGCGCGCTGGTCACGTTCGCGGCTTCGACCACCGGCTCGCCGACCGCACCATCCTCGTCCATCTGACCGGAAAAGGTGGTTTCCAGATCGATCACATCGCGCAGCAGAATGTCTTCGGACAAAAGTTCGTCGCGCCAGATGGTGATCGCCTGAAAGGTCAGCGGGCTTTCGCAGAGCCCCGCGATCATCGTGTTGCGCCCGGCCTCGATCCGCTTGGCGATGGCGATCTCGCCCTCGCGGCTCAGCAGTTCAACAGAGCCCATTTCGCGCAGGTACATGCGCACCGGATCATCGGTGCGGTCCAGCTTCTCGGCCGTGCCGGAAGAGAGCGCAACCTCCTTGTTCGAAGACGCATCCACAAGCTCGGTCGAGCCTTTGTTCTCGTCCTCGTCGCCGTCCTCTTCCTCTTCGGTGACCTGAATACCCATCTCCGAGAGCATGGACATCACATCCTCGATCTGGTCGGAACTGACCTGATCGGGGGGCAGCACCTGGTTGAGCTGATCGTAGGTGATGTAGCCACGCTCGCGCGCCTCGGCGATCATCTTCTTGACTGCAGTCTGGCTCATATCGAGCGAGACATCTTCGTTGGCGTCATTCTTCTGATCGTCGGTGTCTTTGGCGGCCATGCGATGCTCCTCGTCCGGGGCGGGTGATTCGGATTTCGAATCATTAACGAATCTGAGTGATTCGCGCACCCGTTTACCCTTTTTTCTTTACCAATTCCTCACCAAAAGTCGAATTAGCGCTTTGGCTTGGTGGTGTTGATCTGTTCCAGCAACGCATCCAGTGCGCTGCGTTCTCTTCGGCTCAAGAGGGCGCCGTTCGGTCCGGTCTCATATTCGGTCTTGTCTTCCTGGCTGCCATGCTGGGCGCGGTTGCGCGCCTGAGCCGCCTGTCCAAGCCGCCATGTCACCGTCTCGTCGGCCAGATGATCAAGGTCCTCCTCCGCCTCCTGAACCTCGGCTTGCAACCCCTTGTATGTGGTCAGTTTTGCGATTTCTTCGGCCAGCGTGGCGCGGGCCATATCGGGATCGCCGGGATTGCGAATACAAGGGATGATGGCGACATGGCGCGCGCCAAGCAGATTTTCAAGGGCCTGCCCCCCCATCGCGCGCTCAATTTCGCTATGCAACGCCTCTTTTCCCTGATCGGCATGGCGCAGAATCAGGTCGCGCAGCACGGCGCGTTCCGGGTCCGCGCACTCCAAAAGTTCGATCGCGTGTTCAAATTCCGCCACCAGTTCCGGCGCGGTGACAGCGGTGGCAAGGATCACCGCTTCGCGCAATCGAATGAACACATGCTCATCGGCGGCGGCCAGAAAGGACGCCTTGGTGTCCGGCATGGGCACCGGTGGTGCCTGCCATTGGCCGCGCCCGCCCTGCCCCCGCGCGCCCATTGGGCGGCGGTTTTGCGCAGGCTGGCGGTTGCCGCGAAACAGCTGCCAGCGCAGGTCCTTGATTTCCTGCCCGTAATGGCCACGGATCGACGGATCCTGAATACGGCCAATCACCTCGCGCAGCGCCTTGTCCAGAGCGGCCTTGCGTTCGGGGCTGTCCAGGACTTTGCCTTCCGTCTCGCGCCGCCAGAGCAGCTGCACCATGGGCAGCGCCTCATCCAGAAGCTTTTGAACCGCCCCCGCCCCCTTGGCGCGCAGCAGGTCATCGGGATCCATCCCCTGTGGCATGAGCGCAAAGCGCAGCGATTTACCGGCGGTCAGCAGCGGCAGCGCAAGATCGATCACCCGATGCGCGGCGCGCAGCCCCGCCGTATCGCCATCCAGCGCGATGATCGGCTCATCGGCGATGCGCCACATCATCTGCAGCTGATGCTCGGTGACGGCGGTGCCAAGCGGCGCGACGGCGGCGGGAAAACCACCCTCGGCCAGCGCGATCACATCCATATAGCCCTCAGCCACGATCAGCGGCAGGCCCTTACCCGCAGCCTCGCGGGCGGGGCCGTGATTGTAGAGGTTCCAGCTTTTGTCAAAAAGCTCGGTTTCCGGCGAATTCAGGTATTTGGCATTGTCATTCGGGTCCATCGCCCGCCCGCCAAAAGCGATGCAACGCCCGCGCGCATCGCGGATCGGGAACATGATGCGGTTGCGAAACACATCATAGCGCCGGTCGCCCTTTTCCCGCGCCAATCCACAGGCGAGGATCAGGTCGGGCGCAATGTTCTTGGCGATCAGGTGATCCCAAAGCCCCTGCCACAGATCGGGAGCAAAGCCGATCTCGAACCGCTCCAGCGTTTCAGGTTTCAGCCCGCGTTTTTGCAGATAGGTCCGCGCCTCTGCGGCGGCACCAGTCTTGAGTTGCAGGCGGAAGAATTGAACTGCGTGATCCATCACCTCGGTCAACTGGGTGCGGCGGTCGGACTTTTGCTGGGCCTGCGGGTCGCGGGCGGGCATTTCCATCCCGGCCTCACCGGCGAGGATTTCCACCGCCTCCATGAAGCCCACGTTTTCCGTGTCCTTGATAAAGGAAATGGCATCCCCCTTGGCATGACAACCAAAGCAATAGTAGAAGCCCTTGCGGTCATCTACGTGAAAAGACGCGGTTTTTTCGTGGTGAAAGGGGCAAGGCGCCCACATGTCGCCCTTGCCCTGATTGCTCTTGCGGGCGTCCCACATGACCTTGCGGCCGACCACGTCCGACAGGGACACACGGTTGCGCAACTCATCAAGGAATCCGGGGGGCAAGCTCATGACACCTATATTGGGCCAGCCAAGGTCAGAGTCGAGTCCCGCCACGCACTAACGAAATCTTCAAAAGATTTCGGTCCGATTTCCTTTGAAGAAATCGGCGCATTGCATCACTGCGCTTCGCAGGCTTTTTGATAGGCCGTGCCCGCCTCGGCGGTAAGCTGGTCCTCCGGCAGGGTATAGACCCAATCGGCCAGCAGAGGGATCGCCGGAACAAACCGCTCCTTGTCGCCCGTATAGCTTTCCGCAACGGCAATCATGGCGTCATTCATCTCCGCGCCGCCCGCGCGCTCCAGCGCCACGGAGGTGACGATATCCCCCAGCACGGCACAATCGGCATTGGCCGCCATCCCGGCGGCGGGCAACAGGGCAAAACAGGTGACAAGTACAAAACGCATTGGCGACTCCCTCGGTTGTCTGGGGGAGATAGGCCATCAGCGCCGCTTCATCCAGCCCCCGCCGCCTCTCTGCGCGCGGAAACGCCGATCATGGCGTGGTGCAACTCGCGGAACAGCGTCTTGACCATGGAGCGGAAGACCATGATGCGGAAGCTGTCCGCGCCGGTGCGCGTCACCGAGGCCGACATGTGGCCGACCAGCGTGCGCGCGGTGTGACCGCGTTTGAACACATGTCCGCGCAGGTCAACCGGCACCAGCCGGGCCAGCACCTCGTCCACCCCCGGCCCGCTCAGCTCAACAACGCTCCAGGCGTCGGATTGATCGGTCACGGCAGCATGCGCAGCCAGCGATGCATCCGGCGCAGGGCCGATCAACAGCGCCATGTCGCGACCAAACCACAGCGCCTGCGCGCTTTGCTTGCCGGTCATGCGGTTCGGTTTCGGCAATCCCATGCCATGCGCCGCCTCCAGCGCCGTCGACAGCGCCTTCGCCTGCCCCTTGTAGGGGGCAAGCGAGGTGAGCGCGCCGGGATCGACCTCGACCGCGACAAAGGGCGTGACCTCCATCCGTTCGGGGCCAGAGGCCCCGCCGGTGACGGTTTCATACGGGGTTTTTGCCTTGAGCTCAGCCACGCATCTTCTCCCCTTTGGGGTCCAGGAATACCGGGTCACACACCTCGCAGAGCGCATCCAGCCCGCGCAGGCTGTCGACCATGCGGATCTTTTCGCCGTGACGCGCACGGCCATTTTTCAGGAAACCCAGCGCCAGAACCGTGTCGAGCGTCGGCGAATAGCAGTTCGAGGTGATATAGCCCTGATCGTTTTCACGTACCGGCTCTTCCCCTGCGTTATAAAGATGCGCCCCGGCGGTGAGCTGTTTCACCGCGCCCACGGGTTTGAGGCCCACAAGCTGTTCACGCATCGGGTCCATCAGGCCCGGACGTTCCGACATGGTCTTGCCGATACAGTCCTTCTTGTCCGACACCATCCGCTCCATGCCGATGTCGAATGCGGTGGTGCGGCCATGGATTTCCGCATGGGTGATAAACCCTTTCTCAATCCGCATGACATTGAGCGCCTCCATGCCGTAAGCCCCGCCGCCCAGCGTTTCGGCCCGGGCAATGAGTTCGCGGTAGAGGCTGTCGCCATAGCGCGAGGGCACGGCGATTTCATAGGCGTGTTCGCCAGAGAAAGAGATGCGGAACAGGCGGCCTTTGACGCCCATGACAGAGATGTCGCCACAGGCCATGAAGGGCCAATCCTCGGGCGTGAACGCATCGAGTAACCCTTGCAAAAGCTCGCGCGATTTCGGCCCCGCCACGGCAAACTGCGCCCATTGCTCGGTGACGGAGGTAAAGCGCACATCCAGATCCGGGCGCAACGCCTGGGACACGAAATCGAGATGTTTCATGACGTTACCGGCGGCGGCGGTGGTGGTGGTCATCAGGTAATGATGCGCGCCCAACCGCGCGGTGGTGCCGTCATCCATCACATGCCCGTCCTCGCGCAGCATCAGCCCGTAACGGGTGCGGCCAACCTTCAGCGTGGAGAACATGTTGGTGTAGACGAAATCGAGGAAAGCCCCGGCATCCGGGCCCTGAATGTCGATCTTGCCCAGTGTCGAGACATCGCAGATGCCCACCGCGTCGCGCACCATGCGCACCTCGCGGTCGCAGGATTGCCGCCAGGTGGTTTCACCCGGTTTGGGGAAATAGGATGGCCTGTACCACAGCCCGGCCTCGATCATCGGCGCGCCGGATTGGCGGGCGGCGGCATCCGAGGTTGTGAACCGCTGCGGCGCAAAGCCAATGCCCCCGCCGCCCGCGCCCATCGCCGCAATCGGCACCGGGGTATAGGGCGGGCGGAAGGTGGTTGTCCCGGTTTCCTCGATGGCGCGGCCCGTGGCGTCGGCCAGCACGGCCAAAGCGGCCACGTTGGAATTCTTGCCCTGATCGGTGGCCATGCCCTGCGTGGTGTAGCGCTTCATATGCTCGACGGAGCGGAAATTCTCTTGCGCGGCCAGCTTCACATCCTTGACCGTCACGTCGTTCTGGAAATCCAGCCAGGCGCGTCCCCTGCCCGGCACGGCCCAGAGCGGACGGATGCGATAGGGCGCATCTCCGGCCGGTGGCAGCGTGTCGGCCTCTGCCTTGCGACCCAGGTCAGAGAGCGCGTCCAGCGCCGCCTGCTGCCCGTCTTCCAGGCAGCCATGGGTGCTGAAGGTGCCATTCGCCGCCCCTGCCGCTGTCATACCGGGGATCATGCCGGGCTTGGGGACAAAGGCCTGAATGGCGTCGTTCCAGACCGGGCGGCCATTCATGTGGCAGGCCAGATGCACCGAAGGGTTCCAGCCGCCGGACATGGCGAGGCTCTCGCAGGCAAAGCTTTCGCGGCGGCCGTTGGCATGGGCCACCTCGACCGCCTCGACGCCGCGCCGCCCGCTGGAATTGACCACATGGCCACCGGCAATCACGCGGTAATCGCCCTGTGGCTCAGCGTCATGGCGGTTGTCCACCACGACGGGCACATGCACGCCTGCGGCGATCAGGTCACGCGCTGTGCGGTGGGTGTCATCGGTATTGCCGAAGACGACAACCGACTTGCCCGCCGCCACGCCCCAACGGTTGAGATAGGCGCGGGTTGCGCCGGCGGTCATGACGCCGGGGCGGTCATTGTTGCGGAAGGCGACGGGGCGTTCCAGCGCCCCTGCGGCCAGCACGGCACGCTTTGCCACAATGCGCCAGAAACAGCTTTTCGGCAGCGGTCCCCGCGGGCGGTGATGGCGGACCCGCTCCAGTGCGCCATAGGTGCCCTGATCATAGGCCCCGGTCACGGTGGTGCGGGTCATCAGGCGGACATTCTCCATGTCGCGCAGCTCGTCCAGAACCTCTTCGGCCCAGACATGGCCGGGCATGCCGCCAATCTCTTCGTTTTCCGCCAGAAGCCGCCCGCCCATGCGGTTGTCTTCGTCGCACAGGATCACATCGGCCCCGCCACGCGCCGCGGTCAGCGCCGCCATGAGGCCCGTGGGCCCCGCCCCGATCACCAGCAGGTCACAAAAGGCAAAGGCTTTCTCATACTGGTCCGGGTCCGGCTCGCCCGAGAGCGCGCCAAGCCCCGCGGCGCGGCGGATCACCGGCTCGTAGAGCTTTTCCCAAAAGGCGCGCGGCCACATGAAGGTCTTGTAATAGAACCCCGCCGAGAGGAAGGGTGAGAGCAGGTCATTGACAGCCATCACGTCAAAGCTGGTCGACGGGAACGCGTTCTGTGACCGGGCCACCAACCCGTCATAGACCTCTTGCACCGTGGCGCGCACATTCGGGTCACGCCGCGCGCCTTCGCCAACGGTGACCAGCGCATTGGGTTCTTCGCTGCCAGCGGTCAGTGGCCCGCGCGGACGGTGATATTTGAAGCTCCGCGCCATGAGCCGCACGTCATTGGCCAGAAGCGCCGAGGCCAGCGTGTCACCCGCCCGCCCCTCATAGGCATGGCCATCGAAACGGAACGAAACCTGGGTTTCGTCAATCAGGCCCTTGCCGGGAATCCTCATGCCTTGGCCTCCTCGGCAAGCTCTGTGTCAAAGACCTCATGGGTGACGGTATCGCGAGTCACCACGACCCAGGCCGAGCAGCCGCCCGAGTGATACCAGAGATCACGGGTGCGCCCGGCGGGATTTTCGCGCAAATGCACGTAATGATCCCATGCCTCGTCGCCCGCCTCGGGATCAGGGCGGTCGAGCGCCACCGCCGCGCCCTGATAAGTGAATTCGCGAATGTCGCGTTCGCCGCAGATCGGACAGGTTATGCGCATGGGGTGATCTCCGCTCTCGGTCGGATATGGCAAGTTCCGAAATCTTCAAAAGATTTCGGTCCGGTTTCTTTTGAAGAAATCGTGACGGCGTGCGGAAAGCTCAGACAAATGGACATGCCCGCCTCAGTGCAGATTGTGCTGAGGGCCGGTGCCCTCTTCATCCATCAGGCCGTAACCCGTGCGGAACCGGTCGAGCCGGTATTTCTCCGCCGCCGCGTGCGGCCGGTCCTGGGCAATCAGATGCGCAAAGCAATGGCCCGAGCCCGGCACCGCCTTGAACCCGCCATAGCACCAGCCGCAGTCGATATAGAGCCCGTCGATGCCGGTCTTGTCGATGATGGGTGAGCCATCGGGCGTCATGTCCATGATCCCGCCCCATGACCGCAGCACCTTGGCCTTGCCGATCATCGGCATGAGCGCCATGCCCGCCTCCATCACATGCTCTTTCATCGGCAGATTGCCGCGTTGCGCATAAGAGGCGTAGAAATCCAGATCGCCGCCGAAAACCAGCCCGCCCTTGTCCGACTGGCTCATATAAAAATGGCCCATGCCGAAACTCACCACGTGGTGAATGCAGGGTTTCAGCCCCTCGGTCACAAAGGCCTGGAGGATGTGGCTTTCGATGGGCAGGCGCATGCCCGCCATCGCCGCCACCTGACCCGAGCGGCCCGCGACCACGATGCCGACCTTTTTGGCGCGAATGGCGCCGCGCGTGGTCTGCACACCGCGCACCTTGCCGTTTTCGATGTCGATGCCGGTGACTTCGCAATTCTGGATCAGGTCCACGCCGCGTTGATCCGCGCCCCGCGCGTAGCCCCAGGCCACCGCGTCATGGCGCGCCGTGCCGCCGCGCGGATGGAACAGCCCGCCATAGACCGGAAAGCGCGGGTTGTCGAAATCGAGATAAGGCAGTTCCTTGCGCACGCCCTCGCGATCCAGCAGGATTGCGTCGTCGCCCTGCGAATTCATCATGTTGCCGCGCCGGGCAAAAGCGTCGCGCTGGCCATCGGAATGGAACAGGTTGATCAGCCCGCGCTGCGAATGCATGACATTGTAGTTGAGGTCTTCTTCCAGCCCTTCCCAGAGCTTCAGCGAGTGGGAATAGAATTGCGAATTGCCCTCAAGAAAGTAGTTGGCGCGCACGATGGTCGTGTTACGCCCCACATTGCCACCACCGATATAGCCCTTTTCCAGCACGGCCACATTGGTCAGCCCGTGCTCGCGGGCCAAATAATATGCCGTGGATAGCCCGTGCCCGCCGCCGCCGATGATGACGATGTCATAGTCTGATTTCGGCTCGGGATCGCGCCAATGGGGGCGCCAGCCCTTGTTGCCGGTCAGCCCCTCTTTCAGAACGCGCAGGCCCGAAAATCGCATCTTGTTCTCCCGGTGATCCGGTTCACACTGAACCAAGCTCCGGGCCAACGTGCAATGGGGCGCCCGGAGGCGCCCCATGTTTTTCGACATCGACTTGTCTTTTCGCGACCGATTTGGTCGCCGCAGCGTCAGGACCCGGCCCAGACCAGCTTGGGCGCGAAACGCGGGCGGGTGAAGGCGAAATTGTACAGCTCCTGCTGGTTCAATCCGGCCAACGCGAGCGGCGGCACATAGGTCGACGAGGTTTCCACCACGATCACCCGCTCATTGTGCAGCAGCACCGGAAGGTTGCCGCCCAGCGCATCCTCAAGCGAGGTATTGGTCAGCGGATAAAGCGGGCCGCGGCTTTCGGACCAGTCGACTTCGTAAGCCATGGTATCGCCGTTCCATTTCACCACGGTGACCCTCAGACCGGTCTGGCCATCCGCCGCCGTCAGAAATTCGAGCAGTTGATGTGCCCCATCCATGTAGAGCGTGTCGATCTCGTCGGTCTCGCGCGACAGCGCATCGGAAATCGTATAGGCCGCATTGGTGTTGACCGCTTTCTGACGAAACGCATCGTAGTAGACGTATGACGCGGCGATCATGAACAGAAGCAAGGGCACAAAGATGGCCAGTTCGATGGTGGCCGTTCCGCGGACATCGCTCGCGAAATGGCGCAGTTTGTTCTGGATCAGACGTTTCATGGCGTTACCTCGGTTCCTGGACAAAGGCGGACGTGGAAACCATCGCCAGATAGCCTTCGGCGTCCTTGTTCAGATTCGCTGCGATGCCTGTCGTCGGGAAGATCGGTTTGAACATCAGGCAGGCCCGCATCAGCATCAGGTCATTGTCGAGACCATTGGTGAATTCGCGCAGCGGCTTGGGCTCTTCCTCGGCGTTCTGGCAATCCGCGGTGCTGGGGATCGGGCTGAAGGCTCGGGTATCCACCACCTTCATTTCCAGCCGCAGGTTGTTGACGCAGTTCGGGATGATGGCCGCCGTGTCGCAGATCGAGACCTTGAGATCATCATAGGTCGGAACTTCACCGGTGTTCAGTCGGACATTCCGGGCCGTTGTATCAAGCCCCCGTTCCAGCATCGCGTGGCGCAGGTTCATGTAGCCCAGTTCAACCGCCGCCCCCAGGATGGTCACGAAGACCGACATCAGGATGACGAATTCGATGGTGACCGATCCGCTGTCTTCCCGGCGGAAACGGGCGACCGAGTTCTTCAGGTAACGTTTCATTGGATCAGCCTCAGGTTGTTGATTTGACGGGCAATAACATCAAAGGTGTCGGTGATGTTGGTGCCTTGGGTCCGGAAGAAGTGGCTTGGCGAAGAGGCACAGTTCTTGAGCACGTTCGCGGCATCATCGCTGGTCTCGAAAGCGACCGTGAAGATGATCACACCCTTCTGTTTGGCGAGGTCACACTGTTTGTACAGGTTCTCGACGTTCTTGGACGCGGCCGAGAAGTTGTAGTGATACTCGGCCCCCTGGAATTCCAGTTCCACCTCGCCATTGACCGGCGCGTAGGGATCATTGGGGCGGTGTTGATCCGTGATCATGCCATCCGACATAAGCAGGATGAATTTCTCAGTCTCTGCGTCACCCCAAGCAATCGGGCGACCTTCGAACTTGGCGTCGATCACACCTTCGGTGATCATGTGGCTGATCGCAGCGCTTGTGTTCGGATCCAGCAGGGACAGGGCATATTTCATGCCATATTGCGCGCCGGTGCCGTCATGCATGCGGATATCGTCGATGAAGGCTTTGAGCGCCACGGCATCATCCGAGTAATACTGGATCGCGGTGTCATCCTCGGGGCACCAGCCCCAATCCATCACGTCTTCGTCTTGCTCCCAGTACATGAAGTGCGGGACATAGTCGTCGGACGTGGGCAGCGCGGTGGTATCGAACTCACTATCGTAGATTTCGATGCAGGAAGACGGCATGTTCACATTGCGCTCGGTCACCACCTGGTTGCTCGGCTGGTAGTAGGTACTGTCCGAACCAAATGTGATTTCATTGTACTGATAGGTGTCACCACCGCCAGGCACCTTGCCTTTGTTGTTGGTCGGGCCAAGGTCCGATTCTGAGCCGTTGGTATTGCCATAAACAGTGTAGTACTTGTTCGGCCATGTCTCGCCACCCTTGATCGAGATGCCAAGCAGGCCGTCACCATTGTTCAGTTCGGGATTGTTCTTGATGACGAAACCGACAAGGTCGTTCATGATCGTGTCGATATCGCGCGGAGCACCTTCGGGCCAGCCTTCGATCTTGTAGGCAATATCGGTCCGGTCGTCGAATTCACCGTTCTCGTTCTGGTCGAAATACAGCACGATGTTGGAAATCGCCTGCGGCCATTCTTCAAAATAGTCCTTGGTTTCTGTCGTGGTGTTATCGACAGGCACAATGACTTCCGGGCGTTCGCCACGGAAATATTCGAACATCTCGCTGCCCGGGTTCACGTGCCCGGCATAAGGAACCACGTTCAATGTGGTCACACCGTTGGTCTCAGTGGTAAGCACCTTGTCCACGAATTTCTTCGATGCCGCCTTGGCGTTCAGCATCCGGCTGTTCCAGCGCATGGACCCGGAGATATCGAGCACCATGGAAATTTCCACGTTGGCGATCTTTTCCTCTGCGGCACTCAGGGCCGGTGCGCTCAGCTGGTCGATACCCCCCATGCGCATGAACAGCGTATTCACGTCGGTGGTCCCCGTGGCGGTCACCATCCGGTAGTTGGCCCCCTCTTCCACGACCACATTGGTCAGGGCGTCAGAAACCCCGGCCTTGTTGACGTAATCGTAAACCACGCTCTTGGGTTCGGATTCCTGATCGAGGTCCGCAGCGGCAAGCACCGCGCGGTCCATGGCGTGCTGCATCTTGGTGCGGATGGATTCGTACCGCATCACGTCAATTGCAGCGCCAGTAAGCAGCAAAATCGCGAGGCTCATGTAGATGGACACGATGGTGGTGTTACCATCTTCGTTTTCGAGGAAACGCGTGAACGTTTCCTGGGTTCTTTTCCTGGTAACCCTCATGTCGGTTCCCCTTTGTCGATTTTCGGGCAGACTCCCGTCGATCATCATTAAGGAAGAGGAATCGAGTTTTGTTTGGGCCGTATCGTGGTGGAAATAAGGAAAACGTCAGTGAATTAAGTTGATTTTAAGGCAAACCGGCACGATTTCGCCCGGTTTGCCGTATCGGTGTCATATTACCGGAGACCTCGCCTAGAGCCCCTTGGCCCGGTAGCTCGCGGCGACTTTTTCGATCGCCACGATATAGGCCGCAGTGCGCAGGTCGTCCACATCGTCGCGACCGTGCCAGACTTCGCGCATGGATTGATAGGCAATCCGCATCGTGTCATCTAACCCTGAGCGCACCAGTTCCAGCTCATCCGCGCCGCGCAGGTACTTTTCCTTGAACTCCGGGCGCAGCGACCATTGATCGCCCATCAGATGATCAAGCCGCTCAAGCTCATCAATGACCAACTGGTGGCGCGCCTCTTCCTGGCGGCGCTGCATCCGGCCAAAGCGGATATGGCTGAGGTTCTTGACCCATTCGAAATAGGACACGGTCACACCGCCCGCATTGGCATACATGTCGGGAATGATCACCTTGCCCTTCTTGCGCAGGATATCATCCGCGCCCGCCGTGACCGGACCATTGGCGGCCTCGATGATCAGCGGTGCCTTGATCCGCTCGGCGTTGGACATGTTGATCACGCCCTCTAGGGCGGCGGGAATGAGGATGTCGCATTCCGCCTCCAGCACGCCCGCACCCTCGGCATGGTGGGCGGCATCGGGAAAGCCGGTGACGCCGCCATGTTTCACGATCCAGTCGCGCACAGCGTCCACGTCCAGACCATCGTCGTTAAAGAGTGCACCGTCGCGTTCGATGATGCCGATAACCTTCGATCCGTCTTCCTGCTGCAGGAACTTGGCGGCGTGATAGCCCACATTGCCCAGCCCCTGAACAATCACCCGCTTGCCATCCAGCGACCCGGTCAGCCCGGCCTTTTCCATATCGCGCGGATCGCGGAAAAACTCGCGCAGGGCATATTGCACCCCCCTGCCCGTCGCCTCGACACGCCCCGAGATGCCGCCCGCATTCAGCGGCTTGCCCGTCACACAGGCGCGCGCGTTGATATCGGTGGTGTTCATCCTTGCATATTGGTCGGCGATCCAGGCCATCTCGCGTTCACCGGTGCCCATATCGGGTGCAGGTACGTTCTGCGACGGGTGGATCAGGTCGCGTTTGGCCAGTTCATAAGCAAAGCGGCGGGTGATCTGTTCCAGCTCATGTTCATCATATTGGCGTGGATCGACACATAACCCGCCCTTGGAGCCGCCGAACGGCGCTTCGACCAGCGCGCATTTATAAGTCATCAGCGCGGCCAACGCCTCGACCTCGTCCTGGTTCACAGCTGTTGCATAGCGAATACCGCCCTTGACCGGCTCCATATGTTCGGAATGCACCGAGCGATATCCGGTAAAGGTCTGGATGCGCCCGCGCAGCCTAACACCAAAGCGCACCGTATACGTGGCGTTGCAGACCCGGATCTTTTCTTCAAGCCCCGGCGGCAGGTCCATAAGGGCCACCGCGCGGTTAAACATAAGGTCCACACTTTCGCGGAATGTCGGTTCATTGGCCGGGTTATTCATGGCGTCTCCTCCGTTGGCCGGTGCATCGCGACTCAGGCGCATCGCACTCTTTTTTTCACGACCCTATGACGGCATGGTTAATTCTGGCGAGGAATTTCTTGGGATTTTTTTGATCGCTTAAAACAGAGCGGCCCCGGTTTTTTACCCGCTTACAGCAATCTCGACAGGAATACGGCGGAGTGGTTCACGATTCGGGAATCCTCGCGGCGCAAATGTGGCCGATTGTTTCCGCGCACGGAAACAATACCCAGATTTCGGCGGAGACTAACGCCGGAACTCGAACCAAAAACCGTTATTTGACAGGGGTTTGCCTCAATTTTGACGCGTTTTTAGGGCAATTCAGAATGAGTGCTAAATGTGTCGGGTGCCTCCTTGCTGCCACTAAGGTTAACGCCCGACGCAAGTGAGAAAGGGTAATTTTATGACAAGGGGTTCACGTAACCTTGGCGTCGGCCAGACATCCGTTGGGGCGCGGATCGAGGCACAACTTCGCCAATTCGGCACCGATGATCGCGGGACGATCACCGTGCTTTGCATCATCATCTTTATCGGCATCATCGCGATCGGCGGCTTTGGCGTTGACCTGATGATGAACGAAATGAAACGGGCCAAGCTGCAACACACGCTGGACCGAGCCGTGGTGGCTGCAGCGGACCTTGAGCAGGAGCTTGATCCCGCAGCGGTGGTGGCCGATTATTTCACCAAATCCGGTATGGGTGACGCGCTGGCGTCGACCACGGTCGATCAGGGTTTGAACTACCGAACCGTTTCCGCATCGGCCAGCCAAAACAATGACACCCTTTTTCTGGGCATTCTCGGCATTGATCAGATGATTGCGCCCGCCGCAGGCGAAGCGACAGAGAAAATGGCCAATGTCGAGATTTCCATGGTGCTCGACATCTCCGGCTCGATGGGATCGAACAGCAAGATCGAAAACCTGCGCGCCGCGGCAAATGACTTCGTTCAGACCGTAATCCAGCCGGTAGATGCACCCAGCCTGACCACAGTGTCGATGGTTCCGTATAATGCGACGGTGAACCTCGGTGCTACGCTGGCGGGCTATTACACGCTGTCGGATGAGCATGACTATTCCCGTTGCGCCATCTTCCCGGCATCGGCGTTCGACACGCTGGGCATTTCGCGCACCGAAACGCTCGATCGATTGAGCCATTTCGACCTCTATTCGACAAACGAGAGTTCGACCGAGATAAACCGCCCCTGGTGCCCCGCGGATGATTACGGCAAGGTTGTCGTGCATTCCGATGACGTGACCGAGCTGCAGACCAATATCAACGCGCTCGGCGCGGGCGGCAACACGGCCATTGATCTGGGCATGAAGTGGGGCATGGCACTGCTTGATCCCGGTGCACAGGATCTTGTCTCCGACATGATCGCAGACGGCCATATCAGCAGCCGTGCCGCCGGACGTCCGACCTCTTATCTCGATCACGAAACGCTCAAGATCGTGGTTCTGATGACCGATGGGGCGAATACAACAGAATATGACCTGATCCCCAGCCGTCAGTCCGGCCTGTCCGAGATCTTCATCGACGACCGTGGCGATAGCGATCCCAGCAATGACCACTTTTCGGCGCTGATCGTTGACAATGCCGATGATGCCTATGACGTCTATTACTGGCCACGTTTCGAGACCTATTACAGCAGTTACAAGTATCGCAACTATCCCGATGGTGGGTCCGCGGCACGTCGTATGACCAATGAGGAAGTCTTTGCCCGCTGGGGCACCCGGGCCTTTGCCTACAAGTTCTACCAAACGCCGTATAACGATGGCCGCGTCAGCTATGATGCGTATTACAACGCGTATTATTCCTACACCGGAATCGTGGGTCCGGATGCGGCAGATGCGCGACTGGCCACCATTTGCCAGGGCGCACGGGATGCGGGCGTGATCGTTTTTGCCATCGGGTTCGAGGCCCCGCAGCGCGGACTTGACGCGATGCAGAACTGCGCCTCTTCGCCCTCGCATTACTTCGATGTGCAGGGGGTCGAGATCACCGATGCCTTCAACGCCATCGCCCAGACCATCACGCAACTGAGGTTGACCCAATGACCTGCCGTCTGACCCGCCTGATCAACCGTTTCCGCCGCGATGAAGCCGGTTCGGTTGAAACCATCTCCTTTGCCCTGTGGATGCCGATGGTCGTTGTCATCCTGCTGACCGCGCTCGAGGTCGGGGCTTATTCCGCCCGCGCCACGATGCTGGAACGCGCCGTGGATCTGGTGGCCCGGGACATCCGGCTTGGGACGGGGGCGGCCCCGCAGCACGATACGATCAAGACGCAGATCTGTGATCGTGCGGTGCTGGTGCCAAGCTGTGAAACCAACCTGCGGCTGGAAATGCTGCAGCGCGACCCGCGCAACTGGCAGGCACTGCCGGAGACGGCGGATTGCACCGATGCCTCGCTTCCGGTGGCGCCTGTGCGCGGGTTCGAGACCGGGCAAAGCAACGAGCTGATGGTGCTGCGCGTCTGCGCCAAGGTGACCCCGATCTTCCCGATCACATGGTTCTCCGAGGCCATCCACGTGGACGCAGCCGGTGACTATTCCCTGATCGCCGCCACATCCTTTGTACAGGAGCCGCTCTGATGACCCTGTTTGCAAATATGATGACCAAAGCAAGATCCGCGCTGAACGGGTTCGCCCGCAAAGCCGATGGTGGCGTGAATATCGAAGCCATCCTGTTCCTGCCCCTGCTGATCATCGCCACCGCGGGGAGCCTGGTGTTCTACGACGCGTTCCGCAAGAACAGCCTGGGTGACAAAGCCACCTTTACCATCGGGGACATGCTGTCGCGTGAAACGGACTATATCACGCCGACCTATATCGACAGCACCAAGGCGCTGTTCAACTTCCTGACCGGGACAGAGGCGACGGAAAACACCCTGCGCGTCACGGTGGTGCAATATGATCTGGAAACCGACAGCTATTCGGTGGTCTGGTCGGAGGCGCGCGGCAGCCATGCCGCTCCGCTCAGCGATGCGGATATGAGCAACGCCCATAACGAATTCCCGGTGATGGTGGATTCGGAACAGGTGATCGTGGTCGATACCTTTGTCGATTACAGCGTGCCCACCTCTGCAATCCGGGACCGGGTGTTTGACGCCCGCGTCTTTACCCGACCCCGGTTCGCGCCGCAGCTCGTCTGGTCGGGGATCTAACCCCACCCATTTCCCTGCACCTTTCGAGTTGCAACTGACAGGCCGGGCAGTGGTGTCCGGCCTGTTTTTGCGTGCGGAGCAGCCTAGCTCTTTGCCTGCATCAGCTTCTTGCGCGCCGCCGCCAGCCGCTGCAGCGTGACCATGATCATCTGCGGCTCGAACACAAGGCCCGGGCCAAAGCGGATGCCTAGATTGTTCAGGATCTCAACCGAGATTGCCCGCGCCGCGCGCGAAAACCCGCCTTCGCGTTTTTCCTCAAGACAGCCATTCACAGTCAGCGTGTCAAAACCAAAGGAGTTGTGGAACACGAACCAAAGCGATTCCGAATGCATGGACAGGTCCGGCGCATCGCTGGTTTCGCGGAAAATCCCGCGCGGCACGTCGATGTGGAACCGCTGCCCAAGGTCATCGCACTCCACGACAATCGGCTCGAACACGCGCACCGGGCTGAAGCGCTGGGCCAGCTTCATCGCCGTGCGGTTGTTATTGGCATAGACCCGGGTGGTGAAACGGTCGAAAGCCGCGTGCAGTTCTTCGGCGGGTTTGGTCACAAACTCCTGCGGCGACTGTGCCTCGGCCTTGGCATAGGCCTGATCCCAGAAGGCCAGCGCTGCTCGGGTCATGTCGTCCGAGACCGTGCCATCAAACACATCGCCGGGTTTCATCACCGGAATGTCGAACGCGGCATCGGGGAACCGCGCCAGCACATCCTGCGGGCGGTTGGCCGCGTCGTTGAGATAGAGGTTCCGGGCATTGGAAAACCGCACGAAGCTGGCAAAGGGAATGACCACGCGCGGTTTGAGCAGCCGTGCTTGTACCTCGATATTGTCCAGCTTGTCTGCGGCGGCTTCTTCGCGCCAGGCCCTGTTCTCCGGCCCGCCCTTCCACGCGGCATAGGAAAACTGGGTGAGCAGCACATCGCAGGGCCCGGCCTGATCAAGGATCTGTTTGGCCCGCTTTTCATCGTCCACATGGCAATCGTTCAGGTTCAGGATGTGCTGATCCCTGGACTTGATCGACACGAGGCTGTCATACCAGTCATCCTTGAGGCAGGTCAGCGTCAGCTCCCCGGCCTTGTAGGCAGCGCCAAATGTCATCTCCTGCAGCGCGATCCCCTCACCGCGGATGAAATCGGCAACGCGCTGGTCGCGGATCTTCTGGAAATAGAGCGGAATGCCGCGCGCGCGCAGCTTTTGGCCATGGGTCTTGAAGAACTTGATTGAGAAATGATCGGGGTGCTCGTGGGAAAGCCACAGATGCGTGACCCGATCCAGAAGCGCGTCCACCTCGTCATCCGGCGTTTCGACCAGCAGTGACCACCCCTTGTGAAAGGCCGGGCCGGAATACCACGGATCGGTGAGCAGCGCGGTGTCGCCCTCGGTGATCAGGACAGAGGCGTGGTTGACGAATTCGATCTGCATGGCGACTCCGGAGATGGTGGTATGCGCAGGTTTCCCCGATGTTTACCTCTTGATAACCGGATTGGACACTGGGCCTGACCCGGCCGGTGCAGAAACCGTTGGCGCCATCCGAAGAGTGACTAGTCAATTGGGCATTCCTGCGTATGCCATGTCCTGCAGCCATCGCTCGACGGACGGTGGGTTGGGCCATGTTTTGCGCAGCTTTTCCGCCTCTGCCGCCAGCGTCGCATCGGGGTTGTCCTGCAGGTACACCTTGAGCGCGGCGACCGCCTCGGCCTTTTGACCCAGACAGGCATGGGTTGCAGCCAGCATCCTGTGTGCCCCGCCATAGATCTTGGACATGCGCCCGAACGCGGCCAGGGCGTCATCGCAGCGGCGAAGCTCCCACAAGGCCCAGGCGCGCTGCCAATGGAACCAGTCCGCGTGTTTGGGATCAAGATCGAGTGCACGGTCGATCACGGCAAGCCCTTCATCGAAAAGACCTGTATAGAGCAAGGGGGACGAACTGCTGACGAGAAGATGCGAGTCGGACGGATTCAGCGAAATGGCGCGGCTGTAAGTCTCCACTGACGCCTCGTGGTCGCCGCGTTCGCTTTGGACACGCGCCCGCACCCAATGACCGAAATAATTCTTGGGCGCGATTTCGATGGCCTTGTCCGCAAATTCCTCCGATTTCGCCAGGTGCACGCTTTTTTCCTCGGGCGTGGAAAAGAAGACGGCCATATGGCGATGGGCCCAACTATGGATCAGATAGCCCCACTCTGAATCCGGATCGGCATCCAGCGCCTTGTCTCCAAGCGCGAACCGGTCCTCTATCTGCGCGCGACTGTCGGGACTGCCCTTGGATTCGAGGAAATACCTCAGCGCGGTAACCTGCTTCAGGTCGCTGGCGGGCAGCGGTCGAGAGACGACAATATCCGCGACCACCGCCACGACGCCGCGCACAATCTCTTCCTGCATACTGAAAAAATCACCGATCTTCCGGTCATAGGTTTCGGCCCAGACATGCGCACCCGTCCGTGTATCGATCAACTGGGCGGTGATCCGCAGACTGTCCCCGGCCTTTTGCTGGCTGCCTTCCAGAACGTAGTGCACGCGCAACTCTTCGCCTATGGTGCCGATGGTGGCCTGGTTATTGCGATAGGTGAAGGACGATGTGCGGGAAATCACCGCGATCGTGGGGAAACGGGCCAGTTCGGTGATCAGCCCCTCGGCGATTGCATCGGACAGATACCCTTTGTCGTTGCCTGCAGAGAAATCGTCAAAGGCCATCACCGCGATCCGGGGTTTGTCGGCCAGCGTGTTCGGCGCGGGCCACGGCCAGATCCACCAGAGCGCCATGACAAGCATGCAGACCACCGCGGCCAGAATTGGCAGCGCCCCAACCCGGCCCGCGCGCGCGGCGTGGGATGTCTGTTGCGCAAGGGCCAGCCGATACCCGACCTTGGGCAGGGTCTGAAGCCGACTGCGATCCGTGTCGCCCAAAGCCCGCCGGATATCTGCAATACATTTCAGCAGGCTGTCTTCCGTCACATAGGTATCGGGCCAGATACGAGCGATAATTCTGTCCTTTGTGACGATCTCCCCGTTGGCTTCAATCAACAGACCAAGCACCTCTGCCGACTGGGCGCGCAATGGAACCGATGTTCCATCCTGTTGTTTCAGGCTGCGCGTCGCCGGATCGAACAAAAGCCCGTAAAGCCGGATGGGCGCAGCAGATTTCCGGTCTTTTTCCGTAAATTTTCCGGATTTTTCCGCAGCAATTTCCGACATTTGCAGCACATCTCTTCAAGAGGAAGCGGGTTATCAAAAGATGATTGGATCAATTACAAAGCTTACCGGAACGCCATTTTTTTGCAAATCACGGTTGCTGGGGGCGTCGCTTGGCATCATCGTCGGTGTCGTCGGCATCGTGCATGTCTGTGCACCTGCGCGCGCACAGGAATGGATTCCTCCGGTCTGTTGTCCGAATACGGATTGCCAAACTGTAACGTCCTTGTCCGTGGTCGAAGTACGTGGCGGTTACATGGTTGAGGGGGTCAAGGGCATCGTGCCCCACTCGGACCCGCGCGTCCGCCCCTCGCAGGATGGTCGTTTTCACGCCTGCATTCGAAGCCGGGCCCGCCCCTATATGACCGAGGCAAATGCGCTGATCGCTGGCGGTGAAAAGGAGTTGAAATGCCTCTTTATCCCGCTGATGGGCTAGCTGACCGGGAATTCATTTCCGCGGGTGCAATACCGTCTCTCTGCCAGATCAACCGCTTAACTATGCTCTTCCTCCGCCGTCGCTGCCAGCGCGCGGTTATAGGCCTTGAGTGCATCCACATGGAACAGCGCGCCCAGTAGCTCCGGCGCCTCGCCTGCCTCGCGCGGGTGCACCACGGGCAGGTAGCTTACGCCGGATTTCTCGAACATTGGCAACGCCTGTTTCAGCGTTGCCGTATCGGTCAGGAATATACCCTGCTCCACCATCTCCAGACAGGCCGCCTCGTCCGGGGCGCTGGGATCGTCCCAGGGCCGCATGACCTGTACCACGCGGAACATCGCCAGCAGATAGGCCTGTGGTCCCTCGGCCAGATGCACGCCCCGCCGTGCCAGTTGGGTAAGAAAGAATGACCGGTCCACCAGCCGCGACGAGATCGCGGTGGACATCGACACCGACACCATCACGGCCAGCCCGGTCTGCCAGTCGCCGGTCAACTCGAACACGATCAGCGTCGTGGAAATGGGCGCGCCCAGCACCGCCGCCGCCACCGCACCCATGCCGGCGAGCGCATAGAGCGTGTGCGCGCCGGACACCTCCGGCAAAAGCCCTGTGGCGATCAGACCAAAGGCCAGCCCGGTCAGCGCCCCCACCATGAGCGAGGGCGAGAACATGCCGCCCCCCATCCGGCCCGCCATGGTGACCGAGACGGCAAAGACCTTGACCATGGCAAAGACAATCGCCTCATGCAGCACCAGTTGCCCGGTCAGCGCTGCGCTGGTCGTCTCGTACCCAACGCCGATGATATGCGGGTAAAAGATCGCCGTGACGCCCAGGATCGCGCCAGCCAGAACCGGGCGCACCCAATGGGGCAGCCCGATCCGGTTCTGAAGCTGGGTTTCAACATCGTCGGCCCAGAACACCCCGCGGATCATCACCACCGAGACCAGCCCACAGACCAGCCCAAGGATCAGGAAGGCGGGCAGTTCGAGGTAGAACTCCAGCGTCGAGGTGCCGGGCAGCGTGAATTCTGTTACGTCGCCAAAGACCAGCCGGTTGATCACCGTGCCTGCCGCGCTGGCCACCACGATGGGCGCAAAGGCATGCAAGGCGAAATGGCGCAGGATCACCTCCAGCGCAAACAGCGCCCCGGCGATGGGCGCGTTGAAACTGGCCGAGACGGCGGCGGCCACCGCACAGCCCAACAGGTCGCGCCCGGTGATCCCGTCGGCGCGGATCGTGTTGCTGACCCAGCTTGAGATCATCGCCGCGATATGCACCACCGGCCCCTCGCGCCCCGTGGAGCCGCCGGTCGACAGCGTGATCCAGGAACAGATGGCCGAGGCCATCCCCGCCTTTTTCTCCACCCGCCCGTCATTGAGCGCCGCGCCCTCGATCACATCGGCCACCGATTGCACGCGCCCGTCCGGCGTAAAGAGATGCAGGATGATCCCCACAGCGATACCGCCCGCCATAGGGATGATCAGCACCCAGAACCAGTCAAGCTCGACCGCGAAACTGTGCAGGTGGTTGATATCCTCAGTGCCGTATAGTGTCGCCTGAAGCCATTCGATCGCACTGCGGAACAGCACCGCGGCAAAGCCCGCGGCAATGCCAATCATCAGCGCGATAAACCAGAACTGTATCTGGCTGGGTCCACGATTGCGGAGCAATTGCCAGCCACGCCCGAACACCGCCGCCATATCGCGGAGTTGTCTGCCGAGCTGCGAAGCTTTGGTCTCTGGCATGCGCCTCAATCCCGTCTTGGCGCAGTACGGCATCGCGGGCTAAGCTGCGCCAATCCCAGTTGACGGAGCCAGACAAACCCATGACGCAGCCCGACCGTGACGCGGCCCTCAATGCGCTTAAGTCCTTGATAGGACAACGCCTCAGCACCTCCAAGTCCGATCTGGACCTGCATGGGCAATCCGAGTCGTATTTCCCGGTCACGCCACCCGATGTGGTGGCCTATCCGGACAATACCGAGGAAGTCGCGCAAATTGTTTCCATTTGCGCAACCCACCGTCTCCCGGTGGTGGGCTGGGGCACCGGCACGTCGCTGGAAGGGCACGCGTTGGCCGTGCGCGGCGGCGTGGTGGTGGATTTCAGCCGCATGAACCGGGTGCTTGAGGTCCGCCCCGAGGATATGGATGTGAGCGTCCAGCCCGGCATCACACGCGAGGCGCTGAACGAAGAGCTGCGCGCCACGGGGCTGTTCTTTCCGGTCGATCCCGGCGCAAATGCCTCGATCGGCGGGATGGCGGCCACGCGGGCCAGCGGCACGACCGCCGTGCGCTACGGGACCATGCGCGACAATGTGCTGGGGCTTGAGGTGGTGCTGGCCGATGGGCGCGTCATGCGCACCGGCACACGGGCGCGGAAATCGGCGGCGGGCTATGACCTGACCGCGCTGATGATCGGCAGCGAAGGCACGTTGGGCCTGATCACCGAATTGACCCTGCGGCTGCATGGCCAGCCCGAAGCGATCAGCGCCGGGGTCTGCGCCTTTAGTGACATGGGATCGGCGGTGCGGGCGGTGACGGATGTAATCCAGATGGGCCTGCCCATGGCGCGGATCGAATTTGTCGATGCGGCCACGGCCGCGGCGGTGAACGCCTATTCCGGGATGGCATTTCCGCTGAAGCCGCATCTGCTGGTGGAATTCCACGGCTCCGACAGCGCTGTAGCGGAACAGGCCGAAACCTTTGGCGAGATCGTGGCCGAACATGGCGCGGAGGGCTTTGACTGGGCCACACGGGCCGAGGACCGCAACAAGCTCTGGACCATGCGGCACAACGCCTATTACGCGATCCTCGCCTCGCGCAAGGGGACGCGCGCGGTGGTCACCGATATCTGCGTGCCGATCTCGCGCCTTGCCGAGGCGGTCGAGGCGACACAACAGGATATCGCCGCAAGCGCCATCCCCGGCCCGATCCTGGGTCATGTGGGGGATGGGAATTTCCATGCCATCCTTCTGGTCGATGAGGCAAACCCGTCCGAGATTGCCGAGGCCAAAGCCCTGTCGCACCGCATGGTGGAACGCGCGCTTGCACTTGGCGGCACGGCCACGGGCGAGCATGGCGTTGGCATGGGCAAGCTGGACTACATGGAGGCGGAACACGGTGTCGGCTGGCCCGTGATGGGCGACATCAAACGCGCGCTGGATCCGCTCAACATCCTGAACCCCGGCAAGCTGGTGCCGCCAAGCAACTGATCCGGCATCATAGTCGCGTCAACTTCCCCCATCGCAGTCACATCGCGGTGTCCGGGGAAGGTTTGTCATGAAAACCCGGCACTTTCGCAAATTCCGCGACGATATGGCGACGGAACCCCGCCCATAACCGTAATACAATGTACGGATGTAAGGTTTCGCTTAGAATGGAAGGACTTTCCCATGTCGACCTCCGCCAATCGCTCCGCAGCCCGGATCGCCAATGCCAGATCTCTTCTCGTGCCGGTCACGGCGGTCACCATGCTGCTTTGCGCGGCGATTTTCGGATTTTTCTATGCCTGGGCGGTGTCCACGTTGTGGGGGCTCGACCGGATCGACCCGCGCGTCGCCATCGAAGCAATGAACGCCATGAACGAAGCCGTGCGCAACGCGGCCTTCGCCCCGGCCTTCTTTGGCACGCCGGTTGCGCTGGCCATTACGACGCTGCTGTGTTTCCGCGCGGGGCGCAATGACGCTGCGGCATGGTTCGGGGCGGCGGCGGTACTGTACCTCGCGGGTGCACTTGCGGTGACCGGTTCGGTCAATGTGCCGATGAACCGGGCGATGATCGACGCGGGCGTGCCCGAAACCCTGCAGGAGGCCGAGCAGGTCTGGGGCGCCTATTCCGAAAGATGGCAGTTCTACAACGCGCTGCGCATGTGTGTCAGCGCCGTGGTGTTCCTGATGGCCGTGATGGGCACTGTCCGGTTGGCCCAGCGTTCAGGCCAATAACCCCCTACCCCGCCAACAAGGCCCGTGCCGCGGCGCGGGCCTCGTCGGTGATCGTGTCGCCAGACACCATGCGCGCGATCTCGTCCACCCGGTCGGGATCGGCCAGCGGCACGACATTGGACAGGGTCTGATCCCCGGTCACCCGCTTTTCCACCCGCCAGTGATGCGCGCCAAGCGCGGCCACCTGCGGCGAATGGGTCACGACAAGCACCTGCCCCTCGGACGCCAGCGCCGCCAGCCTGCGCCCCACCGCATCCGCCGTGGCCCCGCCGACACCGCGGTCGATCTCGTCAAAGATCATCGTGATGCCCGCGTTGCCCTCGGCCAGGCAGACCTTCAAAGCCAGCAAAAAGCGGCTGAGTTCCCCGCCCGAGGCGATCTTGCCGATGGGGCCTGCCGGTGCGCCAGGATTGGTGGCCACGGTAAAGGCCACCGCGTCGCGCCCCTCCGGGCCGGGGGTGTCGTCGCTGATCTGCGTGGTGAACACCGCGCGCTCCATCTTGAGCGGGGCAAGCTCGGCAGTGACCGCACGGTCCAGCTTTTGGGCCGCGGCATGACGCGCGGCGCTGAGTGCCTGTGCCGCGCTGTAATAGCTGTCCTCCGCCGTTTTCAGATCGGCGCGCAGCGTGGCAATCCCCGCGTCCCCCGCGTCCAGCGCCTCCAGCTTGCCGCGCAGCGTGTCGGCGAGGTCGGGCAATTCCTCGGGCGTGACCTGATGTTTGCGGGCCAGACCGCGAATGGCGAATAACCGTTCTTCGGTCTCTTCCAACTCATGCGGGTTGAACACCAGCGCCTGCGCCGTGTCCTCGACCCCGCGCGCGGCCTCGTCCAGTTCCACCATGGCGCGCGACAAAGCGGCCAGCGCGCCGTCGAGCTTGCCCTCGGCCTTGTCCGCCACCGCTTCGAGCCAGCGCATCGCGTCGCCCATCGCGCCTTCGGCCCCGTCAGTGCCGAGGGCGGCACTGGCTCGGGTGATGTCATCGCGGATGCGTTCGGCCTGCTGCATAAGGCGGCGTTGCACATCCAGCGCCTCTTCCTCCCCCGGCTGCGGGTCAAGCTCGTCCAGTTCCCCGACCGCATGGCGCAGGAACTCTTCCTCGTCCTGCATCGCCGCCAGGGCTGTTTCGGCCTCGGCCAGCGCCTTGCGGGCTGCGCTCAGATTGCGCCACGCCGCGCGCGTCGCGGCCAGTTCCACGTCAATACCGGCGAAAGCATCCAAAATGGCGCGGTGCCCGCGCGGGTTCAGAAGGCCCCGGTCGTCATGCTGCCCATGCAGCTCCACCAACGTCTCGGACAGCGCGCGCAGCACCTCGCCCGAACAGCGCCGGTCATTGACCCAGGCGGTCTTGCGCCCGTCCGCCGAATTCACCCGGCGCAGGATCAGCTCATCCGCCACCGGCAGACCGGCCTCTTCCAGAACGGCACGGGCGGGGTGGTTTTCAGGCAGGTCAAACTCCGCCAGCACCTCGCCCTGTTTCGCGCCCTGTCGCACCAGATCGGCGCGCCCGCGCCAGCCCAGCACAAAGCCCAGAGAGTCCAGCAGGATCGATTTGCCCGCTCCGGTCTCGCCGGTCAGCACATTGAGCCCCGGCTGGAACTCCAGCGCGAGGTGATCAATGATCAGCATGTCGCGAATGTCTAATGCGCGCAGCATCGCAAGCCCCAACGGGCGGGTGTCACCCCGCCGCCCTTACAACCACTCGCCCTTGATCATCTGGCGATAGACCGCGCCCAGCCAGTTGTTCTTGAAGTATTTCGGCTCCAGCCCCTGCCCGGTGAGCAGTTTGTAGCTGTCCTCGTACCAGTCCGTTGACTGATAGTTGTAGCCCAGGATCGCGCCCGCGGTCTGCGCCTCTTCGACCAGCCCAAGCGACAGGTAGGCTTCGACCAGACGGTGCAACGCCTCAGCCGTATGAGTCGTGGTCTGGAAATCCTCGACCACCACGCGGAAACGGTTGATCGCCGATGTGTAATGGCTGCGCTTGAGGTAATAGCGCCCGATCTCCATCTCCTTGCCCGCCAGATGGTCATAGGCAAGGTCGAATTTGAGAATTGCAGAGCGTGCATATTCGCTGTCCGGGTAACGCTCGATCACCGTGCGCAGCGCTTGCAGCGCCTGGAATGTCACGCCCTGATCGCGACCGACAAGTTCGATCTGATCGTAATAGCTCAGCGCGAGAAGATATTGCGCATAGGCCGCATCATCATCGGCCGGGTAGAAGTCGATATAACGCTGCGCGGCAGAGCGGCTGTCCTCATAGACCTTGTCCTTGTGATGGGCATAGGCCTGCATGATCAGGGCGCGCTTGGCCCAGTCGGAATAGGGATACAGCCGCTCGATCTCGGCAAAGAAGGTGGCCGCTTCGCCGTATTTGCCGCGCGCCATTTCGTATTCGCCGCGCTCGAAAATCTGCTTGGCGGTAAAGGCCTCCATCGGCGCGTTGCCAAAGCCGATGCCGCCCCGGGCGTTGAGGAATGATTCCCCGCATCCTGACAAGGCCACCGCCGTGGCCAGTGCCAGCACCAGGGGTCGCAATGATGTGCCGCTGAAACCTGCGCCGCTCGTCATGCCTGATCCGTCCTCACCCACAATCTCTGGTCCGGACATGAAGGCCCGGTTGCCAACCTCCTAACACAATATCTATCCGACCGGAAAGGCAATAAGCCATATCGGGGACAGGAAGGGCGATCGGTCACGGCGTGTTGAATATGGCACGCCCCGGAACGGCCCCTACGCGGCGCGTTCAGGCGACCGCGGGAATATCGGCGCGGGCCACGCCCACACCGGGCAGGCGCGCCGCGCGGGCCCGGTCACATTCGACATAGCTGACCGCACCCGGCGTACGGAACAGGGCGCGCAGAAGCTGGTTGGTCATGGCGTGCCCAGCCCGATGGCCGGTGTAGTGGCCCAGAATGGGGGCACCTGCGAGTGCGAGATCACCCAGCGCGTCCAGCATCTTGTGGCGCACGGCCTCATCCGCGTGGCGCAGGCCACCCGGGCTCAGCACCTCGGCCCCGTCCACGACAACCGCGTTTTCCAGCGTGCCCCCCAGCGCAAGGCCATTGGCGCGCATGTAATCCACATCCGCCTTGCGGCAGAAGGTGCGGCTGTCACACAGCTCACGCACAAACGCGCCATTGGACAGGGACAGGCGCTTGTCCTGAACCCCGATGGCGGCGTCTTCGAAATCAATGTGGAACGACATGGTCAGGGCTTCCGCCGGTTGCAGACGCGCCCAGCCATGCGCCGTTTCCACGGACACGGTCTTATTGACCTTGAGCGCCACGACCGGCGTGTTCTGGGGCTGCACGCCACGGGCGAGGAACGCATCCACGAAAGGCGCGGCAGAGCCATCGAGGATCGGAACCTCGGGACCGTCAATCTCGATCAGCGCGTTGTGGATGCCACATCCGGCCAGCGCCGCCATGACATGTTCGATGGTGGACACGGACACGCCGCTGGCGTTGACGATGCGGGTACAGAGCGGCGTCGCCTCGACCGCGTCCCAACGGGCGGGGACAAGGTTGTCGCCAAGCGCGATATCGGTCCGCTTGAACCACACGCCGTAACCCGCCGAAGCAGGCGAGACGATCATGCGAACCGGTTTACCGGAATGCAGGCCCACCCCTTCGAAACGTGTTTTGGATTTCAGCGTTGCTTGCACGATTTGTCCCCAAAGTCCTTCGGGCGGATTCAGCCCGTTTGTTGCGGTATCGTTACCCCTGCAGGGCGGGGAGCCTCAAATAACGTATTGTAACGCGGTGAAACAAATGGCCGGACAGGTCGGCGAGAACCCGCAGCCGAGATGTAAGGCATTAATTTTAAATAATCAAATCAACTCGCATGCCATTTTATCCACAGGTTATGTGATGATGAAACCCGCGCAATTCGCCAAAAGTGCCGCCATGTTTCGCGGATTGTTGCACGCAAACACAGCTGAGAATCCCGATGAAAGCCCGGCCTCAGCCCAGATCCGGCTTGCTCAGCATCAGCCAGAGGACGGACAGCGCAACCGCAAATGCAGGACAGCCGAAGGCGAATTGCCTGCGAAAAAACCGCTGATAAACGGCAGGGAACAGCGCGCCCGCATCGCGCACGGAACGGGCCAGGTTGCGCATGCGCAGCCGCATCCAGACCGTAGTCGGCCGGAACGCGCCAACAATGACATTCAAGATCGCCAGGCCAGTGGCCGCAGAAAATAGCCACTTGGCAAGAGACACGCCCGCGCGGTCGCGGGTAGATCCCGCTATGTTCCGGACAGAGACCGGCAGCACTGGCCGCCTGCTCTGCCTCGTGCCGATCATCTCTTGATCTGCTGCCCGCAAGGCACTCAGACAGGCCGATCCGATCAAGCCATAACTGCCCATCAGCAGGATGCGTATCGTGGCGTATGGTCACCACCCACCCCGCCCGAAAGAAAAGGGCCACCCGCAAGGATGGCCCCAAAAAATCCAACCGAATGCCCGGATCAGTTTGCCTGACGGCGCAGGAAAGCCGGGATTTCGATACGGTCCTGATCGGCTTCGGCTTCCGGCTCTGCCGCGTGGCTGGGGGCCGGAGAATGCATGGAGGGCTGACGGCGCGCGGGTTGCGCCGGTGCTTCGCCACCGCCATGACCGCCGGTCATGCGACCGATCAGCGAGTTGATGCCAAAACGCGGGCGCTCGACCTCGGCCGGTTCCGGCTGGGTGTCGTCGCGGCGCGCGGACTGTCCGCCATTGGCGCGCTGCGCCGCGGCCTGGAGACGGGCCAGCGCATCCGGAGACGGCGTGCCGGGGGCCGGAGCCTTGGGGGCCACAAAGGCTTCGGTCTCGTCTTCTTCGTAATGCGACGCAGGCTCAAACGCCGGGGGGCTCGGCTGGTAGGCCGGGGGCGGCAGATCATCCTGCGCGGCATGTTCTTCGCGACGCTCAAACCCTTCAAAGAGCGACGGTTCTTCGGCGGCTTCCGCGACCTCGGACTGCGGCTCTTCAAAGCCCGGTTCAGCGGCGGATGCGGCGACCGAGGTGATGGTCACGGCGGGCTCGCGATCTTCCTCGCGCGGGGCCTCTACCTGTTTCAGCGGTTCGGCAAGCGAACGGCGCGGCACGGGCACGTCATGCTCCATCTCGGAGGCGTCAATTCCGGTGGCAACAACGCTCACGCGCATGGTGCCGCCCATATCGGTGTCCAGCGTGGAACCCACGATGATATTGGCGTCTGCGTCCACTTCTTCGCGGATGCGGTTGGCCGCCTCGTCCAGCTCGAACAGGGTGAGGTCGTGGCCGCCGGTGATGTTGATGAGAACACCTTTGGCACCACGCAGGCTGATTTCGTCCAGAAGCGGGTTGGCAATGGCTTTCTCGGCGGCCTGGATGGCGCGATCTTCGCCCTCCGCCTCGCCCGTGCCCATCATCGCCTTGCCCATCTCGTCCATCACGGCACGCACATCCGCAAAATCGAGGTTGATCAGGCCCGGACGGACCATCAGGTCGGTCACGCCCTTGACGCCTTGGTAAAGGACATCGTCGGCCATCGAGAAGGCTTCGGTAAAGGTGGTTTTCTCATTCGCCAGCCGGAACAGGTTCTGGTTGGGAATGATGATCAGCGTATCAACGACCTTTTGCAGGGCGTCGACCCCGTCTTCGGCCTGACGCATGCGCTTGGCGCCTTCGAACTGGAACGGTTTGGTCACGACGCCAACGGTCAGAACGCCCAGTTCACGTGCGGCCTGCGCAATGATCGGCGCTGCGCCCGTACCGGTGCCGCCGCCCATGCCAGCGGTAATGAAGCACATATGCGCGCCCGCCAGATGATCGACGATCTGTTCGATGCTTTCCTCGGCTGCGGCCGCGCCGATCGAGGCCTTGGCCCCTGCGCCCAGCCCTTCGGTCACCTTGACGCCCAGCTGCACGCGGTTTTCGGCCATGCTTTGCTGGAGCGCCTGCGCGTCCGTGTTGGCCGTCACGAAATCGACGCCCTCAAGCGCCTTTTCGATCATGTTGTTAACCGCGTTACCGCCTGCACCGCCCACGCCAAACACCGTGATGCGGGGCTTCAGTTCATCCTGTCCTGGTACCGAAAGGTTCAGTGTCATGTTCTGTCCGCCTTGTCCGCCTGCTTGCGCCCACAAAAAGGGCGTCTTTGCTGCCTATTACCCCCCATTATGGCGAAGTAAGCACGGATCGTCACGCAAAAAAGCGCGATTTTCTACCAAATCTGGCCCGAAATGGGCCTCAATTCGCGGGATTTCGCCGGTTTGCATATATATGGTGTCGGCCCGCCGCTGTCATACAGGGGCGGGCGTTAACTTTTCGGGAATCAGCGTCCTGCAACCGCTTACCAGTTGTCGCGGAACCACTTCATCGCGCGTTTGAGCGACCGGGCCGGGTAACGGTCCACTGGAATTTCGAAATCCCACCATTCGTCCTGGGGATGCGCCGCAAAGAGGCACAGGCCCACCGCCGAGGAAAAGCCCGGGCCGGTCACCGCCTGCGGCAGACCATGCACTCTGAGCGGGCGGCCAAGCCGGACCTGATGGCCGAGGATACGGCTGGCCAACGCGTCAAGGCCGGGGATCTGGCTTGCCCCGCCGGTCAGAACGATCTGCTGGCTGGGCAGGTGCTCAAAGCCCGCCGCATCAAGCCGGGCGCGCACATCTTCGAGGATCTCTTCGACCCGTGGGCGCATGATGCCGATCAGTTCCGCGCGGCTTGCCGTGCGCCGGTCATGTTCCCAATCGCCGGTCTCGCCGCCGATGGAGATCATCTCGCGGTCATCCATGCCGGTGGCCACCAGCCCGCCATGCACGGTCTTGATCCGCTCGGCCATGGTCATGGGCACCTGCAGTCCCATGGAAATATCGCTGGTGACGTGATCGCCGCCCAGACGCACCGCGTCGGCATAGATCATGTGTTTCTTCATGAAGATCGAAATCCCGGTCGATCCGCCGCCCATGTCGATGCAGGCCGCGCCCAGCTCTTGTTCGTCCTCGACCAGCGCGGAAATCCCCGACACATAAGCCGACGAGGCCAGCCCGGCGAGCTCCAGATCGCAGCGTTTCACGCAATGGGCGAGGTTCTGGATCACCTGACCGTTCACCGTCAGCATATGCATGTCGGTCGACAGCTCATTGCCGATCTGGCCGCGCGGATCGGACAGGCCCGAACGATGATCCAGCGCGAAATTCACCGGCTGGGCATGCAGCACATCACGCCCATTGCCGTAATCCGGCACGTCACAGGCCGACAGCACGCGGGCCACATCCTGTTCATCGACCTGCGTGCCATGCACCTCGACCTGCCCTGCCAGACCGTAAGAGCGCGGCTCGGCCCCCGAGAAACAGGCGATCACGTGATCGACCCGGATGCCCGCCATCTTCTGCGCCGATTGCAGCGCGGTGCGAATGGCGCGCTCGGTTTCGCCCATCGCGGCAATCTCGCCGAACCGCACGCCGCGCGAGCGGGTCGTGGCCGCCCCGATGACGCGGAAGCCCGATTGACCGGCCAGCGAACCCACCCCCTGATCGGTGGTTTTCTCGGACCCGTCAAAGCGCAGCACCAGACAGGCGATCTTGGACGACCCCACATCCAGGATCGCAATCACGCCGCGTTGCATCGCGGCTTTGCGCATGTTGCGCATCGCGCGCTGGGATTCATACAGCTCGATCATTGTGCCTCAACTCCAAGCTCTGTGGCTTTTATCCGTCGCAGTTCTTCGACCGCGTTTTCATTCATTCTCAGGGTCGGCCGGTCCGGCAGGCGCAGGTCCACCACCGCGAGATCCCGCTCCAGAAGGTCCATCGCCCCGTCCATCGCGATCACCCGCTCCAGTGCCTGCACCGGTTTTTCCGGTGGCAACAGGATGCGCTGGCCCCGGTCCAGCACCACGTCCCAGCGCCGCGCGCCGATCCGTTCCAACCCGCGGAACCGGGTGGTCAGCGGGGCCGCGGCGGCGATCAGCGCCAGCGCTTCGCCCACAACCTTGTCCGCACCCTCGCCCGCGATCACCGGCAGGTCGGCGCGGTCCGCGCGGTTTAGAAGCGGTGCCACGCGAAAGCCACGCCCGTCCAGAAGCTCAAGCCCCAGCGCCGAGCGCCAGACCACCTCTGGCACACGTTCGGTCACCTGCACCTGCAGCGTGCCGCCCGGCTTGATCCGCAGGCTGACGCGTTCCACCGCGTCCAGCCCGGCGATGGTGTCGCGCATATGGTCGAGATCGAGGTGGAAGGACGAGATCGGAAACTCCACCGGCAGGATCTCGCGGATATCCTCGGCCACTTCTTCGCCCGCGCCATCCACGGCCATGACCTTGACCATGAATTCCGGGCGCTCCTCGATCGAGGCGCGCATATCGTTGATGGCGCTATTGAACGCGTCCCGGCGGTCCGGGTCCGCGAACCAGATCGTGGCGGCTGTAAAGGTGACCACCATCGGCAACCCGACCCGCAGTGCCAGCCGGAACATCGGGGTCAGCATCAGCCGTTGCATCCGGTAGGACCAGCGCGAAGGCGCGGGATCGACCCGGGTCACACGCTTGGGCGCGGCCAGAACCGGTTGCGGCCCCGATGGCATTTCTGGTCCGCCATGGGCCGGGTGATAGGCTCGGGTGATGCGCCCCTTCAGCGATTGCATGAGGCGTCCTCCACCATCCACGCGCAGAACTGGCCGAAGCTCATACCGATTTGTGCCGCCTGTTCCGGGGCAAGCGAGGTGGGGGTCATGCCGGGCTGGGTATTGGTCTCCAAAAGGATCAGCCCGCCCAACCCCCGCGCCTCGTCCCAGCGGAAATCGGTGCGGCTCACGCCCCGGCACCCCAACGCGTCATGCGCGCGCTGCGCATAATCGAGACAGGCGTCGAAAATTTCCTGCGGGATATCGGCGGGCACCACGTGGCGCGATCCGCCCTCTTTGTACTTGGCATCGTAATCGTACCAGCCATCAGTGAGGATATCCGTGACCGTCAAAGCACGATCCCCCATCACCGTGGTGGTCAGCTCGCGCCCTGGCGCGAAGGCTTCAACCATCACCTCTTCGGGCATGTCATCGGAAAGCTGCGGCGGGCCGTTGGCCGCATCCTGCACGATATAGATGCCCACCGAGGAGCCTTCGTTATTCGGTTTGACCACATAGGGCGGCGCGATCACGTGGCGCGCGCGCACCTCGACGGCGGGGGCAATCACGCTCTCGACAATCGGCAATCCCGCAGCGCGGAACACTTCTTTCGAGCGCTGCTTGTCCATGGCCAAAGCCGAGGCCAGCACACCAGAATGTGTATAGGGAATGCGCAGCCACTCAAGCAGTCCCTGAATGCAGCCATCCTCGCCCCAGCGACCATGCAATGCGTTAAAGACAACATCGGGGGCAATATCGGCCAGACGCGCAGGCACATCCGCGCCCGCGTCAATCTCGATCACCTCAAAACCTTCACCCCGAAGGGCTGCTGCGCATTCACGCCCTGACGTCAGCGACACCTCCCGCTCTGCGGAGGGACCACCCATCAATACAGCAACCCGGGAGCCTGCCCTGCTCGACATGCTCGCACTGCCTTGTTTTACGGGACCTGCTCGCCCCTCAATATTCTCGGTGAACCTGCCAGTTCGTTTTTATGTGCCGGTTCACCGGCTTGGCGGATCAGCTTTTTTCGCCAACCCGCATGATTTCCCAGTGTAACTCTATTCCACTGGATTGGAAAACCCTTTTTCGCACCTCTTCACCAAGGGATTCAAGGTCTTCCGCGGTGGCCTCGCCAGTGTTGATGAGGAAATTGGAATGCTTCTCGCTCATCTGCGCGCCACCCACACGCGCTCCGCGCATACCCGCATCGTCGATCAGCTTCCACGCCTTGAGATCATGCACATCGTCGGCCCGGCCCGTCGAGGAAAACCCCGCCGGGTTGCGGAAGGTGGACCCGGCGGTGCGGTCCTTGGTGGGTTGGGTGGCGTCGCGCTTGGCCAGTTGCTCTTCCATGCGGCTTGCCAGCGCGTCGGGCTCGCCCTCGCCCCCCTCGAACGTCGCCTGCGTCAGCACCCAGCCTTCGGGCAGATCAGTCTGCCGGTAACGGAAATTCAGGTCATCGGCGGTCAATGTCACCACCTCGCCTGCGCGGGTCACGGCCTGCGCCTCGACAAAATGATCGGCCACATACGCGCCGTAGCAGCCCGCATTCATCCGCACCGCGCCGCCAATCGCGCCGGGGATGGTGCGCAGGAAAGTCAGGTCCACCCCGGCCTCGGCCGATTTGCGCGCGACATGCGCATCAAGCGCCGCCGCCCCCGCCGTGACGCGCGTGCCGTCCACCTCGATCCCGTTGAAGCCACGTCCCAGCCGGATCACCACCGCGCGCAGGCCACCGTCCCGCACGATCAGGTTGGAGCCGACGCCCATTGGAAAGACCGGCATATCGTCGGGCAGCGCGCGCAGGAAATCAGCGAGATCGGCCACATCCGCAGGCTGGAACAGCCAATCCGCAGGCCCGCCCACGCGCAGCCATGTCAGATCGGCAAGGCTGCGCCCTTCGCTCAGGCGTCCGCGCACCTGTGGCATGGTGATCGTGTTGGTCATGGCCCGGTCCCCCGTTGTCCCGGCACCCTCTTACGCGCCGCGCCGCCGTTTGACAAACCCCGCGATGCCGCCCAGCACAAACCCCGCCAGCGTCGGCATGATAAACACCATGAGAAAGGCAAAATAGCCGATGGAATCCCAGCCCTGCTCCTGTCTGGCCCTGATCCCGAAATATGCGGCCAACAGCGCCAGCACAGCCAGAAAGGCAAGATAGAAAGCCCATTTGCCCTGACAAACGATCCGGAACGCGCCCCATCCCACGCAGAGCACCATGACTGCCATGATGAAGAAAATCCAGAAATCGCCCATCGCCCGCCCCATCACTTGTTGCGGGGAGTTTAGGCGAAGGGGGATGGCTGTGGCAATTGGGGGTTTAGGGGCCGCACTTACTGCCCACCCTACGGCGTGTTTTTCACACCCAGACGCGCTTTGACCCATCGGCCGAGGTAGATCACCGGCCAGCGCAGCACGCTCATACCGGCGGCCAGTGCGAAGAAGCCGATCCACGGCCCGTTTTCATAGGTCACGTAGCCCAGAAGCGGCACGCCGATGCCGATCAGCCAATAGGCGCGGCGCCAGTGGTTGTCCTTGGACGGCATCGCGGCCAAGAGGTTGGCGGCCAGGGCCCAGAGGCAGGCCAGGATGAGTGAAAGGGTCATGAGAAACTCTCCCCTATGGTCATCAGAAACGCCCCCAGCGACAGGATCAGGCCCAGCACCGGCACCGCCATGGGCACGCGAAACGGCGCGTCCGGCGCGCGGCGTTTGAGCCGGATCAGCGCGAGGTTGATCAGCGTGAACACCGCCAGAAGCACGGTCGAGGTCAGCTCTGCCAGCTGTGCCACCGGCAATGCCACCGCGCCAAGCACCACCGCGCCGCCAATCAAGACGGTCGCCAGCCACGGCGCGCCGGTGCGGGGCAAGGTGTGGTGAAACACGGCCAGCGCCGGTTCCCGCCGCCCCAGCCCGAACATCACGCGCGAGGCCATGACGATCTGTGCCAGTACGCCATTGAGCGCGGCAAAGACCGCGATGCCAGACAGGAAGCGCGCCGCGCCGCCCTGCGTCTCCTGCCAGACCAGCGCGAGCGGCTGTTCGCTGGCGGCCAGCGCCTCGACCGGGACGGCGCGGATCGCGGCCCAGGAGACCAGCGCGTAGAGCCCGGTTGTGATAAGCAATGACGCGATGATGGCAATCGGCAGGGTGCGTTCGGGGTGATGGGCCTCTTCGGCCATGTTCACGATATCCTCGAACCCGATAAAGGCAAAAAAGGCGAGGATCGCCCCCGCCGCGAGACCGGCGGTATGGATCGGCGCGGGGTTGGAATAGCCCGGCACCGGTTCGGCCCCGGAGCCCGCCCAGATGATCATCACCAGCCCTGCGATTTCGATGACCGTGAAGATCGCCGCAAGCGTCAGGCTTTCGAGCGCGCCGAGAATGGCCACGAAGGTCAGCGCAGCCCCGATGGCGATAATGGCAAGCGTCGGATCAATGTCGATGATCCCGCCCAGATATCCTACCCCGCCGCGCAGGACAGCAGCGGCAGAAATGGTGCCGGTGACCACGATGGCCAGCCCGACCAAGAGCGAAAAGGCGTGGGAATTCAATCCCTTCTCTACATAGGCGGCCTCGCCCGCCGCCTCAGGGATACGCCCGGACAGCTCGGCATAGGAGAGCGCCGTGGGCGCCGCGATCAGCCCGGCGATCAGGAACGAAAGCGGCGCCCAAACCCCGGCTTCGGCCGCGACCGCGCCGGTCAGCACATAGATCCCCGCGCCCACCATCACGCCCACGCCATAGGCGGTCAGAAGACCGGGACCCAGTCGGCGTTTGAGCGTGTCGGCCATGCGCTACCCTTTCAGCCGCTCCGGCAGGTTATTGGCCCAGGCGCTGATCGTGCCTGCACCCAGACAGACAACCATGTCTCCGGGGCGCGTCTGTTCGCGGACCAGCCGGGTCAGGTCATCCTCGTTGTGAATGGCGCGCGCGTGGCGGTGGCCATGGCGCACCAGACCAGCCACCAGATCGTCGCGCGACGCGCCCTCGATCGGGTCCTCTCCGGCGGCGAAAACCTCGGCAATGGCCACGACATCGGCCTCGTTGAAACAGGCGCAGAAATCGTCGAACAGGCTGGACAGCCGGGAATAGCGATGCGGCTGATGCACGGCGATCACCCGGCCGTCACAGGCCTGCCGCGCAGCTTTCAGCACGGCAGCGATTTCGACCGGGTGATGCCCATAATCATCGATAATCGTTACGCCGCCAACTTCGCCCACTTTTGTGAAACGCCGGTTAACGCCGCCAAAGTTTTTCAGCGCTTCGCGGATTTCTTCGGCCTTCATGCCCAGATGGCGGCAGACCGCCACCGCAGACAGGGCGTTTGACACGTTGTGATCACCGGGCATGGGCAGGGTGCATCCCTCGATCATCCGGCCCTCGGCCTGAAGCGCGATGTCGAAATGCGCAACGCCCGCCTTGTAGTGCAGGTTTACGGCGCGCACATCGGCCTGCGCGTTGAAACCATAGGTCACGACGCGGCGATCAGTGATCTTGCCCACCAGCGTCTGCACCTCCGGGTGATCGGTGCAGCAGACCGCCAGGCCATAAAACGGCACGTTGGAGACGAAATCCAGGAAGCCCTGCCGCAGCGTGTCGAAATCGCCCCAATGCTCCATATGCTCTGGGTCGATATTGGTCACCACGGCGATGGTGGCAGGCAACCGGTTAAAGGTGCCGTCGCTCTCGTCGGCCTCGACCACCATCCATTCGCCCTGCCCCATGCGGGCGTTGGAGCCATAGGCGTGGATGATGCCGCCATTCACGACCGTCGGATCGAACCCTCCGGCGACCATCAGTTCCGCCATCATGGTGGTGGTGGTTGTCTTGCCATGGGTGCCGCCGATGGCGATGTTGGATTTGAGCCGCATCAGCTCGGCCAGCATCTCGGCGCGGCGCACCACCGGAAGGCCTCGTGCACGGGCCTGATCCAGTTCGGGATTGCCGGGTTTGATGGCAGAGGAGATGACCACCACTTCGGCATTCTCAAGGTTTTCGGCCTTCTGTCCGACAAAGATCGTCGCGCCCAGGCCCTTGAGCCGGTCGGTGATCTTGGACGCCTTCAGGTCGCTGCCCTGCACCGTGTATCCAAGGTTCAGAAGTACCTCTGCAATGCCTGACATGCCGATGCCGCCAATGCCGACAAAATGGATGGGCCCCACATCGGTGGGCAGTTTGGTGACGGCAGCGGCGTTCATGCGGGGTCCTTTCCGGGGGACATGTCGGGCCGGTCGGCAAGTGTCTCGACCATCACGGCCAGCTCTTCGGCAGCGGCGGGTTTGCCCAGTGACAATGCGGCCTGCGACATCTGCAGCGCGCCTTTGGGCTGGCTGATGATGGTGGCGATGGCCTCGCTCAGCGGCGCGACATTCAACTGGCTTTCCGGGATCACAATGGCAGCGCCCGCCTCGGACAATCCGCGCGCATTGGCGCTCTGGTGATCGCCGGTGGCAAAGGCATAGGGCACAAGGATCGCGGGCCGCCCGATCACCGTGATATCGGCAATGGACGACGCGCCCGCACGACTGATCACCAGTTGTGCTTCGGACATGCGGCGCGGCACATCGTGAAAGAAGGGCTGTACATCCGCGTCGATATTGTGATCGGCATAGAATTGCGCCACGCGGTCGTGGTCCTCGGCGCGGGCCTGATGGCTGACGCGGATATTCTGCAGCATTTCCATGGGCAATTCGGCAATCGCGGGCGGCACCACGTCGGACAGGATGCGCGCGCCTTGCGAGCCGCCCATGACGAGCACGGACATGGGGTAATCGCCCGGGGGGATATAGGCTGCGGCGGCGCGCTCCAAGACTGCAGCGCGCACAGGGTTGCCGGTATGGGTGCCCTCGACGCCTTCGGGAAGGTCGGTGGGCCAGGTGCCACAGGCCATGGCATCCACGCGGCTGGCAAAGATCCTGTTCACCTTGCCCAGAATACCGTTCTGCTCGTGGATCATCCGCGGCTTGCGCAACAGCCACGCCGCCGACAGCGCCGGGATGGACGGGTATCCGCCGAAGCCCACCACCACATCCGGCTTGTCGCGCAACATGCCCAGCGTCGTGGACAGGATCCCGCCCAGGATGCGGAACGGCACCATCGCCCGGGCCGCAAGGCCCCCGCGCGCAAAGGTGGCGGAACTGATCTGGTCAATCTCGACCGTATGCGGAAAGCCCTGGGTATAGCGCGCGCCGCGCGCGTCCGTGGACAGTTTGACCCGCCAGCCCCGCGCCAGCATCGCCTCGGCCAGCGACTGGGCCGGGAACATGTGCCCGCCCGTGCCGCCCGCCGCAATCACCAGAAGGGGCTGCGCGCCTCTCATCTCATCCGTCCCCGCAGAATGTCGCCGATCTCGCCCTGCGGACGGGTGCGGGTAAAGGCCAGCAGCATGCCCACGGCAATGCCCATCGCCAGCAGAGACGAGCCACCATAGCTCACGAATGGAAGCGTCATGCCTTTGGCAGGCAAAAGACGGACAGCAACGCCCATATTGATCATGGCCTGAACCCCGAACATGCAGACCAGCCCGGTCCCCGCGAGCCGGATAAATGGGTCACGTTCGCGCATCAGGCGCGACAGCGACGCAATCACCACGCCCGCATAAAGCGCGATGATCGCAAGGACAAGGATCAGCCCGTATTCTTCGGCAGCCACCGCGATGATGAAATCGGTATGCGCATCGGGCAGCGACCATTTCACCTGCCCCTCGCCGACGCCCACGCCAAAAAAGCCGCCCTCCTGAATGGCGTTGGTGGCGTAACCGATCTGGGTTGTCGGATCGACATCTGTGGACAGGAACCCGTCGATGCGGCGGGCGAAATGCTCGGAATTGTTATAGGCAATGGTGCCCGCGAAAATCACCGCCCCGGCAATGCCCAGCAGCAGCAGGATCGGCGCGCCCGCCACGAAATACATCACCCCCCAGCCGAACAGCACCAGACAGGCCTGACCAAAGTCGGGCTGCAAGGCCAGCATCAGCACGATGGTGACACAGAGCCCAAAGGACCAGAGCCGTCCGGGCGGGCCATTGATTTCCTGACTGGCGGCCAGCATCCAGGCGGCAACGACGATGAAACCGGGTTTGAGAAATTCGGACGGCTGCAGCGAGGCGAAGCCCAGCGAATACCAGCGCACCGCGCCCTTGCCGAAATCCGTGCCAAAAGCGGGCAACAGCGCCAGCGCCACAAAGGCCACGGCAAAGCCCAGCACCGCCAGACGCCGCACAAGAATGGGCGACATCATCGAGGTCAGCAGCATGGCGACCAGCGCCGCCCCGCCAAACACCGCCTGCCGCTGGACATAGTGGAAGGGATCAAAGCCGTTCTTGGCCGCCAGCGGCGGCGACGCGGCCAGCCCCAGCAGGATGCCAATGGCAAACAGGATCAGGATGAAGGACATCGACGCCTTGTCGATGGTCCGCCACCATTTGGGGAGAATCGGCTCAACGTCCCGAACGGGCGCCGTGCCATAGACCATTTCCGTCATGGGACCTGCTACTCTACTGCCTCAACCGCCCCGTTTTGCCGGGGTCTACCCCGGAGTTTATCCCATGGGGCGCTCTGGCGCTAGGAAAAACGGTGTTTTCAAGGCAATTCCGGGGGCATGGTATGCCGCCCCTTGCCTTTCGCCGCCTTTCCGGGCAGGCGACGGTCATGGACGTGACAACCCTCATCCTTGGCGCCGGGGCTGCCGGCATGATGTGTGCGGCCCATGCGGGGCCCGGCACGCTGGTCATCGACCACGCCAGGGCCCCGGGGGAAAAGATCCGCATCTCCGGCGGCGGGCGCTGCAATTTCACCAATCTCTATGCCGGGCCTGAGAATTTCCTGTCTGAAAACCCGCATTTCTGCAAATCCGCGCTGGGGCGCTATACGCAGTGGGATTTCATCGAACTTGTCGGGCAATATGGCATTGCCTGGCATGAAAAGACGCTGGGGCAGCTCTTTTGTGACGGCAAATCCACCCAGATTGTGAACATGCTCCGGGCCGAGATGGACAAGGCGGGCGCGCAGCTCTGGCTGGAAACATCCGTGGCCGGGATCGGCCATGACGGCGACCGGTTTCGCGTGACGCTGGAACGCGCAGGCAAACGCGGCACGGTGACGGCACGCAATCTGGTGCTGGCCACAGGCGGCAAATCCATCCCCAAGATGGGCGCGACGGGGCTGGCCTATGACATCGCGGCGCAGTTCGGGCTGGCGCTCACCGAAACACGCCCCGCGCTGGTGCCGTTTACATTCCCCGAGCGCCGTTTTGCCGATCTCTCCGGCGTCTCCCTGCCCGTGACGGCGCGTGCGGGCGGGGCCAGCTTTGACGAGGCGCTGCTGTTCACGCATCGGGGCCTGAGCGGCCCGGCGATCCTGCAAATCTCCAGCTATTGGCGCGAGGGCGAGGATATTTCGCTGCGCCTCGCGCCGTCCGACATGTTCGAGGCGCTGCGCGCCGAGCGGCAAAAGGCCGGGCGCGTGAACCTGAGCACCGCGCTGGCCCGACATCTCCCGGCGCGGGTGGTGGAGTTTCTTGCACCGGAACTGGGCCTCTCAGGCAACCTCGCCGATCAAAGCGACACGCGCCTGCACGAGCTTTGCGACCACCTTGCCAACTGGAAGTTACGCCCCTCCGGCACCGAAGGCTACCGCACCGCCGAGGTCACGCTGGGTGGGATCTGCACCTCGGGCCTCAATTCCCGCGACATGCAGGCCAAATCCGTCCCCGGCCTCTATGCCATCGGCGAGGCGGTGGATGTGACCGGATGGCTGGGCGGGTACAATTTCCAATGGGCCTGGGCCTCGGGCTGGGCGGCAGGCATGGCGATTTCGGGCAATTGAGCGGTGGCTTTGCAAAACTGACACAAAGCATTTACATGGGTGTTACATTGAACTGGACATAACCCATGGCGCTTGTTGAATATCCGCCGTTCCGCCCGGAAAACCTGTTTCGTACGCTGGAAGCCAAGGTGCCGCAGAAGTTCCTGCGCGACATCAAGAATCGCGTGCTTTTCGGCCCCGACGCGCCTCTGAGCGATGAACCGCTTTATGTCCGCCCCCGCGATATCACACTGCGCTACGTCACGGCCTCATCTACAGGCGCGCCCCTGTTCCGGCGGCGTCACAGCGGGCTGGTCAAGGGCGGCGACTGGGACCTGTCTGTCGAACCGATGAGACATGGCCCGAAATATCGGGCCTGCCATGCGCGTTGGATAGAAGGCAAGAACTGGGAAGAGACCGGTATTTACGACCTGCATCTCGACCGGATCGCGCGCAAGGGCGTGTCAGACGAGTGCCGGACCCTGGAGGATATCAAGGCGCGGTATGAACGTCTGGATCACCTTTTCGAACAGGTCCGCCGCGAAGGGCGCCTGCGCGCGATCAGCCAGATCGATAGTTATTTCCGCCGGGAACATGGCGGGGTCTTCGTGCATATCGACCGCCACGGACGGCCGCTCCGCTATGGCGGCGGCGAACATCGTTTCGCGATCGCCCATATCCTGAACCTGCCTGAAATGCCGGTGCAGCCTGGGGTGATCCATCTTGAGGCTGTGCGCGGCCGGCATCTCGAACGGCTGCGCCGCTCGGTTCACGGCTGATCAGAACGCCGCAACGCGTAAAACCGTTCGGTAATGGGCTGACCGTCCTGTTCTGAGCTTTCCTCATGGGTGAACGTGAACCCTGCGCGCTGCAAAAGCGTCAGGCTGGCCGCGTTGCGGATATCGGCGATGCCAAGGATGCGTTGCGCTTGCGTGTGCCCGAACACCAGATCGCATGCCAGCCGCATTGCCTCGATCGCCCGACCCTGCCCCTGCGCGTCGCGGGACAGCGTGATGCCCAGTTCGGCCAGGGTCCCGTCTTCGGACAGGAACAGCCCCATATCGCCCAACAGCCTGTCATCGTGGGAAGAGGCAACCGCGATCTGCACCCAGTGGCCGGGACGCAGGAGCGGCGTGACCACTGCGCAATGGGCCAGAAAGCCCCGCGCCCGGTCGCGGTCCATCACCTCCCAACTCTGGTAGCGCGCCACCTCCGGGTCACTGCGATAGGCGAGGAAGCGGTCCAGATCGCCCTCGGCCATCCGGCGAAGAACGACACGCTCTCCCCGGACCGGCAGCATCACGCGTCGTCGAGCAGCGCAAGCACCGTCTGGGTGAAATCCGTGCCGCGCTGTTCGAAATTGTCATATTGGTCGAAACTCGCCGCAGCCGGGGCCAAGAGCACGGTTTCGCCCTCCTCGGCCTCTTCCATGGCGCGGGTCACGGCGGTTTGCATATCGGTGCAGATCTCGGCCTCGACGCCCGGAAGCTGCATCGCAAACCCGGCCGCCTCGCGCCCGATCACATAGGCTTTGACCACATGGGGCAGACCCTCGGTCAACCCGTCAAGCCCGCCCTCTTTCTGCAGCCCGCCACAGATCCAGCGGATGTTCTTGAACGCGAGCAGCGCCTTCGCGGCGCTGTCCACATTGGTGGCCTTGCTGTCATTGACGTAAGCGACGCCGCCTGCCTCGGCGATCAACTGGCTGCGATGGGGCAGACCACCGAAGCTCTTGAACCCCTCTTCAATTACCCGCGGGGCCAGCCCCAGCGTGCGACAGGCCGCATAGGCGGCGCAGGCGTTCTGATGGTTATGCGCACCGGGCAGCCCCTTGATGGGCCGAAGGTCGATGGACCCGGCCTGCCGCCCCTTGCGGTATTCCGACAAGAACCCCTTGCGGGCAAAGACCTGCCAGCCCGGGCCGGTCAGCTTCTGCGCGGCAGACACACGGATCACTCGGTCATCGCCCGGTGCTTCCGAGAGTTGCCCGGCGAGGAACCGGCCCTCCGGCTCATCCACGCCGATCACCGCGCGGTCCGGGCCACCTTCGGCAAAGAGCCTGCGCTTGGCGGCGAAATACCCCCCCATGCCGGCGTGCCGGTCCAGATGATCGGGGGTGAGATTGGTGAAGACCGCCACATCCGGCGTCAACGCACGGGCCAGATCGGTCTGGTAGCTCGACAGTTCCAGCACCACGATCCCGCCATCGCCGGGCGGGTCGATATCCAGCACCCCGCGCCCGATATTACCCGCCAATTGCGCCTCGCGGCCCGAATGCGCCAGCACGTGATGGATCAGCGCCGATGTGGTGGATTTGCCGTTTGATCCCGTCACCGCGATCACCCGGGGCGGCACATCATGGCTGGCCCAGCCGTTAAGCACCAGCGAGCGGAAAAAGAGGCCGATGTCATTGTCCACCGGCACGCCCGCCTCTTGCGCCGCCGCCACCACCGGGTTGGGCGCCGGGTAAAGATGCGGGATGCCGGGTGACACGATCAGCGTGGCGATATCGTCAAAGGCGCCTTGTCTGGCCAGATCGCGGGTGGCAAACCCCTCGCCTTCGGCCCGCGCCCGCGCATCTGGGTTGTCATCCCAACAGACAGGGATCGCCCCACCCTCGCGCAGCGCCCGCGCAGCGGACAGGCCCGAGCGGCCAAGGCCAAGGATGGCGACGTTTTCATTTGTGAGACCACGAACGGGGATCATGGGCGGGCCTTTCCAAAACCGGTTGGCCAAGGGCTAGCCCAGAGCGATGGGTTTGAAAAGGCCGTAGGGTGTGGGAGGGGGAAGGTGGGCAGAATTGCCCACCCTACGAGTTCACCGCACCTTCAGCGTCGCCAACCCGATGATCGCCAGAATAAGCGAGATGATCCAGAACCGGATCACGATGGTGGGTTCGGCCCAGCCTTTCTTCTCGTAATGGTGATGGATCGGTGCCATCAGGAAGACCCGTTTGCCGGTGCGTTTGAAATACAGCACCTGGATGATCACCGACAGCGCCTCGACCACGAAAAGCCCGCCGACAATGCCCAGCACGATCTCGTGCTTGGTGGCCACGGCAATCGCGCCCAGCGCGCCGCCCAAAGCCAGCGATCCGGTGTCGCCCATGAAGACCGCCGCCGGGGGGGCATTGTACCACAGGAAGCCGAGGCCCCCGCCAAAGATGCCGGCGGTGAAGATCAGGATTTCACCCGTGCCCGGCACGTAATGCACATCGAGATATTCGGTAAAGTCGACGCGGCCCACCGCATAGGCGATCACACCCAGCGTTCCAGCGGCGATCATGGCGGGCATGATGGCCAAGCCGTCAAGCCCGTCGGTCAGGTTCACCGCATTGGCCGCCCCCACGATGACGATCATCGCGAAGGGAAGGAAGAAGATATAGCCGAGGTTCAGAAGCGTATCCTTGAACACCGGCAGCGCCAGTTGCAGTTGCAGTTCCGGCGGGTGCAGCTGCGTGGCCCAATACCCCGCAATGGCGGCGATGATGAAGCCCAGCAGAAGCCGCACGCGACCAGGCACGCCTGCGGTGTTCTGTTTGGAGACCTTGGCATAATCATCGGCAAAGCCGATTGCGCCAAAGGCCAGCGTAACAAACAGCACCAGCCAGACAAAGCCATTGTCGAGCCGCGCCCAGAGCAATGTCGAGGTGACCAGCGCGCCAACGATCAGCAGCCCGCCCATAGTGGGTGTACCGGCCTTGGACATATGGCTTTCGGGGCCGTCGTCGCGGATCGGCTGGCCCTTGCCCTGCCGGCGGCGCAGCACGTTGATCAGCGGTTTGCCAAAGAGAAAGCCAAAAATCAGCGCGGTCATAAAGGCCCCGCCTGCCCGAAAGGTGATGTAGCGGAAGAGATTGAAGAAATCCCCACCATCGGACAAAAGCGTCAACCAATAGAGCATGCGCTGCCCCTTCCCTACCCATTATCGTTCGGCGCTTTGGCCCATTTTGCGTATGGCGTCAACCACGGCGGCCAGCCCCATGCTGAGCGATCCCTTGACCAGCACGATGTCGCCTGCGCCCAGTTCGGAGCGGATGTCACGGGCCAAATCTTCGGATGATTCAACGCATTGGCCGCGTTTTTCCGTGGGCAGCGCCTGCCAGAGGTGTTGCATCAACGGACCGATGCAATGCACCCGGTCTATCTCTTTCATGGCCTTGGACGCAGCCAAGGCCGCGTGCAGGTCCGGGCCTGTGGGGCCCAGTTCCTTCATGTCGCCCAGGATCGCGATCCGGCGGCCCGCGCCTTGCCCGACCGGCGCAGCCGCCAGCACCTCAAGCGACGCGGCCATGGAGGCCGGGTTGGCATTGTAGCTGTCGTCGATCAGTTCCAGCGCGGTGTCGCTGTGCTGCGCATCCAGCAGGATGCGCTGACGTTCGCCGCGCCCGGACACCGGCGTCCAGCGGCCCAGCGCGGCAATGGCCAGCGCCCGATCACAGCCCAGTTCGTCGGCCACGGCCAGCACGCCCAGACCGTTCATCGCGAAATGCCGTCCCACGGCGGCGATCTTGTAGAGCAGGTCAATGCCCTCGGCCTGCGCCTGCGCCACGGTCGTCTTGTCGGTCATCCGGACCGAGGCAAGGTGGTGATGCGCAGCTTCGGTTTCGCCGAATGTGAGAATCCGCGCGTCCTGCGCGCGGGCCTTGTCCTGCAAAATCTGCGCGGTGGGCACATCGGCATTCAGCACCGCCGCCCCCCCGGGGTCCAGACCGTCAAGGATCGCTGCCTTTTCATGGGCGATGCCTTCGACACTTTCAAAGGCTTCGAGATGCGCGGGGGCCACGGTGGTGATCATCGCCACATGGGGCCGTGCCATGCGCGAAAGCGGCGCAATCTCGCCGGGATGGTTCATGCCGATCTCGATAACAGCGAATTCGGTGTCGGCGGGCATCCGGGCGAGCGTCAGCGGCACGCCCCAATGGTTGTTATAGCTCGCCTCGGCGGCATGGGTGCGGCCAAAGGCGGAGAGCACCGTGCGCAGCATCTCCTTGGTCGAGGTCTTGCCGACCGAGCCGGTGACGGCCACGACGCGCGCGTCGGTACGTGCACGGGCGGCACGGCCCAGCGCCTCCAGCCCCTCAAGCACGTCACCGACGATCAGCAGCGGCGCGGTCTCGTCGAGCCCGTCGGGAATGCGCGACACCAGCGCGGCGGCTGCGCCTTTTTCCAGCGCTTGCGCAACGAAATCATGCCCGTCGCGCGCCGCCTTCAGCGCCACAAAGAGATCGCCCGGTTGCAGGGTACGGGTGTCAATGGAGACGCCGGTCGCGGTCCAGTCACTGGTCGCACGCCCGGATGTGGCGGCGGCGGCCTCGGCGGCAGTCCACAAACTCATGGCATGGCTCCGTCAAGCGCAGAGACGGCTACGCTGGCCTGTTCCGCATCGTCAAAAGGATACACGGTGTCGCCAATGGTCTGGCCGGTTTCATGGCCCTTGCCACAGATGAGCAGCGCATCGCCCGGCCCCAGCGCGTCGATGCCGCGCAGGATCGCCTCGGCCCGGTCGCCGACCTCCTTCGCGTCCGGCCCGGCACCTTCCAGCACAGCGGCACGGATGGTGGCGGGGTCTTCGGAGCGGGGGTTGTCATCGGTCACGATCACCAGATCCGCGTGGTCCCGCGCCGCCGCCCCCATAAGCGGGCGTTTGGCGCGGTCGCGGTCCCCGCCTGCCCCGACAATGGCGATCAGACGGCCCATTACATGCGGGCGCAGCGCGGTCAGCGCGGTTTCCACAGCATCGGGCGTATGGGCGTAATCCACAAAGGCCGCCGCGCCATTGGCCCGCGTCGCGGCAAGTTGCATGCGCCCGCGCACGGTGCGCAAGTCGGGCAGCGTATCGAACACCTGTGCCGGGTCCTCGCCCGCTGCGATCACAAGCGCTGCGGCCATCAGCACATTCTCGGCCTGAAAGCCGCCAATCAGATTGAGCCGGGTCTGGTGCGTCACGCCGCGAAAGGCAAAGCGCAGGTCCTGACCGGTCGCGTCAAAGCGCTGCGCCAGCACCTGCAGGTCATCCTCTGGATCATGACCGATCCGCATCAGCGCCTGGCCGCGCGAGGTGACGATGGGCGCAAGGCGTGCGACCCCTTCATCGTCCATGTTCAGAACGGCCACCCCGTCATCGGGCAGCACGCGGGTAAAGAGCCCGGCCTTGGCGGCGAAATAGGCGTCAAACGTCTCGTGATAATCCAGATGATCCTGGGTGAAATTGGTGAAGCCCGCCGCGCGCAGTGTCACGCCATCAAGACGGCGCTGCTCCAGCCCGTGGGACGAGGCCTCCATCGCGGCGTGGGTCACTCCGGCCTCGGCGGCACCGGCCAAAGCCCGGTGCAGGGTGATCGGCTCGGGCGTTGTATGGGCCAATGGGGCCTCCCATGCGCCTTCGACCCCGGTGGTGCCAAGGTTGACGGCAGGCACATCCAGCAAGGTCCAGATCTGGCGGCAAAAGGACGAGACCGAGGTTTTGCCATTGGTGCCGGTCACGGCCACCGTATTGGCGGGCTGCGCGCCAAACCACAAAGCGGCGGTGTAGCTGAGCACCTGGCGCGGGTCTTCGGCGATGATCAGCGCGGCGTCATACACGTCCAGTTCGGCCCGCGCAATCTCGGCCCCTTCCGCATCGGTCAGGATCGCCGCCGCCCCCATGCGCAGGGCGTATTGGATGAACTCGCCGCCATGCACCCGTGTGCCGGGCAGCGCGGCAAAGAGGAAGCCGTCCTTGACCTCGCGGCTGTCCACGGCCAGCCCGGCGATCTGCGCCTCGCGCCCGCCCAGCGCCGACAGGCCCAGTTCGGTGAGTGATTTGGTGTTGCCCATGGCCCCCGCCCTTAGTTGCTGGACAGCGTTATACCAGCGAGCGATGCAGGTTCAATTGCAGGCCGCAGGCCCAAAAGCGGGGCAAGCCGTTCGATCATCTCGGCGGCCACCGGCACGGCAGTCCAGCCCGCGGTGCGGCGCAATTCCCCGGCGGCGTGGATTTCAGGCTCGTCCAGCACGAGGACCAGCACATATTTCGGATCTGAGATCGGGAAGATCGAGGCAAAGGTCGCGATCACCTTGTCCTCATAATAGCCGCCGGTTGGCTTTGGCTTGTCGGCGGTGCCGGTCTTGCCCGCCACGCCATAGCCCGGCACATCCCCGAAATTCGCGGTGCCATCGGGATGGGACACGACAAGGCGCAGCATGGCGCGCGAGGCCTCAGCCGCTTGAGCGGACAGCACACGCGGCCCGTATTTTGCACTGTTCTGGCGCAGCAGGGTCGGTTTTACCGTGTAACCGCCATTGGCAATCGCGGCATAGCCCGCGGCCAGATGCAGCGGCGAAGTGGAAATGCCGTGGCCGTAGGAAATGGTCATGGCGCTCAGCTCGGACCAGTTGGGGGGCAAAAGCGGCTTGGCGCGCTTGGCCTCCTGCAACTCGACCGGGGTGATGTCGAGAAATCCAAGCTGTTCAAGGAATTCCTTCTGACGCGTGGCGCCCACCATCTGCGCCAGCCGCGCAGTGCCGATATTGGAGGATTTCACGATGATCCGCGTCACGTCGAGTTCGCGCCCGTAATTGTGGAAATCGCGGATCTTGTGCTTGCCCCATTTCAGTGGCCCGCGAATGTCGATCATGGTGGACGGGTTCACAAGGCCAAGGTCCAGCGCCTGCGCGCTGGCGAAAATCTTGAAAGTGGAGCCAAGCTCATAAACCCCCTGCACCGCGCGGTTGAACAGCGGGCTGATGGACGGGTCATTGCCGGTCGCGGGCAGCGGGCGGTCATTGGGGTCGAAATCGGGCAGCGAGGCGAGCGAGACAATCTCGCCGGAATGGGCATCCATCAGCACCATCGCCGCGCCCTTGGCGTTCATGATCTTCATGCCGCCATAAAGCACCTTTTCCGCCGCTGCCTGAATGGTCAGGTCCAACGACAGCTCCAGCGGCGCACCTTCCCGCGCCGGATCACGCAGGACGTCATCATAAAACCGCTCGATCCCGGCGGTGCCCACGACTTCGGCCGAATGCACGCCCTCTTGCCCGAACCGCGTGCCGCCCAGAACATGGGCCGCTATGGGGCCGTTGGGATACAGCCGCATTTCGCGCGGACCAAACAGAAGACCCGGCTCGCCGATGTCATGCACGGCCTGTTTTTGTTCGGGGCTCAGCTTCTTGCGCACCCACAGGAACTTGCGGTCCGAGGTGAAGCGTTTCTTGAGGTCCGCCACGTCGATCTCGGGGAATATCTTGCCCAGTTCCTCCGCCGCGCGCTCCGGCTCGATCATCTGTTGCGGATGGGCGTAAAGCGAATGGGTTTCCATATTGGTGGCAAGGATGCGCCCCTTGCGGTCCACGATATCGGCGCGCTGCGCAACGATCGAGGCCCCGCCCGACGCCGCGCGCGGCTCGGCGGGCTCGGACGCGGCCAGATCACCCATGCGCGCACCGATCACCATAAAGGCGCAGAAGAACATGATCCCCAGCAGCAACAGGCGCTGTTCGGCCCGCACCCGCAGCTTGTCGCGCATCTCTTCATGGCGCAGGCGGATGTTTTCGCGTTCGATGGCGTCGGGATTTTCGCCTTTTTGCCGGGCCTCTAGAATACGGGCCAGCGGGCGCAGCGGCGTGCGGATCATTCCTCTGCCCCCTGGCTGGAGACATCCACCGGCGTTGTGATCGGCAGGTCCGTGTCAAAGACCTGGGTCGGAAAGGCCACCTGATCCACGCGACCGAAATGGTCGGGACGCAGCGGCAACAGCCCGAGGCGGGTAAAGTTCAGCTCGGCCAGATCGCGCAGCCTGTCGGGACGGTTGAGATAGGCCCATTCCGCGCGCAGCACCGAAAGCCGTTCGCGCGCGGCCCCGATCTCGCGCTGCAATTGTTCTGTTTCCTCAATGGCTTGCTGGGTCTTGTAGTTTTCGTGATAGGCCCAGAAGGCCAGACCGATCAGCATGGTCGCGGTAACAAGATACAAAAAGAATTTCATCGGCGTGCCCCCTTGTGTTGCGGGGTTTTGAGTTGCGGCATGGAAATGGTTTTGGGATCAACGCGGCCCGCCGGAATATCCGTGCGCCGCGCCACGCGCAGCCGGGCCGAGCGGGAGCGCGGGTTTTCCTCAAGTTCCTGATCGTCCGGGCCCACCGCCTTGCGGGTCAGAATGTCGAACTGCGCCGGTGTGGCTTCGGCCTGAGGCGCGTAGCGGTTGGTATTGCCGGAATGGCCCGCGCGCGCGGTCAGGAAGCGTTTGACCATCCGGTCCTCGATGGAATGAAACGTCACGACCGCCAGAATGCCGCCGGGTTTAAGGGCCGCTTCTGCGGCCATCAACCCGTTGAGCAGTTCCTTGTATTCGTCATTTACCGCGATGCGCAGCGCCTGAAAGCTCCGGGTGGCGGGGTGGCTCTGGCCCGGCTTGGCGCGCGGCAGGGAGTTTTCGATCACCTCGGCCAGTTGCAAGGTGGTTTCAAAGGGCTGCTCTTCGCGCGCACGGACAATGTTTTTGGCAATCCGCCGCGAGGCGCGCTCTTCACCATAGGTAAAGAGGATACTGGCCAGTTCCTCGGCCGAGGCGGTATTGACCAGATCGGCGGCGCTCACGCCCTCCTGGCTCATGCGCATGTCCAGCGGCCCGTCCTTCATGAAGGAAAAGCCCCGGTCGGCGCGATCCAGCTGCATCGAGGACACACCCAGATCCAGCACCACGCCGTCCAGGTCGCTGGCCACGTCGTCGAGACGGGAAAACACGGTCTGCACGCATTCGATCCGGTCGCCATAGTCGCCGATCCAGTCGGCGGCGAGTTCAAAGGCCAGCGGATCGCGGTCAATCGCGGTCACCTTGTCGGCCCCGGCCTCGAGCAGCGCACGGGTATAGCCCCCAGCGCCAAAGGTGCCGTCCAGCCAATGGCCAGTGATGGGCGACGCCGCCGCGATCAGCGGGCGGATCAGAACGGGGATATGCGGGGCTTGATCAGTGGCGCGGGCAGCGGCGGCCATGGCTCAGCCCTCTTTGCCATCAAGGAAGGAGAGCGGATCGAAATCGTCCGGCAATTCGTCCAGCCATTCCTCGGTCTTGGCCAGCTCTTCCTGTTCATAGGTCTCGGGGTTCCAGATCTGGAACGTGTCACCGGCAGCGATAAAAAACGCCTCTTTGTCCAGCGCGATCTTGCCCCGCAGCTTTGCGGGCAGGACGAGCCGCCCGGTCTCATCCACATTGGTGGGATAGGACTGACCATGGAACAGCCGCTGGAGCATCTTGCGCTCCATGGATCCGCGCGGCAGTGCGTCGATCTTGGCGTCCACCTCGTCGATGGCTTCCATGGTGTAACATTCAAGGTAATTGCGGCGATGATCGCCATAGACGATCACAAGCTCGGGGTTTTCACCGGATTTCCAGTTGGGATCGGCGGCTTCGAGCACACGGCGAAACGAGGCCGGGATCGATACCCTGCCCTTCGCATCCACCTTGTGGTGGCTTTCGCCTCTGAACCTGCGGCTCACTGCCTTGTCCCTTCGTCGCGCCCCCGCGCTGTCTGTCCCCGGTGGTGGTGAATAAAGAAAACGGCGGGTTGATCTGCTGCCACTGATCAACCCGCCGCCCTCGTCCCGCCTTGCGGGAAGTCCAGCTGCGCGCGCCACCTGGGGGGATGTCTGCTCGCCCGCGCGCCGGATCTCTTGTCACGATGAAAGCGGTTGCCTGTATGAAACCATTTTTTGTTTTTCTGGGAGTTCAGATCGGGGTCTTTGCTGCCCCTTGTCCGTCCCTCATCGTGTAAACAGGGATGCCATGGGATTTCATGGAAATCAACACCCTTGTGAGGGAAATCACCACTACACCTTGTCCGAGGCCCGTGCGGGGATCAAGATATTGGGGTGAATTTCAGGCCGTTTAGGACATTTCTAGCGGAAGACTACGCCAATCAACACAATATATAGACACATCACAGCCCGGCCATTTCGCCCCATAAAATCCCAGAAAATTTCGGATCATGGGGCAAAAATCCAGAAAACCACCGCGCCAAAACGGAGAATCTTCCGAAATTCCGCGTAATATTGATTCGTTTTCCGCTCTCGCAGGCCGTCGCGCCCCATTGTTCCCATGGTTTCCCGTAAGGTCCATGAAATCCCAAACCGGCCCCAAAAGCGACGCCCGCCCCGACCGCGCTCAGTGTCGCCTATATAAGATGTGTGCCGCAGAGCGCGTATCGCGTTGAATTGGAATCACCTTATAGCCCGGACAGCCGCGACCGGGGTCCCGGGCCAGGTTTTCAGCGCGCCCAAAAATTGGAACCGCCGCCACAGAAACTTGCAGTGTCTTTCGGCATCGCAACTGTGGCGCGAATTTTTCCGACTTTTGTGGCGTCCTGCCCGCTTTTCAACCGCAAGACTCATGCATTTGCTGCATAGCAGCATTGAACCTTTGGAGGATTGTGCACGTGCAGCATTGGGTTACATTGAGATCAACAAACGACACGCCAACACAGGCAGCGACGACAATGGCACATGTAACGAACACCAGCTACTCCCAAACCGGTTTGTTCCACCGCGTGACCGGGCTGATTGCGGATCTGAAGCAGCGCTACGCAGCTTACCGCGTCTACCGCACCACCCTGCGTGAACTGCAGCAGCTGAGCACCCGCGAGCTCGCCGATCTTGGTCTGAGCCGCTCCGAAATTCGCCGCGTGGCCTACCACGCAGCCTATCACTAACGACAGATCAGAGGGCTCTCTCCTCCTCCCTGAGCCTTCTGTCTTTTGCGGCGGCATCTTCCTCCTCCCTGATGTCGCCGCCCTTTTACACCGGACCGAATGGTCCAGAAATTTTTCCGGGCCCTCCTCCCAATCAGCCCGGGAAGATGAAAGAGCAAAGGCCCTCCTCCCTTTTGGCCCACGCTCTGACATAGGTAGCGCTCCTCTCCTCCTCCCTTCGGAGCGCTGCTGATAAAAAACGGCGGCACATCCTCCCTTGTGCCGCCGTTTTCTTTTTCAGCTCTTTGTTTTGTAGACGTCAGCCCCAGGTCGCGGGGTCCAGCCGGAAAAGCCGCGCCAATTGGGCATATACCTCTGGCGCCTCGCGCCTCAGCGCCGCGGGTCTTTCAAAAAACAATTCGACCGCCACGGCAAAAAATTCCTCGTGACCGGTTGCGCCATAGGCGTCGATCACCGTTTTGCGGCCCGTCTCCACCCGGCGCACATGGGCTTCAAAGGCTTCCAGAAACGTCCGTTCCCATTCGGCAAAGCTCTGCCCCGGCCCCAGCAGCGGCACGCCGTTCGTCGCCCCGGACAGCGCGTCGAACTGATGGGCGAATTCATGGATCACCACATTATGCCCATCGCGATCATCGCGCGCGCCGCGCTCGGAGTGTGACCAGGACAACACCACCGGCCCATGCAGCCAGCTTTCACCGGTGCGCACCACCTCTTCCTCGGTCACCACATAGCCGTCATGGTTCTGCTGCACGGATTTGAACGCGCCGGGATAGACCAGAATGGTGCTCAACCCGTCATACCAGGCGTCACTGTTCACCACGAGAAGACAGGCCTGCGCGGCGATGGAGAGCCGCATGCCGTCATCCACCTCAAGCCCGTTGCAGCCGTGAAAGTCCACTTGTTCAAGGAAACGATGGATTCTGCCTTCCAGACCGGCCCGCAACTCAGGCGGCAGCCTCTGGGTGATCGGCACCTGTTCGGCGATGACACGGCGTTGCGCATCGTCCAGCGGCGTGGCCAGCAATTCTGCGATGACCTGCTTGCGTTGCATGCGGCGCAGAACGAAGAATGCGACGCCCGCCACAACCAAGATCAGGAAAAGGTAAGGCATCGGCACATCCCCGGCGCGCGTCAGGCGTTAAAAGGGCACGTCATCCGCGCCCGTGATAAAGCGCGCCACCACCTTTTTCGTGCCCGCCTTTTCAAAATCAATCTCAAGCTTGTCACCTTCGATCCCTACGATCGCGCCATAGCCGAATTTCTGGTGGAACACCCGTTCGCCCATGGTGAAGCTGGACACCGCGTTCATGTCGATCACCGTATTGCGTGCCTCGCTGGGCTGGGACATGGGGCGCTGGTTCTGACGCTCCTGCAAGCGCCGCCATCCGGGGGAGTTGTAGACATTGGCCTCGGCCACGCGGGCATCGATGCTGGAGGTCTGCGTCTGCCCTCCGCCATAAAGCCCCGGGGGCGTCAGCACCTCGACATGCGCCTCGGGCAGTTCATCAATGAAGCGAGACGGCATCTGTGATTGCCACTGGCCATAGACCCGGCGGTTGCCCGCGAAACTGATGGTGCAGACCTCTTCGGCGCGGGTGATGCCCACGTAAGCGAGGCGGCGTTCTTCCTCCAGCCCCTTGAGCCCGCTTTCATCCATCGAGCGCTGCGACGGGAACAGACCGTCCTCCCACCCCGGCAGGAAGACGGCGGGAAATTCCAGCCCCTTGGCCGCGTGCAGCGTCATGATCGACACTTTCGCGCCACCATCATCACTTTCATTATCCATGACCAGCGCCACATGTTCGAGAAACCCTTGCAGGTTCTCGAACCCTTCCAACGCCTTGACCAGTTCCTTGAGGTTTTCGAGCCGCCCCGGTGCCTCCGGCGTCTTGTCGTTCTGCCACATGGTGGTGTAGCCGCTTTCATCAAGGATGATTTCGGCCAGTTCCATATGGGTCAGGCTTTGGTCGCCGGTCATGCGGCCCCAGCGGGTCAAGCTGTCGATCAGTGTGCCCAGTTCCTTGCCGCCCTTGCCCTTGATCGCGCCGCTCTCCACCGCCAGCCGCGCCCCTTCGACAAGGTTCACGCCGTTTTCGCGGGCCAGCCGCTGGATCGTCTGCTGCGCCTTGTCGCCAAGGCCGCGCTTGGGCGTGTTCACGATACGCTCAAAGGCCAGATCATCCTCGGGCGAGGTCACGACGCGGAAATAGGCCATGGCATCGCGGATCTCCATCCGCTCATAAAAGCGCGGCCCGCCAATGACGCGATAGGGCAGACCAATGGTCAGGAACCGGTCCTCGAAAGCGCGCATCTGGTGCGAGGCGCGGACAAGGATGGCCATGTCGTCCAGTGAGTAGGGTCGCATCCCGCGGGTGCCACCCTGCATCGCCTCGATCTCTTCGCCGATCCAGCGCGCCTCTTCATCACCGTCCCAATGGCCGATCAGGCGGACCTTCTCGCCCTCGTCGGCGTCGGTCCAAAGCTCCTTGCCCAACCGCCCCTTATTGCCCACGATCACCCCGCCAGCGGCGGCAAGGATATGCGGCGTGGAGCGGTAATTTTGTTCCAGACGGACCACCTTGGCCCCCGGAAAATCCTTTTCAAAGCGCAGGATATTGCCCACCTCGGCCCCGCGCCAGCCATAGATCGACTGGTCGTCATCGCCCACGCAGCAGATATTCTTGTGCCCGCCCGCGAGCAGCCGCAGCCAGAGATACTGCGCCACGTTGGTATCCTGATACTCGTCCACGAGGATAAACCGGAACCAGCGCTGATATTGCGCCAGAACGTCGTCATGGGTCTGGAAGATGGTCACGCAATGCAACAGCAGGTCGCCGAAATCGCAGGCGTTCAGCTCAAGCAGGCGTTTTTGGTATTCCCTATACAGCGAAACCGCCTTGCCATTATAGGCGCTGGCCTCCGCGCTGGGTACGTTATCGGGCGTCCACGCCCGATTTTTCCAACCGTCAATAATGTGCGCAAGTTGTCGAGCAGGCCATCGCTTGTCATCAACCCCTGCTGCCTGCACCAATTGCTTGAGCAACCGCAGTTGGTCATCGGTGTCAAGGATTGTAAAATTTGACTTGAGATGTGGCCCACTCGACTGAATGATCTCGTTTTGGATTATTGGCTCAGCTTCTGCTGGTCGTGGCACTGGACCGAGATCATATGGATCTTCTGGATCTTCGCCGTGCTCTGTCAATGCTGGCTGAGTTTTTCGAAGAACCGGAACTGCTGTGACCAGTTCCGCATGACGCCGGAGCAGTTTCACCCCGATCGCGTGGAACGTGCCCATCCAAGGCATGCCCTCGGCCGGTTGGCCCAACAGCCGCCCCACCCGGTTCTTCATCTCGCGCGCGGCCTTGTTGGTGAAGGTTACCGCAAGGATTTCATTGGGCCGGGCGCGGCCCGTGTTCAGCAGATGCGCAATGCGGGTGGTCAGCGCCTTGGTCTTGCCCGTGCCCGCGCCCGCCAGCATCAGCACCGGGCCGTCCAGCGTTTCCACCGCTTCGCGCTGCGCAGGGTTCAACCCGTCAAGATAGGGCGCGCCACGCGCGGCCATGGCACGTTGCGACAGGCTGCCCGCCGCTTCAAAGGCATCGATATCGTCAAAACTGCTCATGCCCGCAGAGTAACGCGGGCAGACACGGATGAAAAGCGGTGTTCAGGTTTCGTTCGCGAACAATTTCCGCTTATGACGCCGCTTGCGTGCCGCCGCCCGAGGGAATCCCATCCGGCTTCACATCCGGGCGCAGCCAGTCGAACCCGGCAAGGAACTTGCGCACCTGTTCCTGGGTCCTTGGATCGTCGCTGCGATCCGGGCTGCGCGGCGGAACAAGTTTGTAAATGGAAAACACCGTCTTGCGCAGGCTGTCGGGAAGATCGGACGGGTCATGATAGGCCATGCGCCATCCGGAAAAGGCGCGCTGCTTGGCATAGCCTTTGGACACGATGGCAAGCCCACGATGCCGTTTGTCCCGGCCGATCAGGGCAAAGCATTTCTCGACATTGTTCTTGGGGCCTTCGAGCACCTGAAAGAATTTGCCCTCATGGGTGATTAGCATGCCCGTCAGCTGCAATAGCGCGTTGTTACGGCGCGATACCTCCAAAACCCGGGCGAGATCGGCCTTGGTGAAGCCGGGGATCATCTCACTGGTATAAAACATCTGGTAGAACATGGTCTTTCCAAACCCTTCCCTTCGCAACGCGTCAGGTAGCAGAAAGACAGAAAAAAGCTAAGGATTGGTTACTTAAGCCTTTATTAAAAATGGACTTTACCGAGAGGCCAGGTCCTGATTCATCCAGATCAGCGTTGGCCCGTCCGCCGCCAGCGCGGCCTTCACCGCCGCTTGCAGATCACTCAATGTGCCCGGCTCTTCCGAACGCGCGCCATAGGCCTCGGCCAGCACGCCAAAATCCGGATTGTGCGCCACCACCGCATTGGGCGCGATCTGGCTGGCGACCATCGCGTCCTCGATCTCTTTCAGCTTGGCATTGTCCCAGATCAGGATCACCAGCGGCAGGCCCAGTTCGACCGCAACGCCGAGTTCCTGCAGCGTGTACTGGAAGCCGTAATCCCCCACGATGGCCACAACCGGATGACCGGGCCGCCCCAGCGCCCCGCCAATCGCGGCGGGCAACGCGTAGCCCAGCGTGCCGAATCCATATGGATGATGCCACAGCCCCGGCGCGTCCATATCCCAAACCTCTTTCGCGACATAGGCGAACTGGGTCATGTCGGAATAGATCAGCGTGTCGGGCGGGATCACCGCGCGCAGCGCATCACAGACCGGCACGATGCCGGGGCGCTCCGCATCCGTCTCGGCCCGCCAGCGCGCGCGCGTCTCGGCCACCTGCGCGGCATCCCATTTCGGCGGCTGGTCATCGACCCGCGCCGGAATGGCGATGCTCAGCGCGCGAAGCAACGCCCCTGCATCCCCCTGAATCGCCATGTCGCCGGGGCCGCATTGCGCCAGCACCTCCGGGTCGATGTCGATGCGGATGGTCCGGCAGGTCTGGCCGGGCGTGTCGCGCCACAGATCCACCTCGGACAGCTCCGTTCCCACTGCGATCAGCAGATCAGCTTCGGCGAAAATCGCCGCCGAGTCGGGACGCGCGAGGTAAGAGCCAAAACTCAGGGGGTGGTCTGCTGGCACCAGACCGCGCCCGGCATAGGTGGTGAAGGCCGCCGCGCCGGTCTGTTGCAAGAGCGCAGGGACCGCCGCCGCCCCACCGCGCGCACCGCCGCCAAAGACAAAGAGCGGTTTCTCTGCCGCCAGCACCGCGTCGATCAGCGCGGTCATATCCGCATCGCGGGCTTTCGGGCGGGCGGGCGGGACCGTAGCCGAAGGCCCAGACTCACATGGTGGGACGGCCTGACCGCCTGCAAGGGCAATCGGCACCTGAAGATGTTTCGGGCGGGGCCGCGCGGTGGCGAATTCCATGAACGCCCGGTCAATCAGCGCATAAGCCGCCTCTGGGCCGCGCGCCTCTTCGGACCAGTCGCAGACCGTTTCCGCCGCCGCGCGCTGATCCTTCATCTGGTGCAACTGCCCGCGCCGCGCCGCGGTCTCATCAAGACAGGATGAGATCATCAGCACCGGCACCGAATCCGAATAGGCCTGCCCCAGCGCCGTCATCGCATTGCAAAGCCCCGGTCCGGTGATCACATAGGCCACGCCGGGCTTGCCGCTGGCGCGCGCATAGCCATCGGCCATGAAGCCCGCGCCCTGTTCATGCCGCGCGAGCACATGGGTGATCCCCGCCTCTTCGATGCCGCGATACATCTCGATATTATGCACGCCGGGAATGCCGAAGATCACATCCACGCCCCGCGCCTTGAGCATATGCGAGATCTGCGCGCCAAGCGGACGTTTGTTGCCGGTCATGTCAGGCCCTCCAGAAATTCACCGTCAGAATGGCGTAAACCGCCAGAAGCTCCAGCCGCCCGATCAGCATCGCCGCCGAGAGCAGCCATTTGGCCGTGTCGTTGAGCGCGCCGAAATTGCCCGCCGGGCCGATCGTGTCGCCCAGCCCCGGACCGACATTGGCCAGCGCCGTGGCCGCGCCCGAGATCGAGGTGACGAAATCCAGCCCCGTGGCGGACAAGAGCACCGACAGGATACCCATGGACACCACGAAAAACACAAAGAACGACATGACCGAGGACAGGACATCATCGCTCACCGGGCGGCCCTCATACCTTGGGGTAAAGACGCCGTGGGGCGAGCGGATACGCTTGAGCTGCACCCGGATCGAGGCGAACAATAGCTGGTAGCGGAAGATCTTGACAGAACAGGCGGTCGAGCCCGCGCAGCCGCCCACAAGACCAAGGAAAAAGAACACCGCCACCATCATCGCGCCCCAGCCCATGTAATCGACGCTGGCATAACCGGTTCCGGTCAGGATCGAGGTGATGTTGAACAGGGCCTCTCTCAGCGCCTGTTCCGGGCCATAGCCAAACCGCAGCATCAGGAAACCGGCCGAGCTGAGCACGACAAGCACCAGCACCAGCACGAACCCGCGCACCTGTGCGTCGCGAAACAAGGGGCGGGTCGAGCCGTTGATCAACTGCACGTAGCGCACAAAAGGCAGCGCCGCGAGCACCATGAAGATCGCCGCGACATATTCCAGCGGCCCGGTGAACGCGCCAAAGGACGCGTCATAGGTGGAAAAGCCCCCGGTCGCGATGGTGGTGAGCGCGTGCACCGAGGCGTCAAACGCCTCCATCCCAAAGAGCATGTAGAGCAACGCGCAGATCAGCGTGAGGCTGACATAAATGACCGAGATCTGCGAGGCGATCTGGGTCGCGCGTGGCAGGATCTTACCCATCGTGTCAAAGCCTTCCGCGCGGAAAATCTGCATCCCACCGACCCGCAGTTCGGGCAGGAACACCATGGCGACAACAATGATCCCGATCCCGCCCAGCCATTGCAGCAGCCCACGCCACAGCAACAGGCCCTTGGGCATGTCATCCAGACCGGAAAAGACCGTGGAGCCGGTGGTGGTCAGCCCCGACATGGCCTCAAAGAACGCGTCCACATATCGCGCATCCGTTTCGCCAATCACGAATGGCAACGCCCCAAAGACAGGCAGCGCAAGCCAGACGCCCGTGGTCAACAAAAAGGTCTGTTGGATCGACAGCCCTTCCTTGACCCCGTTGGAACAGGCCAGCGCAATCAGCCCGCCCGAGAGCATGGTGATGACGCCGCTTTCCACGAAAACAGGCCAATGGCCGCGCCCCTCGGCCACGTCCACAAGAAACGGCAACAGCATCATGGCCCCCAGAAAGGCCACGAGCAAACCGATCACATATCCGACGGGGCGAATATCAAACATGAGGCCGAGCGTTGGCCCGCCCCGCCGGGGCTGTCAAGCGGAACGCGACCTGTCAGGCAGCGAACATGTCGTCGAAGACGCGGGCCGGGATATCAACGCGCCTGAGCCCAATCTCGCGCAGTTCAGCATCACTGAGCGATTCAAGCCCGGCCACCTCGCCCATGCGGGCGCGCATCAGGGTTGCGGCATTCACCCCCTGACCCAGGTTGGCGAAATAGGCATCCAGCCTCTGGCGCCAGCCGGGATGAGGGTAGCGGAGTTGGACATTGTTCATCTGCATTGGAAACCTCATGCGTTATCGTTTCGGTTTCCTCCCTGACAGTGAATGTAGGGTTGGTTTGTCATGATGCGATTAACAGTTTCGCGAATATCGCGTTTTTCGCTCATGCTGCGCCAGGCGTTACATCAGAAACGCGGCGTAATGCATTGTTGTAAATTACATAAATACAAAGGATGGCGTGCCTGACGCGTGTTAAAATGCAACAGGCAAGCGCCAAGCCGGGAGGTCGGCAGGGATCAACCGACGTGGAAAAACGACGCAAAGTAGCGTGGATCGATGCTCGATTGCGCAAATGTCTGCCCCGAGGTCAGCACCGAAATCGCGTCATGCGAATGCAGGCTTTCCTGATGGCTGGCGGCAACGCGGAAATCGCCGACACGGGCATCCGCTTGCAATTGCTCACAAAACAGGCGCGCGGCGTCCTCAACAAAGATCGGGTTGGCGGCATTCAACTCTGCAAAGGCCTGTTCGTCCTCGCGTTTGACCATCACCTGTGTTTCCGTCGGCACGGCGCGGCGGCACATGTCGATCAGATCCTCGAACCACAGGCATTTCGCCCCGGTCACCTCGACCGAGATACGCGCAACGGAGCGCTGCGAATGCGGAGTGGCCAATTGGCCCCTCTCCCGGCGCGCATGTTCGGAAAGTTCAAGCGAACACGGGCAAGTCGAGCTGTAAACATAATCCAGATGTACGATTTTCTTACGCTCTCCATCCTGCTCCACCAGTTCCAGAGCGATGTCATAATACTGGTATCCACTCAGCCCGGACCGCAAACTGTCCACTTTTACGGGGAAAGAAAACCGCGTCTGGATGCGCGCATCGATGCTTTCGAGATCGGCCTTGTAATCGTCCAGCGCCGCTTCGATCACGCCAAAGGAAAACGTCTTTTCCGCGTGCTTGTAGAAGCTGCGCATAATGCGCGACATGTTGATACCCTTCTTGTCGGCATCAAGGCTGACGGTCCCCGTGACCGAGGTCTCAAGGGTCAGATCACCATTGTCGCGGGTATGGTAGCGGATCGGCAGGCGGAAATTCGAGATACCGACATGCTGAATCGGTTCATTTGCCCCGCGGATCAGGGATGCGGGGCCATTCTGCAAATCGGGCAAGGAGGCTTTGTAGTCGGCGTCTACGGCGAATTCCGGGTCATAGATCCGCGCCAGCGCCGGATAGGCCAGGCTGTCAACCCCGCCAACAAGCTCCATGAGATCCCGTACCGTGTCCGGATCCCGTGCCCCCTGGGCCACAGCCCAGTTGCGCAGCAACTCAGCGGCTTTTTCCGCCTCTTCGCGTGACGGCTGGTTTTCAAAACCCGGCGTATGGATATTCATGGCATGGTCCCCCTTGCGACCTCGCGTGACAGGTATCTATGCACTTAGCGCGCATATTTCCAACACATATCATTCATACGCAGGGAAACCGGCGCCGGATCACCCGGACCCGACGCCTCTTCAATTAAATCCGATCAATCGGTGCCCGAAGACGAGTCATTCGTGGCCGCGGCGATCAGGATCAGAAGTGTCATGCCGCCCACGACGCCCAGCGCGGTGCCATCGCCTTGGGTGGCAATGAACGGATCAGCGTCAGTTGCGTCTTGCGCGATCGCCGGCAGCGCGGCCAAGCTTGAAACGGCGAGACATGCCGTGAGTGTAAGTGCCTTCATGTGAGGTTCCCTCTATCCTGATGGTTGCATCGAGACCTCTATCGCGCAGCACCCACGGTCGCGCCAGAAAAGTCTTGCCTCCCCTGCTGCACCGGCGGTTATTCGCCCGGTTCCACAGAAAGCGCCGCGCGGATATCCGCCAACAGGTCCTGCGGATCTTCCAAACCGCAGCTCAGACGAATCAACCCTGGCGTGATTCCCAAGAGCTTTTTCTGATCGTCCGGCAACCGCTGATGGGTGGTGAACGCTGGCGGCGTCGCAATGGTTTTTGCATCACCCAGATTGTTGGAAATCACGATGATATTCAGCGCATTGAGAAAGGCAAAGGCCGCATCGCGCCCGCCCTTGATCTCAAACGACAGGACCGTGCCGCCCGCACCCATCTGTGCATTTGCCAGATCATGCTGCGGATGTGACGCGAGACCGGGATACAAGACGCGTGAGAGTGCCGGATGACCTTCCAGCGCTTCGGCCAGCATCTGCGCGGTTGCCGTCTGGGCGCGCACGCGAAGATCCATCGTCTCAAGCCCTTTGAGCAGCACCCAGGCATTAAACGGGCTGAGCGCGCCGCCGGTATGTTTCATATAGGGCTCGATCTTGCCGCGGATCAGTTCCTTTGACCCCAGGATCACTCCGCCCAGCACCCGGCCCTGGCCGTCCATATGCTTGGTAGCAGAATACGTCACGATATCAGCGCCTTGCGAGATGGCCTTAGAGTAAATCGGGGTCGAGAACACGTTATCCACAACCACCAATGCGCCGACCTCATGCGCGATCTCGGAAACTGATTTGATATCAATAAGTTCCAGCGTGGGGTTACTCATAGACTCGAAGAAACACAGACGTGTTTCGGCGCGCACCGCCGCGCGCCACTGATCAAGATCGGTACCATCGATAAAGGTCACCTCGACGCCGTATCGAGGCAGGATGCTGTCGAGAATGTAGTGACAGGATCCAAACAGCGCCCGCGCCGCAACAACGTGATCCCCGGCCTTGAGCATGGCGCATAGGGCCCCGTTCACCGCCGCCATACCGGAGGCGCAGGCAAAAGCGTCTTCGGCCCCTTCCAGGGCGGCGATACGGTCCTCGAACATGGCCACGGTCGGGTTGCCATAGCGCGCATAAATGAATTCGTCCGGCCCGGCTTCGATAAACCGCGCCTCGGCCTGTTCCGCACTGTCGTAGACGAACCCCTGGGTGAGGAAGAGCGCTTCGCTCACCTCGTTATATTGCGAACGACGTGTCCCGCCATGCACCAGCTTGGTGCGGCTGTTCCAATCATTGCTCATGTGCTGTTCCCTTCAAAACAAAAGCCCCCGGGCGCGGTCAAGCGAACGGGAGCTTTCGTTCTCTGACCTTTTAGCGGAAGTGTTTTTACGTGGCCCGCAATCCGGTAACAAATCGCCACGCGACTGGTGTACGGTGTTGCCGTAATGCGGTCAAGTGCGTCACAGTGCTGTAACCGCCCCTTCATCGACGCGTCATAGCCTGCCCCTATCAGCGACCTGGGTAACATCACGGGGACCGGTATGGCGCTCTTGAGGGTGAACGCGCATGGCACGGAGCCGGTCCTGCACCGCTCGCCGCAGCCCGTCGGACCGGTGATAGCGCAGGCCCTTGAGAACACGCCCGGTCCCGTCACGATCCTCGTGCATGGTTTTCGCTATCGTCCCGGACGCGTCTGCCCGCATGAGCATATCTTTGCCTTGTCGCCCGATCCCGCGTGTCGGCGCGTCATAAGCTGGCCACGTCACCTGGGATATGGTCATCATGGGCGTGATGACCCGGGCGTTGCGATCTGTTTCGGATGGAATGCCCGCGGAACGGTCAGTGGCGCCTATCAGCGCGCAATCACAGCCGGCCGCGCGCTTGCAAAACTCGCGTCCCGGATCAAGGCGGCGCACCCGGCCCGTCCCGTGCATGTGATGGGCCATTCAATGGGTGCGCGCGTCGCGTTGCGGGCGCTTTGTCATGCCTGCCCAGGCACATTCGATGTTCTGGTCCTGCTGTCTGCCGCTGAATTCACAGCTCCGGCACAGGAGGCTCTGGCCACGCCCGCGGGTCAATCCGCTGACATTCTGCATGTGACCAGCCGGGAAAACACGGTCTACAACGCGTTGCTGGAATGCTTCGTCGCTCCGGAAACAAGGGGGGACCGGGCGCTCGGTGCGTTTTCGGGGCACCCGGGCAGGTTCCGAACCGTTTGGATCGACGACACCGAAACCCTGTCATCCCTGGCCGCGCTTGGCTTCCGGATCGCCCCGCGCGACAAGCGGATCTGCCATTGGTCGACCTACACGCGTGCCGGTGTGTTCGGCCTGTATCGCGCGGTTTTGTCGGGCAAACTCCCCCTTTCCACACTGGATGCCGCACTCCCTGCCCTGCGGAGAGATTCGCCGCGCGCATCACTGTTGGACAGTTCAAGCTGGCGCGCCCGGTGGTCGACCGCGGAACGGGTGTGAGCGCAAAACCCTTGCCCCCGCAGCTGCGCATGCAAGAAACCGTCTGAAATTTCCAAAATTCGCCTTGTTCCCGTCCGTCGTCACCATTAAACGGGTCGACGGAGACGTGGCCGAGTGGTCGAAGGCGCTCCCCTGCTAAGGGAGTAGGCGGGAAACCGTCTCGAGGGTTCGAATCCCTTCGTCTCCGCCATTTGGCCTTAATATTGCTAGAAAAATTATGATTTTTCAGGTAATACCCCACAACTTACCCCACAAAGGAAATTCGCTTGGTTGCGCCTGAACGGTGAACAGCGGCTTCATATCACCTCGTGTCGCATATCTCAGGTGCAGGCCTAGGATGTGTCGCGGATGACGGTGTATCGGGTATGGTTCGTCGAAAAAAGGATACATCAGTTTAAGGGGGTGGCCAGAATCAAGCCTGCACTGCAACATGACACGCCTAAGCAGGGAGCAGAGACGATATGAAACAGTGTGCGGATTGCGGCACTCAGATTGGGATCCTAAATTCTTTTGGACCTGGAGGAACGCTTTGCAAAAAATGCAATGTGGCACGTTTGCGTGGAGAAGAAACGCCGCAAATTATGGAGCACAGGGAGCACAATGCTGAGATAGAAGAAATCCTGATCACCACCGAAATGCAACCCGATATAGCAATACGAGAGAGGATCACAATCGTGACCGCAGAGTGCGCATACGGCATGAATGTTTTCAAAGATATTTTTGCATCTGTCCGCAATGTCTTTGGAGGGCGCTCGGAAGCGATTCAAAAGACAATGCGAGATGCGCGTGAAACCGTTTTGTTCGAATTAAAGCGCGAGGCACATGCGGTCGGTGCTAATGCGGTTGTTGGCGTCGATTTAGACTATACACAGATTGGCGATAGCGGGTGGAACATGGTCATGTTGATTGCCAGTGGAACAGCAGTTGTCGTCGATCAGTAGTATTGAACAGGTCCCCTAATCCCAGATGGACTTAGAGACTTTACTCGTACTTGCCGCTGTGTTCGCTCCAGTGGTTTTGTACGTCATCCACTCATCATTCCTAGACAAGACTGACGAGGGAATGATGGCAAGGTACCGCGCCCGGCTGCGGTCCTTGGACGTGACCGCATAAATGGGGCAGTACAAGACGGCGGTTTCGGTCAAATCCAGCGCCAAGCCTTCGGCGGCTACCCGCTTGAAATAGCCCGGTTTCTTGCAAAGCCGATCCGGTTCAAGCAAAGTCGCGCCAGACAAAGCGGCTCCCGGACGCGCTTCGCTGCAGGCGGCATTCACCGACCGGATAAGGCGCACGGACCCAATAGGCACCACTCAGAGGCCCCAATGCCCCAACCCTGTATCATCTGCGTCGCGATCACCGGATCGGTCGCCCAAAAGTCCGACAACCCGGCCGTTCCGATCTCGATTTCGGAACAGGTCGAAAGCACCCATGCGTCCTTTGAGGCGGGTGCCAGCATCATGCATGCCCATGTGCGCAATGACGATGGCTCGCCCTCGTCCGATCCGGAAAAATTCGCAGCGCTCAAGGAAGCGGTGGAAACACACTGCCCCGGCATGATCATTCAGCTCTCTACCGGCGGGCGTTCGGGCGCGGGACAGGCGCGGGGCGGTATGTTGCCGCTTCGGCCCGACATGGCATCGCTGTCGGTGGGATCGAACAACTTTCCCACCCGGGTCTATGAAAACCCGCCGGATCTGGTGGACTGGCTGGCCTCCGAGATGCTCGCCCATGATGTCAAACCCGAGATCGAGGCCTTTGACCTGAGCCATATCTTCCACGCCAAACTGATGGCTGATCGCGGGCAATTGGCCGGAACCCCCTATGTTCAGTTCGTCATGGGGGTCAAAAACGCCATGCCCGCCGATCGCGAGGTGTTCGATTTCTACGTGCGCAGCGTGCACCGTTTGTTCGGTCCGGATGCCCCGTGGTGCGCGGCAGGTGTCGGGCCCAATCAGATCAGGTTGAATGACTGGGCGATTTCTTCGGGCGGCCATGCGCGCACCGGGCTGGAAGACAATGTGCGGCTGGATAAATCAACGCTGGCCCCGTCCAATGCCGCGCTGGTAGAGCGCACTGTTGAGCTGTGCGAAAAATACGAGCGCCCGGTGGCAAGCTGGCGTGAAGCGCGTGAGATCCTGGGACTGCGCGCTGTGGATGTGGCCTGAACCGGGACGGGCCACGGACGACACGGTCGCCGATCTATCTGAGGATCAAGGCACCGCGCACAGCCCGACCGCCTGAAACGAAAAAGGCGTCCCGCAACGGGACGCCTTGTAGCGTGAAACCTCCGACCGGGGTCAGAGCTGTTCCATCACCTCGTCCGAGGCTTCGAAATTCGCGGTCACGCGCTGCACGTCATCATCATCTTCCAGCGCGTCGATCAGCTTCATGAGCTTCTGCATGCCCTCAAGGTCAAGCTCGGTCGTGGTGGTGGGTTTCCAGATGAGCTTGGTGCTCTCGCTCTCGCCCAGTTCCGCCTCCATCGCCGTGGACACGTCGTTCAGGTCGGTATCCGCGCAATAGACCACATGCCCGTCCTCCGAGCTTTCGACGTCCTCCGCCCCGGCCTCGATCGCGGCCATCATGACCGTGTCCGCATCCCCCACATCTGCCGAGTAGATGATCTCGCCCTTGCGCTCGAACATGAAGCCCACCGACCCGGTCTCGCCCAGATTGCCGCCCGCCTTGGTAAAGGTGGAGCGCACGGTCGACGCGGTGCGGTTGCGGTTGTCGGTCATCGCCTCGACAATCACGGCGACGCCGCCGGGGCCATAGCCCTCATAGCGGATTTCCTCGTAATCGTCGCCTTCGCCGCCGGTCGCCTTCTTGATGGCGCGCTCGATATTGTCCTTGGGCATGGACTGGCCCTTGGCCTCTTTCACCGCCAGCCGCAGGCGCGGGTTCTTGTCGGGATCGGGGTCGCCCATTTTCGCGGCCACGGTAATCTCTTTGGACAGCTTGGAAAAAAGCTTGGACCGAAGCTTGTCCTGCCGCCCTTTACGGTGCTGAATATTCGCCCACTTACTATGGCCTGCCATGGGACCCCTCGTCTCGTCTCAACTGGTTTCGCGCTCTATACGGCAGAAACCCGACCGGGTGCAACGGCGTCTGGTTCTGGCCGTACCCCAAGCCGGAACAGAATCAGCACCGCGACAACAGCAACTCCCGTTGCCCACCAGGCGTGCCAGACCCCCAGTACAGCCACCGCCACCCAGACCAGCGTGCTGAATGCCCCCAGTCCCCGGATGCGGTGCCCCGCGAATGCCGCCGCTGCGGCCAGCGTAAAGGCGCAGCCCGACAGGATCGCCATGATGATCTCGGCCGTGCCGCCCGCCAGCAGCAGCCCCGGATAGGCCAGAAAAAGCATCGGGATCACATAGGCTGTTCCGCCCAGACGCAGGGTATCGCGGGCCACGGCCAGCCACGGGGCCTTGGCAATGGTGGAGGAGACAAACACCGCCACGCAGACCGGTGGCGTGATCACCGACAGCGCCGCGTAATAGAGCACGAAGAGGTGCACCATCACCGGGTCCAGCCCCTGCTGGATCAGCACCGGCGCAAACACCGCCGCCACCAGCACATAGGCCGCCGAAGTGGGCAGCCCCATGCCGGCGATCAGGCAAACCACCGCCATGATGATAGCGATGAGCCAGATATTGTCGCCCGCGAAACCGAGGATCTGCGAGGTGATCGCCACCCCCACCCCGGTCAGGTTCACCATGGCCACAAAGACCTGTGCCGCGACCAGCAGGATTCCGACGATCACGACGCCTTTGCCGCCATCTTCCAGCGCCTTGAGCAGGGTCAGCACCACCTCGCGGATCGTTCCGCCACCGGTGAGCGTGGCGATGGTATAGGCCAGGATAATGCCGATCATCCCGTAACACGCGGTCAGCTGGATCGAATTGCCGTTCCAGATACCCCAGGCAAGCCCCGCCACCCCGGCGATAATGGGCGCCAGCCGCCTCCAGTTCAGTGCCTGTCGCCAATCCGGCAGATCAGCGGACTCAACCGCCCCCAGATTGGTCCGCCACGCAATCAGGTGCACGGTGGTAAAGACCCCAAGATAGAACAGGAATGCGGGCAGAAAGGCCACCGCCGCAATGGTCCAGTAATTCACCCCGACGAGTTCAGCCATCACAAAGGCCGCAGTGCCCATGATCGGCGGCGCAAGCTGGCCCCCGGTGGAGGCCACGGCCTCAACCGCACCTGCGAAGGGCGCGGGGTAATTCAGCCGCTTCATCAGCGGAATGGTGAAATTGCCCGTGGTGGCGATATTGGCCACCGATGAGCCCGAGATCGAGCCGAACAACCCGGACGCAATGGTTGAGATCTTGGCCGCGCCGCCCGGGCTTTTGCCGCCCGCACGCGCCGAGAGATCGAAAAAGGTCTGCCCGGCCCCTGTATGCAGCAGGAAAGCGCCAAACAGGATGAACGCCGCCAGCGTGGTCGAGGCGATAGAGACCAGCATCCCCCACAGCCCCCGGTCGGACAGGAACATCACCTCGGTGATGTAATAGGCGTCAAAGCCGCGATGCCCGAACGCACCGGGAATGGCCTCGCCCCAATAGGCATAGGCCACCATACCGCCCACGATGATCGGAAACACCAGACTGGCCGAACGCCGCGCCAGTTCGAGGATCACCGCCAGCGTGCCAAAACCCAGCCAGACGTCAATATCTTCGGCAAAGGGCAGATCATTCATGATCCGCTCAAAATTGGAAATCACATAGGCCGCAGAGGCCACGACAAAACCTGCCAGCGACACGTCAATGAGCAGCCCCAATGGCCGCCAGCGCCGCCCCTCGCCCAAGGGAAAGAGCATCACCCCCATCACAGCGATCACCGCCACGAAACTGGCGCGCTGGTTCAGTGTTTCGAACGCGCCGAAAAACGAAGTGTAGAAGACGAACAGCCCCAACCCGATGCCGCACAGCGCCAGCGCGCGGGCGCGTAGCGTTTCGGGGGCGGCGGGGTCTTCGGGTTCAAAATCGCTGATGGTCTTTGGCTCTGACACGGCCATTGTGTATTCCCTCAAAGGCGTGAGCCCCACGGACCGGACCCGGCCCGCAGAGCGTTTTTTCACTCAGGCGCGTGCAGCGCCCCGACGTTTACGGCTTGAGCCGGTCCGGCACCTCGTAACCCGCTTCCTCGAAATAGCGGATCGCGCCGGGGTGCAGCGTGGTGGTCGCGTATTGCAGCGTCAGTTCCGCGAGGTTCACGCCTTTGACATTGGGAAACGCGGTCGCCTGCTCGATCTCGTCCTCCATCACCGCCTTGACGATGTTATAGGCCACATCCTCGGGCATATCCGGGCGCGCGGAGACGCCGATCATGAAACCCCAGGTCTGGTAGGCACCGCTGTTTTCCATTTCACCGCCCGGCATGTCCACGATCGACAGTTCCGGCAGGTTTTCACGGATCATCGCAACCTTGTCCTCGGGCACGGGCAGGACCTGAACCGGGGTAAAGGTGGCGATATCGGTGGTCAGCGCGTCAAATTTGGTGCCGACGGCGGATTTGATGAAGCCGATGGCGCGGTTGTCCTTGATCGCGGCGGCAAGTTCGCCATTGGAGCCACGCACCCATTCGGGTTCTACCCCGAACAGCGCCAGCACTTCCAGGCTGGTCGCCTCGGTGGAGGAGCCGCGCTGACCGGGGCCAAAACGCTGACCGGCAAGATCTTCGAGGCTGTTCACGCCTGCGTCCCGGCGCACGACCACGTTCTGCGGCGCAAGGCTGTAGGCCCAGAGCAGCGGGCTGTCGATCTGGTTGCCGTCAAAGGTCTTGATGCCATTATTGGCGTGGTAGAGCGCCGACGTGGTGATCAGTCCGATATCCAGCTGGCCGCGCTCCATACGCTTGAGATTGTCAACCGTTGCGCCGGTTTCGACCACCGAAGCCTGGTAGTCCGGGTTGGCCTCGTTCACCACTTTGGCCAGTGCCGCGAAATAGGCGTAATGGGCTGATTGCGCGTTGGTTGCGCCAAAGGCCAGCCGCGTCTCGGCCTGTGCCGGCAATGCAAATGCCGCAACAGTGGCCGCCGCGGCAAATCCCGCGCTCTTCCAGAAACGTGTCATGTGAAGTTCCTCCAAATTCACGAACGCCTTTACCCGGCGTAACGACACAATGTCGCATATTTGCATACGAATGCAAGCGCAATCTTGCGGCCGTTTTTTCACGGGGCTTGCCCTTGCCGCTGGGCCTGCGATGATGCGGCCTTGCGTGACATGACCATGACAAAGGTGCCCTTTTGACCCCCGATCAGATCATCCTGTTTTCCTTGTTTGGCATGGTATTTGCTCTGCTTTTATGGGGGCGTTTTCGCTATGACCTCGTCGCCTTCTGCGCCCTGCTTCTGGGCGTGGTGCTGGGCGTGGTCGAGACCAAGGACGCGTTTTCCGGTTTTGGCCACCCTGCGACGATCATCGTGGCGCTGGTGCTGGTCGTCTCCGCCGGGCTGGTGCGCTCGGGCGCGGTGCTGCTCATCACCCGGACGCTTGTGGATTCAACCCGTACACTTGGCGCGCATATCGTGATGATGGGCGGGGTTGGCGCGGTGCTGTCCGGTTTCATGAACAACGTGGCCGCTCTGGCGCTCTTGATGCCGGTGGATATCCAGACCGCGCGCAAGGCGGGCCGGTCGCCCGCGCAATCGCTGATGCCGCTGAGCTTTGCCACCATCCTGGGCGGCATGGTGACGCTGATCGGCACGCCGCCCAATATCATCATCGCCGCGATCCGCGAGGAGACGCTGGGCGAGCCGTTCCGCATGTTCGACTTTGCCCCTGTGGGGGCCACGGCGGCGCTGGTCGGGCTGGTCTTTGTGGCGCTGATCGGTTGGCGGTTGATCCCGCAGCGAGAAGACGCGCTTCAGCAGGCGCGCGAGCTGGACCCTTATATCGCAGAACTGACCGTGCCCGAGGGCAGTGACGCGGTCGGGCAGCGGGTCCGCGACCTGACCGAGGCCGCAGACAGCGCCGATGTGGCCATCCTGGGCCTGATCCGCAATGACAAGCGGCGCTACGGAAGTGCGCTCAACACTGTGTTGGAAGCGGGGGATGCGCTGGTGCTTGAAGCCACGCCCGAGGCGCTGGATGAATTCCGCTCAACGCTCAAACTGGCCTTTTCCGACGAACGCCGCGAAGAACTGCTCAAAGCCGAAGGAGACGGGCTGCGACTGGTCGAAGTCGTGGTGCCCGACACCTCGCGTCTCAGTGGCAAAACGGTGCAGGCGGTAGGGCTTGCCTGGCGACATCGCACGGTGCTGATGGGGATTTCCCGGCGCGGGCGGCGCATCACCAAGCAGATGCGCAAGACCGAGATTGAGCCGGGCGATATCCTGCTGCTGCTGGCACCGCGCGAAAACGCCCATGCGGTGGTGGAATGGCTGGGCTGTCTGCCACTGGCCGACCGGGGGCTGGCCGTGACCGAGGACAGCAAGACCTGGCTGGCCATCGGCTTGTTTGCCGCCGCCGTTGCCGCGGCGAGCTTTGGACTGGTCTATCTGCCCGTGGCTTTGGGGCTGGTGGTGGTGGCCTATGTGCTTTTGAAGATCCTGCCACTGGCCGAGCTTTATGACCATATCGAATGGCCGGTGGTTGTGCTGTTGGGGTCGATGATCCCGCTGGGGGCCGCATTGGAGGCCTCGGGCGGGACAGAACTGATCGCGGGCGCGCTGGTGGGGCTGACCTCGGGCTGGCCCGCCTGGGCGATCCTGACGGTGTTGATGGTGGTTACGATGACCCTGTCGGATGTACTCAACAACACCGCAACGGCGATTGTCGCAGCACCTGTGGGCATCGAGATCGCCCGCACATTGGGTGTGTCGCCCGACCCGTTCCTGATGGCGGTGGCGGTGGCGGCATCGGCGGCGTTCCTGACGCCCATCGGGCACAAGAACAACACGCTGATCCTTGGCCCCGGGGGGTATCATTTTGGCGACTACTGGCGCATGGGACTGCCTTTGGAAGTGATTGTGATCGCCGTGTCGGTGCCTGCGATCCTAGTGTTCTGGCCTTTGTAAGGCTCCGGGAACCGGCTTTCCGTCCGCAAGCGCGTTTCACCAATATGAGCGCTGACGCGCGCAGGTTTGAGCCCCTGCGGGGCAGAATGGGGGCGCTGCCCCGTCGCTGCGCGACTCCCCCGGGATATTTTCGAACCAGAGAAGATACGGACTTTTGCATTTGGACAGGGCGCGCTAAGAGCCTGCCATGGGACAGTTTCTGATCTTGCAGCTGCGTCCGGAGACGGATGCTTCGGACGATGAATATGCCGCGATCCTCGCCAAGGGCGGGCTGCGCGAAGACCAATGTCATCGCATCCGGCTGGATTGCGAAGACCTGCCCGAGGGGCTGGACCCGCGCGATTTTGCGGGCGTGATCGTCGGTGGCGGGCCGGGCTGTGTATCGGATGCGCCCGAGGATAAGTCGCCAGTTGAGGCGCGGATCGAGCGTGCCGTTTTGTCGCTCATGCCCGCGATCACAGGATCGGATCATCCCTTTATGGGCTGTTGCTACGGCATCGGCATCCTTGGCGCGCATCTGGAGGCGGATGTGTCCAAGCGGCGCTATGGCGAGCCGGTGGGCCCGACCGATTGCGAGGTCACCGAGGACGGCGCGCGTGATCCCTTGCTGGAAGGGTTGCCCGCGCGGTTTCAGGCCTTTGTCGGTCACAAGGAAGCGCTGCAGGAATTGCCGCACGGTTGCGCGCATCTTTTGCGCTCGGCCCCCTGCCCGTTCCAGATGGTGCGCTTTGGTCAAAACGTCTATGCCACGCAGTTCCATCCAGAGGCCGATGCCAAGGTGTTCGAGACCCGGATCGGGGTCTATCGCAACCACGGCTATTTCCCGCCCGAGACCGCCAATGACCTGATCGCCATGTGTCACGCGGCGGATGTGACCCAGCCCGAGATTATCCTGCAACGCTTCGTTCACCGCTACGGGTAGGGTGGGCAGTTCTGCCCACCGACGCTCAGAGCGGCCATATGAACGGGATCAGCAGCGAGGCCAGCAGACCGACCGTCAGGTTGAGCGGAATGCCCACCTTCATGAAATCGGTGAACTTGTAGCCGCCCGGACCATAGACAAGCATGTTCGTCTGGTAGCCGATCGGCGTGGCGAAACTGGCCGAGGCCGCGACCATCACCGCGACCACCAAGGGCCGCGCATCAATGCCCAGCGCGTCGGCCAGCCCGATGGCAATAGGCGTGACCACCACGGCCACCGCATTGTTGCTCACCAGTTCGGTCATGACCGATGTCAGAAGGTAGATCGCCCAGATGATCAGCGGCCCGGGCAACATGCCGATATAGGGCGCAATGGCGGAGACGATGAGGCTCACCGCGCCCGAGCTTTCCAGTGCCGCCCCGATGGCCAGCATGGCAAAGATCAGTGACAAAAGCCGCCCGTCGACAAAGGAGAACGCCTCATCCGCGTCGATGCAGCGGGTGAGCAGGACCAGCGCCACCGCCCCAAGGCTCAGCAGGAAGATCGGCGCCACGCCAAAGGCCGCCAACCCAACGATCAAAACCAGCGATGCAAGCGCCACCGGCGCGTGGTTGCGGCGAAAGGCTCGGGCCGAGGGTTGGGTCACGTCGACAAGGTCCATATCGTTGGCAAGCCGCTTGATATCATCCGGCGCGCCTTCGAGAAGCAGCGTATCACCCACCTTGACCACCAGTTCATCGAGCTGGCTGCCGATATTCTGGTTCCGCCTGTGCACCGCCAGCGGATAAACGCCGTAACGCCGCCGCAACCGCAACTGACCAAGGCTCCGGCCCACCATCTTGCAGCCCGGGCTGATCAGCACCTCAACCGTGGTTGTTTCCACGGCCGAGACCTGGTCCACCCGTTTGAGCGACTTGTCGCGCTGCAGGCTCAGCAACTCGGTCATTTTCGTGCGCAGGATCACCCGGTCACCGACCTGCAATTCAACACCCTTGAGGTTGCGGCGCAGTGACAGGTCACCGCGCACCACGTCGATCAACCGGACGCCTTCGCGTTTGAACAGCTGCACGCCCGTGACCTCGCGCCCGATCAGGTTGCTGTCGGGTGGGATCACCGCCTCGGTAAAGAACTTCATGCGGGATTTGTCACTGAGCAGGTCGGCCATGCTGTCGCGCTCGGGCAGCAGGTAGGGACCGATGAAGCGAAGGTAGACCATGCCGTAGATCACCAGCACGATGGCCAGCGGCGTGACCTCGAAAATCGTGAAGGGGGCCATGCCCTGCGCGCGGGCCACACCATCAACAAGCAGGTTGGTCGAGGTCCCGATCAGGGTCAGCGTACCGCCGAGGATTGCCGCGTAACTGAGCGGGATCAGCAGTTTGGAGACCGGAATACCCATGGTGCGCGCCAGTTGCACGAAGACCGGGATCATCACCACCACCACCGGCGTATTGGACACCACCGCCGAGGCGACCACCACGAAGGTCATCAGCGACACGATGGCGCGTTTCGGATTGGTCTTGGCCTGCCGGTCGGCGATCTTGGTGAAACTGTCCAGCGCCCCGGTGCGCACCAGCGCCCCCATCACGATGAACATCGCCGCAATGGTCCAGGGCGCTGGGTTGGAGAGCACCGCAAGCCCCTGCTCATAGGGCAGAACGCCCGTCGCTAATAGGAAGGTCGCTCCGGCAATGGCAACAACTTCCGTGGGATAGATTTCGCGAATGAAGAGCAGGAACATGACACCGACCACGGCAAGCGTCACGATGGCCTGCCCCGTTTGCGACAGGTTCAGTAAAGCGGTCATTGAAAATCCCATTCAGCTCCGGCGCTCAGAATGACCTGTTGCAGCGACCGGGGCAAGCGTGCCTTTGCGCCGGGGCTGGACCAATGCCATCCCGGCAAACATCAACACCAGTGACGCCCAAATAAAGGGCGAATAGCTTTCGCGTAGCAGGACGATTGCCCAGACCACGCCAAAGCCGGTGACCAGATAGGCCACCTGTGCGGCAAAGACCGATCCGGCGCGTCCGACCATCCAGACATAGCTGCTATAGACCACGGCGTGGATCACGGACGAGGCCACCAGCGCGGCATCGGGTGCGCCCCACGGGCCGCGCGGGTCGATGAAATGCCCGGTTGCCAGCGCCAGCGGCAGGGCGATCACCGCCCCCACGACCGAGGCCCCGAACAGAACCTGGATCGGGTCCAGCCCAGAGATGCCCCAGCGCGCCACCACATTGCCCTCAAGCCCGTAGAAAAACGGGGCCACCAGCGCCAGCGGGATCCAGACCACCATGGCGGGATCGGGCAGGCTGGCCTCGGGACCAATGATCAGCAGCACGCCGCAGAGGCCCAGCACCAATCCACCCATGCGGCGCAGGCTGAAACCCTCGTTGCCAAGGACCAGCGCGATGGGAAAGGCGAACATCGGAACCAGCGACAGGGTGATCGACAGGATACCGGATGGCAAATGGCGGGCTGCTTCGAAACTTGCCGTATTGGGAAAGATCGTGCCAATGAGCGCAATCACTAGATAGAGCCGCAGCTGCCGGGACCCGAGCGGCAGACGCCGCCCCCGGATCACCGTGATCGCCCCGAGCAGCACCGCGCCGATCACCAATTGCCAGAAGATCAGCCCGAAATGCCGGTAGCCTTCAGAGACGGCGATCTTGGCCAGCGGCTGTGTGATGCCCCATCCCGCGCCCATCACGATGAGCAACCCAATCAGGACCCCGCGTTCACCGCTCGTCATGCGGCAGGCGGGCCGGAAGGCTGCAAGCGCCCGCCCTGACGCACCATGTGGATCGCCGTGGCCTTGCCGGTGCGATCATCGGTATCCACAACCACGCCAGACAGCGTCGCCTCTTCATTGGCGGGCGTAAAGCGGCCCTTTGACATGCCGGTCACGAAGCGGCGCATCGGCTCGGCCTTGTCCATGCCGATCACCGAATTGTAGTCGCCGCACATCCCCGCATCAGACAGCAGACCAGTGCCGCCGGGCAGAATCTGAGCGTCCGCCGTCGGGATATGTGTATGCGTGCCCACGACCAGACTGGTGCGCCCGTCACAGAAATGGCCGACACCCATTTTTTCGCTGGTGGCCTCGCAATGGATATCCACAAGGCTGGCCTGAACCGTGCCGCCCAGCGGATGGCGGCGCAGCACTCCGTCCAGCGCCGAGAACGGGTCATCGAAGGGCCGCTTCATGAAGACCTGCCCCAGCACCTGTGTCACAAGGATCTTGCGTCCGCGCCCGGCATCAAAGATCGCCGCGCCACGCCCCGGCGCATCCTTGGCAAAGTTGAGCGGGCGCAGGATACGCGGTTCGGTCTCGATGAATTGCAGCATCTCGCGCTGGTCAAAGGCGTGATCGCCCAGCGTCAGGCAATCCGCCCCGGCCTCAAGCAACAGCTTGGCATGCGCGCCCGACAGCCCGGCCCCGTTGGAAGAATTCTCAGCATTGACCACGGCGAAATCGACCTTCCAGTCGCTCCGCAGACGCGCCAGATTTTCCGTTACCGCGCGCCGACCGGCCCGCCCCATCACATCGCCAAGAAAGAGTATTCGCATGAAAAGGGGCCTAAGACGGCGGGTCACATTCGGCAAGGGGCAATTGCCGTCTTGCGCCCGGTTGGGTCAAAATCTGCATCGGTTTGCAAAGCTTATGGCGTCACCACCACCTTGCCCGTCGATTTCCGGTCCCGCAGCAGCGCCAGCGCCTCGCCCGCCTTCTCCAGTGGCAGCACATGGCTGACATGCGGTTTGATCCTGCCATCGGCGTGCCAGTCCATGAGCGTGCGCAGCGAGTCGGTCAGCACCTTGGGTCGGAATTGAAGGTAGCCGCCCCAGTACAGCCCCATCACTGTGATATTCTTGACCAGCAGGTGGTTGGCCTTGATCTGCGGCACCTCTCCGCTGGCAAAGCCGATGGGCAGGATGCGGGCCTCGGGGTTGCAGGCGCGGAAGGCGGCGATGAACTGATCACCCCCCACCGGGTCATAGACCACATCCGCCCCGCCCAGCGCCTTGACCTCGGCCCGGATATCGGCGGTCGTCGCATCGAGAAGATGATCGGCCCCGGCGGTCCGGGCGGCCTCAAGCTTGTCCATGCCGCGGGCGCAGGCAATCACCGTCGCGCCCATCAGCTTGCCGATTTCCACGGCGGTCAGACCAACACCCCCGGCCGCGCCCAGCACCAGAAGGGTTTCCCCCGGTTGCAGCCGCGCGCGGTGATCCAGCGCCAGATGTGACGTACCGTAAGCGATCTGAAATGCAGCCGCGTCCGTGAAACTCATCGTTTCCGGAAGCGCAACGGCGCGATCCGCCGGGAAGCAGCCATATTCGGCAAGCCCGCCCTGCCCGCCGAATACCGCTATACGTGTGCCAACCTCAAACCCTGTCACCCCCTCGCCAAGGGCATCGACCGTCCCGGCCACTTCCATCCCAAGGGTGAAGGGCGCGTCCGGCGTATCCTGATACGTGCCTTTTTCCATAAGCAAATCAGCGAAGTTCAACCCGCAGGCGGCAATCCTGACGCGGATTTCGCCGGGCTTGGGCTCCGGAACAGGCAGAGTGTGAAGCGCCGCAGGTTGCCCGGCGACCGGAATGTGGAATGCGCGCATAACGTGACAGGACCCTGTGAAATCTTTGCAACGGACCTGCCATTTTTGCAGGGCAGAGGCAACATGAGACGTGCCCGACATGGATTTTTCGCGCGGTGCTGCTTTACCGTTCTGCGTGTGCGACAAGGGGTTGAACAGCTTTAGATGCGTCTTTTTTCTTGCTTTCCGGGGCTGCTCCCGTATCTTCGCCTAAGTTGCAGGGGTGCGATTAATCTGAGCGCGCGGGACACACTGGGGCTGTTACCGCTAAAGAAATATTAGGGATCTTGCTGCAACTCCGGCAAGATCATAACGTGAGTGAAGGATATCAGTATGCCACATCCTGTGGACGTTCATGTTGGAAAGCGTGTCCGCCATCGTCGTTGGCTGGTTGGGATGACCCAGCAACAACTGGCGGAACATGTGGGAATCAAGTTCCAGCAGATCCAGAAATACGAAACCGGTGCCAACCGTGTCAGCGCCTCCCGACTCTGGGACATTGCGGACGCGCTGGACGTGCCCGTGAGCTTCTTCTTCGAAGGGATCGAGGATGGCGAAAACGTTGCTGCGACAGACGCTGCCGAAGGCACGATCCCTGCCGATCTGCTCGGCGACAAGGAAGCGCTCGATCTCGTGCGGTCCTACTACGCTATTCCGGAAAACCAGCGTCGGCGCCTGTTTGAACTTGCCCGCGTGCTGAGCGACGTCGCATAACACTTCCGATGCCGGACGCAAACAGCGTCCGTTTTTGGGAGGCAAGGCGCATGTCCGACCGGGATATTACCCACCTGACCGAGGTGGCGCATAAGATGGCCGACGCTGCCCGCGCGGCCATCTTGCCGTATTTCCGGGGCAGCAATCTGGCAACAGAGAACAAGCTTGATGCCGGGTTCGACCCGGTGACCGTGGCGGACCGCGCCGCGGAACAGGCCATGCGCGATGTGCTGGCCACGGCACGTCCCGACGACGCGATCCTTGGCGAAGAGTTCGGCCATCAGGTCGGGACCAGTGGGTTGACCTGGGTGCTTGACCCGATCGACGGCACGCGTGGTTTCATCAGCGGCACTCCCACCTGGGGAACCCTGATCGCCCTGTCCGACGAAAACGGTCCCTTTCTTGGCGTGATTGACCAGCCCTATATCGGCGAACGGTTCACCGGCAGCCCGCAGGGGGCGCAATTTTCCGGACCACATGGGAGCAATGGCTTGTCGACGCGCGCGACCGACCGACTCGACGCCGCAGTGCTCTTCACCACCTTTCCCGAGGTCGGCACCGATGCCGAGGGCGCGGCCTTTCACCGGGTGGCGGCCAAGGTGCAACTGACCCGCTACGGCATGGATTGCTACGCTTACGCCCTGCTTGCTGCCGGGCAGATAGACCTCGTGATCGAGGCCGGTTTGAACGCCTATGACATTCAGGCCCCCATCGCGGTGATCGAAGCCGCAGGCGGGATTGTCACCGACTGGAGCGGCGGCCCGGTACATGACGGCGGACAGGTGCTGGCCGCCGCCAACACCACGCTGCACGCACAAGCCATGAAGCTGCTGCACGGCACCTGACGCGCGATTATCCGGTTTTTCCAAAGACTGCCTTTGGTCGCACGACGGGGCGAGCGGTCTTCCTGACACGCGCGCCCTACGCTACACTTGCCGCGACCCGCGCGTAATTTGCCCTTTTCCGGCGCGGCGTGTTCTCCTCAGAAATGGGCGTTGATCTGAGGTTACATATGGAAATTCTGCTGAAAAACGCTGGTCACGTGCTGACCATGGACGATCCCAACAGCGAACTTGCTGATGTGGATATCCGGCTCCGCGATGGCGTGATCGCCGAAATCGGCCCTGACCTGCACAGCGATGGCGAATTGGTGCAGGCATCCCACTGTCTGATCACACCGGGGCTGGTAAACACCCATCACCATCTCTACCAGACGCTGACCCGCGCGGTGCCCGGCGGGCAGGATGCGCTGCTGTTTGGCTGGCTCAAGACGCTTTATCCGATCTGGGCGCGCTTTGGTCCGGACGAGATGTTCACCTCGGCTCAGGTGGGTCTGGCGGAACTGGCGCTGTCGGGCTGTACCATGTCCTCCGACCACCTCTACCTCTACCCCAACGGCGCACGTCTGGAGGACACGATTGATGCGGCGCGCGAGGTGGGGCTGCGTTTTCACCCGACGCGCGGCGCCATGAGCATTGGCGAAAGCGACGGGGGGCTGCCGCCCGACGCGCTGGTCGAAGAGGAACGTGCGATCCTTGAAGACATGATCCGCGTCGTGGACGCCTTTCACGATCCGTCCGAGGGCGCGATGGTGCGGGTCGGACTGGCCCCCTGCTCGCCCTTTTCGGTCAGCCGTGATCTGATGCGTGATGCGGCGCTTCTGGCCCGCGACAAGGGCGTGATGCTGCACACCCATCTGGCCGAGAATGACGAAGACATCGCCTATAGCCTCGAAAACTTCGGCTGCCGCCCGGGGCAATATGCCGAGGATCTGGGCTGGACCGGCGATGATGTGTGGCACGCCCATTGCGTGAAGCTGGACAGGCAGGAGATTGACCTCTTTGCCCGCTCGCGCACCGGCGTGGCGCATTGTCCCTGTTCCAATTGTCGGCTGGGATCGGGAATCGCACCAGTGCGCGCCATGCGCGATGCTGGCGTCAAGGTGGGGCTTGGCGTCGATGGCTCGGCCAGCAATGACAGCGGTAACCTCGTATCCGAGGCACGGCAGGCGATGTTACTGCAACGGGTGGCGCGCGGAGCCGATGCGATGAGCGCGCGTGAGGCGCTCAGGATCGCCACGCGCGGCGGGGCCGAGGTGCTGGGCCGTGACGATTGTGGACAGATTGCCGTGGGCAAGCGCGCCGATATCGCGGTCTGGGACATGTCCGGCGTGGAGGCCGCAGGCAGCTGGGACCGCGCTGCGCTGCTTCTTGCCGGTCCGACCCGGGTGCGGGACCTTTTTGTTGAGGGCCGCCCGGTGGTGCGCGACAGTGCCGTGGTATCCTTTGATCTGGAGGCGGCGGTGAAACGACAGAACATATTGGCCGCGAAATTGGTGGAATGAAGCGACGAGCGGTCCTTCTAGGCGGACTTTGCCTTGCGGCTTTGCCCGTTGCTGCTCAGAGCAATTCGGCGCTCGATTGGGTCAATGGGTTTCGTCGTAGCAAGCGCCGCGCGCCGCTCACCTGGTCGCCCCTGCTGAACCGCGTGGCGCAGACACACGCGGATGACATGGCGCAGAATGGCTTCTTCTCGCATGAGGGATCGGACGGGTCCGACATCGCCACCCGGCTGGACCGCGCGGGCTATGGTTGGTGCGCTGCGGCCGAGAATATCGCCAAGGGGCACAGCTCGGTGACCGAGGTTCTGGAGGGCTGGCGGGCGTCTCCCGGACATCGCCGCAATATGCTGAACCGCGAGGTGACGGAGATGGGCCTTGCGCAAGCGCCGGGCAATCTCTGGGTCATGGTTCTTGGCCGACCGGGCTGCTAGGCGCCAAATTCTGTCGACAGAATTTGCAAATTCCTTGGAAGGAATTTCCCGCCTCAGGCGCTGACGTCTCGCCCGTTGATCCAGGTCGCCCGCACCGCGCGGTCATCGCCCATCATGATGGTCGGGAACACCGCTTCCCAAAGGTCTGACGCTTCCGCGTGGCGCTGCGCAATTGCCGGGGTCGATGCCAGATCCAGCACAACCAGATCCGCCGCATGGCCCGGTGCCAGATTGCCGATCTCATCGCCCATATGCAGCGCCCGCGCGGACCCTTGCGTCGCCAGCCACAGGAGTTGCGCCGCGTGCAGCGGTGTCCCGGTCAACTGACCGATCTCATAGGCCGCCGCCATGGTGCGCAGCATCGAGAAGCTGGAGCCGCCGCCGGTATCCGTGGCCAGTCCCACCGACAGCCCGCGCGCTTTCAGCGCTGCCATCCGGAACAGGCCCGATCCGATAAACGTATTCGAGGTCGGGCAATGGATCAGCGCCGCGCCGACCTCGCGCAGCCGGTCAATCTCGCGCTCTTCCAGATGAATGGCATGGCCATACAGCCCCTTTGCCCCCAAAAGGCCATGCGCCTCGTAGGTATCCAGATAGTCGCGTGCCTCGGGGTACAGCTCGCGGACCCAGGCGATCTCGTCTGTCTGTTCGCTCAGATGGGTCTGCATCAGGCAATCGGGACGCTCGGCCCAGAGCGCGCCCATGGCCTCCAACTGCTCGGGCGTCGAAGTGGGCGAAAAGCGCGGCGTGATGGCATAGCGGATGCGGTCCACCCCGTGCCAGCGTTCCAGCAGTGCCTTGCTGTCGTCATAGGCGGTCTGCGCGGTGTCGCGCAGGCTGTCAGGGGCATTGCGGTCCATCGCGGTCTTGCCCGCCACCACGCATTGCCCGCGCGCCTGTGCCTCGGCAAAGAACGCCTCGACGCTGCCGGGATGGATGGTGCAGAAACTGGCCATGGTGGTGGTGCCATGGGCCGCCGTCAGGTCGAGATAGCGCGCGGCAATTGTTGCGGCATAATCCGGATCGGCAAAGCGGCTTTCCTCGGGGAAGGTATAGGTGTTGAGCCAGTCAATGAGCCGCAACCCCCAGGACGCGATCATCGCGGTCTGCGGGTAGTGCACATGCGCGTCCACGAATCCGGCCATGATCAGGTCGTCGCCATAGGGGACCACATCGGCCTGTGGATGGGCCGCACGCAGCGTCTCGGCCGCATCCACCGCCACGATCCTCCCCGTTTCGACAAGAACGCCCCCCCGCCGATGATGCACGACCGCCTCCTCGAAAGGCACGGAAAAGGGATCTGCGGAAAAGCTCAGGGTCTGGCCGGTCAGAAGCTGCATCTCGGTCTCGTTTTCGCTTGCAAACCCGGCAAGATTAGCTTGTGAACCGGGTTGGGTAAATCTTGTCGACCCCTGTTTCTTTTTGAAACTGTATCGTATTGTTTGCGAAAAAGACCGGCGTGACCACAGCGGGCAAATCATGGGGGCGGGAATGACCGATCAAACCGAAGACACACAAGACACCAACGACGCCTCCGAGGATGCCTATGTCCTGAATCGCAAGGCCGTGGCCGACATTCTCGACGCGGTCGAGACCGGGGATCGCGACGCGCTGGTCGCGGCGATGGAACCGCTGCACGCCGCCGACATCGCCGACCTTCTGGAACAGATCAATTCCCACGAGCGGACCGAGCTTTTGCGGCTTTATGACCGCGAGTTTGACGGCGACATCCTGTCGGAACTGGACGAGGCTCTGCGTGAAGAGGTCATCGCCATCCTCAATCCCGACGTGCTGGCCGAGGCGGTGCGCGATCTCGACAGCGATGACGTCGTTGACCTGATCGAGGATCTGGAAGACGAGCAGCAGGAAGCCATCCTTGATGCGCTGGAAGACACCGACCGCGCCGCGGTTGAGCAATCTCTGTCTTATCCGGAATATTCCGCCGGCCGTCTCATGCAGCGCGAAGTGGTCATGGCGCCCGAGCACTGGACCGTGGGCGAAGCGATTGATTACCTGCGCTCCCATGACGATCTGCCGGAGCAGTTCTACCACGTGGTGCTTGTCGATCCGCGCATGCATCCCATCGGCAATGTCACGTTGGGCAAGATCATGGGCGCGCGGCGCGAAGTGCTGCTCAGGGACCTTGTCGAAGAGGTGTTTCAGGTCATCCCCGTCACCCAGTACGAGGGCGACGTGGCCTATGCCTTCAACCAGTATCACCTGATCTCTGCCCCCGTGGTGGACGAGGATGAGCGGCTGGTGGGCGTGATCACTATCGACGACGCCATGGCCGTTCTGGACGAAGAGCACGAAGAAGACATCATGCGCCTTGCCGGTGTGGGTGAAGGCTCGCTGTCGGACAAGGTGATCAACACCACCAAGCGCCGCCTGCCCTGGCTGGCGGTGAATCTTGTCACGGCGGTGCTGGCCTCGATGGTCATCGCGCAGTTCGAAGCGGCCATCGCGCAGCTGGTGGCGCTTGCTGTTCTCATGCCCATCGTGGCGTCGATGGGCGGCAATGCGGGCACCCAGTCGCTGACCGTGGCGGTGCGTGCCATCGCCACCAAGGACCTCACCGGCGCGAATGTCTGGCGGGTGATCCGGCGCGAGGTGCTGGTGGGTCTGGTCAACGGGGTGATTTTCGCTGTCGTGATGGGAATCGTCGGTTTGGTGTGGTTCGGCTCTCCGGCGCTGGGCTACGTGATCGCTGCGGCCATGGTGATCAACCTCGTGGTGGCCGGGCTGGCGGGGACGGTGATCCCGGTGATCCTCGACAAGATGGGGGTCGACCCTGCGCTGGCCTCGGGTGCCTTTGTGACCACCGTGACCGATGTGGTGGGCTTTTTCGCCTTTCTCGGACTCGCGGTGGTGGTGCTGCTATGACGACATTGGAGGCGCGCAAGGCAGAGGCGCGCAAAGCGGCTTTTGCCCGGCGCAAACTGGCCCATGCGGGTGATCCCGGCACCGGTGCGGGTATGCTGTCCTCGGTGCTGGCGGGGCATCGGGGCGTGCCGCTGGCAGGCTACATGACCATGCGGACCGAGATTGACCCGACCCCCGCGATGGAAGAGGCGTCGGCCCATGGCCCGGTCTGCGTGCCGGTGATCGAGGCCAAGGGCCAGCCGCTCAAATTCGCGCTCTGGGAGCCGGGTTGCGCGCTGGTGGACGGGCCGTTCGGGGCACAGGTTCCCGCCACGCTTGAATTCATTGAGCCCGAGATCCTGATCGTGCCGCTGGTGGCGTTTTCGCGCGCGGGCGGGCGGCTGGGCTATGGCGGCGGGTTCTATGACCGCACGCTGGAAGGCTTGCGCGCCAAGCGCCCGACGCTGGCCATCGGCTTTGCCTATGCCGCGCAGGAGGATGCCGACCTGCCGCTGGAACCCACGGACCAGCCGCTGGACATGATCGTGACGGAAAGCGGCGTGATCACGCCTTGAACTGCGGGCGACCGCAACAGATGCGTTCGAGCGGCAACCATGTGTAGAAAGCAGCGTTTGCAAAGTCGTCGAAAGGCAGAGGTGCAGGACAAAACAGCCTTTGGCTGCGATCAGATTTTCGTCTCCTTTTGAGACCTGTGCAAAGACAGATGGTTGCTAAATGGCTTGTGGCGATCTTGCGCAACCGCCAGGAGGGCATCATATAAGCATCTGAGTCGTTAGCTTTTCAGCGCCCGAAATCCTGGCCTGTAAATGCATTTAATTGACTTCGCACTGCAATCAGTAGCGCGCAACATCGACAGGGTGGAGTGACATGAGCGGCGATGATGAACGCAACGCGAAGCAGGCAGCCATCCGGGGTTTCATGCTCAAGTGTCCATCTTGCGGCGTTGGAGAAACTCTGCACAAGTATCTGAAGGTGAGAGACAAATGCAGTCACTGCGGCATCGAATTGCATCACGCAAGTGTTGATGATGGCCCAGCGTATTTCACCTTGATGGTCGTCGTTGCAATAATCTTCCCATTGTTTGCAGTAATATACTCTAATTACGACCCAAACCCTTTATTGGTCGCGCTCTCGTTGATGGGCGCCGCCACAGGTTTGGCACTTTGGCTTTTACCGCGCGTGAAGGGTGTGTTTCTCGGATTGCAATGGGCAGCGCGATTGCATGGGTTTTGAAAGCCGTTCGTGTTTCGGAAACGTTGTCTTTTTAATCGGTCAGCCACCTTCCTGGGCTATTGCAGGGTCTGGACCCATTGATTTACGACGCGCAGGCTCATCTAGCCGGGTGACATCACAACGTCTCGTATCCCTGCCGCACCATCTCGGCCAAGCTTTCGACCGGGTCCTGCCCGGAGCGTTTGTTGCGGTACATATTGACCAGATAGCCGCCCAGATCGGGCAGGCCGCAACCCGCGGGCAGTTCTTCCAACTGCCCCGGCGCGGTGCCTTCCAATAGCGCGGTCACGGCCAGATCGGCGCTCACGGTGGCCTCGACCGTGCGGTCGCTTTCGGTTTCGACCACTTCGATCCAGTCGATCCCGGCTTCTGTGAGCCGTTCATGCACGCCCTGACGGAACCCGCATTGCGTGGCCTGCGCCAACCGCAAGGGGCGCTGTCGCCAGACCTGACCGCCCGGCGCACCGACCCAGCGCAGCGCGATCTCGGACAGGGTCTCACCGCCCGCGCCCAATTCCCGTTCCGTCGTCAGGATCAGGTCCATGTCGCCACGGGTGAAATCCTCGCGCAGCTTGGTGGTGTAGCTGGTCACCAGATGCACGCGCATACGCGGCATGGTCGCGGCAAAGCGTTGCAACACCAACGGGATCACCGGGTAGACGATGTCATGCGGCACACCCAGCCGGATTTCCCCGGCAAATTCCGCATGGGTCAGCCGGGCAAAGGCTTCGTCATTCAGCTCCACCATGCGCCGCGCGTAACTCAACAACTGCTCCCCAGCCCCGGTCAAGGCGATGCGCCGCGCCGTGCGGTCGAACAATTCCAACCCCATCAGCTCTTCAAGCCGTTTGAGTTGCATCGACACCGCCGATTGCGTGAGGTTGAGAAAGCCTGCGGCGCGCGTCACGCCCCCGCATTGGGCCACCGCCACGAAGGATCGAAGCACCGTCACGTCAAGATTTCTCATTCATCACACACCTTGATGTAATGGATCAATAATATTCGATTTCAAAATGGCATATCTCCAGCTAATCATCAAGCCACGTGATGCAGCGCAGCGCACCCATCAAATTCAGGAAAGGTCTGCAACTGTGTCGCCGGTCACATCCCCGATCACCCAGACGTGGTAATCTGAATCCATCAATTGCAGAGCTCCGGTCCGGACCAGGAACCCGCAGATTGCACCCGTCAATCCTTGTTTTGCATTGGAGGCCAACATGGCACATATCGTTCATATCAACGCCCATACCCGCAAAGACGACTCGTCCCGCCGTCACCCTGGCATCCTGGGTATGCTCGTCAATCGCATGGCGCTGTACCGCCAGCGCAAGGCCCTGTTGCGGCTGGATGATCACCTTCTTGAAGACCTGGGCATCACCCGCGACGAAGCCCGTCGCGAAGCGCACCGGCCTGTCTGGGACGCTCCGGATCACTGGAAGGGCTGATCGGTCGCGGAAAATCCGACAAAATGCCTCATAAATGTGCTTCTGAAATACTTGAAAAAGCCGGACCCAGCGCCGATATTTGCGGGGACGACCCGCATTTCGCTTGGGTCCGGCTTCTTTATTTCGGAGGACTAGATGGCTGAATTCGACACAATCCGGACGACGGCGGCAGGCGCCCGCGCCGCCCAGATTGACGAGGGCCTGCGCGCCCATATGAACAAGGTCTACGGCACGATGTCCGTGGGCATGCTGATCACCTTTGCCGTAGCATGGGCGGTGGGCACCAGCCCCGCGCTCTTGTCGATATTCCGTGACCCGACCACGCTCAGCCCGAATATCCTGGGCTGGATCGTGATGTTTGCGCCGCTGATCATGGCGTTTGCCTTTGGCGCGGCGATCAACAAGCTGTCCGCTGCCGGTGCGCAGCTGTTCTTCTTTGTCTTCGCGGCGGTCATGGGCCTGTCGCTCAGCTGGATCTTCGTGGCCTTTACAGGTTTCTCGATCGCGCAAGTGTTCCTTGTGACCTCGATCGCCTTTGCCGGCCTGTCGCTCTATGGCTACACCACGAAAAAGGACATCTCCGGTTGGGGTACGTTCCTGATCATGGGTGTGATCGGTCTGATCGTGGCCTCGATTGTCAACATCTTCCTCGGCTCCCCGGCGATCATGTTCGCCATCTCGGTGCTGGGTGTGCTGATCTTCGCGGGCCTGACCGCCTATGACACGCAGAATATCAAGAACACCTATCTCGCCCACGCCCATAGCGGCGACAGCGAGTGGTTGGGCAAGGCCGCGATCATGGGCGCGCTGAGCCTCTACCTGGACTTTATCAACATGTTCATGTTCCTGCTGCAGCTGCTCGGCAATCGCGAGTAAGACGCCGCAAATCGCAAGACAGGGGGCCGGTCAAAGCGACCGGCCCTTTTTGTATTATGCACCTACAACCGCGCAATCATGAACTCTGCCGGAAAGGTGATGCCGCGCGGCAATTCCACTTCGATCCGGCCCTGCGCCACAAAGCCAAGCGCCGCGTAGAACGGCACTGCCGTCAGCGTCGACTGACAATGCAGCGCTTCACAGCCCGCGGCGCGCGCATACCACATGACATGCGTCATGAGCCGCCGTCCGATGCCCTGCCGGGTCTGGCGGTGATCTGTCACCACATGACGAATATGGCCCACGCCACGCAGCCCCGGTCGCCCGCCCGGGGCCTGCATGGTCCAGCCACCTGCCCCCACAACCGCACCATCGCGCACCGCCACGAAATAGCTCCCCGAGGCGAGGAGCGCGGGCTGGGCGCGCGATATGAGCGGCAGGGTGGTCCACCAGTACCGAGGGCGCGTAATCGCGCCTGAGGAGCACAGGGTAGCTGCGCCGCAACAGGTCATCCACCGCGTCGAAATCGCCGGGGGTGGCGGGACGAATGTTCAGGTCGGATCGGGTTTGGGCCATGGGGCTCTCCATCGGGGAACTGTTGTGCCGCACCGACGGTTTCCCATGGGATGCCCAAATGAAAACGCCGCGCGGCCCTGGGCTGCGCGGCGTTTCGAAATCCGAAAGTCAGATCAGCTTACTTGATCTTGCCTTCCTTGTATTCCACGTGCTTGCGCACAACCGGGTCGTATTTGCGTACGACCATCTTCTCGGTCATGGTGCGTGCGTTTTTCTTGGTCACGTAAAAGTGGCCGGTGCCCGCGGTCGAATTCAGGCGGATCTTGATGGTGGTCGGCTTCGCCATGTGTCGTCTCCTGCGTGGCGCGGGCTTGTGGCGTCGCGCGCTCGAAAATCTCTATGAAGCCCGCCTTCTACCGACCCTCACGCGCGAGTCAAGCGCGATTGTGCGCTTTGCGTGGAAATGACCGCTTATCCGGGCTCTGCATTGATATTCGCGGTCAGATCGTTGGACACGACGAGGATCGCCTCGACCGTACCGTCACGCAGGGTCACCGGGGTCAGCGCCACGGACCAAAGCCTGTCCCCGTCTTCGTCCGGGCGCGGCACTTCGCAATGGACGTGATGACCGTCAGCAGCCTTTTCCACGGCCTGTTCCAGAATGGGCCGCGCCGCATTGGGCCAGAACTCCGACCAAACCCGGTCTTTAGCCTGTTCCAATGTCGCCCCGGCCAGCTCTTCCAGCGCGCGGGCATTGGCATAGCGCAGCCGCCCCTCGCGGGTCAGGAGTTTTACACAATCACTGGTCGTTTGCAGCAAGGAGACAAGGCAGGAAGATGCAGCAAAGCCTAGCGAATCAAGGATATCTTCCTCGATTTCCGCGACAGGAGCCCATTGCTCAATTTTAATGTCCATTCGGCGGTCCTAATTCAGACCCCCTCGCTCCAAAGCGCTTATAAGAGATCGCAAATTTGGAATTCAAGAAAAAAGAATGCGCGGAAGGCCTGTAAGCCGGATTCTGTTCCGGGGCGCTCCCGCCCCTTCGATGACCATTCCTCTGGACGCGGGGTTGCCCCTGCGCCTCAAGCTGCCAACCCGGGCCTCTCGGGCTGAAGCATCCCTGCGCCGATATCGCCGGAGCGATCAGCCGCGCGCGAGGCCCCTATTTGGCATTGCTCCCGGTGGGGCTTGCCATGCGGGCGCTGTTGCCAGCCCCCCGGTGGGCTCTTACCCCACCGTTTCACCCTGACCCTGCAAGCAGGGCGGTATGTTCTCTGTGGCGCTTTCCGTCGGGTTGCCCCGCCCGGGCGTTACCCGGCACCGCTGCTTCAAGGAGTCCGGACTTTCCTCGACGGCATGCACCGCCGCGGCCATCCAGCCTTCCGCGCGAGAGAGCACCTATGCGCTGAGGCTCACGCGGTCAACGGGAAAGCGCGTTGCCAGATCGGCCATGATGCCCGCATCCTGGCCGTCCAGCGCCCCCGTGGCCCAGGGCCGGAAACGCGCGCGCGCCGCATCCAGCAGCACCTCATCGCTCACCTCGGCGGTATAGCCAAAGCGCGCGGCCGACGCCCTGAACCCGTCCACCGGCGCGTCTGACGCAGTCTCTGGCCAGATACTCAGCCCCTGCCGCGCCAGCCGCCGCCAGTCAAACCGCGGACCGGGGTCGATCTTGCGCCCCGGGGCCATGTCGGAATGGCCAATCACGCGGTCGGGGGCAATCGCCCAGCGCGCCATGATGCGCCGCATCAGCGCCTCAAGGCTGTGCATCTGCGGCTCGGAAAAAGGCTGTGCACCTGTATTGGTGATCTCGATCCCGATGGAGCGCGAATTCACGTCCTCCACCGCCCCCCAGCGCCCTGCGCCCGCGTGCCAGGCGCGCATGTCCTCGCTGACCATCTGGATCACATCGCCCGTGGTGGAAATCAGGTAATGCGCCGAAACCTCCGCCTCGGGATTACAAAGCCAGTCGCGCGCGCCACAGGTTTCGCCCATGGCGGTGTAATGCAGCACGATCATATCCGGCAGAACGCCGCCGCGCCGGTCCCCGAAATTGGGCGAGGGATGCCAGAGCGCGTGGGGGTCGCGCAAGGCTCAGTTGCCCGTGACCCGCCGGAATGGCGTGGGATCCCATGTACAGGCGAACCCGTCCCCGTCGGGGTCCAGCGCTTTGCGGTCCTTCTTCGGCCCGCCCATGGCAAGGAAATCCTCTTGCGCAAGATCGGCACTGGCATAGGCGGCGCAGTTGCGCTGGTGCTTGGCCTCCGAGCTGAAGCCGGAACGCTTGTAGATCGCCGCGCCGACCGGATTGTTGGTCTGCAAAGCATAGGCCACGATATTGGGCCGATTGCTGCCCGCGCGCGTGGGCAGGTCCTTGGGCTCGATCACCGTGTATTGCGATTGCGCCCGGCGCAGACGTTCGGCATCGCTTTCAATGCTGCGCTCGTCGGAAACCGCGTTGAAATCGTTCTCCTGGCTGATCCCGGCGCTGTTCGTGACCGCCTGCGGGGGCGGGTTGCTGGGGCTGGCCTGGACCGGTTGATTGCCGGAATTGGTGGCACTGGCCTGCCCGCGCGCGCGGGCCTCTGCCGCCGGTTCATTCAGCGTCGTGGTCTGCACATCCGCCGGGGCCTCAAGCAAGGCATCGCGGTTCTTCCGCGCCTGCCGTTCGGCATCCAGCCGGTCGAACCCGACACCCTGACCGGAATCGGGCACAGGCGGCTGACAAGCCGCCAGCGCCAGCAAAGCGACTGAACTCAGGAAAACACGCATCTCGAAACGCCTCGTTATGATTTTAGCGGCGATTTACCACCATTTCGCCGGTTTGGCCACAAATCCGGCGGCCTGTTCCAGCGCATAGGCAGTATTCAGCAGATCACCCTCTTCCCAGGGACGCCCGATCAGTTGCAGGCCCAAAGGCAGCCCCTGACGGTCCAGACCCGCAGGCACCGAGATGCCCGGCAGACCGGCAAGGTTCACCGTCACGGTGAACACGTCGTTGAGATACATCTGTACCGGGTCGGCATCCTTCATCTCGCCCAGCCCAAAAGCCGCCGAGGGGGTGGCGGGCGTCAGGATCGCGTCGACGCCTTGCGCAAACACATCCTCGAAGTCCTTCTTGATCAGCGTCCGCACCTTGCGCGCGCGGTTGTAATAGGCGTCGTAGAACCCGGCCGACAGCACATAGGTCCCGACCATGACACGCCGCTGCACTTCGGCCCCGAACCCTTCGGCGCGGGTTTTCTCGTACATCTCGGTGATGCCGTCGCCCTGCGCCAGCGTCGCGCGGTGGCCATAGCGCACCCCGTCATAGCGGGCGAGGTTCGACGATGCCTCGGCGGGCGCGATCACATAATAGGCGGGCAGCGCGTATTTCGTGTGCGGCAGCGAGATATCGACAATCTTCGCGCCCGCGTCCTGAAGCATCTTGCGCCCCTCGGCCCAGAGCGCCTCGATCTCTTCGGGCATGCCGTCCATGTGGTATTCGCGCGGAATACCGATGGTCTTGCCCTTGATGTCACCGGTCAGCATGGCCTCGAAATCCGGCACGGCCAGATCGGCAGAGGTCGAATCCTTCGGGTCATGACCGCACATCGCCTGCAGCATGATGGCGGCGTCGCGCACATCCTTGGTCATCGGCCCGGCCTGATCGAGCGAGGAGGCAAAGGCCACGATACCCCAGCGCGAACACCGCCCATAGGTGGGCTTGATGCCGGTGATGCCAGTGAACGCTGCAGGCTGGCGGATCGAGCCGCCCGTATCGGTGCCGGTCGCCGCAAGGCAGAGGTCCGCCGCCACAGCCGAGGCCGAGCCGCCAGACGAGCCACCGGGCGTCAGCGCCGCCTCGTCATTGCCGCGCCGCCACGGGTTGACGGCGTTGCCATAGACAGAGGTTTCGTTGGACGACCCCATGGCAAATTCGTCCATGTTGAGCTTGCCCAGCATGACCGCGCCCGCATCGAACAGCTGCGTCGTGACGGTGCTTTCATATTCCGGCTTGAAGCCTTGCAAAATGCGCGAGGCCGCCTGAGACGCCACGCCCTTGGTGCAGAACAGGTCCTTGATGCCCAGCGGGATTCCGCACATGGCCGGCGCATCGCCTGATTTTATCCGCGCATCGGCGGCCTTGGCCTGCTCCAGTGCAATCTCGGGCGTTTTATGTACGACAGCATTCAACGCGCCCGCGCCTTCGATGGCCGACAGACATGCCTCGGTCAGTTCCACGCTGGTCACGTCGCCCTTGCGCAGCGCGTCGCGCGCCTCGGCGATTTTCAGTTTGTTCAGATCCGACATTATTCAACCACCTTCGGCACAGCAAAAAAGCCCTCGCGCGCATCCGGCGCGTTCGACAGGACCTTTTCCTGCTGGTTTCCGTCCGTGACCCCGTCCTTGCGCCGCTTGAGCCGCATCGGCGTGACCGACACCATCGGTTCGACACCGTCGACATCCACCTCGTTCAGCTGTTCGATGAAGCCGAGGATATTATTGAACTCCCCGGCCAGCGCCGGGAGATCGTCTTCGGCCACCTGAATGCGGGCCAGCTTGGCGACCTTGGCGGCCGTGCCTTGATCAATGGACATGGGTTTTCCCTCTTCAAAGGTCTGACAAGCGCTTTACCGTCCCACCACGTCCCCCGCAACCATGTGACGGCGCAAAAGCGTACCAAGCCTCCAGGATTGGGCGTCCGGCTGGCACTCTGCCCCGACCCGGTCCTTCTTTGGCTCAAAAATATCCCGGGGAGCGCGAGGGGCTGGCCCCTCGCATTCCGGTGCCCCGCGAAAGCTAGACCGCCGCGCGCAAAATGCTACGCTCACCTAAAACACATCAGGGAGACACAACCATGAAACTCATCTGGCTTGGCCACGGCTCGTTCCGCCTTGAAACCGGCGATACCGTTCTGCTGATCGACCCATGGCTCACCGGTAACCCGGTCCTGCCCGAAGACCAGCACGAGGCCGCCATTCAGGGCACCACCCATATCCTGCTGACCCATTGCCATTTCGACCATGTGGCCGACATGCTGCCGCTCTGCCGCAAGCTGGGCGTGCCCGCGATTGGCCAATACGATGTCATGTCCCATTGGGGCGAGCATGAGAATATCGAGACCATCGGCTTCAACAAGGGCGGCACGGTCGAGGCGGGCGATGTGAGCCTCACCATGGTCCCCGCCTCGCACTCCTCGAGTTTTGGCTCGGAAACCGGCCCGCAGGCGGCGGGCAGCGAGGTGGGCTATATCATCCGCGCCGAGGGCAAGGTGATCTACCTGTCCGGAGACACGGATATCATGGCCGATATGGACTGGATGGGCGATTACTACCAACCCGAGATCGGCATTCTCTCAGCGGGCGGGCATTTCACCATGGACATGAAGGGCGCGGCCTATGCCGCCAAACGCTATTTCAACTTCAGGACGGTGATCCCCTGCCATTACAAGACCTTCCCGATTCTCGAACAGGATGCGGACGCGCTCAGGGCGGGCCTGCCCGGCGTTGATGTGATCGAGCCGGAGGTGATGCAAGCCATCGAGCTCTGATCGGGTCGTAGGGTGGGCATTTCTGCCCACCTCCACCTCAAATGAATTCGGCCGTCTCGCCCACGGGCTCTGCCGCCAGGGCCAGCGCCTCTTCCAGATCGACGCTCTTGTCAAACAGCGCACGGCCGATGACCGCGCCATGCACGCCCGGTACATATTTCAGAGCCGACAGCTCGTTCATGGAGCGCGACAATCCGCGCGCAATGACCAGATGGCGCGACTGCGCCGCCAGATCGGTGACCAGCGCAAGCGAGGCATCCGCATCACTGATGTCGCTGTCGATATCGGTGATGATGACCGCCGCCAGCGGGTCCGCATCGAACCAGCTCAGGAAATCGGCGGGCTCATAGGCCGACTTGGTCCGCCAGCCTTCGCTCATCACCTGGCCTTCGAACACATCCATTGCCAGCACGATCTGATCCGGGTGGTACTTGGCCGCTTCCTTGACCAGATCGGGATTGGTCAGCGCGGCGGTGCTGATGACCACCCGGCCCACGCCCAAATCGATCAGCGCCTCTATGCGCTCGCGCGAGCGCACACCGCCGCCCACCTGCACCGGCACGCCCGCCGCGCGGATGATCTCGGTCAGTAATTCGTCCTGTGGCGCGCCACCGGTGATGGCGTCGAAATCGGTGACATGGATCCATTCGGCTCCGGCATGGGCAAATTCCCGGGCCTTTTCCACCGGGTCCACATTCCAGACCAGCGGCTCGTCAAGCCGCCCGCGATGCAAGCTCACCGGCTTGCCGTTCTGCAATTCAATCGTCGGAAACAGTTGCATGGCGAATCCTCCCGTGCCTGAGCACAATCATAGCTTACCCTAGCCCTACCCTCAGCGCGCGAGTCGCAAGGGGCAAAACGCGGCATCAAACGGCGCGGGACCGACGCGGCACGCGCTGCGCGATCAACCGGTGATCTCGAAGCCCCTAACCTCCGGCACAGGGGTGATCTTTTCGGACGCCACATCGCGCACGGCGGCAGCACCGGGACCGCTCCAGAGCGCATCGACCATGTCCTGAACCGCCTCTTCCGGGCCGACCAGCAGGGCCGAGACCGAACCATCGGGGTTGTTGCAGACCCAGCCGTCCACACCGGCCTTTTGTGCCTGCCCGCGCGTCCAGGCGCGAAAGGCCACGCCCTGCACGCGTCCCGTCACCCGGGCCTGAATGGCAATCCTGCGCGACATGATCACTCTCCCCAGTGTCATTGCACCTTTACTCTGCCACGGATATAGCGCCCGGGAAACCGCTGTCACGATGCGCCCTGCACGTGGCGATTGACGGCCCCCTGAATTCGCATCATATCCAAGCCATGACAGACCTCGCTCATATCCGTAATTTCTCGATCGTCGCGCATATCGACCACGGGAAATCCACCCTTGCCGACCGGCTGATCCAATCCACCAACACGGTGGCCGAACGGGACATGAAAGAGCAGTTGCTCGACGCGATGGATATCGAACGCGAGCGGGGCATCACGATCAAAGCCAACACGGTGCGCATCGACTACACCGCCAAAAATGGCGAAGCCTATGTGCTGAACCTGATCGACACGCCCGGCCATGTGGACTTTGCCTATGAGGTTTCCCGCTCCATGCGCGCGGTCGAAGGCTCGCTTCTCGTGGTGGACAGCACCCAAGGCGTCGAGGCGCAAACGCTGGCCAACGTGTATCAGGCCATCGACGCCGATCACGAGATCGTGCCGGTGCTGAACAAGATCGACCTGCCCGCCGCCGATTGCGACCGCGTCGCCGAACAGATCGAGGATGTGATCGGCATCGACGCCTCCGACGCGATCCGCGTCTCCGCCAAGACCGGCATTGGCATCGAGGACACGCTGGAAGCCATTGTGCACCGACTGCCCGCACCCACCGGCGACCGCGATGCGCCGCTCAAGGCGATGCTGGTGGACAGCTGGTATGACCCTTACCTCGGCGTGGTCGTGCTGGTGCGCATCATGGATGGCGTGCTGAAAAAAGGCGACAATATCAAGATGATGCAGACCGGCGCGAAATACGGCGTCGACCGTATCGGCGTGTTCCGGCCTGCCATGACCGTGGTCGATCAGCTCGCCCCCGGCGAGATCGGCTTTATCACCGCTTCGATCAAACAGGTGCGCGACACCAAGGTCGGCGATACGATCACCCATGAGAAAAAAGGCGCGGATGTGCCCCTTCCGGGCTTCGCGCCCTCCATCCCGGTGGTGTTCTGCGGCCTCTTCCCGGTGGATTCGGCCGAGTTCGAGGACCTGCGCGACGCCATTGAGAAACTGGCGTTGAACGACGCGTCTTTCAGCTACGAGATGGAAACCTCTGCCGCGCTGGGCTTTGGCTTCCGCTGCGGCTTCCTCGGGCTGCTGCACCTTGAAGTGATCCGTGACCGGATCGAGCGGGAATACGATATCGAGCTGATCACCACCGCGCCGAGCGTGATCTATCACGTCTACAAAAAAGACGGCGAGATGATCGAGCTGCATAACCCCGCCGACATGCCCGACCCCTCCGTCGTGGACTATCTCGAAGAGCCGCGCATCAAGGCGACGATCCTTGTGCCCGACGAGTTCCTCGGCGACGTGCTCAAGCTCTGTCAGGAGCGCCGCGGCATTCAGATGGACCTGACCTATGCGGGTTCGCGCGCCATGGTGGTCTATGACCTGCCGCTCAACGAGGTGGTGTTCGATTTCTACGACCGTCTGAAATCGGTGACCAAGGGCTATGCCTCGTTCGATTACCAGATGACCGGCTATCGCCAGGACAATCTGGTGAAAATGTCGATCCTCGTGAACGAGGAACCGGTGGATGCGCTGTCGACCATGGTGCATCGCGACCGCGCCGAGATGCGGGGCCGCGCCATGTGCGAAAAGCTCAAGGACCTGATCCCGCGCCACATGTTCAAGATCCCGATCCAGGCGGCCATTGGCGGCAAGGTGATTGCCCGCGAAACCCTTGCTGCGCTGCGCAAGGACGTGACGGCCAAGTGCTACGGCGGCGACGCCACGCGGAAGAAGAAGCTGCTGGAAAAGCAGAAAGCCGGTAAGAAGAAGATGCGCCAGTTCGGAAAGGTGGACATCCCGCAGGAGGCGTTCATTTCCGCACTGAAAATGGACAACTGACCCCAATGCCACGTTTCGTCATTCTGGGTCAGCCACGCAGCGGCACCACCTATTTGCAGACGCTTCTGAATTCCCACCCGGACGTGCATTGCCGGGGCGAGCTGTTTGATCCGTGGCAGATTGACGACGACGGCACCAAGTCCAAAGACCCCGAGGCCATTACCGCGCGCGACCGCGACCCGATTGCGTTCTTTGACCGGATGATGGCGGGCGACGGGATAGGCCGGACACCCCATTGGATGGGGGCAAAGATTCTGTTTCAGCACCATCCAAGGCTGTTTTCCGAATTGATCGCCGAAACGCCCGATCTGGTCATTCTCTACGTGCGGCGGCGCAACAAGCTGGCGCAGTTCGCCTCGCTTCAACAGGTGCGCAAGACCGGGCGCTGGACCGATACGGGCAAGGATGGCCAGCTGCGGGCACCAAAGCTGTCACCGCATCCCTATTGGGCCAAGTCGGAATGCAACCGTCTGGAGAACGAGGACTTTTTCCTTGAACGCTGGCTTGAAGGCCTGCCCAACCCTGTGCTGACGCTGGACTATACAAGCCTGCCGTCGCCGGAAACCTACGATAAGGTGGCCACCTTTCTGGCCATGACAGGGGCGCGTTTTTCATCGCCCTTGCGAAAGCAGGGGCAAAACCGCATCCTCGATCGGTTTGAAAACGCGGACGAGATCGGCGCGCATTTCACAGCCATCGGCAAAGCGGACTGGTTGGGGGCCGAGTTGGGGGGGTAGGCTGTCAGGAGCCCCTGGCTGGATCGCAGCCCCCTTCAAACGTGCACCCGTCGCCCGGAATTGTCGGGCCTTCACCGGGGTCGGCAGGTTGGTCGCCCGGCCCTGTCGGATCATCGGCCAGCGTCCCGGACGCCTGGCGAAGGACCCTGTGGAAACCGTCAACATTGTCTTCGTCCTCGCGCAGGATCCACGGCTCGCGGCGCTTGATCCAAAGCTCGATCTCCGCGCGTGTCGGCGTCGGTTTGGTCTGCATGATGTAGTTGCGCGCCTCGCGCATGGTCCGGCGCATTTTGCGGAGCGGCGCGTGCTTGAGGCTCCGCTTGTCATCCTGCCAACGTGGCCCGCCCAGATAGACTGCGGCAAACATCACCTTTGCGCGCAGTTCCTCGGTCCCGCCCGCACGCAGCGCGTCATAGAACATGCGATGCGTCTCCTCCCAGGTTCGGGAATGATACTCAGGCAGGGTTTCATTGCCGATACCGCAATGGGCGTCATGCATGGCAGCGGCGTTGACGAATTCGGGGCTGCGACGCGCACCGATGATGGGAACAAAAATTGCAGGGATCGACGCGCCGTCGGTCAGCGTGCGCTGTGGCGCGATCCAGCGCGAGGCCTCGCTGTCCACAAACTCAAGCCGGTTGGCAGTGGGGAAGAATTCGGCGCTGCGGGTGGCCACGCGCACGGGAGTGTTCACCAACTGCACCGGACCGTTGAAGAAATTGCAGCGATCCTGACCGGGCCCTCCACATTCACGGGCCGAAAACCGTGCTTTGGCGATCAGGTCATTTTGGCTGCTGGCCATCGGTTGCGTGCAGCCCGCAACAACAAGGCCACAAAAAATTGCAAAAATTCTGCCAAATGCCACGCGCATCAAAGCCTCCACTGAAAACTGCCGGTCGGAACCCGACCAAATAAAAGGGACTTAATATGCCGCAAGTTTCATGGGCCGGGGGCGATTCTACAAGTCTGCGGGTCGACAGGCCGTCCCGCCACGGACCGCATGTGATCCAGATCAAGGACAACACATTCCGCTGGTGAGATGCGTTTGTCGACCACCAAAGACCAAACATGAAGGAACATCCCATGCTCCGCCTTGCCCTGATCCTGCATCTGTTCATCGGCTCGACGCTGGCCGGGTCCGCCGTTGTCGCTGCGTTGACGGTTGGGCAGGACACGCTTCAGCCCATTCTGTTGGCGGCGCTGATCGGCTTTGTTGCGTCCTTCCCGGTTACATGGGTGGTGGCGCGCAAGCTCTACGGCACAAGCAGATCATAGACTGCCACGCAATCCCTGCGCACAGCGTTCGATCAAATCGAGCGTGCCATCGAAATCGCGCGTGTAATACGGGTCGGGCACCATGTCCCCGGCACCGCCTGCGTAATCGGTAAACAGCCGGACGGGGGTTTGCGACGCGCCGCGCAGGCGGTTGATATCGCGCAGGTTGTCCGCGTCCATCGCGATGATCAGGTCGAAGCGGTCGAAATCCGCCGCTGTGAACTGGCGCGCGCGCAGATCGCTCATGTCATAGCCCCGCCGGGCCGCCGCCTGCTGCATCGGGCCGTCGGGCGGCTCGCCCACGTGATACGCGCCGGTACCTGCGCTGTCGATCTGCACGTCCAGCCCCTCTGACAGCGACCGGAACACCGCTTCAGCCGAGGGTGAGCGGCAGATATTTCCAAGGCAGACGAACAGGATACGTGTGGTCATGGGGGCCTCGCTATGTCACGCTTCTGGCATAGCCGACAGTGGCGCGGCAGACAATCGGAGGCGTGGGCATGGGCAAGATCGTGATACTCACCGGGGCCGGTATCTCAGCGGAAAGCGGGCTGGGCACGTTTCGCGACGAAGGCGGGCTTTGGGCACAGCACCGGATCGAGGACGTGGCCACACCCGAGGGCTTTGCCCGCGATCCCGCGCTGGTGCACTGGTTCTACAACGCCCGCCGCGCGCAGGCCGCCACCGCCAGCCCCAATGCCGCCCATGACGCATTGGCACGGCTCGAGGCGGGTTATCCCGGCGAGGTGGTCATCGTGACCCAGAATGTCGATGACCTGCACCGCAGGGCCGGGTCGCGCCGGGTATTGCACATGCATGGCACGCTGGATGGCGCGCTTTGTGCAGGTTGTGGTCACCGCTGGCCTGCCCCGTCCGAGATGACGCCCGACACGCCCTGCCCGGCCTGCAAGGCCCCTGCCGCGCGCCCGGATGTGGTCTGGTTCGGGGAGTTTCCGTACCACATGGACGAGATCGCCGACCACCTGTCCGGGGCCACGCATTTTGCCGCCATTGGCACCTCGGGCCAGGTTTATCCCGCCGCGTCATTCGTCGAAGAGGCCAGGATGGCGGGCGCGGAATGCGACGAGCTCAGCCTTGAGCAAACCGCGCTGTCGCATGTCTTTGACCGGCAAATATCAGGCCCGGCCACGCGCAGCGTCCCGGCATGGGTCGCCGAACTGCTGGACCGGGCCTGATGTCTTAGTTGGAGCCTTGGTTCATTTGGCCGTGGCCATTGCCATGCATGGGCTTGCGGTTCAGATCGACGGGCACGTCCACCGTGATCTCGCCCGCGTTCTCAAGCGTCAGGGTCAGGGTGATCATGTCACCCTGTTCCAGCGCCCGCGTCAGTCCCAGCATCATCACATGATCGCCGCCGCGCTTGAGCATATGCATGCCACCTGCGGGCACCGCAAAGCCCTCTTCGAGCTCCATCATGCGCATCACGCCATTGGCGTCTTCCTTGTGGGTGTGCAGTTCGGCCTTCTCGGCCACATCAACGCTGGCCGCGATAACCCGGTCATCGCTGTCACCTGCATTGACGATGGTCATGAAGATGGCACCGGATTTCGACATCATGGTGGACGCGCGGGCGTAGGGGTCCTTGATGGTGATATCCGCGGCGAAACCGGCGGTGGCGAAAAGGGCGGCAACCGAAGCCGCAGCGATACGTTTGACGAGCATATGTGCTCTCCTGTCTTGAGGTCAGTCTGTAAGAGATTGAATTCAGACGGAAACAGGAGGTCCGCGCGCGCGCACCGAGGCCAAAGGGCTGGCCGGAACTGGCAGGGGCTGGACCGGAGAAAGGGACAGATCGGCCCAGACCCGCGTAACACCGACAGCCACCACGGGGGCGGCCGTGTCGAACATTGCAAGGGCGCAATCGGGACAATAATGCACCGGCCCAACGGGATTGCCCTCGGCATCGAATTGGACGACGACCGGGCCGGAGCCGGTACAGAGCACCATTTCACCGGCGGGTGCATCGACGCTGCGCGCAACGGCCATGGTCTGCGCTGTGATGGTCAGGACCAGCGCAAGAAACAGGCCGAAAAAGGGGCGCAAACACCGTTTCATATCGCAGAGTTAGAATACATTACAGAAGCCCACAAGAGGGTGCGGCGCCCTGTCACGAGCCTTCACGAGCCTGCGAGCGGGGTTTTGCAAAGTGACAACAAACGGCATCTTGGGGAAAAGTCAGAAAAGGAACCGAACCATGCCCCTCACGCGCCGTAGATTCTTTGCGTCCCTTGCCGCTGTGCCGCTTGTTCCACATGTGGCCCATGCCCGCGAACCGGACGTGTTTCAAACCAATGGCATTGCCATCAACGGGACCGATCCGGTGGTCTATTTCAAAGACGCCCGCCCCGACAGCATTTCCAACCCGCATAGCGTGTCATGGAAGGGTGCCGAGTGGCAGTTCAATAGCGCCGGCAATGCCGCGATGTTCGCGGCCGATCCGGCGAAATTCGCCCCGGCCTTTGGCGGCTACTGCGCCTTTGCCGCCTCACGCGGGTATCTGGCCCCTACGGTGCCCGAGGCCTGGACGATCTATGAGGGCAAGCTCTATCTGAATGCCAACCTGCGCGCGCGTGAGCTCTGGCTGCAGGATATTCCCGGCAATATCGCCCGGGGCGAGGCGAACTGGCCGGGTATTCTTGGCTAACATATGCCCGGCGTCGCGGTCATGCCGCTCATGGCGAACGCGACAGCCGAGTCTTGAGATCGGAACAAACCCGAAGCGAGTGCCCGAACACCCGTGCTCCAAGGCAGCACAGCAGCGGAGCAACGCAGCTGACACCCAGCGAGACCGTGAGGTACAGCGCGAATGTATCACGATAGGACAGCCCCTTGTCCAAACCGATAACCGCAGAACACACACCTGCAAGGGACCCGAAAATGACGAAAAGTAGCATCGGGTAATCCGGGGTTCAGTGGATTTCCCTCTGGGTCGCACGGCGGTCGGCCGCACTCAATATACAAGTTATGCGTGTGCGGTTTATTGCCGGAATGGCCCGGTGTTCTGGCGGGTTTGCGCCGATCGGTCCCGGCATTGACCTATTCCAGCACATCCCGCCAGGAATGTTGCGGTGCAAAGCCCAGCATCTCGCGCGCCTTGACGTTGGAATACATCGTCTCCGTCTCGCCCATCTCGCGCTTGACCGGCACGCCCGGATAAAACCGCGCGCGGACCTCCGCGTTGCTGATCCCCACGGCCAGATCGTCGTTGGAGACGTTGAACACCTCGTAGCCCAACCCGTCAGTTTGCAAGCAGCGTTCGACCATCTGCCCCAGATCGCGCACGTCGATATAGGCAAAGATGTTGCGCCGTCTGAGCGCCGGATCGACCATCAAGCTGGGAAAGTCGCGCGCGTATTCATGCGGCTCCACCACGTTGTTGATGCGCAGCCCGTAAATGTCGATGCCCGAGCGCGCTTGAAATGACCGGCCTGTTGCCTCGTTACAGACCTTGGACATGGCATAGCTGTCATGCGGCACGGTCGGGTGATCCTCATCCACCGGGATATAGTCGGGCAGCTTTTCGCCCTGGGCAAAGCAGATGCCATAAGCCGTTTCGGAAGAGGCAAAGATCACCTTGGGGATGCCTAGCTTCACCGCCGCTTCGATCACGTTGTAGGTGGAGAGCGTATTGACGCGGAACGTCTCGCTATCCGGGCGGATCAGAATGCGCGCCAGCGCCGCGAAATGCACCACCGCGTCGAATTTCGGCTTTTCCGGCAAATCCAGCTCGTCAAACCAGCAATAGCCCGACAGCGCGTTGAACACCTCGCCGCTATCGGTCAGGTCAATGGACTGGTTGTCCGGCTCCTGCGGCGCGTTGAGGTCGAGGTTCAGCACCCGATGCCCCCGCTCCCGCAGATAGGGCACCACATGTTTGCCCGCCTTGCCGCAACCGCCCGTGAATGCAATCCGCATCTGCCATCCTCCCTTGCAATTTTGGTATACCATGACGCCACTCACCCCGCCGCGCAACCCGAGGATCACCCTTCCCCCGCCCCCGCCGCTCTGCCATAATGTGCGCCAATCAAGAGCAACAAAGAGCAGCGGACATGGCAGACGATCTCCTTTCCCCGGCGGGAGCCAAAGAATACGATGCCTCCTCGATTCAGGTGCTGGAGGATATGGAGCATGTGCGCCTGCGCCCCGGCATGTATATCGGCGGCAAGGATGACCGCGCGCTGCACCACATGGTCGCCGAGATCATCGACAACTCCATGGACGAGGCCGTCGCAGGCCATGCGACATGGATCGAGGTGGAACTGCACGAAAACGGCCATGTCTCGATCCGCGACAACGGCCGCGGCATCCCTACCGATCCGCACCCCAAGGACCCGTCGAAATCGGCGCTGGAAATCATCTTTTGCACGCTGAACGCGGGCGGCAAATTCTCCGGCGACAGCTATGAAACCTCGGGCGGCCTGCACGGTGTCGGCTCTTCGGTGGTGAACGCACTCTCGGATCACCTGCGCGTCGAGGTGGCCCGCAACCGCGAGCTTTATGCCATGGAATTCGCCCGTGGCATCCCGCAGACCAAGCTCGAAAAGATCGGCGCGGCCCCAAACCGGCGCGGCACAGCGGTCACCTTTCACCCCGATCCGGAGATCTTTGGCGCGCTCAAGCTCAAACCCGCCCGGCTGTTCAAGATGGCGCGCTCCAAAGCCTATCTTTTCTCGGGTGTCGAGATCCGATGGAAAACCGCGATCAATGATGGCGAGACGCCGCTGGAAGCGAAGTTTCACTTCCCCGGAGGCCTCTCCGATTACCTGACCGAGACCATGGCAGGCGCGACCACCTATGCCGAGAAACCCTTTGCCGGGTCCGTGTCCTTTGAGAAATTCAAAGCCCCGGGCAAGGTGGAATGGGCAATCAACTGGACGCCGTCGCGCGACGGGTTCATCCAGTCCTACTGCAACACCGTCCCCACGCCCGAGGGCGGCACCCACGAGGCCGGGTTCTGGGCAGCGATCCTCAAAGGTATCAAGGCTTACGGCGAGCTGGCCGGCAACAAAAAGGCCGGGACCATCACGCGCGAGGACCTGACCACCGGGGCCGGGGCGCTGGTGTCGTGTTTTATCCGCGAGCCGGAATTCGTGGGCCAGACCAAGGACCGGCTGGCCACGGTGGATGCGCAGCGCATGGTAGAAAACTCGGTGCGCGACCATTTCGACCATTGGCTGACCTCGGACACGAAATCCGCCGGTGCGATCCTCGATTTCCTTGTTCTGCGCGCCGAAGAACGGCTGCGGCGGCGGCAGGAGAAAGAGACCGCACGCAAGACCGCGACCAAGAAACTGCGCCTGCCCGGCAAGCTGGTGGATTGTTCGCAGAACAACCGCGACGGCACCGAATTGTTCATCGTCGAGGGCGACAGCGCGGGCGGCTCGGCCAAGATGGCGCGGGACCGCAAGACGCAAGCGCTTTTGCCCCTGCGCGGCAAGATCCTCAACGTACTGGGGGCGGCGTCCTCCAAGCTCGGCTCGAACCAGGAGATCAACGACCTGACCCAGGCGCTTGGCGTCGGACTGGGGACGAAATTCAACGTCGATGACCTGCGCTATGACAAGATCATCATCATGACCGACGCGGATGTGGACGGCGCCCATATCGCGGCGTTGCTGATGACGTTCTTCTACACCCAGATGCGGCCAATGATTGATGCGGGGCATCTCTACCTCGCCTGCCCGCCGCTGTTCCGGCTGACACAGGGGGCGAAACGGGTCTATTGCCTTGACGAGGCCGAGCGCGACGCGTGGATGGAAAAGGGCCTTGGCGGCAAGGGCAAGATCGACGTGAGCCGCTTCAAGGGTCTGGGCGAGATGGATGCGAAGGATTTGAAAGACACCACGATGAACCCGGCGACCCGCAAGCTTATCCGCGTGTCGATAGACGAGGATGAGCCGGGCGAGACCGGAGATCTGGTGGAACGGCTGATGGGCAAGAAGCCGGAGAAACGGTTCGAGTATATCCAGGCGAATGCGAAGTTTGTTGAGGAGTTGGATGTTTGAGCGCTTTTTCCCAAAGTGCCTTTTATCACTTGCAAACCCACCGCCCATTTCAAACTGACAAGCGCTGGACACTCCGAAGCGGTTTCTACCCAGAAAAAGACCCGAGAAAACTTCACAATTGCAAACAGTACTTTTGGATTCAACCGGATGGCAGCACTGTTGCCGCAGCTTATCTAAACGCTCTGGAAGACTGTTTTCGCGAAGAGATAATACTTCAGGACTATGTATCACACCTATGCCAAACCCTGCGAATATCGTTGGGGATGAACTATTTGGCCCGCGACAATCCATGGGACTTTAGAATCGGCTTTAGTACGGGCGTCGATTGTAATGTTGAAATAACTTCCATAACTGACAGGGCGGATTTTTGGAAGAAAATCACGGCTGAAGAACTGATACAGCGACATTCCTACTATCCCACTGTAAGACTCGGAATACTGAAAAAAATTAGTGATTTTTTCCCAGACCAAGAGCTCTCCGAATTAATTGCAACCCACCGAAGAAACGGACTTTCTAATTCGCATGAGGTTGAAAATCCTTACTACCCGGAAAAGCCAAAACTATTCACATCGCTGTCTCCCAGCCCAACCTCAGATGTTGGCGAGGCGATAAGAAACGCAATTACCTCCAAGCTTCGCAAACGCCACAAAGGTAAAGACGAAACTATTCTCATCATTGACAATCGGACCACTACCACGGAGCTCACTCAAGTCATTTCCGCTATCGAGCGTGAAACAGAATTTCTCATGTGGTCTGAGTTTCCCGAAATATGGCTGTATACCGGCTATGGAGGCGGCAGAAACAGAAAATTCAGCGAAAGTCTCTTGCTTCCGATGAAAGCCCCGCAAGATTTTATGGACCGATATTTGGAAGGTTTGAAAAAGCTGTATAGAAATAAGCGTCGCACGGCAGGTAAGTATCGCCGGCGTTAACTGCGCAAGCCGGGCCAGCGCCTGCCCGCGGGATGGCGCTGCAACGGCACGGCGACGCACTTTATGCCTGCCACACACTGCCTCGCTCTGAACGACGCACCCAGCCCCCGCCAAAGCGCCAGCCCGGTGGGGCGGGCAGGCGCTGGCCCGGCGGCCTACGCCCTTGATTCCGGGCGGGGGACCAGTACCAACCTTGCGCCAGAGGCCTTGAGGCCGGGGCATCAACGGACCGGCCCCATCAAGCCTATTGCGGGAAACCCGGCACAGGCGTATTTTCATCCCCGCAGGGCGCGAGCAACGACTCACCCCTGCCGCCTCCCAAGGATCATCGCCCCGACATAACGGGCAACCCTGATCGCTGACGATGCGACGGCCCGTGGCGATTCCCGCCATGGGAAACCCATCGGAGATCACATGTCCAAGCATAAAAACCGCGGCAATCGCGAAGCCAAGAAACCGAAACAGGAAAAGCCCAAGGTGTCCGCGACCGCCAATTCCAATCTGGGCAAACCTCTCAATATCGGTGCCAAGGCTAAAACCAAGTAACCCCCTCACAGGGCTGACAGAAACCCCCGGGCCGCAGGAGAAACCCCCTACTTGCGGCCCCGCGCCCTTCGCACGGCTTGACCGGTTCGCGCCCTGACGCCAAATTCTGGTTCAGGACAACCCGGAGCGCGCCCATGTGCTGGAGCGAAACCGCCACGCTTGCCTTTGCCGGTCTTGGCTCCGCCGCCACAATGGTGGCCTATCGCCGGGGCGAGCCTTTGGCGATCTGGGGGACGATTGGCTATTTCACCTCGATGGAGCTGCTGCAGCTGGGCGGCTACCGCGTCATTGACCAATGCGGCGACCCGACCAACCGGCTGATTACGCAACTCTCGTATCTGCATGTGGCGATGCAGCCGATCATCGTGAATATCTTCGTGATGGCGCTGTCCCCCACCCCGATCCCGGCCGCAACGCGCAGGTTGGTCCTGATGCTGGCCAGCCTCGGCACGGCGGTGCTGCTCCTGCGGCTGGTGCCGATGGGCTGGGCGGGGACCTGCAGCGCGGGGGATGTGTTCTGTGGCCCGGATTACTGCACCGTATCGGGCAACTGGCATCTGGCATGGGAGGTGCCGCTCAACCGGCCCTGGGACCTGATCCCGCTGGTCGGGGACTACATCCAGGTGCCGGGCTACATGGCCACAGCCATCCTCTTGCCGCTGCTCTACGGCGCGTGGCGCTTTTCGCTGTTCAATCTGTGTTTCGGGCCGGTCCTCGCGGCGATCCTGACCGACAATCCCAATGAATGGCCTGCGGTCTGGTGCCTGTTCTCGGTGGGGATCGTGCTGATCGCGCTCAGCCCGATGATCCGGCGCGGCATCGCCCCGGGTGATATGCATCGGGCCTGACACAGGAAAACCCCCGCCGGGTGGGCCGACGGGGGTCGATCCGGGTCTTACAGCGACCCGGCACATAATGCTGTGTAGATCAGGCCTGCGCGGCTTGCGCCTTGGTGATCTCTTTCTTGACCTTCAGCGCATTGTCGGACAGGTCGGCGTCCTTGGCTTTGGCCAGGAACTTGTCCAGCCCGCCGCGGTGGTCCACGGTGCGCAGGGCAGCCGCCGAGATGCGCAGCTTGATGCCGCGGCCCAGCGTTTCGGACTGCAGGGTCACGTCGTTCAGGTTGGGCAGGAAACGACGTTTGGTTTTGTTGTTGGCGTGGCTGACATTGTTGCCAGTCATCGGGCCTTTTCCGGTCAGTTCGCAACGGCGCGACATGTGATCATCCTCTGGTCTGGTGCAGGACTTTCGCGCCCCGCAAATATCAAAGGGCGCCGCAAAGGCCGCGCCCGGAATCTGGTTTGCAGGCTATTACGCGGGGCCGGGGGAATCGTCAAGGGCCGGGAGGCGGGAATGATGCGATTCCCTGAATAACTCAGGACGCGAGCGCGGCGCTTTGCGTTTCGCAGTATTCCGCCAGCGCCAAACGCCCCGATTTGCGTGCCTGCGCCGCCATGTGCCGCCAGTAGCGCGGACTGTCCCGGCGCGCGTTGCGGTGGATCATGGTGATGCGCCGCAACGGCACGCGGGGTTTGGTCAGCTGCGCCTGAAGCTTGCCGAATTTGCCACCCTCGCGGATAACCCGGCTGGCGGGATGGCCAGCCCCCGCCAGCCGCGCGATCTGCAACCCCGGAAAGGCGGCACAGATCAGTTCCGCATTGCGCAGGTCCATGGGCCGGAACGGATCGGCCAGAATGACGCCGCCGGTCCCGGTGCCGCGCGGGGACAGATCGCCAAGCGCGGGCACGAACCCGGCCGAACAATCGCGGTAGCGCCGATCAAAGGGCACATGCGTTTTGTGGATGGAGTATTGCGGGGAGACCGCGATCAGCTGGCTGAGCCGCAGCGCCGCAGCAAAACGCAGCGCCGCATAGCCGCCCATGGAAAACCCCATGGCCACAACGCGCTCAAACCGTTCCGTCAGGGCCTCCAGCGCCGCTTCCAGCGCCTCGGTTTCGTCATTGATATACCAGTCGTTCCAACGCGCCTGCAGGTGCAGATGCGCCATCCCCTTTGAGGTGAATGTGCGCACCGAGCGCGGCGTATCAAACGCGCCGGGTTCGGCCAGCCTTTGCCGGAAACTCACGAAAAGCTGCGCGCCTTCGGGGTTGAACAGATCCCCGCGGATCAGGTCGCCGTCAAACAGGCGCTCGGGTGTCATGCGTTCAGATGCTCGGCCAGCATTTCCGAGGCCGCGAGCGCCGGGGTGGTCTCGCCCGCCGCCACCTTGTCGGACAGCTCGGCCATGGCGCGGCGCGCGCCCTCGGACTGGAGCCGTGCAAGCAGCGCCTGACGCACCTCTTCCTCGAACCAATACCGCGCCTGTGCCGCGCGGCGGGCGTCGAAATGGCCATTGTCGCGCCGCCAGCCAACCAGCGCCTGCATCTCGTCCCAGGCGGTTTCCAGCCCGTCCTCTTCCAGCGCCGAGACGGTCAACGCCTTGGGGAACCCATCGGGGTCCTGCGGGCGTTTACGCAACAGCCGTAACGCGCCGGAATAATCGGCACAGGTGCGGATCGCGGTGGGTTTGAGATCCCCATCGGCCTTGTTGACAAGGATGATATCGGCCATCTCCATGATGCCGCGTTTCACACCCTGCAACTCGTCGCCGCCTGCAGGCGCCAGCAAGAGCAGGAACAGGTCGGACATCTCGGCCACGACGGTTTCCGATTGACCAACCCCGACGGTCTCGATCAGCACCACGTCAAACCCCGCCGCTTCGCACAGTGCCACTGCTTCGCGGGTGCGCCGCGCCACGCCGCCCAGATGCGTTTGGCTGGGCGAGGGGCGGATAAAGGCGCGCGCGTCGCGGCTCAGCTGCTCCATGCGCGTCTTGTCGCCAAGGATCGAGCCGCCCGAGCGGGCCGAGCTTGGGTCCACCGCCAGCACCGCCACGCGCAGCCCCTTGGCAGTGAGCATCATACCGAAGCTCTCGATAAAGGTGGATTTGCCCACGCCGGGCGTGCCGGACAAGCCGATGCGCAGCGCCTGCCGCCCCGATCCGCGCAGCGCTTCGAGCAAATCGGTCGCCCGCGCGCGGTGATCGGCACGCCCGCTTTCCACAAGCGTGATCGCCCGGGCCAGCGCACGGCGCTCGCCCCTCAGGATGCGGGATGCAAGCTCGCTTGTGTCCATCTGCTCCAAAACTCCTCAAACCGGCGCATTTCCGCAGCTTCCCACCGGGTCCATCGGCGGGGTTTCGCGGCCGGACCTACGCGAACGTGATCCGCTCTGGTGTTTAATGCCTTTGCTTGATCCAATATGTCCAGAGTGCCGGGGCAAAACCAGTGATGAGTAGGCAAAGCATGCGTCACCTTCTATCTTCCGCCAGTCTGGCCCTCGGGCTGGCTGTGGCCCCGCTTCAGGCGGCGCAGAACGGGACCGAGACGGGCAATTTCGATGTGTATTACGCCGGGATCAAGGCCGGTGAGCTGCGCTATGGCATGAAGCAGAACGGAGGAACCTATGCCGCCTCGGGCGTGGTGAAATCCTCGGGCCTTGTGGCGGTCATCTCGGATTTCCATTTCCGGGCAAAATCTCAGGGGCGCGTTGATGGCACCCGCTTTCGCCCGACGCGCTATGAGGAAAGCTCGGACACCGGGCGGCGCAAAAGCGAAAAGACCATCCGCTACCCCGGCGGTGTCCCGACGCTGGAACGTACGGACAAACCCAAGAAGTATTGGCTTGATCCACGCAAGAACGGCGATGCGCTCGATCCGCTGACCGCTGTCTGGCACCTGCTGCGCGACCGGGACACGGACGAACTGTGCACCATGGATGTGAGCTATTTCGACGGGGCGCGCCGCGTGCGGTTGACCACGTCGCAGCTCAAGAAGGATGGCGACACGGTGCAGTGCACCGGGCATTACATCCGTGTGGGCGGGTTCTCGGAAAAGGAAATCCGCGAAGGCACCAAGTTCCCGTTCAAGGTGAGTTATGAGCCCGATGGCAAGGGGCGTTACAAACTGTCCCGTATGGATGTGAAAACTCTGCGTGGACGGGCGCTGCTCATTCGGCGATAAGCCGGGGTGTGACACAGCGACCTGCCCTTCCCATTGATGACGCCCTGCCCGGATTGCTGGACGCAATCGCGGACACGGGCCGTGCCGTGTTGCAGGCCCCGCCGGGCGCGGGCAAGACCACGCGGGTGCCATTGGCGCTGTTGGAGGCCGGGCGCATCAAGGGACGTATCCTGATGCTGGAGCCGCGCAGGCTGGCAGCGCGCGCCGCTGCCGAGCGGATGGCCGAGACATTGGGCGAAGCGGCTGGCCATATGGTCGGCTACCGCATTCGCGGTGAAAGCAAGGTGAGCAAGACCACCCGCATCGAGGTCGTGACCGAGGGTATCCTGACCCGGATGATCCAGTCCGACCCGGAACTCACCGGCATCGGCGCGGTGATCTTTGACGAATTTCACGAACGCTCCCTGAACGCTGATCTGGGGCTGGCGCTCTGTCTTGAGATCGCCGAGGCGCTGCGCGATGACCTGTGCCTCATTGTCATGTCCGCCACGCTGGACGCCGCGCCGGTGGCGGCGCTGATGGGGGACGCGCCGGTAATCACGTCCGAGGGGCGCAGCTACCCGGTCGAAACCCGCTGGCTTCCCAAACCCGTCGGCCCCAAGGCCCGTTTGCCCGATGTCACCGCCGATCTGGTGGCACAGGCGGTGTTGGAAACGGACGGCGGGGTGCTGGTGTTCCTACCCGGCGAGGGTGAGATCCGGCGCTGTCAGGCGCTGTTGCAGGACCGTTTGCCCAAGACCTGCCGCCTTTATCCCTTGTTCGGGGCCATGCCCTTTGACAAGCAGCGCGCAGCGATCCGGCCCGAACGCGACGGGCGGAAAATTGTTCTGGCCACTTCCATCGCCGAGACCTCGCTCACCATCGAGGATATTCGCGTTGTGGTGGATGCGGGCCGTGCGCGGCGGGCGCGGTTCGATCCGGGCTCGGGCATGTCGCGTCTGGTCACCGAAAAGGTCAGCCGCGCCGAGGCCACACAGCGCGCAGGCCGCGCAGGCCGCGTGGCCGAAGGCACCTGTTACCGGCTCTGGACACGCGGCGAGGAAGGCGCTCTGCCCGGCTTTGCGCCCGCCGAGATCGAAGTGGCGGATCTCACCGGGCTGGCATTGGAGGTCGCGCTCTGGGGTGGCACGGTCGAGGACATGCCACTGCTCACGCCGCCCAACCGGGGCAGCTGGGCCGAGGCGCAGGCGCTTTTGCAGATGCTGGGCGCGTTGGACAGCGAGCACCGCATCACCCATCATGGCCGCGCGCTGGCCGCCCTGCCCCTGCACCCGCGTCTGGCGCATATGCTGGCGCTGGCCGGGCCCGGTGCCGCGCCGCTGGCGGCCTTGCTGGCCGACCGCGATCCGCTGCGCGGCGCACCCTCGGACCTGAGTCTCCGGCTTGAGGCGCTGCGCGACCTGCGCGGCTTTCGCGACCGACGCCCCTATGACGTGAATCGCCCTGCGCTGGACCGGATCACGCAAGAGGCCAAGCGCCTGAAGAAAGACGCCAAAAGCGCGCGTCAAGAGGCGTTCAGCCCGGCGCAGATGGCCGCTCTGGCCTATCCCGACCGGATCGGGCTGCGCCGCAAGGGCGATGCGCCGCGCTTTGTGCTCTCGGGCGGCAAAGGCGCGGTGATGGATGAGAGTGATCCGCTGGCCTCTCAGCGGCTGATCGTGGTGACGGATACGGACGGCAACCCGCGCGAGGCGCGCATTCGTCAGGCCATCGCCATTTCCGAAGGTGAGATACGTGCGCTCTTTGACGAACAGATCACATGGGAGAACATCTGCGACTGGTCCAAACGCGACCGTCGCGTCGTGGCGCGGCAACAGGAACGGTTTGGCGCGCTGGCCTTGCAGGACCGGCTGTGGAAGGACGCGCCCCGGGATGCCATCGCGCGCGCCATGCTGGACGGGGTACGCGATCTGGGCCTGCGCTATTCCAAGGGGGCCGCGCGTCTCGTGGCGCGGATCAACGTGGCGCGCGCCGGGGGCATGGACCTGCCGGACGTCTCGGAAGCGGCACTGCTTGAAACGCTGGAGGAGTGGCTCCTGCCCTATCTGGCCGGTGTCAAGACCGCCGATCACTGGAAAGGGTTCGACATCCACGATGCGCTCTGGTCACGCCTGACATGGGAGCAGCAACAGGCGCTGAACCGGGCCGTTCCCGCCCATTTCACCACGCCTTTGGGGCGGCAGATCCCCATCGACTATTCCGGCGAGCACCCCGAGATCACCCTGCGCCTGCAGGAAATGTTCGGCCAGACCGAACACCCGACCGTCGCGGGCCAACCGCTGCGCGTCACGCTCCTGTCGCCCGCCCAGCGCCCGGTGCAGACCACGATGGATATTCCCGGCTTCTGGGACAGCTCCTATGCGGATGTGCGCCGCGACATGCGCGGGCAATATCCCAAACACCCCTGGCCGGAAAATCCGCGCGAGGCCGATCCGACGCTGCGGGCGAAGCGGCGGACATAAGAGATTGCATTTGATGCCCATGAAACGACGATTTCTTTTGTAGAAATCGGTCCGGAAACTTCAAAAGTTTCCGGTGCCTTATCCGGATCAATCGCTCAATTGCATGGGCTCTCTCACTCCTGCCCCACCTGCCGGCAAAGCAGGATCACTGGCAATAGCCCCACCGCCACAATCACGAGACTGGGCACCGCGGCCCCTTCGAGCCGTTCGTCGGCGGCCAGCCGGAAGGCCTGCACCGCCAATGTGTCATAGTTGAAAGGCCGCATGATCAGCGTGGCGGGCAGCTCCTTCATCACGTCCACGAAGACGATCAGCAGCGCGGTCAAAAGCGACGGCGTCAGGATCGGCATATGGACCCGGCGCAGCGTGCCGTAGCTGGACTGCCCCAACACCCGTGCTGCGGCGTCGAGATTGGGGTTGATGGCGCTTTGGCCCCCTTCATAGGAGCCGATGGCAGCCGCCAGAAAGCGGATCATGTAGGCAAAGACCAGCACCCAGATCGAGCCGGTGAACAAAAGCCCCGTGGAGACATCGAACTGCGCGCGCATGAAGCTGTCCAGCGCATTGTCAAAGGCCGCAAACGGCACCAGCAGACCCACCGCGATGACCCCGCCCGGCACCGCATAGCCCAGCCGCCCGGCATAAAGCGCCAAGCGCGCCGCGCGGCTTTGCGTGACCCGGTGATAATAGCCAAGGATGATCGCCGCCAGAACCGTCAGCACCGCCGCTGTCCCCGCCAGGGTCAGCGAGTTCTGGATGAACGCCAGATAGCGCCGCCCCAAAAGGTCCTGACCCGAGCCGATCCCCATGATCACCAGTGCCACGATGGGCAGGAGCGCGCCGAACAGCACCGGCACGGCGCAGAGGAGGATTGCGCCCGACTGCGACCAGCCGCTGAGCCGCAACGGCGCCAGCCGCTCCTGACGCCTGCCGGAATGGTATTTCGCCTCGCCGCGCGAGCGCCGCTCCAGCACCGCCAGCGTCAGGGCAAAGGCCAGCAGTCCCAGCGACAGTTGCGCCGCCGCCGCCCGGTCGGCCATGGAGAACCAGCTTGTGTAGATACCCGTGGCAAAGGTCTGCACGCCGAAATAGGACACGGTTCCGAAATCCGCGATGGTCTCCATCGTGGCCAGCAATACCCCCGCGGCAATCGCCGGGCGGGCCATGGGCAAGGTCACGCGCATGAACGCCTGGAACGGCGTCTTGCCCAATGCGCGCGCGGCGTGAAAGGTGCTGGCGCTCTGACCCAGAAAGGCCGCGCGCGCCAGCAGATAGACATAGGGATACAGCACCAGCGTCAGCATCAGCGCCGCACCGCCAAGGCTGCGAATCTCGGGGAACCAGTAGTCGCGCGGACCCCAGCCCATCAGATCGCGTAAGCTCGATTGCACGATGCCCGGATGGTCCAGAAGATGGGTATAGGCATAGGCCAGCACATAGGCCGGAAAGGCCAGCGGCAGGACCAGCAGGATCTCGAACAGCTTGCGCCCCCGGAACTCTGTCATCGTCACCAGACAGGCCGCCCCGGTGCCCAGCAACAGCGTGCCCAACGCGACGAGCGCCACCAGCACGGCGGTATTGCCCGCATATCCCGGCAACACGGTCCCCGCCAGATGCCCCAGCGTGGAAACGCCGCCCGTCAGGGCCGCGATACCCACCGCCACGATGGGCAGCAGGCACAGAAGCGCAATGGCATAGGACGATCCGCGCAACGCCCAGAGCGACTCCTTCGCACGTTTTCTGGTGAATGCAGTCATCCGCAGCCTCCTGACATCCGAGCTTTTCTGTCAGGTTCTGCGCACGGGTGCAAGCCGGGGCCTACCCCATCGCGGTGGGTTTTGGCGGCACCTGGGGCGTATAGGCGCAGCGATCCGGCTTCACATCCAGAAGCGGCGTGCCATTGAGACAATCCAGCCCGCGCACCCGGAGCGCCCCGGCCTCGACCCCGAGCAGGCGCACGCGGGACAGGCCGATGGGATTGGGCCGCACAGGCGAGCGCAGGGCAAAGGTGCCCGTGGTTTCGCCATTGGCCTTCGGGCTTTGCAGCACAAGATCGCGGCGACTTTCATGCAGCCAGTAGAAGAGTTCGATGAAATCGTAGCGCTCCAGCCCCTTGAGCGCCTTGTGCCACAGCGGTTCAAGCACCACGCGGCATTCGGGGCCATTGATGGCGTCCCCCTGCCGGGGGCACAGTTCGCGCGAGGTAAACGGTGTCCGGATCACACCGATGAAGCGCAGTTGCGCATCTCCGGGCGGCGGCCCGTCCACGGCTTCCTCGTTTGGCCGAAGGTCATTTCTGGATGGCATGGCGGGCGCCTCCGGTTCGCGTTCGGGCAAATGTTAGCGCCTTTCATGGCCCGGGCGATATCCCACTTTTGTGTCGGATTGTCGCGGTGGGCGGTTCACACGCCCTGGTAATCCCCCCGGACCACAAAAAAGGGCGCGGCAGGTTTCCCTGCCGCGCCCCTGTTTCACGATCGCGCCCGATCAGGCCAGATCGTAGCGATCCGCGTTCATCACCTTGGTCCATGCGGCGACGAAATCACGGGCAAATTTATCGCCGTTATCGTCCTGGGCATAAACCTCGGCATAGGCGCGCAGGATCGAGTTCGAGCCGAACACTAGATCCACGCTGGTTGCCGTCCACTTGACCGCGTCGCTCTTGCGGTCGCGGATTTCATAGGCGCCCTCACCGGTGGGCACCCATTTGAACGCCATGTCAGTCAGGTTGACAAAGAAATCCGTGGTCAGCGCACCCACACGGTCGGTCAAGACCCCGTGGCCGGTGCCGCCATGGTTGGTGCCCAGAACCCGCATGCCGCCGATCAGGCAGGTCATTTCCGGCCCGGTCAGCCCCATGAGCTGTGCCCGGTCGAGCAGCATCTCTTCAGGAGTGACGACATAGTCCTTCTTGACCCAGTTGCGGAAGCCATCGGCCAGCGGCTCCAACACGTCGAAGCTGTCGGCATCGGTCATCTCGTCCGTGGCATCACCCCGGCCCGGCGCGAAGGGAACGTCCACGTCATAACCAGCGGCTTTGACCGCCTGCTCAACACCCACGTTACCGGCCAGTACGATCACATCCGCCACGGACGCCCCGTGTTTCGCGGCAATCGGCTCCAGCGCGGCCAGAACCTTGGCCAGACGCGCAGGCTCGTTGCCTTCCCAGTCTTTCTGGGGGGCAAGACGGATACGCGCGCCATTGGCACCGCCGCGATAGTCGGATTGGCGGAAGGTCCGCGCGCTGTCCCATGCGGTGGCGATCATGTCGGCCTGATCCAGACCGGCGGCAGCGATATCAGCCTTGACGGCGGCGACATCGTAATCCGCATTGCCCGCAGGCACCGGATCCTGCCAGGTCAGCACTTCCTTGGGCGCGTCAGGGCCGAAATAACGGGTGTTCGGGCCCATGTCGCGGTGAGTCAGCTTGAACCACGCGCGCGCGAAGCAATCGCTGAAATACGCCGGATCGGCGATGAATTTCTCGCAGATCGCGCGATAGACCGGGTCCACCTTCATGGCCATATCCGCATCGGTCATCATCGGCATGACACGGGTGGTCATGTCGGTGGGATCGACGGGCATGTCCTCTTCCTTGATGTCGATGGGACGCCATTGGTTGGCCCCGGCGGGGGACTTGGTCAGTTCCCAGTCATAGCCGAACAGCAGGTCGAAATAGCCCATGTCCCATTTGGTCGGATTGGTGGTCCATGCGCCTTCGATACCCGAGGTCACGGCATTTGTGGCCTTTCCGCCCAAGTTCGGGTTGACCCAGCCAAAGCCCTGATTTTCCAGCGGCGCACCTTCGGGCTCTGCGCCCAGCGCGTCGGCGTCGCCATTGCCATGCGCCTTGCCCACCGTGTGGCCACCGGCGGTCAGCGCGGCGGTTTCCTCGTCATCCATTGCCATGCGGGCAAAGGTTTCACGCACCTGCGCACCGGTCTTGAGTGGGTCGGGATTGCCGTTCACGCCTTCGGGGTTCACATAGATCAGGCCCATCTGCACGGCGGCCAGCGGGTTTTCCATCGTGTCGGGCTTGCCCACATCGTCATAGCGGGTATCGGACGGCGCCAGCCATTCCTTTTCTGCGCCCCAATAGGTGTCTTTCTCCGGGTGCCAGATATCCTTGCGGCCAAAGGCGAAGCCAAAAGTTTTCAGGCCCATATCCTCATAAGCCATGGTGCCCGCAAGCAGGATCAGGTCGGCCCAGGAAATCTTGTTGCCGTATTTCTTCTTGAGCGGCCACAACAGGCGGCGCGCCTTGTCGAGGTTGCCGTTATCGGGCCAGGAGTTGAGCGGGGCAAAGCGGATATTGCCCGCACCGCCACCACCGCGGCCATCGGCCAGACGGTAGGACCCCGCCGAGTGCCACGCAAGACGGATCATCAGTCCGCCATAGTGACCCCAGTCCGCGGGCCACCAGTCCTGGCTGTCTTTCAGCAGCGCTTTCATGTCCGCCTTGAGCGCCTCGACGTCCAGAGACTTGACCTCTTCGTGATAGTCGAAATCCGGCCCCATCGGGTCGGTCTTGCTGTCATGCTGGTGCAGGATGTCCAGATTGAGTGCACTGGGCCACCAATCCATGACCGAGCTTTTCAGCGCCGTCAGGCCACCATGCATCACCGGGCATTTGCCGCCGGTGTCGATATCGTTTCCGTCCATGTCTCACTCCATCAATGGGATGTTCAGAATGCGGTTTGGAAAGGTCAGAAACCGGGATTTCCCCCACGTCTCCCTGCTCACCAGACAGGCGATCCGACCCTTGCACGCAATGTGCAACGGGCCGGATCTAACCTCGACTCCCCTGTCTACGAATCCGACAGTAACAAACTGCCGGGCGGTGAAAAAATTGTATTTTCAGATTAGAGTTATAATTTCTTCTTATCGATTTTTCTCAAACTGCCCTGCGCAGCAAATCACAACACCGTCGCGGGTGTCAGGCCGAGCATCAGGAAACCGAGCAGAAACACCGCCTGCGCCACCCAGTAGCTCAACCAGACAAGGTAATCCGTGGGATTTTGCCAGCGGCTGTCCCGAGCGATCAGGAACAGTTTGCTGCCCAGCAGCGCGTCGGAGATCACAAACAGCACCGCGGCCCACAGGATCGGCGCGCCCACAGCAATCGCGGAAAGTCCCATCAGCACGATCAGCACGACATAGATCATGACCGGGATGCGCAATGCTCCTGCGGCGCGCCAGAGCGGGATGCCCAGCCCCACCGCAAGCAGCAAAAGCGCCACAGCCAGCGGCGCTGCGGGCCATTCCGTCAGAAGGGCCGCATCAAAGCCCGGCATCGCGACAAACAGCGCGGTATAGGCAATGTGGGACAGTGCGAAACTGCCCAAGCCACCCAGAAACGTCGCGTCGCCGTCACGGGACAAGAACGCATCGCCCAGCGCGCCCAGTGCCAGCGCGACGGTCAGCAAAACCGGCAGCGCCTCGGCAAAGGACACCAGCGCCAGCAGCGCTACGGAGAGCGTCTTGATCACCGTCTTGGCCATCGATGGCCCGCGCGCGGCAAAGCGCAGCAGCGTGATCAGCGCCGAGGCTGCCGCCAGTGAAAGCGCCCAGGCGGTCAAACCTCGTCCGGGAAATGCTTCATGGTCAGGCGGATCGGGTTTGGCGCGGCCTGACCCAGCCCGCAGATCGAGGCATCCGCCATGGCGGTACAGACCTCTTCCAACAGCCCCTGATCCCAGCGATCCGCCTGCATCAGCTTGACCGCTTTCTCACAGCCCACCCGGCACGGCGTGCATTGACCACAGCTCTCATCCTCGAAGAAACGCAGCATGTTCAAAGCCGCATCCCGCGCGCTGTCCTGATCGGACAGGACCACCACGGCAGCAGAGCCAATGAAGGTGCCATGCGGTTGCAGCGTGTCGAAATCCAGCGGAATGTCGTCCATGGACGCGGGCAAGAGCCCAGAGGACGGGCCGCCGGGCTGGTAGGCTTTGAACACGTGACCGTCGGCCATGCCGCCCGCCGCCTCGATGATATCGGTGATGGTGGAACCTGCAGGCAGCAGATGCACGCCGGGGGTCTTCACACGGCCCGACACGGAGTAAGAGCGCAGCCCCTTGCGGCCGTTCTTTTCGACCGAGGACAGGATTTCCGGCCCCTCGCGGCACACCTTGGCCACCCAATAGAGCGTCTCGACATTGTGGACCAGCGTCGGGCGGTTGAATATCCCCACCTGCGCCACGAAAGGCGGGCGGTGGCGGGGCAGTCCGCGCTTGCCTTCGATCGACTCGATCATCGCGCTTTCTTCGCCGCAGATATAGGCCCCGGCCCCCCGGCGCAGGTCGATATAGCCCGGCTCCACGATCCCGGCCGCTTCCAGCGCGGCGATCTCACGCGCGAGGATTTCCAGCACCGCCGGGTATTCATCGCGCATATAGATGAAACAGGTCTCGGCCTCGACCGCCCATGCGGCGATCAGCATGCCCTCAAGGAACAGATGCGGCTCGCGCTCCAGGTAATAGCGGTCCTTGAAGGTGCCCGGCTCGCCCTCGTCGCCATTCACGGCAAGGTAGCGCGGACCGTCATTGGCGCGCACGAAGCCCCATTTCTTGCCCGACGGGAAGCCCGCCCCGCCCAGCCCGCGCAGACCGGCGGACAGCACCTTGTCCTGCACCGCCTCCCAATCGCCGCTCTCGCGCAGATCGGACAGCGTCGCGTAGCCGCCCGCATCGCGATAGGCGGCAAGGGTTTGATAGGCGGGCAGATGCGCGTGAGTGTCGCCCGCGGCAATCGCCGCCTCCACCTTTTCCACCGTGGCATGGTCAATATGGTTGTGGCCCAGTTCCAGCACCGGCGCGGTATCACAACGCCCCATGCAGGGCGCGCGCACGACGCGCACCTCGGCCGGGTCCATCCCGTCCTGCAACGCATTCAGCAATTGCTCGGACCCGGCCAGTTCGCAGGACAGCGAATCGCAGACCCGGATGGTCAGCGCGGGCGGCGGGGTTTCGTCCTCGCGGATGGGGTCGAAATGGGCATAAAAGGTCGCAACCTCCCAGACCTCGGCCATGGACATGCGCATCTCTTCGCAGAGCGCGCGCAGATGGGCGGCGCTTTGATGGCCGTATTCATCCTGAATCAGATGCAGGAATTCGATCAGCAGATCGCGGCGGCGCGGGCGGTCACCCAGCAGCGCGCGCACCTCTTCCAGCGCCTGATCGTCGAATTGGCGGCCCTTGGGCGTATGACGCCCCTTGCCCTTGCCCGATTTCCAGACGCCTTTGCGTTCGTCGAGTGCCATGGCTGCATTCCCTTCCCGTGCAGCGCGACCATAGAAAGCCCACGCCAACCCCGCGAGGTCAAATGCGACCTCTGAGCGTCATTTCGCGTTGCCCGCTGCCGCTTATCCTTCCACAATTTGCCCTATGGGAAACGCAATTGCGCGCTACCTGCCCAATACACACCCCGAGGAGAGACATGACCCGCTTTGCCATTGCCACGCTGACCCCTGTTCTGCTGCTTGCATTTGCGGCGCTGGTTGGGGGTGGCTGGGTCTGGGCGGCGTTGGGATATATGACGCTTCTGGTCTTTGCGCTGGATCAGGTCCGCGCATGGGCTGCTCCCACCCATCCAGAGGCCGAATTTCCCGCCGGAACCGGGCTGTCGGTGCTGCTGGGGCTGGTGCATTTCCCGCTGCTGGCGCTGGCGATCTGGCTGGTGTCGGGCGCATCCGGGGCGGGCGTGGCGGAGCGCTTGGGCGGCTTTGTCGCGTTTTCGCTGTTTTTCGGGCAGGTCAGCAATTCCAACGCGCATGAGCTGATCCACCGCTCCGACCGCTGGCTGCGCCGGTTGGGCGTGGCGGTCTATTCCTCGGTGCTGTACGGCCACCATGCCTCGGCCCACCGGTTGGTGCATCATGTGCATGTCGCCACGAAACACGATCCCAACTCCGCGCGCCCCGGCGAACATTTTTATCGCTACGCATGGCGGGCCTGGCGCGGGGAATACCGCGCGGGCAGGCGGGCCGAGGATGCGCGGCGCTCGTTTGCCGCGAAAGGTCTGCATCCCTTTTCCACCTATTGGCTCTGGGCGCTGGCGACGCTTTTTGTGGCGGTTCTGATCGGCGGACTGGCCGGGGCGGTCAGCCTGATGGCACTGGCACTTTATGCACAGCTGCAATTGCTCCTGTCGGACTATGTCCAGCATTACGGATTGCAGCGCCGGATGGGAACGGATGGCAAGCCCGAGCCGTGTGGCCCGGCCCATAGCTGGAACACGCCGCATTGGTATTCCTCGGCGCTCATGCTCAACGCCCCGCGCCATTCCGATCACCATCTGCGCCCTTCGGTGGCCTATCCCGGGCTTGTGCTGGACGAGGATGCGATGCCCACCCTGCCCCATTCGCTGCCGGTCATGGCGCTTTTGGCGCTCTGGCCCGCGCGCTGGCGCAAGGTGATGGACCCGAGGGTCACTGAGTGGCAGCAAAAGGCCCAAATCACTCACCCCGCGGCAATGTGACTGGCCCTGCGGCAGCGCATCTGGCAGGGTCGGGGCATGACACGTCTGATCCGATACTTTGCCGCCCTTCTCTTTGCCCTCAGCCTGCCCGCGCTGGCCCAACCGGCCATGACAGCCGAGGAGTTTGAAGCCTACACCACCGGCAAGACGCTGTATTTCGCCAATAATGGCCAGGCCTACGGGGTCGAGGAATACCTTGAGAACCGCCGCGTGCGCTGGTCTTTCCTTGATGGCAAATGCCGCGATGGGGTCTGGTATGAAGAGGGCGGGCAGATCTGTTTCGTCTACGAGGATTTCCCCGAGCCGCAATGCTGGACCTTCCGGCGCAACCCCGGCGGCGGGCTTCTGGCCCGGTTCGAGGATGATCCGGCGGGCACCGTTCTGTACGAGGCGGATCAGAATGACAAACCGATGATGTGCCTAGGGCCTGACGTGGGCGTTTAACCGTGGCGGAGGGCAGAACTGCCCACCCTACAGCGGGACATCTTCGCTATGGACCAGCACCGCCTCCGGTGTCAGAAGAACGATGCCGAAGGCCGGGGGATCGTCGCATTCCGCCTCAAAGTTCAGCGTGTGGAAATCCAGCGGCATCTGCATCATCGGGCTTTTGAACACCGCGAACGGCGTGCCGCGATGGGTGCCCGAGATCGTGCGGTGAATATGGCCGCAGATGATCTGCGCCACGTTACCATGGCGCGCGATCAGGTCATGAAACGCCGCCCCGTTGCGCAGTTTCAGAAAGTCCATCGCCCGAAAGCCCACATCATGCGGCGGGTGATGCAAGAAGATCACCACACGCCCCGGGGCATCCGACAATTGCCGGTACAGCCAGTTCATGCGCGTCTCGCAGAGCCAGCCGCAATGGCTGGCCGGGTAGTCATAGGGTGGAGCAAAGAGCGTATCGAGAAAGATGACCCGCGTGTCCCCCATGTCCTGAACCCCCTGCACAAAGCCCAGATCGTCCAGCATATCCGCGCCAAACACCGTTGCGAAATTCTCCCGGTGGTCATGATTGCCGATCATCAGGCGCACGGGCACATGGGCGTCCAAGAGCCGCGCCTTGAGCCGCGCGTAAGACGCGGTATCGCCCTTGTTGGCCAGATCACCGGTCAGGACCAGCAGCGCCGCTTCGGGCACGGCTTTCGCGGCATGGGCCAGACAGGCGGCAAGCCGCGCGTCCGGGTCGGGACCCTCGGTCGGCACGTCGGGCGTGTAATGCAGATCAGTCAGGACAAGAATCGGCCCCATGGTTACAGACCTTTGATCCATGTTACGAAATCGGCCACTGTGTTCGGGGTCGCGCCGGGCGACAGGATATCTCCTGCGATGACGTGGTTATACGGATCGTCCCCGTCGCCCATTGTGACCGGTTGCAGCACCACCGGCCCGCCCCAGCGGTCGGCCACGGCGCGCACCGCGTCGCCCTTGATCACCTTGTCCGCGTCCGAGAACCGAAACAGCGCCGGGATGGTCACAGCGGAGAAATCCGCGCGCTGGGCCGCCTTGACCACCGCCGCCATGGGCAGCAGCGCCTCGACCGGGTAGCAGGTGGTCCAGAACCGCTCCTGTTCGGGCGAACGCGGCTCAAAGCATCGTTCTTTCCCGGCTACGTAGCGCAGCCAGTAGCGCGCGGCGGGCAGGGTCAGCAGCGGCGCGGCGGGCGAATTGATCGCAAAATTTGGAGAAATAAACACCATCCCCGCCACATCCCGCGACATCTCCGGGTCCCGCGCCGCCAGCGCCGCAAGCGTCCCGCCGGTCGAGGTGGAAAGCACAACCACCCGCTCGCCCACGCGGCGCGCGATCTCCAACGCCTCGGCCATGTCATGCATCCAGCCGCCCACTGTGGCCTCGGCCATGGCCGCCCCGGTCCGTCCATGGCCCGTCAGGCGGGTATAGACAAGATTGGCCCCCAACGCGCGGGCCAGATCGTCGGGCACCGGACGGATTTCCTGCGATGTGGCGGAAAACCCGTGCACATAAACAATGCTGAGTGCGGTGCGCTCACCATCTGCCCCGGCCCAGACAATGCGCTTTTCGATGCCGGGGCGGATGTCATCGAATTGCCGCTCGCGTTCCGCCAGATAAGCGGAGGGATCATCGCCGATCGAGGCCGGATCGAAAGCAGGGCGAAGATCGACCGGTTCGCGCGGGCCAAAGGCCCAGATCAGGCACAGCCCGCCGATACCCGCGATGAAAAGATACAGTAACATGCGCCCCACCCAGCGCATCAATGCCCCGAAACCTCGTCAATCGCCTGCGCAATGCGCAGCAGGCAATCGGGCGCGGAAAAACTGTGATCGGCCCCTTTGACGAGGGTCAGGGAGATATCATCGCAATCGGCGTGATCAAGCAGGCGCAAAGCGGTGTCCCGGGTCACGGCGCTGTCTTCGGTGCCTTGCAGGCAGCGCACCGGGAAAGGCAGCGGCAGGGGCGAACGCAGAACAAGGTTGTTGCGCCCGTCCTCGATCAGCTTGCGGGTCACGCGGTAGGGCTCGCCATACTCGGACGGCACATCGGTATAGCCCTGCGCCATGACCTCGGCGCGTTGCGCGTCCGAAAAGCCCGCCCAAAAGCTATCCTCGGAGAAATCCGGCGCGGCGGCGATGGTGACCAATCCCGCAATGCCTTCTAGCCGTTTGGTCATCAAAAGCGATATCCACCCGCCCATGGAGGACCCCACCAACACCAAAGGCCCGTCGCATGTGGCGCGGATCACCGCCTCGGCATCATCGGCCCAATCGCCAATGCAGCCATCGGCAAAATCGCCGGAGCTTTCCCCATGGCCGGAATAGTCGAAGCGCAGGAACGCCCGGCCCCGGTCACGGCACCAGTCCTCCAGCCAGACCGCCTTGGTCCCTGCCATGTCGGATTTGTAACCGCCAAGGAAAATGACGGTCGGACCCGCCCCATCGGTTTTGACATAGGCAATGCGTCGTCCGGTGTCTGTGTCGAGAAAGCCTGTGCTGGTCATATCGTCCCCCGTTTTCGGCGCGATCATGCAAATCACAGCCGATCAACGCAATGCGAAACGCGACGGCACGCCGGCGCTCAACGCTCGACCTCGTCCAGCCCCAGTGTAACCAGCCCTGCCGCCACGCAAAGCCCGGCAAACAGGATCAGGGTCGCCTTGGTCCCCAACAGGGCCATCGCGCCGCCCAATGCGCCCACGACCAGCAAGATCACCCCGATGGATGTGTTGGCCAGCGCCGCATAACCCGCGCGCTGATCTTCGGGGGACATGTCCACCAGATAGGTTGACCGCCCCTGCCGTACCCCGTGATAGGCCAGCATCAGAACGAACAGCGCCAGCGGCAGGGTCCAGAGCCTGTCCGCCGCGCCCTGCCACGCGGCCCCAACGGCCCCCAGCATGGCCAATGCCCCAAGAGCGCCCGAAAGAATCAGCACCTTGCGGCTGGACCGGTCGGCCAACCGGCCCCAGACATAGGAGCTCAGGAAAGACGCAATCGCCGAGACCAGCACCAATGCGCCAAGACGGTCAAGACCGACCCGCCCTGCATCGCTGGCCAGCAGGATGAAATAGGGCGGGGCCAGCGACGTCGGCACCAGCAGCGCCCGAACCGCGATGAAGCGGCGAAGCTGCGCATCCTCGCCGAGCGGCGAGATATCGAGCACGGCTTGCTCCGACGGCTCTGAGGCGGTTTCCTCCAGCCGGGACAGGACCAACGCCGCCAGTATCCACAACAGCGCCGCCAAGCCGATAGCCGCGATCACCGCGCCCTGTTGGCGCAGCACCCCGCTCATCAGCAAAAGCGCCAGCACCACCACCCCCACCGAGGCCACCGACCCGGCCGTGCCGGTCACGCTGCCCCGGCGCGATGTGCCGACGGTCTTGCCAAGGATATCCTTGTAGCTCACCGAACAGGCCGACCGGCTCAGCGCCAGCCCCGCCAGCGCGAGACACAGCCCTACACCGGCGGCCCAACCAGATAATGTCAGGGCAATGACAACCATCGCCGCCGCGCTGATCCCCTGCCCCACGGCTCCGGCGCTCCAGACCCATTTGCGATAGCGTTGCCGTGACAGCCATCCGGACAGCAAAACCTGCGGCAAGAGCGCCCCGGCCTCGCGGATCGGCACCAGCAGGCCGACCAGCATGCCCGGCGCGCCCAGCGATGTGGCCAGCCATGACAGGATGAGTTTTGGATCGACCAGCCCATCCGCCAGCTTGCTTGCCGTGAGCGCCAGCACATGGCGCAGGCCGTTGCGTGCCTCCTGCGCGTCTGCCCCGCCATCCGTGATCTTGTTGAACACCTGTTCCGAGATTGCTGCGTCCCTCCCTGTCTCGCGCGTCTTCCACATAGTGCCCGATCCGGCCAGGGCGACTTTCCGCCGCGAGCCATCGCGCTGCGCGCGCTTGACAGGCCCGGTGAAACCGGTCACACCGCGCCCCGAACCACATACCCGCAACCGGGCGTTTTGTAGGCGCCAAACCGACGAGGAGGCCAGTTCAATGGCACAAATCTCCCTGACTTTTCCCGATGGCAATGCCCGCGATTATGCGGCTGGCATCACCCCTGCTGATGTGGCCGCTGATATTTCCAAATCGCTCGCGAAGAAGGCCATCTCGGCCACAGTGAACGGCGCGCATTGGGATCTGGCCTGGCCCATCGAGGATGATGCGCAGATCGCCATCAATACCATGAAGGACGAAGAACCGGCGCTTGAGCTGATCCGCCATGACCTGGCCCATATCATGGCCCGCGCCGTGCAGGAGATCTGGCCCGATGTGAAGGTCACCATCGGCCCGGTCATTGAAAACGGTTGGTATTACGATTTTGACCGCGCAGAGCCGTTCACGCCCGAAGATCTGGGTGAGATCGAAAAGAAGATGCGCGAGATCATCAATAAACGCGACCCCGTGCGCACCGAAGTCTGGTCGCGTGCTGATGCGATTGCGCATTACGAAAAGACCGGCGAACCCTACAAGGTCGAACTGGTCAATGCGATCCCCGATGACGGGCAACCGATCCGCATGTATTGGCATGGCGACTGGCAGGACCTCTGCCGGGGTCCGCATTTGCAGCATACGGGCCAAGTCCCGGCGGATGCCTTCAAGCTGATGCGCGTGTCCGGTGCCTATTGGCGCGGCGACAGCAACAACACCCAGCTTCAGCGCATCTATGGCGTGGCCTTCCAGAACAAGGAAGAGCTGCGCAAATACATGAACTTCCTTGAAGAGGCCGAAAAGCGCGATCACCGCCGCCTTGGCCGCGAGATGGACCTGTTCCATATGCAGGAGGAAGCGCCGGGGCAGATTTTCTGGCACCCCAATGGCTGGACCATCTATACCGAGTTGCAGGATTACATGCGCCGCCAGCAGCGCAAGGGCGGCTATGTCGAGGTGAACACCCCGCAGGTGGTGGACCGCAAACTCTGGGAAGCCTCGGGCCACTGGGACAAGTATCAGGAGCATATGTTCATCGTCGAGGTGGACGAGGAACACGCCCGCGAAAAGGCGGTCAACGCGCTCAAACCGATGAATTGTCCCTGTCACGTGCAGATCTTTAACCAAGGGTTAAAGTCTTACCGCGATCTTCCTCTGCGTATGGCCGAGTTCGGGTCATGCAACCGATATGAGCCTTCCGGGGCGCTGCACGGCATCATGCGCGTGCGCGGCTTTACCCAAGATGACGGTCATATCTTCTGCAGGGAGGATCAGATCGAAGATGAAACCAAACGCTTTATTGCATTCCTCAGCGAAATCTATCGCGACCTCGGTTTTGAAGAGTTCAAAGTCAAGTTCTCCGACCGGCCCGAAACGCGCGCCGGATCGGACGACATCTGGGACCGCGCCGAAGAGGCTCTTAAATCCGCGACGATTGCCGCAGGTTGCGAGTTCACGCTGAACCCGGGCGAAGGCGCGTTTTACGGGCCCAAGCTGGAATTCGTGCTGACCGACGCAATCGGGCGGGACTGGCAATGCGGCACGCATCAGGTGGATTTCGTGCTGCCCGAGCGGCTGGACGCGACCTATATCGGCTCGGATGGCGCGAAACACCGCCCCGTCATGCTGCACCGCGCGACGCTGGGCTCGTTCGAGCGGTTCATCGGCATCCTGATAGAGGAACATGCAGGCAAACTGCCGTTCTGGCTCGCCCCGCGTCAGGTTGTTGTCGCCTCGATTATCTCGGAAGCCGACGACTATGTGCATGAGGTCGTGAACGCCCTGCGCGATGCGGGCGTGCGGGCCGAGGCTGATACGCGCAATGAAAAGATCAACTACAAGGTCCGCGAGCATTCGCTTGGCAAGGTTCCGGTGATCCTGGCCATCGGTGCGCGCGAGGTTGAAGACCGCACCGTGACCGTGCGGCGGCTGGGCGAGAAGCAAACCGCTGTAACATCGCTGGCGGAGATTGTGAGCGAGTTGGGCCAGAGCGCGACGCCGCCGGATCTTTTGTAACATTCCAGCGCCGGAACGTTTCAGGGCATCGGGGAGACCCGGTGCCCGTTTTCGTTTTTAAAGGGATTTTTCACATTTCTCGCCTGTGCAGCATCACACCGGGCTGACAGGTGATTACGCGTCCGTGAACCACGGGCCTGTGAAGTGATTGTGGGGTCTCATCCCGCTTAGGTTTGTCTCAGCCGCCACAGGGGTGGCCGACCTGATACCAAAAAGGGAAGTACACATGTCCAAGATCGTTAAAACCGTTGCCGTTGCTGGTGCCGTCGCTGCTGCTCTGGCTGCCCACACCACCACCGCCACCGCTATGGAAAAAGAAAAATGCTACGGCGTGTCGATGGCCGGCAAGAATGACTGCGCCGCAGGCCCCGGCACCACCTGCGCTGGCACGTCGACCGTTGATTATCAGGGCAATGCCTGGACCCTGGTGGATGCAGGCACCTGCGCCGAGATCGAACTGCCCGATGGCCGCATGGGCTCTCTCGAAGCGCTGGAGCGTGACCTGCCCCAGGGCTAAGCGCCTGAAACGGGTGGGGAATTCGCCCGCCTGTGACATAGGATCGGGGTGGGCAACATTGCCCACCCCACGCATATGAGGACCCGCCATGCTTGATGCCCGCCATGCCCACACCGTCCTGCCCAACGCCCCCGGCGTGGGCTATAAGCCGCAGCATTTTTCCGAGATTTTGCAGGATGTGCGCCCGGTGGAATGGCTGGAGATCCATGCCGAGAATTACATGGGCGATGGCGGCCGCCCGCTTGCGCAGCTGCGCGCTCTGTCCGAGCGTTTCGCCATTTCGGTGCATGGCGTGGGATTGTCCATTGGCGGCGAAAGCCCGCTTGATGCGGATCACCTCGCGCGGCTGAAACATCTGTGCGACTGGCTGCAACCGGCGAGCTTTTCCGAGCATCTGGCCTGGTCCACTCATGACAGCCATTTCCTCAATGACCTGCTGCCGCTGCCCTATACCGACGCCACGCTGACCCGCATCTGCGATCATATCGACCAGTTGCAAGAGGTGATCGGGCGCAAGATGCTGCTGGAGAACCCGTCTTCTTATCTGGCCTTTGACGAAAGCACCTGGGAGGAGCCTGCGTTCCTGGATGAGGTTGCGCGGCGCACCGGCTGCGGGCTGCTGCTGGATGTGAACAATGTCTTTGTTTCCGCCACCAATCTGGGCTTTTCACCGCAAGCCTATATCGACGCCTACCCGCTGGACCGCGTGGGAGAAATCCATCTTGGCGGCCATGACGAGGACGAGGATGACCACGGCGCGCCGCTGTTGATCGACAGCCACGGGCGCGAGGTGGTGGACCCGGTCTGGGCGCTGTTGGATTATACGCTGGAGCGCTCCGGCCCGCGCCCGCTGCTCATTGAATGGGACACCGATGTGCCGGACTGGCCAGTACTGGCCGATGAAGCCCGCCGGGCCGAGACTGCACTGGCACGAATGACCGAGGCGGTGCCCGCATGACCCGCCAGACGGAGTTTCGCACGGCGCTGCTCGACGCGGCCCAACCCCAGCCCGAGGGGCTGAGCGACGGCAAAGGCCGTCCCGCAGGGCGGCGCTACAACGTCTATCGCAACAATGTCGCCGTTTCGCTGTCCGAGGCGCTGGAAACCGGTTTTCCCGCCGTGGCCAAGCTGATCGGCGCCGAGAATTTCCGCAATATCGCAGGGCTTTACCTGCGGCAGTCACCGCCCGAAAGCCCGCGCATGATGCTCTATGGCAGGGGCTTTGGCGAATTCCTTGACGGCTTCGCGCCGCTGGCAAAATATCCCTATCTGGGCGATGTGGCGCGGCTCGAATTCGGCTTGCGCGAAAGCTATCACGCCGCTGACAGCACACCGATTGATCCTGCTGCTCTGGGCATCGACCCGGAGCGGCTCATGGCGTCCATGCTCACGCTTGCCCCGTCGCTCCGTATCCTCCGGTCGCCCTTTCCCGTGGTTTCGCTCTGGCGTTACAACATGGAACCGGGTGCGCCGAAACCCACGGCCGAGCCGCAGGACGCGTTGATCCTGCGCGCGGAATTCGACCCCGAACCACATCTGTTGCCGCCGGGCGGTGCCCAATTCATCGAGGCACTACTGTGCGGCGAAACTCTGGGCGCGGCCTATGAGGCCGGATTGGCCCGGACCGACGCATTTGACCTTTCTGCCATGCTGACCCTTCTTCTGGGCGGCAATGCGATCACATCACTCGAGGAGCCCACGCCATGACCGCGCTTGTGAACCTGCACAACATGATTTTCGACGCCGTAGAGCGGGGGCTGAGCGGGCTGCTACCGTTGCTCTCGCGCTTTGTCTTTGCCGCCGTCTTGTTCGTGTATTTCTGGAACTCCGCCCTAACCAAGCTGGGCGACGGAATCTTTGGCATTTTCCAACCTTCGGTCGGTGCCTACGCGCAGATCTTCCCCAAGGCGATGGAAGCGGTGACCTATGATGTGAGCCAGTTGAGCTTTTTTCACTATCTGGTGGTCATGGCCGGCACATGGGCGGAATTCATCCTGCCGATATTGATCGTCGTGGGGCTTTTCACGCGGTTGGCCGCGCTTGGCATGATTGGCTTCATCGCGGTGCAAAGCCTGACCGATCTTTACGGTCATGGCGGGATCGAACACGCGGAAACGCTGGGCGCTTGGTTCGACCGTATCCCGGACGCAGTCATCCTCGATCAGCGCGCCTTTTGGGTGCTGACGCTGACGGTGCTGGTGATCAAGGGCGCAGGCGCGCTGTCGCTGGACCGCATCCTGTCGCGGCAGGTGATGGGTCAGGAACCGGCCACCGCCTGAAACGCCGCCTGAAACTCAAGGGCCCGGCGCAAGACCCGGTCCACGTCTTTACTCAGTGCCAGGTGACCGCCCAACACGGCGGACACCTTGTGCCAGTCGGCCTCTGACACATCGTCAGAGGCCTTTACCTTTCCCACCGCGTCAGCGCAGAGCACCGCAACGAGATGGAAATGCATCTGCAATTGACCATCGGCATTGCGCCGGATCACGTCGAGATTGTCGATCACATGCACGGCCCGCGCGCGCAGCGTGGTTTCCTCTTCCAACTCGCGGATTGCCGCGTCGAACAGGGTCTCTCCAAGCTCGACCTTGCCGCCCGGAAAGCCCCACAGCCCTGCATCAGGACGATTTTCACGCCGCGCCAGCAGGACCCGGTCCCCATCGGTGAGCACGGCCAAGGCCGCCAACCGGGGAACCGGACCCGAGATCATATCAGAAATGCGCCTTGGGTTCGTCGGGCTTGCCCGCCGCCAGAGCCAGAACACCGCCCAAACCAGTAAAGGCAATCGGGAACATGGTGAAGACATTGAAGCCATAGGCGAAATACATCAGCCCCGCCGCAACCAGCAGCAGGATACCCCCCCAGAGCGCGCGTGCCTTGGCCATGGCGCCCCCGGCGATGGCCAGCAGCGGGCCCAATATGGCAGCGGTACGGATCAGGCCCACATTGCCCACCTGCTCGGCCAGGCCCTCAATCTCGCCATAGCGGTCGACGGCCTCGGTATAACCGTAGCTGAAAAACCCAACGAGCATGGCGAAGACACCGCCAATCACACCAAGGGTCAGAGCTGCATTGCGCATGGTTGTCCTTTCACGTTGCTGTCCGACACCTAAGTGTTTCGCCCTGCCCTGCCAAGACGGGAATGACGTACGGATTTTCCCCGATTCTCAGCTCAGGTCGGCCTGAACATCCTTACCCCAGCCCAGCCAGAGTTGGTCGCCGCGCACAATCAGCGGGCGTTTCATCAGCGTGGGATGCGCGGTCAGCAGCGTCAAAACCGGCTTTGACCGCTCTGCTTCATCCAGCCCGCGCCATGTGGTCGAGCGGGTATTGAGCAATTTTTCTCCGAACTGCGCCAAAGCGCGTTCCAGCACATCTTGCGGCACGCCATCGGCACGCACATCCACGAATTCCACATCATCCAGCGCTTTCAACGCCTTGCGGCAGGTATCGCAGGTTTTCAGTCCGTACAGCTTCATGAGGCTCCCCTTTTCGAATGCCCAAATTATCAACACGCGCGTAAAATACGAGACGGTTGTTCTTGATTTTTTACAAAGGCGTGCAATCCTTTTTCCCGCGTGACCTTCGATGATCAGCCATGTCCCGCATCTGCGGGGCCTGTCCGAGAGGCGGAAGTGGCGACTTACGACCCCGTATCGAGGGGATGCGGGACCAAGACTTGAAGGAGACGCGGACATGCCGACAGGCACCGTGAAATGGTTCAACACCACCAAAGGCTATGGCTTTATCGAACCGTCAGATGGCGGCAAGGACGTTTTCGTCCATATTTCAGCGGTCGAACGCTCGGGGCTGACCGGGCTGGCCGATAATCAAAAGGTCGAATACGAGCTGCAAGAAGGCCGCGACGGCCGCCAGATGGCAGCTGACCTGAAACCGGTCTGATCCTCAAAGGCGCAACTCAGGCAGGGGCCTTGGTCTAGCATCAGGGCCTTTTTGGCGCGGTTGCGCCTATACCGATTGCAATCGGCGGGCCTCGGTCCGGGCCAATGCAATCAAATCCCGCATATAGGGTTTGCCCACGTCGTCGCTGCGCGTGGCGGCATAAAGCGTGCGCGTGATCCCCGCCTCCGTGAGCGGGCGGGTCACGTAATCCGAGCTGTATTTCACCTCGCGCACGACCCAGTCGGGGAGCACGGAAACGCCCCGGTTGGACGCCACCAGAAGCAGGATTACGGCCGTGAGTTCAACCTGCCGCACCGCCGCCGGTTCCACCTTGGCCGGGATCAGGAGCTGGCTGAAGATATCCAGCCGGGAGCGTTCCACCGGGTAGGTGATCAGCGTCTGACCACGAAAGTCCTGTGGCTCGATGAACGGTTTTTCCGCCAACGGGTGCTGGGCCGAGGCCACGAAAACCGGCGCGTATTCAAAGAGTTCCGTGAACTCCACCCCTGCAAGGTTTTCGGGGTCGGACGAGACGACAAGATCCACCTCTTCCTTTTGCAGCGCGGGCAGCGCGTCAAAGGCAAGCCCGGGGCGGATATCCACATCCACATCCGGCCAGTTCTTGCGGAACGCTTCCAGCACCGGGAACAGCCATTCGAAACAGGCGTGGCATTCGATGGCGATATGCAAGCGCCCTGATTTGCCGTCGCGCAGCCCGCTGAACTCGGCTTGCAGCGCCTCGACCTCGGGCAGGATCTTTTCCGCCGCCCGCAACAGCCGCATGCCCGCCGCTGACAGTTTCATCGGCTTGGAGCGGCGCACGAAAAGCTCCACCCCCGCCTGATCCTCCAGCCCCTTGATCTGATGTGACAGGGCCGATTGCGTGATGTTGAGCTGATCGGCAGCGCGGGCCAATCCGCCCGCTTCGTGGATCGCCTTGATCGTGCGCAGGTGGCGAAACTCGATATGCATATGCGCCTCATAATAGTGATGAGATTTATGAGTTTGTCTCACAATGCTGCATCTGCAACAAGGAGGAAACTTCTGAGGATCTGCAAAATGACCGTTCCTTCCGTCTCGTTCGAATTCTTCCCGCCCCGCGATCTCGAAGCGTCCTTCCGGCTTTGGGACACGGTGCAGGTGCTGGCCCCGCTGTCGCCGCGTTTTGTGTCCGTGACGTACGGCGCAGGCGGCACGACCCGCGAACTGACCCGCGATGCTGTGGCGACGCTGCACAAATCCTCGGGTCTGAAAGTCGCCGCGCATCTGACCTGTGTCGATGCCACGCGCGAAGAAACCCTTGGGATCGCAAATGAATTCGCCAAGGCGGGTGTTCAGGACATCGTCGCCCTGCGCGGTGACCCGCCCAAGGGCGCGGAACGGTTCACCCCGCATCCCGATGGCTTTGCCGACAGTTGCGAGTTGATCTCGGCACTAGCCGACAAGGGCGATTTCACCATCCGCGTGGGTGCCTATCCCGACCGCCACCCCGACGCGGCGGATGATCAGGCCGATATCGACTGGCTCAAGCGCAAGATCGACGCAGGCGCATCCGAGGCGCTGACACAGTTTTTCTTCGAGGCCGAGACCTTCCTGCGTTTCCGCGACAAATGCGCCGCCGCAGGGATCACCGCACCGATCATCCCCGGCATCCTGCCGATCGAGAACTGGGGCGGCGTGAAACGCTTTGCCACCGCCTGCGGCACGCCCATCCCGGCCTGGCTCGACGAGGCTTTTGCCAAGGCCGCGCGCGACGGGCGCGAGGACCTTCTGGCCACGGCGCTTTGCACCGAAATGTGCGATGAGCTGGTGGGCGAAGGCGTGGATTCGCTTCATTTCTACACGCTGAACCGCCCCGAGCTGACCCGCGATGTCTGTTTCGCGCTGGGGGTCGTTCCCGAGGTGAAGCTGGAAAACGTCGCCTGATACTTCCCTCTTCCCCGGCTTTGCGGCAGGTTGGCGCAAAATGGGGAGAGGAACATGACAGACAAGGTTGCACTGGTCACCGGTGCCGCGCGCGGCATCGGGCTGGCGACGGCGGAATTGTTTCTGGAAAGCGGCTGGCGCGTGGCAATGATCGACCGCGATGCGCCGGAGCTGGAAAAGGCATTACAAGGGTTGGACAACGCGCGCGCCATCGTGGCGGATGTGTCAATCCCCGATCAGGTCGAGCGCATGATCGCCGAGTCGATGGGGGCCTTTGGCCGGATTGACGCGCTGATCAATAATGCCGGCGTGGCGGATTTCGGCCCGATTGAAGAAACCACTTTCGCGCGCTGGCGCACGGTGATGGAAACCAATCTCGATGGCGTGTTTCTCTGCACGCAAGCCGCGATCCCGCATCTGAAGGAGACGCGCGGCAGCATTGTGAACATCGCCTCGATTTCGGGCCTGCGCGCGTCCACACTCCGGGTGGCTTACGGCACGTCCAAAGCTGCGGTGATCCAATTGTCACTGCAACAGGCGGCGGAACTTGGGGAATACGGTATCCGGGTCAACGCGGTGGCACCTGGGCCGGTAGCCACAAAACTGGCCATGGCGGTGCATTCTCAGGAAATCATCGACGCCTATCACGACCATATGCCTCTGAACCGCTACGGGTCAGAACGGGAACTGGCGGAGGTGATCTGTTTTCTCGCCTCGGACAAGGCGTCTTATGTGACCGGACAATGCATCGCGGTCGATGGCGGGTTTGAGGGCACAGGGATCGGGCTGCCCGCCTTGAGGGTGCAACGCCCCGATTGACCGGTTCATCGGCCAATCCGCCGCGTCAGGTCCATGAGGCCGAGACTGCCACCGGTCCGGCCCCGGATCTTCTTCTGTTTGCAAATACCTCGGGGGGTCTGGGGGGCTGGCCCCCCAGCCGGTCGACCTGCGCCAGCAGGGCGAAATAAAAGGACCGGGTGCGAAACCCGGTCCTTATTGAAAGCGTGAACGATACCGTTACTTCTTGCGCTTTTTCGGCGGCATGAGATCGGTGATCGTGCCTTCGAACATCTCGGCGGCAAAGTTCACCGTTTCCGACAGGGTCGGGTGCGGGTGAATCGTGTGGCCCAGGTCCACCGCATCCGCGCCCATCTCGATCGCCAGCGCGCATTCCGAGATCAGATCGCCCGCATTGGTGCCCACGATACAGGCGCCGATCAGCCGGTCATCCTCGGGATCAAAGAGCAGTTTTGTCATGCCCTCGGAACGGCCATTGGACAGCGATTTGCCCGAGGCGGCCCAGGGGAACACGCCCTTTTCGAAGGTGATGCCCTTGGCCTTGGCTTCCGTTTCGGTCACGCCGCACCATGCCACTTCCGGATCGGTATAGGCCACCGACGGGATCAGACGCGCATCGAAATGGCGTTTGTGACCGGCAGCAACCTCTGCCGCGACCTTGCCCTCATGCACCGCCTTATGCGCCAGCATGGGCTGGCCCACCACGTCGCCGATGGCAAAGATATGGGACACGCCGGTTTTCTGCTGGCTGTCCACGGCGATAAAGCCGCGTTCATCCACGGCCACACCGGCCGCTTCGGCATTGATCAGCTTGCCATTGGGTTTGCGGCCCACGGCAACAAGGATCTTGTCGAACGTGTCTGTCGTGACCTCGCCCTTGTCATCCTCAAAAGTGACCTTAAGACCCTTCTTCTGCGCCTCGACCGCCGTCACCTTGGTCTTGAGCTTGATATCCTCGTAGCGGGACTTGATCCGGTTGTGCAGCGGCTTGACGATGTCCTTGTCCGCACCGGGAATGATCTGATCCATCAGTTCGACCACGGTGATGTTGGAACCCAGCGCATCATAGACACAGGCCATTTCCAGACCGATGATGCCCCCGCCCAGAACCAGCATCCGCTTCGGAATGTCTTTCAACTCCAGCGCGCCGGTGGAATCGATCACCCGCTCGTCATCATGCGGGATAAAGGGCAGGTTCACCGGCTCGGACCCGGCGGCGATGATGCATTGATCAAAGGAGACGGTGGATTTCTCGCCGTCGTTGTCCACTTCGATCATGTTCGGCCCAGTGAATTTCCCGAACCCGCGCACCACCTGCACCTTGCGGCCCTTGGACAGGCCATCAAGCCCGCCGGTCAGCTGGCCCACAACGCCGTCCTTGAAGCCGCGCAGTTCGTCCAGATCGATCTTGGGCTTGCCAAAGGAAATCCCGTGCGAGGCCATTTCCTCGGCCTCGGTGATCACCTTGGCCACGTGCAAGAGCGCCTTGGAGGGGATACAGCCCACGTTCAGGCAGACACCGCCCAGCGTCGGGTTTTTCTCAATGAGAACAACCTTCTTGCCAAGGTCTGCGGCGCGAAAGGCTGCGGTGTAGCCGCCGGGGCCAGAGCCCAGAACGACCACCTCGGCATGAACATCTCCGGGACCGGTCGCGGTGCCGGTGGCGGCCACAGATTGCGGCGCGGCGGCGGGCGCGTCTTCGGCGGTTTTGGGAGCCTCTTCGGCCCCTGCCCCTTCGAGCACGAGGATCAGCGAGCCCTCGGAAACCTTGTCGCCCTCGGCCACCTTGATTTCCTTGACCACACCTGCGGCGGGCGACGGCACTTCCATCGTCGCCTTGTCCGACTCCAGTTCGATCAGCGCATCTTCCTCGGCCACGGTGTCGCCCACCGCCACCAGGATCGAGACAACGGGGACTTCGGAGAAGTCGCCAATATCGGGTACTTTAACGTCCATTGGTCTCTCTCCCCTTACCACATCAACTTGCGCATATCGCCAAGCAGCGTCTTGAGCGTCACGGTGAACCGCGCGGCCAAGGCACCGTCGACGGCACGGTGGTCATAAGACAGCGACAGCGGCTGCATCAGGCGCGGCACGAATTCCTCGCCATTCCACACGGGTGCCATTTTCGACCGGGTCAGGCCGAGGATCGCCACTTCGGGTGCGTTCACGATGGGGGTAAAGCTGGTGCCGCCAATACCGCCCAGCGACGAGATGGTAAAGGTCGCGCCCTGCATGTCCTTGGATTTCAACTCACCATCGCGCGCGGCTTTGGAGAGCGTCATCAGTTCCTTGGAGATCTCGACCAGACCCTTGCGGTCCGCATCCTTGATCACCGGCACCATCAGCCCGTTGGGCGTGTCGGCGGCGAAACCGATATTGTAGTAATCCTTCTTGATCAGCTTGTCGCCATCGGGATGGATCGACGAGTTGAACTCCCAATGCTGCTTGAGCGCGGACACGCTGGCCTTGATCACAAAGGAGAGCAGCGTAACGCGGTAGCCCTCTTCCTTGGCCTGGGTGTCCATCTCCTTGCGGTACTTGTCCAGTTCGGTGATGTCCGCCTCGTCATTATGGGTGACATGCGGGATGTTGAGCCAGGAACGGTGCAGCGCAGGGCCCGAGATCTTCTTGATCCGGGGCATTTCCACGTCTTCGACAGGGCCGAATTTCGAGAAATCCACCGCCGGGATCGGCGGGATGCCCATGCCGCCCGAGACAGCGCCACCCGCGGCAGCCGCAGGTGCGGTGCTGGATTTCAGGTATGCGGTCACGTCTTCGCGCAGGATGCGGCCCTTGCGGCCCGAACCGTTCACTTTGGCCAGATCAATGTCCAGCTGGCGGGCAAATGCACGCACGGAAGGCGAGGCATGGGCTTTGCCGAAACCGGCATCCGTCACTGGTGCAGGCGCGGCAGCCGGGGCCGGAGCCGCAGCAGGTGCCGGAGCCGCAGCGGGGGCCTCTGCCGGGGCAGCGGCGGGGGCGTCGCCCGCAGCGTCGCCTTCCAGCAGCAGGATCAGCGTGCCCTCGGACACGTTGTCACCTTCGCTGACCTTGATCTCAACCACCTTGCCAGCGGCGGGCGACGGCACTTCCATCGTCGCCTTGTCCGACTCCAGTTCGATCAACGGATCTTCTTCGGCGATCACATCGCCGACTGAGACCAGAATGCTCACCACCGGGACGTTGTCGAAATCGCCGATATCGGGAACGTTTACTTCAATTGCCATAATACTGTCCTCCAGTCCCGCTCAAACCAGACGCGGGTTCGGCTTGTCGCCGTCGATGTCATATTTTGTGAGTGCCTTTTCCAGCACGGCCTTGGTGATCGCCCCTTCGCGGAAGAGATCCACCATGGCGGCCGCCGCGATGTGGTTGGCATCCACCTCGAAGAAGCGGCGCAGGTTCACGCGGCTGTCCGAGCGGCCAAAGCCGTCCGTGCCCAGCACCGTGTAGCGGCCCGGCACACAGGGCCGGATCTGTTCTGCGAAGTTCTTCATATAGTCGGTGGCGGCAATCACCGGGCCTTTGACGCCGGAAAGCTGTTGCGCCACAAACGGCACCTTGGGCTCTTCCAGCGGGTTCAGACGGTTCCAGCGCGCCGCATCCTGACAATCGCGGCCCAGCTCGTTGAAGGAGGTGGCCGACCAGATATCAGCGGTCACGCCAAAGTCCTCTTCCAGCATCTCAGCGGCTTTCATCGCCTGAACAAGGATCGTGCCCGACCCCATCAGGTTGACATGTTTCTTGCCCGGCTTGGCCACCTGTTTAAGACGGTACAGGCCGCGAATGATGTCCTCCTCGACACCCATCGGCATGTCGGGATGGGCATAGTTTTCGTTCATCAGGGTGAGATAGAAGAACACGTCTTCATTGTTCTCATACATCCGCTTGAGACCGTGATGCACGATGACGGCAACCTCGTATTGGAAGGTCGGGTCATAGGTGATGCAGTTCGGGATGGTGCCCGCGAGGATGTGGGAATGCCCGTCCTCGTGCTGCAGCCCCTCGCCGTTCAGCGTGGTGCGCCCGGCGGTGCCGCCCAGCATGAAGCCACGCGCGCGGCTGTCGCCCGCGGCCCAGGCCAGATCGCCAATCCGCTGGAAGCCGAACATCGAGTAGTAGATGAAGAACGGGATCATGCCCACGCCGTGATTGGAATAAGCGGTCGCCGCCGCGATCCAGTCCGCCATGGCACCGGCCTCGTTGATGCCTTCCTGCAGCACCTGGCCGTTTTCGGATTCCTTGTAATAGGACATCTGATCGCGGTCTTCGGGCGTGTATTTCTGGCCCATCGGGTTGTAGATGCCCACCGAACGGAACAGCCCTTCCATCCCGAAGGTACGGCTTTCATCCGGAACGATCGGAACCACGTTCTTGCCGATTTTCTTGTCGCGCAGGAGCGTGGTCAGGATACGGACAAAGGCCATGGTGGTGGAAATTTCACGCTCGCCAGTGCCTGTGAGCTGACCCTTGAAGGTCTCCAGCGGCGGAATCTCCAGCGCGGGGTAATCGGTGGTCCGTTTCGGGAAGTCCCCGCCCAGCGCCTTGCGCTTGTCGGCCAGATAGGCCTTTTGCGCGTTGTTCAGCGCCACGAAGGGGGCCTTGCCCACGTCTTCGTCCGACACCGGGATCTTGAACCGGTCGCGGAACGCGCGCAGCTGATCCTCGGTCATCTTCTTTTGTTGGTGGGTGGTGTTCTGGCCCTCGCCAGCCGTGCCCATGCCGTGGCCCTTGACGGTTTTCACCAGAAGACAGCTGGGCTGCCCCTTGGTCTCGCTCGCTTTCTTGAAGGCGGTGTAGACCTTTTGCGGGTCGTGCCCTCCACGGCGCAGGGACCAGATCTGCTCATCCGTCCAGTCTTCGACAAGTGCCGCAGTTTCCGGATATTTGCCAAAGAAATGCTTGCGGATATAGGCACCGTCCTTCGACTTGAAGGTCTGGTAATCGCCATCAACAGTTTCTTCCATCAACAGGCGCAGTTTGCCGGAGGTGTCTTTCTCAAGCAGATCGTCCCAGCCCTTGCCCCAGAGAAGCTTGATCACGTTCCAGCCTGCACCGCGGAAGTCGCCCTCAAGCTCTTGCACGATCTTGCCGTTGCCGCGCACCGGACCGTCGAGACGCTGCAGGTTGCAGTTGATCACAAAGATCAGGTTGTCGAGCCCTTCGCGCGAGGCAAGGTCAATCGCGCCCCGGCTTTCCGGTTCGTCCATCTCACCATCGCCAAGGAAGCACCAGACCTTGCGGTCGGCCATGTCGATATGGCCGCGGTTGTGCATGTATTTCATGAACCGCGCCTGATAGATCGCCATGAGCGGCCCCAGACCCATCGAAACGGTCGGGAACTGCCAGTAATCGGGCATCAGCCACGGGTGCGGGTATGAGGAGAGGCCCTTGCCGTCCACTTCCGAACGGAAGTTTTCCAGCTGATCCTCGCCGATGCGGCCTTCCATGAAGGAGCGCGCATAGATGCCGGGGATCACGTGGCCCTGAAAGAACACCAGATCGCCGCCGTGGATTGCCGATTTGGAGCGCCAGAAATGGTTCAGACCCACGTCATACATGACAGCCGAGGACGCGAAGGACGCGATATGCCCGCCATATTCGCTGGACACCTTGTTGCGGCGCACAACGGTCGCCATGGCATTCCAGCGGTTGATCGTGCGGATGCGCCATTCCATTTCCAGATCGCCGGGGAAATCATACTGATCATCCACCGGGATTGTGTTCTGGTAGGGCGTGGTAGCCGAAAACGGCAGCGTGGCACCGGCGGCGCGGGCTTGCTGTACAGCCTTGTCCAGCAGGTAATGTGCCCGGTTCGCACCGTCGCGTTCGATCACATCCTGAACGGCGTCCTGCCATTCCTGCGATTCGACCGGATCAATGTCATGGCTCTGATCTGTCATGTCTCTCTATTCCTCCTCCGCACTCGGTTTGCGCGTTTGTTTAACCTTAAACTATACACCAAGCCCGCATCACCACATGGCATTGTGTCGCTGTGCGCATAGCCTTTTCTCAATTGCGCCGGGGTGTAACATGGCCATCCCCCTCTGCGTAGCCGGGCAGATGCATAGCATCTCTGCGCCACACGCATAGATGATTGTTTAACGTTAAACAGTTTTTCGCAACCCCATGCATATCAGCACTATACATGATTTTCGCCGTTCGCGGGTGTCGGGCCAGCAGAAAACAGACCCCGTGCGCAAGATCCGCCCGGAAGATCGAAACGGTTTTTGTCATCAAATCAGGGCTTTGAGAGAGCGCCGGATCATGGGACACTGGGCGCACCGGAAATGCACAAGAGGTGTCCATGCGCCGACTGGTTCTGACAACCGCAGTGAGCCTGTGTCTCGTGGCCAATGCCGTTGGGGCGACCACACGCGCGGAAATCCGCGACCGGGTCTTTACATCCGCGCAACGGGCGCAGGCCTCGGCCGCTGGTCAGGCGCTGGCGCAGGCGGCGGGGCGGATCGCCGCGGGATCAGCTGATCTGCAAGACCTGCTGCGCCAGCAACAGGACATGTCGGAAACGATCGAGGCCAAGCGCAAGGCGCTGGCCGACACCGCGTCCCAATCCGGTGCGGCGGCAGAAGCGGCCATTGCCCGTCTGCAATCCGAGATTCAGGACGGGCGCGCACAGCTTGATGCGCTCGATGCGCAACTGACCCGCGAATTCCCGGAGTTTCGCGAATTGACCAACCCCGCGCCGCTCTCCATCGCGGAGCTACAGGTGCTGTTGCGCCCGGATGAGGCGCTGGTCATGACGCTGACCGATGAAACCTATCTCTACACCTGGGCGGTGTCGAAAACCGACAGCGCCTGGACCCGGGCCGAGGTGAACCAGAGCGAGACGCGCGACAAGGTGCAGGCGCTGCGCACCCAATTGCGCGTTGATACGGACAACCGCGCCGGGCTGTCCCTCAATCAACGTGAAAAGAGCATCCAGCCCTTTGACCGCAGCATCGCGCATGAGCTGTACCAGACCACGCTTGGCCCGCTTGAACATGTCATCTCGGGGGCGCGGCATCTGATGGTGGTGTTTGACGGGCCGCTCACGTCTCTGCCGCCAGCTGTGTTGCTGACCGCTGCGCCACAGGGCGACGACACCTCCCCGCAGGCGCTGCGCAACAGTGACTGGCTGATCAAGCGCCATGCACTCACCACCTTGCCCACGGTCTCCGCCTTGCGCGCATTGCGACAGGTCTCTCCACCGGTGGATGACACCGGCACTGCCCCGGGTTTCGTCGGCTTTGGTGATCCGCTGCTGGGCTATCGGCTCGTGGCCGAGGCCGCGCCGGGCGACACTGGCGTCGTCACTCGCGGCATCTATGAGGATGTGCGCAAGGTCGCCGATCTTGCCCCGCTGCCCAACACCGCGCGGGAATTGCGCCAATTGGCGGCCACCATGGGCGCCGGGCCAGAGTCGGTGTTTCTGGCGGAAAGCGCCACGGAAAGCATGGTCAAATCCATGGACCTGTCGGGGGCCGAGGTGGTGGCCTTTGCCACCCATGGCTTGCTGGCGGACGGCTTGCCGGGGCTTAGCGAACCAGCGCTTGTCTTTACCCCGCCCGAACTGCCCAGCGCCGAGGATGACGCGCTTTTGACCGCGTCCGAGGCGGCGCAACTCGAACTGTCCGCCGATCTGGTGATCCTTTCGGCCTGTGACACCGCCGGGTCCGATGGCACACCGGGGGCCGAGGGTCTGTCGGGTCTGGCGCGCGCATTCATCTATGCCGGGGCACGGGCGATTTTGGTGTCGCATTGGCCGGTGGATGACTACGCGGCCTCGGTCCTCACCACCGGCATGCTCGACCGGATGTATGCCGCCACGCCCCGGTCGCGTGCCGAGGCGTTGCAACACTCCACGCTGGATCTGTTGAATGACACAAGCGAGGACCGCTTTGCGCATCCGCGCATCTGGGCCCCGTTCGTGGTGGTGGGCGAGGGCGGGCTCGACGGCTGATCATTCAGCCAGTTTCTCGGCCAGCGCCCAACCGATCCCGGCCTCCCAGACCGCGCGGTGGCGCATCCGGTCCTTTTGCACATGGGACGCATCCCCCCCATCCTCCAGCCAGTCCACCAAAAGATCCGTGGCTTGCAGGGCCTTGTCCCATGCGCCGTGCAGATCGCCACGGCGATAGCGATGCTCAGCCCAGATATTGGCAAGCCGCGACCGCTTGGAGCGCCAGTCCCAGGTGGGGGAGCTCATCGCGGCATCGGCGCGTTCGAATTCGGGCTCGGCCGTTCCTCCAAGCCGCGCATTGGCAAAGGCGGTCTGGATCAAAAGATCGGCCCGCGCCTCGGGCAAGAGCCGTGCCATGACAGCGTCGCGCGTGACCCAGGGCGACAGGAAATCCCGCAGCTTCTGCGCATTCCTCGTCCGGTGCCAGAGCGCCTCAGAATGGGCCAGCAACACCTCGCCCAGATAGGTACCGGTCATGGTTGCCGCCTCGGGCACCAGCGCCAGCGCGGCTGTGGTCTGGGACAGCGCCGCATCATTCCGTCCAAGCGCCAAAAGAATACGCCCGTGCCGCGCCAAGAGATAGGCCAGCCTGTCGCGGTCATGATGAGGCGTGGCGCGCAGGGTCGCGATGGCGCGGTCCGACCATTCGGCGGCGCGCTTTGCTTCGCCGCGTTCAAGATAGGCATTGGCCAGCACGAACCGCGCAGAGGCCAGAACCGGATGACCCGGCGGCAGCATGTCCGACATCTGGCGTTCCAGCACGACGCGTTCGGCCAATTGCGCATCGCTGAAGCTGTCGCTCTGAACCAGAACGGAGTGCGCCATGCGGTCCAGCGTGCGGGCAAGGGCATAGTCATTCGCGGTCCCCATCGCGGACTCCGTGGCGCGCCGGATCGGAGCCAGACGGGATGGGGCAATATTGCCATAGGCCAGCTCCAGCGCCAGCGTATTGGCAAACACATCCCATGGGCCATTGGGAGCCATGGCTTGCGGATTGGCGAGCCAGCGTTGCAGACCACCATGCAGCCCATGCCTGTCCGCCTGTAGCCCTGCCGCGTAGAGCGCCAACACATCCGCCAGCAGCCGCGCTGTCCCGCCCTGCTCTGACTGCATCAACCGCGTCAGAGCCGGTTGCGCCCGGTCAGGGGCATGCTCGGTGCCCCAGATGAAGCCAAGCGTGTGAACGATGTCAAAGATCGGGGCATTGGGGTGCAGGGCCGAGCCGCGCCGCGCGGCCTCCTGCGCCGAGTGCAGGTCGCGCGCCATGTCGTCCGGATGCCCGCTCAGCGCATGAAACAACGCGCGGTTGATGTGAAACAGGGCGGGGTCATCGACGGCGTCAGGCCGGGCCGTTCGGTAATGGTCATGCAAGGTGACAAACCGGCCCTGCAGGAAGAGATAAAGCACATGCGCCGCATCGGCGCGCAGGGTGAGTTGGAACCCCGGATCGGTGATCTCGTGGCGGAACGGATACGCCGCGACGGCCGGATCATCGGCACGCAGAAAGCTGCGCAGATGGGTGGCCAGCGGTTCCGTGGCGTCCACGCTGCCCCGCGCCAGCGCATAAGCGGCACGGAACTGCGCCTGCGCAAGCGCGCCGTCACCGGCCCCGTTGGCAATCCGGCCCAGATCCCGGTGATAGAGCGCCACTGCGACACCCGGGGCTGCGTTCCGTTGTGCATAATCCAGCTCGCGCAGCAGGAAATCGTACCCCGCCTGCGCACCTTGGGTGGCAACCATCGCCTCACCCAAGGCGCGGGACGAGTCCCAGGCATCGCGGTTCTTCGCCTCCTGCGCGCGCAGAAAGCCATGATGCGCGCGCAAATGCTGTTCCGCTTCGGCGGGCTGCCCGGATCGCAGCAGAACCCGACCCAGAAACCCGGTATAGAACATGCGCTGCGCGTCTGAGAGACCTGCCGCGGCCGCGGCCTCGGCCACCAACGCCTTGGTGCGGGACATCAGCGGGGTGGCATCGCGCATACGGTCGAGTTCGTATTGAAGCTGCAGATAGCGCACCTGCACCACGTCACGCGGCTGCACCCGCCAGATGGGCGACAAACCGTCAAGAAAAGCCATCCGCAGCGCAGCCTCGTCCGCGCCGCCCAACCGTGACACGGCGCGCGCCAGATAATGCAGCGCCATCCCATGCAGATCAGCCAGCGCCGCCTTCCCCGCGGTCTCATCCACAACGGCACGCAGCCGCGTCTCGGCCTGATCATAGCGGCCCAGCCGGAACAGCGCCGCGCCCTGCACCGCCGAGGCCATGATCCGCGCACGATGCGTCCCCAGCCCATGCGAGGACAGCCCGGCAATCGCCGCGTCCGAGAATTGCAGCGCCGCCTCCCAGCGCCCGATATCGTGGAAATAAAGCGCAAGCGCGGCATTGGGGTAAAACGTGGCCAGCGCGCCGGGTTGATGGCCCTGCGCCTGCTCGTTAATCACGTTGAGCTGATCGAACGCCGCCTCGAACTGGCCCGTCTCCAAAAGCTCCAGCCCGGCTGCCACGCCCGACAGGATGTCATCGGCGCCCGGTGCCTCCTGTGCGGGCGCGTTCAGCCCAAGGCTCAGCAACAGCAGAACAACACCCAGCCGTCTCATTGCGGCGGCACCGGTGGCAGGGTATCGGCATAGCTCCAGCCGATCGCCGCCTCCCAGATCACGCGCATGCGCTGGATGTCGGGAGAGATCGCCTCGCCGCCGCTGACCGCGGGCAGGCTGCCCAGCCATTCGGAATACCTGTCATTGCTGGCCACCATGTCGCGGAACGCGGCCTCCTGCCTGCTGTTTCGGTAATTGGCGATCGCGCGGTTCCATTCGATCAGCGCCGCTTCAAGCCGCCAGTCCACAACCGATGCATCCTGTTCGATCACCGCCAGCGCCTCGTCAAAGGTCGCCAGCACCTCGTCCAGTTCGGCGGTTTCGGTCAGCATTTCGGCCTTGGTGCGCAGGAGCGAGACAAGGTCAAAGGGCTCCATCCGTGCCCGCACCTTCGGGTTTTCCAGCACGACATCCAGTGCCTCGATCGCCGCCTCGTAATTGTCGGAACGGGCGGTGAGCGCGAGCGCATAATTGGTGTAAAACACTCCGATCAGGTCGCGGCGCACGGTTTCTGGATCAATCAGAGCCAGCGAATCCGTGGCCAGCGCCAGCGCCTCGTCGGTGCGGCCCAGAATGCGCAGCGTCGCGGATTGCCGGGACAGCAGAAACGCGATCACATCGGATCGCGAATAGCGCGACGCGCGCATGGTCTCGGTCGTCTTGCGCAACCAGTAGAGCGCCTGTTCATAATCTTCGCGCCACTCATAGGCATTGGCGAGCGCAAATTGCGTGGCCGAAATCATCGGATGGGTTTCCGGCACACCCTGGCCGATGGAGCCCACCAGCGTGCTCAGTTCGATCATCGTGTCTTCGCGCAGATAGCCGTCATTGGCATTAAGCACCCGCACCAGCCGCAGGTAATCGCGCGACAAAGACAGCGATGGCAGGCTGTCCAGCGCCGCCAGCGTGTCGTCGATCAACCGGGTGTTGAGCGTGTCTTCCATATGCCCGATGGACATTTCCAGCACCATATTGGCCACGTAAATGTCCCAGACCCCTTCGACGCTGCCGGGCTCGTAGCTGTCAAACCACGTGGCCAGCACGTTGCGCATCTCGGCATAGTTGCTCTGCCGGTAATGCATGAACCCTTCGAGCGCATGATACAGGCTGCGTTCGCTCGCGCTCATGGACGGCAGCCGGGCTTTCATCCGCGCCAGAACCCCTTTGGCGCTGGCCGGTTCATGACCCGTGCCCCAGACCCGCGCCAGCGCCTCGACAATGTCGAAAATCAGCGCATTGGCCGGAATGACGGAATTGGTGGTGGTCCGGGCAAGGCGGCGCGCCTCGTCCAGCGCGGCAAGGCTGTCGTCATAACGGCTGGTCATCGCGAAATAGAGTGCACGATTGACAAGATAGGTGGGCGTGCCGCCCTGCCCCTCCTGTTCGAACCGGTCGAGAAGCGCGCCAAGCGCCACGTAATTGCCCTCGAAAAACAGCCGCAGCACGTCCGAGCCATCGCGCGACAGGTCGAACTCCACCGCGCCAATGGCCCCCAGCTCCGGGGCAAAGGCGAAGCCGGTCATACCCGGATGGTCCACGTCAATCAGCCCGGCCAGATGCCGTGCAAGATCGGAATTCACGCGGTATTCGCGCCGCGCCTCGGCATAGGCATCGCGAAAATGCTTCTGGGCAAGGTCCGCATCCTCGAGCCTTTGCGACAGGTAGCCCAGTTCACGTTGATAAAGCGCAAGGTTGAAGATACTGGCCCCGTTGGCCTGGGCATATTCCAGCTCGGTGCGAAAGTGGTCATAGGCTTCCGTGGGGCCGATGGCATGGCTGATCACCGCGCCCAGCCTGCGCACACAGGTCCAGACATCCGGCCCGGTCAGATCCGCTTCAAGGTAATAATGGCGCTGCTCCTGAAGAAATGGCAGCGCGGCTTCGTAATCGCCATTCAGCGCCAGAAGATTGGCGTAATAGCCTTTGTAGAACACGGTGGTGACGGGATCGACCTCGGGCACAGTTTCGGCAAGCCGGACAAGCCGCGCCATGCGGGGCAGAAGATCGGCAAGGTTGTCACCCCGGTCATGCAGGTCCTCGATATCAAAATAATTGATATGCACCGCATCCTGCAAAGGCACCAGCCAGCGGGTGCTGTATCCATCAAGGAATGCCTTGCGCAGTGCCGCCTCGTCCGGCAGGTCGAGAAAGGTCGCGACACGCGCCAGAGCATAGAGCGCCAGACCGTATTCAGGGGCAAGCGCGGGCCGGTCCCGCGCCAGTTCAACCGCGTTGCGCAGGGTTACCTCGGCCTCGTGGTGGCGATCCAGATGATGCAGCGCCGCGCCTTGCAGGATCGAGGCGCGCAGCCGGTAATCATGGTCGGCATATCCATCGGCGGTCAGGCCGGTGGCGACCGAAGCAGCAAAGAACAGCACGTCGTTCCAATCCTGCTGGTCCAGCCAGTAATAGGCCAGCCCGAGATTGGGATAATGGTTGCTGAGCGGCTCGTAATCGTTGCGGTAGGTGATCATGTTGATCGCATCGAGCCGGGCATAGGCCGTCTCTGTATCCCCCGCCCGCATCACGGCCAGCGCAGCGTCAACCTCGGCAATCACCTCGTCGGGGCCGGGCAGATCGTCGGCCCCGGTCTCTTGCGCCGCGAGCGGCGCGCCCAGCGCGACGAAAAACGATATGAGCAGCGCGCGCAGGATCATTGCGGCAGTTCCTCCTGCAACCGCCATCCCAGCGCGGCCTCCCAGCGCACCCGGTCGCGCCATGCGGTGTCGTCAATGGCCTCTGCGTCCTCGGCGGCCAGCCGGTCCTGCCGCCAGTCCTGATAGGTATCGTTCGAGGCCACCATATCGGCAAAGGCCGGTGCCCGGTCGCCACGGCGCGCATGGACCTGTGCCCGCGTCCATAGGATGCGCGCACGGTCCTGCCGCCAATCGGTATGCGTATCCCCCATCGCGGCAAGCGCGCGGCCAAGCGTCTGCATCACCTCGGTTTTCGCGGCCCGCCCGATCTGCGCCTGGGCCAGCAGGGAATAGAGCGCCACCACGTCACGCGGGGCCAGCCCCTGCGCCAAATCTGCCGATGCCAATTCGCGCTGTAACAGGGCGGCGACCTGCCCCGCATCGCCGGTAAAGGCCCAGTGGGCATTGGCGTAGCTTTGCAGCACGGCCCCGTCAATGGCGCTCACCACCCCGTCGCGGCGCAGGATGTCATAGGCCTCTGCCGCGATGCTGGCGGCCTCTTCGCGCCTGCTCATGGCGCGCAGAATATCGGACTGGCGCGACAGGGTCAGCGCCAGCACCTCGGGTTTGGCAAAGGGATCGGCACGGATTTCCCCCGCAGCGCGTTCAGCCCAATCCAGCGCCTGTCGGTTCTCGCCGCGCCAGAACAGCGCTTGTGACAGGGTGAGCGCCGCCACCTGCCGCAGCGAATGGCCGGTGGGTGTATCCTCGGACAGGCGGGTATTGATCGCGCCAAGATGGGCCACCGCGTCCGCTGCAAACAGCCCCGAGCGGGAATTCTGGAAATAGACCACATCAAGATAATCGCCCAGCACCGGCAGATTGCCAGCCGCTGCGATGCGTTCTTTCAGCTTCGCATGGCGGGCGGTGTTTTCTTCCTCCGACCGGAACCCAAAAGACATTTCCATCGCCGTGACCGCCGCCAGAAGATCCCACAGCGGGTACTCGATGACGCCGCCCTCTACCGCATCAAACGCCTCCAGCGCGGCGGCTTTGTCGGCATTGCGTTCCAGTTGATAGGCCCGTTGCGCGCGCAGCACGTGGGTCATGCGTTGCAGTTCCGGCGGCATCTGATCGACGTTCGCCATCAGACGGTCCAGCGCCGGTCCCGCCGCCTCGGCGCTGTGCCATGTGCTCCAGACCCGCGACAACGCGTCGGTGAGATCGACCACGTGGGAGACATCCACATCCGCCGTCCCGGTGGCTCGCACCCGCGCCAGCCAGTCCTGCGCCGGGTCGAACTGCCCGAGCAGCGCATGATGCAGCGCAGTCGTCACGGCAAGTTCCGGGCTGTCACCCTCCGCGTCCTGACCCGCCCGCGCGAGCAGCGCCTCGGTTACGGTGTAATTGCCCTGAAGGAACAGGCGCAGCACCTGTTCCCCCAACGGACGCAAGGCGAACTGCGCGGCCTCGACCGCGCCCAGTTCAGCGGCAAAGTCAAATCCCGCCATGGCCGGATGGGCGGTATTGATGAATTCGCGCAGATGCGTCACCAGCCCGGCGTTCGAGCGATAGGCCTGACGCGCCTCGGCATAGGCGGCGCGATACCGGGCCTGCGCCCCGTCCACGTCGCCCATCTGCGCCGCCGCATGGCCCATCTCGCGCAGGTATTGCGCGCGGTACCCGACCGATGCGCCGTTGCTCCGGGCCAATGGAAGGGCGGTGTCAAAGAACCGGATTTGCGCGGCAGCACCCTGTGTCTGGCCAAGAACCGATCCAAGGAACAAGGCATTTTCCCACAGGTCGCGGCCATAGGCGCGCTCGGCCATGAGATGATCGAAATAGGCCTGCAAATGCCCCTCGGCCGTGTTGAAATCCCCGGCATGGGCCAGCAAAAACCCGTGATAGCCGCGATAGTGCAGAAGCTGCCCCGCTGCGATCCCCGGCACCTTGGCAGCAAGGTCGCGGAGATTGGCCATCTCGGTTGCCAAAGCCGCCCGGTCCTCTCCGGCACGGAACCGAGCCACGATGTCGAAAAAGGCAATATGCAGGGCGTCCGGCTGGGTCACGAACCCGCCCGGGCGCCACGCCTTCAGGAACGCATCACGCAACTGGCGTTCATCGGCCAGCCGCTCTTCCGAGGCGATCCGCGCCAGCAGGTAAAGCGCCAGTTGGTGTTCTTGTGGCAGGTTGGTCTCTGCCAGACCGGGGAACAATCCGCGCAACAGGTCATTGGCCCGTGCCAGCGCGCCCAGTTGGTACTGCGCCGCGCCATGCAGAACCTGCGCGCGCAGCCAGTCCCCCGAGCCGCGGAGCCCAGCGAATTCCAGCCCACCCGCAACGAAGGACGCATAACGGCGGGCGTCGCCCCATCGCCCCTTGGCCCGGGCGATATAGGCCAGTCCCAGCAACGGATAATGCGCAGCACGCGGGCTGTAGCCGGTTTCGCGATAGCTGGCGTCATAGACCGGCAGCAGCGCGTCAAAAGCGGCGTCCGCGTCCCCCTGCCAAAGCTGTTCCAGAGCGGCATCGGTGCGGGTGAAAATGTCGGCCTCGCTCAACCGATCGGCCCAGACCGGCGACGCGACCAGAAGCAGGACAGCAAAATGCCGGGCCAGCGCAAGGCCAGCCCGGCATGTGATCTGCGTCAGGCGCCCCATTGGGGAGCTTAGTTAGAGCTGATGATCTGGTTCAGCCACGGCACGAAGCGCGACGTCTTGGTGTAGGCCGAGAAGAACGCGTCTTCCGCGCAGGTCGTCGACCCGCTGCCCACGAGACCCCAGCTCACGACACCGGCCTGAATGTAGGAACCGTCATCCAGCGGCACGACAAGCGGGCCACCGGAATCGCCCTGGCACGAGGTCTTGCCACCCTCAAAGGTGCCGGAACAGATCATGTTCGGCGACAGCGGCAGCGGCGCGCGCGACAGAAGCTCGCTCCAGACCTCTTCGGTCTGAGCCTGATCCAGCGCAAAGATCGACGCGGCCTCGACCACGCGCGGCGCGGCGGCCTCGGCACGGGCGGTCATCATCGCGTTGTTACAGGTATCGCGGCTCAGCACCTGAATTTCGGCCTGCATCATCGCCTCGGTCCGCTTGGCGCCGTTCACAAGACCCCAGCCGGTCACGATGGTGGGAATGCCCTGTTGATCGAGCACCTCGCCAAAACTTTCATCGGGCACGTTGATCGTCTTGTACGGCACCTGCGGCGCGCGGGCAAGCTTCACCAGCGCAATATCGCTGTCGAACAGGCGCGTGTCATATTCGGGGTGACGGAACACGCCCGCCACCGGCACACGGTCACCGCTGCCGGGTGTGAGGGTGTTGGTGCCCACCAGAATGTCGAACTGGCCCGGCTGAAGCTGGAAATTGCCGCCTTCGCCATCGGGCATGTAGATGCAATGCGCCGCGGTCAGAACCCAGGTGTCCAGCACCATGGTGCCGCCGCAGAACTGCGCATCCGGCGTGGTGGGCTGGCCGCCAATCATCAGCGCAACCTGCCACGGCCATGCGCCACTGGCAGCCACTTCGCCGCCGATTACGCGATCACCGGCCTCGGCCGCTTCTGCCGCCTGCTCTTCGAGCATCTCTTTCTTGGCGTCCGAGGCGGCAAAGTTGAACGGGTTGACCTTGTTGGGGTCCGCCGCCATCTCCCCGCCTGAGAGCTCCTGGGCCATGGCGCCTGTGCCCATGGCCACAAAGCCGGACAGGACAACGGAAAGAAGGGTTTTCCTTTGTGTCATGTTGGAAGTCCTATTGTTGGATCGTTGGATTAAAGGGTTAACGGAAATGGATGATGCCACGCGGTCAATCTGGCTCCAGTTTGACCGAAAACCGTATCACTTCAAGGGTAGACATGGATCCCGGCAGGGTGAGGTTACGGGTGGCGGCGTCTGGCAGGCTGGCCTGCATCAGCCAGGAGACCGTGCCCGACGCCCCTTCGGGCACCGCGCGGCTGGCGGCGGGATCGGCCAACGCGGTCAGCACCGTGCGCGGCGCGTCCTTGTCGGCAGGGACCGAGAGGATCAGAACCTCTTCCAGCCCGTGTTTCTGTGCCGGATTGGCAATCAGCAGCCCCGCCTCGATCCGTTCGTCAAACCCCACGCGGTTTGACAGCCCCGCCCCGGGCCAGATCGCCGTGATCCCGTTATCAGCATCGATATAGAGCACCGTCACATCGCGCGCGGTCTTGGTCGGGTTGTGCACCTCCAGCCAAAGCTGGTCGCAGCGGGTGACAATAACCGTTTTGGACACGGCCTGTTCATCACCCATTTCGCCGCCCTCGCAGCTGTCATCGGCACCGGTCACGGCGATATGGGTCATGGCGTATTTCGGCCCCAGCCCCGGCAGGGAAAAGCCGGTGCGGCCGCTGGACACCTGCGTGACGGCGGCACGCAAGCGCGCAGTACGGGCGGCATCCGCGATGACATCATGCAGCGCGTCCATCGTGCCAGCCCGTGGCGATGATCCGGCCCCGGCGCCGTCAACCACCCCGTCCCGACCGGTCAGCGCGACCGCGCCGTCGGTCAGCACTAGGGTGAAATCCGCCGCGCCGTCGGTCCATTGGACGCCATCGGGGGCTTTCGCCGCCTTGAGCCGGTCGATCTCGGCCATGAGCGCCGTATAGTCCCCCGCATCCGCCACAACTGGCCCGGCCACGCGGATCGGGTGCGGCTGACCGGGCGTCACAAGCCGCGCGAAGCCTGCGCCCGACAGGCCCTGCGCAGACTGCAATTGCGCCTCCATTGGCTTGACCGAGGTGACCGTCGCCTGCGCGATGGCCTCGCCGCCGGGTGTGGCGGAAATCTCATAGATTGCGCCGGTCTGCACGCCTTGCAGGGACCCGGATTGCAGCTTGCCCCCCGCCACGCGGATCACCGGTGGCAGTGGATCATCCTGCCCCAGCACAGCGGCGTTCAGCAGCGTACCCTCAGCATCCGGTGTCTGGGTGGCGGGCGCGTCCGCATTCATCCCGGCCATAGCGCTTTGCAGCACATCGGACCAGTTCAGCACCGCGCCGCTTTCCAGCGCGGTGGCGACGTTGCGCGTGAAATCGCCGTACCAGCTATCAGGGTTTTCCGCGTCGCCCAACGGGTATTCGAACGCGCGCTGATCGCTTTGGGCAGCATAGAGAAAGACGAACTCACCGGTCAGCGGCGGTGCCGGTTCCCCCGTACCATCGGCCTCCGGCAGCTCTGATGGCAGGTTCAAAAGCCCCGGCGCGACATAGCGGGCCACGGGCGCGGCGGGCGAGTCCGGCAAGGCGCGAAACCCGGTTTCGGAATGGCAGGCGTCAATCATCGCCACCAGCTGCGCGCCGCTGTCCAGAATGGCCTGCATCCGGACGCGCAGCTCATCGTCGATAATGGCATTCTCGACCAAGCCCTTGGCACCATTCCAGCCCCTGGCATCAGCGGGCAGGAAAATCTCGTCATAGCCGCCCTGCTCATCGCCATCCATGTCCGGCATCTGCGTGCCGTGACCGGAGAAATAGAACACCGCATGGTCTGCGCCGGCCCCGGCCAGATCATCCAGCCCGTCCAGAATGGCCGCACGCGTCGGCAAGCCCGCATTTACCACGCCTTCGGGCAATGTCGCCGAGGGTTCCGCCAACACCGTGATGTCGCTTGCTCTTGCTCCGCGTGCAATCAGGGCGCGCGCCATCAGCCCCACATCGTTGCGCGGGCCGCGCAGGTCCGCGTCAAGGTGCAGGTAATCCGACACCCCCACCAGAAGCGCGCGCATCTCTGCCGTGGCAGGTGTCGTCGCACAGGCAAGCGCAAGGCAGGATATGGAAACAAGCCGTTTGGTCATGGCCCCTATCTTGCCACTGCGCCCGCGCGTCTCAAGCTGTGCTGCCCGTCCTGTCCGCATTTGTCATTCTTTCCGGATCGGCGCGATGCGGCGCGGGGCCGGACCATCGCCCCGCCCGGCCAGAAGCGCATCGGTGTCGATGAACCCTGCGGCGCGCAGGAAGCCCTGCACCTCGGCATTCTGGCGGGTGGAGAGCCGCCCGGCCTCGATCGCAAGATCCACCTGTTCCACCGGCAGTTTCAGACGGGTGGGGATTTCGTCCAATTCGTCGCGCATGTCATCGGGAAGGCCCCGGAAGGACACCTGCCCCACGAAAAACTTCACGTCCTTGCAATCCCAGCCCGCCAGCGAGCCGCGCAGACGGCGCACTTCGGCCGGTCCCAGCGCACAGCGGTACTCTACTAGATCGCGCTCCCAGGCCGACAATTGCAGACGCATCGCGTCATAGCCGGTGCGTGACGCCGCGCCCATGGAGCTGTTGGCGATTGACATGGCCAGTTGCACGCCGCCCGGCCCGCGCAGCCGCGAGGTCCAGTCGAGATCGCGCCGGGTGCCCGCATCGGCCACCAGAAACAGCATGCGCCGCATCCTGACCGCGTCCGCCGCGCTCAGCGGCGCATAAGGAGTCTGGGCCCGGGCGCGTTCCACCGCCAGCCCCGTGGTGCCGAAATTGTCGGTGATGCCGCCGTCCAGCAGCTTGAGGTATTTCACCTCCTCGCCGCTGGCATAGCTCTCCAGCGCCTCGGCATGGGCAACCATGGCGGCCGTGGCCTCGGGATTATGACGCGCCGCGGTCAGCCAGTCGGGCTCTTGGTAGTCACATTGGCCCGAATGCGCCTCCAGCACGATGGGGCTGAAGACCAGCGGGAACGCGGCAGAGGCCGCAACCGCATCGGACAACGGAAATTCCGACAGGTCCGAGCAGAGCGCGTCAAAGGTTTCGGGGCTGAAAAGAAAGGTCACCTTGTTCGCAACATCGGTGGCGTTGATCCAGGTCTGGATTTTCGAGCGTCTGCGCAGATCGCCGAAGGTCGCGCCGCGAAACAAGGTCTCGTCCAGATAGCGGCCAAAGGTCTTGCGCCCGTTGGCCCCGCCCGACAGCCCGCGCACCAGCGTCAGCGGGTTGAGCGGCGAATTGGCCATGTATTTCTCGGCATTGGTGATCAGGTATTTTTCGCGGTAGCCATCGACGCTGCCGGGACCATAGAGGCCGAAATGCGCCGCTGTGACCGATCCGCCGGACACGCCGGTGACCAGCCGCACATCGGACAACACACCATCCGCGTCACCTTCGGACCGGCTCAGCGCGCGCAGCTCCTCCAGCACCCCATGCGCAAAGGCCGAGGCCCGCATGCCACCGCCGGAAAAGGCCAGCCCGACATAGACACCGTCCCGGATGCCGCGATCCTGTTCGACCAGTGGCACATTGGCCCCGTCCGACAAGGCGAGGTTCAAAGGCTTGTTGAGCGCGGCGCAGCCTGCCAATAGCAGCGTGAGCGCCAGCGCGATCATCCCCCCTGGATTCATAAAAACGCCCGCGAATCAATCAATTGCCTCGTAAGCTTAAGGGGTTGGGGGATTTTATCCAGTCCGGGGACCGGAAAAGAGGCCTTGATGCCGCGTAGAGTGCGTAGTTCATGCGCCCTGCCGCGTCATCCAACATCCAGCACCGGAAACGCCACGGCCAGCGCAAAGCCCCTATCGCGTCGCGGAAGATCCACCTTGGCCCCGTGGCGGGCCGCGATGGCCTTGACCAGCGCGAGGCCAAGCCCGTGCCCGGCCTTGTCGCGGTCTCGCTCGGCCCGCACGAAGGTCTCGAACAGGTCATTGCGGATGTCCTCGGGCACGCCCGGTCCGGTGTCGGACACCTCCAGAATATGGCGCCCGCCATTCCCTTCGATCAGGGACAGGGTGATCGTGTCGCCGGGGTTGCAGAATTTGATCGCGTTTTCCAGAAGGTTGGACATGAGCTGCGCCAGCAGCGACCGGTCGCCAAGGATCATCATCCCCGGCTCCTCCACCCCCAATGCGCAGGTGATGCCCTTGTCCTCGGCCACCGCGTCATAAAGCTCGAACACCTCTTCGGCCAAGGTGGACAGGTCCACCGGCACAAGGCCCGGTTTCTGTCCCTGCGCGGCCAGAGCGCCGGAAATGTCCAGCAGTGCGTCGAAAATCCGGATCGTGCCCTTCATCTCACCGCGGATTTCCTCGACGAGGTCGGGTTGCCCCTCCAGCTTGCCGAGTTTTTGCTGGATGCGGTTGAGCGGCGTGCGCAATTCATGGGCGATGGCGTCCGAGAGGCGGTTGGTGGCGGCGTTCAGGTTCTGGATCCGGTCCAGCATGGCATGGACATGCGCCTCCAGCGCGCCGAACTCGTCCGGGCTCCGCTCCCCCGGCAGGCGCGCAGCCAGGTCGCCTTCGGCCACCTGGTCGGCCAGCGCGTTGACCCGGTCGATACGGCGCAGGACCATGCGGCTGACGAACCCGCCGGTGAGCGCCGCGAGCGCCACAAGCCCCAGCCCGACCCAGAGGATCGTGCGGCGCATATCGGCCAGCGTTTCCTGCGCCAGCGTCGTGGACCGCGCGACCAAGAGCGGAAAGCCACCCGGCAGCACGCGGGCCACGCCGTTATATTGCTCGGTCCCGTCGGGTAGCGCGAATACACGCGGCGCGGCCTCGGTCACGCCTCCGGCCATTGCGGGCAGATCTTCGGGCCAGTCGGCGATGTTCCCGGCCAGCGTTTCGCCGCGCCGGTTCTGCAACAGGTAGAGCGCCTGCCCCTGCGGCGTGACGGATGCCCGGTCATCAATCGCCTGACGCAGCGCCGGGATGCGGCGCTGGTCATAAAGCTCGGCAAAGCTGTCGATATCCGCCTTGAGAAGCTCTGCCTCTTGCCGCGCCAACGCCTGTTCCGCGCGGCCATAGAGCACCGCCATGGCCAAGAGCGCGAGCAAAAGGATTGTCCCCGCGATGGCCAGCGTGAGGCGCAAGCTGGCCGAGCGGGCAAGTCTCAGACGCCTCATTCAGCGCCCCGGCTGGGGTCGAACACATAACCTTCGCCGCGCGCGGTATGGATCACCGGACGGCCCGCCGCGCCTTCAAGCTTGCGACGCAACCGGCCCACATGCACGTCCACCACGTTGGTCTGCGGGTCGAAATGCAGGTTCCAGACATGTTCCAGAAGCTGCATCCGCGTCACTACCTGTCCGGCGTTTTGCGCGAGATAGGTGATCAGGTCAAATTCCTTGGGGCTGACCGGGACATGCTCGCGTTTCACATGCACGGTGCGCGCCTTCATGCGGATCTCCAGAGCGCCAAAGGCAATCAGGTCATTGTCCAGCACGGTCATTTCCTGACGGCGCAGCAGCGCCCGGAGCCGCGCGCGCAACTCCTCGGGGTCAAAGGGCTTGGCAAGGTAGTCATCCGCCCCCTTTTCCAGCCCCTCGATCTTGTTCGAGGCGCGGCCCAGCGCCGAGACCACGAGGATCAGAGCCGTGGAGCCACCCGCGCGGATGCGGGCAATCGCCTCCACCCCGTCGCCGCCCGGCAACATCCGGTCAAAGATGATCACCGCGAAATTGGCCAGCCCGGCGGCTTTGATCCCGTCCTCGTAATTGCGCATCACGATGGGTTCACAACCCAGATCCTCGACCGCTTCGGACATGGCGCGCGCGGCGGCGGCGTCATCTTCGACAATCAGGATGCGACGGGGTTTTTCGACATGGGCGTCGGCTTCAATGTCTGTATGGTCTTTGGTCATTGCAATCGCGTTCATCTTTGCCTCCAGATCAAAGGGTAATCACCACGGGGTCAAGCACATTCGCCCCGCCAATGGGTCGCATGGCCTGATCATTGGAATAGGGATCAAAGACCACGTGTTTGGTCTGTCCGGTTGCGGTGCGCACCAGCAGAAGCACCGCGCCCTGAATTTCCGGCCAGACAAACCCGGCCTCGACCGGCACGCCATCAATGGCCAGAATCTCATCGCCGACGGAAAGGCCGGCGAGATAGGCCGGGCTGGTGGGCGAAATCTCGGTCACCCGACGACCGGTGATGATCACGCCCAGCTTTTCCAGCGTTGTGCGCGGACGGATCGGGGCCACGCCCGCAGTGGGGGCAGCGCCCATGATCACCTCGATCTCCTCGGTCGAGAAATCCAGCACAAGGTCGATCCGGTGGTCGCCCCGCATGACATTCAGCGTCACAGTGGGTTCGGTCCGCGCATCCAGCAGCAGGGCGAAATCGCCCTCGCGCCGGATCAGGCGGCCATCCACGGCAATCAGGATATCCCCGGCTTTCAGCCCCGCCGCATCCGCCGCACCACCGGGCATGACATAATCCACCAACAGGCCCTGCGCCTCGTCGAGCCCCAGCGCCTCGGCCACCATCCAGTCCACAGGGCGCAGGCGCAGGCCCAGCACCGGTACGTCATTCAGAACACCGTCATAGACATCGCCCAAAAGCTTGGCGGGCAGGGCATAGGCGATGCCATTGAAAAAGCGGCTTTGTTCCGCCAGTTCCGCGTTGATCCCGATCAGGCGGCCTTCGGCATCGACGAGCGGACCGCCGGAGCTACCCGCGTTGATGGCCGCGTCATGCTGGATCAGGAAAACCGGCACCGCCGGGTCTACTTGCCGCTGGCGCGAGGAAATGATGCCAGAGGTCACGGTCTGCTCTGCCTCGAACGGGGCTCCGATGGCATAAACCGTTTCGCCAACGCGCAGCGCGGTCGTGCGCAGTTCCAGCCCCTCACCCATCACGGCTTGCGCCAGTTTGACAAAAGCCACATCGCGCGCCGCGTCGATGATGACCACATCGGCCACCACTTCAAAGCCCAGCGCATTGCGCAGACGCACCCGGCGACGTTCGCCCACCACATGCGCCGCCGTCACCGCAAAGCGCCCGTCGCGCCAGAGCACCGCAGAGCCCAGAAAGCCCCGGTCGCGGTCGGCCCCGGCAACCACCAGCGTGGCCTCCAGCGCGCGGTTGAGCCCCGCCTCGTCGGGTGCGCATTGCGCCTCGGCCGCGCCCGGGGCGGACAGGGCCAGAAAGGACAGGAACGGCAGGACAAACCGCATGGGTCGGGTCAATGTTTGGGGTCGCATGAAGGCATCCTTCAAAGTCTATTTGCGTTGCCCCGAAACTATGGGCGCGACGCCCGCAACACACATGAAAAGACCTGTTAAGTGCAGGAATGCCACAGGAAACCCTTTGAAAATGGGGCGTTGGACCGCATTATAGATATCAAAGGATTGATCCTCTGGTTTTGATCAGGAGTTTGAAATGACCCGTTTTCTGACTGCCGCCGCGCTGAGCCTGTCGCTCTCCGCTGCGCCCGCATTGGCCGAACAGACGCCCGCGCAGATCGCCTCTCTTTCAGCGGAATTGTTCATCGCCGGGGTCGAGGCGGATGATCCGCTGTTGCTGATCGCGGCAGCCAAGCTGCGCAAGGGGCTGGACCTGAAACAGACCGAGCGGGTGCCGGACAAGGACATGGCCGCCCCCGATGAGGACCTTGGCGATGCCAGCCCCATCGGTTGGGAGGATATCCTCAAGGCCGCCGTGGCCATGGCCCCCGAGGATGACATCATCACCGGGCTGGCCGAGGATATCCGCTCGGAGCGCTCCAAGGGCGTGAAAAGCGGCCAGCTTTATTCCATCACCACGATCCGAGATGGCGGGACAGACACCTACCCGCCCATGGTCTATCGCGGCAATGAGTATGCCGATGTCTATATCGAGGGCAAAAACGGTGCCAATCTCGACCTCTATGTCTATGACGCGCAGAAACGGCTGGTCTGTTCGGACACCGATATCAGCGCCATCGCCCATTGCGGCTGGACCCCGGCACAGGAAGCGGCCTTTACCGTGGTAGTGCGCAATCGCGGGCGCGGCGCGACGGGCTATTCGCTGATCACCAACTAGGGGGCGGGACATGGTTCGTAAAACGCTCACCGCGCTGGTCACGATGGCGGCGCTTGTTCCCGGTCTGGCCCTGGCGCGCGAAGGTCATGCGCTCTTGATCGGGGCCTCGACCTATCCGGCGCTGGACGAACGGTTCTGGCTGCGCGGGCCGGCCAATGATGTGGACCTTGTTGCGCAATACCTGCAGTCCAACCCGGCCCTGCCCTTTGACGCCGGGAATATTGCCATTCTGGCCGATGGGCTGGAAGGGGCCGACGCGCCGACACTGGCCGCGATCCGGGCCGAGTTTGCCGCCCTGGCCGCGCGCGCTGAGCCGGGGGATTTCGTTTACCTGCATTTCTCCGGCCATGGTTCCCAGATGCCCGCCGCCGATCCGTCCTCGGAACTGGACGGGCTGGACGAGATCTTTCTGCCCGTCGATATCGGCCCATGGGAGGACACGATAGGGCAGGTCGAAAACGCGCTGGTCGATGACGAGATCGGCCAGATGATCGACGCCATCCGCGCGCGGGGTGCCGATGTCTGGGTCGTGTTTGACAGCTGCCATTCCGGCACCGCCACCCGCGCCGCCCCCGGCACGGAAGAGGTGCGTTTGCGGCAATTGCCCCCCGGTGCGCTGGCCATTCCGCCTGATGCCATGGACAGCATCCAGACCCGGGCCCTGCCCGATCCGCGCGCCCGCGCCGAAGCACCTGTGCCCATGGCAACCACCGGTGAGATGGGCAAGCTCACCGCGTTTTTCGCCGCCCAAACCAACGAGACGACGCCGGAAAAGAACATGCCCAAGGGCAAGGCCAACCGCCGCCTGCAGGGGGTCTTCACCTATACGCTGTTTGAAACGCTCGCCGAACGCCCCGGCATCACCTATCGCCAGCTGGGACAGGAGGTGCTGCGCAAATACGGCACGCGCAACCTTGCCCGCACGACGCCGCTGTTCGAGGGTGACCTGGACCTGCCGGTCTTTGGCCGCGACGAGGGCGACCGCATCCTGCAATGGGATGTGGAGGTCAAAGGCGACGCGCTTGCGATCAAGGCGGGGCAATTGCACGGGCTGGCGCCGGGCATGACGCTGGCATTGCTCGCCTCGCCCGCTGATCCCGATGATGCGGCGCTGGCGACGTTTTCGGTGACCGAGGTCACGACCTTTGGCGCACTGGCGCAGGCGGTGGATTTCGCAGCCTCTGACGCGCCGCCGGGGGCTGTGCTGCGCAAGATCGGCGAGACGCTGGACCTGTCGCTCACCGTTGCCCTGCCCGCGCCGGGATCGGCACCTTCTGATGCCATGACCGCCGCGCTCAAGGTGATCGAGGACTCCGCGCTTACGGGCCCGCGCATCCGCTATGTGCCTGCGGGAGACACAGAGGCCGATATCCGGCTTGCGGTGTTTGCCGACAGCCCCCGGCCCGACGCGCTGTGGTTCATGTCGGCCTCCGGTGTGACGGATGACAGCGAACTGGCGGACATCCCCTCGGTCTCGACCGGGGACAAGACCGCCACAGAACTGGCCGAGGTGGTGGCTGACAACCTCACCCGCATGGCCCGCGCGCTGAACCTGATGAAGGTGGGCGCGGCGACCTCCGCCGCCTCTGCCGTCAAGGTCGAGGCGCAGATGGTGCGCGGGCGGTTCGACGCGGAAAACGGCATTGTCGCGCCGGACAGCCGCACGATGCTGGCGCCCGCGTCGGTGCCGCGCGTGCTGCCCGATGACACGATCGGGCTGAACCTCACCAACCCGACGGACAAGCCGGTGGATTTCAACATCCTCTATGTGGGATCAGATTATTCGATCAGCTTCATGGATAATGGGCGGCTGCAGCCCGGCGACACGCTTGACGAGGATTATATCCTGATCACGGATGCCAGCTTTGGCCGCGAACGGGTGATCGTCGTCTTCTCCCCCGCCGATCCGCAATCCGAGGTGGAAGATCTGTCGTTCCTCGAACAATCTGCCGTGGAGCGGACCCGCGCGGTGGGCAATGCCCCGGACGGTATCCGGGGGCTGTTGGACGAGGCCGGGTTCGGCACCACCACCCGCGCGGCGATGAGCCTGTCACGGCGCAAGAAAGAGCCGGATCCCGTGCCGCTCTTTGTGCAGTTTGAGCTGGATACGGTGCGACCGTAGGGTGGAGCCGCGCTTTCGCCAGACCGCGGGATGGCGATCAAACATCAGAGCGGGACACTTTATGCTTGCCAAATCCGCAAAAGGTTCGAGCGTGTCGCGCGGGTGGCCAAATCGCCAGCCCGTGCGGGCGGTCTGGCGATAGCGCGGCGGCTTCGCCGCTATTTCGCGCTGGCAAGCGCAATGCGCCCAACTATTCTGGGCACTCTAGGTCAAGCTGAATTTTGCAAATTTCCTGTACTTCGGCTCTTATTTTCATCATAGCTTCAGAACATTCGGAGTAGTCACGTTCACATCTCTCCTGAAGCTGTGTGGCCAAATGGTTCAGCTGGGCAATTATAGGCGCGACACTTTTGAATTCTTCTGAAGTAAATGTACTTGTTCCAAGGTCGCCGCCACTAATCGTCGCCGGCGTCTTCAAAGTAAACTCCTGCCTAAGTTCACCATAAAGTTTAAACGCGTTCAGTAGAGAATTGTGGATTGGTGCCCATTGAGAAACATCATTGAACACTTCAGCATTGCGGTAGCGAAGGAATACAGCCCTTTCTTCGACCGTAAAGAATACAGGCTCCGGGTAACCTGCCAAAGCCCGGATAAATAATCCGGGGTTGCCTTGATCTCCTGTACCGTTCTCTTCGAAACTATCCCGTATATGTTTGCGGAAGTGATACAGGTTATTCGTCATGTCCTGAAATTTCACAAAAATTCCAGAGACTAGTGCCTGATCCCTTTCTATGCGTGCTTTTTCTTGTGATTCAGCCTGGGCGTAGATCGTGACGAACGTTCCCACTAGAGCAATCGCGGCACCTAGTATTGTTGCGGCGAAAGTTTCAGAAGGCTCTATAGAAGTTCCAAAAAAGTCCGCATAAAACTCGACGGATATCACCAGACAAACGCCGATAAATACGCCAATCGCTATCAACCCATTTTCGAAGAGCTTCATATTCGGCCTATTTTATTTGGGTATGCAGAAATCCACTTTCTACGACAAGACTATCAGGAGATGTTCAAAACCCCCTCAAACTCCTGCCATTCCCCCTTGGACATGCCGGAGTTTTCCTGTGTCACCGCCTCACCCTTCAACATCCGGCGAATACAATCAAGGGCTGTGGCAGACAAAGTCGCGCCCCCCATGCGATAATCCTCGAACGCCTTGAACGCAAACGGCACCCAGTCAGCCACCACTTTGCAGATCTCATCGGCATAGACGCGGATTTCGTATTGGGCGTGTGCGTCGGCGCGCAGGCGGAGGAAATGCAGCAGGTTGTGCAGGTCCACCTTCCAATACCATTGCGTATAGACATTGGCGGGCAGGTTCATGCGCGCCAACTCGCGGGCCAGCCCTGCCTGCCCGTCCTGTGAAATCATCTCTTCATAATGGTCATAGCAGCGCATCGCGTCGTCGCGCAGGTAGCGCAGCACGCGGTCGGCCTCTTCCCCGGTCAGCGCCTCGCCCCGACCCTGGTTGTTGATCACCGATTGCGCGGCCAGCGCCTCGGGAGCGGGGATATAGAACTCGCGGTCAAGGATCGAATAGCGGGCGGAGTATTCGTTCACGTTAGCCGTGCGGTGCCGGATCCATTGCCGCGCCACGAAGACGGGCAGTTTCACATGCAGCTTGATCTCGCACATCTCGAAGGGCGTGGAGTGCCAGTGGCGCATGAGGTAGCGGATCAGCCCCTCGTCATTCTGCACCGACTTGGTACCCTTGCCATAGGACACGCGGGCGGCCTGACAGATGGCGGCATCGTCGCCCATATAGTCCACGACGCGGATAAATCCGTGGTCCAGCACCGGATAGGCGGTATACAGATGATCCTCCATGCCCGGAGAGACGGCGCGCAGGGTCTGGCGCGGGGTGGCGCGTTCCGCGTCGATTTCGGCCTGCTGTTCGGGCGTGACGGACATGGGGCGAATCCTTTCCACTAGATGAGTCGGTGCCCCACTATATCTGGTGTTCGCCGGGTTAAAAACGGACATATCAGGTATTGCGATGAAGCCTCACCCGCATGAGGTTTCGCGCGCAGCCCGCTTTTATCATTGACTTTTTCGCCCCTCGCGCGCCACCTGTGGACAAAACAAACGGGCAAAAGACCGGGGCAGTTTCATGAAACGTTTTCTTCTTCCGCTGATGCTGGCGGGCACTATGGCTATTGTGGCGGCTTGTGACGGGTCGACGGGCAAGGACAATCCGCATCGTCCTGATCCAACCACGACCGGCGGGGGCGGCGGTGGCGGCACGACAACGCCACCTACTACGGGGCGCACCATGCCCCCGGGCACGGAGAACCCGTCGGCCAACAGTTCAATCATTCGCTACGAACCGGTCAACGGGGCCGAAGGGTCGGGCATTGCCGAGTCCTATGCCTATAACCCGACCGATGACACGTTCAGCGTCGATAACCTGCCGTTCGACGGCGACAACGTGTATCAGCGTATGGATCTGACCGGGACCGCCCTGGAAAACAGCCTCGGACCAATGACGCCCTTCCGCGTCTACGAGAACGAGAATTTCGTGAACGATCCGGTCAATGGCCTCGTGGCCACCCAGTTCCAGCACAAGGCCATTCACGCGGTCAGCGCCTCGGGGCAGAGCGAATTCGCCATCGTGCGCACCGGTGCCTATGCGGATTACGGCTTTGGCGGCTTTATGTACACGCGCCATGGCCGCGTGACCCTGCCCGCCAGTGGCTTTGCCCGCTATACGGGCGGCTATGCGGGGCTGCGCGACTTCAACGGTACCGACGGCATTGAGTTCGTGACCGGGACGGCCGATTTAACCATCGATTTCAACGATTTCAACGACGGTTATGCGGTTGACGGCCAGATCTACAACAGGCGCATATTCGACGCCAACGGCAATGACATCACCGCAAGCGTTGTCTCGGCATTGGAATCGGAATATGGGGTTCCCTTTGGGCAGCTGCCCGTTATCCAGTTCGATATCTCCAATGCGCTCGACGAAAACGGCGAAATGCTCGGTAGTGTCGCGAGCCGTTTCGTAAATTCCGAAGGGGTTGTGGCCACACTTGAAAGCGGCGATTTCTACGGCATTGTCTCTGGCGACAATGCGGATGAGGTTGTGGGCATTATCGTGGTAACCTCGGAAGATCCACGCGGTATCGGGGTGACGGTGCGTGAAACCGGCGGGTTCATTGTAACCCGCTAAACCCGAGGTCTCGCGCAGATGCGCCGCATTCGCACTCTCACAGCCGCCGGATTGGTGTGCCTCACGCTTGGCGTGGCCGCAGAACCCGTGACTCTGACCCCGGATCAGATGCGGGTTCTGGCGGTGCGCGCCCTGCAGGTCGGGGACCACAAGACCACGCTGGATGTCACCGAGGCCCTGCTCAAACGCGATCCGGCCGATGTGGACGCGCTCGTGCTCCGGAGCCGGGCCGCGCGCGACAGCGGGGATCTCAAAGCCGCAAGGCAGGCCGCCCGCCAGGCATGGCGGGAGGCAGACACCGATACCGAGAAATACGCCGCCGCTCTGGTGCGCGCACAGGCGCTGGCCACGGGCGGAACCCGCACGCTGGCCCAGATGTGGCTGCGCCAGGCCGCGCAGGTGGCCCCGAACGAGGCGATGAAAAACACGGCGGTGCGCGATTTCCGCTATGTTCAGGCGCGCAACCGGTTCCAGACACAGCTGAGCTTTTCGGTCTCCCCCGTAAGCAATCTCAACAACGGGTCGGTCAAGGACGAGGGGCTGTATGACTTCCCGTTTTTCGGCACCGTCAAGGCCGAGCTTGGCGGCGCGGCCAAGGCGCTTTCGGGTGTGGAAACCGCCCATGGCGTCACCACACGGTTCCGTTTTCTCGATCAGCCCAAGCATAAATCGGACATCTACCTGAGTTATAACAACCGCAGCTACGTGCTGTCCGATGAGGCCAAAAAGACCGCGCCCAATGCCAAGGCTTCGGATTTCGAGTTTACCAGCCTGAGCGTCACGCTTGCCCATATGGGCAAGCTGGACGGCGCGCCGGGCCCGTTCCGGGCGTCCATCGGATGGAACAAAACCTGGTATGGCGGGGAACCCTATACTCGGGGTCTTTCCGCATCGCTGCGGCAGGATGTGATGATCTCCAAGGAAACCGGGCTCTATGTCGGCGTCGCCTATTCCGGTCAGGACGCGTTGAGCCGGACCGGGGATTCCGAGGCGCTGGAATACACCGCAGGCATGCGCCACCGCTTTGGCGCGTCGGGGCATAGTTTCAGCCTTGACCTGAGCCACGAGAAAAGCAAATCGGATTTCTCATCCATGGATTACCTGTCCTACGGCATCGCGGCCGGTCTGACGCTGGGCAAGCCGGTTCTGGGCCTGAACTGGGATTTTGGCCTGTCCATGTCCACCAAGCATCATGACGGTTCCATGGTGCGCAACCTGGACCGGATGGAAAAAAGCTACAGCGCCAAGATCCGCGCGGAAATCACGCCGCTGGAATATTACGGCTTCGTTCCGACGGTCACTTTGGACGGCAGCAAGGTCGAGTCCAACATGGGCCAGTATGACCGCGAGAACTTCGGCGTGAAGCTCGGCCTCGAATCCTCTTTCTGACAGGGTTTCGCGTCCCCAGCCCCGATCGCGGACCTTTGCGTGGGCTGGACATGGGTCACGGATCGCCTAGGGTCTGTCCAACAACAGGAGAGGCATCATGACACTTCGCTATCTGCACACGATGGTCCGGGTAAAGGATCTGGAAAAATCCATGGCCTTCTACGCGCTGCTCGGTCTGAAAGAGACCCGGCGCCATGACAGTGAAAAGGGCCGGTTCACACTTGTTTTCATGGCCCCCGAGGGGCAAGAGGACTGCCCCGTCGAGCTGACCTATAACTGGGATGGGGACGAGGGCCTGCCCAGCGACAGCCGCCATTTCGGCCATCTGGCCTATAGCGTCGATAACATCTACGACATGTGTCAGACGCTTATGGACGCGGGTGTGACGATCAATCGCCCGCCGCGCGACGGGCATATGGCCTTTGTCCGCTCCCCCGACAATATTTCCATCGAACTGCTCCAAAAAGGCGATGACCTGCCGCCGCAGGAGCCTTGGGCCAGCATGGAAAACACCGGGCACTGGTAATGCGCTGGCTGGCCGCCTGTTGTCTGCTGGTCTGGACAACCGTTCAGGCAACGGGCGCGCAGGCCTCCTGCCGCCTTGCGCTGGTGCTGGCGGTGGATGTGTCCTCATCGGTGGATGCACAGGAACACGCCCTGCAACGCCGCGGACTGGCGGCGGCGCTGACCGACGCGGGCGTGGCGGCGGCCATGCTCGACGGGACGGGTGAGGTGGCGCTGGCGATTTTCGAATGGTCGGGACGTCGGCAACAGAAAATCATCCAGGACTGGGTGCGGATCACCTCTCTGGCCGATCTGGAAAACGTTGCGACGCGGGTGCTGCGCGCCGAACGATCCTATACCGAGTTTCCGACAGCCATGGGTTATGCGCTTGGCTATGCGGCGGGCATGTTACGTGACGCGCCCACGTGCGACCGCAGTGTCGTCGATGTCTCTGGCGACGGGGTCACCAATGACGGGTTCCGCCCGCAACTGGCCTATAAACATTTTCCTTTTGCCGGAGTCACGGTCAATGGGCTGGTCGTCACCGGCGATGATCCGCGTGTTGTGCCCTATTACCGGCAAGAGGTGCTGCACGGACCGCGCGCCTTTCTCGAACGGGCCGACGGTTATCAGGGATTTCAGGAGGCCATGACCCGCAAGCTTTACCGCGAAACGCGGGAATTGGTGCTGGGGCGGCGGTAAGCGCGACCGGCGCGGCCCGGTTTCCCCCGCGTGACATGGCATGGCACAGGCTTGCCGAATTCCGCCGGTCTGCTACTGCATATCCATGACCCCGCCCATGTCATACCCCGACCATATGCGCGCAACGCTGCGCATCGGCTTGCCGCTGATCGGCGGGCATCTGGCGCAGTTTGTTATCGGGCTGACCGATACGGTGATGATGGGCTGGTACGGGGTCGAGGCGCTGGCGGCGCTGGTGCTGGGCTCGACAGTGTTTTTTGTGATCTTCCTGATGGGGTCGGGCTTTGCCTGGGCGGTGATGCCGCTTGTGGCCAGTGCCGAGGCCGAAGAAGACGAGGTCACGATCCGCCGGGTGACGCGGATGGGGATGTGGCTTTCGGTGCTGTTCGGTGTGGCGTTCCTGCCGCTGTTCTGGTTCTCCGCCCCGGTGCTGATGGCCTTGGGACAGGATCCGGCATTGGCGGCGGATGCCCAGATCTATCTGCGCATCACCGGGATCGCGGTCATCCCGGCGTTGCTGGTCATGGTCATGAAAAGCTACCTTGCGGCGCTGGAACGCACATCGGTGGTGTTCTGGATCACCGCCATCGCGGCACTGGGCAATGTGCTGGCCAATTACATGCTCATCTTCGGCAATTGGGGCGCGCCGGAACTGGGCGTGGCTGGCGCGGCCTGGGCGTCGATGGTGGTACAGGTGATCTCGCTCATGGGTGTGGTGATCTACGCCCGCACGACCCTGCCCGAACACAACCTGTTCCAGCGCCTCTGGCGGCCTGATTTCGACGTGATGGCGCGGGTCACGCGCATGGGCGTGCCCATTGGGCTGACAAACCTGGCCGAGGTCGGATTGTTTGCGGCCTCGTCGATCATGATGGGCTGGCTGGGCACCATCGCGCTGGCCGCCCATGGCATCGTGCTTCAGGTGGCAACGGCGGCCTTCATGGTGCATCTGGGGCTGAGCAACGCGGCGACGGTCCGCGCGGGCAATGCCTTTGGCCGCCGCGACGGTGCCCATCTGAAGCGTGGGGCCTGGACCGTGATTGCACTGTCGGGCGCGATGGCGACCCTCTCGATCATCATTTTCCTCACCCTGCCCACCCCGCTGATCGACCTGTTTCTGGCCGAGGGCGAACCCAACCGCGCCGCCATTCTGGAGATCGGCATCGGGCTGATGGCCATGGCCGCGCTGTTCCAGCTTGCCGATGGCGCTCAGGTGCTGGCGTTGGGGCTGTTGCGCGGAGTGCAGGACACGACGGTACCGATGATCATGGCAGCGGTCAGCTATTGGGGGCTTGGCCTCTCGGCCGCTTGGATCTTTGGATTTGTTCTGGGCTGGGGCGGCACAGGCGTCTGGTTCGGGCTGGTCATCGGGCTTGCCGCGGCTGCGGTCATGATGATGACCCGCTTCTGGTCCAAGGCCGCCCGACTTGACCAACGCCTGACCTGATCTCTTCTTCTCTGTTCCAATACGCCGGGGGTTTGGGGGCAGCGCCCCCAAGGCCTGCGTGGCCTGAACGCAAACCGACCTGTGCGCAAAGCGCGCCTTTGGATCAACCCCCGTAAGAACGACCACAAGTTGATCACGCCGCCCCGCGCATCCGGATAAACTGTCGCGCCCACGCAGATTTGACTCGCCAAGCCATGCTGCAGCGCAGAACATGGCAGCAGATTATTCCGCACCGCAGCATTTTCAGAGGGTCCCCATGTTCGACCACTTCGTTTCCCCCCTGCCCGCCTTCGAGACAGACGGACGCCATTCCATCTCCGGCCTGTCCTCGGGCGCGTTCATGACCGTGCAATTGCATGTCGCCCATTCCGCCAGCTTCATCGGCGCGGGCGTGATCGCGGGCGGCCCCTATCGCGCGTCCGAAAACTACCGCGCCGCCGCCACGACACCCACGTCGAACATCCTGAACGCGCTCTATGTGGCCATGTCGCCGCTGACCGAAGGCACCGCGCCGGATGTGGATCACCTGCTCGCCCTCGCCCGGGACACGGCGCATATCGACCCGCTCGACAATCTGGCCGATCAGCGGGCCTATGTGTTCACCGGCACCTGTGACCGGGTGGTCAACCAGCTCGCCGTGCGCAAAACCCGCGAGTTCTACGAAAAGCTGGGCATCACCGGGGACCGGCTGATGTTTGTCGATGACGTGCCCGCGGGGCATTCGATCATCACCATGAACCCCGAGGATTCACCGCTCTCATCCAATCAGCCGCCCTATATCAACGAAGGCGACTTCATCCAGTCGCACCAGATCCTCGACCACCTCTATCCCGGGGCCAATCCCCCCGCCGAGGACGCCTTTGGCGCGTTCATCCGGTTCGAGCAGGCCGAATTCATCGGGTTTGCACAGGATCGCGCCAGCATGGCTGAGTTCGGCTATGCCTATATCCCGTCCCGCGTGGCCTCCGGAAACAGCAAAGCCATCGGCGTGCATATCGTGCTGCATGGCTGCAAACAGGGCTACGCCTATGTGGATTTCGTCAATGGCCGCGAAGACATCCAGAACCAGCCGCCCTATGGCGCGCGCTACATGCGCAGCACCGGCTACATGGAATGGGCCGAGGCCAATGACCTCATCCTGCTCTTCCCGCAGGCCGATGGCGGCGACAGCAACGCCGCGCAGAACCCCGACGGGTGCTGGGATTGGTGGGGCTACAGCGCCAAAGACCAGAACAGTCCCGACTATTACAGTCAGAACGCCATTCAGATCAAAGCCATCCACGCCATGCTGACCCGGCTGAGCGGTCAGTAAAGCGGCAAAGGAGCCCATCATGGAACATTTCCTGACCACCACCGCGAAGCTGCAGACCGAACAGGCCACCCGCGCCTGCGAAACTCTGCAAAACACCGTGCAACTGGCCAGCGCCCCGCCTGCGCCGGGTGCCATGGCTGAAGTGCTGGAACTGGCAGGCGCGAGCTACAAACGCGCGGCCGATCTGCAAATCGGCTGGCTGCGCGACTGGACCCGCTGGGGGCTTTATGCCCAATCGCTCGACGGCGCCAACACGGTGCCGAAATATGTCGAACGGGTCGGCAACATCGCCCTGCAGGCGCAGGCACAGGTCAATGCACAGGCCGAGCAATGGTCCGAACTGATGGACAATGTGGGGGTGAGTTACGGCTTCTGGCTGACCCGGCAATTGGAGGCGCGTGACAAGGGTGGGAGCTGAACGCCGACAGATGGCAGGGCATTTCGGCGCATGGGCGTGGCCTACAGGAATGAGAGCACTTTGAGCTCACGCTGGACACTGCCCGCGCGGAGACAAGGCCGAAGGCCGCCGCGCATCGCCGACGCGCCCCTACGCGGCGGCGATTTGGCTGATGCAGGCGCAAAGCTGAAAGGTTCTACGGATTTGGTTGGCATAAAGTGCCATTTTCAACCGTTGGTTCGCCCCCGCGCGCGTCGCCGACGCGCGGCTTGAGCAAGGTCCATTCCGTCCACCGTCCGGACATTCGACCCAAGCACCCCTACTCCTTCAACAACCGGTCCGCCTTTTTCCGCACCAGCACCGTGCGCAGGTCATGCATGGCCAGCAACAGCGCATCGGTCACATGTTCCAATTGCTCCGGCGTCGCCTTGGATTGCGCCCATTGCGTCGTCAGGTTCATGTGATCCACCGCGCGCAGGATGTCGTCGATGTCGCGCGCGGCCAGCGTGGCCTGGCGCTCTTCCATCCAAGCCGTGATCTCGGCCATGTCGGCCTCGGTCAACTCGCGCCCGCCATGGGGTTTGACCTCCCCATTGCGGATATTGACCACGGCGATCTGGTCCATTTCGATCCGCCGGTTCCGGTTCTCGGTATCGAGCCGGAACACCAACGCGCCGTTTTCCCGGACGCGAAAATAATACTCGGGCAGATCGCTGGACATAGGCTTACCTCAACTTGCTACAGAACAGCTGAATCCGGCGGCAGGCCTCTTCCAGTTCCGCCTCGGAGGTGGCGTAGCTCACCCGGAAATTGGGTGACACGCCAAAGGCGGCACCAAAGACCACAGCCACCCCGGTCTCTTCCAGAAGCGCGGTGGCAAACGCCTCGTCATCGGTGATCTCCACACCGCTTTCCGACGTCTTTCCGATGAGTTCGGCAATCGACGGATAGACATAGAACGCCCCGTCCGGCACCGGACAGGTGATGCCATGGGCCGCGTTCAGCATCTCAACCACCAGATCGCGACGGCGCTGGAACAGGGTGACATTGTCCTTGAGGAACTCCTGCGGGCCGCTCAGCGCCTCGACCGCCGCCCATTGCGAGATGGTGCATGGGTTCGACGTGCTTTGCGACTGCACTTTGCGCATCGCGCCGATTAGTTCCTTGGGCCCTGCCGCATAGCCGATGCGCCAGCCGGTCATGGCATAGGCCTTGGACACGCCATTGACCGTCAGGGTGCGGTCATAGAGCCGGGGTTCCACCTGCGCCGGAGTGCAGAATTGGAAGTCGCCATAGGCGAGATGTTCATACATGTCGTCCGTCATCACCCAGACATGGGGATGGCGCATCAGCACATCGGTCAGCTGTTTCAATTCGTCCCGGCTATAGCCGGCCCCGGTGGGGTTCGACGGCGAATTGAAGATCAGCCACTTGGTGTTGGGCGTGATCGCCGCCTCAAGCTGGTCAGCGGTGAGTTTGAAACCGGTCTGAATGGACGCCTCGGCAATCACCGGTGTGCCACCGGCCAAGAGCACCATATCGGGATAGCTCACCCAGTATGGCGCGGGGATCACCACCTCATCGCCCGGGTTCAGCGTCGCCATGAGCGCGTTATAGAGCACCTGTTTGCCACCCGAGGAGACGCTGACCTGATCCGGGGTATAGCTCAGGTCATTTTCGCGCGCGAACTTGTCACAAATCGCCTGTTTCAGCTCGGGGATGCCATCAACGGCGGTGTATTTCGTGCGGCCCGCCTCGATCGCGGCAATGCCCGCGGCCTTGATATGGGCGGGCGTGTCGAAATCGGGTTCCCCCGCGCCCAACCCGATCACATCGCGCCCGGCGGCGCGCAATTCGCCCGCTTTGGTGGTGACGGCGATGGTGGGCGACGGTTTGACACGGGCAAGCGTGTCGGAAAGCAGGGACATGGGGTCGGGCCTGTGGTTTGTATTGCAATGGCACCTGTCTTAGATTGCAGGCGACAGCCGATCAAGCGGGATCGGCGCGCGAAGGAGACAACCGACATGCATGACGACGCACAGGACTGGTACGGACCCGATGCCGCGACCTTTGGCGACCGCGTGGCCGCCGCGCGCGAACAGGCGGGCATGACCCAAAGCCAGTTGGCCAAGCGGCTTGGCGTGAAGCTCAAGACGCTCAAGGACTGGGAACAGGACATCTCGGAGCCGCGTGCCAACCGGTTGTCCATGATGGCCGGGCTGCTCAATGTTTCGTTCATGTGGCTGCTCAACGGCGAAGGCGAAGGCGTGTCGCATCCCGAAGATGACTCAACGATCGCGCCCGAGATCAACGACATCCTGATCGAGATCCGCGAAATGAAGGCGACCATGAAAACCCAGGCGGACAAGCTGGGCCGGTTGGAAAAGAAACTGCGCCTGAAACTGATGGAGGAAACGGTGTGACGACCGAACCGCGTGAAGCGCGGCTCAAGCGGCTGGCCATGCGGTCGATGCGGCGCGGGATCAAGGAAATGGACCTGATCCTGATCGCCTATTCCGACGCGCGGCTGGCCACGATGAGCGATGCCGAACTGGACGCCTATGACGCGCTGTTGTCCGAGAATGACCAGGACCTGTATCAATGGGTCTCGGGGCAACAGGAGGCGCCCGACCCGCTGCGCCCGATGATCGCCGATATCCGCGCCGTGGCGCTGGATGTGGAGGGTGGCGTGGGCCTGCGCGGATAATCCCGCGCCGCTTAACCGTTTCTTCGGCTTTTTCCGTCAATTTCGCGAAAACGGAAAAAGGCGGAGGCCGGAATGAGTATGCACACCCCCTTGCCCGGGACCGGCAATGCCGGGTTCATGTCCGGGTATCTTGAAGCGCTGGCGCTTGTCGAACGGTTGCACCGATTGCTGCTCGACGTGATCAAGGACGAATTCGAACGCGTTGGCGTGATCGAGATCAACGCGGTTCAGGCGCTGCTCCTGTTCAATATCGGCGATAATGAGGTGACGGCGGGCGAGTTGAAATCGCGCGGCTATTACCAGGGCAGCAATGTCAGCTACAATCTCAAGAAGCTGGTGGAAATGGGCTATATGCACCATCAGCGCTGCGAAATCGATCGCCGCTCAGTGCGCGTCAGGCTGACGGAAAAGGGCCGCGGTGTACGTGTCGTGGTTTCCAGCCTCTTTGCCCGCCACGCGGACGGGCTGCAATCCAAGGGCGTGCTGGGCCCTGAGGGGATCGAGGATATCACCTCGTCCCTGCGCCGCGTCGAGCGGTATTGGGCCGACCAGATCCGGTATATCTACTGAACGGTCGCTGTCCCTCTTGACGACATCAGGGCGACGAGGCTTCCCTCATCGCCCTGCCCTCCCCGGGTGGTCCGCGCTCCCCTTATTTCCCGCGGGCCACCCATTTTCGCGTCGCGTTGCGGAGCGCCTCTGCCCCGTCACGCGACGATCACGTCCGGCGCTGGTCCGGATGCAGCGATTTGCCCAGGATATGATCCGTCCGGTGCACCACATGATGCGCCGAATGCACGATCAACGGGTCGGGGCCATCGGCGATCTCGGGATCCTTGCCGGGATAATCCAGCGTGCTCAGGAAATGCTTCATGCAATTGATCCGCGCGCGCTTCTTGTCGTTGGACTTGACCACCGTCCAGGGCGCATCGGCGGTGTCGGTATAAAAGAACATCGCCTCTTTCGCTTCGGTGTAGTCATCCCATTTGGCCAGCGACGCCTTGTCGATGGGAGACAATTTCCACTGTTTGAGTGGGTCGGTGGCGCGGCTGTCGAAGCGCCGTTTCTGTTCGTCCTGCGTCACCGAGAACCAGTATTTGTACATCTTGATGCCGGAGCGGGTCAGCATGCGTTCCAACTCGGGGGTCTGGCGCATGAATTCTAGATACTCGGTCGGTTCGCAAAACCCCATGACACGCTCGACGCCGGCCCGGTTGTACCACGACCGATCATAGAGCACCATTTCGCCGGATGTAGGCAAGTGGTTGATATAGCGTTGGAAATACCACTGCCCGCGCTCTTCATCCGTGGGTTTGTTCAGCGCGACAACCCGCGCCGCGCGGGGATTGAGATGTTCGGTAAAGCGCTTGATCGTACCGCCCTTGCCCGCCGCATCGCGCCCTTCAAAGAGCAGCACGAATTTCTGACCGGTCTCCTGCGCCCAAAGCTGTACCTTCAGCAGCTCGGCCTGAAGCTGGGCTTTGGTTTTTTCATATTCCGACCGCCCCATCTTCTCCGAATACGGATATTCGCCGCGTTCAAACGCGGTGAGCAGCGACGTCGATGTGGGCACACCGTCAATCGCGGCCACAGCATCCTCTGCCGGTGTTGTGGGTTCGGATGCCTGAGGCTTGGCAGCAGCAGCGGCCGATTTGGCCTTGGAATTCGCCCGGGTGGGGCTTGCGGTTGTCGTCATGCGCGTCTCCTTCACGAAAATCCCGCAAAGTATGACGGTTTTGTAACGATCGCGCCTTGATCCGGGTCAAGGCGCGGGACGTTATTTCTGGATGCTCTCCAGATATTCCAGCAACGCGACAAGCTTGCGCGGCGTGGGTGTCAGGATACCGTCGCCCGTGTCCAGCGGGATCAGGTCGCCGCGCAGCAGATCGCCGAATTCCGGCATGTTCTGCCCCGGAAGGTCGACCCGCGTGTAACCGTCGAGAATCGACAGCACCTTGGCCCGGGGAAACGTGTCGTCATGGCGCGCCCTGATCAGCGTCAGGTCCTTGGGCGGCGGGTTCAGGCTTCGCGCGACGGGTCCGTTGCCAGTGCCGTCCGGGCCGTGGCACATGGCGCAATTTTCGACGAAGAGCCTGCGCCCTTCATTGGCCTCGGGCATTTCATTGGGCTTGCAGGCGGCAAGCGCACCAAGGGCGGCACAGGCCAGAACAGTGTGGCGCATCGGGGTCATAAGACGGTTCCCTGTGTTGTTGGGTCCAGTGTGTCAAAGCATGTGGCACGGGGCAATGGCGTTATTGCTGTTGCGATTCAAGATATTGTGCAATCCGAAGAATCGCCGTCGGCACAGCAAGCTCCCGCCCCTCGGTCGTCGTAAGTGTTGCAGGCTCCGACGACAGCTCGGGCGCAAATTCGGGCATCAACCCCCGATGATGGCGGCCGGGATAGCCGTGAATCTGGGCGATGACATCGACCATGGGAAATACCCCGCCATTGCCCTGCGACAGCGCTGTCAGATCGGGCGGCGCGATGGGCAGGTCCGGTGCAAGGGCACCACCGCCGCGCAGGTCGCGCCCGTGGCAGTCGGCGCAGTGGCGCGCGTAGAGATGGCTGCCCGACGTGGCGGGCAACTGGCACCCGGCCAGAGACAGGGTGCAAAAGATCAACATCAAACGAAACATGGGACTGTCCTGTATACTGCTGTTTTTCGGGTGGTTTTATCGGATGGCCCTGCTGGCCGTCACCTCATTGCTTGCGTCTTTTCATGAAATCGGGACCATGCACAAGCAACCTGAACGGAGGACACCATGCCCGTCTATGCCCTGACCATGCTGGCCGCAGGGATCGGCATCCCGATTCTTGCGGCGCTCAATGCCGCGCTTGGTGTCCGGCTGGGCTCTCCGGTTGCGGCCGCGACGATCCTGTTCTGCGTGGCACTGCTGGCCACCGGGGCGGTGCTGCTCGTGACTGGACCAGCCGCGCTGACCCGGGCAACCGAGGCCCCCAAACATCTGTTTCTCGCGGGGCTTCTGGTGGCGTTCTACGTGCTCTCCATCACCTTTATCGCGCCGAAATTCGGGGTTGGGAACGCGGTCTTCTTTGTGCTTCTGGGCCAGTTGATCAGCGCTGCGGCCATCGACCATTTCGGGCTGTTCACTGCGCAGGTATCGCCCTTGTCGATGACCCGCGCGTTGGGGATCGGCGTCATGGCTCTGGGGGTCTGGATTACCCAGCAGGCCTGACACCGATCCACCCGGATCAATGCGCCATGAAGACCGGCAGCTTCGACTGCTCCAGCATATTGCGCGTCGCCCCGCCAAGGATCGCCTCGCGGAACCGCGAATGGCCGTAAGCGCCCATCACGATCATCTGGGTGTCGGTATCCGTGGCGTGACGCAGCAGCACATCGGACACGCGCGGCAGCGATTTCGCCAGCACGTCCACCTCGACCCGCGCGCCATGGCGGGTGATGTATTGCGACAAAAGCCCGCCGGGATCGGAGCGGTTCGGCCCGTGGGTGGGCGGATCGATCACCACCACGTTCACCCGCTCCGCCCCCGCGATAAAGGGCAGCGCCGCACGAACAGCGACCAACGCCTCGGCGCTTTCGTTCCAGGCCAGCGCTATCCTGCTGGGCAAGGTGGCCAAGGATGCGCCCTCGGGCATGACTAGCACCGGGGTGCGGCCCTCGAACAAGGCCCCCTCGACCACGCTTTCAAGCTCTGCACCGCGCTCCTCGCCATAGGGCTGGGGCAGCACGACAAGGTCGGAATACCGCGCGTGCCCTGCCACATGCCGACCCAGATCGGCAATCGGCGCAACGGTGTGATCGCATCCCCAGCGAATATCGGTCTTGCCCAATTCCTTGCGCGCAAAAGCTTCAAGCTCTTCGGCCTCGCGCGAGGCACGGGTGATGGTTTCCTGCAGGACCAGGGCGCTGGCCCCGGCATAGTAATACCCGGTCTGCGTCCGGTCCACGCCGATGCACAGCACGTCCAGATGCGCATCCAGACGCGCCGCCAGTTCTGTGGCCTGGCCCAGCAGCCCCGGTGCCAGATTGGGATCGGTCAAAACGGTCAAAAGAGATTTGTACGACATGGCTCAACCCTTCCTGTTGCCTGGTCCCAGCTTAGGGCAGACCAACCTGTGACACCTTGAGGCACGTCAAATCTTTGCGCCTAACAAATTGACCCAGATCAATGCGCCTTTTCCTGTGCACGCGCAGAAAGCGATCAGTCTAAATCCGCCCCCCGCGGCATTCGAATCGTATGGGGCAAGACGAAGGGACGAAAAATGTCGAATTATATCAAGCTGATTGCGCTTGGTCTGATCACGCTCTTCGCGATGATCGCGGCCAATTACGCGCGTGATCTGGCCTATATGGTGCATGCCCTGCTGATCATGGTGGTCGCTGGCGGCATGTTCCTGTGGACCTTGCGGCGCACGGATGAACCGGTGCCTGCCGCGACACTTGCAACCTCTTACAATGATAGCGTTGTCCGCGCCGGGGTGATTGCCACCGCTTTCTGGGGCGTGGTTGGTTTCCTCGCCGGCACGTTCATCGCGTTTCAGCTGGCCTTTCCGGCGCTGAACTTTGACTGGTCGGAAGGCTATGCCAATTTTGGCCGGTTGCGCCCGCTGCACACCAGCGCCGTGATTTTCGCCTTTGGCGGCAACGCGCTGATCGCAACCTCTTTCTACATCGTGCAGCGCACCTCCGCCGCGCGGCTGTGGGGCGGCAATGCCGCGTGGTTCGTGTTCTGGGGCTACAACCTCTTTATCGTGCTGGCGGCGACAGGCTACCTGCTGGGTTCCACCCAGTCCAAGGAATATGCCGAACCGGAATGGTACATTGACCTGTGGCTGACGATTGTCTGGCTGGTCTACCTCGCCGTGTTCCTCGGCACGATCATCAAGCGGAAAGAGCCCCACATCTACGTGGCCAACTGGTTCTTCCTGGCCTTCATCGTCACCGTGGCGATGCTGCATGTGTTCAACAACCTGTCGATTCCGGTCTCGATCTGGGGCTCCAAATCGGTGCAGGTCTTCTCGGGCGTGCAGGACGCGATGGTGCAGTGGTGGTACGGCCACAACGCTGTGGGCTTCTTCCTGACCGCCGGTTTCCTGGGCATGATGTACTACTTCATCCCGAAACAGGCCGAACGTCCCGTCTTTTCGTATAAGCTGTCGATCATCCACTTCTGGGCACTGATCTTCCTGTATATCTGGGCCGGTCCGCACCACCTGCACTACACGGCGCTGCCTGACTGGGCCTCGACGCTGGGCATGGTGTTCTCGATCGTGCTGTGGATGCCGTCCTGGGGTGGCATGATCAACGGTCTGATGACGCTGTCGGGCGCATGGGACAAACTGCGCACGGATCCGGTGATCCGCATGATGGTGATTTCTGTCGGCTTCTACGGCATGTCCACCTTTGAGGGTCCGATGATGTCGATCCGCGCGGTGAACTCGCTGTCACACTACACCGACTGGACCATTGGTCACGTGCATTCCGGCGCGCTTGGCTGGAACGGTATGATCACCTTTGGTGCGCTCTACTTCCTGGTGCCGAAGCTGTGGAACCGGACGGGCCTCTATAGCCTGAAACTGGTGTCCTGGCACTTCTGGCTCGCGACCATCGGCATCATTCTCTACGCCGCCTCGATGTGGGTGACGGGGATCATGGAAGGCCTGATGTGGCGTGAAGTCGATGCCAACGGTTTCCTCGTGAACTCGTTCGCTGACACCGTGGATGCCAAGCTGCCCATGTATGTGGTACGCGGTCTGGGTGGGGTCCTGTTCCTCGCTGGCTCTGTCATCATGTGCTATAACCTGTGGATGACTGCGACACGTGGCCCGGCTGTTGATGCCGACACCGCCGCAGCGCATGCCACGCCGGCCGAATAAGGAGGACCGGACAGATGGCAATTCTCGACAAACATAAAATCCTCGAGACCAACGCGACGCTTTTGCTGATTTTCAGCTTTCTCGTCGTGACCATTGGCGGGCTGGTGCAGATCGTGCCGCTCTTCTACCTCGACAACACGATCGAAGAGGTCGAGGGCATGCGCCCCTACACCCCGCTCGAACTGGCCGGACGCGAAGTGTACATCCGCGAAGGCTGCTATGTGTGCCACAGCCAGATGATCCGCCCCATGCGGGACGAGGTCGAACGCTATGGCCACTACAGCCTCGCGGCGGAGTCGATGTATGACCACCCGTTTCAGTGGGGCTCCAAGCGGACAGGTCCCGACCTGGCCCGCGTGGGTGGCCGCTACTCGGATGCGTGGCATGTGGATCACTTCCGCGACCCGCAATCGGTGGTGCCGGAATCGGTCATGCCGAAATACGACCAGCTTGAGCGCACGCTCATCGACGGTCGCTATATCGGCGACCTGATGTCGGTGCATAAGCTGCTGGGTACGCCCTATTCGGACGAGATGATCGAAAGTGCACAGGCTGACTTTGCCGCACAGGCAGATCCCGACGCGGATTATGACGGGCTGCTTGAGCGCTACGGCGACGCCATCAATGTACGCAACTTCGACGCTCAACCGGGTGTGTCCGAGGCTGATGCGCTGATCGCTTACATGCAGATGCTGGGTACGTTGGTCGATTTCTCGACCTTCACGCCGGATGCAAGCCGCTAAGGGAGGGGTGGATCATGGAAACCTATTCTTTCCTGCGTGAACTCGCTGACAGTTGGGGGCTTCTGGTGCTCTTTGCGTTCTTTGTCGGCATGGTTGCCTGGGTGTTCCGCCCGGGCAGCTGGGCCGAGCACAGGGACTGCGCCAATATCCCGCTGCGGCATGACGACAAACCCGCCCTTGCGGATGAAAAGGAGGTGCGGACATGAGCACCGACAACAAGAACGACGATCTCGATTATGAGACGACCGGCCATGAATGGGACGGCATCAAGGAATACAACAAGCCAATGCCGAAATGGTGGCTGTATACCTTCTATGCCACCATCGTCTGGGGCATTGGCTATACCATCGCCTATCCGGCATGGCCCGGGATCACATCTGCGACCGCGGGCGTGCTGGGCTACTCCACCCGTGCCGAAGTGGCCGCGGATATCAAGGCTGTCGAAGACGCCAACGCGGCGATCAACGCCAAGCTGGTCGAGACCGAGCTGACCGCGATCTCCGAAGATCCCGAACTGCTGACCTATGCCAACAATGCCGGTGCCGCCGTGTTCCGCACCTGGTGCGCACAATGTCACGGGTCGGGCGCGGCGGGCGCGCAGGCCTCGGGTTACCCGAACCTGCTGGACGATGACTGGCTCTGGGGTGGTGATATCGAAGCCATCCACGAGACCATCGCCTATGGCATCCGCAACGAAGAGAACGACAATGCGCGTTTCTCGCAGATGCCGGCCTTTGGCGACATCCTCGAAGAACAAGAGGTTGCCTCGGTGGTCAATTACGTGATGTCGCTCTCGGGCGAGGCACAGGATGCCAGCCTCGTGGCCGCGGGCGAAGAGATCTATCTCGACAATTGCGCCGCCTGCCACATGGATGAAGGCACCGGCGACCGGTTCCAGGGTGCGCCGAACCTGACCGACGCGATCTGGCTCTATGGCGGCAGCTATGACGCCCTGATGGAGACGGTGACCAATTCCCGCTACGGCGTGATGCCGCCATGGGAAGGGCGTCTGTCCGAGGCCGAGATCCGCGCCGTGGCCACCTATGTGCACGGCCTGGGTGGTGGCGAGGCCACACCGGAATAAGAACACCGGAGGCGGTCTTTCCGCCTCCGGCCAGGTGCCGGGGCCTTCCTGTTCGCGCGTTTCCTAGGCATCCGGCACCTGAATATAACTGGCGGCCCCTGTAACGGGGGCCGCCTTTTTCGTATCAGCTCTGAGGCTTCGGCGTGCCCCAACGCCCGCGGCGCCAGGGCCAGCGTGTGTCGCGATAGGGCCTGAGCGGCGTTTTTTCGCGGCGCATCGCGGCGTCGCTGTGGAAAATGATCGGATCAATCATGGCGTTGCCCTTTCCCGTGATGCCGTGTTGCGCGCCAATGGGTCGGCGGACGCCAGTCCCCGCGCATGTCTGGTCGGGGCAGGTCCTGATAGGTGGCGCGCTTGAATACATCTGAAAATATTCCCAACATGTCGTCCTCCTGTTCGCTGGGGAGCGTGTATTGAAATATGCGCTATTGACGGCGGATGGGCGACTCAGGAATATTTTTGTTATGTAAGTCAGGATTACATGAATGCATTGGACTGCCCTGCCCCCGCTTGCTGCGCTACGCGCCTTTGCCGCCTATGCCGAGACCGGATCGGTGCAAAAGGCGGGGGCGGCGCTCAATGTCAGCCATGCCGCCATCAGCCAGCAGATCCGCAATCTTGAAAGCCATCTGGGTCTGACGCTTCTGGACCGTTCCGGGCGCGCGGCGAGGCTCACCCATGAGGGGCGGCAACTGGCCGAGGCGCTGGCCGACGGGTTGGGCACCATCGCGGCGCGTGTGGCAGAGCTGACCGGGGCGGATGCGGCGCGGCCGCTGCATGTCTCCACCACGCCCAGTTTCGCGAGCAACTGGCTGATGCCGCGGCTGGCCGGTTTCCGAAGCCTGCACCCCGATATCGACATCATGATCGACCCGAACCCGGCCCTGACCAACCCGCAACCGGGCGGGATTGACGTGGCGATCCGCTTTGGCGCAGGCCGTTGGCCGGGGCTTGAGGCGGAATTGCTCCTGCCAACGTCGATCGCTGTCGTCGCCGCCACGGACCTCATCGGCACGCATCCGGCGGACTGCGCGGAGGATCTGATGCGGTTTCCGTGGCTGCAGGAGCTGGGCACGAGCGAATCCACCGCCTGGCTGCGCAATCAAGGCGTGACCGAGGCGCGAACGGCGGGGCTGGTTCACCTGCCCGGCAGCCTGACGCTGGAGGCTGCGCGCCAAGGGCAAGGCATTCTCGTGACGGCCAAGGAATGGGTGCTGGGCGATATTGCGGCGGGCCGTTTGCGACTGTTGTTCGAAGACCCGCCGGGCAAAGGCTATCATATCGTGACCGCACCCGGTGTCCCACGCCCGCCGCTACGCGATTTCCTGCGCTGGCTGCGGCGTCAGGCTCCGTCGGTCAGTAAGTAAGCCCGGCTTTCTTGCGAGCGCGAGTCGTTGCACGCTTGCGGTAATCCGGTTCTTCATGCGACGGGCACTGAGTGCGTTTGTCGACATTGGGCCCGGCATCAGAGCGAGTTGCGGTCATAAAGCTATCTGCGAAAACCTTGAACATGTCACGTCCTTTCCTGATAAGAGGGTCGTCCCTTGTTCACCTTCAGACCTTAATCGAAATACGCATTTAGCGCAGTGACCAGCGTCACATCCCGCTTATTTTGTAACAATGTCTCGGGCCATGAACGACAAAAGCTGAATATCAGATACGTAATTTGACACAGGTCAAAGCCGCTGACAGCGACACCTGAAAAAAGGACCATCAAAGATACGCCTATGCCGGAGTGAGTCTCTTGAGCGACAGCCAACAGCAATCCCTTTACGCCGCGCGGGAACCGATTTTCCCGAAACGCGTCTCGGGCAATTTCCGCAATCTGAAATGGATCATCATGATCGTCACGCTGGGTATCTATTACCTCGTGCCGTGGATTCGCTGGGACCGGGGGCCGAGCCTGCCGGATCAGGCGGTGCTGGTCGATCTGGCGAACCGCCGGTTCTATTTCTTCTGGATCGAGATCTGGCCGCATGAGTTTTACTTCGTCGCGGGCCTGCTGATCATGGCGGGGCTTGGACTGTTTCTCTTCACCTCGGCGCTGGGCCGGGTGTGGTGCGGCTATGCCTGCCCCCAAACGGTGTGGACCGACCTCTATATCCTTGTCGAGCGCTGGATTGAGGGCGACCGCAACGCGCGGCTGCGCCTGCACCGGCAGAAAAAGTGGGATTTTCGCAAGTTCCGGCTGCGCATGACCAAGTGGACCGCTTGGCTGCTGATCGGGCTGGCGACCGGCGGGGCCTGGGTGTTCTATTTCGCTGATGCGCCGACGCTGCTGCAGGATCTGTTCACCGGTGATGCGCATCCCATCGCCTACACCACCATCGCCATCATGACCGCGACGACCTTTTTCTTTGGCGGTTTCGCACGTGAACAGGTCTGCATCTACGCTTGCCCCTGGCCGCGGATTCAGGCGGCGATGATGGATGAGGACACGTTGACCGTGGGCTACCGCTCCTGGCGCGGAGAGCCACGCAAAGGCAGCCAGGAGGTCAAGGACGGTGCCGAACAGGGCGATTGCATCAACTGCATGGCCTGCGTGAATGTCTGCCCCGTGGGCATCGACATCCGCGACGGCCAGCAGCTTGAATGCATCACCTGTGCGCTCTGCATCGATGCCTGCGACGACATCATGGAAAAAATCGGCAAGCCGCGGGGCCTCATCGACTACATGGCCTTTACCGATGAAGAGGCCGAACGCGCGGGGGGCGCACCCAAGCCAATCTGGAAACATGTCCTCCGGCCCCGCACAATCATGTACACTGCACTTTGGTCTCTGGTGGGGATCGGGCTGGTCTTTGCGCTCTTCATCCGTCCCGAGATCGACATGACGGTGGCACCGGTGCGCAACCCGACCTTTGTAACCCTGTCGGACGGCTCCATCCGCAACACCTATGACGTGCGGTTGCGCAATAAACACGGCGACACACGCCCGTTCCGGATGTCGGTCACCGGTCACCCCGCTCTGCGCATCCAACTCGAAGGCACGCCCTATGAAACGGTTGATGTGGATGCCACCGCGACACGCCTGCAGCGGGTCTATGTGATCGCCCCGGACGGGTCGGAACCGGCACAGGGCCACCGAACCGAGTTCCGGTTCTGGGTCGAGGATCTGACCAACGGGGAACGCAGCCACGAAGACACCGTATTCAATGGGAAAGGAAGCTGAGCCATGGCCACAGCAGAACGCAAACTCACCGGATGGCATGTGCTGGCGATCTTTGTCGGGGCCTTCGGGATCATCATCGGGGTCAATCTGGCGCTGGCCTATAACGCGGTGGCAACCTTCCCGGGGCTAGAGGTCAAGAACTCCTATGTTGCCAGCCAAAGCTTTGACAGCCGCCGCGATGCGCAGCAGGCGCTGGGCTGGGAGGTCGCGGCGGATGCGCGCGACGGCGAGGTGATCCTGTCGATCTCCAAACCCGATGGCACCCCGGTGCAGGTGGTGGATCTTCACGCGGTGCTGGGCCGGGCCACCCATGTCAAAGACGATATGGAACCGGATTTCGTGTTCAACGGCCGCGCCTATGTGGCCAAGGTCGAGGTGGAGCGCGGCAACTGGAACATCCGCATGAGCGCCAAGGCGCTGGACGGCACCCCGTTTGAACAGCGCGTCGTGCTGCACGTGGAGTAAACCATGACCGTCGCCCTGCGTCCCGGCATCTCTGCCTGTCCTGCCTGCAACGCCGCGCCCGCAGCCGAAGCGCTGGCCGAGGTGGAGATGGATGGCCAGCTTGCCCTCTCCCTGCCCTCGATCCATTGCGCGGCTTGTATCGCGACGGTGGAAGATGAGCTGAGCAAGGTCGAGGGTGTGCATGAGGCGCGGGTGAACCTGACCCTGAAACGCGTGACTGTCGAGGCCGCGCCGGACGTGACGGCAGAGCAGTTGATCGGCGTGCTAGGACGCGTGGGATACGAGGCGCATGAACTGGACGCAGGGATGCTGCGCGCCACGGCGACGGACAAGGCCGGGCGCGATCTGTTGATGCGTCTGGCGGTGGCCGGGTTTGCGGCGATGAACGTGATGCTTTTGTCCATCGCCGTCTGGTCCGGGGCCGAGGGTGCGACGCGGGACATGTTCCACTGGATTTCCGCCTTTATCACCCTGCCCACCATCGCCTTTTCCGCCCAGCCATTTTTCGTGAACGCATGGGCCGCGCTGCGCCATGGGCGGCTGAACATGGATGTGCCGATCTCGCTGGCCATCGGGCTGGCGGTCGTGACCTCGCTTTGGGAAACATGGCTTTCTGGCCATCATGCCTATTTCGACGCGGCGATTGCGCTGACTTTCTTTCTTTTGGCGGGCCGGTATCTGGATCACCGCACCCGCGCGATTGCCCGCTCGGCGGCGGAAGAACTGGCCGCGCTGGAAGTGCCGCGCGCCACGCGGATCGTGGACGGGGTCGAAGAACAGGTGCCATTGGCAGAGCTGGCCGTGGGCGACACGATCCTCGTGCGTCCGGGCGGGCGGATGCCGGTGGATGGTAAGATTGTCGAGGGCACGTCCGAGCTGGACCGCTCACTGCTGACCGGGGAGACGCTGCCGGTGTTTGCCGCACAAGGCACGGTTGTCAGCGCGGGTGAAGTCAACCTCACAGGACCGCTGAAGATCCGCGCCACCGCGGTGGGCAAGGACAGCTCCCTGCATCAACTGGCCGATCTGGTCGCCATCGCGGAATCCGGGCGCTCGCGCTACACCTCGCTCGCCGACAGCGCCGCGAAACTCTATGCGCCCGGCGTGCATATCCTCTCGGCCTTGGCCTTTGTCGGCTGGTATATCTATGCGGGCGATCTGCGCGTGGCGTTGAATATTGCCGCTGCCGTGCTGATCATCACCTGCCCTTGCGCGCTGGGTCTTGCGGTGCCTGCCGTGACCACCGCCGCGTCGGGTCGGCTGTTCAAGAAAGGCATGCTGATCAAGCACGAAACCGCGCTGGAGCGGTTGGCGCAGGTGGACACCGTGGTCTTTGACAAGACCGGTACGCTGACCGAGGGGCTGCCCGAACTGTCCAATCCGACGCGCCATACAGATGACGTGATGCGGGTCGCGCTGGCACTGGCAGAAAGCTCATCACACCCGCTGTCACAGGCGCTGGCGCGGGCCGTTCGGGACCGAGGGCTACAGCCCGCCCATGTCACCGATATTCGCGAGGTGCCGGGCTATGGCACCGAAGGCCGGTTGAACGGCGTGCGCGTGCGGCTTGGCCGCGCGGATTGGGTTGGGGCCGGTGACAAGGTGCAGGAAACCTCGGCCTGGCTTTCACTGGGCGATGGCACAACGCATCGGTTCGTCTTTTCCGACGCGCTGCGCGAAGGCGCCGAAGAGGCGGTGCGCGCGCTCAAATCCGCGGGTCATCGCGTGCTGCTCATGTCGGGCGACGCCACCGGCGCGGTCGAGGCCATGGCGGACCGGTTGGGCATCGAGTACTGGATGGCCGAGGCCCGCCCCGAAGACAAGGCCGCCCGCATCGCGGCGCTGAAAGCCGATGGGGCGCATGTGCTGATGGTGGGTGACGGGTTGAACGACACGGCGGCGCTGGCGGCGGCGGATGTATCGATCTCGCCCGCGACGGCGCTGGATGCGGCGCGGGTCGCCAGCGACATCGTGCTTCTGGGCAAGGACCTGTCCACGCTGGCCGAGGCGATCACCACCGCACAGAAAGCCACGCAGCGCATCCGCGAGAATTTCCGCATCGCCACGGTCTACAACATCCTCGCGGTGCCGCTGGCGATTGCCGGGCTGGCCACGCCGCTGATTGCCGCATTGGCGATGTCGACCTCGTCGATTACGGTATCGCTGAACGCTTTGAGACTGAGGTGACGCAATGAACGTGATTGTTTACCTGATCCCGATTGCGCTTGTTCTGGGCGGGCTTGGCCTTCTGGCCTTTGTCTTCACGGTGAAGTCAAAGCAATATGACGACCCCGAGGGCAATGCCCGCCGTATTCTCAGCGATCAATGGGATGACCACCCCAAGCCGTGAGCCGCGCGGCTCTTACACGTGCCGGGCAGCTATGCTAATATCCGCGCATAACGAGGCGGAGCAGGCCCGACGCAATGACAGCATTGAAAGACTACCAGCGGCTTGAAGCCACCGGTTTGTGGCGGCCTGCCCCTGATGCGCAGCGGCGTGAGGTCGTCGTATCGCTGGGCGATGCGACGCTGGTCTTGTCGGACATAAATGACCGCCCCCTGACCCATTGGTCATTGGCGGCGGTGGAGCGCGGAAATCCCGGCCAGACCCCGGCCCGTTACTCCCCCGATGGCGATCCCGGCGAAGAACTGGAGCTGGGCGAGGATTCAAAGGAAATGGTTGCCGCCATCGAACGGCTCCGGCGCGAGATCGACCGCCGCCGCCCGCGTCAGGGGCGGTTACGCTGGGTGCTGGGCGCAGCCGCGCTGGCAAGTTGCGCGGCGCTCGCGGTGTTCTGGCTGCCCGATGCGCTGGTCAACCATACGCTCAGGGTGGTCCCTGCGGTGAAACGCGATGCCATCGGCTTGCAACTCCTCAACGAGATGTCCCGCGTGAGCGGCCCGCCCTGCCGGGCCGAGGCATCCTCCCCGGCCTTGCGCATGCTGGCGCGGCGCGTCCTTGGGCCCGAGCGCGCCGGGGATGTCATCGTCCTGCGCGCGGGCAGTCGCCAGACCGCGCATCTGCCGGGCGGGTTCATCCTGCTCAATCGCGACGTGCTGGAGGATAACGAGGACCCGGAAGCAGCGGCAGGTTTCGTGCTTGCCGAGAACCTGCGCGCGGGCGCACGCGACCCGCTGGAACCGCTTCTGCGTCAGGCCGGGATGCTGGCCACCGGCCAATTGCTGACCACCGGCAAACTGCCGCTCGCGGAGCTGCAGGACTATTCGGAAACCTTGATGGGACAGGCACCTGAACCGCTCGCCGCTGAGACGCTATTGGCCGCGTTCAAGGCAACGAGGCTGCATTCGACGCCCTACGCCTATGCGCTGGATGTGACCGGCGAAACCACCTTGCCCCTGATCGAGGCCGATCCGATGGCCGGGCAGGATGCAGACCCTGTGATGTCCGACAATGACTGGTTGCGGCTACAGGCGATCTGCGGCGAGTGACCGACAGACATGACAAAGCCGGGCGCAATGGGCCCGGCTTCATGGTGTTTGTAAGAAACGCTTACTTGCGCAGCGACGCGTCGCGATAGCCGATGCGGTTGCGCACGGTGTTCAGCGCCGCGTCAAGCCGCCCCTGATCCGCAAACGGACCGACCAAAACCATACGGTAGCCTTGTCCGCCCTTGGTATATTCGTTCACGCGCACCGGCAGGCCAGCCGATTGCAGAAGCTGGATTGCCCTCTGCGCCTTGGCGGGCGAGGTGAAGCTGCCGATCTGGATAAAGCGGTGGCTGGCCTCGCGGATCGGCATGGGCGGCGCAACCTTGACCGGTTCGGCGCGACGGGCGGTGCGCACGGGCGCAGTCGTCTCGGCGGCGCGCTGCTGCTTGAGCGACAGGAACGGATAGCGCAGGTCCGGGAACATATGCGTCACGTCCTGCCCGGTATAACGGTCAATGAGCCTGCGCGGCTGCTGCGAGGTCCAGGTCAGCAGCATCTTGCGACGCCCATCCAGTGTCTGATGCGCGCGCGTGGTGCTCAGCCGTCCATCCGTATATGCGGATTTGTACCCGGGCGGGAGCGCAACCGGCTCTGATGCGCCGCGGGCCGTGGCGGCCTTGGGGGCGATCACGGTATAATTGTCCACATGGCGCTGGCCTTTGCGGCTGGCATAGACCTTGACGCCGGGGACGCGTACACGCTCGACGCCATCGGCGGTGCGGACTTTCCTGGTGTAGCCCTTGATGGTCACGATCGGCTCGGTTTGGGGACCGCAGCGCACGGGAAGTCCCCGGTCATTATTAATGTATTTGTTCGAGATCGGCGACGCACCCTGACATTTTCCGGTGCTTGTCGTGGATGGTGTGACCACGCGGGCCGTTGTGACGGGTGCTGACGGAACGATTTCCACCGGCTTGCTGACCACACGGCGCGTTTTTCGCGGCTGCACCGCCGGTTTGCTGGCCACGGTGCGCATAGGCTCACGGCGGGAGTCCTGACGGACCACCGGTTGCGGCTCGGGGCGCGGCGCGGCAGCGGCCGTGGAACGCTCTGGCGTGATTTCGATCACCTCGGGTTTGGGGGCCGAACGCTGCGCCGGGGCGGCAGCTTCTCGCGTGCCAGCGTTCGTCGGCGTCTGACCGCACAGCACCTTGCGGTTGCGCGCCACGCGCGGCACCCAGGTCGTTGTGCCGTCCACACCGGCGCGCACGTAGATACAACCACGGCTGTCGACATATTGCTTGCCGGTATAAGAAGCGGGCGGAATTTCCGCAGGCACGGAAAGATCACCCGAGATTTGGGCAGATACAGGCGCGCCGTTGAAGCCGAATCCAACGACAACAGCCAAAGCAGCGTAAACATTCAATATTTTCATAACCGGTCCCCACAGGTTTGGTGCAGCATGGCAAACCGTGGGTCTTTAGTAAAGCATTGATAACGTTACTGGGTTCCGAACATCCGATCCCCGGCATCGCCAAGGCCCGGAACGATATATCCCTTTTCGTTCAAATGGCTATCGAGCGCAGCTGTCACGATGGGCACGTCCGGATGCGCCTCTTTCATTCGCGCGACACCTTCGGGGGCGGCCAAAAGGCACAGAAACCGGATATTGCGCGCCCCCGCCTGTTTGAGAAGGTCAATCGCCGCCACCGATGAATTGCCGGTGGCCAGCATCGGATCGACCGCAATCACCAACCGGTCTTCCAGCGCGTCGGGCACCTTGAAGTAGTATTGTACGGGGGTCAGCGTCTCTTCGTCCCGGTAAAGTCCGACAAACCCCACCCGCGCCGTGGGGATCAGTTCAAGAACCCCGTCCAACAGCCCGTTACCCGCGCGCAAAATCGAGATCAGCGCCAGTTTCTTGCCCGCCAGAACCGGGGCCTCCATCTCCTGTAGGGGCGTTTCGACCTTGCGGGTTGTCATTGGCTGGTTGCGGGTGATCTCGTACGCCAGCAACTGGCTGATCTCGCGCAGAAGCCGCCGGAAATCGGTGGTGGGCGTGGATTTGTCGCGCATCAGGGTGAGCTTGTGCTGCACCAGCGGGTGATCGACGATTGTGAGATGCTCGGTCATGCGGTCTCCAGCTTTTTCAGGATTTTGTCACGGGTTGATGCGTCACAGAACGCGGCGTCGATGGCCGTCTGGTTCAGCGCGCGGACATCATCCTCGTTCCATTCGAACACACGGGCGAGATTTTCAAACTCGCGGGTCATGGTGCTGTGGAAAAACGGCGGGTCATCGGTGGATACGGTCAACTTGATGCCGCGTTCGCGCAGCTTTTCAATGGGATGCGCGGCAAGGTTCGGGTAGACCCCCAGCACCAAATTGGAGCCCGGGCAGACCTCGAACACCACGCCCGCCTCGGCCAGTTCCTCGACCAGCGCCAGGTCTTCAATCGCGCGCACGCCGTGGCCGATGCGTTCGACGCGCAGGTCGCGCCAGGCCTCGCGCACCGATTGCGGCCCGCCCCATTCCCCGGCATGGGCGGTCAGCCGCAGACCAGCTTCGCGTGCCATGTCGAAAGAATAGGCGAAATCAGCGGGTTGTCCGGCGTTCTCATCCCCCGCGATACCAAAGCCCGTCAGCCAGTCATCGGCGGTTTCCGCCGCGCAAAGCGCAATGCGTTTGGCCTGATCCGGGCCAAAATGGCGGATACAGGTGACGATGCCGCGCAGCGTGATACCGAAATCGCGCTCAGCCTGATCCGCAGCCTCACGTATGGCATGCAGGTACTCACGCCACGCGCCAACATCCCCGCCACCGCAGAAATCGGGCGACAGGAAAGTCTCGCTATAGACCACCCCATGTGAGGCGCTTTCCTCCAGCACCGCCAATGTCAGGCGGCGGAAATCCTCGGGGCTTTGCAGCACTTGCGTTGCAGCCTCGTAGACCTTGAGAAATTGGAGAAAATCGCGAAAGGCATAATTGCCCCGCTCATCAAAGATACCGGAGATATCCACATGTTTCTCTTTCGCCAGCCCGGCGATGAATTTCGGCGGGGCCGCACCTTCGAGATGAAGGTGAAGCTCAACTTTGGGAAATGTTCGAAAACTCACAGGAAACTCCGTAGGTTCTGTGGATAAGTCACGCCAAGATGATCAGAAAGAGAAGCGGCGACTGAGGTGAAATCGACCAGCCCGATGCCATTGCTCCCTTGTCCTGCGCCCAGAACGGGAACGCGTTCGCGCGTGTGATCGGTGCCGACCCATGTGGGGTCATTGCCGTGATCCGCGGTCAGGATCATCAGATCACCGGCGCGCAACGCGTCCAGAACCGGACCGATGGCGGCGTCGAACCACTCCAGCGCGCGGGCATAGCCCGACACGTCGCGCCGGTGGCCATAGAGGCTGTCGAACTCAACGAAATTGGCAAAGACCAGCGCGCCATCGGGCGCGGTGGCGACCTCATGGGCGAGATGCTCCATCAACTCCGCATCGCTGCCTTTCGACACTTTATCAATGCCTTGCATGGAAAAGATATCGCCGATCTTGCCGATGGCGTGGACCGGATGCCCCGCCTCCTGCACCCAGTTGGTGAGCACCTTTCCCGGCGGCGTCACGGCGTAATCCCGGCGGTTCCCGGTGCGTTTGAAGGCACCGGGTTCGCCAACAAAGGGCCGCGCAATGACGCGGCCGACGCGCATTTCATGCAGATGCGGGGCAAGATCGGCGCAAAGCTTCAGCAACCGGTCCAGCCCGAAATGTTCCTCATGCGCAGCGATCTGCAACACGCTGTCCACCGAGGTGTAGCAAATCGGCCACCCGGTTTTCACATGTTCCTCGCCCAGATCTTCGAGGATTTCGGTCCCGGATGCATGGCGGTTGCCCAAAATCCCCTCGGTCCCCGCCAGTTTCGCGGCCAGCGCGCTGATCTCGTCGGGAAAGGCCGGGACAGTATCGGGAAAGCTGTGCCAATCCCAGGGCACCGGCAGCCCGGCAAGCTCCCAATGGCCCGACGGGGTATCCTTGCCCCGCGATTGCTCGGTTGCGGCCCCCCAAAGCCCCTGTGGCGTCACGCCGAGTCCCGGCACATCGTCACCAGACGCGAGGCGACACGCCGCGCCAAGCCCCAGCCGATCCAGATTGGGCAGGCGCAACAGTCCCGAACGCCCCTCTTCCGCGCGGCCCTCGGCGCAGGCTTCGACAATATGGGCCAGCGTGTTCGCCCCGCTATCCGGCGTGGTGCCGTTGAAATACTGATCGGCATCCGGCGCGCCGCCGATTCCCACCGAATCCATCACCACAAGAAACGCGCGCGGCATCAGGAAATCCTTTCAAACACAAGCGGTTGCGGCGGTGGGCGCGTATCGCCCAGCGTGATCGCGCCACGCACCGCGCGCACCGCTGCCTCGGCCTGACTTTCGCGGGCCGCGTGGACGCGCGCGAGCGGTTGGCCCTTGTCAATCCAATCGCCCAGACGCACCACATCCGACAGGCCCACCGCCGGATCGACCAGATCGCTTTCTACCTGCCGCCCGCCACCCAGTGCGACGACCGCCAGCCCCAGCGCCTCGCCCTGCATGTCCGTGACATAGCCGCTGTCCTGTGCCGTGATCTCACGGATCACCGGCGCTTCGGGCAGGAAGCGCTGCCAGTTCTCGGCGAATTGCACCGGCCCGCCCATGGCCGCGCACATCCGGCCAAACCGCTCGGCGGCCGTGCCACTGTCAATGGCGCGCGCGATACGGCCCGCGCCGCCCTCGGGCGTGTCTGCCAAACCGCCCGCCGCGAGCAGCGCCCCGCCCAGCGCACAGCTCAGGTCATAAAGCGGATCTTTGACGCCCCCGGTCAGCACCTGCATCGCCGCATCCACCTCAAGCGCATTGCCCAAAGCGGGCGCAAGCGGTTGGTTCATATCGGTGATCATCGCTTGTGTCGGACAACCGGCAGCATTGGCGGTGCCAACCAGCGCCTTGGCCAAAGCGCGCGCGTCCTCATGGGATTTCATGAAGGCACCGGAGCCTAGCTTGACGTCCAGCACCAGCCCTTCAAGCCCCGCGGCCAGTTTCTTGGACAGGATCGACGCGGTGATCAGATCAAGGCTTTCCACAGTCGCCGTCACATCGCGGATCGCATAAAGCCGCTTGTCGGCCGGTGCGATGTCGGAGGAGGCAGAGACGATGGCGCAGCCGGTCTTAGCCACAACCTCGCGGAAATGGCGCTCTTCAAGCTGCGTGCTCAGCCCCGGTATGCTCTCCATCTTGTCCAGCGTGCCACCGGTATGTCCCAGCCCGCGCCCCGAGATCATCGGCACATAGGCCCCGCAGGCCGCCAGCGCTGGCGCAAGCACCAGCGAAACGCAATCGCCCACGCCCCCGGTGGAATGTTTGTCCAGCACCGGCCCCGGCAGGTCCCAGTGCAAGACCCGTCCGCTGTCGCGCATCGCCCGTGTGAGCGCCACGCGCCCGGGCTCGTCCAGCCCGCGCAGGCAGACCGCCATGGCAAAGGCCCCGGCCTGCGCATCGCTGACCGCCCCATCGGCCAGCCCCTGCGCGAACCACTGCAGGTCTTCGCCCGTGGGCATCTCGCCCCGGCGCAGCGCGGCATTGATGGCGCGCGCGTCGCTCATGTCTCAACGTTTTCCATGTGAGAGGTCGCAAAAGCCCCGGGCAGAAGCTCCGCCATGGTCATCGTCATCTCCACCCCGTCCAGATTGGCCATGGTGATCACCGTGCCCGGCCCTTCGGCAAATTCCGCCAGCTTTTGGCGGCAGCCGCCGCAGGGCGTGACCGGCGTGGGACTGTCGGCGATGACATAGGCGGCGGTGATCCGGGTTTGCCCGGCCGCAACCATCGCGGCAATGGCCCCCGCCTCGGCACAAGTGCCTTCGGGATAGGCCACGTTTTCAACGTTGCAGCCCGGATGCAGAGACCCGTCCTCCGCCTGCATCACGGCCCCCACCTTGAATCCGGAATATGGCACATAGGCGTTTTCGCGCACGGCGCGTGCGGCGTCGGATAGACTCATGGCGGCTCCCTGTCGCTTGGATGTTTTGCCCATGATCTGCCCCCGACCACCGGGATGCAAGGCCCGCCATGCCCGGATGGTTGCGCAAACATCTGCGGATTTGCGGTGTGCCGATTTACAGTGCAGGATTGAAACTGTATCCGCCAAAAACGACAATGCACGACTCAAGAAAATAGTTTAACGTTAAACTACCAAGATTTGAGGGCCAGAGACATGAGTGACAGCAGCAACGAGACGCTTCGCGAGGCGGCGCTTTTCTACCATGAGAACCCCAAACCCGGGAAGCTGGAGGTGCGCGCCACCAAGCCGTTGGCAAACGGTCGCGACCTGGCCCGCGCCTATAGCCCGGGCGTGGCCGAGGCCTGCCTGGAGATCACCAAGGACGTGACCAACGCGGCGCGCTACACCGCGCGCGGCAACCTTGTGGCCGTGGTGACCAACGGCTCGGCGGTGCTGGGCTTGGGCAATATCGGCGCATTGGCTTCCAAACCGGTGATGGAGGGCAAGGCGGTCCTGTTCAAAAAGTTCGCGGGCATCGACTGTTTCGATATCGAAGTGAATGAAACCGATCCGGAGAAGCTGGCCGATATCGTCTGCGCGCTGGAGCCGACCTTTGGCGCGATCAATCTCGAAGACATCAAGGCCCCCGATTGCTTTATCGTCGAGAAACTCTGCCGCGAGCGGATGAATATCCCGGTCTTTCACGATGACCAGCATGGCACCGCCATTGTTGTGGGCGCGGCGGCCACCAATGCGCTGCGCGTGGCCGGCAAGAAATTCGAGGATATCAAGATCGTCTCGACCGGCGGCGGCGCGGCGGGCATTGCCTGCCTCAACATGCTGCTGAAACTCGGCGTAAAGCGCGAAAACGTCTGGCTTTGCGATATCAAGGGGCTGGTCTATGAGGGCCGGACCGAGGAGATGACGGCGCAGAAGGCCGCCTATGCGCAGAACAGCGCCAAACGCACGCTGGACGAGGTGATCGACGGCGCGGATATGTTCCTTGGCCTTTCGGGCCCCGGGGTGCTCAAGCCCGAGATGGTCGCGAAAATGTCGGACAACCCGATCATCTTTGCCCTGGCCAACCCGACACCCGAGATTATGCCGGACGAGGCGCGCAAAGTGGCACCCGGAGCGATCATCGCCACGGGGCGCAGCGATTTTCCCAATCAGGTCAACAACGTGCTCTGCTTCCCCTTTATCTTCCGGGGTGCGCTGGATGTGGGGGCAAGCGAGATCAACGATGAGATGCAGATTGCCTGTATCGAAGGTATCGCCGAACTGGCCCGCGCCACGACCAGCGCCGAGGCGGCCGCGGCCTATCAGGGTGAACAACTGACTTTCGGGGCCGATTACCTGATCCCCAAACCCTTTGATCCGCGCCTGTCGGCGGTGGTGTCAAGCGCGGTGGCCAAGGCCGCGATGGACACCAGCGTCGCCGCCCGACCGATCGGGGACATGGAGGCCTACAAGGCCAAGCTCAACGCCTCGGTGTTCAAATCCGCCCTGCTCATGCGCCCGGTCTTCGAGGCCGCGGCCACCGCTGCGCGGCGTATCGTCTTTACCGAAGGCGAGGACGAGCGCGTGTTGCGCGCGGCGCAGGCGATTTTGGAGGAAACCACCGAAAAACCCATCCTGATCGGTCGGCCCGAGGTGATCGAGAGCCGCTGCGAACGCGCCGGGCTGGAGATCAGGCCCTCCCGTGATTTCGAGATCGTGAACCCGGAAAACGACCCGCGCTACCGCGATTATTGGGGCACCTATCACGAGATCATGGCGCGGCGCGGCGTGACACCGGACATCGCCCGCGCGGTCATGCGCACCAATACCACCGCCATCGGCGCGGTCATGGTCCAGCGGGGCGAGGCTGACAGCATGATCTGTGGCACCTTTGGCGAATACCGCTGGCATCTGAACTACGTGACGCAGGTGCTGGGCTGCGAGGAGTACCGCCCGCACGGATCGCTTTCGATGATGATCCTTGAGGATGGGCCGCTGTTCCTTGCCGACACCCATGTCTGGTCCCTGCCGACGCCGGAAAACCTGGCCGAGGTGGCCTTGGGGGCCGCACGTCATGCACGTCGCTTCGGGGTTGAGCCACGCGTTGCCTTTTGTTCGCAATCACAATTCGGCAACCAGTTCGAGGGCACCGGCAAACGGCTGCGCGCCGCGATTTCGATCCTCGACGGGATGGAGACGGATTTCGAATACGAAGGCGAAATGAATGTCGACGCCGCGCTTGACCCCGAACTGCGCGAGCGGCTCTTGCCCGGCGGGCGGCTCAGCGGCGCGGCCAATGTGCTCATCTTCGGACATGCGGATGCGGCCTCGGGCGTGCGCAACATCCTGAAAATGAAAGCCAACGGCCTCGAAGTTGGCCCCATACTGATGGGGATGGGCAACCGCGCCCATATCGTGACACCGGGTGTGACGGCGCGCGGGCTGCTGAATATGGCGGCCATTGCCGGGACCCCGGTGGCCCATTACGGCTAAGCCGGACCCCGTGCCGCCCGGGGATGGCGGCACGGGGCTTGGCATGCGGTTATTTCTTGATGGTTTTGGAGCCGGGTTTGGCCGGTTTCTGCTTCTTGTCGCCCATGGCAACAGCACCTTTGTGAAAGCGGCGCGGCCCTGTGCCGCGTCGTGTGATCACATTCGCACGACTCAACGCTCCGCGCTGTCGTATTTTCGACCTGCCCCAGGTCGAATTTCGTCCGGAGCCCCGAGTCGCGCATTTTGCAGCCACCCCGAAGAAGTTTGCAAAGTCCCGGCATTTTCGGCGCTCAGGGGCATATTTCCGTTAAGTTTGCAAAACTTTGCACGCCAGAACCGCGAAATCTGCAAATATCTTGCGGTAACTTGACGCGACCGGCCCCTCACCGCTTGCCGGGGACATGACGCTGGCCCTATCCCCTCCTCAACGCATCGGAGGAGAGTTTCGAATGGGCTACAAAGACGTCTACGACAGCTGGAAGGCAGACCCGGAAGCATTCTGGATGGAGGCCGCCCGCGCCATCGACTGGGATCAGACGCCGTCAAAAGCGTTGTTCGACAAGGGCGACAACCTTTACGAGTGGTTCGCCGATGGCAAGGTCAACACCTGCTGGAATGCCGTCGACCGCCATGTCGAGGGCGGGCGCGGCGATCAGGTCGCCATCATCTATGACAGCCCGATCACCGGCACCCAGTCCAAGATCACCTATGCCGAGCTGCGTGACCGGGTGGCCAGCCTTGCCGGGGCGCTGCGCGCCAAGGGCGTGGAAAAAGGCGACCGTGTCATCATCTACATGCCCATGGTGGCCGAGGCGCTTGAGGCCATGCTGGCCTGTGCCCGTCTGGGTGCAATCCATTCGGTGGTGTTCGGCGGGTTCGCCGCCAACGAACTGGCGGTGCGCATCGACGATGCCAAGCCCAAGGCGATCATCGCCGCGTCCTGCGGGTTAGAGCCGGGCCGCGTGGTCAAATACAAACCTCTGCTCGACGGTGCCATTGACCTGGCCGAACATAAGCCCGAGCTCTGCGTGATCCTGCAACGCGAACAGGAAGTGGCCGACCTGATCGACGGTCGTGACGTGGATTGGCACGGCTTCCAGGACGGCGTGGCCCCTGCGGACTGTGTCCCGGTCGAAGGTAACCACCCGGCCTATATCCTCTATACATCCGGCACCACCGGCGCGCCCAAAGGCGTCATCCGCCACACTGGCGGCCATCTGGTGGCACTGAACTGGACGATGAAGAACATTTACAACGTGGAGCCGGGCGATGTGTTCTGGGCGGCCTCCGATGTGGGTTGGGTCGTGGGCCACTCCTATATCTGCTACGGTCCTCTCATTCACGGCAACACCACCATCGTGTTCGAGGGCAAGCCCGTCGGCACCCCCGATGCGGGCACATTCTGGCGGGTGATTTCCGAGCATAACGTGAAAAGCTTCTTCACCGCCCCCACCGCCTTCCGCGCGGTCAAGCGCGAAGACCCCAAGGGCGAGTTCGTCAGGAAATACGATCTCTCCTGCCTGAAACAGGTCTACCTGGCTGGCGAACGCGCCGACCCGGACACCATCGTTTGGGCACAGGAGCAACTGGGCGTGCCGGTGATCGACCACTGGTGGCAGACCGAGACCGGATTTGCCATCGCGGCCAACCCGGTTGGGATCGAGTTGTTGCCGGTCAAGCTCGGCTCGCCCTCGGTGCCGGTGCCGGGCTATGACATTCAGGTGCTCGATGATGCGGGCCATCCGGTGGCTGCCGGTGAACTGGGTGCCATCGCCATCAAACTGCCCCTGCCCCCCGGCACGCTGCCGAACCTGTGGAACGCCGAGGAGCGCTTCAAGAAAAGCTACCTCAACACCTTCCCGGGTTATTATGAGACCGGCGATGCGGGCATGATGGACGAGGACGGCTATGTCTACATCATGGCGCGCACCGATGACGTGATCAACGTGGCGGGCCACCGGCTTTCCACCGGCGGGATGGAAGAGGTGCTGGCCGGACACCCGGATGTGGCGGAATGCGCCGTGATCGGCGTGACAGACCAGCTCAAGGGCCAGATGCCGGTGGGCTTCCTTTGCCTCAACGCAGGCTGCGACAAAGCGCATGACGAGGTTGTCGCCGAGGTGGTCAAGCTGGTGCGTGAAAAGATCGGCCCCGTGGCGGCATTCAAACTCGCCGTTGTGGTGGACCGCCTGCCCAAGACACGCTCGGGCAAGATCCTGCGCGCCACCATGGTCAAGATTGCCGACGGCGAAGAGTTCAAGATGCCCGCGACCATTGATGATCCCGCGATCCTCGACGAGATCAAGACAGCCCTGCAGACCATCGGCTACGCCAAATAGTTGCGCGCTCTCATCGCCAGACGGAAAAAGGGCCGCTCGGAGATATCCGGGCGGCCCGACTCGTTACGGGAGTTTGGGGGTGCGCCTGCCCCATCCGGCCAGGCAAGCTTTCGCCGACACATTGGGCAGGGCAAAAAGAACGCGGAAACGGCCACTCACACCGTCCCCGCGTTGCTTTTTCAAAACTCGCGAAAGAAATTTCACGAACCCTGACATATCCGGCGCTTCCGAGAAAAAGGGTTGGGAAGCAATTGTGAGACACGGACGCCCCGGACATAAGATTAGTGTGCCGCCGTAATTTGCAAAAATCTGTGATCCACGTCACTCATAGTCCTAGGTTGCGTCCGGTTTCAAATTTTTTTTTGTCGGTTTGATGTATCCTCGTCGTAAAATGGTGTCAGCTGCACGACACGTGCGTCGCACCGCAACCGGTCAACAGGAGAATCCGTTATGGCACTGACGTTTCGCGACATCGCACGTCGGGAGAGCCTGATCCTCGGAGCTTTGACGCCCAAGGAGCGGGCAACGCTGCTGGCCATGTCCAAACCCTGCCATTATCCCGGTGGCAAGATGATCTTTTCCAAGGGCAGCCCGGGCGAGACCCTGTTGCTCATCGAAACAGGGCGGGTCGAGGTCAGCCTGACCTCGGCCTCGGGGAGCCGCTCCATCGTGGCACATCTGGGCCCGGGGGATTGCGTGGGCGAAATGGCCGTGCTGCTGGGCAGTGACCGCACCGCCGATGCCATGGCGACCAATGATGTGACGGGCCGCGTGCTGAACCGGATGCAACTCATGGCCTTTCTCACCGAGCATCCCAAAACGACGCTAGGGCTGATCGCTGATCTCTGCCGCAAACTACAAGCTACGACCGAGGCGCTGGCCGATCTGTCCATGGCTGATGGCGGCACCCGCCTGGCCAAGGTTCTTGTGGGCCTGTTTGACCGCTGGGGCGAAGAAGAAGAGGCGGGTTTCCGGCTCAAACCCTCTGTTTCGCAATCCGACCTGGGTGATATGTCCGGCCTGACCCGCGAGACGGTGAACCGCCAGATCCGCGCCTGGGAGGCGGATGGCATCGTGCAACGGGACGGGCGTGACCTGATCCTCGTCAATCCCGAAGCGCTGGCGGAAAAGGCGCAGTGACGGGGCGGATAATGGGGGCGATTGTCCGCCCGCTCTCTTGAAAAGCCGCCACAGCTGCCAAATCTACCTTCCATGACGACGACAGACATCATCCCCCGCGACGCAGCGACCGCACTTGACGATCTGGCCCGGCGCTACGCGCGCGCGGGCGGGGTTGGGCTACAAGTGCTCAATCTGGTGGGCACGCAGGCGGAAAACCTGCTGGAACGCCTGCCCGACCCTGTCAAAACCCAACTTGAGACCGCGACCGAACGCGCGCTTGGCATCGCGCTGGAGGCGGCGGGGCAAAGCCGCAAACGGGTGGGCGACGCGCCCGCATGGCTGAACCGCGCGGCAACCACCGCGATGGGGGCGGCGGGCGGGTTTGGCGGGCTGCCCTCGGCGCTGGCGGAACTGCCGGTAACGACGACTGTCTTGCTGCGCACGATTCAGGGCATTGCCGCCGATTACGGATATGATCCCGACACGCCCGAGATCAGGGCCGAGTGCCTGTCGGTCTTTGCCGCTGCCGGGCCGCTCGAACACGATGACGGGGCAAACATGGCCTTTCTCTCGGCCCGCGTGACGCTCACCGGGGCGACGGTGCACGGGGTGATCGCCCGCATCGCGCCGCGTCTGGCCACGGTCCTGGGCCAGAAACTGGCCGCACAAACCGTGCCGCTGGTCGGCGCGGTGGCGGGGGCCGCCACGAATTACGCCTATACCAGCTATTATCAGGAAATGGCCCATGTGCATTTCGGGCTCAGGAAAATCGCCGAGCAATACGACCTGACGTGCGAGGACGTGACCCGGCAATTGCGCGCCCGCATGGCCACGCCGACACGGACCAAATGAAATCTGGGCCAACTGACATCAGCGTGAATTGAAAATTAACGGGAAGTGGCGCAAACTCCGGACCCAGAGGCCGGTCAGAGCAGACCAGAACAACGGCCCGCAGCGATGAGGCATAGTATGAAACGCATATGTGCGGCGGTATTGGGCGCCGCTGTTCTAACCCAGAGTGCACCGCTGCCTGCCCATGCGGGCACGATCAGCACGGCCTGTATGCAATCGGGGCGCAAGGCGGCCAACCGGTCGCTGTGCAAATGCATCCAATTCGTCGCAGACCAGTCGCTGAGCCGTGCCGACCAACGGCTCGCCGCAAGCTTTTTCCGCGACCCGCACAAGGCGCAGGAAATCCGCCAATCCGACCGCGCCAACCACGAAGCGTTCTGGGAGCGTTACAAGCTGTTCGGCGCGCAGGCGGAAAGCTTCTGCAAAGGCTACTGAGCAAACGCCCAGCCCCCGTCACAAAGGACTCCCGTTTTCCGACGATCCCCCGTAGTTTCGAATTCGTGAAAACTGCGAGGGCGGGGATATGCTGGCCAAAGGGGTGACATTGCGCGGGCTAGAGGTGTTTGAGGCCCTTGCCCATAGCGGGTCCGTCGCGCAGGCCGCGCGCAGCACCGGGCTCAGCCAACCAGCGGTCAGCCAGCAGATGCGCAATCTGGAAACCGCGCTGGGGACCGATCTGGTCGATCATTCCAAACGGCCGATGCAGCTCACCCCGGCGGGGCGGTCGTTCCTGTCACGGACCGAGGCGGTGCTCAGCCAGCTACGGCTGGCCCAGAGCGAGCTGACGGTGATGGACCTGACCCATCTGTCGACGCTGAACCTTGGCATGATCGACGATTTCGACAATGACCTGACCCCACGGCTTGTCACCATTCTGGCCGAGAGCATGACCAAATGCCGGTTCAAGCTGATCTCGGCCCCCAGCCACGAAATCTCGGCTGCCATGCGCGCCCGGACCCTGCATATCGCGGTCGCGGCCTCCACCGGGGAAGTGGTTGAGAATATTTCTGAATACCCGTTGGTGCGCGATCCGTTCATCCTTGTCACGCCCAAGCGGGTCCCGGGCAGCCCGGCCGAAATCATGGCGCGCCTGCCACTGCTGCGCTATGATCGAGAACAGCTGATCGGCCGCCAGATCGAGGCGCATCTGGCCCGGCAAAAGCTGAGCTTTTCCGAGCGGTTCGAGCTTGGCGCGCATCTGTCTCTGATGACGCTGGTGGCGCGCGGCACCGGTTGGGCGGTGACCACGCCGCTGGGCTATATGCGGGCCGCGCGCATCCATGACGAGATCGCCGCGCACCCCCTGCCCTTCAAGCCGTTTTCCCGCAATATCTCGCTTTTCGCCAGCGCCGACTGGGCCGATCACGTGCCCCGCGACGTGGCCCAGACCATGCGGCGGCTGGTGCAGGACCTGGTGATCGCGCCCGCGTTGAACAAGCTACCCTGGCTGGAGGGGGATTTGCGGCTGATCGAAGCCTGACGGGTCGGCCAACTGGCGGCATCTTTTAGTCCTTGAAATCTGCGCCACCCTGTTCGGCCAGCCTGATATCAAACCGTCTGCGGATATCGCGCTCGACCTCCCGCTCCAGATACGCAGGGTGCGCCCCGGCAAGAGCCGCCCGCGCCCGCGCATTGGCCCGCGCCCAGGCATCAGGCCGCCCGTTTTCGCGCCATGTGATCGGTGCGTCGCGATCCGCCAGATCGGGGTAGAAATAATCCCGCTCCATCGCCGCCATGGTCTGCGCCCCACCAAGGAAATGCCCTTCGCCCCGGACGGCGGCGACAATGTCGTCATAGCCCAGCGTCGCTTCGCTCACCTCGATCCCGCGCAGCGCACGGTAGACATGGGCAAGCATGTCATTATCGAGCAGGAATGCCTCGAACGACACGCCCAGAAGCGAGGCAGTCATGCCCGCGCTTTCATAGATCAGGTTGCCGCCCGCCAGCCCCGCGGCCATGGCCGATATGCCCTTTTCCATACCGTATTGCGCGTCAATCGCCTTGGCATCCGTCATGGAACAGGCCACGCCCGAGGGCAGCCCCAGCCAGTTCGACACCTGCGCCGAGGCCGCATTCAGCACGCTGATCTCGCCCCCGCCGCCGCAAAACGCCCCGGTGCGCAGGTCGATCACCAAGGGCCAGTTGGAAAACACCATGGGATGTCCCGGGCGGATCACATGAACCATGACAAGGCTTGCCAGCGTCTCGGCCAGTGACTGCGCCAGAAATCCCGCCAGCGTCGCCGGGGCCGTCGCACCCGACTGGGCCGCCGTGATGCAGCTGATCGGCATGTTGTGGCGGATGCATTCTTCGGTCACCGCCACCGCGTCCTCGCCATAGCGCATGGGTGAAATGACGGGCGAAATATGCACCTTGACCCATGGGCGATCCACGAACCGTCCCGAAGGCGCGGCCATGTCCAGCATCTCCACCACCGGTGCCACGGTTTCCGCGACGGTAAAGGAGGTCGCCACCGGCTTGGTCGTGCCCTTGAGAAGCGCAAAGGCGGTGTTCATGTCGAGCGCGAGGTCGCTCTCCATATCGGTCGCCACGCAGCAGCGGGTGAACCAGCTCACATTGGTGAGCCCGTCCTGCAACCGCGTGAAATCATAGAGGTCCTGCAGGGTCGAGGGCCGGTAATCACCGCTGTCGAGGTCCAGCACCTGCACCGCCGCGCCGCCGGTTCCGAAATGCACCGCTTGCCCGCCCACGGTGATATCACGCGCCGGATCGCGGCCATGGAGAGGAAAGACCTTTGCAGCCCGCGCGATCGCATCCTGCACCAGCTCCGGCGGGATCTGCACCCTGTCCCCCGCACGCCGCGCACCGTGATCGGCCAGCCGCGCCGCCAGCCCATGGGGCACCTCGCCCATGCCCAGGTCATCGAGCAACCTCAGCGCCGTGTCGAAAATCGCCGCGCAATCCGCCTCACTCAGCGGCGTGTACGCGCCACCAATCTGCCCCGGCGGACAGGGGTTCACCACCGGCGGGGCCGCGCGGGCGGCGAGTTTTTCCTTGCGTCCGGAACGGCGTGTGCTGCGGGTCATGAGCCTGTCCTTTGTGCCATGGAACGCGCGCTGAACAACGGCGCAAGCCCGCCATTGCGACCTTCGGCAACTGAAAAACTCAGTTTCCGAAAAATCAAAACTTCAAAGGCAGGCTTTGCAGCCGCCCCCGGCTTTGCACCTATAGGCAAAAACGAGGGAGAGGCCCATGAAATCGACAACGCGTGTTGTGGTCATTGGCGGCGGGATCGCAGGCTGTTCGACGCTCTACCACCTGACGCAGGAGGGGTGGAGCGATGTTGTGCTGCTTGAGCGCAACGAGTTGACCTCGGGGACCACATGGCACTCTGCCGCGCAGGTGACGAATTTCGGCATGACCCAGACCATGGTCGGGCTGAAGAGCCATTCCATCGCGCTTTACCGCGACCTTGCCGCCGATCCGGACTACCCGGTGGGCTATCACTATGGCGATGGCGGCATTCGGCTGGCCAACACGCAAGCGCAGATGGAGGGCTATCGCCACTTTGCCTCCATGGCCGCCGGGATGGGGGTGGAATTCGAGGTGATCGACGCGGCGGAATGCAAACGCCGCCATCCGCTGATCTCCACAGACAATCTCGTGGGCGGGCTCTGGGACCCGCATGACGGCGATATTGACCCCGCGCAGCTGTGTCAGGCGCTGGCGCGGCGCGCGCGCAAGGCCGGGGCCGAGGTCTATCGCAACTGCCCGGTCATGGGGCTGACCCAGCACCCCGATGACAGCTGGACCGTGCATACGAAACAGGGCGAAATCGACTGTGAAATCGTGGTGAATGCGGGCGGCTACCGGGTGAACGAGGTGGGCGCGATGATGGGCGTGCATCATCCGGTCATGTCGATGGAGCACCAGTATTTCGTGACCGATGCAATCCCGGAGATTGCCGCCGCTGGGCATCGCATGCCACTCCTGCGCTGCCCGATCAGCGATTATTACTGTCGTCAGGAGAAACAGGGGCTGCTGGTCGGCTTCTACGAACAGGGCTGCCGGACCTGGGGCATGGACGGGATTGACCCGCATTTCGTCAATGCGCTCTGCCCCGATGATCTCGACCGGATCATGGATGTGCTGGAGGGCGCTTTTGCCCGCATGCCCGCGCTGCGCGAGGCCGGCATCACCACAGTCGTGAATGGCCCGATCACCTATTCCATGGATGGCGCGCCGCTGGTGGGGCCCATTCCGGGCAAACTCAATGCGTTCTGCATCATCGGGTTGCGCGCGGGCGTGGGCGAAGGCGGCGGGCATGGCTGGCTTCTGGCGCAACAGATCGTGCATGGCGAGGCGTGTTATGACACCTGGGGACTGGACCCGCGCCGCTTTACGGGCCATGCCAATGCGGAGCTGACCGGGTTGAAGGCGATCGAGGAATATCAGAACGAATTTCGGTTCCATTTCCCGCATGAGCACCGCCCCGCCGGGCGACCCGCCAAGACCACGTCACTCTATCCAATCTGGCAAGCCGAGGGCGCGGCATTTGCCCCGGTCAACGGCTGGGAGCGGGTGGACTATATCAAGCCCGCGCCGGAGTTCGAGGAAGAGCACAGCTTCCGGTTCTCCAACGTCTTTCCCATCGTGCGCGACGAGGTTCTGGCGCTGCAATCCTGCGCGGGCCTGACCGAGGTGAACGGGTTCAATCGGTTTGAAATAACCGGGGACGGCGCGCATGACTGGCTCGATACCATGATCTGCGGCAATGTTCCCCGCCGCCCCGCGCGCGTGGGGCTTGGCTATCTGCTGAACCATCAGGGCGGGGTGAAATCCGAGGCGACGATTGCCAATCTGCCCGGCACTGATCTGGGGCCAGAGACCATCTGGTACGGCTCTGCCGCAGCATCAGAATTTCATGACATGGATTGGCTCCGCACTCATGCGCCCGAGGGGGTCACCATCCGCTCGCTCACCAACGCCCACACCATCCTCGTGATCGCCGGACCCAAGGCGCGCGCGGTGCTCAGCGATGTCGCCCGTGGCGACTGGTCAGCCGCAGGTTTCCCATGGCTCAGCGTCCGGCGCGCTTTCATCGGACATGCGCCCGCCGTGGTTATGGCGGTCAGCTTCTCGGGTGAACTGGCCTATGAAATCCATGTGCCGAATGAGAGCCTTCTGACCGCCTGGCTGGCCCTGCGTGAGGCGGGCAAGGCTCATGGCATGACGCTCTTCGGCGCGCGCGCGGTTGACTCCATGCGGCTGGAAAAAGGCTACCGCCACTGGAAAGCCGACCTGATCACCGAATTCGACCCGTTCGAAAGTGGCCTCGACCGGTTCGTGAACATGGACAAGGGCGATTTCATCGGGCGCGCAGCATTGGCGACCAAGGGACCACGTGAAAAATCCTTTGTCTCACTCCTCCTCGACTGTTCCCACGCCCCCGCGCATCCCGGCGCGTCGATCCGGGCGGGCGGGCGAATCGTCGGCACCGTGACATCGGGCGATTGGGGGCACCGTAGCGGCGAAAACCTTGCCATGGGGTTTATGGACCGCGCCGCAGAGGGGGAAACACTCACCATCGACGTGCTGGGTGCACCGGTCGCGGCACAGATCGTGGCCCCGGTGCGCTATGACCCGGACAACAGCCTTGTGCGCTCTTAGTGGTTGCCGTCAGGCGTCAAGAAAGACCCGCACCGAGGCCTCGAATTCACGCGGTTTCTCCGCATGCAGCCAGTGCCCCGCATCCGCCAGCTTGGCAAACCGCGCCTTGGGGAACAGCGCGCGGATCGCCGGGCGGTGCTCGGGCAGGACATAGTCCGAATTCGCCCCGGCGAGAAACAGCGCAGGCCCGTCAAACACCCCGTCAACCTCCGGGAAGGACAGGATTTTTTCCATCTCATCCGCCAGCACGTCAAGGTTCAGCTTCCAGCGCTGCCCCGCCGCATCGAGCGACTGGGTGAAAAACGCCTGAAGCGTCTTGTCCTCAACATATGCGGCCAGTTGTTCGACCGCGTCAGAGCGTTTCGTGACGCGGGACAGGTCCACCTTGCGCATCGCTTCGATATACTGGATCTGCGAATGGCCATACGCCACCGGCGCAATATCGGCGACCATCAGCTTGCGCACCATATCCGGGTGCTGCAACGCCAGAACCATCGCCGCCTTGCCGCCCATGGAATGGCCCACCACATCGGCCTGCCCGTCATAAGCGGCAATCACCTCGGCCAGATCGGCGGCCATGTCCGTGTAGGAATGGCTGTCCTTCCACGGGCTGTCGCCGTGGTTGCGCATATCCACCGCCACCACATGCCGGCTGTCCGACAAACGCTTGGCGATCACCCCCCAGTTTCGGGCCGAGCCATAGAGCCCATGCACGATGATCAGCGGCGTGCCGCCCGGTGTTCCATGTTCGATGACGTTCAACATGGCGCCTGTCTAGCGCGCAGGTGCCGGGCGTGAAAGCCCGAACTGTTGCCCCGGTGCGGTCTGCGGCGTATGGAACGATCCGTGCTGGATCAAAAAGACATAGAGGCGCGCAAGGCGCGATTGGCGGAACTTCTGGGCACGCAGCTTCGGGTGCGTGGCAAGACGCTTGAGACGCGTATGGCGCGGGCCGGTCGGCTTTTGCCGAAATGGGCGCGGCGCGATCTTGAGAAAATCGTCGAGGCGTCCAGGCATGCGGGCCACCCCAAGCTGGCGCGCATGGTGGACCTGGCGACGCTCGACAAGGCCGAAGCGCGGGTGACGCGCTATCTCCGCTCGCTCGACCCGGTTGAAGCGCGCAAGACCGCCTGGCTGCGGCTGGCCGGTTTGATCGCGCTCAACCTGTTGATTGTGCTCGGCGTTTTCCTGTGGGTGATTTACTCTCTCGGCCACCTTTGAGCAGCGGTTCGCGGTATAGCACATCCCGCACGACCACCGTTACGGTGACAAAACTTACATAGAGCAAGAGATACCAGGACCCCATCTTGGACAGGCTGACCATGTCAAATCGCGAATGCCCGGCATAGATCCAGGTATTGGTGGCGGTGCCGATGTTTTCCGCCACCCAGAGCGCAAAAGACGTGAGCAGCGCCGCCACCGGCAACGGCATCCAGCGCGGCGTTGCCCCGATGGTAAACCAGATGCGGGTGCGCAGGAACAAAAGCACCGTGGCCGCGAACAAAACGTAGCGCGAATCCCAGATGAAATGATGCGCGAAGAAATTCACATAGATCGCGACCGCCAGCGCCACGGTCATCCAGAACGGCGGATAAGGCGCGAATTTCATGTCGAAAATCCGGATCACACGGGCCATGTAGCTGCCCACGGCGGCATACATAAAGCCGGAAAAGAGCGGCACGCCCCAAAGCTTCATCACCCCCGGTTCCGGGTACGCCCAAGAGCCTGCATTGACCTTGAAAAGCTCCATCGCCGTGCCCGTGAGGTGAAAGAGCGCGATCACCCGCGCCTCGCGCAGCGTCTCCAGCCGCAGCGCCAGAAACAGCACCTGCAACCCCAGCGCATAGATCAAGAGCGCATCATAGCGGTGCAGCGGCCAGTCCTCCTGCCAGATGCGGTCGCTAAGGATCAACCCGCCCAGCATGGCAAAGCCGAACAGGCAGGCCCAGGCCTGTTTGAGCAGGAACATGACAAATTCGACCAGCCCGGCGGGCAGGCGGGCGCGGACCCAATCGCCAAGGCGACGTTCAAGACGGCGGGTGGGGGGCAGTTGGGTCATTGAAAAAGCTTTGGTCCGGTATCAGCGTGGCGCAACCTGCCCCGTCCGGTGACAGGGCCACAAGTCAGGAATTCCACGCCCGGGCACAAAGCTCATCCGCGTTCCGGCGCGACCTCTGCGGAAATCTCCTTGGCGCAGGCGGTGCGGTCGCTGGCCCGGGCCTCATCCCCGGTGACGGCCGAAGCGAAAAGGCCCGCGGCAATGGCGACGGCGGTGATGATCGGCGGAACCTTGTAATTGGGGCGCATGGTGTCTCTCCTGTTGATGCACAAGAGTGATACGCAGCGCGCCAGCCAATCCGTTGGAAGATGACAGGAATTTTAACAACCACGCATGAAAAGGCCCCGGCATGGCAGCCGGGGCCGGTTCGCGGCGCGATGCGCCTTATCGGGTGACGGTCACGCCCTCGGCGTCGATGCCATCCGCGATGTCGGAGTTGATCACGGTCAACGTGCCTTGCCCCGCATCCTCTTGCACCACTTCAAGCCCGGTGTCGTCGCTGTCGTCGTTGCCCGAGGTCATGCTGTCCGCAACGCGCACGACAACGCCGCCGGCATCCTCTTCTTCAAACACCGCGCCCTTGCCGCCGTTATCTCTGGACGCCGCACCCTGCATCAGCCCCTGAATACCGCCTGCGTCTTCCTCTGACAGCTTGTAGCCGTCATCGGTATTGCCGCTCGCGGTGGTGCCGATAAAGCTGGCAGTGATGCCGCCGGGGCCTTCTTCGTCGAAATCCACACCTTCATCGAGGTTGTTCGAAATCTCGGAATTGATCATCACGACGTCCAGCCCGCCGGGGCCAGCCTCGTCAATGTCAAACCCGTCATCCAGATCGAGCCCGAATTCATACTCTTCGACGGAACCATCGTCATAAAGCGCCACCTCACGCTCGATGCAGGCATCGTCGGGCGATCCGGTCACGGGGCCGGGAATGTCGGCCTCGGCACGCGCGCCCTGCTCGAACTCCCCTTCCGCCTCTGCGGGCAGGAACGCGGACAGGATCGCCGGATCGCAATAGCCGCCATTGTTCACGAAACGCGATCCCGTCTCGGTGACGTAGACGCCGCCCGCCTGGCCTTCGTCCAGTTCGATCCCATCGGCACCCACGCGGGTAAAGAGCGAGTCAGTGGCGGCAAAAAGGATGTCACCGGCGCCCCGTTCGTCCACGCGCAGGCCGTCGGCGTCAAAGCTGCCATTGCCCACGTTGTCGATGGTCACATTGTCGAAATCGACGGCAATCGAAGCAGGCGAGCCTTCCCCCGCGCCGCCACCACCGCCGCCGCAGGCATCGGCCAGCGTACAGTCGGAAACATGCACGCCGTGCCCCGCGACGCCCGAGACCGTGACAGTGTCGAGCGACAGCACGACAAGCCCGGTCTGGTCGTCGCGCACATCCACGAAAATCCCCTTGCCCGCGCTGGCACCGTTCAAGTCGCCACGGTTCTGAATGTCAAAGCCGCCCGGACCGGCAAAGTTCAGGTTGCGGATCGTCAGGTTCGCACCGGCTGTCGCCGCAAGCAGCGTTGCATTCCCGGCCAATGAAACGGTCTGGCCCTGCCCGTGAATGGCAATGGCGGCCTGACCGGCATAGGTCAGGGTGCTGGCGATGGCGATGTCATCCTTGGTCACGATCACGATCTGCCGCGCAGTGTCGCTGGCGGCGGCGCTCTCAAGCGCTGCGCGCAGGCTGCCGTCGCCGCTGTCATTGGCATTGGTGACGAGGATCGTCGTCTCGGCCAGCACGGTGGAGCCCCAAGCGGTGGCCAGAGCCGCGATGCTGAGCGCGGTGCAAAAAGTCAGTTTGGTCATGTGATGTCCCAGAGTTTATCCGGGGCATCGCTAGGGCCTGCTCTTTACAGGCGCGTGACAGTTGCATGACAGAGATATGTCAATCGCAAGAGCCACGCCAAAGCAAAAGGCCCGCCGGTGTTCACCAGCGGGCCTTGTCTGTCTCAGGATCGCAAAATCCCGATCAAAGCTCGGGATAGATCGGGAAGCGGGCGCAGAGTGCTTCGACCTCGGCCTTCACCTTGGCTTCAACCTCGCCATTGCCGTCTTCGCCATTGGCGGCCAGACCATCGACCACTTCGATGATCCAGTCGGCGATCTGGCGGAACTCGGCCTCGCCAAAACCACGGGTCGTACCGGCAGGCGAACCCAAACGGATACCAGAGGTGATGGTCGGCTTTTCCGGGTCAAACGGCACGCCGTTCTTGTTGCAGGTGATATGCGCCCGGCCCAGCGCCTTTTCGGTCGCGTTGCCCTTGACCCCTTTGGGGCGCAGGTCGACCAGCACCACATGGGTGTCGGTGCCGTGGGTCACGGTATCCAGACCGCCCTTGATCAGCTGATCGCTGAGCGCCTGTGCGTTCTTGATCACCTGTTGCTGGTAGGTCTTGAATTCCGGGCGCAGCGCCTCGCCAAAGGCCACAGCCTTGGCCGCGATCACATGCATCAGCGGCCCGCCCTGAATGCCGGGGAAGATGGCCGAATTGACCTTCTTCGCAATCGCCTCGTCATTGGTGAGGATCATGCCGCCGCGGGGACCGCGCAGAGTTTTGTGCGTCGTGGTGGTGGCCACATGGGCATGCGGGAAGGGCGAGGGATGCTCACCCGCCGCCACGAGACCGGCGAAATGCGCCATGTCCACATGCAGCCAGGCGCCGACCATATCAGCGATCTCGCGCATGCGTTTGAAATCGATCTGGCGCGGGATGGCAGAGCCACCGGCGATGATCAGTTTCGGCTGGTGCTCTTTCGCCAGCGCCTCGACCTGATCGTAATCCAGCAGGTTGTCCTGCTGGCGCACGCCGTATTGCACGGCGTTGAACCATTTGCCGGATTGGTTGGGCGCGGCACCATGGGTCAGGTGACCACCGGCGTCGAGGCTCATGCCGAGAATGGTATCGCCCGGCTTGATCAACGCCTGGAACACGCCCTGGTTGGCCTGGGAACCGGAGTTGGGCTGGACGTTTGCGAATTCGCAGCCAAACAGTTCCTTGGCGCGTTCGATGGCGAGGTTTTCTGCGACATCGACCCAGTCACAGCCACCGTAATAGCGACGGCCCGGATAGCCTTCGGCGTATTTGTTGGTCATCACGCTGCCCTGCGCTTCCATCACGGCGCGCGAGACGATGTTTTCCGACGCGATCAGCTCGATCTCGTCACGCTGGCGGCCCAGTTCGCCGGTGATCGCGGCCTGAAGTTCGGGATCGCGGTCGGCAAGCGATTGGGTGAAAAAACCGGTGTCTTTGTGAGGCGCGTTCATGCGGCTGGCTCCTGGCAAGGCAATTGGTTGGCGCGTTACCTAATGCAAACTGGCCGCATGGGAAAGCCGGGAATGCGACGCAGCGCGGATTGAGAGCGGCACGGCTGGTCTTGGGGTGAAACATGTGCTTGTTTCGGAAACGGAACGCGCCCCGAGGAAACCGCTCATGTCACTCAGAATCGCCTTTACCGCCAGCGAGGCCCCGATCGCGCAATCGGCCAATGCGGCACTGACGGCCAAATATGGCGATCATGCGGAACAGGGCGCGGATGTGATCGTCGCGCTGGGGGGCGACGGGTTCATGTTGCAGACGCTGCACCGGACCCAATCCAACCCCGCCCCGGTTTACGGCATGAACCGGGGCACTGTGGGCTTTCTGATGAACGAATATAACGCCGCCGGGCTGATAGAACGGCTGAACGCGGCGGAAGAAGAGGTGATCAACCCGCTGTCGATGAAGGCGGTCTGCCAGGATGGCTCGGAACATAAAGCTCTGGCGATCAACGAGGTCTCGCTTCTGCGCGCGGGACCTCAGGCCGCGCGGCTGAGGATCAGCGTCGATGGCCGGGTGCGCATGGCCGAACTGGTCTGTGATGGCGCGCTGGTGGCGACGCCTGCAGGCTCGACCGCCTATAACTTTTCCGCCCATGGTCCGATCCTGCCCATCGGGGCGGATGTGCTGGCCATGACGGCGATGGCGGCGTTCCGGCCCCGGCGCTGGCGCGGCGCGCTCCTGCCCAAGACGGCGGAGGTCCGGTTCGAAGTGCTGGACCCCGACAAGCGCCCCGTCATGGCCGAGGCCGACGCCCGCGCCGTGCAGGACGTGGTCACGGTGGACATCCGCTCAGAGCCGTCGATTGCCCACCGCATTCTCTTTGACCCCGGTCACGGGCTTGAGGAACGGCTGATCCGGGAACAGTTCGTTTGATCTTTGCCCGCCGTCAGCGCGGCGGCAGACGCGTTGCGGCATCCAGACGGATCACCGTCCCGTTGAGATAGGCATTCTCGATGATATGCGCGGCCATCCGCCCGTATTCTTCGGGCGCGCCCAACCGGGCGGGAAACGGGATATTGGCGACGATCTTGTCTGACACGTCCTGCGGCAGGGCCTGCATCATCGGTGTGTTGAACAGCCCCGGCGCAATTGCCATCACGCGCACGCCCTGACGGGCCATTTCACGGGCCGCGGGCAAGCACATGGACGCAATCGCCCCCTTGGACGCGGCATAGGCGGATTGGCCCACCTGCCCATCCTCGTAAGCAATTGAGGCGGTGTTGATGATCACCCCGCGTTCGCCATCCTCCAGCGGGTCCAGTTCGACCATCCGCCGCGCCGCATGGCTCATGACATTGTAGCTGCCGATCAGGTTGACGCGGATCACTTTTTCGAACGTGTCGATCGAGGTCTGACCGTCGCGCCCCACGATCCGCGCGGCATCGGCCACGCCGGCACAGTTGATCGCCACGCGGGGCACCACGCCCAGCGCCAGCGCCAGCGCGCCAATCGCCTGATCCACCGCATCGGCATTGCCCACATCCACCTGAGCAAAGGCTCCGGCGATCTCATCCGCCACCGCCGCGCCGCGGTCCGCGTCGAAATCGAGAATACCCACCCGGGCACCTTGTCCGGCCAGATACCGCGCCGTGGCCTCACCCAGACCACTGCCGCCGCCGGTCACGATCACACCCAAACCATCAAGCTTCATGACTTGCTCCCATTGTCGTTTCGGGCAGTTCGAGCAAACCCGCGCGCGCCCTGCCAGAGTGACGTTACGTCAATAGAGCAGGAACAGCGTGATCGACGGGAAGAGCACCAGGATGACAACCCGCAAAATGTCGGACGTCACGAACCAGATCACCGCCTTGTAGGTTTCGACCATGGGCGTGTCGCGATCCATCGTGTTGATGATGAACAGGTTCATCCCTACCGGTGGCGTGATCAGCCCGACCTCGACCACGATCAGCACCAGAATGCCGAACCAAATCGCGACGCGCTCGATCTCGATGCGGTTGGCCATGCCCTCGGTTACGCGGATCCCGATAGCCTTCATCTGCTCCCGGGTCAGTTCCGCGCCGTTTGCGATGGCGACGTTGATACTGTCGATCATCTCCTGCGCCACGCCCTGCGGGATGCCGTTTGCCAACGCTTCGCGCGCGGCCTCGGCCTGCATCGCGGCAAGGTCCACCAATCCGAAATCCATGGCCGAGATCACCGGGAAGAAGATCGGCACCGTAAGCAGGATCATCGACAGCGAATCCATCAGGCAACCGAAGATCAGGTAGAAGATCAAGATCATCGCCAAGACGGTCCAGTGGCTGAACCCCTGCCCCACAACCCAGGCCGACAGTTCCTGCGGCACTTGGCTGAGCGCGAGAAAGCCGTTATAGAACCCGGCCCCCAGCACGATGAAAAAGATCATCGCCGTGGCCGATGCCGTGGCAATGATCGAGTCCTTGAACACCTGCCAGTTCATATTGCCCGAAAGCAGCGCGATGACCCCCGTGCCTGCCGCGCCCACAGCCGCACCTTCGGTCGGCGTGAACCAGCCTGCGTAAATGCCGCCCACCACGAGGCCAAAGACCAGCAACACCGGCCAGACATCGACCAGCGCGCGCATGCGCTCGGACATCGGCACCGGCTCGCGCGTGCCTGCCGCATCGGGGTGCACGCGGACATAGATCGAGATGGTGATGATATAGCCAATGGCCGCCAATATGCCGGGGATGAAGGCGGCCAGGAACAGCTTGGCGATGTTCTGTTCGGTCAGGATGGCGTAGATCACCAGGATCACCGAGGGCGGGATCAGAATGCCCAGCGTGCCACCGGCGGCCAGCGTCGCGGTGGAAAAGCCCCCGGAATAGCCATAGCGGCGCAGCTCCGGCAGCGCGACCTTGCTCATCGTGGCCGCCGTGGCCAGCGACGAGCCGCAGATCGCACCAAACCCCGCGCAGGCCCCGACCGAGGCCATGGCCACCCCGCCCTTGCGGTGGCCCAGAAAGCTTTCCGCAGCCTTGAACAACGCCGAGGACATACCCGACAGCGTCGCGAACTGCCCCATCAACAGAAAGAGCGGGATGATCGACAGCGAATAGCTGGAAAAGGTGGTGTAGGTCTCGCTTTTCAGCTTGGCCATGAACATGGCGGTGCCGTCCGTGGCGAAATAAAGCCCGCCCAAGCCGCACAGCATCATGGCAAGCCCGATAGGCGCGCGCAGGAAGATCATCAGCAGGAGGACGGGAAAGGAAATGTATCCCAGTTCGAGCATGCTCAATGGGCCGCTCCTTGGCTGTAGGGCATGCAGCGACGGCCCGTCGCAGCCTCGGCCAAACGCGCCCACGCGCAGTAAAGCGCTACAAGCGAGGCCACCAGCGCGGCGATGAGGCTGGCGGCATAGGCCCACCAGACCGGGAATTGCAAAAGGAACGTTGTCTCGCCGTAATCCAGCTTGTTCTGCAGCCCGGCAAACAGACGCCAGGTGATCAGCCAGATCACCAGCGCCAGCACAACCTCCCAAAAGGCGATGAGCCAGCGATTGCCACGTTTCGGCAGTGCCTGGGTAAAGATGTCGACAGTCGCATGGCCGCTGTAAAGCTGGCAGATTGGCAGAAAGGAAAAGATCGCAAAGGCGATGCCCGCCTCGACCAGTTCGAAATCACCGGTCACGGGGCCAACGCCCGCAGCGATCAGCGCCGCACCGAGCGCTTCGGGCAGGATGCCGGAATGGCCCAGTGTATTCAGCCCGCGCCCCAGCACACTGACGCAGGTCAGCACGATCAGCGCGCTCAGTACAAGCCCCCCGACAATCGCCATTGTCCGGGCCAGCCGGTCCATCACCTTCAGCATTACCCCACCCGTCGCCAAAAGATCGCGACGCCCCCGGCCCCTCAGCGGGCGGGGGCGCCCCGGAGTTACATCGAGTTCGCCGAGATCAGCTCAAGCGCCCGGGCACGCAGCCCCGTGCCATCAAGGCCCTTGTCATCCATTTCCTTGACCCAGCTGTCAATCGTGCCGGATGCGGCCTCTTTCCATTCGGCGACCTGATCCTCGGTGAGCGTGATCACGTTGTTGCCCAGATCCAGCGCCGCCTCGCGCGAGGGGGCATCGTAATCCTGCATGACCTTGCCCATCCAGCCCGAGGTCTCGATGCCGGAATTGGCGTCGATCACGGCCTTGAGGTCATCGGGCAGCGCGTCATACTTGGCCTTGTTCATGCCAAAGATGAAGGCCGTGGTGTAGAGCGCCTCGCCATCGCCGAACTCGGTATGGTTGCTCACCAGTTCGGGCACTTTCAATGCGCCGGTCACCTCCCACGGGATCACCGTGGCGTCGATCACACCCTTGGACAGCGCCTCGGGCACCGCAGGCACCGGCATGCCAACCGCCGTCGCGCCCAGCGAGGACAGCATCTGGTTGGTGATCCGGGTGGGCGCGCGCAGTTTTACGCCGTTGAGATCCGACACTTCGGTGATCGGATCGGAGGAATGGATGATCCCGGGGCCGTGCACATGCAGGGCGATTGGGTGGAAATCCTTGAAATCCGTGTCCATCATCGTCTCTTCCGCCAGCGTCCAGAAGGCTTTGGACATGGCTTCGGCGTCGGTCATGGTGAAGGGCAGCTCAAACACTTCGAGCCGCGGGAACCGTCCGGGCGTATATCCCGCCACGGTCCATGTGATATCGGCCACGCCATCAATGACCTGGTCGATCAGTTCCGGCGGCTTGCCGCCCAGCGACATGGCATGGAACAACTGAATGTCGATCCGGCCATCGCTTTCCGCTTCGACCTTTTCGGCCCAGACCTTGAGGATATGGGTCGGCACATTGGCCTGTTCCGGCAGGAAGGAATGCATGCGCAGGGTCACATCCGCCGCCATGGCCGCAGATGCACTCAGCACCGTGGCCAGCGCGGTGCCGCCCAGTGCTTTCATGAGGGTTCGTTTGTTGATCATTGATACCTCCCGTTGATCAATCCTGTTGTTTTTTGAGACTTTCGGCCATGTCGGCACAATTGGCAAACCGGAATCGCCGGGCTGACACGAATTCGGCACCCCTGGACCGTCACAAAGCAAACAGGGGCACCAAAGCGGCGCCCCTGTCCTGCCATGTTGCGACCATCGCGGTGATGGATCAGACGCGGCCTTTCCACGGCACCAGCCAATTCTCGAGCTTGCGCATGCCGACGTCGATCATGAAGCCGATCACCCCGATCAGGATGATGCCGACGATCACGATATCGGTGAGCTGGAATTTTGACGCCACAACGATCATCTTGCCAAGGCCCACCTCGGCCGCGACCAGTTCCGCCGCAACCACCGTGCCCCAGCACACCCCCATGGCCACGCGGGCTCCGGTAAAGATTTCCGGCAGGGAGTTGGGCACGATGACCTTGGTCAGGATCTGCCACTTGGACGCGCCCAGCGAATAGGCCGCGTGCACCTTGGTAATGGCCACACCGGACACGCCCGCACGCGCCGCGATGATCATGATCCAGAGTGCGGCCAGGAACAGCAGGATCACCTTGGACAATTCGCCAATGCCAAACCAGATGATCATCAGCGGGATCAATGCCAGTGGCGGCACCGGGCGCATGAACTCGACGATCGGATCAAACCAGCCACGTGACCAGTTGGTCAGGCCCATGGCATAACCAATGGGTATCCCGATCAGGGCGCCAAAGAGAAAGCCCAACAGGACCCGCTGCAACGAATAGCGCGTGTGCTCCCAAAGCGTGAAGTTCTGGTAGCCTTCCTTGTTGAGCCGGACAAATCGTTCCAGAACCACCTCGGGTGCGGGCAGGTAGAGGCGTGCCATGCGCAGGCCTACGGCGGGAGCAAAGGTCGGTGTGCCCTTGTCCGTGATCCCGATGGTGCCCTCGGGCACCTCCACATAATCCCCCGGAGAGACTGGTGCCCCGTTGATATGGGTCACGACCGAGCCGTCCTTTTTTGACACATCGTCGTTTTTCCAGACATTGAGCACCTTGAAGCCGTAACGCGCCACGGTGTCGCTGTCATTCTTGGCAAAGCCCTCGCCCGGCTCCACCTCAACCGCCTCGGGCGCGCGACCGGGATTGCCCTCGGCATCAACGGTCTGCTGAATGTCTTCGGGATAGACGAGCATTGTCACCGTCGCGTCATCCGTACTGCCATCGGGCAAGGTCGCCGTATAGGTGAATTCCATCTGCCCCTGATACGGCCCGGGCAGTTTGGGCAGCGGAATGACCGAGTTGGTAAAGGCGACCCAGAGCCAGAATACCGTTACCACCGAGAGGACCGATGCGATGCGGTTGGCAACGACCGCGCTTTCATCGCCGAAGGTAACGGTCTTGAGCTTGTTGAACCCCTTGCGGGCAAAGGCCCCTTGCAACAGGCGCGACAATACGAAGTAAGAGCCAAAGAACGCGCCCACATAGAGCGCCAGAACGAGAAATCCGGTCATGCCTGCTCCTCCGCCCGGCCCATGATTTCTTCTTCCATGTTCCAGATCATTTCGAGAATTTCTTCGCGGGTGCTGTTGTAATCGGGGTGTTTCTTGACCTCTCGCAGGTCATTGCCCACGCCCAGATCGGCAAAGGGCAGCCGGTATTCCTTGTGCACCCGGCCCGGGCGCGGTGCCATCACAAGCAGGCGTTCCCCCAAAAGCAATGCCTCTTCCACCGAGTGGGTGATCAGGATGATGGTCTTGCCCGTCTCCTTCCACAGGTCCAGCACAAGGCTCTGCATCTTTTCGCGGGTCAGCGCGTCGAGCGCCCCCAGCGGCTCGTCCATCAGGATCACGTCTGGGTCATTGGCGAGGCAGCGGGCCAGCGCCACACGCTGCTGCATGCCGCCCGACAGCTCGTAGATCGCCTTTTCCTTGAAATCCTGAAGCCCGACGACCTCAAGCAGATGCTCCACCTTTTCGCGGCTCTGCGAACGGCTCACGCCCTTCATGTCCGGGCCAAATCTGACATTGTCGCGAACATTCATCCATTCGAACAACGCACCTTGCTGAAACACCATGCCGCGTTCGGCATCGGGCCCCTTGACCTCGTGATCGCCCAACATGACGCGCCCCTGGGTCGGGGCAAGAAACCCGGCCACGATGTTCAGAAGCGTGGTCTTGCCACAGCCAGACGGCCCCAGCACGGACATCAGTTCACCCGATTTGATATCGAGCGTCACGTTCTTGAGCGCCTGAACATGCCCGCCATTCGGCAGGTCAAAACGCATGGAAATATCGTCGATCAACAGACCTGACACAGGGTAACCCCTTTTCTTGTTGTCACGTGGTCATTCCGGCAGGCTTCGGGTGCCTCGCCCCGGCCCATGCCGCGAAGGGGACCGGGCGCAGACCCCGCGCCCGGTCCCAAAGGTCGCTTACTGGGATGCAGTTGTCAGCGGACCCGTGTTGACGTTGTCAGCATAAGAGGCCTTGGCCGCGTCGATGGAGCCGGATTCCACAAAGACATCAGCCACGCCTTTCATGAATTCCTGTGCGCCACCGCCCAGCCATTTTGCCGAAAGCTGGTCCGCCACATTGGGGAAGACAAAGGTTGCCATGGTCGAGGCGGTGTCTTCTTCGGACATCCCCGCGTCCTCGGCGATTACCGGCAGCATTTCGGCGTGATTGGCTTCATCCGCCCACATGGCATTGGCCTCTGCCGTCACCTTGAGGAATGCCGCAACCATGTCGCTGTTTTCCGCCACAAAGGAGGTCGGACCGGAGGTCACGTCGAAGACGAGGATGCCGAGCTCTTCTTTCTCTGCCCCGGTCAGCAGCGTGTTGCCGCTTTCCTTCATGCGACGCAGCGCACCGCCCCAGCCACAGGCCATGTCAACCGCGCCCTGTGCCAGTGCGGCCTGACCTTCGGCGGGTGCCATGTCAACAATGGTCAGGCTGTCCAGCGCCACGCCGAAATGGTCCATCTGCTTGAGGAAGCCGTAATGCGCAGCAGTGCCCAGCGGCACGGCCACTTTCTTGCCCGCCAGTTCATCGGCGCTGTCCTTGTCGATCTCGAGCTCGGCGCGCACGACACAGTTGTCGTTGTCCGAATAAGACACGGCCACGTCGAGGATCTGGAGGTCCTGCCCGGCCGAGGTTGCCACGACGAAGGGCGGCACACCCTGGCTGACCGACAGTTGCACATCGCCCGAGGCCATGGCCGCCGACATCGCGGTGCCGGTGTCAAAGCTGACCCATGTCACCGGCGCGCCCAGCGCTTCGTCATAGGTGCCCATCTGCTTGGCGTATTGGAACGGCATCGGCCATTCGAGGAAATAGCCCACGGTGATGCCTTCGCCATGACCTGCGGCCAGTGCGGATTGCGCGCCTGCCAGCATGGCAACAGAGGCCACTGCCCCGGTGAGGAGGTGTTTCGTCTTCATCATGTACTCCCATGTTGTGCGCCGGATGTCCGGTCGCTTTTTATTGGTTCTTGACGACCATGGCCGTCGCTACCCGGAGGTACTGCCGGGCATCAGGGCAATCGGAACGGAAATCGCCGCGCCGATCAACGAAAAACTTCGGGCTCGGCGCGGAAAATGTCCAGACAACCGTCGCCCGGACTTTAGAAATTTGGGCAAGAGAACAAATGGTTACTGAAATCGCGCGGTGCGGCGCGAGGAATTTTTCGAAATTCTGGACCTAGCAACGCCAGGCAACTGGCCCTATCCGACGCCAAAATTTAGGGCTTTGAGTAATCATGGTAGACTCAGCAGCACACCAGACAGTTGCTGGGCCCTTCGTGATTTCACACAGGTTTGGGAGTGAGGCATATGGACGGCTCGTTTTATGAGAATGACATCAGCAGGGTTGTCGAAGCTGACAAAGCCCATGTCTGGCATCACCTGAGCCAGCACAAACCCTATGAGACCAGCGATCCCCGCATTATCGTCGAGGGCAAGGGCATTCATGTCTGGGACCAGCACGGCACCCAGATGCTCGACGCGGTGTCGGGCGGTGTCTGGACCGTGAATGTGGGCTATGGCCGCGAACGTATTGCGGATGCGGTGCGGGAACAACTGGTCAAGCTGAACTATTTCGCAGGCTCCGCGGGGTCGATTCCCGGTGCAATCTTTGCCGAACGGTTGATGGAAAAAATGCCCGGCATGACCCGGCTATATTACTGCAACTCCGGCTCCGAGGCGAATGAGAAAGCCTTCAAGATGGTCCGTCAGATCGCGCATAAGCGGTTCGGCGGCAAAAAGCACAAGGTGCTCTATCGCGACCGCGACTATCACGGCACCACCATCACCGCGCTGAGCGCCGGGGGCCAGGACGAGCGCGGCGCGCAATACGGCCCCTTCACGCCCGGTTTCGTGCGCGTGCCCCATTGTCTTGAGTATCGCAAACACGAACAGGACGGTGCGCCGGTCGAAAACTACGGTCTCTGGGCCGCCGAGCAGATCGAAGAGGTGATCCTGCGCGAGGGGCCCGACACGGTGGGCGCGCTCTGCCTTGAGCCGGTGACCGCCGGTGGCGGTGTCATCACCCCGCCCGAAGGCTATTGGCAAAAGGTGCAGGAGATCTGCCGCAAATACGATATTCTGCTGCATATCGACGAAGTGGTCTGTGGCGTGGGCCGGACCGGCGAATGGTTTGGTTACCAGCATTACGGCATCCAGCCCGACATGGTCACCATGGCCAAGGGCGTGGCCTCGGGCTATGCGGCGATTGCCTGTCTTGTGACCACCGAAGACGTGTTCGACAAGTTCAAGGACGATGCCAGCGATCCGATGAACTATTTCCGCGACATCTCGACTTTTGGCGGCTGCACCGCCGGTCCGGCGGCGGCGATGGAGAACATGAGCATCATCGAAGAAGAAAACCTGCTCGCCAACACCACCGCCATGGGTGAGTATATGCTCGACCAGATGCGTGCGCTGATGGACCGCCACGCGGTAATTGGCGATGTGCGCGGCAAGGGTCTGTTCCTGGGGGCCGAGTTGGTCGCCGACCGCGTGAGCCGCGACCCGGCGGCGGAAGCGCTGGTGCAGGCGGTTGTCGCCGATTGCGGCAAGCAGGGCGTGATCATCGGCGCCACCAACCGCTCGCTGCCCGGTCGCAACAACACGCTGTGCTTCAGCCCGGCGCTGATCGCGACCAAGGACAATATCGACGAGATCATTTCGGCAGTCGATGGCGCATTGGGCCGGGTGTTCGGGTCCTGAAACGGATCGGGCCGGCGTTGCGCGCCCGCCCGCCTTAAGTCCAGATTGCATTCCCCATAGGTCCAGCGTAGCGTCTGGGCCATGGCAATCCCTGTCGAATCCTTCTTTCTTGACCCCAACAGCGAAGGCACGCTGCAAACCCGCATCCAGCAGATGATCGCCCAAGGCATCCTGTCGGGGCGGTTTCAGCGCGGGGAAAAGCTGCCTTCGACACGGAAACTCGCGGCCCATCTGGGGGTCAGCCGAATCACCGTGACGCTGGCCTATACCGAGCTGCAGTCGAACGATTACCTGTCCTCGCGCGGGCGCTCGGGCTTTTTTGTCTCGGAGAACGCCCCCGAACCGCCGAGTTTCGCGCCGCAACAGCACATCGAAGACAGTGTGGACTGGTCCCGAGCGCTGGGCCAGCGCTTTGCCAATCAGGCCGAAGCGCTCAAGCCGCTGGACTGGGACCGCTACAAATATCCGCTGATCTATGGGCAGACCGATCCGTCGCTGTTTGACCATGCCAACTGGCGACTGTGTGCGCTCAGGGCGCTGGGGGCGCGGGATTTCAACGCGCTGACCTCTGACTACTACGACCAGGACGACCCGCAGCTGGTGTCCTTTATCGCGCGCCACACCCTGCCCCGGCGGGGCATTCAGGCGCGGCCCGAGGAAATCCTTGTCACGCTGGGCGCGCAGAACGCGCTTTGGCTGACGGCGCAGGTGCTTCTGACCCAGCGGCGCAAGGCCGCGATTGAAGAGCCCTGTTACCCGTCCCTGCGCGACGTGCTCACACAGGCGCGATGCCATCTGGCCAGCGTGCCAGTCGATGACGAAGGGCTGGACCCCGCCGCGCTGCCCGAGGACACGGATGTGATCTTTGCCACGCCCAGCCACCACAGCCCCACTTCGGCCACGATGCAACTGGACCGGCGGCACGCGCTATTGCGGCGGGCACGGGAGCTGGACGCGCTGATTGTCGAGGATGATTACGAATTCGAAATGTCCCATATCGCGCGGCCCCAGCCGGCTCTGAAATCTCTCGATCGCGAGGGGCGGGTGATCTATGTCGGCTCTTTCTCGAAATCGCTCTTTCCGGGGCTGCGGCTTGGCTATCTGGTGGGGTCCGAGCCGTTCATCCGCGAGGCCCGCGCCCTGCGGGCCAGTGTGCTGCGCCATCCGCCGGGCCATGTGCAGCGCACGGTGGCGCATTTCCTCAGCCTTGGTCATTACGACGCGCTGATGCGGCGGACGGCGGCGGCGCTGCACCGGCGACGGCAGGAGATGGAGAGCGCCGTTGCGCGCTGCGGACTTCAGGTGGCCGGGCAGATTCATTCAGGCGGCTCTGCCTTCTGGATGCGGGCCCCGGACGGGGTGGACACGCGGATTCTGGCAGAACGGCTGCGCGAGCAAAGCGTGCTGATCGAGCCGGGGCATTCGTTTTTCGCGGGGCCGGATCAACCCGTCGAATACTACCGTCTTGGCTATTCCTCGATCCCGTCCTCGCGCGTCGTCGAGGGTATCGCGCGGGTGGCGCGGGCCATCCGGGAGATGGCGTAACCCGGTGCTATTTCCGCCAATGGGTCGGCACGATGATCAGCGCCCCGATGGAGGAGGCGATGGCGTTCAGACCCGGCGACGAAAACCCGATCCCGAACATGATCCGCACGAAATAAAACAGGAATGCCCCGCCCACGCAGATGATGATGCTCTGCACATAGCCATTATGGGTAAAGCCAGATTTTTCAGAGGCGTAGCCGATGATGCCCGCGATCACGACCGTGCCGATCAGTACCGGAAACATGGGGCCTATCCTCCCAGAATGCTGCCCTTGGGCAGGGCCATGCCCCGCAGGAACGTCGCAGCATCCTGCGCGCCTTTGCCCGCCCGCTGCAAGGTCAAAAGCCGCACCGCGCCCGTACCGCAGGCCACGGTCAGCGCATCATCAAGCACCTCGCCGGGCGCGCCCTGTCCCTCGGTCAGTTCAGACATCAGGCATTTCACCCGCGTCTCGCCGGTCATGGTCCATGCGCCGGGAAAGGGCGACAGCCCCCTGATTTGCCGGTCTACCTCGTCCGCAGGGCGGGTCCAGTCAATCGCGGCCTCGGATTTGTCGATCTTGGCGGCGTAGGTCACGCCATCCTCGGGCTGCGCCTCTGGCGCAAGCTGGTCGAGACGCTCCAGCGCATCAACGATCAGCCGCGCGCCCATCTCCGACAATCTGTCATGCAGGATGGCGGTGGTGTCCCGGCCCGTGATCTCCGTCACCTCTCGCAAAAGCACGGGACCGGTGTCCAGTCCGGCTTCCATCTGCATGATGCAAACGCCTGTCTCTGTGTCCCCCGCCATGATCGCGCGGTGGATGGGCGCAGCCCCCCGCCAGCGCGGCAAGAGCGAGGCGTGGATGTTCAGGCAGCCATGGGTAGGCGCGTCCAGCACCGGTTTCGGCAGTATCAACCCATAGGCCACGACCACGGCGAGATCAGCTTGCAATTCGGCAAACGCTGCCTGTTCCTCGGCCCCTTTAAGCGACACGGGGTGGCGCACCTCCAGCCCCAGCGCCTCGGCGCGGGCATGCACCGGTGTCGGGCGGTCCTTCTTGCCCCGGCCCGCCGGGCGGGGCGGCTGGCAATAGACGGCGGCAATCTCATGGCCCGCGACATGCAGTGCGTCGAGCACCGGGACCGAGAAATCCGGCGTGCCCATGAAGATCACTCTCATGACGATGTCCTCTTATGCTTTCCGGGCCTTGCGCAGCAGCATGTCGCGCTTGACCTTGCTCAGCCGGTCAAAATACATCCGCCCGTTCAGGTGGTCGATCTGGTGCTGGACCGAGGTGGCCCAGAGACCCACCAGGTCCTTTTCCTCCGCCTCACCTGTCTCATTGAGAAACCGTACCGTCACGGCACGGGGACGTTTGATCTTCGCCGACACGCCCGGCAGATTGGGGCTGGCCTCTTCATGCTCGCGCAGCTGCACCGAGGCATGCAGGATTTCCGGATTGGCCATGCGGATGACCTTGCCCCGCTCTTCCGAAGCGTCCACCACGGCCAGCCGCACCATCTCGCCCAGTTGCGTTGCCGCAAGACCCACGCCGGGCATCGCCTCCATCACCTCGACCATCTCGTCCCAGAGCGCGCGATGGTCGTCGGTCACGGCCTCCACCGGGGCGGCCACGCTGCGCAGGCGTTTATCCGGCCAAGGGATCACTTTGCGCGTCATGCACGTCTCCGAAGTGTCAGGTATTGGGCTTCCAATGCTTCAGCGGCGTCGGGGGCCAAATGATCAAAGATCACGCGGCCATCCAGATGGTCCAGCTCATGCTGGGCGCATTTCGCCTCGGCGCCGGTCAATGCGCGTTCCTGTACCTCACCATTCAGGTCAGTGAAACGCAGCGTGATCTCCGCCGGGCGCTGCACCTCGGCCGCCACGCCGGCAATCGACAGGCACGCCTCTTCACCGCCCGCCAGCGCCTCGGAGGCCGCGACGATCTCGGGGTTGATACAGGCGAGTGAGGTCATGTCCCCATCCTTCCATCCCGCATCCATCACGAAAAGCCGCACAGGCACACCCACCTGCGGCGCGGCCAACCCACGGCCCGGCGCGTCATACATGGTCTCGAACATGTCCGCGACCAAGCCGGTCACATCGTCTGTCACCGGGTCGCAGACCCGTTTCAACACCGGGTCGGGCCAAGCCCGGATCGGCAAGACCGCCATCAGGCGCGGGCCCGCTCGCGTTTGAGCTTTTGCATCTTGCGCGTGATCATCTGGCGTTTGAGCGGCTTGAGATAATCGATGAACAGCTTGCCGTTCAGGTGGTCGATCTCGTGCTGCACGCAGGTCGCCCAAAGCCCGCCAAAGTCGCGCTCCTGCAGGGTGCCGTCCCGGTCCAGCCAGCGCACCGTGACCTCCTTGGGGCGGGTCACATCCGCATATTGATCGGGGATCGACAAACAGCCCTCTTCATAGGTGTTCAGATCGTCCGAGCTTGCGATGACCTCGGGGTTGAACATGGCGATGGGTTTTGGCTCTGCCGCCTCGTCCTTTTCGCAATCCAGCACGATCAGCCGGTCCAGAACGCCGACCTGCGGCGCGGCAAGGCCGATGCCCGGCGCGGCATACATGGTTTCCAGCATGTCATCGGCCAGCGCGCGCAATTCGTCCGTGATGTCGGGGACGGGAGCGCAGGTCTTTTTCAGCCTCGGATCGGGGTGAATGAGAATAGGGCGTTTCATGGGAGGGGATTTAGGACAGGACGGGCGAAAGCGCAACGGCTATGCCCCGCGCAAGACCGCGCCGGGGTTCATGATGCCCTGCGGGTCCAAGGCGGTCTTGATGGCCCGCATCGCGGCGAGCTTCGCCGGATCGCAATAACGCTCCAGATCGCCCGTCTTGAGCCGCCCGATCCCATGCTCGGCACTGACCGAGCCCCCCATTTCGTGGGTGAGGTCATGCACCGCGCGTTTGATGGCCTCGCGTTGGTGCTCATGGTCGGCACGGGTCTTTCCGGGGGCTGGAAACACGTTGTAATGCAGGTTGCCATCCCCCAGATGGCCGAAACAGTTGATGCGGAAATCACCGATCCGGGCAATCACGTCGGGCCCCTTCTCGATGAACTCAGGGATCGCGCCAAGAGGCAGGGAAATGTCGTGCGACGAGACCGAGCCGATCCTCCGGTTGGCCTCGGGGATATGTTCGCGGATCGACCAGAAATCGCTACGCTGCGTTTCGGATTGGGCGATCAGCCCGTCACTTGCCAACCCCTGTTCCAATGCCTCAGCAAAGATCGCCTCAAGCGTCCCGGCGGGGTCATCATTCCGCCCCATGCCCAGTTCGATCAGCACGCACCAGTCGGGAGGCGTCGCAAAGGGCTGGCGGATCTCCGGCAAGGTCTCGGACAGGAAATCCAGCCCCTGCCGGTGGATCAGCTCAAAGGCGCTGACCGTCTCGCCCGCGATATCGCGCGCCAAAGCCAACAGCGTCAGCGCGGCGGCGGGGCTGTGCACCACGATCATCGCGGTGCCGCGCGTGGCTGGACGGGGCGACAGCCGCAGACTTGCGGCGGTGATCACGCCCAGCGTCCCCTCAGCCCCCATCAACAGGTGCTTTAGGTCATAGCCGGTATTGTCCTTGCGCAGCCGCTTCAGCCCGTTCCAGACCGTGCCATCCGGCAAGACAGCCTCAAGCCCCAGACAGAGATCGCGCGCATTGCCATAGCGGAGCACATTCACCCCGCCCGCATTGGTGGACAGGCAGCCACCGATCCGCGCGGTGCCCTCGGACGCCAATGACAATGGAAAGAGCCGCCCGGTCTCTTCTGCCGCCTGCTGCACATCGGCAAGGGTGGCTCCGGCCTCGGCGATCAGCACGTTTTCCTCTGGATAGACAGCCCGGACACGGTTCATCCGCTCCAGCGACAGGATCAGCGGGGCGGGCCCGTCCGGCATGACCTGACCGCCCACCAGCCCGGTGCCACCGCCATAGGGGATCACGCCCACGCGCGCCGCCTTGGCCGCGCGGAGGATTCCGGCGACCTGATCTGTGTCTTGCGGCAGGGCCACAAGCCCCCCCTGCCCCACATAGCGCCCGCGCGGTTCTTCGAGATAACGCGGTTCAGCGGGGCGCAGCGCGCCTTTGGGCAGCTGCGCGGCCAATGTCTCGGCGAATGCCTGATCCGCCGGGGTCAGTTGGGTCATGTCATTCCTCGTCGCGCAGCCAGCTTGGGCGCAGGATGACGACTGTCGGGCGGCGGGGCAAGGTGGCAAGGCTTATCTCGATGGACGAGCCGCCGGGGCGCTGGATGTCGAATTGCTCCTGCATGCCAGCCACGAACCGCTCCAGCCCGAAATCAGAGAACCAGTGCATCGGGATGATGACAGAGCTTTTGAGCCTTTGCAGCACCCGGATCATCGCATCCTGTGACATGGTAAAGCCGCCATCCACCGGTGCCATAACCACATCCAGCCGCCCCAGCGCCGCATATTGCATATCGTCCGGTTCGTGATGCAGATGGCCCAGATGCCCGATGCAAAGCCCGCCGACCTCGAACACAAAGATCGAATTACCCTTGATCTCTAGCCCCCGGCCCGAGCGGATATCGGTAGAGACATTGCGCACGACCATTTCGCCAAGATCAAGGTAATGCTCGATCCCCGCGCCAAACTCCTCGCCCCAGCCTTGCAGCACATGCGGAATGGCCGGGTCAGGGAACGGCGTCCAATGGGTGTCATGCGCGTGGTTCATGGTGACCACATCGGGGACCATTTCCGTATTGCCGAAAAACCCGGTGAAATCGGTGATCGCGTTCAACCCACCGGGGGTGTGCAGCAGAAACGAGGCATGGGCGATGTAATGCAGTCGCACGGTATAATCATCCGGCAGGGGCGCATTCCAACTGGCCTTGTGCAGGTATTCCATCCCCGGCGCGGCATCGGCCACGGCAATGCAGTGGGACGGGCGGCGGTCCTGTGCGCTGGCGGTGGTTGCAATGAACATCAGGGCAAAAAGCAAACGGATCATCCGACGTGTCCTCCTGTTGATAGCAGAAGGATAGCGCAATTGCCGCCCCGGTCACGCGAAACCGCTGGTCTGGCCTGGGGACTCTGCTCCCGTCCGCCATAGACGGCCCCCCGAGGTATTTAAAGCAAGGGGTAAGATCAGAAGCGGGTCAGAGCCCGGCGTCCGAGCGACCCCGGCGATCATTGCGCAGCGCCGCATAAAGCACATGAGTACGCCAGCGCCCGTTGATCTGCAGGTAGCTCTGCGCGACGCCCTCGTATTTGAACCCGGAGCGTTCCAAAAGCCCGCGCGAGGCGGCGTTTTCCGGCAGGCAGGCGGCCTCGATCCGGCTCAGGTCCATCTTTTCAAAGGCATGATGCACAAGCGCAAGGATCGCTTCGCGCATATAGCCCTGTCGGGCATATGGCTCGCCGATCCAGTATCCCAGCGTACCGGCCTGCGCCGGACCACGGCGGATATTGTCCAATGTGATCGCGCCCAACAACGTCTCATCCGCGCGCCGGACAAGGAACAAAGGCAGTGCCGAGCCGTTGGAGATTGCCCGCTGCGCCCAGTAGACCCGGTTGGTAAAGCTTTTGCGGGTCAGATGATCTTGCGCCCATGTAGGTTCCCACGGGGTCAGAAAATCCTGCGAGGTTACGCGCAGCGCGGACCAGGCCCGGAAATCGGAATGGATTGGCGCGCGCAGGCTGAGACGTTCGGTCTCAAGCCGTATCCTGCGCCGCGCCAGAAGCATCAGGCCGCGCGCCGTGCGTTGATCTGGCCCATGTCCAGCGCCTGTTCCACCGGTCCATAGAGCGCCATGGCAGAAGGTGCCTGCACCGCGAGGCTGGCCGCGAAGTCGCGGACGCCCTGAACGGTGACCGCATCGATCCTGGCGACCGTTTCCGACAGGTCCGGCACCCGGCCCCAGATCTGCACCATGCGGGCCAGCCGTTCGGCGCGGCTCGATGGGCTTTCCAGCCCCATCAGCATCCCGGCCTTCATCTGCGCCCGGGCGCGGGCCACTTCAGCCTCGGACATATCATCGGCGGCGCGCTTGAGCTCATCAATCGTGATGCCCATCAATTCGGGCAGATCCTCGCCCGACGTTCCCGCATAGATGGTCGTCATGCCGGTATCGGCATAGGCGCCCGCCTGGGCAAAGATCGTGTAGCACAGGCCCCGGGTCTCGCGGATCTCCTGAAACAGGCGCGAGGACATGCCGCCACCCAGCGCCACGGAATATATCTGGGCCGTATAGATCGCGTCATCACGATAGCCCGGGCTTTCAAAGGCCAGCGCGAAATGCGCCTGTTCCAGCGTCTTCACATGCCGCGCTTCGCCGCCCCGGAACTGCGCCGGGCTGTCGGGCGTGGCCGCGCGTGGCGCGAGATGGCCGAACAGCGCCTCGGCCTGTTTGACCAGCGCCGCGTGATCCACCGCACCGGCGGCGGACAGGATCATCTGGTCCGGGCCGTAATGTTCGGTCACGAAACGCGACAGGTCCTCGCGGCCAAATGCCTGCACCCGGTCAGCGGGGCCAAGGATCGTTCGACCCAGCGGCTGATCGGGATAGGCCTCTTCCTGAAGCCAGTCAAAGATCACATCGTCGGGCGTGTCATGGGCCTGTCCGATTTCCTGCAGGATCACGCCGCGCTCGATCTCGATCTCTTTCGGGTCAAACACCGGGTTGAGCAGAATGTCCGCCACCACATCGACGGCCAGCGGCACATCATTGCGCAGCACCCGCGCGTAATAGGCCGTGACCTCGCGCGAGGTATACGCGTTGATATAGCCACCCACATCCTCGATCGCCTCGGCAATCTGCAGCGCGCTGCGGGTTGCGGTGCCCTTGAACGCCATATGTTCCAGGAAATGCGCGATGCCGTTCTGCTCGGCCCTCTCGGCCCGTGCCCCCGCGCAGACCCAGATGCCCACCGCGGCGCTTTCCAGCCCCGGCATATGTTCAGTGACGACGCGGAAGCCGTTGGACAGCGTGTGAATTTCTACCGTCAAGAGCCGATCTTCTCCCGGATATGGGTTTCAAGGGCGTCAAGGTCATTGGGAACCCGGGTCACCCGTTCCGGACGCTCATACAGGTCCGCCATGCGCGGGGGAAGACCCGGACGAATGCCGGACGCCTTTTCCACCGCATCGGGGAATTTCGCCGGATGGGCGGTGGCCAGCGTGATCATCGGGGTGGCCGGGTCGCGCAGCTCTTCGGCCACTTTCACGCCAACTGCGGAATGCGGGCAGAGCAGCTCACCCATGGTCTTGCGCGCATTGGCGATGGTGGCGAGCGTTTCCTCTTCGCTGGCGCGACCGCTGTCGAAATGCTCACGCAGACGCTGCAGCGCGCCTTGGGAGACGTTGAAGCCACCCTGTCCCAGCTCGTCCATCAACTGGCTGATCGCATTGCCGTCCCGGTCATAGGCGTCAAAGAGCGCGCGCTCAAAATTGCTGCTCACCTCGATATCCATCGAGGGACTGATCGATGCATGCACCGTGTCCTTGGCGTAGGCACCGGACGACAGGCAGCGGTGCAGAATGTCGTTCTGGTTCGTGGCAATCACCAGCCTGTCAATGGGCAGGCCCATGCGCTTGGCAATGTAGCCTGCGAAGATGTCGCCGAAATTGCCGGTGGGCACGGTAAAGCTCACCTTGCGCTGCGGAGCGCCAAGGCTCACGGCGGAGGAGAAGTAATACACCACTTGCGCCAGTACCCGCGCCCAGTTGATCGAATTCACCCCGGCAAGCCGCACCTCGTCGCGGAAGGTGAAATCGTTGAACATGTCTTTCAGCTTGGCCTGGCAATCGTCGAAATTACCGTTCACGGCCAGCGCATGCACGTTGTTTTCGGACGGGGTCGTCATCTGGCGGCGCTGCACTTCGGACACCCGGCCATGGGGGAAGAGGATGAACACATCCACATTGTCCAGCCCCTTGAAGGCTTCGATGGCCGCCGATCCGGTGTCACCGCTGGTCGCGCCCACGATGGTCACCCGCTCGCCCCGGCGCTTCAGCGCGTCCTGAAACAGCTGGCCGATGAGCTGCATGGCGAAGTCCTTGAAGGCCAGCGTCGGCCCGTGGAACAGCTCCAGCAGGAAATGATTGGGGGCGAGTTGGACCAGGGGCGCGCGCGCACCGTGGCCAAAGCCTGCATAGGCGCGGGCGATGATGTCGGCGAACTCTTCATCGGTGAAACTGTCGCCGATGAAGGGGCGCATGACGCGGAAGGCGACCTCTTCGTAGCTCAGCCCGGCCAGAGCGGCGATATCACCTTTGCTCATCTGCGGGATCTCGGCTGGGACATAGAGCCCGCCGTCACGGGCCAGCCCGCTGAGCATGGCCTCTTCAAAGCTGAGTTCGGGAGCTTTGCCCCGTGTCGAGATATATTTCATCGCGTCAGGCGTCCTTTTGCCGTGTCGTGCGCCAGATAAAGAACCCGGTCATGGAAGCCCAGATCAGGGCCAGCGAGAACCAGGTAATGGCATAATTCAGGTGATCGTTGGGAATGGCGCTGGTGTCTACAGGCAGCGGCGTCACACCCGTGTCCGCCAGCGACGTTTGCCGGGCAATGACCAGCGTGGGTTCTGTCCTCAGCACGCGGGCCATGTCCTCAATGTCGCGCGCGAACCAGATATTGCCCGCCTCGTCATTATCCGGGGTCGAGGAATTGCGGTCATCGGGCCAATGCAGGTTGCCGGTGATTTTGGCGGCCCCGGTGGGGCGCGCGGCGGCGCGCTTGTCGGTCTTAATGAAGCCACGGTCCAGAAGGATGCGGCGACCTGTGTCTGTCTCGAGCGGAGCAATCACCCGGTAGCCCGCACCGACCTGCTTGCGGGAGACCAGCACGTAAAGCTCGCCTTCGCCAATCTCGCCCGTTACCGCGACAGGGAGGTATTTGTCGCGCTCTTCCTCGGGTGTCTCGGGTAATGCCACTGGATCGGCAGCGATACGCGCCTCGATCTCGGCCAGCACGCCCTCTTTCCAGGCCAGCCTGTCCACCTGCCAGAAACCAAGCCAGAGCAGAATGCACACGCCCGTCAGACCGATGATCAGCGCAAAGAAAAGACGGTTCATAAAGCCCCTGTCCCAGATAAAAACCGGCCCGGATAGAAAATGGCGCGGGCGGAAATCCGCGCGCGCCATGTGTTTTCGATGGTTCAGGCTAGAGATGCAACCCCGCAGGGTGTCCGTTTAGCCGCCCCAGACGTAAACTGCGGCAAACAGGAACAGCCACACCACGTCCACGAAGTGCCAGTACCAGGCCGCCGCTTCGAAGCCGATATGCTTTTCCGGGGTGAAGTGACCGCGCAGCAAGCGCATCAGGCAGACAAACAGGAAGATCGTGCCCACAACCACGTGGAAGCCGTGGAAGCCGGTCGCCATGAAGAAGTTGGCACCATAGATGTTGCCCGAGAATCCAAAGGCCGCGTGGCTGTATTCATAGGCCTGGAAGCCGGTGAAGATCACACCCAGAGCGATGGCGATGATCAGGCCCCATTTCATGTCTTCACGGTTGTTCTCATGCACCAGCGCGTGGTGCGCCCATGTGGCAGCCGCACCCGAGCAGAGCAGGATCAGCGTATTGATCAGCGGCAGGTGCCAGGGGTCAAAGGTCTCGATGCCCGCCGGCGGCCAGACGCCATCCACCGCCGGGGAAATCCCGTCGGGGTGCATCGGGTACATGGCGTGCTTGAAGAAGCTCCAGAACCATGCAGCAAAGAACATCACCTCGGACATGATGAAGAGGATAAAGCCGTATTTCAGGCCGATCCGCACCACCGGTGTGTGGTCACCCACCTTGGATTCGTCCACCACTTCGGACCACCAGGCGAACATCACATAGAGAACGCCAACAAAGCCGATCAGGAACATCCAGGGCCCATTGTCGTGCATCCAGAGCACAGCGCCGAACAGCATGACAAACCCGGCAACCGCCCCAAGCATGGGCCAGATAGAGGGGTTCAGAATATGGTAGTCGTGGTTTTTTGCATGGGCCATTGTCGTCGTTTCCCTCGTTGCAAGGCTCAATTGAGTTCTGTTTGGGCCGGGGTTTGCGGCGCGTCAAGCGCTGCGGTTTCCGGCATGTCGATTTCGTAGAATGTGTAGGACAGCGTAATCGTGTGGACATATTTGCCCTCGGCATCCTCGACGATCTCGGGATCGACGAAGAAGGTCACCGGCATTTCCACCCGCTCTCCGGGCATCAGGATCTGTTCCTCAAAGCAGAAACAGGCGATCTTGGTAAAGAAGCCACCCGCGTCAAATGGCGCCACATTGTAGCTGGCGCTGCCCGCGACAGGGCGGTCGGTCGGGTTATAGGCCTCATAGAAGGCCAGCCCGGTCTCGCCGATGCGCACTTCCATATGCGGCTGCATCGGGCGGAATTCCCAAGGCATGCCGCGCTCCTTGGAGGCGTCAAAGCGGATCTTGATCGTCTTGTCGAGGATCACATCACTGCCGGTCTCGGCGGTATTGGTGGCTCCGCCATATCCGGTCACCCGGCAGAACCAGTCATAAAGCGGCACGGACGCCCAGGCGAGACCGCCCATGAACACCACAAGCGAGAGCGTTTGAAGAACTGTTTTCCTGGGACCCGAAAGCGCCATCAATTGGACTCCGTCAATGTTGCAGGTGTTTGAAACCCGTCACTCGTGACCTTGACCACGGTGAGTCCAAAGACGATGGCAATCAAAGCGCCAAGCACCAGACCCACGCCAATATTGCGTCCCTTGCGCCGCTCATGCAGCTCATGCGGCTTCTGGAAGTTCACAGCAGACCTCCCAGGCTCAGACCGTAGCCAAACTTCTCCAGCCCGGCCTCAATGAGGATCGCGCCGAAGTGCATGAAAAGATAGAGCAGCGACAGTTTGAAGAAAGAGCGTTCGGCGGCAAAATTGTCGCGCTCGGCGTCTTCTTCGTCGCGGCGCCAGATGGCGATGGCACCCTTGATGAACAGCAGGTTCAGGACGATCGCAACCGTCAGATAGATCGGGCCGCCAGCGGAGGTAAAGCCCATGGCAATGGCCAGCACGGCAAGCAGGAGCGTGTAGACCAGGATATGTACGCGCGTTGCACGGCGACCATGGGTGACGGTCAGCATCGGCACGCCCGCATTGTCATAATCGCCACGCATGAACAGCGCCAGCGCCCAGAAATGCGGCGGCGTCCACATGAAGGTCAGGCAGAACATCAGAACGGATTCGACCGAGATGCCGCCGGTGGCAGCAGCCCAGCCAATCATCGGAGGGAAGGCACCCGCCGCGCCACCAATCACGATGTTCTGCGGCGTCCAGCGCTTGAGCCACATGGTGTAGATCACCACGTAAAAGAAAATGGTAAAGGCCAGAAGCCCGGCAGCGAACCAGTTCGTGGCCAGCCCCAGCATAAGAACCGAGAACCCGGACAGGGCCACGCCGAAAGAGAGCGCCTCGTCTCGGGTCACCTTGCCCGCCGGAATCGGGCGGCGCGCGGTGCGTTTCATCACCGCGTCGATGTCGGAATCGTACCACATGTTCAGCGCGCCCGAGGCACCACCGCCCAGCGCAATGAACAGGATGGCGCAGAAGCCGACAAATGGATGTACCGAAACAGGGGCCGCCAGAAGACCCACAAACGCCGTGAACACTACAAGCGTCATCACGCGCGGCTTGAGAAGGGCGAAGTAATCGCCGAACTGCGCCTCGTTCTCTGCGCTGGCTGTGTTGATGCTGGCGTCGGTCATGTCGGGTCTCTCCGGTGTGGTGCGCCATGGATGCGCACCCTACGGGCGGGGTGTCGGGTGCGCCGCGATGGGCGCACCACTTGCGCTTACTTGGTCAGGGCAGCCACGTCATAGGACGCGGGCAGCGATGCGTATTCCTCATACGCACCGGTCAGCCATTCCTGATAGGCTTCTTCAGACACGACCTTGACCGTGATCGGCATATAGGCGTGGTCCTTGCCGCAAAGCTCAGAGCACTGACCGAAATAGACGCCCTCTTTCTCCGCGTTGAACCACAGTTCCGCGATCCGTCCGGGCACACCGTCCTGCTTCACGCCAAAGGCCGGGATGGTCCAGGAGTGGATCACGTCAGCGGCGGTCACCTGCATCACGACGGTCTTGCCAACCGGCACGACAACAGCGGTGTCGGTGGCCAGCAGGTAAAGATCATCGCTATAGCCGTTTTCAGCCAGCTCTTCCTTGGGCAGCATGAAGCTGTCGTATACCACGGCGCTGGGTTCGAACCCTTCAACGCCCGGATCGACATATTCATAGCCCCAGTACCACTGGTAGCCGGTCACCTTGATGACAACTTCACCTTCGGGGATTTCCTGTTGCTTGAACAGAACCGGCAACGAGAAGGAGCCAATCAGCACGAGGATCGCGATCGGGATGATCGTCCAGGCAATCTCGATCGGCGTGTTATGGGTGAAGCTTGCCGGGGTCGGGTTCGCCTTGCGGTTGAAGCGCAGGAAAGCGTAAGCCATGAGCCCGCCGACAAACAGCGTGATGATGGTGATGATCACCAGGATCATGCCATCCAGCCATTGCAGGTCACGGGCCAGTTCCGTGGCCGCCGGCTGAAAGCCAACGCCCGCGGGGCTGGGCTTGCCGATCACTTCGAGGTCCTGCGCCATGGCCGGCGCTGCGGCAAACGTGGCACCAAGGCCGGTAAGCAGAGATTTAAGTCGCATCATGTACACCCTGGTCGGTTATGCTGTTCGTCTTCGGGGGGCATATAGCGCAAAGATTTCGCAATCGAATCCTTATTGCGCACGCCCATTGTAACGCTGGCGTTTAAAATCATATTCTGAGAACGAGATAAAGCCACAGAGCCGCGTCAAACGGACGCTTTTTTGACATGGATCAAATATTCGAGGTGACACCCCATGGCAGACGCCCCTTTCCGCCCCTTTCAGGACATGCTCGACCTCGATCAGGCACAGGCGCTTGTGCAGGAGGCCACCGCCGGTGCCGATGACGGCGAATTGTTTCTGGAACGCCGCCGCTCCGAGGTGCTGCATTTCGATGACGGGCGGGTGAAAACCGCCTCTTATGACGCGTCCGAGGGCTTTGGCCTGCGTGCAGTGCGCGGCGAAGTGGCAGGATACGCCCATTCCACCGAAATCAGCGAAAGCGCCCTGAGGCGCGCGGTCGAGACAGCGCGTCTTGCTGTGGGCGATGGCGGTGGCGTGATGGCCCCCGGCCCGCAGCCCACCAACACACGGCTTTACACCGATGCCGATCCGATTGCCGGGGCGGAATTCCCCGTAAAAATCGAAACATTGCGCGAGATTGACGCCTTTGCCCGCGATCTGGACAGCCGCGTCGTCCAGGTCTCGGCCACCATCGCCGCCTCGCATCAGGAGGTCGAGATCCTGCGCGCCGACGGGGTGCATGTGCGCGATGTGCGCCCCATGACGCGGGTCAATGTGTCGGTCATCGTGGAACAGGGCGGGCGGCGCGAGAGCGGCACCGCAGGCGGCGGCGGTCGCGTGGCGCTGGACGGGCTCCTGGACCCGGCGGACTGGCAGGGCAAGGCCCGCGAGGCATTGCGCATCGCGCTGGTCAATCTGGAGGCAGAGCCTGCCCCCGCGGGCGTGATGGACATCGTGCTTGGCCCCGGCTGGCCCGGCATCCTGCTGCACGAAGCCATCGGCCACGGGCTTGAGGGCGATTTCAATCGCAAGGGCAGTTCCGCCTTTGCCGGCCTCATGGGCCAACAGGTGGCCGCCAAGGGGGTCACGGTGCTGGATGACGGGACGATCCCGGACCGGCGTGGCTCGATCACCGTGGATGATGAAGGCACCCCCTCGGGCAAGAATGTGCTGATCGAGGATGGCATCCTCACCGGCTTCATGCAGGACCGGCAGAACGCGCGGCTCATGGGCGTGAAACCCACAGGCAACGGGCGGCGCGAAAGCTATGCCCACATCCCGATGCCGCGCATGACCAACACCTATATGCTGGGCGGGCAGGACGATCCGGCCGATATTGTCGCGGGGCTTGAGGACGGTATCTGGGCGGTGGGCTTTGGCGGCGGTCAGGTGGATATCACCAATGGTAAGTTTGTCTTTTCCTGCACCGAGGCCTACCGGGTCAAGAATGGCAAGGTCGGCGCGCCGATCAAAGGTGCCACGTTGATTGGCGACGGGCCATCCGCACTCAAACGCATTCAGGCGCTGGGCAATGACATGGCACTGGACCCCGGTATGGGCAATTGCGGCAAACAGGGGCAATGGGTGCCGGTGGGCGTCGGTCAGCCAACGGTGCGGATCAGCGGCCTGACCGTGGGGGGCGCGGCAGCCTAAAGAAAAGTCGAGGGGTTTGAGACTGATGGAACAAGGGTTTACCTGCCATTAACCAGCGCTGCGGTACATCTGATTCTGCAAGTTGGCGGAGCGAAGATGACCGTAGACCAAGTTTCTTCCACTCACCCCCTACTCCCACCCACCTCGGAAGATGACCGGTTGGATTGGCTCCGCCTCTTGCGATCCCGCCGCGTGGGCGTCTCCACCTTTTACCGGCTGATGGGCGAACATGGCTCTGCCGCTGCGGCGCTGGACGCGTTGCCCGATGTGGCGCGCGCCGCCGGGCTGGAAAAATACGCGCCCTGCCCGGTTGAGACAGCGCGCCGCGAACTGGATGCCGGGCGGCGGATCGGCGCGCGTCTGATCTGCCGGGGCGAGGCGGAATACCCGGCCGATCTTGCCCGGCTTGACGATGCGCCGCCGATGCTTTGGGCGCGGGGCAATGCAACACTTATGCAGCAACCCATGATCGCGCTGGTCGGGGCGCGCAATGCCTCGTCGCTGGGGACGCGCATGGCGCGCGGTCTGGCGCATGATCTTGGGGAAAAGGGCTTTGTTGTGGTGTCCGGGCTGGCCCGCGGCGTCGACACCGCCGCCCACCATGCCGCGCTTGAGACCGGGACCATCGCCGTTTTCGCCAGCGGGATCGACGTGATTTACCCGGCCGAGAATACCGCGCTGGCCGGGGATATCCTGAACAAGGGGTTGCTGCTCACGGAACAGCCCTTGGGCCTGACGCCGCAGGCGCGGCATTTCCCGGCGCGCAACCGGATCATTTCGGGCCTGTCTCGCGCGGTGATCGTGATCGAGGCCGCCGCCAAATCCGGCAGCCTGATCACCGCACGCAATGCGCTGGATCAAGGGCGCGAGGTGCTGGCCGTGCCGGGCCATCCGTTCGATGCCCGCGCCGGTGGCTGCAATATGCTGATCCGCGACGGCGCGCGACTGGTCCGCCATGCCGATGACGTGATCGAAGCGCTTGGACCAGAGGCCGATGCGGAGCAGCCGCATCAGGCCGAAATCGACTTGCCGCCGCCCCCTGCGCAAAAACCGGCGCCGAAACGCAGCCTGCGCGACACCGCCACGCTGCATAGCGAAATCCTGAACCGTCTGTCGCCTTCGCCTCTGGCCGAGGATCAGCTGATCCGCGATCTGGGGGGCAATTCCCCCGGCATCGCCGCGCAGATCACCGACCTCGAAATCTCGGGCAAGATCACGCGCCATCCCGGCGGGCTGATCGCGCTGTCCAATTGATCGCTCAAAAGCAGAAATCCGAGATCACCGCCTCGTATTCCGCGCAAAGCGGGTCCCAGGCAAACCAGACATCCGTCGCGCCAATCGCGTGATGCACAGCGACCCAAGTCTCGCCGCTCAGGCGGTACAGCGCCTGCATCGCTGTGTGATCAATCGCTTCGGGATCAAGTGTGCCACGCTGGAACCCCGGCGTGTCAAAAAGGTCGATCCCCACCCCGCCGGGCCGCTGCGCGCGCACCATTGCAAAACCATAGGCCCCCGAGACGCGGATCTCATCTACGATGAATTCCACCGGCGCGCCCAGTTCCCATTCCGCATGCGGCCGCAATGCATCCATCAGTTGCGACCGCACCGTCGTGCCGGGCTGCGGCACCTGCCAGTCCTGCGCGAAGGACGCGGTGGCAAGGGCCAAGGGGATGAGCGCACAAATAAACCGCATGATGTCCTCCTGATTTGGTTTCACTCTAGCCATCAAACAGCAAATCGCAAAAGCACCGATTGCCCGCATTGACTTTTGCCCCGCCGCTCCCACATGTTCCGCCGCCAGAGCATCGCTCGCTGAGTCGAAAGGAATTTTCATGCCCGTTGTTGTTGTCGAGTCCCCAGCTAAAGCCAAGACAATCAACAAATATCTGGGCTCTGACTATACCGTTCTGGCGTCTTACGGCCATGTGCGTGACCTGCCCCCCAAGGACGGATCGGTCGATACCGAACATGATTTCGAGATGAAATGGGAGGTCGGCAATGACAGTCGCAAACATGTCAAAGCCATCGCCGACGCTCTGAAAGACGACAACGCGCTGATCCTCGCAACCGACCCCGACCGCGAGGGCGAGGCGATCTCGTGGCACCTTGAAGAAGCGCTGCGCAAGCGTCGCGCGATCAAAAAGGACACGCCGGTCAGCCGGGTGGTCTTCAATGCCATCACCAAAACCGCCGTGACCGAGGCGATGAAGAACCCGCGCCAGGTCGATGCGCCGCTGGTCGAGGCCTACCTGGCCCGCCGCGCGCTGGATTACCTCGTCGGGTTCAACCTGTCGCCGGTGCTGTGGCGCAAACTGCCCGGCGCGAAATCCGCAGGCCGCGTGCAATCGGTCTGCCTGCGCCTGATTGTCGAGCGCGAGATGGAGATCGAGGCGTTCAACCCTCGCGAATACTGGTCGGTCAAGGCGCTGCTGACGACCCCGCGTGGTCAGGAGTATGAGGCGCGACTGACCCTGCATGCGGGCCAGAAGCTCGACAAATTCGATCTGGAAAACGCCACTGCTGCCGAACTGGCGGTGCAGGCGGTGACCTCGCGCGAGTTGATCGTGCAGTCGGTCGAGGCGAAACCCGCCTCGCGCAACCCCTCGCCGCCCTTCATGACCTCGACGCTTCAGCAAGAGGCCAGCCGCAAATTCGGCATGGGCGCGCGTCAGACGATGAACGCGGCGCAACGGCTCTATGAGGCCGGGCACATCACCTATATGCGGACCGACGGGATCGACATGGCCCCCGAGGCGGTGCAGGCCACGCGCGACGCCATCGCCGACCGCTACGGCGCGGAATTCGTGCCATCCAGCTCGCGCATTTACAAGAACAAGGCCAAGAACGCGCAGGAAGCCCACGAATGTATCCGCCCCACGGATATGACCCGCGATGCCGGGGCGCTGAAACTGAGCGAGCCGGATCAGCGCAAGCTCTATGACCTGATCTGGAAACGCACCATGGCCTGCCAGATGGAAGGCGCGCGTCTGGAACGCACGGTGGTTGAGATCGCCAGCCGCGACGGTCAGGTGGGCCTGCGCGCCAATGGCCAGCGCATCCTGTTTGAGGGGTTCCTCAAGGTCTATGAAGAAGGCCGCGATGACGTTGTGGAGGGCGACGATGACCGCATCCTGCCGCAGATCATGGAAGGTGAGACCGCGAAATTTGCCGCGTCCGGGCTGAAGTCCGATTTTGCCAAGGCCGAGACCGGCGCCGCCGTGCTGTCGGACAATGGCTCGGTGCTGGCGCTCCAGCACCACACCCAGCCGCCGCCGCGCTATACCGAGGCGACGCTGGTCAAGCGCATGGAAGAGCTGGGCATCGGCCGCCCCTCGACCTATGCCAGCATCGTCACCACGATCCAGGACCGCGAATATGTCCGCAAGGACAAGAACCGCCTGATCCCCGAGGACAAGGGCCGGATTGTCACGATCTTCCTGCTGAATTTCTTCCGCAAATATGTGGGCTATGAATTCACTGCCGAGCTTGAGGAAGAGCTAGACCGGGTGAGCGCGGGCGATGCCGATTACAAGGCTCTGTTGGCCCGCTTCTGGCAGGATTTCAGCGCTGCGATTGCCGAGACCTCGGAATTGCGCATCTCCGAAGTGCTTGATGTGCTGGACGAGGCGTTGTCAGACCAGCTTTATCCCCCGCGCGAGGACGGGTCAGATCCGCGCATCTGCCCGAAATGCGGACAGGGGCAATTGCACCTGAAGACCTCGCGCACCGGTGGCTTTGTCGGCTGCGGCAATTACCCGGAATGCACCTATACCCGCCCCATCGCGGGCGAAGGCGCGGATGGCGACGAACGCCTTCTGGGTGAGGATGAGGGCGACGAGATCTGGCTCAAGTCCGGACGCTTCGGCCCCTATGTCCAGCGCGGCGAACCCACACCCGAGAACAAGAAACCGCCGCGCGCGTCCCTGCCGCGCGGCTGGTCAAAGGACGACATGACCCTTGAAAAGGCGCTGACGCTCCTGAGCTTGCCGCGCATCATCGGTGAGCACCCCGAGGGCGGCACGATCAAGTCAAACTTTGGCCGGTTTGGTCCCTATATCATGCACCAATTGCCCGACGAGGCAAAACCGGTCTACGCCAATGTCAAAGACCCCGCAGAAGTTTTCGAGATCGGCATGAACCGTGCGGTCGAACTGCTTGCCGAAAAACGCGCCAATCCCGGGCGTCGGGGCAGTCGCGCGGCGGCCAAACCGCTGAAAGAGCTGGGTGAACATCCCGAAGGTGGCGGACCAGTCAATGTCATGGACGGGCGCTATGGGCCTTATGTGAAATGGGAAAAGGTGAACGCGACCCTGCCCAAGGGCGTGGAGCCGGATCAGGTCACGATGGAAATGGCCGTTGAGTTGATCAACGAAAAGGCGTCCAAGGGCGGCAAGAAAAAAGCCGCGCCGAAAAAGAAGCCCGCAGCCAAGAAAAAGACCGCGGCAAAGAAATAATAGCACGCGTTCCAAGGCGGTTATCGCAGCAGCGCAGCATTCTTGCTGCCGCGCTGCGGCAATTCGTTTGACTCTCCCCGTCCCCTCGCCCACAAATCTCCCCAATCTTTAAAACGAGGGGAGATTTTCCATGAAGAAAGTCTATGGCTCAGCGTCCGAGGCGCTGGATGGGCTGTTGCATGACGGCATGTTGATTGCCGCCGGGGGCTTTGGGCTCTGCGGTATTCCGGAGCTTCTGATCGACGCGCTGGTAGAAAGCGGCGTCAAGGATCTGACCGTAGCGTCGAACAATGCGGGCGTGGATGATTTCGGGCTGGGCAAGCTGCTCGCCACCCGCCAGATCAAGAAGATGATGTCGTCCTATGTGGGCGAGAACGCCGAGTTCATGCGCCAGTATCTCTCGGGCGAGCTTGAGCTGGAGTTCAACCCGCAGGGCACGTTGGCCGAGCGCATGCGCGCGGGCGGCGCGGGCATTCCCGGCTTCTATACCAAGACCGGCTACGGCACCCAGATTGCCGAGGGCAAAGAGGTCAAGACCTTCCACGGCGAGAACTATATTCTCGAAGAGGGCATCTTTGCCGATCTGGCCATCGTCAAGGCATGGAAGGCCGACACCACCGGCAACGCGATCTTCCGCAAGACCGCGCGCAACTTCAACCCGCCGGCCGCGATGTGCGGCAAGGTCTGCGTGATGGAGGTCGAAGAGATCGTCGAGCCCGGCACGCTGGACCCCGATCACATCCACCTGCCCGGCATCTATGTGCACCGGCTGATCCAAGGCGATCACGAGAAACGGATTGAACAGCGCACCGTGCGCCAGAAGGAGACCGCATAATGCCCTGGGATCGTAACCAAATGGCCGAACGGGCCGCGCAGGAGCTTGAAGACGGCATGTATGTCAACCTTGGCATCGGTATCCCGACGCTGGTGGCCAACTATGTCGGTGACAAGGACATCACGCTGCAATCCGAGAATGGCATGCTGGGCATGGGCCCCTTCCCCTTCGAGGGCGAGGAAGACCCCGACCTGATCAATGCGGGCAAACAGACCATCACCGAGCTGCGCCGCACCTCCTATTTCGACAGTGCCACGAGCTTTGGCATGATCCGCGGCGGCAAGATCGCGGCGGCGATCCTCGGCGCGATGGAAGTGTCGGAAAAGGGCGACCTAGCCAATTGGATGATCCCCGGCAAGCTGGTCAAGGGCATGGGCGGCGCCATGGACCTTGTGGCTGGCGTGGGCCGCGTGGTCGTTGTGATGGACCACACCAACAAGCACGGCGACAGCAAGGTGCTGAAGGAATGCACCCTGCCGCTGACCGGCAAGGGCGTGGTGGACCGCATCATCACGAACCTTGGTGTTCTGGACGTGACCCACAAGGGCCTGCATATCGTCGAATGCGCCGAGGGCGTGACCCGCGAAGATATCATCAAGGCGACAGAGGCGACGATCGTCTGATCGCGTCTGCCGCAGCTTTTGCGCCCTCGCCCACAGGCGGGGGCGTTTTTATTCAGAGCGGCGCGTACTGGCTTTGCGCGCAAGGGGCCGCATCATCCTGACAACACCCGGTGAATTATTCCCGCCAAACCCGCTCTATCGCTTGCGCACCACTAGATATGGTGCGCATAACCCCCGCAAAACACATCCGTCAGGGCCAAGGGGACCGTGCCATGGCGCACATTATCGTCGTCGGAAATGAAAAAGGGGGCGCGGGCAAATCCACCGTGTCCATGCATGTGGCCACCGCTCTGGCGCGGATGGGGCATCGCGTTGGATCACTGGATCTGGACCTGCGGCAACAGACATTCGGCCGCTATATACGCAACCGCGCGGCCTATCTTCAGGGCGAAGAGCTGGAGCTTCCCACGCCGCGCTATATCGACCTCCCCGAGGTCGATCCCTCGACGTTGCGCGACGGAGAAAACATCTATGATCACCGGCTCTATGCCGCCGTGACCCGGCTTGAGCCGGACAGTGACTTTATCCTGATCGACTGCCCGGGCTCGCATACCCGGCTGAGCCAGGTCGCGCATTCGCTGGCTGACACGCTGATCACGCCGCTGAATGACAGTTTCGTGGATTTCGACCTGTTGGCCCATATCGCCAGCGACGGTGAAAAGATCATGGGGCCATCGGTTTATTCCGAAATGGTCTGGCATGCCCGGCAGTTGCGGGCGCAAGCCGGGTTGAAACCGATTGACTGGATCGTGCTGCGCAACCGGCTTGGTGCGCAGCAGATGGTGAATAAGCAGAAGATGGAAAAAGCCGTGGACGCCCTGTCGAAACGGATCGGTTTCCGCGTGGCACCGGGCTTTTCCGAGCGGGTGATATTCCGGGAATTGTTCCCGCGCGGGCTGACGCTTCTGGATCTGCGCGATGTGGGGGTCAAACAGCTCAACATCTCCAACGTCGCCGCGCGACAGGAGCTGCGCGACCTGATCAAGGCGCTGAACCTTCCTGGTGTGACGGTCGATTTCTGATCGTTCCGACCCCGTGCCGCTGGCCGGAAAGAGTTGCATCATGAATTATGAATCAGTATTCATGTTTCATGACAAGCACCGCCCCCAAGACCAAACGCGGCACTGAGCGCCGGGAAAAACTGCTCCGCTCTGCTGAACGCGTGATCGGCGACAAAGGCTTTGCCGCCGCGTCCATCGCCGACATCACCCGCGACAGCGGCACCGCGCTTGGCACCTTCTACATCTATTTCACCGGCAAAGAGACCGTGTTCCGAGAACTGGTGACCGAGATGGGTACGCTCACCCGCCGCGTGATGACCGAAGCCGTGGCAGGCGCCCCCGACCGGTTGGAGGCCGAGAGGCGGGGCCTGCGCGCCTTTCTGGCCTTTGTCGCCGAACGCCCCTCGCTCTACCGAATCGTGGAAGAGGCGCGCTTTGTCGATCCTGACGCTTACCGCGCCTATTTCACCGGTTTTGCCGAGGCTTATGCAGCCCAACTGTCCCGCGCCGCCAACAAGGGCGAGATCAGCAAAGGCGATGCCGAGGTCCGCGCCTGGGCGCTGATGGGCATCGCCAAGACCCTTGGCGACCGCTACGTGCTCTGGGAAGACAAGCCCGACATTGACCGGATCGCCGATGAGGGGTTCGCGCTGATCCGTGACGGGTTGCGGGTATGAGCCTTGTTTCCCTGACATATGACGGGGATATGGCGCGACTGGCGCTGAGCGCGCCGCGCGCCAATGCGCTTGAGCCGGACTTGCTGGCCGAGATGTCCCGAACGCTGGACAAGGTGGCGCAGGACGCGCCCGCGCATCTCATGCTTTTTGGTGGGCGAAATTTCTGTTCCGGCGGCGATGTCGCGCGGTTTCTGGAGGCCGTCGAGGCCCGGGAGGCGCGCGCCTATGCCGCCCGCGTCGTGCCGGTGCTGCATGAGGTGCTCATGCGGCTGATGTCTCTGCCCTGCCCGGTGATTCTGGCGGCGCGCGGGGCCATCACCGGCGGCGGGGCGGGGTTTCTCTTTGCATCTGATCTGGCACTGGTGGCCCCGGGCACATTTGTGCAGCCCTATTACGGGCGTATGGGCTTTGCCCCGGATGGCGGTTGGACGGCGATCCTTCCCGACAGGATCGGCGCGGCGCGCGCGCAGCGTTGGTTGATGACGGATGAGCGGCTGGAGGCCGCCGCGCTGTGCGATCTGGGGCTGGCCGCGCAGGTCAGTGACACACCCGAGGACGATGCGCGCGCGCTGGCGCGCGCCACCGATCCCGGGACGCAGACCGACATCAAGCGCCTGCTCCGCTCCGAGACCAGCCTTGGCCAGTTCCAATCCCGGCTCGACGCGGAAACCGCCCGATTCATGGACGCGCTGGAGCGCCCCGAGACGCGGACCCGCATGCGCGCCTTCCTGTCCCCGCAAAAGGTTTAGACGATGTTCGACCACGTCCCTGACATGGCTGCCAAACGGGCCGAGTTGAGCGGAGAGGCGATTGCCTTTCACGATCATGAGGCCGCTCAGGACTGGAGCTTTGACGCGATCAACCGTGCTGCCAATGGGCTGGCCGAAGCGCTGGTGGCGCAAGGTCTGGCGCGGGGCGACCGGCTGGGCATCCTCTGTCACAACTCCGTCGGGTTCTTCATCGCGCTCTTTGCCTGTCAGAAATCCGGTGTGCTGCTTTGCCCGCTGAACTGGCGGCAACCGGCGACAGAACTGATCGCCACGCTGGAGCGGTTCCCGCCTGTCGCAATCCTGCATGACGACAGTTTTTCCAGGACCGCCGCAGAGGTGTCCGGGGCTTTCGGGGCCACGCCCCTGCCGATGTCCCCCGAGGATTGGCGCGATGCCGGGCATTCGGGCAGCGCGGGTGCCATTGCGGCCAATGATCCATGGTACCTGCTTTTTACCTCCGGCACCACGGGCCTGCCCAAGGCGGTGATCCAGACCGCGACCATGGCCTGGGCGAACGCGGTCAATATCGGGCAGGCGATCCACCTGACCGGTGCCGACCGATCGGTCAATTTCCTGCCGCTGTTTCACACGGCGGGGATCAATCTCTACACGCTGCCGGTGTTCCTCAATGGCGGCTGCTCGACGATCCTGTCGAAGTTTGATGCCGACACGCTGCTGGAGTTGTTGCGCGCGGGCGCTGTCACGCAATTCTTCGGCGTCCCCGCGATCTATCAGGCGCTGTCGCTGCATGACGACGTGGACAGGGTGGACTGGACCGAGATCCGCTGCGGCTGTGGCGGCGCGCCGCTGCCCGAACCGCTGATCCGGTTCTTCGCCAAGCGCGGGGCCAAGGTGCTCAATGGCTTCGGTATGACGGAAACCGGACCCACCGTATTCCTGATGGACCCCGACCATGCCGAGGACAGGATCGGCTCGGTCGGGCGGCCCCAAATGCTGACCGAGTGTCGGTTGGACGGGCTGGAACCGGGCACGCCGGGCGAAGGCGAGATCCAGCTGCGCGGCCCCAATATCACGCCGGGCTATTACCAGAACCCGGATGCCACCGCCGCCACGTTCACCGCCGATGGCTGGCTGAAAACGGGTGATGTGGGACGACGCGATGCAGAAGGCTTCGTCTTTGTCATCGACCGGATCAAGGACATGTATATTTCCGGCGGCGAAAACGTGTACCCCGCCGAGGTGGAACGCTGCCTGCATGGCCACCCCGATATCCTAGAAGCCGCTGTGATCGGCGTACCGGATGCGAAATGGGGCGAGGTCGGCGCGGCCTTCGTGATCCCGCGACCGGGGGCACAGCTTGATCCCGACGCGCTCCGCCGTTGGGGCCGCGAAAGACTGGCCGCCTACAAGGTCCCGGCACATGTCCGGATCTGTGACGACTTCCCTCGCACCGCTGCGGGCAAGGTGCGCAAACCGGAATTGAGAAAGGGGTTTGGCGATGACTGAACTGCGTGAACACTGGTTGCCGACACAGGACGAGTTCGACCGCTTTGCGCGGGTCTCGGGCGATGACAACCCGATCCATGTGGACCCGGCCTTTTCCGCCCGCACCGCCTTTGGCCGTACGGTGAGCCACGGTATGCTGATCTATACCAAGCTTTGGGGCATGATCCGCCGCGCCCATCCCGGTGCCGTGCAAACACGTCAGCAGATGATGTTTCCCAACCCCACCTATGCGGGTGACGAGGTGGTGCTCAAGATCACCGGGGAGTTGCCGGGGCATGTGACCATGGTGGCCTTTCGCGAGGCGGACGGGGCCGAGCTGTTCCTTGGCGAAGCGGAGGTGGCGTGATGCGGTTGGGGGATTTTGTCGGCATGCGGCGCAGTTTCACCGCAGAGGACCTGAGCGAATTGGCCGAGCTTTCCGGCGCTGAGCCGGGCGATACCGTGCCCGAACCGCTTCTGGCGGCGCTGATTTCTTATCTTCTCGGGGTCAGATTGCCCGGGCCGGGCACCAATTACCTCAAGCAGGAACTGGGTTTTCCCAATGCCGCGCCGCTGGAGACCGAATTGGTGGCCAAGGTTGAGGTCACGCGCCTGCGCGAAGACAAGCGCATCGCCGATCTCTGGGCGAGTGTCACACTGGCCGATGGCACCGTGGTGGCCGAAGGGCGGTCGCTGGTGAAATACGCCGATACGGCGGCCGGATCATAGTAGGGTGGGCAATTCTGCCCACCTACCCTGTACAACGGGTCCAGAACGCCCGGACAACCTCAGCAAACCGCTCCGGTTCCTCCAGATGCGGGGAATGGCCCGAGGCTTTGAAACAGACGCGTTCCGCCCCGGGGATAGCACCGGCCAACCAATCCGCGCCTGATCCCGGATACACCCGGCTCTGCCCTCCATGCGCCACCAGAGTGGGGCAGGAGATCGCGGGCATGACATCACGCAGGTCCATCGCCACCATCTCATCCCAATAGCGGGCCATGATGGACGGATCATTGTCCAGCACCTGCCGCAATGCCGCCGCGCGCATCATCTGGGGCGACCCGTCGCGGCTGGCAAACATCGTGGTGGCGATCTTCTGGGCGGCGGCAGGCCAATCGGTATGGATTTCCGCCGTGGTCGCTGCCAGCCGCGCCGCGTCCTGCCCGATCAGCCCATGGGGCCAGTCGGGCGTGACGCACAGCTTCGGGGCCATATCCACGGTGATCAGCCCGGCAAGCCGCCCGGCCCCAAACTCGCGGATGTAGCGCCAGGCCACTGCCGCGCCCATCGACCAGCCGAGAAGGACGATATCCCGGCCCCGGCTTTGCTCCTCGATCAGCGCAACGCAGTCGTCCAGCCCCGCGCCCGGCACGCCATGGCCCGGCAGATCCGGCGCGAGACAATCAATCCCCTCCAGCCGGTCTATCAGCGGGCCGAACGCCGCGCCGCGCATGGTCCAGCCATGCAGCATGAGAAGGCGTGGCGCGCTCACTTGCCCGCCCGCAGCCGCCCGACAATGCCGGTTGGGAAGAAATAGACGCTCAGGATAAACAGCACCCCCAGCCACAAGAGCCAGCGATCCGGGTCCAGCAGGCGCGAGAGCAGCGGGATGGCCTCGGTCGCCGCCGCGGCGCTGCCCATCAGGTCCTGCAGATAGGTCTGCGCCAGCACCAGAAGCGTCGCGCCGATGGCCGCGCCATAGATCGTGCCCATGCCGCCAATCACCACCATCAGCAAAAGGTCCAGCATGATGGCAAAGCTCAGCGTTGTGTCCGGCCCCACATAGCGCAGCCAGATGGCAAACAGGCTGCCTGCCAGCGCGGCAATTGCCGCCGACAGGCAGGTCGCAACGGTGCGATACCAGACCACGCGATAGCCGATGGCCTCGGCGCGGAAATCATTCTCGCGGATTGCCTGTAACACCCGGCCAAAGGGCGAATTGACCACCCGCAGCATGATGAGGAAGAGGATCAGGGAGAGCGTGAAGATCAGGTAGTAATTGACCAGCTTGCCATTGATCTTGACGCCTGCAAACTCGCCCAGCCGCAGCGCAGGTCCAAGCTCACGCGGGATGCGGAAGGTGAACCCGTCTTCGCCTCCAGTCAGCCACGAAAGCTGCGAGACAAGCACCGCCACGGCAGAGGCCACGGCCAGTGTGATCATCGCAAAGAAGATCGCCCGCACCCGGAGCGAGAAGAGCGCAATGACAAAGGCCAGCGCCGCCGCCAGAAGCGCGCCCGAGAGCGAGCCGACGATCAGCGCCGAATAGCCCCGCCCCATATGCTGCGAAGCAAGGCCCACGCCGTAAGCGCCTATGCCAAAGAACATCGTATGGGCAAAGCTGACCACGCCGGTATAGCCCAGCAGAAGATCATAACTCGCCGCCAGCACGATGAAGATCGCGATGCGCGCGGCCGTGTCCAGCGAGCGCACGCCGGGGAACAGGAAGGGTGCCAGCGCGAGGCAGAGGAAGATGGCCAAAAGCACCAAAGTCAGGATTTTCGACCGGGGCGTATCGCCCGAGAGCAGTTTCATGATCATCCTGTCGCCCTCACTTCGCCTTGACCACGGGCATCATGCCCTGCGGTCGCCACATCAGGATCGCGGTCATCAGACCGATATTGGAAATCAGCGCCAGTTTCGGCTCAAGAAAAGCGATGTAGTTCTGCATCAACCCCACCAAGAGCGCGCCGATAAAGGCCCCTTCGACCGAGCCAAGCCCGCCGATGATCACCACTATGAAGACAAGGATCATCATCTCCTCACCCATCCCGGCGGTAATCACCTCCTGATAGAGACCCCACATCACGCCGCCCAGGCCCGCCAGCGCGGAGCCCGCGATGAAAACACCCACAAAGACGATGCGCAGCCGGTAACCCAGCGCCTCGACCATCTCGCCATTCTCGACGCCCGCGCGCACGATCAAGCCGATCTTGGTGCGGCGGAACACCAGCCGCATGGCGATGAACAGCACCAGCCCCACGGCCACGGCGAGCAACCGATATTTCTCCAACGCCGCGCCCCAGAAGGTGATGGACCCCTTGAGCATTTCGGGCCGGGTCAGGAAAATCTCCTCGGGCCCCCAGACCACGTGGATCAGTTGCTCCAGCACGATAAGGCCGCCAACCGTGACAAGGATCTGTTTGAGATGCGCGCCGTAAACGGGCTTCACGATCACCCGCTCGAATGCCCAGCCCAGCGCCCCGGTGACGACCATGGCCGCCACCACCGCCAGAAGGATCGCGGCGAGGTTCAGCGCCAGTGATGGCGCACCCGCCCAAGTGCTGAGCGCGAACAACACGCTGATGCCGACGAAGGCGCCGACCGAGATAAACGCGCCATGGCCGAAATTGATCACGTCCATCAGGCCAAAAACCAGCGTAAGCCCAGAGGCCATGACAAAGATCATCATCCCCATGGCCAGCCCGGATACGGTGAGGGTGAGCCAGCTTGACGGATTGCCAATGGCCAGAAGCCCCAGCACCACGAGGATCGGGATCAGCAGCACCGGCATGGCCTGGGCCACGCGCTCGGTGATTGGAACATCCGCGAATGTGGGTTTGTGATCGGGTGCCGCGCTCATGCCCCTGCCTCCATGCTCAGCCCCATGAATTTTTCCTGCAACTCGGCACTGCCCGCCAGTTCGGCCATCGTGCCGGTCCAGACGATGCGCCCGTCATCCATGACCGCCGCGTAATCGCCCAGGGCTTTCGCGACGGCGAAATTCTGTTCCACCATGAGGATCGTCGCACCCTCGTCCTTCAACTCGCGCAACGCCGCCGCCATCGTCGAGACAATAGCCGGGGCCAGCCCCTTGGTGGGCTCGTCGATCAGGTAGAGCTTGCGCGTCTCGGCCATGGCCCGCGCGATGGAGAGCATCTGTTTCTGCCCGCCCGACAGGTTGCCTGCCTCGGAGTCCCAAAAGGTGCGCAGCGGTGGGAAGGCGGTAAAGATGCGCTCTTTGCGCGCGGCATCAAGCGGCCCGGAAGCGGCGGCGAGCATCATGTTTTCCTCGACCGTGAGATCGGTGAAAATGCCCATATCCTCGGGTACAAATCCCAGCCCCAGACGGGCGCGGGCGGGCGTCGGCAGGCCGGTGATATCCTGCCCGTCAAAGCTGATCGCGCCGTCGCGCGCCGCCCATAGCCCCATGATCGTGCGCAGCGTCGTGGTCTTGCCGACGCCGTTGCGGCCCAGCATCATGGTGACCGCGCCGCGCGGCACGTCGAGGTCAACGCCATGCAGGATGTGATACTGCGCGATGTCGGTATGGACGTTTTTCAGCGTGAGGATCAGATCAGACATCGGCCAGTTCCTTGCCCATATAGGCCTCTTGCACCACGTCCGAGGCCATGACCGCGCCCGGTTCGCCATCAGCCACCAATGCGCCGTTGTGCAGTACGATGATGCGGTCGGCCAGCGTGCGGATCACGTCCATCTTGTGCTCAACGAGGAGGATCGTGCGGTCCCGCTCGGCCTTTAGCTCGGCGATCAGGTCGAGCACCACGGGGGCCTCATCGACGCTCATCCCTGCGGTGGGCTCGTCAAACATGTAAACACGCGGGTCCAGCGCGATCAGCATCGCCACTTCCAGCTTGCGCTGATTGCCGTGGGAAAGCGCATTGACCGGCTGGTCCCTGAGCCTATCGAGCCGCACGCGTTCCAGCACCGCCATCGCCTCCGTGGTCAGGGCATGGTGGCTGTCGGCCATGGTGAGCAGCGAACGGCCCGCACCGCGATGCGCCTGAATAGCCAGCCGCACGTTTTCCAGCACCGACAGGCCGGGAAAGAGGTTGGTCAGCTGGAACGCCCGGCCAAGGCCGCGGCGGCAGCGCTCGGAGACCGAAAGGCGCGAGATATCGTCCCCTTCCAGATCGACGCGACCCGCGCTGGCCGGGATCTGGCCGGAAATCAGGTTGAAAAAGGTGGTCTTGCCCGCGCCGTTAGGCCCGACGATGGCGGTCAGTTCACCGGCGTGAAAGGCACAGGAGACCGCGTCCACGGCCACATGACCGCCGAACCGCACGGTCAGACCGTGGGTTTCCAGAAGAACCTGGGTCATTTGACATCTCCGAGGGAGGAAGGTGGGCAAGACTGCCCACCCTACGGGGGGCGTGTAGGGTGGGCATTTCTGCCCACCGCACCGGCTTAATTGCGGATCGGGATATCCATATCGCCGATGCCCAGCTCGCGCACCAGAACCGGCACGCCGTAATCCTTGCCGTCCTGAATTTCCGTGCGGAAATGATACATCGACTGCAGCGCCTGATGATCCTCAGGACGGAAGGTCATGGTGCCTTTGGGGGTTTCCCAGGACATGCCCTCCATCGCCTCAATCAGTGCCTCAGTGTCGTCAGCACCGCCTGCGGCCTTGATGGCCTCGACCACGGCGATGCCTGCGGACATGCCGCCTGCGGTGAAGAAATCCGGCGGGCTGTCATAACGCTTGAAATGCTCTTCGACCAGCCAGTCATTCACCGGGTTGTCCGGGATCTCGTAATAGTAGTACGTGGCCCCTTCGAGACCCGGCAGTTCCTTGTAGGCTTTCAGCGCAGCCAGGATATTGCCGCCCGTCGCGATCTCGACCCCGAAACGCGAGGGGTCCATGGCATTGATCTTGCTCATCGGATTGCCGCCACCGGCCCAGATGATGAAGAGCTTTTTCTCGCCCTCGACCTCGCCCATGGCGTTGAAGATGCGCTCAGCCGCCGCCGTGAAATCGGTGGTGTCCGTTGGCACGTATTCTTCATGTGCGATGGTCGCCCCGGTGGCTTCCAGCGCCTCCTTGAACGCCGCCACACCGTCACGGCCAAAGGCATAATCCTGTGCCAGCGTCGCCACGGTCACGCCCTCACCGCCCAGCGCCACGGCGTTGGAAATCGCATCCTGGGACGAATTGCGCCCGGTGCGGAAGATGTAGCGGTTCCACGCCTCGCCGGTGATCGAATCCGCGACGGCGGGCTCCACCACGAGGATACGCTCATATTCCTCGGCCACCGGCAGCATCGCCAGCGCCACGCCCGAGGAGACCGGTCCCACCGCAATATGCGCGTCATCATCGCCGTAAGCTTCGGCCAGCAGCGTGCGGCCCTTGGCGGGGTCCAGCTGGGTGTCTTTCTCGATCACCACGATCGGCTCACCATCGATTTCCATGGTGCCGCCGGTGGCATATTCCAGCCCCATCATCAGCCCGTCATGGGATTGCTTTGCATAGGCTTCGAACGGGCCGGTCTTGCCGTAGATATGGGCAATGCGGATCTCGGCACTGGCCGCCGTTGCCAGGGACAGCGCCAGCATGGCCACCCCGGTCTTGAGAATGCGTTTCATGTAAACCTCCACTGTAGGCGTTTTCGCCGTGCATTACATGAAACATGAATCATCATTCATGTCAAACCTTGACGACAGGTTGGGCCCAGATTGCTTACAGCTTGCAACGCCCCACAGCCCGACTCGCAGGCGCTCAACGAGAGGGCAAAAAACAAGAATGATTCGCCCCAACGCCACCCTGGGGAGAATGAACACCCCCACCCAACCGGAATTGGGGTATAATGACACAAGGCGAGAGGTATTAATAAACCGGCAAACCATTTACACGGTGCGAAAACAAATTGTTTCCAATATTCTGGCGGCTCACAGCAATCACCAGTGATCAATAAATGCGCAAAATGCGAGTCGGTTTGTTTCCAATTCCGAACGATACAACGACGAAATAATTGATTGTTCAGCGATGCGGTTAATTTTCACAAAAATGGGCCAATCTTGTCGCTTCCGCCCTCTTTCTGACCCACTTCGGCTCCATGATTGTGGCAAAAAAGTGTTGATACTGCATCCTTACAACACAATTGCCCCTCATCCTTAGCGCAGAAGTCGCCGAAATAATTCGATTGGCGCATTAGTTATTAACGAGTTCCATTTTTCATTCTCCAATCAGAAGAGAACACTTGAAGTGACAAAAATGCGCTCGGATAAAAAAATACGCTTTTCACAGATCAGTCTCCCATTTGGCCTGTCCATTCCATGGGTCGAAATCATTGCCTTCGTCGGTATGATGATACTCATTTTTTGTTCGTGAATTTAATTTGGATCTTATTGCCATGGACCTTTCTTTCCGCCTTTCCCGGAAACGCCCCGCTTTCTAAACACGTACAGGCCCCCGACGCCTGAGCGCGATCAGGTTGGACAGGGCCAGCGCGCTGATGACCACCGCCCCTCCCAAAAGCGCCCATGGGCCGGGGTTTTCTCCGATCACGCCCCAGACCAGCAGCGGTGCCAGCACCGATTCCAGAAGAATCAAAAGCGCAACCTCGGGTGAGGTGATGTATTTCGGGCCAAGCGCAAGCCCCACCGAGCTGATCACGATGAACAGCCCGTGCAGTGCCGCCAGATGCCATTGCCCGTCCGGGACGGAAAACGGCTCGATGAACGGCAGCACGCAGGCGGCAGCGAGCAGGTAGCCAAAGGGCACCGCCGCCACCATCGAAACCGGGCGCGCCCGCCGCGCCGCTGTCAGCCCGGCGGCAAACAGGGCCGCCACGCCCAGCGCCACAACATCGCCGCGCCGCGTTGCGCCTTCGGTCTCGCCCGAGCCATAAGCGATCACCGCCAGCCCCACACCCACCGCCGCCATGGTCAGCACCATGCGCCGCGAGATCGGCTCGCCCAGAAACAGCCTGCTGTAGAGACTTGCGAAGACCGGCATCGCCGCGATGATAAAGACCACATTGGCCACGCTGGTCAGGCTCACCGCCAGCACAAAGAGAATGCCCGAGCCGCCCGCAGCGGCCACATAGACCGCCCCGGCCCACCCGGTGCGCAGCACGGCCCGGATCGGGGCCGTTCCCTGAAACAGCACGATCCCGAGCAAGAGCAGCGACCCGGCCACCAACCCGCGCCAGAACGAGATCACCAGAGGATCGGCATCGATCAGGCGCACGAACAGCGCATCGGGCACCACGAAAAGCACGCCGACAAGCGTGATCAGCAGACCGCGTAATTGATCCGACATGGCTTGATCCTTTTCCGGGTTGCATCAGCCAATGCCGGAATTTATCCGAATTCAAGCCCTGACATCACCCGCTCGGGTCTGGAATTTCTTATGCGAACTCATAAGTTATAAGTAATGCGACAATTCTGAAAGGCGCTCACATGTCCGGGGCCGGTTTGAAACTCCTGGTGATCCTGCCTGTGCTTCTGGTCTTTGGCGGGCTGATCTTTGCCGTGGCGCGCCGGTCACGGAACGAAAGAAGCCGCGACGAATGAATGGGGGCTCGCCTCGGTTATCACTGTTTGGCTGTTTCGTGCATTTTGTCGGACAATGAGACGGCCACCGCTCGCCCCAGCGTGATTGGCGGGTCTGGGCAACCCAACCGCCGCAATCCGCGTCAAGGGGCTGGCCCCGATGGCGGGGCTCCAGTACATCTTGGCTAAACACTCATTGCCCGAGGCCCCCATGACCCAGATCATCGAACAGCTTGCCGAGATTTCCGACCGCTACGACGCGCTTTTTGTCGATCTTTGGGGCTGCGTGCATAACGGCCTCGCACCTTTTGGAGACGCGGTTTCGGCATTGCAGGCCTATCGCCAGCGGGGCGGTACGGTTATTCTGCTGACAAATGCGCCCCGGTCGCGCCACGAGGTCGAGAAGCAATTGGACAAGATCGGCGTGGCGCGCGACGCCTGGGATACGATCACGACCTCGGGCGACAGTGCCCGCGCGGCCATGTTCAACGGCGTCGTGGGCTCCAAGGTCTATTTCATCGGCACTGCGTTCGACACCACATTTTTCGAGCCACTGCATCTTATCGAAAACCCGGTAGAGATCAGCCGGGTAGACCTTGAAGATGCCGAGGGGATCGTGTGCACGGGGCCGTTCGACCCGCTTGCAGACCCTACAGAGCTGCGCCCGCAACTGCTCTATGCCAAGCAAAAGGGCATGAAACTGCTCTGTGCCAACCCCGATATCGTGGTCGATCGCGGCGAGAACCGGGAATGGTGCGCCGGGGCTGTGGCACAGCTTTACACGGAGATGGGCGGCGAAAGCCTCTATTTCGGCAAACCGCATCCGCCGATCTATGACCTTGCCCGCCGCCGTCTGGCCGAGCTTGGCCGCGATGTTCCCCCGGCGGGCATTCTGGCCATCGGAGACGGGGCACATACCGACATTGATGGGGCGATGGGCGAAGATATCGATTCCCTTTTCATCTCGGGAGGGCTGGCCGCCGCCGAGACCAAAACGTCGCACCAACCCGACCCGGACGCGCTAAACGCCTATATTCAAAAGGAAATGATCAATCCGAGCTTTACGATCGGCTTTCTGCGCTGAAACAAAGGGGTTGATTTTCTGCGCCCGCAAAGTAATAAAGTTGCTCATGAGGCCCCTTGGCCAGCGTTTTATTACTTAGAGGCGACCAGATGGAGGCCCCCATGTTCGATAATCTGCCCCGAGGCTCCATCTGTATCGAAGATATCGAGATGGGCATGACGCGCCACCTGCGCAAACAGGTGACAGATCAGGATATCGAGATGTTCGCGCAAGTTTCCACGGACCGGAACCCGGTGCATCTGGATGACGACTATGCCCAGGACACGATCTTTGAGGGCCGCATCGCCCACGGCATGCTGACCGCCGGTCTGATTTCGGCGGTGATCGGCGAACAGCTTCCCGGGCATGGCACGGTCTATATGGGCCAGACGCTGAAATTCCTCGCCCCCGTGCGCCCCGGCGACATGGTCTATGCCGAGGTCAAGGTAGTCGATATCGACCACGGCAAGCGCCGCGTGACGCTGGACTGCCATTGCTCGGTGGATGGCAAGAAAGTGCTGATCGGCGAGGCCAAGGTTTTGGCGCCTTCGCGCAAGTTCGACTGACGCTTTGGTGGGCAGAACTGCCCACCCTACGGCAACAGGGTGAAATCCCGCGGCGGTTGTGATATGGTGGCCCTCCACTGGATCAACCGACCAAGGGAGGACACCGATGGACGCCATCCAGACCACTCAATATGCACGCGCGCTTTTAAGCGCACATGGCGGCAAGGCCGAGCTTGAAGCGGCGCAGAAAATGCGCGCCTGCGAAGAAGCTGGCAAGCATGACGAAGCCAGGGATTGGAGCAAGATCCGCTCTGCCATCTCGGAAATGCGCGGCCCACGCCAGAGCTGACCGGGACTTGGCCCGTCCGCCATTGGCGCGGCGGGCCATCCCGCGTAAAACCGGGCGCATCCCCCCTTGCCAGCGGCACGCGGCGGGGATACCCAAACGCCCATGCGCATCATCCGCGATTACCAATATGTCGAGCCGCAGGATCGCGGTGCCAGCGTCGCCATCGGCAATTTCGATGGCGTACATCGCGGCCATGTGGCGGTGATCGACCTTGCGCGGCGTGACGATGCGCCCCTGGGCATCCTGACCTTTGAGCCACATCCGCGCGAGGTTTTTGCGCCGGATGCCCCGCCCTTTCGGCTGATGTCGTCCGAGGCACGCGCCTCGCGGTTGGAAAAGCTGGGCGTGGAAAAGCTGTACGAACTGAATTTCAACCACGCGCTTGCCGGGCTGACCCCCGAGGAATTCGCCGCCCGGGTGATCCGCGACGGGCTGGGGCTTGCCCATGTGGTGGTGGGCGCGGATTTCTGTTTCGGCAAGGGGCGCGCGGGCAATGCCGCGGACCTCAAACGCTTTGGCACCGAAATGGGATTTGACGTGACCGTGGCCGAGCTGATCCAGACCGGCGGCGAACAGGTGTCATCGACCGCGATCCGCGCCGCCCTGTCTGACGGCCGCCCGGAGGATGCGCGCGACATGCTGGGTCACTGGCACCGCATCGCAGGGCCGGTGGTGGGCGGCGAACAGCGCGGGCGCACTCTGGGCTATCCCACGGCGAACATGGCGCTGTCTGGTCTGCACCTGCCTGCCTTTGGCGTCTACGCGGTGCTGGTCGATGTGCAGGACGGTCCGTTCAAGGGCAGCTACCATGGCGCGGCCTCACTGGGAGTGCGGCCGCAATTCGGCGGCGCGGTGCCGAATTTAGAGACCTTCCTGTTCGACTTCTCCGGTGATCTCTATGGCGCGACCCTGTCGGTCGGGCTTGTGGCGTATCTGCGCCCGGAACAGACCTTTGACGGGCTCGACGCTTTCATCGCCCAGATGGATGCGGATTGCGCCCGCGCCCGCGAGATCCTGAGCACGCTATGAGTGACCCCATCAACCGCTCCGGGCTGGCCGCGCGTTTCTGGGAACACAAGCCGCTGACCAAGCTGTCGCCAAGGGAATGGGAGGCGCTTTGTGATGGCTGTGGCAAATGCTGTCTGAACAAGCTGGAAGATGAAGAGACCGGCGAGGTCGCGTTGACCCGCGTGGCCTGTCGGCTGTTTGACGACATGACATGCCGCTGCGCGCAGTATGAGATCCGCCACCAATTCGTGCCGGAATGTATCCAGCTGACCCCGGACACCATCGAGCAGCACGCCTATTGGCTGCCCGAGACCTGCGCCTACAAGCTTTTGTGGGACGGCAGGCCGCTTTATGACTGGCATCCGCTGATTTCCGGCACGCCGGAGACGGTGCACGAGGCCGGGATCTCCATGCAAAGCCGGACCGTGCCCGAGTTCGAGGTGCATGAGGACGATTGGGAAGATCACATCATCGAGGAGCCGATGTAATGGAGTTCATGTCGGACAATGCGGGTCCTGTGCATCCCAAGGTGATGCAGGCGCTGATGGATGCGAATACCGGTTACGCCGCGCCTTATGGCAACGACCCGCTGACCGATCAGGCCACGGCACGGCTGCGCGATCTGTTCGAGGCACCGGAGGCCGAGGTATTCCTTGTCACGCTGGGCACAGCGGCCAATGTGCTGGCTTTGGCCGGGTTCACCCATCCCTGGGACACGGTGTTCTGTACCCCAATGGCGCATATCGTGGTGGATGAATGCAACGCGCCCGAGTTTTACATGGGCGGGGCCAAGCTGACCCATGTGGGCGAAGGCCCCAAGATGACGCCCGAAGCGTTGGAAGCCGCGATTGCCATGTATGACACCGGCGATCACCACATGGCACAGGCCGGGCCGGTGTCGATCACGCAGGTCACCGAACGCGGCACGCTCTACTCCCTCGACGAGATCGCCACGCTGAGCAAGGTCGCCCGCGCGCATGGCTGCCCCGTGCATCTGGACGGTGCGCGCTTTGCCAATGCGGCCGTCGCTCTGGGTTGTTCGCCCGCCGAGATGAGCTGGAAAGCGGGCGTGGACGTGGTGAGTTTTGGCGGCACCAAGAACGGGCTGATGGGCGTCGAGGCGATTGTGGTCTTTGACCCGGCCAAGGCGCGGGAGTTCGTGCTGCGGCGCAAGCGTGGCGCGCATCTGATGTCCAAGTACCGCTACCTGTCTGCCCAGATGGTCGCTTACCTGACCGATGATCTCTGGCAGGACCTTGCGCGGGCCTCGAACGCAAATGCCGCGCATCTGGCCAAGGGGTTGCGCAGCTCGGGCGTGGCGGAGTTCCTGTTCGAGCCGCAAGCCAATATGCTGTTTGTGACCCTGCCCCGCGAAGCTCATCGCCGGGCCCGCGCGGCGGGCGCGCGCTACGAGTTGCATGGCTCGGTGGACGGGCCGGACGGGGACTGCCTGTCCTGCCGTCTGGTCTGTGACTGGTCCCTGCCCCGCGAGATGATCGACCGGTTCGTGGAGCTGATCACACCGTAGGGTGGGCAATCCTGCCCACCTTCAGCAGTCTCAGTAGGAATGCGCCGCGTAGATCCGGCTCAGATCGCCATTCCATTCGCCGTGATAGGCGTCCAGCAATTCATCCGCGGGCACTTTGCCGGTCTCGATGCTTTCTTCCAGCGCATGCAGGAAATGCCGTTCATCCGGCACCATGCCGCCCAGACCCGGGCGGGCACGCGAGCGCAGACCTTCCTTGGCGATGGCCACAACCTCGCGCGCGAGATCATGCATGTTGATGCCGTTCACCTGCGCCTGCAGCCCGGACTCGGACGCGGCCACGCGCAGAGCTTCGCGCGTTTCGGCGTCCCAGCCCTTGACCAGATCCCAGGCTGCGTCCAGCGCCCCCTGATCGTAACACAGACCCACCCAGATCGCGGGCAGCGCACAGAGCCTGCGCCACGGGCCGCCATCTGCGCCGCGCATTTCGATGAATTTCTTGATCCGTGCCTCGGGAAAGGCAGTGGTCAGGTGATCGGCCCAATCGCTGATCAGCGGCTTTTCTCCCGGCAGCGCGGGCAATTCACCCTTGAGGAAATCGCGGAACGACATGCCCAGCGCGTCGATATATTTGCCGTCGCGATAAACGAAATACATCGGCACATCGAGCGCGTATTCGACCCACCGCTCAAAGCCGAACCCGTCTTCGAACACAAACGGCAACATGCCGGTGCGGTCATCATCCAGATGCCGCCAGATATAAGACCGCCAGCTTTTGTGATTGTTGGGCTTGCCCTCGAAAAACGGCGAATTGGCGAAAAGCGCCGTGGCCACCGGCTGCAACGCCAAGGCGACGCGCAGTTTCTGGACCATGTCGGCCTCGGACCCGAAATCGAGATTGACCTGCACCGTGCAGGTGCGCCGCATCATCGCCGTGCCCATGGTGCCGACCTTGGTCATATAGGCGTCCATCAGCTTATAGCGCCCCTTGGGCATGAGCGGCATCTCTTCATGGTGCCAGATCGGCGCCGCGCCCAACCCGATGAACCCCACGCCGATCTCGTCCGAGATGTCCTTGACCTCGCGCAGATGCGCGTTCACCTCGTCACAGGTCTGGTGAATGGTCTCCAACGGAGCACCCGAAAGCTCCAGCGCGCCGCCCGGCTCAAGCGATACATTGGCACCGTCCTTTTCCAGCCCGATGATCTTGCCGCCTTCCAGCACTTCGGCCCAGCCATAGCGGTCGCGCAGCCCCTCAAGCACCGCGCGGATCGAGCGGTCGCCGTCATAGGGCAGCGGTTTCAGCGTGTCCTTGCAATAGCCGAATTTCTCGTGCTCGGTGCCGATGCGCCAATCGTCCTTGGGCTTGCAGCCATCGGCGAGGTATTCGGCCAGTTGCTCATACCGTTCAATCGGCGCGCCGCCGGACTGGGGGATGGACATGGGGCTGCTCCGATCTTGGTCTTGGTGTCGCGTGTCAGGCTCAGGGATGGGCGGAAACGTCGCGGGTGTCAATGCAGGGCGGGCGCGGTTTGGCCCTTCTGCCAGATCACGGTTTCGCGCGCGGTCGCGTCATTCAGTTCCCGCAGCATGTATTCCATACGCAGCCCCGGCAGCGCGGCAAAGGCGTCGAAAAGTGCCTCTGCGCCCTTGGCTGTAACGGGGATGTGCAGGGGCTCGACCCCGGGCTGGACCAGCACCCATGTGGCCGGCCGGTTGCGGACATCCAGGCTCAGCCGCGTGATCTCGGCCATATCCACCGCGCCGCCCGTCAGTGGGCCGAAATAGGCCACGCGCCCCTCAACCACCTGCACGACGCCGGGGCCATCGCTGTCCTCGCGAAAGCGGGCGCGCTGAATGCCCAGCATCAGCAAGAGCATCGCAATGCCCAATACGGCAAAGCCCACCGCATTGCCCAGCCAACCGGTCACGCCAAAGCTCCACCACGCGCCCACCGGGGTCAGCGCCACCCCGGCCAGCACTTCGCGCCAGCGCCAGAGCGTGGCGCGCGCCTCGGGTCGGATGAAACTCATGTCGGATCACTCAGCGTTGTGGGGGCTTTGAGCATGGCAATGCGGTAGTCGCCGATGCGCCTGAACCCGATCTTTTCATAGGCTTTCGCCGCATCCGATGAAGCCGCAAACAGGATGGCCCGGGCGATCCCCTGCCCCGTCAATTCCGCCAGTTGCGCCGCCACCACGCGTCCGCCCAGCCCCTGCCCGCGTCGGTCACGCGGCACAAACACGCCGCCGATCTGCACCGCCTGCCCCGCGCGGGCATTCAGATCACTCATGGCAATCGGTGTACCTGCCTCGTCCAGCAACAGGCGCATTGTGCGGCTTTGCACCGCCGCCGCAGCACGCACGGCAATCTCATCCACGATCCCCGCCTCGGGCATCACGCCGGTGTCGCGCAGATAGTGATCCAGCCAGGTCTCCAGCACGGCGCGATCCGCGGCGTCGGGTTTGCGGATCGTGTCGTCTGTCTGGCCCATCTCCGCAAGGTCCAGCGCATAAAGCGGCTGTGTAAGATTGATATGCCAGGGGTCAGTTGGCAGCGGCAGGGCGTCCAGAATGGTAGAAACCTGCGCATCCTCGCCGGTCATGCCGCGCAGCGTGTAGCCCTTGAGAAGATGGGCATAGGTCTGTGCCTCGGTCTTGCCGATGCCGGGAAGCTGGCAGGTCAGATAGCCGCCATTGGTGGCACCGAAAACACCCGTGATCCCGTCCCCGGTTTCGCGCAGGAAATAGGCGGTGCCGTGGGGGTGGTCGGTATTGTCCAACCCATGCGCCTCCAGATTGCCCAAGAGGAACATCGAGGTTTCGATATGGCGTTCGAGAAATCCGACCAGCGCGGGGATATCGTCATGTGTGGCCTTGCGGATCATGACCAGTCTCCGTGGCTGGCCTGCCAAAGCGTCAGCGCCGCCACGACAGCGGTTTCGGCGCGCAGGATACGAGGGCCAAGCGACAGGGTCCGGGAAAAGGGCAGCGCGTGCAGCCGCGCGCGCTCTTCGTCGGAAAATCCGCCCTCGGGACCGATGAGGATGGCCGCCGGAGCGCCCCGCTCAGGATCGGTGACGGCATTTGTCATGAAGTTTTTCAGATCGGCTTTTTCGTCGCAGAACCACAGCACCCGATCAGCGTCCCAGCCATCCAGAAGCCGGTCGAGTTTCTGCAACTCCGCCACCTCGGGCACATAGGTCGCGCCGCATTGTTCGGCGGCCTCGATGGCATGCGCGCGCTGTTTGTCGGGGCGGATCCGTTCGGAATTGGTGAACCGGGTCTGCACCGGCAGGATGCGCCGCGCCCCCAGTTCCACGGCCTTTTCCACGATGAAATCGGTGCGGGCCTTTTTCACCGGCGCAAAGAGCAGCCAGAGATCGGGCGGCATGTCCTGTGGCCTGCTCCGCGCCACGCAAGCCAGCACACCGCCGCGCTTGCCGGCCTCGATGACCTCGGCACGCCATTCGCCGTCCTGGCCGTTAAACAGCAAAAGCTCCGCCCCCACGCCAAGCCGCATCACCCCGAAGAGGTAATGTGCCTGCGCGCGTTCGAGAGGAAGCGTTTGCCCCTCCCCCAAACCTTGCTCTACATACAGCCTGATCGTGCCACTCATGGGGATAGTGTTATGTCAGAGCCGCGCCAGACGCCAGAGGCCGAAGGACAAGTTTCCGACGCCGTAAAGGGCAATTGGGTTGACCGATATGCGCCCCCCGCGGCGCGTCCATATCTGCGGCTGTCCCGCGCCGACCGACCCATCGGGACATGGCTGCTTCTCCTGCCCTGCTGGTGGGGATTACTGCTAGCCATTGTTGCAGATGGACAAGCATCCTGGCACGATCTGTGGATATTTGCAGGATGTGGGTTCGGTGCCTTCCTGATGCGTGGGGCGGGTTGTACCTGGAACGACATCACCGACCGGCATATTGACGGCTCGGTCGCGCGCACCGCGTCGCGCCCCATCCCCTCGGGTCAGGTCACCGACAAAGGTGCAGTGGCGTGGATGTGCGCGCAGGCGCTCATTGCCTTTGGCATTTTGCTCACATTCAATTGGGCCGCGATCGCGCTGGGAATCCTGTCTCTTTTGCCGGTGGCGGTCTATCCCTTTGCCAAGCGCTTCACTTGGTGGCCGCAGATCTTCCTCGGGCTGGCCTTCAACTGGGGCGCTTTGCTGGCCTGGACGGCGCATAGCGGCGCGCTGCAATGGCCCGCGGTGCTGCTTTATGTGGCCGGGATCAGCTGGACGCTGTTCTATGACACGATCTATGCCCATCAGGACAAGGAAGACGACGCGCTGATCGGGGTGAAATCCACCGCGCGGCTGTTTGACCGGGACACGCCGAAATGGCTGCGCCGGTTTCTGGTGGGAACGGTTGTGCTGATCGGTCTGGCCGTGATCGCCGCCGTGCCGCGTGGCGATATCCTTGCGCTGGTCATCGCGCTTGGCGGGCCCTGGGCGATGGGATGGCACATGGCGTGGCAGATGCGCATGTTCGACATGGAGAACATGGACCGGCTGCTCATGCTGTTCCGCTCCAACCGCAATGCCGGGCTGCTCCCTGTGCTGTTTTTCGCCGTTGCCATGCTCGTGTGATTGAACCCCGCGCCCGGGCGACGTATCTCTTCACGGCACAATAACAATCCGGGGCCTTTGAATGCGCCTTTCGAACTATGCTCTGCCCATCGCGAGTTTTGCCTTTGCGGGCGTGGCGTCGGTTGTGGCAGCGACGCTGTCCGTTTCACTGGTCGAAGATGCCTCGGTAGACGCTGTGACCGAACAATTCCAGACCGCCGGGCTGGACTGGGCCTCGGTCGATGCGACGGGCCTTCAGGTCTTTGTCATCGGCACCGCCCCGAACGAGGCTGACCGCTTCCGCGCGCTGTCCAATGCCGGTCAGGTGGTGGATGCCGCGCGACTGATCGACCAGATGGACGTGGCCGAAACCCAGCAACTGGCCCCGCCGAAATTCTCTATCGAGATTTTGCGCAACGATTCCGGTGTGTCGCTGATCGGCCTGACCCCCGACGGCGACGCTCATGAGCAGCTTGTCGAAGCGATGCAAACCGTGGTTGGCGAAGATCAAGTCTCGGACCTGATGGAAACCGCATCCTACCCCGCTCCTGACGGCTGGGAGGAGGCAATTGATTTTGCCACCGATGCGTTGCGCCGCCTGCCGCGTTCGAAAATCTCGGTCTCTGCGGATCTGGTGGAAGTGACCGCCATGACAGACAGCGCCAAGGAAAAGACCGCAACCGAAAGCGCGCTGGCGCGTGCCAAGCCCGACGACCTGCGCGTGGCGCTGTCCATCTCGGCACCGCGTCCGGTGATCACGCCCTTTACCCTGCGCTTTGTCGTTGAGAACGGCACCGCGCGTTTCGACGCCTGTTCGGCTGACAGCGAAGAGACGCGCGACCGCATCCTGCGCGCCGCCCGCGCCGCCGGTCTGGAAGGTCAGACGGTCTGTACAATCGGGCTGGGCGTGCCCAGCACGCGCTGGGTCGAAGCGGCAGAGAAATCCATCAGGGCGCTGACCACATTGGGGGGCGGCACGGTGACAATGTCGGATGCCGATATCTCCCTGATCGCGCTGGAAGGCACGGAACAGGGCGTGTTCGACACGGTTGTGGGCGAGCTGGAAAACAGCCTGCCCGAGGTGTTCGACCTCACCGCTGTGCTGCCCGAAACGCCCGATGAAAGCGATGAAGGCCCGGCAGAATTCGTCGCAACCCTCAGCCCCGAAGGCCAGGTACAGCTGCGCGGCCGCGTCGCAAGCGAGATCGCCCGCCAGACCGCGGAAAGCTATGCCAAGGCGGCTTTTGCCAGCGCGGCGGTGCGGATGACGGCGCGGGTGGACGATACGCTGCCGGCGTCGTGGTCGGTGCGGGTGCTTGCCGGGATCGAGGCGCTTGGGAACCTGTCCAACGGCGCAGTGACCGTAACCAAGGATGACATGCGCATTTCCGGCGATACGGGTTTCAAGGCCGCCCGGTCGGAAATTGCCCGTCTTTTGTCCGAAAAGCTGGGCGATGGGGCGCAGTTCTCGATCGATGTGACCTATAAGGAACAGCTCGACCCGACAGCCGCGCTGCCCACACCCGAAGAATGCCTTGTGCGGATCCAGACGGTTCTTGGCACGCGGAAGCTGAATTTTGAACCCGGATCGGATACGCTGGACAGCGAAGGCCGTGGCATCATGGATGACATTGCCGAAGTGCTGAAATCCTGTCCGGAGATTCCGCTTGAAATCGGTGGGCATACCGACAGCCAGGGCCGTGAGAGCATGAACCAGCAATTGAGCCAGGCCCGCGCCGAGGCGATCCTGACCGAATTGCGCAATCGCCGGGTGCTGACCGCCTCTTACCGAGCGGTGGGATATGGTGAAACACAGCCCATCGCGGACAACGGAACCGAAGAAGGCCGCGAGCAAAACCGCCGGATCGAATTCCGCCTGATCCCTCCGGAACCTGTGGAAGAGACGCAAACAACGCTTGAAAGCTCCGAGCAATCCGTGAAAGAAGACGGCGCGGCACAGTCGGAGGGCAGCGAGGATGAACAGAACTGAATTTGTCATTGCGACAGCAATCATTCTGTTTGTTGCCTTTTGCCTTGGCTGGTTCGCAAACTGGCTTCTGCACCGCTTCACCCGGGTGTCGAAATCCGATGTGGGCGAACTGGAGCGCATGAGCCAGGAGCTGCACGAGGCCGAAGAGACCCGCGATCAGGCGATCACCTACCTCCAGCAGCGCGAGGCTGAACTGACCAACCAGCTGGCCCAGACCGAAGCCGAACTGTCTGCGGCCATGGACGGGCTGCGAGATGCCCGTCACGAGGCCGAAGAGCTGCGCGCCTATGTCGAGCGCGTGCAAAACGCCGGGTGATGTCCACCGGGCCCGACTGATCGAGATCAAGGTTCCATCCCGTCAGATATGATTTCTCGCATGTGACAACATATGCGAAGGAGCCCCCTATGGACTGGACGGAAAAACTGGCGGATACGCGCGGACAATTGCGTGCCCTGAACAAAGCCATCCCTGACGCTACGAAAGCCTTTGGCGAGTTGGGCAAAGCGGTCAAGACCGACGGCGCGCTGGACCTCAAAGCCAAGGAATTCGTGGCGCTTGGGATAGCCGTGGCGATCCGCTGCGAACCCTGCATCATGTTTCACACCCAAGCGCTCATCAATGCTGGTGCCACTCGTGAGGAAGTTGCCGAAGTGCTGGCGATGTGTGTCCAGATGGGCGGCGGTCCGGCGGTCATGTATTCCGCCAAGGCGTTGGAATGCTTTGACCAATTGACCAAAGGAAAATGATGTCCGCCTGCGACATTCTGGCACGACGGAGGGTTCTTCATATTCCGTTTAAGAGATGTATCAACACTGGAATATGGATAGATCAATGACCCGCACACTCGCATTTCTGCTCGCCCTTGCCGCAACCCCGGTTCTGGCGTCAAGCCATGGTCAGGGACAGGGCAACGGTCAGGGAAATCCCGGCGCGCATTTCATCGAGAACTGGGATGTGAACGAAGACGGGCAGGTCACGCTGGAAGAAGCGACCGCGAGACGCGGGGATGTCTTTTTTACATTCGATGCCGATGAAAACGGCGTGCTGGACAGTGAGGAGCACGATCTTTTTGATGAGGCCCGCGCCAATGACATGAAAGAAAACGGCATGGGTCATGGGCGCGGGCGGAACAACCCGGCCAATGGCATGATGCGCAACGTGACCGATGCGGACGGAGACGGTCAGGTGACGCGCGCGGAATTCATGGAGGCCGTGCCCGCTTGGTTTGCGAACATGGACCGGAATGGCGATGGCGTCGTGACTACGGACGATTTCGGGCGCGGGCGGAACTGATCGAAGGGCGCATGCCTTTGAGCAAAAAGCGAAACGCCCCGCATAAGCGGGGCGTTCAACATATCCGGGCCTGTCCTGAGGATGGGTTTGCGCGGCATGACACACGCCGCGCAAGCGCTCCGATCAACCGTCCTTGCGGATGGTTTCGTTCTTGGGATCATAGGGGCTGTCACAGGTGACTTCCGCATCCCAAAGCTGATCAAGCATCTTGACCTTGAGCTTGGTGCCTTCCACGGCCAGCTCGGGTTTGACATAGCCCATGCCGATGCTCTTGCCGAAAGCTACGGAATAGCCGCCCGAGGTCAGACGCCCGACCTTCTCACCATCGAGATAGAGCGCCTCGTGTCCCCAGGGATCCGCGTCCGCCGGACCGTCGATCAGAACGGTGCAACATTTCGAGCGTACGCCGATTTTCTCCATCGCGTCCTTGCCATGGAACTCTTTGGACAGATCCACAAAACGCTGCAGGTCGGCTTCAAGCGGGGTCGCGTCACGGCCCAGCTCGTTGCCAAAGGCGCGGTAGCTCTTTTCCTGACGCAGCCAGTTCTGCGCACGCGCGCCGACCAGCTTCATGCCGTGTTTCTCGCCCGCTTTCTCCAGCAGGTCGAAGAGGTAGTTCTGCATCTCGATCGGATGGTGCAGCTCCCAGCCCAGCTCGCCGGTATAGGCCACGCGGATCGCGTTGACCGGGCACATGCCCAGCTCGATCTGGCGTGCCGACAACCAGGGGAACCGCTTGTTCGACAGGGCGGTGTCCGGTTCGGCATCCTTGATCACCTCGGCCAGCACATCGCGGGATTTCGGCCCGGCGATGGCAAAGACGCCCCATTGGGTGGTGACGTTCTGGATCTCGATATAGCCGAATTCGGGGGCTTTATCCTCGGCCGCCTTGCGCAGAAAATCACCGTCGTAATCGGTCCAGGCCCCGGCGGAGACGAGGTAATATTCGTCTTCGGCCAGACGCACGATGGTGTATTCGGTGCGGGTCGTGCCCGCCGCCGTCAGCGCATAGGTCAGGTTGATGCGCCCGACTTTGGGCAGCTTGTTACAGGTGAACCAGTCGAGGAACTGCGTCGCACCGGGGCCTTTGACCATGTGCTTGGTAAAGGCGGTGGCGTCGATCAGGCCCACGCCGTTGCGGACGGCTTCGGCCTCGGCCTTGGTATAGTCCCACCATGCGCCACGGCGGAACGAGCGGCTGTCATGGTCAAAACTCTCAGGGGCATCAAGCGGGCCAAAGTAGTTGGGGCGCTCGAACCCGTTCACGCAGCCAAATTGCGCGCCGCGGGCCTTTTGCCGGTCATAGGCGGGTGCGGTGCGCAGCGGGCGGCAGGCTTCACGCTCTTCATCCGGGTGGTGCAGGATGTAGACGTGCTCATAAGCCTCTTCGTTCTTGCGCGCGGCATATTCCGTGGTCATCCACGAGCCGTAGCGCTTGGGATCAAGGCTCGCCATGTCGATTTCGGCCTCGCCCTCGACCATCATCTGGGCAAGGTAATAGCCGGTGCCGCCCGCAGCGGTGATCCCGAAGGAGAAACCCTCGGCCAGCCACATGTTGCGCAGCCCCGGCGCGGGGCCCACCAGCGGGTTACCATCGGGCGTGTAACAGATCGGGCCGTTGAAATCGTCCTTGAGACCCACGGTTTCCGAGGACGGAATGCGGTGGATCATTGACATGTATTCCTCTTCGATCCGCTCCAGATCGAGCGGGAAGAGGTCTGCCCGGAAGCTGTCGGGCACGCCATATTCAAAGCGTGCGGGCGCGTTGCGCTCGTACGGGCCAAGGATCCAGCCGCCACGCTCTTCGCGCACATACCATTTGGCATCCGCATCGCGCAGAACGGGATGTTCGCCATGGGTTTTGCGGTATTCGACCAGCGCCGGGTCAGGTTCGGTCACGATGAACTGGTGCTCGACCGGAATGGCGGGCATCTTGATGCCCAGCAGTTTCGCGGTGCGCTGCGCGTGGTTGCCAGTGGCGGTGACCACATGTTCGGCGGTCACGACGGTCTGCTCCTCGGACGGCACAAGGTTGCCGCCCTTTTCGACCATCTTGGTGAGCGTCACACGCCATTCCGACCCGGTCCATTCATAGCCATCAACCTGCCATTTGCGTTCGATCACGACGCCACGCTGACGCGCGCCCTTGGCCATCGCCATGGTCACGTCAGCGGGGTTAATGTAGCCATCGGTCGGGTGATAGATCGCGCCGACAAGGTCCTCGCAATTGACCAGCGGCCAGCGCTGCTTGATCTCATCCGCGCTCAGCCATTCATAGGGCACGCCCACGGTCTCGGCGGTGGTGGCGTAGAGCATGTATTCATCCATGCGCGCCTGGGTCTGCGCCATGCGCAGATTGCCCACCACGGAAAAGCCCGCGTTCAGCCCGGTCTCTTCTTCCAGTGTCTTGTAGAACTTGACCGAATAGTCATGGATATGGCTGGTGGCATAGCTCATATTGAAGAGCGGCAGCAGCCCCGCCGCGTGCCAGGTGGAGCCGGAGGTCAGCTCATCCCGTTCGAGCAGCATGACATCCTCCCAGCCCGCGCGGGCCAGGTGATAGGCGATTGAGGCACCGACGGCACCACCGCCGACGACAAGAGCTTTGACATGGGTCTTCATGAGACGCGACTCCGCTGAGTGTTTTCCAAGCAATAGCCGCGCGCGGGACAGGCGCGCAAAACCTGCCCGACCTGACAGGATGTGAAAGCGACATTCACCCGCGTGTCCGGGTCGGAAAACGCCGTCACCCCGTTGGTTTCACTCGTCCTGCATCTCAAGCGTCAGCGGCTGTTGCGGCACGGCAAGGTCATCCACCCGCAGCGCGTGGCTGGGCCGGGACAGACGGTTGCGCACCACCCAGATCAACCTCTCCTGCGCGCGGGTGATCGCCACATAGGCCAGCCGTTTCCAGAGCGGTTGCCCGGCTTCGACCCGCCCCATGCGCGCGGCAACAAAGAGATCGGGAGCGAAGACCTGTACATCGTCCCATTGGCTGCCCTGTGCCTTGTGGATCGTGACCGCCGCGCCATGCAGAAACGTCGCCCCCATGCGCGCGGCAAAGGGGATGAACGGCTCTTCCTCATCCGGTTTTTCAATCTTCACGATGGAAGCGGCGGAAACGCGCGGGTCCTCGGCCCCCATCACATGCAGGCGGGAAAAGCCCGGTTTGCGTCCCTCGCCGAGATAGATGACTTGCGCGCCCTTGATCAGGCCCCGCGCCTCAAGGTCCAGCCGTTTCTTGCGGTGCTTGAGCGGCAGTTCAATCCCGTCGCAGATCAGCGGCTCGCCCTCCAGGAGCCGGTCATCAGGCGCGTCATGCACGGCGCGAAAGGCGTTGATCAGCCGGATGCGCGTGGCATTGCGCCAGACAAGGACGGGAGAGCGCGCCATCAGGTCCACCTCGACCCGCTGGCCCCAGACGACGCGGTCGTCCTGACGTGACTTTTCCTCAACCATCTGTTCGAAATCGTGAAATTCCAGCGTCGGATCGGCCAGCGCATGGGCGAGATCAAGGATCGGGTTGTCCGCCTCTTGCCGGTGGATGCGGTGCAGATACATGACCTGTTTCTCGGCCAGCTTGTCGAACACCATGGTGCCGGACTGGTTCACCGGGGCAAGCTGTGCCGGATCGCCGAACATCAGAAGCGTTGGGAAGATTTCGCGCAGGTCTTCGTATTGCCGGTCATCGAGCATCGAGGCCTCGTCCACAAAACCGATATCGAGCGGCTCCTCGCGGCGTTTCCAGCCGGTGATGAAATCCGAGCCGCGCAGACCGGCGGCGGCCAGCGCACCGGGAATGGAGTTGTTGGACTGGTAGAACGCATAGGCCCGGTCCAGCGCCGCATCTGTCAGCGCCTCGATTTCGGGGCGTTCACCATTGCCCGCCAGCCATTCCGCGATGCGTTCGTATTCCGGATCATAGACCGGCGTATAAAGAATGCGGTGAATGGTGGTGGCAGGCACGCCGCGCATCCGCAACACGCTGGCGGCCTTGTTGGTGGGGGCAAGAATGGCCAGCGTGCGGCGGTCCTTGCGCCTGCGCCCTTCCCAATCGCCCGACACCACATCAACGCCCGCCTCCTTGAGCGCCTTGTAGAGCTCTGCGAGGAGAAGCGTCTTGCCCGACCCGGCCTTGCCGGTAATGGCCATCACGCCCGAACGCCCCTCGCGCGGGGGCAGGAGCGCGCCATCTTCGATATCAACGCCCACTTCGCGCAACGCCTCGGCAACGCGGTCAAAGGCTTCGGCCTGGTCTTCGGAAAATGTCAGCGCGGGCAATGTCATGCGCGGACCCTACCCCCCGGCCCGCGCAAGTGCCAGCAAGATCAGGCGCTTGCGGCAAGCTGATTTGCGCTATCGAAAGACTGGTTGAACCATTGGCGTGACTGCGCGGCGGAAATGCCCGCGGCTTCGGCCACGCGTGCCTGAGCCTCGGGCGTAAACGCCCACAGGCCCACGCTGATTTTGGCCCGCCCCGCGCCATCGCTGCCCAGCACCTCGGGCGAGGCACCAATGCGACGATAGATGCGCACCATGCGGGCATCGAACACGCCAACGAAATGCCGGACGCCGAAATTCTGCATGATCTCGCCCCCCGCCAGCATAAGCGCCGCCGAGACCTTTGCCGAGGCCCCGCGCGACAGGCAGAAGCGCGTGCATTCCCAGATCACGGGGCTTTGGATCAGGACACCATCGGTCAGGTGCGAGAAATGATCATTGACCATGGTGCGGCCCACGGTGGGCAGAAACCGCATGGAACCGCCATGGCCGCCATCGGCATTCTGCCAGATCACGTAGAGCGGGCTCAGGCCATCATATGCGTCGCGTTCCTCGCCGTTTTCGTCCACCTGCACCTCCCACCCAAGGCGCGTGTGGAACTGATCGGCCCGGTCGCGGAACATGGCGTGGGCAAGACCGGGTTCCTGGGCAAGCTGGTCGGCGTAGAGGTATCGGATCATGTGGCTGTCTCCCCGTGATTTACGGGAAACAGCGTGATCAATTCCGGTTAATGCCGGGCGAGAGACGCGCGCGGGCCGATAAGGACTACACCACGATCAGGCCCCGGCTCAGCGCCTTTGCAACCGCGTGCGTGGTGTTCATCGCGCCAAGTTTGAACCGCGCGCTTTCGATATAGACGCGCAATGTATGCTCCGAGATCGACAGGCTTTCTGCCGCCTGCGCCCGGTTGTAACCCACTGCAATCAAAGTCATTGCCTCGACTTCGCGCGGCGACAGCGCCTGGCCTTGTTCGGGCACGCGGCCCGGTTCGAACTCCAGCGCCTTTTGATTGAAGTAATGCGCCACGAGGATCAGTTCGCGACGGTGGCGTTCGGTAAATTCGGCCCATTCGCGATCACTGCAATTGTGGCTGAGTGTATAAAGTGCGAATTGACCGTTCGGTCCCCGGATCGGGATCGACAAGCCCTGATTTCCGACGCCGTAGTCCAGCGCCTCTTTCTGAAAGGCACGTGCCGCGCGCGACGACCAGTCCAACCGCTTCCAGTCCACCGGGTGGAACCGTTGAAAACATCCCAGAACAACCGGATCAATCCGCAGATATCCCTGATCAAGGTAGCGCTGCACCCATTCCGGAGAATAGGTGCCGCAGCCGTACTGCTCCCCCGTGCTGCTGACCCAGTGATAGACCATGTGATCGACACCGAAGCAGTCACGCAGCTTCTCGATCACATCCTGCAATTCTTCAAGCGCGTCGGATTGCTCCAGCTGCGAAAGTATTTCCTCCAGTTGAGGCGTCCGTGCCGCGAAGCCCAACCCCTGTCCCTTCTTCCTTGGAGGCGACCTCGGCCATGGCGACCATGCGACTGTCCTCCAGCTGCTCGGCGAGGGCTGGCAATCCATTGGTCATTGCAAAGCTTTTGAGGTCTGCCAGTACGTCCAGTATCCAGTCGTGTTGCATGTTAACTCTCAATTTCAGTGGTTAACGAAAGATTAACACAAGCATAGCATGCGCCGGGTTTCTAAAATATTCACGCATTCCAACTCCCCAAAAACGGTGAGGCTGTGATCTCCAAGCTTTTGAAATCACAGTTTGCGCCTGCAAAACGCAAAGCGCCCGCGAACCGATTTCCGATTCGCGGGCGTTTCAGTTCTGCTTGAATTCAGCTTAACCTTTGGGGCCAGCCTCCAGCGCGTCTTCAAATGTGCGCAGCCCGGTCTTGGGTGCCTGCACCAGCACGGACATGTTGCCCGGCTTGTGCTCGTTGCGCAGCATCTTCATGTGGGCGGCCGGCAGGTCATTCCATTCAAAGACTTCGGACATGCAGGGATCAAGGCGACGCTCCAGCATCAGCTTGTTCGCGGCAGACGCCTGTTTCAGATGGGCAAAGTGCGAGCCCTGCAGACGCTTCTGGTGCATCCACATGTAACGCACGTCAAAGGTCAGGTTGAAACCGGTGGTGCCCGCGCAGATCACGACCATGCCGCCTTTTTTCACCACAAATGTGGAAACGGGGAACGTGGCCTCGCCCGGGTGTTCGAACACCATGTCGACATTGTTGCCCTTGCCGGTGATGTCCCAGATCGCCTTGCCGAATTTGCGCGCTTCCTTGAACCACTCGGCATATTCCGGGGTGTTCACCGTGGGCAGCTGACCCCAGCAGTTGAAATCGTTGCGGTTCAGAACGCCCTTGGCGCCCAGACCCATCACGAAATCACGCTTGCTTTCGTCCGAGATCACGCCGATCGCATTGGCACCCGCAGTGTTGATCAACTGGATCGCGTAGGAGCCAAGACCGCCCGAGGCACCCCAGACCAGCACGTTCTGGCCGGGCTTGAGATCATGCGGCTCGTGGCCGAACAACATCCGGTAGGCGGTGGCCAGCGTCAGCGTGTAGCATGCCGCCTCTTCCCAGGTCAGGTGCTTGGGGCGCGGCATAAGTTGCTGGGCCTGCACATTGGTGAACTGGGCAAAGGAGCCATCAGGGGTTTCATAGCCCCAGATCCGCTGGCTGGGCGAATACATCGGGTCGCCGCCGTTGCATTCTTCGTCGTCGCCATCGTCCTGGTTGCAGTGGATCACCACTTCGTCACCGACTTTCCAGCGTGTGACCTTGTCACCCACGGCCCAGACGATGCCGGATGCATCGGAGCCTGCGATGTGGAAGGGCTGGCCATGGCCATCAAAGGGCGAGATCGGCTTGCCCAGCGCGGCCCACACACCGTTGTAATTCACGCCAGCCGCCATCACCAGCACCAGCACCTCGTGGCTGTCCAGTGTCGGCACATCGACCACTTCCAGCTGCATCGCCGTGTCCGGCTCGCCGTGGCGTTCGCGGCGGATCGCCCAAGCATACATTTGCTTGGGGACATAACCCAGCGGGGGCATTTCGCCCATTTCATACAGGTCCTTTTCGGGCGCGTCGTAGGCAGCGATGCCGCCATTGGTGTCCAGAGCCATTTGGGCCTCCTTGTTTAAATCTGTGCCGCAACGCAGAATCGCGGGCTGTGACCCTGAAATATCGGGGGTCACGCAACATTGCAACAATGTTTGAGTGGTTTTTGTAATTTTATGACCGAGCGACCGCAGAAATCCCTATGCAGTCGCAGAATTCCGGCGTTCCAAGTGTGAAATCGAGTTTGCGTAGTAGGCCAGCACGTCGATATGCGCCGGATCGACGCGGATTTGCCCCTCGGGCGTTTCCTGCACCAATGAGCGCCGCAACAGGACATCAAGCCCGGCGGCCACCACTTCGTCCGGGGCGCAATGCACGGCATGTTCGGGGGGAAGCGCCAGGCACCCAAGCTCCGCATCAACCGCCTCCCGCAGCGCGTCGCGGTCCCGCGCCACCCCATCGCGCAACACAAGCGACAAAAGCGGCACCGGCAGAACCGGCACGACCGCGCCAATCCGCTCCATCAGTTCGAGTGCAAGCGGCTCCGGGTCTGCGCCATGGGCAGCGACATGGGCGTTGAGCGAGAGGGGGGTGCCGAAGCTGACAGCCGCATAGCCGAATTTCTGCACCCTCCCGGTCGCTCTGCGCAGAAGATAGCTCAGGCCAAACCGCAGCGCTTCGCCGATGCGCGCTCGGAAACGCCGCGTGCCAGAGCGATGTGCATCCAGAAGCACCCGGTCTTCCAGCACACGGTCGTAGTTCAGCGCCACGGGGACAAAGACCACGTCCCGGCCATCCGGCTGCCAACCATCGGTGATATATTTCAGCAACCCCATGCGCGGCGGTGCCAATGCCCCGTCAAGGCTCAGCCCGCCCTCGGGAAACATCGCCTGCGCCACGCCGCCCTGGGTCGCCATGGCCACGTAGCGCGCCAGCACCCGCCGATAGAGCGGCCCGGCATCCTTGCGCCGGATAAAATAGGCCCCCATGGCGCGGATCAAACGGCTGAGCGGCCAGACCCGCGCCCATTCGCCCACCGCATAGGACAGCGCCGACTGACTTGCCGCGAGATAGGTGACCAGCACGTAATCCATGTTGCTGCGGTGGTTGATGACAAAAATCAGCGTGGCGTCAGGGTCGACATTGTCGAGCGTCTCTTTGTCGTAGCGCCCCAACCGCACGTGATAGAGGAATCGCGCCAGCAAGCGCGCGGCGCGGATAGCAAAACCGAAATAGGCTGTGGCGGAAAAGGATGGCACGATCTCGCGCGCGTAACGCTTGGCCTGCTCAAAGGCCACATCTTCACGCAGCCCATGCTCGCGGGCATGATCGACAATCGCTTCGGTCACCGCCGGGTCATAGACCAGCCGCTGGATCATGTCCGTGCGCCGGGCGAGCTTGAACGGCTGGATCGGGCGGGCCAGCCGGGTGTTCAGCCGCGCCACCACCCGTTCCATCCTGCGACGCAGGAACCAGCGCACAGACGGAAACAGAAAATGCGAAGCAAAGGTCACCGCTGCAAAGGCCAGGATCAGCACAAACAGCCAGATCGGGATTTCGATACGCTCTGTCATTCCGTCACGTTTGCATTTTGCTGCAAACGCGTAAACATGGCTCAGTTGCCGCGATGCAGCGAATTGACAGCGCCATATTCTTTCGCGTATGCAGCAACGGACGAAACAAAATTACGCCACTCGAATCGAGAGACACAGATGACCGAGACCCAGAAAGACCGCCCCTGGCTGATCCGAACCTATGCCGGCCATTCGACGGCCAAGGCCTCGAACGCACTGTATCGCTCGAATCTCGCCAAGGGTCAGACCGGCCTTTCTGTGGCTTTCGACCTGCCCACCCAAACCGGCTATGACAGCGACCACGTGCTCGCGCGCGGCGAAGTGGGCAAGGTGGGCGTGCCGATCTGCCATCTGGGCGATATGCGCGCGCTGTTTGATCAGATCCCGCTGGAGGACATGAACACCTCCATGACCATTAACGCCACCGCCCCCTGGCTGCTGGCGCTCTATATCGCTGTGGCCGAGGAACAGGGTGCGGATGTCTCCAAGCTGCAGGGCACGGTGCAGAACGACCTGATCAAGGAATACCTGTCGCGCGGCACCTATATCTGCCCGCCCAAGCCCAGCCTCAAGATGATCGCGGATGTGGCCGAATATTGCTACACCAACATCCCCAAATGGAACCCGATGAATGTCTGTTCCTACCACCTGCAAGAGGCCGGTGCGACGCCGGAGCAGGAACTGGCCTTTGCACTTGCCACGGCGACGGCGGTGCTGGATGAGTTGAAGCCGCGCATCCCGGCCGAGGATTTCCCGACCGTTGTTGGCCGTATCTCCTTCTTTGTGAATGCGGGCATCCGCTTTGTGACCGAGATGTGCAAGATGCGCGCCTTTGTCGATCTCTGGGATGAGATCTGTGAAAAGCGCTATGGCATCGACAATCCCAAGATGCGCCGCTTCCGTTATGGGGTGCAGGTGAACTCGCTCGGCCTGACCGAGCAGCAACCAGAAAACAACGTCTACCGTATTCTCATCGAGATGCTGGCGGTGACACTGTCCAAGAAAGCCCGCGCGCGTGCGGTGCAGCTTCCGGCGTGGAACGAGGCTCTGGGCCTGCCCCGCCCCTGGGATCAGCAATGGTCCATGCGCATGCAGCAAATCCTGGCCTATGAGACGGACCTCTTGGAATTCGACGATCTGTTTGACGAAAACCCCGCTGTTGACCGCAAGGTAGAGGAGTTGAAGGAGGGCGCGCGCGCCGAGCTGGCCAATCTCGATTCCATGGGCGGCGCGGTGAAGTCGATCGAATACATGAAAGGCCGCCTGGTCGATTCCAACGCCGAACGGCTGAACCGGATCGAGCGCAACGAGACCATCGTTGTGGGCGTGAACAAATGGGTCGAGACCGAACCCTCGCCGCTGATGACCGAAGATGGCGGCATCATGGTGGTGGACCCGGCGGTAGAGCAGGAGCAGGTTGAACGGCTGAACGTGTGGCGCGCCGAACGGGATCAGGATGCGGTAGACGCCGCGCTGGCCGATCTGCGCGCAGCTGCCAAAGACGGCCGCAACGTGATGGAGCCGTCGATTGCCGCGGCACGCGTGGGCGTGACCACCGGCGAATGGGCGGCGGAGATGCGCAAGGCCTATGGCGAATATCGTGGTCCTACGGGCGTTTCGGCCTCGGTGTCGAACAAGACCGAAGGGCTGGACAATATCCGCGATGCGGTGAACGCGGTCAGCGACCGTTTGGGCCGCCGGTTGAAATTCCTTGTTGGCAAACCGGGCCTCGACGGCCATTCCAACGGCGCCGAACAGATCGCCTTCCGCGCGCGGGATTGCGGCATGGACATCTCCTATGAGGGCATCCGCCTGACGCCCGAGGAAATTGTGCGCGGCGCGCTGGAGGAAGAGGCGCATGTGGTGGGTCTGTCGATCCTGTCAGGATCACATATCCCGCTGGTCGAGGACCTGATGGAGCGGATGCGCGCGGCCGGGCTCGGGAATGTACCGGTGATCGTGGGCGGTATCATCCCCGATGACGATGCCAAGCGCCTGCACGCCATGGGCGTCGCCCGGGTCTATACGCCTAAGGATTTCGAACTGAACACGATCATGACTGACATCGTGACGCTGGTCGATCCGCAATCGGTCGCTGCGGAATAAGGCCACCAGCCACGCAACACGCGCTCTGCGTTCAGGAATGCAGGGCGCGCCCCATCCCGGCATGGCGTCGGATTTTGGCAGGTTGACAGATCAGGCGGGTCGGCGCATCGGGCTGCTGATGCCGTCCATGCCTTGTGAAAGGCGCGCGTGCCAGAAATCCGGTCGTTCGGGCCGCCCAAGCAGGTAGCCTTGCGCCGTGTAAATGCCGATCTCTTGCAGAACTTCCAGCGAGGCCTCTGTTTCCACACCTTCGGCAATGACGTCAAAGCCCATGCTTTGAGACATGCTGTGCAAGGCGCGCAGGATGCTTGTGTCCTTACCGGTTTCGCCAAGCCCCCGCACAAAGCTCTTGTCGATCTTGACCATGTCGACATTGAGCGAGCTTAACCAATGCAGGTTGGACATGCCGGTCCCGAAATCATCCAGCGCCACGCGCACGCCGCGTTCCCGCAAAAGATCTAGGAGATACCGGGTCTTTTCAATATTCTGGATCGCGGCGTTTTCCACCAGTTCCAGAACGGTGCGGGCGGGATCGAGATCGCCAATCAGATCATCGATCAAATCGCTGCCCTCCAGCGCGGAGGCTTCCAGAAACCGCGACGAAATATTGAACGCGCAGTAGAACCGGTCGCCCAGCCCGGCAAACTGTGTCGAAATATTGGATGTGGCGCGGACCGACGGAATGATCTGGCGCGCCTGATTTCCGATCATGGCATCCAGGAACTTTTCCGGAAGCAGCACCCGGCCATCGCTGCGCACCCAGCGGATCAAAGCTTCGACGCCCACCGCCTTGCCGATGCGGGTGTCAAAGATCGGCTGCACGAAATAGGTGACCTCTTCGCGGCGGATCGCTTCGGCCATATCTTCGGGCCGGGGGCTTGTGCGGCGGGCGATCATGGAACGGAGCGTTTCACCTTCGGTCACCCGAAGCGCGTTGCCCCCCGATTGCTTGGCAGCATACAACGCCTCATCGGCGTAGTACAAAGCACCGACAAGATCCTGCCCCTTGTCAATGCGCGCGACGCCCGCGCTGGCTGTGCGGCGCACCTGAACACCGTCAATGTCGATCCTGCAATCCGAGACAATCGCCACAAAGGCTTTGGCACGCTCGACCGCCTCGGGCACCGACGTGTTCTCCAGAAAAACGCAGAATTCGTCGCCGCCCAGCCGGAAGAGCACCTCGCCTTCCTTGCAGGCCTTGCGCAACCCATCCGCAATCGCCCGCAAGAGCGTGTCCCCGGCGCGATGGCCGAACCCGTCATTGACGCTTTTGAAATTGTCGAGATCCATGAAGATCATCGCGTTCTTGCCGTCCTGCGGCTTGCTCGCGAAAAGTTCGCGCATGTAGCGACGTGACCGCGCCGAGGTCAGGTCGTCATACTCCACCATATGCATCAGGCGCTTGTTTTCGCGGCTGGTCGTGGCCAGACGATCCCGCAGGTCCAGCAATTGCGATTTCAGCCTGTCCGCACGGATGGCAAAATACAAAGCTGCAGCCGCGCAGCCCAGACCGACCAACGTCAAGAGTACAAGTGCCGTATTGAAGGACGTCACAAGAACGCGGTCCTTTCGGAAAGCAATGGGTGAAACTCAACCTTAAGGATAAAATGCCTCCTCGCAATCCCCTTAAGCGACGGATTCCGTGATGTCTTGCGATTGGCCGTAGCCGGTGCGAATGTCACGGTCTGAGTTGAAGCGAGGAACATGACATGTCCATCCATATCGGAGCCGCACCCGGAGAAATCGCCGAAACCGTGCTGATGCCCGGCGATCCCTACCGGGCGAAATGGGCCGCCGAAACCTTTCTGGACGACGTTGTGCAGGTCAATTCCGTGCGCGGCATGCTGGGCTTTACCGGGACCTGGCGTGGCAACCGGGTAAGCATCCAGGGGTCGGGTATGGGCATGCCGTCACTGTCAATTTATGCCAATGAACTGATCCGCGATTTCGGTGCCAAGACCCTGATCCGCATCGGGTCCTGCGGTGCCATGCAGGAACATGTCAAAGTCCGCGACATCATCCTTGCCATGACCGCCACGACGCTTTCCACGCCCTCGCGCGGTATCTTTCGCGAATTGAACTTCGCGCCTTGCGCCGATTATCCGCTTTTGCGCCGTGCCGCGGATGCGGCCGGGTCGCGCGATGTGGCCACCCACGTGGGCGGCATCTATTCCTCCGATGTGTTCTATGACGAACGCCCCGATCTGAATGACCAGATGACACGGCACGGTATTCTCGGTGTCGAGATGGAAGCCGCCGAGCTCTACATCCTTGCCGCCCGCCACGGGGCCCGCGCCCTTGCCGTTCTCACGGTCTCCGATCACCTGCTGACCGGTGAGGCGTTGCCAAGCGATCAACGGGAAACGAGTTTCGGCGACATGGTCGAGATCGCGCTCGAAGCGGCCTTTGAAAGCTAACCCCCGGAGACACCCGAGATGAGTGATGAAACCGCCAAGCTGGCGTCCCGTGACTGGCTGCCGGAAACCAGCCGGTCATTGATCGACCAGATCGCCCGTCAGACCGCGCGCAATGACAGCGCAGAGGTCTCGTCCCGCGTCGAAACGCTGGCGGCGATGAACCGGCGCATCCATGAACGCGAATGCTTCAACCTCAACCCCGCCACCAACGTGATGAACCCGCGCGCCGAGGCGCTGTTGGCCAGCGGCATCGGCACGCGGCCCTCGCTTGGCTATCCAGGTGACAAATACGAAATGGGGCTTGAGGCTATCGAAGAGATCGAAGTGATCGCGGCGGAACTGGCCTGCGAAATCTTTGATGCCACCCATGCAGAGATTCGCGTGCCGTCGGGCGCGATTGCCAATCTTTACGGCTTCATGGCGACCTGCAAACCCGGCGATGCGGTGATTGTCCCGCCGGCAGTGGTGGGTGGGCATGTCACCCATCACGAAGCCGGGGCGGCCGGTCTCTACGGCCTGCAGATCTTTGAGGCCCCGGTGGACGAGGACGGCTACACGGTTGATCTGAATGCGCTTGCCGATCTGGCAGAGGCTGTTGAGCCGCGCCTGATCACCATCGGCGGCAGCCTGAACCTGAGCCCGCATCCGGTGGCCGGAATACGGCAGATCGCCGACCGGTTCGGGGCCAGCGTGTTGTTTGATGCGGCGCATCAATGCGGGATCATCGCCGGGCGGGCGTGGCCGAACCCGCTGGATGAGGGCGCGCATCTGATGACGATGAGCACTTATAAAAGCCTCGGCGGACCGCCCAGCGGGTTGATCGTGACCCGGGACGCCGCATTGGCCCAGCGGCTGGAGCAAATTGCCTTCCCCGGGATGACCGCCAATTTCGATGCCGCCAAATCCGCAGCGCTCGCGGTGTCGTTGCTGGATTGGCGCGATCATGGCACGGCCTATGCCGAAGCCATGGTGGAGATGTCGAAGGCGCTGGCCAAAGCCTGTCAGGAGGCGGGCCTGCCGGTGTTCAAAACCGCACAGGGCGCAACGCAGTCCCACCAGTTCGCGCTTGAGGCTACCGCGTTCGGGGGCGGACAGGCGGCGTCGAAAAAACTGCGCAAAGCGGGCTTTCTGGCCTGCGGGATCGGATTGCCCACTGAGCCGGTCGAGGGAGACATGAACGGGCTGCGCATCGGCACGCCGGAATTGGTGCGCTGGGGCATGACGGCGGAGCATGCACCAGAGCTGGCACGGCTGATCGTGGCGGCGCTGCGCGCCAATGCACCCGACACGCTGGCTCCCGAGGTCGCCGCGTGGCGCGCGAGTTTCGACAAATTGCACTTCATCCATGCAGGTTGAACACGCTACGCGTCTCTGGTGCCGTGGGTCCGATCATAGCCATTTGCCGGGGACGGCGACCAATCCCTGAGCAGCGCGCGGTCCGGCTCAAAGATCTCAACCTTGAGCGGGTAACAGGCCGCTGCGTCACTGGTATGGGTGGCAGAGCAATCACCGCCGGGACAGGCGCTGAGCGCGCCTAAAAGGTCGATATCAGCGAAGAACTCGATGTAGTCACCGGGGCGGACCGGGCTGGCCTTCATGAAATATTGCCCGGTGTCGCGGGTAAACCCGGTGCACATGAAGACATTCAGAACGTCATGCACGTGAAATTCGCAGGCATGGAGCGGCAATCCGGTTTCTTCGGCCAGTGCGCGGGTCAGGTTGGAATGGCAGCAGTGATGATACTGCACGCCGGACAACAGATAGCCCGTATAAGGATCGCAGCGCGTCCCGATCACATCATGTACGGAGCCGCCGAACGCATCCATCCCATACCAGTCCAGGGTGTCCTCGACGATGGTGGCCATGGCGCGCAGATAGGGCAATGAGGACCAAAGCCGATCCCCGGAGCTCACATGCGTCCCATGCAGCGCACGGGTCTTGCCGGAAAAGAAGCGCTCATTGAGGTCATGCGCGTACCAGAGGTTCAGGTCGCCCACCTGCGGGCCCTCCACGCTCGTGATGCGAAAGAACTGCCCGGCATCGGCACGAAAGCATCCGCCCTCGCGGGGCGGAACGATCACCTCGTCCACCTTTGTGGCGCTGGCCCGGGCTGCGCGCATCATGGAAAGGTCGGGTTTGGGCAAGGTGTCATTCGGATACACGATCACAGGTGCAATCGCGCGGCGCGCTTCTGCGTCCTTTGGTGCCTTGTTCATTGCGATCTCCCGCTTTTTTGCCATGACAAAACGGCAGCTTGACGCAAAAAACAAGGGGCGTGCCGCGCCGGCACGCCCCTTGCCCCTCCCTTCACCGCGCGCGCCGCACGCGTGCGGTGCCAGTATTCAGATGGCCACCACATCCAGAGGCGGAAAGCCATTGAAGCCCACACTCGCATAGGTCGAAGTATAGGCACCGCAGGCCCGGATCATGACCCGGTCGCCCGCGCGCAGCCCCAGCGGCAATTGCACCGGTTGCTTTTCATAAAGCACATCGGCGCTGTCGCAGGACGGTCCGGCGAGAATGCAGGGACCGGTTTGCTCCATATCCCGATCCGTGACGAACTGATAACGGATCGCCTCGCCCTCGGTCTCGGCCAGACCGGAGAAGCGACCGATGTCGAGATAGACCCAGCGGTGCAGGTCATTGTCGGATTTCTTGGACACCAGAAGCACCTCGGACGCGATCATGCCCGCCTCGGCCACCAGCCCGCGACCCGGCTCTGCCATGATATGCGGCACGTCGCCGAAACGCTGCTGGACCAGCTTCATCACCTCTTGTGCGTAAAGCGCTGGTGCGTCGATCTCGCGACCGTAGAAGGCCGGAAAACCACCGCCGATATTAAGGAGCGTCAGATCGTGACCGGCATCGCGCGCGGCGTGCCAGACGGCAGCGACCTGATCCAGGATCGGCGCCCACATGGCGGCGCGACGGGTTTGCGAGCCCACATGGAAAGACAGGCCAACCGGGTTCAGGCCGAACTCTTTCGCCATTTCGATCAGCGCCAGCGCCTTGTCACGGCCCGAGCCGAATTTCCGGGTCAGCGGCCATTCGGCCTCGGTCGCGTCCACGATGATACGCAGGTAGACGCGCGCGCCGGGGGCGTTTTGCGCGATCTTTTCGATCTCTTCCTCGGCGTCCACGGCAAAGAGGTCAATGCCCGTTTCATGCGCCCAGGCAATGTCAGAGGCGCGTTTGATCGTATTGCCAAAGGACAACTGATCGGGGCGCGCGCCCGCATCGAGGCACATTTGCAGCTCGACCCGCGAGGCCGCATCGAAATGTGCGCCCAGCCCGTGCAGGGTGCGCAGGATTTCGGGGGCCGGGTTGGCCTTGACCGCGTAATGGATCTGAGCGCGGCCCAGTCCTTGCGCCAGTGCAGCGTATTGGCGCGCCACGGCCTGGGTGTCGATGACCAGCGTCGGGCGATCAAAATGATGGGTGCGGATGTAATCCTCAGTACGCGAAAATACAGAGGATTCACAGGCCGAAAGCCCGGTTACGAATGCGTTCATAGGTCATCTCCAGTCAGACCCGGCCATGTCCGGTTTCCCGGCGTGAGACCGCTCAGTTCCAAGGGAGACGTTACCGTCGCTACGTAACCGCGTGGGTTTTGAATTGCCCACCTCGCCAGAGGCGCGTGCGTTGGCGTCTGTAAACGCGCATATGGAGCGGTTTGTGGATTCGATCAAGCAGAGATTTTCGCAACTGCCAAAAAAACTGAAAAGCTCCGCCTTATGCTTTGTTTTTAAAGCATACTTTTGGCGGCGTCGCGCTGCCATCCGTGACCTTTGCGCCACAAAAAGCACAGCGCCAGACCAATGCGCCCTCTTCCCGCCCCCGCCGCCAGCGGCAATGGCGCAAATCGGGGCGGGAAAACAGGATCAGCAGGATGAAGGCGATGATCAGGCCTGCGATGATGATCATGGGTCCGTCCTTTCCCCTGCCCCTTCCAAAACGCAATCGGCCCGCCCTTGTTTCAGGGGCGGGCCGGAACAGTCATTTCGCTCAAGTCAGACGGTGCGTTCCACCATCAACTTCTTGATCTCGGCAATCGCCAGCGCCGGGTTTAGCCCTTTGGGGCAGGTCTTGGCGCAGTTCATGATCGTGTGGCAGCGATACAGCTTGAACGGATCTTCCAGATCGTCCAGACGCTCACCCGTGGCCTCATCGCGGCTGTCGATGATCCAGCGATAGGCGTGGAGGAGCGCTGCCGGTCCAAGGTACCGATCGCCATTCCACCAATAGCTGGGACAGGAGGTCGAACAGGACGCGCACATCACGCATTCATAAAGCCCGTCCAGCTTCTTGCGGTCCTCGATGGACTGCTTCCACTCTTTCGCTGGGCGATTGGTCTTGGTTTCCAGCCACGGCATGATCGAGGCATGCTGGGCATAGAAATGGGTCAGATCGGGGATCAGGTCTTTGACCACCGGCATGTGCGGCAGCGGATAGATTTTCACGTCACCCTTGATCTCGTCGAGGCCGTAGATACAGGCCAGCGTGTTGATCCCGTCGATATTCATCGCGCAGGAGCCACAGATGCCTTCTCGGCAGGAGCGGCGGAAGGTCAGCGTCGGATCAATCTCGTTCTTGATCTTGATCAGCGCGTCGAGAACCATCGGCCCGCATTTGTCCATGTCGAGGAAATAGGTATCGACCTGGGGGTTTTTGCCATCATCGGGGTTCCAGCGATAGATCTGGAACTTGCGGACATTGGTCGCGCCCTCGGGCTTGGGCCATGTCTTGCCCGTCGTGATGCGGGAATTCTTGGGGAGCGTCAGTTGTACCATGGGTTTACCTCGCGCTTGCGGCTGTCTCGTTGTGCTGCGGATCCGGCGCTTTGACAGCGGTCGAACCAACAACAAGGATTTCGGTTACAAGGGCGGCATGCGCCGCTGCCCTCTTGGGGACAAATCCCCGTGCGTTCTGTGTCCGGGTCATTGTCATTTCACCCGCCCATATGCTTCTCGCGGAGTCCCGCCGCTGAGATCTGCGTGCAGGCGCAAAACCACATCAACCGCCTTAAGGCGCTCTGCTTTGTTCAGGCCGATGGCATTAATGTCACGCACATAATCCAGCAAGTCACCCGGAAGGCCGATATTGGTTCGCGGCGCGGGCGTCAGCGCATTGATCTTGTCTTCGCTCATCCCGGCAAGTCTCAGGATTGGTGCGCCCCAAGCATGCGCGGTAGCCTTTTCCGCTTCCATGTCAAAGACATGCCCGGCATCTCCAAAAGCGCGGGCCGTATCCTCGACAAGCTGATCCAGCACCTCGGGCGTTCCGATCCGACGGGACCATTCCTCGCACCCATCCGAAACGCCGCGCAGCTTGACGAAGTAGCGGTAGGCAGAGCGCATATGCGCCTTGGCATCGCGGCGATACAGCACCCAGTGAAGTTCATACCCGTCAAGGGCGCGAACCAGAGCTTCCATCGCTTGTCTCGGACCGTTCTCAAAGGACATTCGGTACATGTCACGCACACGCCAGCCCAAAAGGTTTTCTTCGGTCACCAGAACCACGTCATGCGGTTGGCGGTCCACCCAGGCACGGATGCCCCGCGCTGCGCGATCCAGTTGCCACAACCGCCAGCGATTGGACCCGTGACGCACGATATCGCGTACACGTTTACAGAACGCCATGCCCACCTCGGCCTTGGTCGAGAACGAGATAATCTGGGCGGGAATCTGGTCCCGGTTTAACTCAAGCGACTCCTGAAATGCTGTCGTGCCCGTCTTTGGCAAGCCGACGTGCAGGATGACCCGCTTTGACATGTGAGGCTTGGAAGAACGCATCATCAGCAGGCCCTCGTTCCGGGCTCGATGCGCCTCCGCCCGTTTCCGGGCGTCACCGGGCGCATACATTGTTCCATGGGAGTGCCTTCCAGCCGGTCGCGCGCACCATGGACATGGGCACTCAGGGTGCCGCCTGTTTCGCCGCTGGCGCTTTTATATTCGTCGTGTCGTTTCATCAAAAGGGACAAGTTTGGCGCAAACCCTGCCGGAGCGGTTCGAGATGCGGGATTGGAGTAGATTGAGCCATTTGTGAAAGCTGTTCGCAGGTCTCTGAGCCTCGCATCCGCTCAAACCGGGGGCATGTGTTGCCTGCAGACAGGTAATAGTCGTCGAACTTTGTGCCATCACCCAGTAGCGCGGTTGAGAATGCGACGGGTGCACAGGGCCGATCATAAGCGTGCGCAATAATCACCCCGTGGAGCGAGCTGGACACCAGAAACTCGCAGGACATGATATCCAGCACCACCTCTTCGACCGAACGTCCGACATCAATGATCATCACGTCATCATGGTGTCCGAACAGCCTGTCTGCTTCTTCCCTGTGGCTCAGATGCGGAACAAGCCCGACACGCCCCGGCACGAAAGGCACGGGTGCGATGTAATCCGGCAGGATGATGGCCGGGTCACCATAGACCTCCGGGCAGTCATAGCCCAGCTCCAGACAGCGCTCGCGCGTCAGCGGCCCCCGCACAGCGCGGATGTCACGCGGACGGGCAAAGCGCGCGTCACGCGACATGATGCCGGTGCCCCAGACGACAGCCTGATCGGGGTGCGAAATCTTGTGCAGGATGCTGCCCGCCGCGAAGATCACCGGGGCCCGTCCGCCGCGTATCGTGTTGCAATAGACCGGTGCGTTGCCGGTCCGGCAGGCATAGAGATACGGCCCCACCCAATCGCCGAAATTCACGGTTTTCGACCACCCCCAGCGCATGCCCCGGTCCCCCGACAGGCCAAAGCGCTGCATTGGGCGCGCCCAAACCGACCGACGCCGGGCGAAAACGCCCGGCTTAACCTCGACCCGGGCCGCCGCTGCGGAGGTCGTCTCCGAAACAGCGTCCCGTGGGGTTTGGGCCGCTTGTTGCATCAGAACGTCCGGGCCTTGGGTGCGATACGCTTCAACTCGATACCGCCTTCAGCCTCGGTCGACAGCGGATCGACCACGACGGGGCGATACTCAAGCTCCACCTTGTTGCCGTCGATGCGGCTGATCGTGTGGACGCGCCAGTTCTCGTCGTCACGCTCGGAGAAATCCTCGTGCGCATGCGCGCCGCGGCTTTCCTTGCGCGCCTCGGCGCCCACGATGGTGGCCAGCGCGTTGGGCATCAGGTTGGTGAGTTCCAGCGTTTCCATCAGATCCGAGTTCCACACAAGGGAGGTATCGGTCACTTTCAGATCGTCAAGTTTGGCGGCGATGGCGGTCATTTTCTCGACGCCTTCGGCCATGGTCTTGGCGGTGCGGAACACGGCGGCATCGGCCTGCATGGTTTTCTGCATCTCCAGCCGCAGATCGGCGGTGGGGATGGCACCCTTGGCGTGACGCAGCCCATCAAAGCGGTCCAGCGCCTTGTCGATCTCTGCTTTCGGAGCTGTCGGCACGGCGGCGTCGCGGTCCACAACCTTGCCCGCGCGGATGGCGGCGGCGCGACCAAAGACCACGAGGTCAATGAGCGAGTTGGACCCAAGGCGGTTGGCACCATGCACCGAGGCACAGCCCGCCTCGCCCACGGCCATCAGGCCGGGCACGATGGCATGCGGATCATCCTGGGTCGGGTTCAGTACCTCACCCCAGTAGTTCGTCGGGATACCGCCCATGTTGTAGTGCACGGTGGGGATGACCGGGATCGGTTCCTTGGTGACGTCGACGCCGGCAAAGATCTTGGCGCTTTCCGAGATACCGGGCAGGCGTTCGGCCAGAGCCTCGGCAGGCAGGTGCGACAGGTTCAGGTGGATGTGATCCCCCTCTTCGCCCACACCACGGCCTTCGCGGATTTCCATGGTCATGGAGCGCGAGACATAGTCGCGGGGCGCGAGGTCTTTATACTGGGGCGCATACCGCTCCATGAAGCGCTCACCCTCGGAATTGGTGAGGTAGCCACCTTCGCCGCGCGCGCCCTCGGTGATGAGACAGCCGGAGCCATAGATGCCGGTGGGGTGGAACTGCACAAACTCCATGTCCTGCATGGGCAGGCCGGCACGGGCCACCATGCCGCCACCGTCACCGGTGCAGGTATGGGCCGAGGTGGCCGAGAAATAGGCGCGTCCGTAGCCGCCAGTGGCCAGCACGACCATCTTGGCATTGAACACATGCATGGTGCCGTCATCCAGCTTCCAGCAAATCACGCCCTTGCACTCGCCGTCTTCCATCAGCAGGTCGATGGCGAAATATTCGATGTAGAATTCCGCGTTGTTCTTCAGCGACTGGCCATAGAGCGTGTGCAGGATGGCGTGACCGGTCCGGTCGGCAGCGGCACAGGTCCGCTGCACGGCGGGGCCTTCGCCAAATTCGGTGGTGTGGCCGCCAAAGGGGCGCTGGTAAATCTTGCCCTCTTCGGTGCGCGAGAACGGCACGCCGTAATGCTCAAGCTCGTAAACCGCCTTGGGCGCTTCGCGGGCGAGGTATTCCATGGCGTCGGTATCACCGAGCCAGTCGGAGCCCTTCACCGTGTCATACATGTGCCACTGCCAGTGGTCGGGGCCCATGTTCGACAGCGACGCGGCGATGCCGCCCTGGGCCGCAACGGTGTGGGAGCGGGTCGGGAAGACCTTGGTCACACACGCGGTGCGCAGCCCCTGTTCCGCCATGCCAAGCGTTGCGCGCAGACCGGCCCCGCCGGCGCCCACAACCACGACGTCATAATCATGGTTTTCGTAGGTATATTCAGCCATTGTCAGCTCCGGTATTTCAAAGCGCGATCTTGGCGATGGCAAACAAGCCAGTCACCATCGCGGCGTAAGACAGACAGATCATCGCGATGATCAGGATTTTCCCCATCAGCCCGTGCACATAGTCCTCGATCAGGACCTGCACACCGTCCTTGAAGTGCATGAAGGTCACGACAATGGTCAGCGCCGCAAGGATCGCCGGATAGGGGCGGCCGAAATGCTCCAGCACCACGTCATGCGGCTGGCCCAGCATCGGGCCGAAATTGAAGATGAACAGCGGGATGAGCACCAGAAGCGCCACGGAGGACACTTTCATCGCCCAGAAATGCGCGGTGCCGGTCTTGGCAGAGCCCATGCCGGTGGCGCGTTTGCGGTCAGTCAGATAACGCATGATGGCCTCCTCAGACGATGGCAACGGTGAACAGGGTGAGGAACAGCGAGCCACCGATCACGGCCCAGCTCAGCTTGTCCGCGCTGGCAAGATCGAGACCAATCGCATTGTCCCAGATCAGGTGGCGGACACCGGCGAGCAAGTGATACCACAGCGCCCAGAGCGAGCCGAGCATGATCAGGTCACCGATAAAGCTGGTCAGCAGCCAATCCGCAAAGGCGAAATATTCCGGCGAGGTGGCCGCCGCCAGGAACCACCACACGATCAGCAGGCAGCCAAGCAAGAGCGCGTTGCCGGTGATCCGGGTCAGGATCGAGGTGATGGAGTTCAGTTGGGGACGGTAGATCTGCAAGTGCGGAGAGAGCGGCCGGTTGCCGCGATTCACATCAGCCATGGCTGTTCCTTTCGGTTCGCTTGGCTCCCGTGATAGTGATTTTTACGTGTCTGTCACGCGCCGCAGCGCCGCATGGGCGCGGTTTTTTGGCGCAACCGGGATAATTTCAGGGATTTGTGATCACTTAATCGGAGGCAGTGATCACAAAACCTCAATTGGCTCGCACATCGAAGTGGCATTTCGGGAATCACTGAGACAACAGCGAAGAAAGCCCAAGAAAACCGTTAGCGGTCACGTAGAGGCCGTTTGTGATCACAAATTTTAGGGAAGGTGCGCAACGATTGCGCACCCTACTGGCGGGCTTAGGGTGCGCGGTCTTTGCGCACCGCCCCCATCACACCGGCATCAGCGCCCAGTAATCCAGATCCAGCAGCACATGGGGCAGGTATTTGCCGTCCTCGCCCTTGAGCGTGAACGCGTCACCGCCGCTGGTCGCCACAAGACGCAGTCGGATCGCACCAACGCCGGGGGCAGAGGTTTCCGCCTTGTCCAGCACTTCCGACCACGCTTTGACGGTCAGACCGGAATAGCACGGGTTGGCATGCGCGCCGCCGTTCAGCCCCACGATCATCTGCGCATTGGCCAGCCCGTTAAAGCTGAGCGCGCGGGCCATGGAGATGATGTGACCGCCATAGATCAACCGCTGACCATCGGGGCGGAAGGTGACGTCGAAATGCACCTTGGCGGTGTTCTGCCAGAGCCGGGTGGCGAGCATATGCTCGGCCTCTTCAATCGTCACACCATCCACATGGTCGATGGTTTCGCCCACGGCGTAGTCGCCCCAGCGATGCGGCTCTCCGGCGAGCGTGAAGTCGTAGTCGGAGAAATCCAGCCCCTCAGGGATCACCAGATCAGAGGCCGGGATGACCTTTTGCAGTTCGGGTATCACCGTCTCGGGTGCGGGCGCATCAAGGTTGGATTTGCGCACCATGACCCAGCGCACGTAGTCCATCACCACCTCGTCACGCTGGTTCAGACCGCGGGTGCGGACATAGACAACGCCGGATTTGCCGTTGGAGTTCTGTTTCAGGCCAATGACTTCCGACTCCGAGCGCAGCGTATCCCCGGGATAGACCGGCAGACGCCAGTTGCCTTCTGCATAGCCAAGGTTCGCCACGGCGTTGAGCGAGATGTCGGGCACCGTCTTGCCAAAGACCACGTGGAACGCAGCCAGATCGTCGATAGGCGCGGCAGGCAGGCCGGACGCTCGCGCGAATTCATCGGAGGAATAAAGCGCGTGGCGCGCGGGATAAAGCGCGTGATACAGCGCACGCTCGCCACCGGAAACGGTGCGCGGCACGGCGTGCTGGATGGTTTCTCCAAGGCGGTAGTCCTCGAAGAAACGGCCGGGATTGGTTTTGGCCATTACTGGTCTCCAAGTTTGAGATCGGGGGTGTAGTCGCCATCCACGTCTTTGGTCACGGCCTGTCCGCAGCGCATGACACCATTGGCGGCATCAAAGGCGTAGGTCGGCGAGCCATGCAGCGCCCAACCCTTGTTGAGCGCGGCGGTGACCTTGTGGCAAAATTCCGACGTGTCGTCGGCCGACAGAAAACGATAGAGTTTCATGAGCTTATCCGGGGAAGGGCCAAGGGCCGAGGTAGCCGTGAATCCAGCCAATGATGGCAAGCAGCACGATGGACGCGACAAAGAACATCGCGTCCTTGGCAATTGGGCCGGGCGTGCGCGGGGTCCAGTCGGGTTCAGCGCGGTTGATGATAATGATCTCTGAAACTGCCCATGCCAACAGCCCGCCAAACAGGATGATTGACGCCAGATCGCCATTCACCAGCAAATGCGCCACGGCCCAAAGCTTGAATCCGATCAGCATCGGATGGCGCATACCGGCCAGCAACCGGCCTTTCTTGGGCGCGGGGCTCATCATGTAAAGCGCAATCAACACCAACAGGTTGTTGATATGCAACATGAAACTGGGCGGGTACCAAAGGTCGATGAACGGTGCCATGCGGTAGCCAAAGATCATCAGGACCACCGAAACGGCAATCGCTGCAGCGACCGCCCCCTTGCCCGCGTCGCCCATCGCCGCACGCCGTTCTGGCATGAGACGTTTGAAATAATGCGCAAGTGCCCAAAGGGCGACGCCGAGGACAAGAAGGGTCATGGGGTTTACTCCGCTGCGATGGCTTTGATTGCCTCCGCTTTTGCCAGTATTTCACGTGCCGTGGCAACGTGCAGGTTTTCGACGATCTTGCCATCGACCACGGCAACCCCCTGCCCGCCGGCCTCGGCCTCTTCAAAGGCGGCGATCTGGCGCTGGGCCAGCTCGATCTCGGCCTCAGACGGGGCAAAGGCTTCGTTGGCGATGGCCACCTGCGCGGGGTGGATCAGCGTCTTGCCGTCCATACCCATGTCACGGCCCTGCTCACATTCGGCGCGCAGGCCCTCGTCATCCTTGAACGCGTTATAGACGCCGTCCACGATGACAACCCCATGGGCTTTGGCCGCGAGCAGGCAGAGCGACAGCGCGGTCAGCATCGGCAAACGGTCGGCACGGAAGCGGCATTGCAGTTCCTTGGCGAGGTCATTGGTGCCCATGACAAAGCCCGCCAGTTTGGGATGCGCGGCAATCTCCTCGGCATGCAGCATACCCGCGGGCGTCTCCATCATCGCCCAGATCGGCAGATCGCCGGTGATCTCGGCCAGCGCATCAATATCCGCGGCAGAGCCCACCTTGGGCAGGAGAACCGCGTCGCAGTCCATCTTGGTGACCGCCTCTGCATCGGCGCGGCCCCATTCGGTATCGAGCGAGTTGATGCGCACGATCTTCATGCGCGCGCCATAACCGCCCTCGGCCAGAGCAGCGGTGAGCGTGTCGCGCGCGTTCACCTTTTCCTCGATCGAGACGGCGTCTTCGAGGTCAAAGATGATGGCATCAATCGGCAGGGTCCGGGCCTTGTCCAATGCGCGGGGCTTGGAGCCGGGAATATAAAGAACCGAACGATAAGGGCGGGCGCGCATGTCCATGACGAGTCTCCTTGAAACAATGTTGCGCGCATAAGGGGCATTTTTTGCCGAATTGTTCAAGGGGTGAGGTGCCGCAGTGCAGCAAATTTATCGTCAAATCGCACCGCCCGGTGGATTAAGCCGGGATTTAACCATTTTGCGGCAGGCTTTTCCCCATGGCCGCATGCCCTTTTGCCAGAATGGCGGGACGGGTCCGGCCCATGCGATAACAGCTTGCCACAGGTCGGCAAAGCCGCGCCACCTGGCAAGGGAACCAAAAGGTGACGAGATGAAACTGAATGATTTCACACTGGCCATGGCGGCGTCGACGCTTATCCTTGCTGCAACCCAGCTCCCGGCACAGGGCCGCAATCATTGCGCAACACGCGATGTCATGCTTGACCGTCTGGCCCAAAGCTATGGCGAAACCCGTCAATCCATCGGGCTTGGTGGCAACAACGTGGTGGTCGAGGTTTTCGCCAGTCGTGAGACCGGAAGTTGGACCATCACAGCAACCATGCCCGACGGGGTCACCTGCCTGATGGCCAGTGGTCAGGCGTTTGAAACCCTGGCCGAGGCTTTGCCCGCCAATGACAAGGACGCCTAGACTAGCGCGTCCCAGATCAGCTTGGCTCCGGTGCAGGTCAGGAGCGTGTAAGTCAGCGCAAAGAACGCCCGTTCCGAAATCAGGAAATGCGCGCGCACACCCAACCATGCACCAATGAGCGCGGCGGGGGCCAGAAACAGATCGGCAAGCAGGGTCTGCGCCGTGAAAATGCCCATGAAGCTGTAGGGCAGGAATTTCGCGATATTGATTGCCCAGAAAACCAGAACGGTCGTTGCCTGATAGGTGGTTTTGTCCAGCCTGCGACCGAGCAGAAAGACCGCTGATGGCGGGCCGCCCGCGTGGCTGACAAAGCTGGTGAACCCGGCCACGATCCCGGCCGGATACCCCCCGGACAATGGCAAGGGACGCGCACCAAGCCGGACCCAACCGCGTTTGACCGAGAGCTGCCAGGCAACAAACCCAAGTGATACCGCGCCGATCAACAGCCGGATCGCATCGTCATCGGCCCAGCGGTAGAACAAGGCGCCCAGCGCCACACCCGGAACGGCACCGGTCAGTAAGACCCGCGCCTCGGGCCAGGACCATCGCCGCCAATAGGGGCGGAGCGAGGCCACGTCGACCAGCATCAGAAGCGGCAGCATGATGCCCAGCGCGATGCCCGGCGGCAGCACGATCGCCAGAATCGACGCGCTGGCAAAGGCCGCGCCGGACCCGAAACCGGCCTTGGAAATCCCGGCAAAGATCACTGCAGGCACTGCAATGGCGAAAAATCCGGGGGTGAATTCCAACATGGTGACCCTTTAAAATCCTGCCGTTTTAGGGTCTTTAGCGCTACCGGCCCCCGACAACCAGCCCAAGCGCGCGCACGCGCCGCAGTGCAGCGCCCTTGCGCGAAACGCATTTCCGCTCTACCCCACGTGCCAAATTCAACGGACCGGAGAAAATTCCATGGCCAGACCCAAGATCGCCCTCATCGGCGCGGGACAGATCGGTGGCACCCTTGCTCACCTCGTTGCACTCAAGGAACTGGGCGACGTCGTCCTGTTCGACATTGCCGAAGGCACCCCGGAAGGCAAAGCGCTCGACATCGCGGAATCCGGTCCCTCGGAAGGCTTTGACGCCACCCTGAAAGGCACCCAGGATTATGCCGATATCGCGGGCGCAGATGTCTGCATCGTGACCGCCGGTGTGCCGCGCAAGCCGGGCATGAGCCGTGATGACCTGCTGGGCATCAACCTCAAGGTGATGAAATCCGTGGGCGAAGGCATCCGCGACAACGCGCCGGACGCCTTCGTGATCTGCATCACCAACCCGCTCGACGCGATGGTCTGGGCGCTGCAGCAATTCTCGGGCCTGCCCGCGAACAAGGTCTGCGGCATGGCCGGTGTTCTGGACAGCGCGCGCTTCCGTCACTTCCTCGCCACCGAGTTCGAAGTGTCGATGAAAGACGTCACCGCCTTCGTTCTGGGCGGCCACGGCGACACCATGGTGCCGTCGGTGCGCTACTCCACCGTTGCCGGTATCCCGCTGCCCGATCTGGTCAAGATGGGCTGGACCACACAGGAGAAGCTGGACGCGATCGTGCAGCGCACCCGTGACGGCGGCGCCGAAATCGTCGGCCTGCTGAAAACCGGCTCCGCTTTCTACGCGCCGGCCACCTCGGCCATCGAGATGGCAGAAGCCTATCTGAAAGACCAGAAGCGCGTCCTGCCCTGCGCGGCCTATTGCGACGGCGAGTTTGGCCTCGACGGCATGTATGTGGGCGTGCCCACCGTGATCGGTGCCGGTGGCATCGAGAAAATCGTCAACATCAAGCTCAACAAGGAAGAGCAGGAGATGTTCGACGTGTCCGTGAAGGCCGTCCAAGGTCTGGTCGAGGCCTGCAAAGGCATCGACAGCTCGCTGGCCTAAGCGATCCCGCCAGAATTAATAAGGGCGCTCCGACCGGGGCGCCCTTTTTCGTTTCAGAGGCCGTTCAAAAGGCCAGGATTTGCGCGCCGCACGTCGCGATCAAAGCTTTCAGAGCTCAGATCCGGCACATCGCCAAGGACCTCCCGGAGCATCGGCACGGGATCGAACGGCGTTTCATAGAGCAGACCGAAGTCACGCAGCCGCTCGATTGCGTCCGGCTCGAGCTCACGAAACTCCCGGTGAAATTCGGCCAAGGCTTCGGGATCATCAGCGATGTCCTGAAAAATCCCGATCTGAGCCAGCCTGTGCGGCGGAAATTTCAGGTCTTCCGCAGGCGTGTCGCGGTAGCGCATGAGCTTGCCCAGCCAGTGCAGCCGAGTCAGCCCGTCGAAATGCAGCAACCGGGTCGAGGTCGAGCGGTAGCGTTGCGCCCGGTCGCGCCCCTTTCCCCGGTAGGACCAGTGCAGCCCGAGACGGAAATCGCTGTCGGTGGGGGCGGCGCATTTTCCTGCGGAATGGGCCAGCACCCCGTTATTGAGCACAGGCAGGTGCGCGCCGAAAATGACCGCATCATTGCTGCGCCCGTCGGTGCGGCGGTTCAACCCTTTGGTGGTGGTGCGAAACAGCCCGTCAAAGATGGAATGCACCGGTACATCGCGGCAAAAGAAGCGCTCGTGCACCGGGAAATGGACCTCGCAGTCCAGTTCGCGCGCGACGGCCAGTTCATTGGCGAGCGGTCGCTCCTGAAACAGAAACTCATCGGCGTCCAGATGGATCAACCAATCGGTGTTCGCGCGCACCATAGCGTGGACAGCATTGCGCCCCTGTCGGCGATTGATCGACGCGGGGCGCTGTTGGGATTGCGCAGCGTCGCGCCAATGCGCGGCATCGCAACATGTCACACGCACCGGCCCAAGCGCATCGAGTTGCGGCTTAATCGGGTCACGAGGGTCATCAAGATAGACATGGATTTCCGACGCACCGGTCCCAAGGTGCCAGGCCACATTGGCCAGAACCAGTTGCGCTGGTTCACGCACCGTCATCACGATGCCCCAGGTGGCGGACATGAAAACTCCTTTTGCGAAAGGCTCGCGGCAACCGTAATCGTCGGCTGATTCTCTGCCAAGGCGCATTAGCGCGTATTTTTGTGATCACACGATTTAAACGTGTGATCACAAATGTCGCTTTTTGCACGCTAACAACCGTGCTGCGTCAAAATGGCGTTTAGATGCTGTACTTTAATCCCTTAAGGCTGTGGCAATTGTAGCAAGACGGGACAGATGATCCATGAACATTCATGAGTATCAGGCGAAGGCTCTGCTTCGCAGCTACGGCGCACCGGTATCGGATGGACGCGTCGTTCTGAAAGCGGAAGAAGCCAAAACCAAAGCCGGTGAAATGGACGGCCCCCTGTGGGTGGTCAAGGCTCAGATCCACGCGGGTGGTCGCGGCAAAGGCTCCTTCAAGGAAGCCAGTGCCGGTGAAGCCGGTGGCGTGCGCCTCGCCAAGTCGGTGGAAGAAGCGGCTGAGGAAGCCAAGAAGATGCTGGGCCGCACCCTTGTGACCCACCAGACCGGCCCGGCGGGCAAACAGGTCAACCGCATCTATATCGAAGACGGTTCGGGCATTGAGCGCGAACTCTATCTCGCGCTTCTGGTGGACCGCCAGACCAGCCGCGTTTCCTTTGTCTGCTCGACCGAAGGCGGCATGGACATTGAAGAGGTGGCCGCAGCCACTCCTGAAAAGATCCTGTCCTTCTCGGTTGATCCGGCCACGGGCTACCAGCCCTTCCACGGTCGCCGCATCGCGTTCTCGCTGGGCCTTGAAGGCAAGCAGGTCAAGGAATGCGTGGCGCTGATGGGTCTGCTCTACCAAGCCTTCATCGAAAAAGACATGGAGATGCTTGAGATCAACCCGCTGATCATCACCGATGCCGGGTCGCTCAAGGTTCTCGACGCCAAGGTCGGCTTTGACGGCAACGCGGTTTACCGCCACCCGGATATTGCCGAACTGCGCGACACCACCGAAGAAGACCCCAAAGAGCTTGAGGCGTCCAAGTACGACCTGAACTACATCGCTCTGGACGGTGAGATCGGCTGTATGGTGAACGGCGCGGGCCTTGCCATGGCGACCATGGACATCATCAAGCTCTACGGTGCCGAGCCTGCCAACTTCCTCGACGTAGGCGGCGGCGCGACCAAGGAGAAGGTGACCGAAGCGTTCAAGATCATCACCTCTGACCCCAACGTCAAAGGCATCCTGGTCAACATCTTTGGCGGCATCATGCGCTGTGACGTCATCGCCGAGGGCGTGATCGCCGCGGTGAAAGAGGTGGGCCTGCAGGTTCCGCTGGTTGTGCGTCTTGAAGGCACCAACGTGGAAAAAGGCAAAGAGATCATCAACAACTCCGACGTTGACGTGATCGCCGCCGATGACCTCAAGGATGGCGCCCAGAAGATCGTGAAAGCGGTTAAGGGCTGATCGTAGGGTGGGCAATTTGCCCACCAATGCGCGACGGTGGGCAGAAATGCCCACCCTACGAAAGATTTCAAAGGAGTAGCCGAAAATGGCAGTCCTCGTAGACGAAAATACCAAGGTGATCTGTCAGGGCCTCACCGGCTCGCAGGGCACATTCCACTCTGAACAGGCCATCGCCTATGGCACCAAGATGGTCGGCGGTGTGACCCCCGGCAAAGGTGGTCAGACCCATCTTGACCTGCCGATTTTCAATTCGGTGCACGAAGCCAAGCACGTGACCGAGGCCAACGCCTCTGTCATCTACGTGCCGCCGCCCTTTGCTGCGGATTCGATCCTCGAAGCCATCGACGCCGAAATGGAACTGATTGTCTGCATCACCGAGGGCATCCCGGTGCTGGACATGATGAAGGTCAAGCGTGCGCTGGAAACCTCGAAATCGCGTCTGATCGGCCCGAACTGCCCCGGCATCATCACGCCCGACGCCTGCAAGATCGGCATCATGCCCGGCCACATCCACAAGCGCGGCTCCTGCGGCGTGGTTTCGCGCTCGGGCACGCTCACCTATGAGGCGGTCAAACAGACCACCGATATGGGCCTTGGCCAATCTTCAGCCGTGGGTATCGGCGGCGACCCGATCAAGGGCACCGAGCATATCGACGTTTTGGAAATGTTCCTGGCCGATGACGAGACCCAGTCGATCATCATGATCGGTGAGATCGGGGGTTCCGCGGAAGAAGAAGCCGCAGAATTCCTGGCCTCCGAGAAGAAAAAGGGCCGCTGGAAGCCCACCGCCGGGTTCATCGCCGGTCGCACGGCGCCTCCGGGCCGCCGCATGGGCCATGCCGGTGCCATCGTTGCCGGTGGCAAAGGCGGCGCAGAAGACAAGATCGAAGCCATGCGTTCCGCTGGCATCGTGGTGGCCGACAGCCCCGCGACGCTGGGCGAAGCCGTCAAGGAAGCGATCGACAAGGGCTAAGCCGCCCGCGTCATTCCCGGGAAGGGCCGCAACCGGCCCTTCCCGAAGCACCATGACGGCGGGCCAGAGCCAAGGCCCGCTTTCTTGCTGCTTCCAAGATCGGTCGAGAGGAAAACAATATGACGGATCAATCGCCCAACGACCTGTTTCACGCCTCCAGCTTCATGCAGGGCGCGAATGCGGAATATCTCGAACAGATGTATGCCCGCTATGCCAATGACCCGAACGCGGTGGATCAGGCGTGGCAGGAGTTTTTCGGCGCGCTTGGCGATGCCGAACTGGACGTCAAGAAAGAGGCAGAGGGCCCAAGCTGGCTGCGCGCCGACTGGCCGCCGCAGCCCAATGACGATCTGACGGGCGCGTTGACCGGTGAATGGCCCGCAGAGCCGGCCCCGAAAGAGGCCAGGGCCGCGGGCCAGAAGATCGCCGACAAGGCGAAATCCGCAGGCATTGAACTGACCGATGACCAGATCCAGCGCGCCGTGCTGGATTCGATCCGCGCGCTCATGCTGATCCGGGCTTACCGGATCCGGGGTCACCTTGCCGCCGACCTCGATCCTCTGGGTCTGCGCGAAGAGACACCGCATCCCGAGCTGGACCCGAAAACCTACGGCTTTACCGAAGCCGACATGGATCGCCCGATCTTTATCGACAACGTGCTGGGGCTGCAGATCGCCTCGATGCGCCAGATTGTCGATATCGTGAAGCGGACCTATTGCGGCACCTTTGCGCTGCAATACATGCACATTTCCGACCCCGAGCAATCGGCCTGGCTCAAAGAGCGGATCGAAGGCTACGGCAAGGAAATCAGCTTTACCCGTGAAGGCCGGAAAGCCATCCTCAACAAGATGGTCGAAGCCGAGGGTTTCGAGAAATTCCTGCATGTCAAGTACATGGGGACCAAACGTTTCGGTCTCGACGGCGGCGAAAGCCTCATCCCCGCGATGGAACAGATCATCAAGCGCGGCGGCGCGCTGGGCGTGAAAGAGATCGTGATCGGTATGCCCCACCGTGGGCGTCTGTCGGTGCTGGCCAATGTGATGGCCAAGCCCTACCGCGCGATCTTCAACGAATTCCAGGGCGGCTCCTTCAAACCCGAGGATGTGGACGGTTCCGGCGACGTGAAATACCACCTTGGCGCCTCCTCCGACCGCGAGTTTGACGGCAACAAGGTGCACCTGTCGCTGACCGCCAACCCCTCGCACCTTGAGGCGGTGAACCCGGTGGTTCTGGGCAAGGCCCGCGCCAAGCAGGACCAGTTGAACGATCCCGAGCACAAGAGCGTCATTCCGATCCTTCTGCACGGTGACGCGGCCTTTGCAGGTCAGGGCGTCGTGGCGGAATGTTTTGCCCTGTCGGGCCTGCGCGGTCACAAGACCGGCGGCACGATCCATATCGTGGTGAACAACCAGATCGGTTTCACCACCGCGCCGCATTTCTCGCGCTCCTCGCCCTATCCCACCGACAACGCTCTGGTGGTGGAAGCGCCGATCTTCCATGTCAATGGTGACGACCCCGAGGCCGTGGTGCACGCCGCCAAGGTGGCGACCGAGTTCCGTCAGAAATTCGGCAAGGACGTGGTCATCGACATCTTCTGCTACCGCCGGTTTGGTCACAACGAGGGCGACGAGCCCATGTTCACCAATCCGCTCATGTACAAGAAGATCAAGGGCCACAAAACCACCCTGTCGCTCTATACCGAGCGTCTGGTCAAGGATGGTCTCATCCCCGAGGGCGAGATCGAGGACATGAAAGCCGGGTTCCAGGCCTTCCTCAACGAAGAGTTCGAAGCGGGCAAGAACTACAAGCCGAACAAGGCCGACTGGCTGGACGGCAAGTGGTCCCACCTTGACCGTCAGGACGAGGATTACCAACGCGGCGAGACCTGGATCAAGGATGAAACCCTAGAAGAAGTGGGCAAGGCATTGACCCGCCTGCCCGAAGGTTACCCGGTGCACAAGACCATCGGTCGTCTGCTCGAAAGCAAGCAGAAGATGTTTGAGACCGGCGAAGGCTTTGACTGGGCCACGGCCGAGGCGCTGGCCTTTGGCTCGCTTCTGACCGAGGGCTACAAGGTGCGTCTGGCCGGTCAGGACAGCACGCGCGGCACCTTCTCCCAGCGTCATTCGGGCATCGTGAACCAGGAAACCGAAGAGCGCTACTACCCGCTCAACCATATCCGCAACGGTCAGGCCCGCTATGAAGTGATCGACTCGGCCCTTTCGGAATACGCGGTGCTGGGCTTCGAATACGGCTACTCCATGGCCGAACCCAATGCCCTGACGCTCTGGGAGGCGCAGTTCGGTGACTTTGCCAATGGCGCGCAGATCATGTTCGACCAGTTCATCAGCTCGGGCGAAAGCAAATGGCTGCGCATGTCCGGTCTGACCGTGCTTCTGCCGCACGGGTTTGAAGGACAGGGACCGGAACACTCCTCGGCGCGTCTGGAACGCTTCCTGCAGATGTGCGGTCAGGACAACTGGATCGTGGCGAACTGCACGACGCCCGCGAACTATTTCCACATCCTGCGCCGCCAGCTGCACCGGACCTTCCGCAAACCGCTCATCCTGATGACGCCGAAATCGCTGCTGCGTCACAAGCTGGCGATCTCGGACAAGGATGATTTCACCACCGGGTCGAGCTTCCACCGGGTGCTTTGGGACGATGCCGAAAAGGGTCATTCCGACACCAAGCTGGTCGCCGATGACAAGATCAAGCGCGTGGTGATGTGTTCGGGCAAGGTCTATTACGACCTGCTGGAAGAGCGCGACGCACGTGGCATCGACGATGTCTATATCCTGCGTTTCGAACAGTTCTACCCCTTCCCGGCAATCTCCGCGGTCAAGGAACTGGAACGCTTCAAGAATGCCGAAATGGTCTGGTGTCAGGAAGAGCCCAAGAACCAGGGTGCCTGGACCTTTATGGAACCCAACCTGGAATGGGTCCTGAACCGCATCAAAGCCAAGCATAACCGCCCGGTCTATGCCGGTCGCGCCGCCAGCGCCTCGCCCGCCACGGGCCTGGCCTCGCAGCACAAAGCACAACAAGAAGCGCTGGTCGATCAGGCGCTGACCATCGAAGGAAAGTAAGACATGGCAACCGAAGTACGTGTACCCACCCTCGGCGAATCCGTGACCGAGGCCACAGTGGCCACCTGGTTCAAGAAACCCGGCGACAGCGTTGCCGTGGACGAGATGCTCTGCGAGCTGGAAACCGACAAAGTGACGGTCGAGGTGCCCTCGCCCGCCGCTGGCACGCTGGCAGATATCGTTGCGCAAGAAGGCGAAACCGTGGGCGTTGATGCGCTCTTGGCCAATATCGCCGAAGGTGGCGAAGCGGCTGCCTCTGCGCCTGCCAAATCCGAGGCCCCCGCAGCCGCACCTGCCGCATCGGGCGGCGGTGACAGCGTGGACGTCATGGTCCCCACGCTGGGTGAATCTGTGACCGAAGCAACTGTTTCGACCTGGTTCAAAAAGGTCGGCGACACGGTCGCGCAGGACGAGATGCTCTGCGAACTGGAAACCGATAAGGTCTCGGTCGAAGTGCCCGCACCCGCCGCTGGTGTCCTGTCCGAGATCGTGGCCCCCGAAGGCACCACCGTGGATGCCTCTGCCAAGCTGGCCGTCATTGGTGGCTCCGCTGGTGCCGCTTCTGCGCCCGCAGCCGAAGCCGCCCCTGCCCCCGCCGCAGCCCCGGCAGCCGGTGGTGTCAAGGACGGCCCCGCCGCCGAGAAAGCGATGGCCGAAGCAGGCATCTCGCGTGACGCCGTAACCGGCACCGGCCGTGATGGCCGCGCGACCAAGGCCGATGTGGCCAAGGCCGTCGCCGCCGCCACTGCCCCCGCGCCTGCCGCCGCTGCGCCCCGCGCGCCGGTGCCTGCCGATGATGCGGCGCGCGAAGAGCGGGTGAAAATGACCCGCCTGCGCCAGACCATTGCCAAGCGTCTCAAGGATGCGCAGAACACCGCCGCGATCCTGACCACCTATAACGAGGTGGACATGACCGAATGCATGGCGCTGCGGAAGCAGTACAAGGACCTGTTCGAGAAGAAACACGGCGTCCGCCTGGGCTTCATGTCCTTCTTCACCAAGGCCTGCTGCCACGCGCTGAAAGAAGTGCCCGAGGTGAATGCCGAGATCGACGGGACGGATATCGTCTACAAGAACTTCGTGCATATGGGCATCGCCGCTGGCACGCCCCAGGGCCTCGTCGTTCCGGTCATCCGTGACGCGGACAAGATGTCCTTTGCCGAGATCGAAGGCGCGATTGCCGAAAAAGGCCGCCGCGCGCGGGATGGCAAACTGTCCATGGCGGAAATGCAGGGCGGCACCTTCACCATCTCCAATGGTGGTGTATACGGCTCGCTGATGTCCTCGCCGATCCTGAACCCCCCGCAGTCGGGCATCCTCGGCATGCACAAGATCCAGGACCGCCCGATGGTCATCAATGGCGAAATCAAGATCCGCCCGATGATGTATCTGGCCCTGTCCTATGATCACCGCATCGTCGATGGCAAAGGCGCCGTGACCTTCCTCGTGCGCGTCAAGGAAGCGCTGGAAGATCCCCGCCGGTTGCTGATGGATCTGTGATCCATGGCAACCCACGCTCTCTGGCAGGCCGACGTCGCGGATTTTGATGCTTGGTTCAAGGTGTTTCACGAAGATGTCGGCGCGCGTAAAGCCGCCGGCATCGTCGACATGAACGTCTGGCGTGATCCCGACCGGGAAAACCACGCTGTTGCGCTCTTTGCCATCACCGATCTGGAAAAGGCCCGCGCCTTTTTCGACTCGGAAGAACTGGCCATGCATCGCGAAAGAGACGGCGTGGCCCATATCACCGTCAAACTCCTAACACCGGCCTGAGGCGGGCACACCGCCCCTCGCCACCCCCGGATCGAGGCACATGACCCCCGAACTGACCGCCCTCACCCTCGCAGCGCTTTTGCAAGTGATCCAGTTTGGGATCTATTCCATCAGCGCGCAAAAACAGGTCGGCACCAAATACGCCGCCTCCCCGCGTGACGAACCACGTCAGCTCACCGGGTTTGCGGGCCGCGCGCAGCGGGCGATGAACAACCATTTCGAGGGGCTGATCCTCTTCTCCATCGCGGTTTTTGTCGTGACCTATGCCGATCAGGCCAGCGGCGTCACCGCCGCCTGCGCGATGCTCTACCTGATCGCCCGCATCCTTTACTTCCCCGCCTATCTCTTCGGCTGGACGCCGTGGCGCTCCGCGATCTGGGCGGTGGGCTTCCTCGCCACCACCATAATGCTGCTGGCGGCGCTCCTATGACCTGTCAGACCGGATATCTTCGCTCTGGACATTGTGCCGTCCAGCCTCTTCTTCTGTTCACAAATACCTCGGGGGAGTCGCCCCAAGGGCGACGGGGGCAGCGCCCCCACCCGATCCAACGAAAGGACCAATCAAATGGCAAGCTATGATGTGATCGTCATCGGTGCAGGCCCCGGCGGCTATGTGGCCGCCATCCGCTGCGCGCAACTGGGGCTCAAGACCGCCTGTGTCGAGGGGCGCGAAACCCTTGGCGGGACCTGTCTCAACGTGGGCTGCATCCCCTCCAAGGCGCTGCTGCACGCCTCGCACCAGCTGCACGAGGCCGAGCACAACTTTGCCAAGATGGGTCTCAAGGGCAAATCCCCCTCCGTCGACTGGAAACAGATGCTGTCCTACAAGGACGATGTGATCGGCCAAAACACCAAGGGCATCGAGTTCCTGTTCAAGAAGAACAAGATCGACTGGCTCAAGGGCTGGGGCTCGATCCCCGAAGCGGGCAAGGTCAAAGTGGGCGACGACGTCCATGAAGCAAAGAACATCATCATCGCCTCCGGCTCTGAGGCGTCGCCGGTTCCCGGCGCAGATGTCACCGTGGATGAAAAGGTTGTCGTGACCTCAACCGGCGCGCTGGAACTGGGCAAGGTGCCGAAAAAGATGATCGTGATCGGAGCGGGTGTGATCGGGCTGGAAATGGGCTCGGTCTATGCCCGTCTGGGTGCCGAAGTCACCGTGATCGAATTCCTCGACGCCATCACCCCCGGTATGGACGGCGAGGTTCAGAAGCAGTTCAAAAAACTGCTCGAAAAGCAGGGCATGAAATTCGTCATGGGCGCGGCAGTGTCCAAGGTCGATGCCACCAAGACCAAGGCCAAGGTGACCTATAAGCTGCGCAAGGACGACAGCGAAGAGACCCTCGACGCCGATGTGGTGCTGTGCGCCACCGGCCGCCGTCCCTTTACCGGCGGGCTGGGGCTTGAGGCTCTGGGCGTGGAAATGTCCGAGCGCGGCCAGATCAAGACCGACAATCAGTGGCGCACCAATGTGCCCGGCATCTTTGCCATCGGCGACGCCATCGACGGCCCGATGCTGGCCCACAAGGCCGAGGATGAAGGCATGGCCGCCGCCGAGGTCATCGCGGGCAAGCATGGTCATGTGAACTATGACGTGATCCCCGGCGTGATCTACACTGCCCCCGAAGTGGCCAGCGTCGGCAAGACCGAGCAGGAGCTGAAAGAGGCGGGCGTCAACTACAAGGTTGGCAAATTCTCTTTCATGGGCAATGGCCGCGCCAAGGCCGTGTTCCAGGGCGACGGGTTCGTCAAACTGCTGGCGGATAAAGACACCGACCGTATTCTGGGCTGCCACATCATCGGCCCGGCGGCGGGTGACCTGATCCACGAGGTTTGCGTGGCGATGGAATTCGGTGCCTCTGCTGAAGATCTGGCGCTGACCTGCCACGCGCACCCGACCTTCTCCGAAGCCGTGCGCGAGGCCGCGCTGGCCTGCGGTGACGGCCCGATCCACATGTGATCGACGGAACATTTGAATGACAAAGGGCGGCCCTGGTAGCCGCCCTTTGCTTTTCCCGGCAGCGATGGGCGCTCTACCACAAACGCGGCTGGGCTTTTTCCTCGTAGGTGGCGTCATAGTCGCCGCAGCCGACCTCGCCATTGGTGACCTCGGCCAGAATCTCGCCCACCGTCGGCACGGTCTCCGCATCGTCCCGCCCCCAAAGCCCCGAGCGCATCAACGCCTTGGCGCATTGGATATAGACCTCGTCGATCTCGATCACGATCACCGTGGCGGGGTGCTTGCCGCGCTGCTCAAAGCTTTGCAGCACCTCGGGTTCATCGGTCAGAAACGCACGGCCATTCACGCGCACCGTGGTCTTCGAACCGGGGATCAGGAACAACAACGCCACGCGCGGATCGCGGATGATATTGCGCAACGTGTCGAGCCGGTTATTGCCGCGCCAGTCGGGCATCATGAGCGTCTTTTCATCTGCCACGCGCACCACCGGGCCATCATCGCCGCGCGGGCTGCCATCGGTGCCGTTGGGGCCAACGGTCGAGATCACGCAGAACCGCGATCCTTCGATCCAGGCGCGGTAGCTGGGCGTCAGCTGTGGCACCACTTTGCGCAGGGCAGCAGGGACCGGTTCGCCATACAATGCATGCAGGCCTTCAAGCGTTGTGAGTGTCCGCGTCAAACCCGGCCTCGCGCATCAACTCGTTGGATTTGGCTTCGACCACGGTCTCAAGCCGGGTCATGAAGGTCACACGGTCCAGCCCCGGTTCGATTGGTTCAAGGAATTCGACCACCGCCACCCCGGGCTTGCGCAGGATACCGCGCTTGGGCCAGAGCACGCCAACATTGGTCGCCACCGGGACGCATTCGTGGCCAAACTGGGCATAGAGCACATGGGTGCCGACCTTGTAAGGCAGGTATTTTCCGGGGGGCACGCGCGTGCCCTGCGAATAGATGACCAACTGCCCCGGATTGGCGTGCCCTGCGGCCACATCCGCCACCATCTTCTTGATCGCCGCGCCGCGTTTGCCGCGCGCCACGGGAACACAGCCGATGCGTTTGGCATAAAGCCCAAGGATCGGCGCCCAGAGCAGTTCCCGCTTCATGATGAATTTGCCATTGGGAATGGCGTTGAAGATCATGATGATGTCGAGGAACGACTGGTGTTTCGCGGCGATCATCAGCTCGTCTGTGGGCGGCGTGCCGCGCACCTCGCAGCGGATGCCGACCATCCATCCGGCGGTCCAGATCACCCAACGACAATAGGTCTTGCAGGCCTTGAGGGCGCCGTTTCGCGTTGCGACCGCATAGGGGAAATACACAACGCCAAGGACCACCATGGCAAGGTACATCTGGACGTTGAACACCAGTGAGCGCAGATGCTGCATCAACGCAATCCTCCCAAAACCCGCATCGCCGCCCAGCGCGTCGCGAAAAACGCCACCAGACCGGCAAGCGGCGGTACCAGAAGCGGCCAGAACCAGTGCAGGCCCTGAAAGCCCAGCCCCGTCAGGATGCTTGCCTCGGCCGAGGCGGATGGCAGGAACAGGATGGCCAAAAGCCCCACCACCATGCCAAGCGCCGCCCCAGCAAGAGCGCGCAGTGTGAAGCGCCGGACAAAAGCCCCGGCGATGTAGGCATCGGTCGCCCCGATCAAACGTAACACTTGAATGACCTGCGCATTGGCGGCCAGCGCTGCATTGGCGGCCAGCGTGATCATCGCGCCCATGGCCCCAAAGATCAGCAGGATCGCCGCCCAACCCAGGATCTTGAGCCGCCCCGCCGCCTGCACCAGCGGCCTGCGCCAGCGTGTGTGATCGTCCAGCACCGCGCCCGGCAACTCCGCCTGCAGCCGCAGCCGCAGCCCGTCACCATCATAGCCCTGCCCGCTTTCACGCACTTCGATCAATTGCGGCACCGGCAGGCTTTCCACCGGCAGGTCCGGCCCGAACCATGGCTCCAGAAGCGCGCGTTGCTCTTCGGGGGACAGCGCGCGCGCCTCGGCCACGCCGGGGGTTTCGGACAGGATCCTGAGCGCACGCTCGGTCTGGGCCGCCATTTGCTCGGCCGGGGCCGAAATCCGCAGCGTCGCGGACCCGGCCAGCGCGTCCCGCCAGTTCGAGGCCAACCGCCCCGACGCCAGCGACAGGGCCAGTGCAAATACCGCGAGAAACGCCATTGCGCCCGCCGTGAACAGGGTCAGCCGCGCGGTAAAGCCGGTGGGCGGCACGACGCGGTCGGCCTGTGAATCGCCGCCAAACAGATCAAGAAACGCGGCCAGGTAGTCCTTCACAGGTCCGCCCCCGCCAATTGCAGCCGCCTGTTCGAAATACGCAGCACGCGGGCCTGCACATGTGGCTTGGCCGCGCGGATCAGGCTCAGGTCATGGGTGGCGATCATGATGGTCTTGCCCATCTTGTTCAACTCGACCAACAGCCGCAAAAGTCTCTGGGACATGTCCCAATCGACATTGCCCGTGGGCTCATCGGCCAGCACCACATCCGGCGACAGGATCAGCGCCCGCGCCAGCGCCGCGCGTTGCCGTTCGCCCCCCGAAAGTTCAGGCGGATAGGCATTGGCGCGTGACGACAGCCCCACCCAGTTCAGAAGCTCCTTGAGATCGGCCTGTGCCTCCAGCTTGTCCTGACCGGACACGGCCAGCGGCAGCGCGATGTTTTCGGCCACCGGCAGGTGATCAAGGAACTGGCAATCCTGATGCACCACACCAATGCGGCGGCGGGCCATGGCGATGCCGTCCCGGTCAATCTCGCGCACATCCTTGTCGAACATCCTCAGATGCCCGGCTGTGGGCACCAGTGCGCCGTAGCACAGCTTGAGAAAGGTTGTCTTACCCGCGCCGGAGGGGCCGGTCAGGAAGTGAAACGACCCGGGCGGCAGGCGCAGGGACATATCGGTCAGCAATTCCCCACCGCCGTAGGAATAGGCCACGTTTTCAAGCTCGATCACCGGCGCCCCAACTCTGAATTATCACGGGTTATGCGTTGTCGATACGTTTTGCACGAGGCCGGGGAAGGTTTCAATGCGGCCTTGAGTTCATTGCGCTTTTCCTTGCCGACAGTCTGCCTATGATGCAACCATGCCCCCGAGGGTTGAGGCACGGGCAAACAAAGGTGGGATGAATGCGGCTGATCTGCCCAAATTGTGAAGCACAATACGAAGTTCCGGATGATGTGATTCCCGAGGACGGTCGGGATGTGCAATGTTCCAATTGCGGCAACACCTGGTTTCAGCAGCCTGCCAGCGCGCAGGACGATGCAGAAGAGGACAGCGCGCTTTACGGCGCGCCGGAGGATGTGAGCCCGGCCCGCGAAGCTGTGGCTCCGGTCGCAGCCGAACCGGCCCCCGAGACACCGGCAGAACGCCGGCAACGGCGACAGCTCGATCCCGAGATTGCCAATGTTCTGCGCGAGGAGGCCGAGCACGAGGCGCGCGCCCGCGCCGCCGAAAGCGGGTCGCTCGAAACGCAGCCGGACCTAGGTCTGGATGACGGCGGGCCAAGCGAAGAAGCTGAGAAGCGGGCACAGCAGGCGCGGGAACGGATGGCCCGGATGCGCGGCACGTCCGTTGATGATGGTGATGACGGGTTTGGGTCCGCCGCCGTCTCGGCCGCTGCGGCTGCGGCGGGCAACACCCGCCGCGACATGCTGCCCGACATCGAAGAGATCAACTCGACCCTGCGCTCCAGTTCCGAGCCGCGCGCGGCAGAGACCCAAGGGGCAATCGACGACAGCCAGGATATGCACCGCGCCAGGGGCGGGTTCCGGCGTGGGTTCACATGGGTGATCCTGCTCGCCGTGCTGGCCGTTGCTGTCTATCTCTACGCCGACAGGATTGCCGAAATGGTGCCACAGGCGGCGGGGCCGTTGGAAAGCTATGTTGCGCTGGTGGATGATGGTCGCGCGTGGCTGGACGCCAAGGTTCTGCAAGGGCTGCAATGGTTGGACAGCATGTCGTCAGAGGCCGCGACCCCGGCTGACGCCCCGGGCAGCAACTGACAGTGTTCGGGTGCGCAGCCATGCGCGCCGCTTCACCTTGATCAAAACCGGTCCAGCAGACGTTCCAGATAGTTGCGCTCGATCTCCGGACGATCACCGTCACCCGAACGGCGGCGGATTTCGTCCAGCAATTCCCGCGCACGGCGATAGACATCTTCGCCTTGCAGCAGGTTTTCATTGGAACTGATCGTGCCGGTATTGCCCGCCTCGCGTCCCAGCGGGTCGCGCTGGTCGGGGCTTTGGGCCCCTGCGGTGTCACCCTGCCCGCCTTGCTGGCGCTGCTCTTCGGCCAGCGCCTCACCAAGGTTGCGCATGCCTTCGCGCAGCGCTTCCATTGCCTCGGACTGACGATCAATCGCTTCGGGCAGGTCGTTGCCGCGCAGCGCCTCTTCGGCCCCATCCATGGCGCGCTCCGCGTCACGCAGCGCTTCCTGTGCCCGGCGACCGGCTTCGGTCCCCTGTCCCGGCATGGCTCCGCGCTGGCGTTCGACCTCGCGGCGCAGCGCCTCTTGCCGGTCGGCAAGCTCGCCACGCTGACCTTGTTGGCCCTGCTGGCCTTCGCCGTCGCCCTGCCCCTGGCCTTCGCCTTGCTGGCCCTCGTGGCTCTGGCCGCGGCCCTCACCGCCATTGCGGCCCTCGTTGCCTTGGCTCTGGCCCTGATTGGCGCTCGGGTTGAACTGTTCCTGCAGATCGCGGAATGCCTGATCGGACAGGCCTTGCTGTTCGCGCAGCGTCTCGGCCAGCCCTTCCATGGCCTGCTCACCGGGGCTTTGCTGGCCCTGACCCTGCTGGCCCTGCGTGACCTGCATGTTTTCCATCAGTTCCTGCAATTCGCGCAAGGCCTGTTCAGCCTCGGCCATGCGGCCCTGTTCCATCAGCTCCTGAATCCGGTCCATCATGGCCTGCAGGTCGTCCTGCGTCATTTCCATCATGTTCTCGGGGTTCTGGGCCATCTCCTGATTCTGCTCGCCATTGCGGCGCTGTTCCTGCGCAAGCTGGCGCATGTAATCCTCGGTCGCCTGACGCAGCTCCTGCATCAGCTCAGCGATTTCCTGATCGCTGGCCCCGTTCTTCATCGCTTCCGACAAACGCTCCTGCGCCCGCTTCAGCCGTTCGCGCGCATCGTTCAGATCGCCGTCTTCGAGCAGCACGGCAAGGTTCCACATCGCCTCGGCAATCTCGTCGCGCTGATCTTCGGTCAGGCCATGTTTGGTAAAGAGCTCCAGCCGCCGCTGGATCGTGCGCATGCGCAGATAGGTGGTCGCCGAGCGGAACACGTCGTCGGGGCGGTGCACCACGGCGCGCAGAACCATGATCACGTCGGGCGCGTTTTCCCGCGTCCAGAGCAGCGCCTGACGCTGTTCGATCACCGCTGCCGCCAGCGGATCAAAGAACCGGCGTCCCGGCAGGGGCACGTTCACCGCTGCGGGCGCGCTTTGCTGACCCGGATCGTCGCTTACGGTCAACTCGATTTTCACGGGCAGGTTGGCCCAGGGGTGTTCCGAGAAATCCTCGATCAGTGTTTCGTTGAACGCCGCACGATTGCCCGCCACCGGCATTGGCAGCGGAATGCGGATTTCATCGCGGGGTTCGGGGTCGCGGGCCAGCCCGTAGCGCCGGTCCAGCGCCTCCATGTCCAGCGAGATGATCGCCTCGCCTTCGCGAATGCCGTAATCGTCCCTGGCCTCGAACGGCAGGCTCATTTCGCCAAAAGCGGCGGCCGTGATGTCGTCAGTCGCCTGCACCGTCGGATTGCTATCCGCGATCAGCGCGATGTCCCAGCTGCGCCCGCCCGGCCCCTCGATGGACAATTTACCCGCCCGCACGGCATCGAAGCTCTGCGATGCATCCGCGGCACTCGGCACATCTTCGGTACGGCCAGAGATGCTCTCGGCCACGGTCAGCGCCCCCACTTGTCCATACAGCCGCAGTGTAATGCGGCTGCCTTCGGCTATTTCAAGCACGCCCTCCGGCTGATCCGCGAGATACAGCGACGGCAGGCCCGTATAGGCGGGTGGCTCGACCCACCCCTCCCAAACCGGCCCATCCGCCAGCGCCGCGCCGCCCGGTGTCATCTCGGCCACCGAACCGACGCGCAGGAAAGACCCGAAAATCAGCGCAACCGACAAGGCCAGAACAGCCACGTAGCGCAGCGCGTAAGGATCGCGTTTCGACACGCGAAGGTCCGGCGAAACGGCTTTTGCGGCGGCCGCGCGCTCGGCCATGCGGGCCTGATGCGCCTCCCACACGGCGCGCGACGCGGCATCACCGCCGCCAATGGCCTGCGTATCGCGGAGCGTCTGCAACGGACGCCCCGAAAGGTTTGCATCCAACCGGTCCAGCGCATCCTGACGACCGGGCACCCGAAACCACCGTATGCCCAGAACCAGCGCAGTAGCCGCCGCAAGGCCCAGACCCACTCCGATAATCCAGACGGCTTCCACGGGCAGCGAATCCTGCACACCCAGCATCAGCAGAGCCAAAGCCACGAACAGCACCGACCACAGGGGCCAGAAGGCACGCGTGATGCGCTCCGCCCAGAGGCCCAGATGGGTCAGAACAAGCGGAAAACGTATCCGGCGCAGGCTTTGCTGATAGCGTGATTGGGTGATGGCACCGCTCCGTCATGACAGGCGGCAAGGCACCATAGCCCTACAGCCATTCAGGGATGGTATCGCGATTTATGATTTCGTCAAAGGTGGGACGGGGTCGGATGACAGCAAATTTATCATTGTGCACCATCACCTCGGGGATCAGCGGGCGGGTGTTGTATTCGCTGGACATGACCGCGCCATAGGCCCCGGCAGAGCGAAAGGCCACCAGATCGCCCGCTTTGAGGACCGGCATCATGCGCCCCTTGGCAAAGGTATCGCCGCTTTCACAGACCGGTCCGACAATGTCATAAGGCACCTGGTCCAGGCCCGGTTCCGGCTCGATCACAGGCACGATATCGTGATGCGCGTCATACATGGCCGGGCGGATCAGATCGTTCATTGCCGCATCGAGGATCAGGAACTGCCGGTCCTCGCCCTGCTTCACATAGATCACCCGGCTGACCAGAATACCCGCATTCCCGGCAATAAGCCTGCCCGGCTCGATCTCGACCTCACAGCCCAGATGGCCGACGGTCTCCTTGATCAGGTTGCCGTAATCGGTGGGCAACGGCGGTGCCTCGTTCGAGCGGGTATAGGGAATGCCCAAGCCCCCGCCCAGATCAAGCCGCGTAATCTCGTGCCCATCCGCACGCAGCGCCTCGGTGAGTTCCGCCACCTTGAGATAGGCCAGCCGGAACGGCTCCAGCTCGGTCAGCTGGCTGCCTATATGCACGTCGATGCCCACCACCTTGATACCCGGAAGGTCGGCGGCATGGGCATACACTTCACGCGCGCGAGAGATCGGAATGCCGAACTTGTTCTCGGATTTGCCGGTGGCAATCTTGGCATGGGTTTTGGCATCCACATCCGGATTGACCCGGATGGTGATCGGCGCCTCCAGCCCCAGCGATGTGGCCACCTCGGAGATCACGGCCATTTCCGGCTCGCTTTCCACATTGAACTGACGAATCCCACCAATCAGGCTGGCGCGGATCTCTTCATGGGTCTTGCCAACACCGGAAAACACGATGCGCTCGCCCGGCACACCCGCCGCCACCGCGCGCGCATATTCCCCGCCCGACACCACGTCCATGCCCGCGCCCGCAGCGGCCAGCGTCTTGAGGATCGCCTGATTGCTGGCGGCTTTCATCGCGTAGCAGACCAGATGCGGCAGGCCATCGAGCGCCTGATCAAACAGCTGGAAATGCCGCACAAGCGTGGCCGTGGAATAGAGATAGAACGGCGCGCCTACGCTGGCCGCAATCTCGGAAACAGGGACATCCTCGGCGTGAAGCGCGCCGTCGCGATACATGAAATGATCCATGGCCGCGTCATAGCAAAAACGCGGGCCTGCGCAATGGGCTTGCGCATACCGCAAACAGGGACGGGGTCCCTGATCTTCTTCTGTTCAAAAATACCTCGGGGGAGTCCTCGCACCCGCGAGGACGGGGGCAGAGCCCCCAATCCCCGATGCAATCAACCGCCGCGTTTGATCCGCTTGCGCTTTTGCTTCTCCGCCTTCTTCGCGGCCTTGAGCCGGTCGGCCTGCCGCGCGGCGATCTTGTCAAAGACCGGCGTGAAACGCGGGTTCAGAACGCCCTCGCCGGTGGCAAGCTGATAGAGCGTGTGAAACGGCGAATTGTTGCATTCCACGATGACCGGCCCATCCTCGGACATGCCGATATCCCAGCCCAGAACGCCCGAGTTCGGGAACAGCGCATGGGCCTTTTCGGCCAGCGCCTTCAATTCGTCCCAATAGGGAATGGTTTCGCCCACGATGGGCAGCCCGGTTGCGGGGTGCATCTCGATATGCTGGGTGTCCAGCCCGGTGCCGAGACGGCATTTCACGATGCGGCCGGTCTCAAGCTCGATCTGTGCCAGCATCGAGCCCTCCTGCCAGAAATTGTCGGACATGGCGCGCGGCGACGGGATTTTCCACAGTACATACAGAACGCGCGGGCGATCCGCCTCTTCCGGGACGGTCACAACCCGGATCGTGCCCAGCGCAGAGCCGGTCATTTCGGTCAGCTTGGGATGTTGCGCAACGGCGGTCTGGAACAGGAAGCCGCGCCTGGCGTGATCGTTCAGAATTTCCTGCGCGAACTCATCAAGAGCAACGGTTTCGCCATTTCCGAAACGCAATGTCTTGCCGCCCTCCTCTACAGCTTCGATACGCGCGGAGCCGACGCTGAGTGAGCCGACCGCAGGTTTGGCAAAGAGCGGGAAGCGCGCGTCGCGGGTCAGAAAGGTGCGGATATCCTCAAGGCTGCGCAAAACGGGCAGATCCCCGAACAGGCGGCGGTTGTCCACCACCGCCTGGGTTTCCGTCGAACGCAGGCCAAGCCCGTTCAGGAACTCGCTCAGCATGACCTTGTCATTGAGGAAATCGCAATGCTGCCGAACGCCCTCGGGGGACAGGCTCCCGTTGAGGTGCCGACTGCCCTGAACACCGACGAATTCCATGCGCTTGGTCCGGTCGGCAAAACGATACAGTTCGAAATCGTAGTAATCCGACAATTTCAGACCGTTGACCTTGCGCCGCCCCTGAAGCACCTGCGTAAATTGCGTGATCGGGTTCACGCCATGTTCGCGCGCCACGCGCACCAGCTTGGGCGCATCGGGGGCTTTCTTCGGTGCGGGGCCCGATAGCAAGGATTTGTCAGCGCTGACGGTGGCTGTGGACATTGGATCCTCCGGGTCTGAGACTGGTCTTGGCCGGAAGATGCGCGGCAATTGTGGCCGCATTTGGACGGAAAGAAACAATACTTGTGACCCGTCACGCTTTGATGCGCATTTGACGACAATTGAATTAACCCACCAGTCCCGAAATCCGGTCCGGAAATCGGGGCCTCAGGTCACCGGGCGCGTCCGCAGGAAGAGATAGAGCGGAAGCCCACAGGACAAACCGATGCAAAAAGTCGCCGGTATCGCCCAGAGTGCCTCCCAATTGCGGCGCACCGCCACCTCGGCAATGACCCAAACCGTGAGAGCAACAGCGGCAATCGTCAGGTCCCAGACCAGCCCCGATGTCGCAGCATTGACGTGCCACGCGTCCACCATCCCCATCAGGTCAAAGCCGTTTTCGCGAAACCAGGTCACGAAATAGGCCATGGGATGCACCGCACCCCAGATCGCTAGGGCCAGATAGATCCAGCGCAATGGCGACATCAACGGATCGACCGCCCCACGACACCGATTTCCGCCTTGCCGGTGATGCTCACGCCGATGGGCGTGGATTGCTTCTTCTCTGGCCGGGTCGGCGCGCCGTCCACGCCACATCCTGCTAGAGCGGCCAATGCCGCAAAGATCGTCAGAACCTTCATGCCAGCGCCTCCTTCCAGCGCGCCACCTGTTCGCGGACCCGTTCGGGCGCGGTGCCGCCATAGGACAGGCGCGAAGCCACCGAATTATGCACGCCCAGTACGTCGAACACGTCCCGGGTGATATCAGAGTGCACGGATTGCATGTCGTCAAGGCTCAGATCCGGCAGGTCACAGGCTTTTGCCTCGGCCATGGCCACCAGCGACCCGGTGACATGGTGCGCGTCGCGGAACGGCATGCCCAAAACCCGCACCAGCCAGTCGGCCAGATCGGTGGCCGTGGAAAAACCAGTCGCTGCCGCCGCTTCAAGGCTCTCGCGATTGGCCGACATGTCCTTGACCATGCCTTCCATCGCGGCCAGCGCCAGCATCAGGTTGTCGGCGGCGTCAAAGACCTGTTCCTTGTCTTCCTGCATGTCCTTGGAATAGGCCAAGGGCAGCCCTTTCATCACCGTCATCAGCGCCACATTGGCCCCGAAAATCCGCCCGATCTTGGCGCGGATAAGCTCGGCGGCATCGGGGTTCTTCTTTTGCGGCATGATCGAGGAGCCGGTGGAGAACCTATCGCTGAGCGTGACAAAACGGAACTGCGCCGAGGACCAGATCACCAGCTCTTCGGCCATACGGCTCAGGTGCATGGCACAGATCGAGGCGGCAGACAGGAATTCCAGCGCGAAATCGCGGTCCGACACGGCGTCCAGCGAATTGGCCGCAGGCCGGTCAAAGCCCAACGCTTTTGCCGTCATCTCCCGGTCTATCGGAAAGGATGTGCCCGCCAGCGCCGCCGCGCCCAGGGGACATTCATTCATCCGGGTCCGCGCGTCGCGGATACGCGACCGGTCGCGGGCGAACATTTCCACATAGGCCATCATGTGATGGCCCCAGGTCACCGGCTGCGCCACTTGGAGATGGGTGAACCCGGGCATGACCCAATCGGCCCCGGCCTCGGCCTGATCCACAAGTGCGCGCATGAGGGCACTCAGACCGGCATCCACCGCGTCCAACTGATCGCGCACCCAAAGCTTGAAATCCGTGGCCACCTGATCATTGCGGGACCGCCCGGTATGCAGACGCCCTGCGGGCTCGCCGATCACCTCTTTCAGGCGCGCCTCGACATTCATATGGATGTCTTCCAGCGCGGTGGAGAACTGGAATTTGCCGCCTTCAATCTCTGACAAGATCGTGAGAAGCCCTTCCCTCATCGCCTCGGCATCTTTAGCGTCGATGATACCTTGCGCGGCCAGCATGGCAGCATGGGCGCGCGAGCCTGCGATATCCTGGGCAGCCATGCGCTTGTCGAACCCGATCGAGGCGTTAATTGCCTCCATGATTGCATCGGGTCCGGCGGCGAAACGACCGCCCCACATCTGGTTAGAGGATTTGTCTGACATGCATGCCACCTTGCGCGAAATGAAACGGGTGCTGGTTTGCGCCGTTCTCTATACGGGGCTGGCGGCAAGCGCAAATGCCGCCGACTGGTCCGCGATCGAAAACCTGCGGGCGGGCGATATGTCCAAGCTTGAATTCTTTGCCGATCCTGCCGCGGCGCCGGTGGCGGAGTTCCTCACTTTCGACGAAGAGCCCATCGCGCTCGACGCCTATCGCGGGCAAATCGTGCTGCTGAATTTCTGGGCCACCTGGTGTGCGCCGTGCCGCAAGGAAATGCCGATGCTCTCCGAGTTGCAGAACGAGTTCGGCGGCGAGGATTTTGCCGTGGTCACCGTGGCCACGGGCCGCAATGCGCCCCCTGCCATGACGCGGTTCTTTGATTCCATCGGGGTTGATAACCTGCCGCTCTACCGTGACCCGCAACAGGCGCTGGCCCGCGAAATGGGCGTGCTCGGCCTGCCCACGACAATGGTCCTTGGCCGCGACGGGCGCGAGATCGCCCGGCTGCAGGGTGACGCCAACTGGGCCAGTGACAGCGCCAAGGCCATCGTGAAAGCGCTGATCGCTCACGGCATGTGAGACACGTTACTTTCACAGCCCCAGCCTCGGACGCCGGGGCTGTTTCTTTCCGCAAGGCCTGGACGACCACCGGTGCCGATGCAATGCGTCACTGTGTCGATTTATCCAACAGTTTCGCGGACATCATGGGTGATCTGGGCTGGCGCTGCCTCGGCTCGCCTTCGCGATCCTCACCTATCACGACCGAGACGACCAACTCCACCACGTTCAAAGCCCAGGACCGGGTTCGGCAAGACCTTCTGCTCAAAGCCTTTGCCGAAGCCAGTGGCGTGAACAACAAGATTTGGCTTGAACTGAGCTTCAAAGATCGCGAATTGATCGGCCAGATCGCGGACTCCGTGGTCTTCTGGGCACCGCATATCGACACCGGTGCAAACGATTTGAAAGTCTGAAACGATGCTGCCTGTTTTTTCCTTCATGACCGCAACCGAGATCTGTTTTGGCCGGGGGACGGCTTCCGTTGCGGTGGGCCGGATCGCCGCCTTTGGATCCCGCGTGCTGCTTGTCCATGGCGCAAATGCCGCCCGGTCCGACTGGCTTGCCGAGGCGCTGGTTCAAAACGGATGCGATGTGGCCCGATTTGCGGTAGCGGGCGAGCCAGATATGGACATGGTCCAGGCCGGGATTGACGCGGCGCGCCGCCATGGCGCGGACGTGGTCACAGCGCTTGGCGGTGGTGCGGCCATTGACGCGGGCAAGGCCATCGCCGCGCTGGCCTCCGGTACGCGCCCGATGCTCGATCATCTGGAGGTCGTGGGGGCAGGCCTGCCGCTTGAGACCGCACCCCTGCCCTTTGTCGCTTTGCCCACAACCGCCGGGACCGGTGCCGAAGTGACCCGCAACGCGGTGATCGCCGTGCCCGAGCATCAGCGCAAGGTGTCGCTGCGCGACCCCCGCATGCTGCCGCGGCTCGCGCTGGTCGATCCCGCGCTGACCGACAATTGCCCGCGCTCTGTGACGCTGGCCTCGGGGCTGGACGCGGTCACACAGGTGATCGAACCCTATCTCTGCACCCGGGCCAACCCGATGACCGATGCGCTCTGCCGCGATGCCATCCCGCGCGGGCTGGTCGCGCTGTGCCGCCTGATGAAGGGCGAAGACACGGCGGCGCGCGAGGAGATCGCCTGGGTCAGTCTTTGTGGCGGGCTGGCGCTCGCCAATGCGGGGTTGGGCGTGGTGCACGGCCTTGCCGGTCCGCTCGGGGGGCTTTCCTCTGCCCCGCATGGTGCGATTTGCGGCGCGCTTCTGCCGCATGCGCTTGAAGTCAATGCCCGCCATGCCACCGATCCCCGGACACAGGCCCGCATTGCCGAGATCCGGCACTGGATCGCCGAAGCTCTGGGCGGCGCAAAGGATGAGGCTTTTAGCAGGCTGGCCGCGTGGTCCCGTGAAAACGGTCTGTCGGGGCTCGATGCGCTTGGCATCTCCCCGGAGCAGCGTAGCACGGCCGCCGAAGCCGCTGCGGCCTCGTCGTCGATGAAGGCAAATCCGGTGCCGCTTGGCCCGGACACGCTGTCCAAGTTGATGGATAACGCAACATGACAGAGCGACTAGGTGTTTGATCCCACGGTTTGATGGTGTGATTTTTTCTCAGGAATTGAAGGAAGCATTATGGGACAAGTTCGTCACGGGAGCGCCACGACCACGTACGCCGTCAGAGCTGCAATACAGCGATCGCAAGCTTCGCTCGC
>NZ_JAQIOZ010000002.1 GCF_028023675.1 Primorskyibacter aestuariivivens | reverse complement strand
GCGAGCGAAGCTTGCGATCGCTGTATTGCAGCTCTGACGGCGTACGTGGTCGTGGCGCTCCCGTGACGAACTTGTCCCATAATGCTTCCTTCAATTCCTGAGAAAAAATCACACCATCATACCGTGGGATCAAACACCTAGCCTCCCTCCTCTTATCTATTACTTATAACTATTAACGAGATGGATAAGAATCCTCCTTCCACGGTCCTCTCTCCCCTCCCTCTCTCTTCCTTCTTATCCATCCATTACTTATACCTATTATTCTTATATCCCCCTTACAGAGACCTATTCCTCTCCATAGCTGTCTGGCTGGGCCGATTGAACGTCCGAAACAGCCTCGCCAAGCCCCCGTAGAGCAGCACTGGTGTGGGTCATGTTCAGGAGGCGGGGAAGGTACCGTGCGGCAGGGGCATTCCGAGGGGCATTTCCACCACGGTGCGGCCTGAGCCTGCGATCACAGTAAAGCTCTGAAGGAGATGGCTGGGGTGGTAGGATTCGAACCTACGATACACTGTACCAAAAACAGCTGCCTTACCACTTGGCTACACCCCAACGGTGCGCGTCGTATTACGCGGAGTGGTCACGGTGATCAAGACCAAATGACACAAAAAAACGTGGAATTTTTGCGGCCCGGGCAGGGGCGCCGACAGGGCTTGTGACAAGACGGAAAATGCGGTTTTCGGGCGCTTTTTGGCTTGACGCGCCATGCCCGCTGTCTTACCCACCGCGCACCGTGGCGCGGTAGCTCAGTTGGTTAGAGCGAACGACTCATAATCGTTAGGTCGGGGGTTCAAGTCCCCCCCACGCCACCACCTCTCTCCCTCAGCCTTAGACTACAGCCCGCCGTCGGTATTGCCTTTGGCCTGTTGCAGCACCTCGACGCACAGGATCGTCGGCAGATGGCTGGCAATGTCCTGCCATGTCTCGCCCTCATTCGTGCTGGCAAAGACCGACCCGGAGTTGGTGCCGAAATAGACTCCGGCGGGCTCGTGTTGATCGGTGGCCATGGATTGGCGCAGAACGGTGAAAAAACAGTTTTGCACCGGCAATCCGTCCTGCTTCTTGTCCCAGCCGTCGCCGCCATCGGTGGATTTCCAGACCGCCGCCGAGGCATCAGGCGGGAACCGGCCCTGGGAATCGCCATTGAGCGGCAGGGTCCAGATGGTTTGCGGGTCATGGGGATGCACCGCAATGGGAAAGCCGAAATGGGATGGCAACCCCGTGGTGATGTCATCCCAGCTGCGCCCGCCATCGGCGCTGCGAAACACGCCGTGATGGTTTTGTTGATAGAGCAGGTCCGTACCGGTGGGCAGGTCCGCGCGCACCATGTTATGCAAGCAATAGCCCACATCGCCGTCGCATTCCCCCAGCTGCGGCGCGTCGCTATGCGTATGCGCGTCTGTCTCGCCACCCGTGTTGCTGCGCCGGTTGCGCCGTTCCCAGCTTTGCCCGCCATCCTCGGAGGCAAAGACACCGGCGGCGGAAATCCCAAGCCAGAGCTTGTCCGGGTCCCCCGGGTCGGTGACAATCGTATGAAGGGTCAGCCCGGCCGCCCCCGGTTGCCAGCTGTCGGCAGAGGGGTGGTCGTTGAGCGCGGGCAGTTTGGTCCAGCTCTCGCCCTCATCCTCGCTCACAAACAGCGTGGCGGGTTTGGCCCCGGCATAGAGCCGCCCATGGGCGCGCCGGATGGACCAGAGCGCCTCGATCTCGTCGGTGAAGGGGGCGGGCGGGTCCGGTTCCATGCCGAATTGCGCGGCCATCTCCGGGTCATCGCGCAGCCACTGATCGAATTTGCCATTGGCCAGCTTGGACAGGGTCCATGATGCGCCCCCGTCAGACGAGCGCCAGACACCCGCACCGGACCATTCCCCGCCGCCCGCGGCCCAGAGCGCGCCGGTCCCGGGGTCGCTGGCCATGTGGTTGATCGCCCAGCCGCCGCAATGCGGGCCCGAGACGTCCCAGACCGCGCGCGGCGCATCGCTGGTGAGCACAAAGGCACCCTTGGTGGTGCCTACAAGTAGCGTGGTTGGGCCGGGCATGGCAAACTCCTCCTGAACCAGGAGGCAGTCTAGCACAGCCGGGCCTTTCCAACTATGGCGGGGGCGGGCTCACTTGGTGAGGATCAGTTTTCCGGCCTTGGTGATGCGCAGCACGTAGACCTTGCCATCCAGCACAATGCGCGCGGTGGCATTGTCGCCCACCAACAGCCGGGCATCGTAAATCGGACCGTCGGATTCGCGCAGGGCCGGGTGGTGCAGTGTCTCGCTGCGGGTGATCGCGTTCATCGGCCTGCCTCCAGCCGGTCGAATATCCGCGCCAGCCCGTGTTCGACCGACCAAGTGCCGCCCAATGCGGTGGCCAGAACAGACTGCCAAGGCGGGGCAGGCAGGGTGATCTTTGAGGTTCGGGGCAAAGGTGCAGCCATGGTCAGTCTCCTGGATTTGGAAATGGGCCGGGCTGTCCCGTGGTCAAGGGCGGGATGGCTGGGGTCTGTTTTTATATCTGACAATTATAGTCGGAATAGTCAAGATGATCCAGCGCTGCAAAAATGAAAAACCCGCCGGTTCGGCGGGTTTTGGCAGGGTCCTTCGGGCAGGTGGCTCAGGCCAGCATGCCGCCGTCATTGTCATCGCCCGCCTCTTCGAGAAGCCGGTCGAAATCGGGGATGGTCACATGGCGCTTGCCCGCCAGTTCGATCACCCCGTCGCGTTTGAGCGACGAGATCTGACGGCTAACGGTTTCCAGCGTCAGACCCAGATAATCCGCCATCGCCTCGCGGGTGAGCGGCAGGTCGAACACCATCGTTCCGTTGCTCGGGCTGAGCTTGAGCGTGGCGTCGCGCCGGGCGATGATCGACAGCAGCGAGGCGATCTTTTCCCGCGCCGTCTTGCGGCCCAGCACCAGCATCCATTCGCGCGCGGCGTCCAGCTCGTCCAGGGTCATTTCCAGAAGACGCTGGGCGATATGCGGCGTGCGCATCATCATTTCTTCGAACGGTTTCTTGCGGAAACAGCACATCACCAGATCGGTGGTGGCCACCACGTCATAGGCGGCGGCCTCGCGTCCCGGGCGTCCCACGAAATCCGACGGAAGAAGCAGACCCACCATCTGCGTGCGCCCGTCCTCCATGGTCTGGGTCAGGGTCGCAATGCCCGAGACGACGGAGCCCACGAATTCCATGCGGTCGCCGCTCCAGACAATCGACTGCCCGGCTTCGAAGGAACGGTAATATTTGATCTCGTCCAGCGATTGCAATTCGTCGGAATCGCAACGCGCACAGACCGCGCGGTGGCGGATCGGGCAGTCGCCACAATCAAGCGTAAGATCAGCGGTCAAATTGCCGGGCATGGTGAAACCTGTTTCTCGGGATTGATCTGGGTCAAAGTTATCTTTCGCACTCACACCTAAACCTAGGGTCATGGTTACGCGAACACAACTTGCCAGACTAGGTCTTTTTGACGCGAAGGTGCCTCGGTACACGAGTTACCCCACGGCACCGCATTTCAGCGATGCGGTGACAGCGTCGGACTTCACACGCTGGATCAACGCCGTCCCCGAGGACGGCGAAATTTCGTTATATGTGCATGTGCCGTTTTGCCGGAGATTGTGCTGGTTCTGCGCTTGCCGCACTCAGGGCACTCAGAGCGAGGAACCGGTGCGCGCCTATCTGGACACGCTGCTGTCCGAGTTGGAGCTGCTCAAGGGGGAATTGCCCTCCGGTGTGCGCCTGTCCCGGCTGCATTGGGGCGGCGGCACGCCCACGCTTTTGGCACCGGACATGATGGAGCGTCTGGCGCAGGCGATCTTTGACGTCGCGCCGATGGCGGATCGGGGCGAGTTCTCGGTCGAGATCGACCCAAACGAGATCGATGGCGACCGGCTTGATGTGCTGGCGTCGGCGGGGATGAACCGCGCCTCGATCGGCGTGCAGGATTTTGACGACGAGGTGCAGGCCACCATCGGTCGTCTGCAGGGATTCGACATCACCCGCGACGCGGTCGAAATGATCCGGGCGCGCGGCGTGGCCAGCCTCAACGCCGATATTCTCTATGGTCTGCCGCACCAGTCGCGCGAGCGGATGACCGCGTCAGTGCAGAAGCTGCTCTCGCTGTCACCAGACCGGGTGGCGCTTTATGGCTATGCGCATGTGCCGTGGATGGCGCGGCGGCAGTCGATGATTCCGTCCGAGGCACTGCCCACGCCGGATGAGCGGCTGGACCTGTTTGACACGGCGCGGCGGCTGTTTCTATGGGACGGCTATGCCGAGATCGGCATCGACCATTTCGCGGCCAAACATGACGGGCTGGCCGAGGCGCAGAAGCTGGGGCGGCTACGGCGGAATTTCCAGGGCTATACCGATGACACCGCAGACGTGCTCATCGGGGTGGGGGCGTCGTCGATTTCGCGCTTTCCGCAAGGCTACACCCAGAACGCGCCCAGCACCGGCAAGCACACGGGCGCCATTCGGGACGGGCGGTTCAGTACCGCCAAGGGCCATGCGTTCAGCGGCGATGACCTGTTGCGCGCGCGTTTGATCGAGGCCTTGATGTGCGATTTCCGCATCAGCGCGGCAGAAATGCGCGACCGTTTCGGTGTGAGCGCGGCGCAGTTCGAGACGCTCATGGAACCGGTGAGGCGCGAGTTTGGCGACTATGTCACGCTCAACGAGGAGGGGCTTTACCTGCCCCCCGAGGCGCGTCCCCTGACCCGCATGGTGGCGCGAGCGCTGGACGCCTATGATCTGAGCAAGGCCGGGCATTCTTCGGCGGTGTGACGTGATCTGATTGTGCGCCTTCGGCGCGCTCTTGTGAGCCCCTTCGGGGCGGGTGAGGGGGCTGTCTGCCCCCTCGGCCTTTGGCCTCACCCCCGAAGGCATTTTTAAACAGAAGAAGGGATCAGGCCACCGCTTCCAGAAGTGTGCGGGCATAGTCCGTGCGCGGGTTCTGGAAGACCTGGTCTGCGGTGCCGGCCTCGACCACGTCACCCTGTTTCATCACCATCACGTAATGCGACATGGCGCGCACCACCTTGAGATCGTGGCTGATGAAGAGATAGGCGAGCCCGTATTTGCGCTGCAGTTCGCGCAGGAGTTCCACGATCTGCACCTGCACGGTCATGTCGAGCGCCGAGGTCGGTTCGTCCAGCACCACCAGCTTGGGGCGCAGGATCATGGCGCGGGCGATGGCGATGCGTTGACGCTGGCCGCCTGAGAATTCATGCGGGTAGCGGTCCATTGTGCCGGGGTCGAGACCGACCTCTTCCATGACTTCGGCCACCATCTTGCGCACCGGGCGGGGATCATCCCCGCGGCCATGCACGCCGAGCCCTTCGGCGATGATTTGCATGGCTGACATGCGCGGGCTGAGCGAGCCGAACGGGTCCTGGAACACGATCTGCATTTCCGAGCGCAGCCGCCGAAGGTTGCGCGTGGAGAAATGGCGCAGGTCCTTGCCGTCAAAGGTGATCCGCCCTTCGGAATGGATCAGTCGCATCAATGCCAGCGCCAGCGTCGTCTTGCCCGAGCCGCTTTCACCCACGAGACCGATGGTTTCGCCGGCGCGGACCTTGAAGGTGGCGTCATTGACGGCCTTTACATGGCCCACTGTGCGTTTGAGCAGCCCGCGCTGGATCGGGAACCAGACCTTGAGGTTCTGCGTTTCGGCCACCACCGGGGCGGTGTCCGGCACGGGGTCGGGCTGACCTGTGCTTTCAGCCGCCAGCAGTTTCTGGGTATAGGCGTGACGCGGATTTGCAAAGATCTCTGCTGTTCGGCCAGTTTCGACAATCTCGCCGTCTTTCATCACGCAGACCCGATCGGCGATGCGGCGCACGATGCCAAGGTCATGGGTGATGAACAGAAGGCTCAGCCCCTCGGCCTCTTTCAATTCCGCCAGAAGATCAAGAATCTGCGCCTGAATGGTCACGTCCAGCGCCGTGGTCGGTTCATCCGCGATCAGCAGCTCCGGTCCATTGGCCAGCGCCATGGCGATCATCACGCGCTGGCGCTGCCCGCCCGAAAGCTGGTGCGGATAGTCGCCAAGCCGGGTTTCAGGATCGCGGATGCCGACCTTGTGCAAGAGATCCACGATGCGCATGCGCGCCTCGCGCCCGGTCACGCCCTGGTGCAGCTCCATGCTTTCGCGCAGCTGTTTTTCCAGCGTGTGCAGCGGGTTGAGCGAGGTCATCGGCTCCTGAAAGATGAACGAGATGTCATTGCCGCGCACCTTGCGCAGGAGCTTGTTGTCGGCCCCCACCATCTCCTGCCCGTCAAAGCGCGCCGATCCGGTGACCTCGGCCGAGGGACCAAGCAGCGACACGGTGGACAGCGCCGTGACCGATTTGCCCGACCCGGATTCCCCGACAATGGCCACGGTTTCCCCGCGCCCGACTTCGAAGGACACGTTGCGCACCGCTTGATTGACCTGACCATCCTGATGGAAGGACACGGACAGGTTTTTGACCTGAAGAACAGCACTCATGAGAAAGTCTTTCTTGGGTCAAAGGCATCGCGCACGCCCTCGAACACGAAGACGAGGAGCGACAGCATCACGGCAAAGACGGTGAAGGCGGTAAAGCCCAGCCACGGGGCCTGCAGGTTCTGTTTGGCTTGCAACGTCAGTTCGCCCAGCGACGGGTCCGAGGACGGCAGCCCGTAGCCAAGGAAATCCAGCGTCGCCAGCGCGCCGATCGTGCCGGTCACGATGAAGGGCAGGAAGGTGACCGTGGCCACCATGGCGTTGGGCAGCATGTGGCGGAACATGATCGTGGCGTTGGACACACCCAGAGCGCGGGCGGCGCGGACATATTCGAAATTGCGCGCCCGCAGGAACTCGGCCCGCACCACGCCCACGAGCGCCGTCCAGCCGAACAGCACGGACAGGAACACGAGAAGCCAGAAACTTCGCCCGAAGATCGAAAACATGATGATGATCACGTAGATGCCCGGGATCGCGCCCCAGATTTCGATGATGCGCTGAAAGATCAGATCCAGCCATCCGCCAAAGAAGCCCTGTAGCGCGCCCGCGATAATGCCGATGATCGACGCCGCCGTCGTCACGATCAGGGTGAACAGGATCGACAGGCGGAAACCATAGATGATCCGCGCCAGCACATCGCGTTTGGTGTCATCGGTGCCCAGCCAGTTCTGTTCATTCGGGGGCAGGGGGGCCGCGCCGGGGCGGTCCACGGCGGTGTCGAAACTGTAGGGGATCGGCGGCCAGAGCGCCCAGCCCTTGACGAAATCGCCCTCGGGCACCTCGCCCGCATCGACCCGTTCGATCAGCCCCTCGGGATCGTCCCAGCATTCCTCCAGCCCGCCGGTGCGGATCAGACATTTCACCTCGATATCGCGATAGATAGCCTCGGTGCGGAAATCGCCGCCAAATTCCGTCTCGGGGTAGAATTTGAAGATCGGGGTGTAATATTCGCCCCGGTAATTCACCAGGATCGGTTTGTCATTGGCGATGAACTCGGCAAAGAGCGACACGCCAAACAGGATCGAAAACAGGATCAGCGACCAATAGGCGCGCCGGTTGCGGCAGAAATTGCGCCAGCGGCGCTGGTTGAGCGGAGACAGTGCCATGGGTCAGCCCTCTCTCTTTTCAAAGTCGATGCGCGGATCGACAAACACATACATCAGGTCCGACAGAATCCCGACCAGAAGCCCGATCAGACCGAACACGAACAGCGTTCCAAAGATGATCGGGAAGTCGCGGGCAATCGCCGCCTCGAACCCCAGCCGCCCCAGACCGTCGAGCGAAAAGATCGTCTCGATGATCAGCGACTGGCCAAAGAAGATGCCGATAAAGGCCGATGGAAACCCCGCGATCACGATCAGCATCGCGTTGCGGAAGATATGGCCGTAGAGCACCTGCTTTTCGTCCAGCCCCTTGGCGCGGGCGGTGATGACATATTGTTTCTTGATCTCGTCCATGAAGCTGTTCTTGGTCAGCAGCGTCAGCGTGGCAAAGGCCGAGATGGTCGAGGCAAAGACCGGCAGCGCGATATGCCAGAAGTAATCCGCGACCTTTCCGATCAGGCTCAGGTCGTCCCAGTTTTCCGAGGTCAGGCCCCGCAGCGGGAAGATCTGGTAATAGGAGCCGCCCGCGAACAGCACGAGCAGAAGGATCGCAAACAGGAAACCCGGGATCGCATAGGCCACGATGATCGCGCCTGAGGTCCAGGTATCAAAGGGCGAACCATCCTTGACCGCCTTGCGGATGCCCAGCGGGATCGACACCAGATAGGCAATCAGCGTGGACCAAAGCCCCAATGAGATCGACACCGGCATCTTGTCGATCACCAGCCCCAGCACGGTTTCCGAACGGAAATAGCTCTCGCCGAAATCGAGCCGGATATATTTGCCCATCATGATAAAGAACTGTTCCACCGTGCCGATCTGTTCCTTGGAGCAGGCCTCGTTTTCGAGGTCCGGTTCGCCCTCGTACCCGTCTTCACAGACGATGCGGGCAAAGCCGAACTCGATCTCAAGCTGATCCAGGAAATCCTGCGGCAAGCCGCGCCCGCCGATATAGTCGCTGTCCTCCTCAGCCCCCGCGGCCCCGGCATCACCGGAGCCTGCAAAGCCTTCGAACACATCGCCTTCGCCTTCGATCTCGGCGATATATTGGTCAATCGGACCGCCGGGGACGAATTGGGTCAGGACGAAATTGACGATCATGATCCCCAATAGCGTGGGTATGATCAGCAACAGCCGTCGGAGAATATAGGCGCCCATTTATTTCAGCACGCCCTGTTCCTTCAGCGCGGCCTCGCGGTCCGGGTCGATCCACCAGAAATCCAGATAGCCCAGCGCAAAAGGCGGCAGGGTTTCCGGGTGCCCGTACATGTCATAGGCGGCGACCCAGTGTTCCGCGATATAGCCGGTGGGCACGATAAAGAACGCGTGCCGCAGCGCCCGGTCCAGCGCCATCAGCGCGGTGTCCTGATCTACCTGATTGTCGGTGACAAAGGACGCCTCGATGATCGCATCCACCAAGGGGCTGGCAAGGCCCGCAGGGTTGAACAGGCTGAACGCCGCTTCCTTTGAGCCATACATCTGGCTCAGCCCGCCACCGGTGGACAGGAAGGTGCTGTATCGGGTGGAATACAGGATATCGAACTGCCGCTCGCGGCGGCGCTCGCTATATTGCGACGGGTCCACCTTTTCGAGGTTTGCCTTGACCCCGATCAGCGCAAGGTTTTGCGCAAAGGTCTCGTGCATCGCCTCGACCGAGGACTGGATGTTGGACGGGAACAGCATGTCCAGCGTGAGTTCCTCGCCCTTGGCATTGCGGCGCACGCCATCGTCGCCCACAACCCATCCGGCCTCTTCCAGCATCTTGGCCGCCTGGCGCAGGTTGCGCCGGTCATTGAGCCGCTCGGCACCGGACGTATGGCTCATGCGCACGGGGTCTGTGAAAATCTCGGGCGGCACCACGTCGCCCAGCGATTTGAGGAATTCCAGTTCCTTGCCGGTGGGGACATCCTTCGCCTCAAGATGCGTGCCTTCGACAAAGGAGGAGCGCTGCGAATAGAGCCCGAAGAGCAGCGATTCATTGGTCCACTCGAAATTGAACGCCAGGGCAATCGCCTCGCGCACGCTTTTGTCCTGCAACTGCGGCGTGGCAAGGTTGAAGACAAACCCCGTCGGGTTGGGCGGGCTGCCATCGGGCAGTTCCATCTGCACCACCGTGCCGTCATTCACCTTGGGGAAATCATAGCTTGATGCCCACATCTTGGGATCGCTCTCGATCCGGATCGTGTATTCGCCCGCCTTGAACGCCTCGAAACTGGCGGTCTGGTCGGCGAAATATTCCACGCGGATCGTGTCGTAATTGTAGCGCCCCTTGTTATAGGGCAGGTCCTCGCCCCAGTAGTCGTCGCGGCGTTTATAGATGATCTGGCGGTTCACTTCGTAGCTGTCGAGCTTATAGGGGCCGGAGCCGACCGCCACCTCAAGCCGCGGCTCGTCCAGACGGCGGCTTTCATCCGCTTCGAACCACGCTTTCGAGAAGACCGGGGTGGAGCCCACTGTCTCGATCCGCGAACGTTTCGATTCCTCGGGGTTGAAGGTGAACTTGACCGTGTGATCGTCCAGCGCCTCGGCGCTTGTGACCATGCGGCTTACCGCCTGCGCATAAGACGGCAGGCCCTGAGTGATGAACAGCTTGTGGGAATAGACCACGTCATGCGCCGTGACCTGGGTACCATCCCAGAACCTCGCCTCGGGGCGCATGTGGAAAATCACCCAATCGCGGCTTTCGGGATATTCCAGCTTGTGCGCGAGGATGCCGTAATACTGTCCCACCGTATCCTCGGCAGTCTCGATGAGCTGGTCATATTGCACACCGGTCAACACGCCGGAGCGGCCCTTGCGCGAATAGGGGTTGAGGCTGTCAAAGGTGCCGGATGCGCCAAGCGAGATCTCTCCGCCTTTGGGCGCGTCAGGATTGACGAAGTCGAAATGCGGAAAATCCGCCGGATAGTCGAGATTGCCGAAATAGCTGTAACCGTGGCTCTCCGTCACCTCTTCGCCGATGGCGGCACTGGCCAGTCCGGCGGCCAGAACAAGCCCCCCGACAAGTTGCGTCACTGCGGCCAGGGGAAACGTGGCTGCGCGGGCCTTGGCCCGTAGGCGGGTCGTCTCACGGTTTCTGAGCATGTCTACCTCCGGCTGTTCGATCTTCTTATACCTGTTGGAATTAAGCTAAATTGCGAGCTTATCCATGTTCAAGTTGATTATCCGTGAACTGGGATCAAAAGCCCATAAAAGAAACGCCGCCGCATCCCTGACAGATGCGACGGCGTCCGAATTTTCAGTGATCAGCGAGTGATCAGTTGTCGAGGCTGTCCAGCCAAGCGATCAGGTTGGCCCGGTCTTCAGCCTTTTTCAGGCCAGCAAACGACATCTTGGTGCCCGGCGCATAGCCTTTGGGGTTTTCGAGGAAGGCGTCCAGCGCGGCGACGTTCCATTCCGGCGTCACAGCGGCCATTGCGCCGGAGTAGCCAAAGCCGTCCACAGCGCCGGTTGCGCGACCCACCACACCATAAAGATGCGGGCCGGTGCCATTGGCGCCGTCTTCCACCTTGTGACAGGCGCGGCATTTGCCAAAGACCTTTTCGCCTTTGCCCAGATCGGCAGAGGCAATCAGCTCTTCAAGGCTCGGGCCTTCGGTCGCTTCCTCTTCGGCGCCATCGTCACCTGTTTCAATGACATAGGCTTGCTCTTCACCGCCATGGCCGCCACCGGTGGAATAGATCACCTCTGCCGCCCATTTGCCCAGAAGGAAGATCAGGAACGCACCGCAAAACGCGCCCAGAATCTTGGTCGAAGTCATTGTATCCATTGCTCGCGAGTCCCTAAGCGTAACTGGTTGGGCGGGTATCTACGTCTTCCCCTTCGCGGTGGCAAGGTATAGAAGCCGCGACGAAACGCCCGGAAACGGGATTTTTGGAGGGATCGTGATGACCCAGCGCATAGCATTTCAGGGCGAGCCCGGCGCTTACAGCCACGAGGCCTGCCGTGACGCACGCCCCGATATGGAGCCGCTGCCCTGCCGAAGCTTTGAAGATGTGATTGCGGCGGTGCGCGAAAAGCGCGCCGATATCGCCATGCTGCCGGTGGAAAACACCACCTATGGCCGGGTGGCCGATATTCACCGCCTTTTGCCCGAAAGCGGGCTGCATATCGTTGGCGAAGCGTTTGTGCGGGTGCATGTCAGCCTCATGGCGTTGCCCGGTGTGCAGATCGAAGAGATCAAGACCGTGCGCGCCCATCCGGTTCTGATCCCGCAATGCGCCGATTTCCTGCGCCGCTACGGGATTCAGGGCGAATCCGCCGCCGACAGCGCCGGTGCGGCCATGGAACTGGCCGAAAGCGGCGACCGGAGCAGCGGCGTTCTGGCCTCGGACCTGGCAGCCGAGATTAACGGGCTGCACATCCTGGCCCGCCATATCGAGGACCATGCGCATAACACCACCCGCTTCCTGCTTATGTCACCCAAGGCCGAAATGTCCCGGCGCGGCGATCACGGCATGATGACCACCTTTGTCTTTCAGGTGCGCAACATCCCGGCGGCGCTTTACAAGGCGATGGGCGGGTTCGCGACCAATGGCGTGAACATGACCAAGCTGGAAAGCTACATGGTGGGCGGGTCGTTCAACGCGACGCAGTTCTACGCCGATATCGAGGGTCATCCCGACGACCCCGCGGTGCAGCGCGCGCTGGAAGAGCTGGATTACTTCACCGACATGCTGGAGATCCTCGGCACCTATCCGCGTGATCCACGTCGCGATTGAGCAAGCGCAAAGGGGGCGGGCATGCCCGCCCCGATGCCGGTCAATCAAAAGGGATCCAGCGGTCCCAGCGCCTTGAGGCAACCACCGGTTTGCTGGAACGGGTTGAACCATGCCCCGGTGGAACATCTTCCGGAAATGCCAAGATTGGCGCAATCGCGGTAGCCGTTGCAGCGGCATATCCAGTCGCCGCAGACATATTCGGAACTGGGCACTTCCGCCTGAAACTGGCGAACGCAAGCATCGCTTTCCAACGTGCTTCCGCAGTTCTGGAGGACGTATAGCACCAGAAGATCGCCCGGCGTGACTTTGACAAAACCGGTGTCGACGGGCGCAGGTGCCTTGGGCGCATCGCCCTTGTCTTCGTCATAGGCCCAGGCCGCCGGAGCGCAGGACATCCCGAGCACCAGCAGCAACGCCACCCAACGGGTGGCACCCTGCACAGAAGCCACTATGCGGTTCAAACGTGATGTAATCATGGGCTTGCCTCACAGACAGGTGCAGTTGAATTCTGCACTGCCGCTCCAGCCATCCTTGTCATAAGCGACTTTCAGGCGGATGCAGCACAGCGCAATGGCCAGTGGGATACCAATGGCAATCGGTTCGGTTTCCGGCTGTCGCAGGTTGACCAGCGAAATCGCCTTGTGCAGTCCCGGATCATACAGCACGCGGTCCGCCAGCGGCAGCGCGCGCGCCAGCTCGTAAGACAGCTCTTCGTCTTCCGCCTCCTCGCAGGACACGCAGGCGCCCGCCGCGCTTTCGAACTGTCGCAGGCCGGATTTGTAGGTGATCGCATGAGATGTCGCGTGGTCACCGTCATAAACGGTGATGCGGGCGCGTTCGTCCGCGGTGCATGGTCCGAGGTCGTGATCTTCGTCCGACGAAGATCGCACCAGTATGCGGCGCGCGCAGCCATCGACCGTCATGAAAAAGAGATCGCCGGATTGGGTGGATACGGCATTCCAGACACCGATAATGACCTCGCCCGCCGATCTGCCCGGATCGCTGCCATAGGGGACACGGGCGACAAATTCGGCTGGCGAGAATTGCCTGAGCCGGCGGCTTGTCTCCCTGAGTTTCAGGCGAACCGGATTTCCCTGAAACGTGTGAACGGTCGGTGGGTAGGATTGGCTGACCGGTTGGTCCTTGGTTGGTTTCGATGATTTTGGCACGGGGAACACCTCGCTTAATATGAATTGGATTGAAAAAAATGCACGCGCCACACCAATAACGCGCGGCGTTTCAACTATAGCTTGTTTTGCTGAGTCGCGCCACTTTGCCCGGCGCTGCAAGCGAAGACCCGCCCAGAACGACGCTGTGAAATCGTCGCGCGCTAGATCAGCAAGCCTGCCGCGCCTTCATGGCGGAGCAGCCAGACCTTTGTCTCGACCCCGCCTGCGCCGGAAAAACCGCCCAGCCCGTTTGCGCCCAATACCCGGTGGCAGGGGATGATCACCGGGATCGGGTTGGCCCCGCAGGCCTGCCCGATGGCCTGTGCGGGCACCCCCAGCTTGCGCGCCAGGTCACCATAGCTGCGGGTTTCGCCCAAGGGGATTGCCTGCATCTCGGCACAGACCCGTTGCACAAGCGTGCTGCCCCGCGGCGTGAGCGGCAGGTCAAACGCTGTCAACCTGCCCGCGAAATAGGCGTCAAGCTGCGCCGCAGCGCGGTCAAGCAGCGGGGTTTCATCCCGCGCCCCCGCACGCCATTCCAGCGCGTTGATCGCGCCCGCCTCTTCCGTCAGGGTCAAGGTGCCGACCGGTGTGTTGATACTGCGTTCCGCCATTGCGTGACCATGGACCGCCCCGGCCCTTGGCTCAATCCGTTTCCTGCGCCTAAAAGCGTGACGCCACGACACCCGCCACAATGAGCATGGCCGCCAGCGCCTTGGTCCGGTCCATGCGGTCGCCCATCACCAGCCAGCCGATCAGCACCGCAAACAGGATCGAGGTTTCGCGCAGTGCCGTGACCAGCGCGATGGGGGCCTGCGTCATGGCCCAGACCGCAATCGCATAGGCCGCATAAGAGGCCGCCGCCGCCATTGCCCCCATGGTCCAGTCGCACCGTGTGGCCCGGAACACCCCAGGACCGCGCAGAACGACCAGCACCGGCGTGAACAAAGCCGCGTCCAGAATGAACAGCCACGCCACATACATCACCGCATCGCCCGACACCCGCGCGCCCAAACCATCGACCAGCGAATACCCCGCCGTCATCGCCGCCGAGCCCAGCGCCAGCGGCACCAGCCGCAGGCTTTCGCCCGAGGTGAAAACGCCACGCGCCATCAACGCGATGCCAAAGCCCAGAATGGCAATCGCCAGATATTCCACCGGGCGGATCACGTCGATCACCAATAGCGCCGAGATCACCGTCACGATCAGTGGCGCGGCCCCCCGTGCGATGGGATAGACCCGGCTCAGGTCACCCTGTTCATAGGCAAAGGCCAGGAACAGCTTATAGCCTGCGTGAAACACCCCCGATGCTGCCAGCCACCCGATGACCTCGGTCGCGGGCAGGGGGCGGGTGGCGGCAATGACCACGCCGAACCCGCCCTGCACCAGCGTCAGGATCAGCATGGAGGTAACCTTTGACGCGCCCGTCTTGATCAACGCATTCCAGCTCGCATGCAGCAGCGCGGCCAGAAGGACCGCGAAGAAGACGAACAAACTCACGGTGCCGCGACCTTCATTGCTGATTGCTGTTCTTGGTGGTGTGTCGCGAACCGCGCGGAACCGTCATGGGCATGTCCAGTCAAGACGTCAGGTTGAGGCAGATTGAACGCAAAGTTTCCGGTCTACAAGGTTGGCCGGGCGCGGCCCTCATTGCGAAACTTGACAGTGGCCCCCGATCCCGCCGTTGATGGTCTCGTGTCACCACCGGAACGCGCAATGCGGATCGCAACCTACAATCTTCAGAACCTGCGCCTGAGACGCAGGCAGGGCGTCGTCGCCCTCGACGGCGCGGTGGATGCGGATATGGGCGCACAATCCTCGGCGGTGCTGGATGTCGAAGACCGTATGCTGGCCGCCCGGGTGATTGCCGCGGCAAATGCCGATCTCGTGGCGTTGCAGGAAGTGTTCGACCGCGACACGTTGGACCATTTCCATAACCGTTTCCTGCGCGTGGCCGACGTCGCATCCTATCCGCATCGGATCTGCCTGCCCGGCAATGACGGGCGGGGGCTGAACGTGGCGGCGCTGAGCCGGGTCGCGCCGCAGGCCGTCACAAGCCACGCGGCGCATAGCGGCGCTGCGCTCGGGCTCATGGATTTGCCGCCCGATCTGCGCGATAAGCCGCTGTTTCGACGTGACTGTCTTCAGCTGGATTTTGCCGCCCTGTCAGTCTTTATCTGCCATTTCAAGGCACCTTATCCGGACCCGGACCGCGCCCGGCAGGTCCGACAGGCCGAGGCCCGCGGCGTCCGCGCGGTGATTGAACGGGCCTTTGAACATCCGGCAGAGGCGCGCTGGATCATCCTTGGGGATTTCAACGAACCCGCATCGGAGGCCAGCCCCGCGGCGCTGGCTCCTCTGGCCGACGGGTTTGCGGTGGATCTCATGGCGCGGGGTGGGGGAACGCCGGCCTGGACATATGAGACCCCGGACACGCATCTGCTGTCGCGCCCGGACCGGGTGCTGGTCTCCCCCGCGCTGGCAACGGCCTTTCCCGGGGTGGTGCCTCAGGTGATCCGGCAGGGCATGGCCGCCGATGTCCGACGCCATGGCCCCAGCCCGCGTGCGCGCCTCACGGGGCGTCCCCACGCCAGCGATCACGCCCTGGTGCATGTGACGTTTCCGGGGTTGACGCTGACGTAACCCCGCGAGCCCCTTGCCTATCCTGCCCGCCGTTTGTCTTCCGTATTCGTGTCGAAATCCGAGGCCGCGTGACGTTCATGCAACTGCATGGCCGGATCGCCGCCGATGCGGTTCACCATGCGCCCCCGCTTGACTGCGGGCCGCTCATAGATACGTTCGGCCCATTCCACCACGTTCTTGTAGCTTTTCACATCCAGGAAAGTGCCAGCCTTGTACTGCCAGCCCATGACCGTGCCGCCATACCACGGCCAGATCGCCATATCCGCGATCGTATAGGTGTCGCCCGCGATCCAGTCACGATCCGCCAGATGCCGGTCCAGCACGTCCAACTGCCGTTTCACCTCCATGGCGTAGCGATCAATCGGGTATTGCCACTTCTGCGGCGCGTAGGCGTAGAAATGCCCGAACCCGCCGCCGAGATAGGGCGCGCTGCCCATTTGCCAGAACAGCCAGGACAGCATTTCGGGCCGGTCCGCCGGATCCTTGACCTGAAAGGCGTTCCCGAATTTTTCAGACAGGTGCATCAGGATTGCCGCGCTTTCGAACACGCGCACTGGCTTGTCGCCAGAACGGTCCAGAAGCGCCGGGATCTTGGAATTCGGGTTAATGTCCACAAACCCCGACCCGAACTGGTCCCCGTCGTTAATGCGGATCAGCCAGGCGTCGTATTCCGCGTCATACCCGGCCTCCAGCAACTCTTCGAACATGATTGTCACCTTGACCCCATTGGGGGTGCCCTGTGAATAGAGCTGGAACGGGTGCTTGCCGACCGGCAGCGCCTTTTCATGGGTCGCACCGGCAACGGGCCGGTTGGTCGAGGCAAACGCGCCGCCATTGGGTTTCTCCCAGGTCCAGACCTCGGGCGGGGTATAGGGGGTGGGATCGGTCATCTGAGTGTCCTGTTTTGTCGCGTGTTGCGTGACTGGAAGCTAATCGTGCAATCGCCAAGCGCAACCATCAAAATCCCGATGCACAGGGACTGTGCGGCTCTGCGAAAGCTGACGCGTCTGCACGGTTGGACATAGAGGATACCCTCATCTTGGCCACGCATTTCCCCTCTACCCAAATGCAGGCATGTCTTCTATACTTTGTGGATAAATGGGCGACGAGACCCATAAAGAGGCGGAACAGAGAAGAGGGGGACGGCCCATGCGCTGCCCGTTTTGCGGAAATATCGACACCCAGGTCAAGGATTCCAGGCCAGCCGAGGACCATGTCTCCATCCGGCGCAGGCGCTTTTGCCCGGCCTGTGGCGGACGCTTTACCACCTATGAGCGCGTCCAGCTGCGCGACCTTGTGGTGATCAAATCCAACGGCCGCCGCGAGGATTTCGACCGCGACAAGCTGGAACGCTCGATCCGCATCTCGATGCAGAAACGCCCCGTCGAACCCGAACGCATCGACCAGATGATTTCCGGGATCGTGCGGCGTCTCGAAAGCATGGGCGAGACCGACATCCCCTCCAAGCAGATCGGCGAGATCGTGATGGAGGCATTGGCCCGGATCGACACCGTGGCCTATGTGCGTTTTGCCAGCGTTTACAAGAACTTCCAGGCCGCTGACGATTTCGACAAATTCGTCAGCGAACTGCGCCCCGACCCGGGCACCGAGAGCTGACACCGGTATGAGCGACGACCACCGCCGCCACATGGCGCATGCGCTGCGATTGGGGCGGCGGGGGCAGGGCAATTGCTGGCCCAACCCGGCGGTGGGCTGTGTGATCGTGCAGGGCGACCGCGTTGTCGGGCGCGGCTGGACCCAACCGGGCGGTCGGCCCCATGCCGAGACCGAGGCATTGGCGCAGGCGGGGGAATTGGCCCGTGGGGCCACCGTCTATGTCACGCTGGAACCCTGTGCACATCATGGCCAGACACCGCCCTGCGCCGAGGCGCTGATCAAGGCCGGGGTGGCCCGTGTCGTGGCGCCTTTCGAGGACCGCGACCCGCGTGTCGCCGGACAGGGCTTTGCCATGCTGCGCGCGGCGGGGATCGAGGTGATCACCGGACCGGGCTTTGAAGAGGCCGCGCGCGATCACGCCGGGTTTTTCTTCAAACAGGAACAGGGGCGGCCCTTTCTGACCCTGAAACTTGCCACCACGCTGGACGGGCGCATCGCCACGGCCACCGGCGAAAGCCAGTGGATCACCGGGTCTGAGGCGCGCCGCATGGTTCATGCGCAGCGTGCCAGCCATGACGCGGTGATGGTCGGGGCCGGCACGGCGCGGGCCGATGACCCGTCGCTCACCGTCCGCGACATGGGCGTGACGCGCCAACCGGTACGGGTGGTCGTGTCACGCCGTCTGGATGTGCCGCTGATGAGCCAACTGGCCAAAACCGCCAATGACGTACCGGTCTGGCTCTGCCATGGCTCGGATGCCGACCCGCTGCTGAAGCAGGCGTGGGAAGGTCTGGGCGCGACGCTGATCGAATGCAGCCTGTCGGGTCGCCAGATCGACATGCGGTCCGTTTTGCAAGGCCTCGGCGCGGCTGGTCTGACGCGGGTGTTCTGCGAAGGCGGCGGGCAACTGGCGGCCTCACTTCTCTCGGCGGGTCTGGTGGACGAGCTTATCACCTTTACCGCCGGAATGGCGCTGGGGGCCGAGGGGCAACCGGCGCTGGGCGCGCTGGGCATCGAACGGCTGGGTGAGGCACAACGCTTCACGCGGGCCGCGCTGCGCCCGGTTGGGGCGGATGTCATGACGGTGTGGCGGAGGCGCGCTCTGTAGAGACATCGGTTTATTTGAAGGGCGGTTTGGAGCCCAAGATGCCAGTCCACCATTCGATGTGCTCACGCCCGCCAGCATCCAAGAGCCCGATTTCTTTAAAAGAAATCGGTCCGGAAACTTTAAAAGTTTCCGGCGCATTGGTCCACTCCGTCCCGCTCAACTGACCGTCTTCGATGTGCCGCCCCACGATCTCTCGGGCATCCTTGCGGCCCTAGAGCGTTTCCAGTTTAGCTTGAATCGCCAATACCCTGCCACGCCTTCGGCGCTCTCGGGACATTGGCGATGCCTTGTTACAGCGAAACCCGGAAACGCTTTAAAACGTCGCTACCGCCGCCACAGATGGGCATGACCGGCAAATGCCCCCTGCAGCTTCGCCAGCATCCGGTTGCCCATTCCGCGCCCCGGCACATCGCCTTTGGCCAATCGTTCCACCACCACCTCGGGCGGGCAGGCCAGCCCCGTGACCGGATCGAAATAGCGCGGATAGGCGATCAGCGTCGCATGGACCAGCCCGTCGAGTGACACCCGCGCGCGCCGTCGCGGTGGCACGTCGCCTAGGTCGGAGGTCAATCCCCAACCAGCGTAAAACGGCGCGCCCAGCGTGGTAACCGGCACCTCGCGCATCAGCGCCTCGAACCCGAGGAGAGAGGTCAGCGTCCAGACCTCCTGCACCTCATCCAGAAGCGCCACGGGATCGGTGCGATCCAGAACGATATCCGCCCAGTTCAAAGCATCGGACACTGCGCCGTTGCGCAGACCAGCCTCCACATCGGGATGGGGTTTATAGAGGATCACTGCCTCCGGGTTGGCGTCGCGCGCCGCTTGCAGCAGGTCGCGATTGGAGCGCAGCGCCCCGGTGCCGGTCAGGATCGAGGCATCGTCCTCGGCCTGTCCGGGCACAAGGATGCGATGGCCATCGGGCAAGTCCGGCGTCTCACCGGCCAAGTTATACTTGCTCAGCCGCGCCTTGAGCACCGCGCGGCGCAGGCGAAAGGCGCGTTGCAGCTGGTCGGGGCGCAGGTCCCCGCTTTGCGCGATCAACCGCTCCAGACGGCTTTCACGGCGGGGGTCATAGTAAATGCCCAGATCATCCGTCACCAGGGACAGTGGCGGCACCAGCTCGGCTCCCAGACCGCGCGAACGCAGGAATCCGTCCTCGACCCGGACCACGTCATCCAGCTCACCGGCCTTGGACGCCCAGCACATGCGCCGCCGCCCGTCGGTCTCGGCCCGTGCGCGGGCCTGCCCGGTGTCGTCCTCGAAGACCACCGGCCTGACCCTCCCAAACACCTGTTGCAGCGGTTTGCGTTTCCACATCCGCATGCCCGACGCCACCCAGCCGCGATGATCCTCGCGCCAGGCGTGGGTCTGGACCTCGAAAGCGTCAAGCACGTGTTCAATCTCGCAGAGCCGGTCTCGATAGGGATCGTACCAGCACGGATAGTCGATCATCGCCCCCGCAAACAATTGCGCGCGGGTCAGCTTGCGCTGGCGGCGATCAATCGGGCGTTCGTCATCAGTCAGACCCCAGCCGGCATAGAAAGGCTGACCAAAGACGCGCGGCTTGTGCCCGGCGAAAATCGCCTCGAACCCCATCTGGGACGAGATCGTGTAAACCCCCACCGCGCCCTCGAACAGCCGCCAGGGCGACACCGGCTCGGTCAGGAGCGTGATCCGTTCATTGGCATCCTCGGGGCGGAAATACCCGTCGCGCGCGCCCTGCGTCGTTTCGGGATGGGTCTTGATCACGATGGGCGCGCCGGGATGTTCCTCCTGGGCAAAAACCAGCATTTCCTGAAACGCCCCTCGCGTGGCCCCCGACGCGGTGACCGAGGCATCGCCGCGGGTCTGGTCGATCACCAGCACATATCCGGGCGGGGGCGGCGGCGTTTCGGCGTCAAACCCGCTGTATTTCGTCAGATGCGCCGCCTTGATCCGCGCGATGGCGTCATTGGCGCGGGTCATCAGCCCGCCATCATCCAGTGGTGCCTCGGCCAGCAACCGCTCAAGATCAGAGGGGCGGGAGGGGTCGAAATGCGCGGCCCGATGGTCGATCATCAACCCCAGAGGCGGCTCACCCCCGCTGCGCCCAGGATGCAGCGAGCGCAGGAACGCATCCTCGATCCGCACCACGCCGCAGCCGCGTTTCTCTGCGATAGCCAGCCCGCGATGGGCGGTGGGCGAATTGCCCCAAACCCCGACAAGGTCTTCGGGACCGGGAAGGCCAAGCTTCAGATCATAGCCCGCAAGGCTTAGAATGCGGCGCACCCGGCGCTGGGTCAGGAACCCGCCATTATAGACGTAAAGACGCCGGGGCGTTGCGGCCCCGGCGCTGTCTGTCTCGTGCGACACGCCGCCCAAAGGTCAGCCGCCACCCAAACCGGGCCCGCCCGCGAGTGTGGAGATACTGTCGGCGCTGGAGGTCACGGTGGTCACTGCGCCCAGCGTGCCGGTCAGAGCAGCAATGGTCTTGTTCCATTGCGTGAACGGCGCCTCGGTCACATAAAGCAGGTCATCATCGCGAATGGCAAAGTCACGTGCGAGGAACAGACCGTTGGGTTCGGTCAGGTCCAGCACGTATACCATGCGCTGCGCGCCGCGCAGGTCCTGGCGGCCCAGCACGGTTTCAGCGATTTCCTCGGGTTCGTTGCGGAAGATGAACACGCCCGTCGGGTCCGCCGCCGTAGCGATGAGGCCACCCACCTGGGCAATCGCCTCGACCGCTGACAGGGTCTGGCTTTCGAACGGCACGCGCGACTGCGCGCCCGTCGCGCCAAGCGCGACAAAGGCGCGTGTGTCTTCCTCGATCAGGATACGGTCGCCGCCGCGCAGGGCGATGTCCATGTCGGGATGTTCATAGAGATCCTGGAACCAGATCTTGCCCCGGTGCTGGCCGCGGATCACGGAGATCTGGGCCACTTCGGGCAGCACGGTCACACCGCCTGCGCGTGCCAGCATGGCCGACAAGGTGCGGGTGGGTCGCTCGATGGCATAGACGCCCTGACCGCCCACGGCACCCACGATGGACACAGTTGAGCCGTCACCGGCCTCGCGCCGCACTTCGACCTGCGGGTCCGGCGTCTGTTGTTCGAGCTTGCGGGTGATGATGCGGCGGATGGTTTCCGTGGTGTTGCCCGCCGCCTTGATCCGGCCCGCATAGGGGACAAATATGAATCCCGCCCCGTCCACCTGCACCTCTTCGAGGATGGTGGAGGAGGATGTTTCGCTGGCCAGAAGCCCGTCATCGACGTTTTCCCAGATTGTCAGGCCAAGTGTGTCCCCGGCCTGAATGACATCGGACCCCACCACGCTGGCATTCTTGAACGCGTCGGTGAAACCCAGCGTCGGCAGGACTGAGGTGGCCCGCGTCACGCGGTCATTGACTGAAATGATAAAGGCGTCACCCTGTTGCTGGACGGAGCCGGCAAAGATTTCTCGCTTGTTCGGACCGGAGCGCGGGAGCACATCGCAGGACGCGATTGCGGATACCGCAAGAAGAAGGGCCGCGGAACGGGCCCAACGGGACATGGTACGATTCACTGCTCGGTCTCCTCGACCTGTTTTTTTCTGCCTCAGCTTTTGCTGCTAAGCTACAGGAATCCGGATCAAAACGCTATAGCTAGACCTTGTGGATATCAGGTCACCAACCGCAACTGTTGCCTTGGTGCCGCTGTGCCGGATTTGAGCCCGTCATAGGGATCGTCGGGCGACAGCATCATGTCGACCACCAGCCGGAGCAACTGCCGACGTCCGCGTGTGGAATAGAACCCGCCGGGCACCTGGGAAGTTTCGAGCAGGTAGCGGCGGTAATCCTTGTAGGCGCGGTTATCGGGACGTGCCGGTGTTGCAAAGAACTCAGGCAAGGCCTGAGTCGAGACGAATTCCGGCTTGGCATAGACCGCGCGGCCAAAGACCTTGAGCGGGATGCCGCGCCAGAGCACTTGTTGCCCGGCGGTGGAATTCACGGTCACCGCGCTGCGCGCATCATTGAGAAGCGGCGCAAGCTTGCCGCCGCGCACATGGTGTACGCGGCCCTTAACGCCGAATTTGCGCGCCAGACGGCGCAGTTCGCGGCGGATATTTGTCCGGCCGTTTTCCAGCGGGTGGGCCTTGAAAACCAGGTGATGATGACCCGGCGCGCCCTGGGCAAATCCTTCGACGACGGTTTCAAGAAACTCGGTCATGCGGGTAAAGGGGGAATGCATCTGAAACGAGCTGTCATGTTCAAGCTGCAACAGGCACAGATGATAGGGATATCCGCCATTGCGGATGCGAAAGGTCGACACCGCGCGTTCCAGCGCGTGAAAGGGCATCAGAAGAAGCCGTTGAAGATAAAGCCGGAATTCGGTTGTCACGGGCAATTCGCGATGCGCCCGGAAATGCCGGTAGTCGCCGTTTCTAAACATCACGAACCAATGGTAGAGCGCGCCGTAAAACACATGCTGGCGTGTATCGCCCCAGTGACCGGGCGGCAGTGGCGCTTCCATATCCGAGAGCGCCAGCGCGTCCTGCATTTCCTCCACGCTCATATCCATCAGCCGCGAATGCCCGTTTGATCCGCCGCGCTCATAGGTGACCCAGTAGGGGCGCATGTAGCCTTCTTCGAACACATGTACGCAAAGCCCCGCTGCGCGTGCGGCTTCGACCGCGCGGGCGTGGATGGGGCGCGTGTCACCATAAAGCACGATGTCCGTCACGCCCTTTTCCGTCACCTGGTCACGAAAGCGCTGCGGCCAGTCCTCAAGCGTGCCGGTATAGGCGATGTAGCTTTTGGGATGGAACCAGAAGGCGCGGTCGCCCGCATTGAATCCCACGCGCCAGACCTCGGCCCCGGTCATGCGCAGCATGCGCCCAAGCCGGTTGAAGAAGGGTCCGTGTGGACCCTGTAAAAACAGGAAAACCCGTTTTTCTCCGGCGGCGTTGCTCATGGGGTGGAATTGCCTCATATGTTTCCTGACAAAGCATTACCGTACGAAACTGACGAAAATAAGGCTCGATTCTGCCGGATCCGCGAGGGGAATTCATGTTCACAGGCATCATTACCGATATGGGCACGCTGCGCGAGATGGAGCAGCGCGGCGATCTGCGGGCGCGGATCGGCACGTCTTATGACACTGCGACGATCGAGATCGGGGCGTCGATTGCCTGTGACGGCGTGTGTCTGACCGTTGTGGCGCTGGGCGAGGACTGGTTCGAAATGGAGATCAGCGCCGAGACGCTGTCCAAGACCAATATCGGCGCGCTGTGGGAGACGGATCGGCGGATCAATCTCGAACGCGCGCTCAAAGTGGGCGATGAGCTGGGCGGGCATATCGTGTCGGGCCATGTGGACGGGGTGGCCGAGATCATCGGTATGGAAGATGAGGGCGACAGCACCCGTGTGACCCTGCGCGCGCCCGAGGCCTTGGCGAAATATATCGCGCCCAAGGGCTCTGTGGCGCTCAATGGCACGTCGCTGACCGTGAATGACGTGGAGGGCTGCGAGTTCGGGATCAATTTCATCCCGCATACCAAGGCGGTGACCACATGGGGGCAGGCGCAGATTGGCGATCCGGTGAACCTGGAGATCGACACGCTGGCGCGTTACGTGGCGCGGCTGCGTGAGTGGGGATAAGGGGGCTTTGCCCCCTCGGCCTTCGGCCTCACCCCCAGGATATTTTCGAGCCAAAGAAGGACCGGGTTGCGTCTGAGTTTCGCGGGCAAAACACTTTTGTTTTTTATCAGTTTGTTAACTGTTTCTGAGATAAGGTTTCCCCATCGTTCAACGCGGAGAGGAGGCCGGGAATTCTGTCCTTGAAGCGGAAAAAACCATGCGTGGCATGGGGCCAGGCGCGGGCATCATAGGGGCGCAGCACGCGGATCAGGCGGATGTCCTGTGCGGCAAGCAACGGCTTGAGTTCGCTCAGCATGTCGGCAGTGGGGCCTGCCGGTGCGTAGGGCGCGACGATCTGGGTGATGCCGTGGGCCTGCCGCTGGGTGGTGGCCCAGCGAGCGATGGCCCGGGCATCGGGGCAGGCTGTCACTGGGCCAAGCCTGTCGGCCCAGCGGGTTGTTGCGTCCTGTAGGGCGGCGGTTTTGAATTGGGCCACGTGGTCGGCGGTCATGAGCGGCGAGAGGGCATCAGCGTCCTGCCAGGTGGCAGTGGCGAACGGGTGCAGGCCGGTATCAAAGAGAGGGCCGGGGTGCAGGTCTTCGCTGGTCAGCAGGCAGGCGGAGGGCAGGGACGGGTCCCAGTTTTCCTCTTGCGGTATGGGGCGGCGCGGCGGGTGATCGGGGCACGTCAGTGGCGGGGCTGTAGAGGCCAGTTCGCCGGGAGCGGGGAAAAACCGCCCTTCGGTGAAGCGGGCGATATTGTCGGGGCGGGTGAGATAGGTCTTGCCCCGCGTCTGCAAGCCGCCCACCCAGCACCATCCCAGCGTGTTGGAAGCGGGACAGCCATCGAGCAGGTGGCGCAGGAAAAAATCCGCCCCCAGCTCCCATGGCAGGTGCAGGGTGAAAATCCAGATCGAGGCAAACCACATGCGGGCGTGGTTATGCAGGTAGCCGGTCTGCACAAGTTCCTGCGCCCAATGATCGAAACAGGTGATGCCGGTCTGACCGGAGCAGGCCGCTTCCCAGCTTCGGCGCAGGCCGGATTGCGTCTGCACATCGTCCAGCGCACGCGCCAGCCCGGCGCGGTAGCTGTCCCAGACCCCGGGCCGCATCTCCAGCCATCCCTTCCAATAGCTGCGCCAGAACACTTCCTGAATGAACTTTCCGGCCGCCTGCGGGCTGTGGCGCGCAAGCATCGCCTTGAGTACCTCCTCTTCGGTGATCAACCTATGGCGCAAATAAGGCGACAGTCCTGACACATGCGCGTGCCGCCCGGGACCGAGATCGAAATTTCGCAAGCGCGCATAATCGCGCCCGGCGCGGGGCAGGAAATCGCGCAGACGCGCAAGCGCGGCAGCGCGGGTCCGGGTACGGGCTTCTGTATCGGTCATGTGGGGCGAGCTAGCATCCCGCCCGCCGGCATCAAGTCTTTCGGTCTGCGCCCCTTGCAGCCCCCTTGGGGCAGGACTAAGACTCTCGTAACTCCGAGCGGGTACAACACCCCAAGTCCACAGAGGCAGGCCGATATGCACGATCCTATTGATACCTACATGAACACGCTGGTTCCCATGGTGGTCGAACAGACCAGCCGCGGCGAACGGGCCTATGATATCTTTTCCCGCCTGCTGAAAGAGCGGATCATTTTTGTCAACGGCCCGGTGCATGACGGCATGTCCTCGCTCATCGTGGCGCAGCTTTTGCACCTTGAGGCGGAAAACCCGTCCAAAGACATCTCGATGTATATCAACTCGCCCGGTGGCGTGGTGACATCGGGCCTCTCGATCTATGACACGATGCAATATATCCGGCCCAAGGTCTCGACCCTGGTGATCGGTCAGGCGGCTTCGATGGGCTCGCTCCTGCTCACCGCGGGGGCGCCGGGCATGCGGTTTTCGCTGCCCAACAGCCGCATCATGGTGCATCAGCCCTCGGGCGGCTATCAGGGGCAGGCCACGGATATCATGATCCACGCCGAAGAGACTCTGAAGCTCAAGCGGCGGCTGAACGAGATTTACGTGCACCATACCGGGCAGACCCTGAAAAAGGTCGAGGCGGCCTTGGAGCGCGACAATTTCATGTCCCCCGAAGAGGCGAAGGACTGGGGCCTGATCGACGAAATCGTAGAAAACCGGGCCAAGGTGGAAGACGGCGAAAGCTGATTTCGCGGCGGCAGGACCGGGTCCATTTTTGCAATTGTGGACCCCTGCCGCCTGTCCTAAGCTGGGTGAAATTTCGGGTCGGATCGTCGGGATCTGACTCGGGGGCAGAAAGACGAAGCCCTATTGTTCGGGCTTGGAAAGGTTATTTATGGCGACGACGACCGGCGGCGACAGCAAGAATACCCTCTATTGCAGCTTTTGCGGAAAGAGCCAGCACGAGGTACGCAAGCTGATTGCAGGTCCGACGGTGTTCATCTGCGATGAATGTGTCGAGCTGTGCATGGATATCATCCGCGAAGAGACCAAGAGCGCGGGTTTCAAATCTTCCGAAGGCGTGCCGACGCCGAAAGAGATTTGCCAGGTGCTGGACGATTACGTGATCGGTCAGGCGGTGGCCAAGCGGGTGCTGTCGGTGGCGGTGCATAACCACTACAAGCGGCTGAACCACGCGGCGAAATCCGGCGATATCGAGCTGCAGAAATCCAATATCCTGCTGATCGGCCCCACGGGCTGCGGCAAGACGCTTTTGGCGCAGACGCTGGCGCGTATTCTGGATGTGCCGTTTACCATGGCGGACGCCACCACGCTGACCGAGGCCGGGTATGTGGGCGAGGATGTGGAGAACATCATTCTCAAGTTGCTGCAATCCTCCGAATACAACGTGGAGCGTGCGCAGCGCGGCATCGTCTATATCGACGAGGTCGACAAGATCACCCGCAAGTCGGAAAACCCGTCCATCACACGCGACGTGTCGGGCGAGGGGGTGCAGCAGGCGCTTCTGAAACTGATGGAAGGCACCGTGGCTTCTGTGCCGCCGCAGGGTGGACGCAAGCATCCGCAGCAGGAATTCCTGCAGGTGGACACCACCAATATCCTGTTCATCTGCGGCGGGGCCTTTGCCGGGCTCGACAAGATCATCGCGCAGCGCGGCAAGGGCAGCGCCATGGGCTTTGGCGCCGATGTGCGCGACAATGACGATCGCGGTGTGGGCGAGGTGTTCAAAGACCTTGAACCCGAGGATCTGTTGAAATTCGGGCTGATCCCGGAATTCGTTGGCCGTCTGCCGGTTCTGGCAACGCTGGAGGATCTGGACGAGGATGCGCTTGTCACCATCCTGACCCAGCCCAAGAATGCGCTGGTCAAGCAATACCAGCGGCTGTTTGAGTTGGAAGATGCCAAGCTGAGCTTTACTGACGAGGCGCTGACCGCGATTGCCAAGCGTGCCATTGAGCGCAAGACCGGTGCGCGCGGGTTGCGCTCGATCCTGGAAGACATCCTGCTGGACACGATGTTCGAGCTTCCGGGCATGGATAATGTCGATGAGGTTGTGGTAAATGAAGAGGCCGCGACCTCGGACGCGGCTCCGCTCATGATCTATTCGGACAATGAGGAAAAGGCGAACGCCACGGCGGGGTAACGACATGTGGTCGTCTTGCCGAGCATTTGGCCGGCTCTGAAGCAGGAAAAGCCACGGAAACAGAGCGGTGCGATGGCCTTGGGGTTGCGCCGCTTTTTTCTTTTTAATCAAAGCTTTCCGACCGCGACCGCGACCGCGATCTGCGACCGGGGCGGTTTCCGGTGCTTTGCCGCCTGTTGCGCGAGCCGGTCCGACCGAGTCTTGATCTTACCGACATGTGTCGGTACGTTGGATGTATGAACCGCAGACTCAACAAATCGGAACGCCGCGCGGACATCCTTGAAAAGGCGCGGGAGCTCATTGCCGGACGCGGGTTCTCCGGCACCGAGATGGAGGATATCCGCCTTGCCTGCGGATTGTCTCGCGGCGGGTTGTATCATCATTTTGCCAACAAACGTGCCATCCTGCATGGACTGATCGAGGACGACATTCGCAAGATCGCCGGGGTCTTGACGGATCACGCGACCGCGCCGATCCCGGCTCTGCTACGCGCCGGATCGGCGGCTCTGGGCCATGACCGGGGCATTTTGAAGGGATTGCTCAGCAAGGAAGACAAGCTGGATTACCTCGCGGCGCTGGATGAGGCGTTTGACACGGTCTTGCGCGACCCGCTTGCGGCGCGGTTGCGTGGTGACGTCCGGCCGGGGATTGCTTCGGCGCATGTTGCCGAGCTGTTTCTGACCGTGAATGCCCATATCAACCGCCGCGAAATTCTTGGGACATGGCGCCAAGAGGATGCGGCGCGGTTCGCGGCAACGGCGCTCATGGCATTGGAGCCGCTGCTCAAATCACCGTCCGGTCTCGACCCGATCATTGCCGAGTTGAAAGAAAAGGCGGTGGTGACATGAATATCCTGGCATTTCTTGCTCTGAGTTTCGGCATTTCTCTTGTCGCCTTCGCCTGTATCACGGCCCTGCCAGCGGCGCGGTCCCCCGAAAGCGCCTTTGGTTTGCCGTTCTGGTTGATCATGGTTTGGGGACCCTCTCTTGCGGCGATGGTCCTGAGCGCGCGGGAAGGTCAGTTGGCAGAGCTGTTGGGGCGGGTCGTGCAGCTGTCCTCCGTTCCGTGGCCGGTTTGGGCGCTGGTGGCCGCACCGGTCGCTCTTTTGCTGGTGCTGCTGCCCTTTGCACCCGAAGCCACGACCGCTTTGAGCCCGGGGCTGGTGCTGGGCCTCGTGGCGTTCAACCTGGTTCTCGGACCATTGGGCGAAGAGCTTGGATGGCGCGGCTATTTGCAAGACCGTCTTGCCCCGGAACTGGGCTGGCTGGTGGCCTCGCTGGTTGTGGGGGGCATCTGGTTGGTCTGGCACCTGCCGCTCTGGACCATCGACTCGCCGCATGCGCAGATTGCCCTGCCTCTCTTTGCCGGACATGTCCTATGCTACGCTGTCATCATCGGGGCTGGGCATACGCTGTCAGGGGGCTCTATCCTGCCTGCGGTCCTGATCCACCTGAGTGTGAATGTGGCGTCGGGGCTCGCCATTTTCGCCGGGTTTCGCGATCCAAACAGCTGGTTCGGTACAAGCCTTTGGTTTTATGCCGTCTTGTCCCTTCTTGCCATTGGCTTGGTCGTTCATCGGACCGGGCAAGCCGGGGCAGGATGGTTGGGGTCATGAACAAGGCGCCGGTTTCATGGCCATGCGGCAATGCGTTGTCGCGCTTGTCACTGGACCTTCCGGGCTGCATCCGTCATAGAGTGGCTGACGATGATCGGAGGCTTCTATGGGTATCCTGAAAACTTTGCTGCGCGCGGTCACCTGGTGGAACGGCTCGACGCTGGGAACGGCGCTTTACACGTCACGCAAGGGTGTCAAAGTGGGCGAGGACGATCAGGGAAACCTGTTTTACGAGACCCGTGACGGCAAGCGCCGTTGGGTGATGTTCAACGGTGAGGTCGAGGCAAGCCGCGTCAGCCCCGACTGGCATGGCTGGCTGCATCACACGGTCAAGCAACCGCCGACCGAGAAACCCATCAAGCACAAGGCCTGGGAAAAACCGCATCAGGAGAACCTGACCGGCACGCCGTTGGCCTATGCGCCGGCCGGATCGCTGCGCCGCCCCGAGCCTGCCGACCGGCAGGATTACGAGGCCTGGACCCCCGAATAAGGCGCCCCACCCATGGCGGAAAACACCACAGAAGTTCTGGTTGGCGGCGTTGTTCTCGCCGCGGCAATTGGATTTGTCGTCTATGCCGGGCAGGCCACGGGCCTGTCGAAAAGCGATGCGGGCTATCCGCTGACCGCATCCTTCCGGTCGCTGGAAGGTGTGCAGGTGGGCACCGATGTGCGGCTCGCGGGCGTCAAGATCGGCACCGTGACCGAGGTAGATTTGAACGTGGAGACCTATCGCGCGGATACGGTGTTTACCGTGCGCGACGGCATCCAGATCCCCGATGACAGTGCCATCGCCATCAGCTCCGAGGGGCTGTTGGGCGGCAATTTCGTTGAGATCGTCCCCGGCGGATCGCCGTTTTATTTCGAGCCGGGGCAGGAAATGGAAGACACACAGGGCGCGGTCAGCCTGATTTCGCTCCTGCTGAAATTCGTCTCGGGCAGTGGGGACGAGGAATGATCCGCGCGCTTGTCGTGGCGGTGGTCCTGAGCGCGCCTGCCATGGCGCAGGAAGCGGTCAGCATCGGCACGGGCGCGGTGCTGCGCGGACTCGACAAGGTGTCGGGCGATGCCACGGATCTGGAACTCGGCAACGGGCAGACCCTGGAATTCGGGCGCCTGCGCATCGACATGACCGAATGCCGCTACCCCGAGGGTAACCCGGCAGGGGACGCTTACGCTTTTCTCAATATCTGGGAAACCGGCGATACGACGCCAGTGTTCTCGGGCTGGATGATTGCGTCCTCGCCTGCGCTCAACGCGCTGGACCATTCGCGCTATGACGTCTGGGTGCTGCGCTGCAAGACCTCCTGAGCGCTGGCCAGCGGCGGGGCGGTGAAATCTGCCGTGATCTCCAGAGCCGCGCGCAACCGTCGGTGATACGCGGCCCGCGTGATCTCGATCCCGCCAAGTGAGGCGAGATGCGGGGTCAGGAACTGGGTATCCAACAGCGTGAAACCCGCCATGTTCAACCGGTCCACCAGATAGGCCAGCGCCATCTTGGACGCGTCCGTGCGGCGGGAAAACATCGATTCGCCACAGAAAACTCCACCCAGAGCCAGACCATAAATCCCGCCGATCAACTCCCCCTCGGCCCAGACCTCCAGAGAATGCGCGTGGCCTTCATCATGCAAAGCGTTGAAAATATTTGTAATAAGCGGATTGATCCAGGTCTCTGAACGATCTCCGCAGGCCTTCATCACTTGCGCGAAAGCGGTGTTGATGCGCATCTGATGCGGCATGCGCCGCATGCGGCGGGCCAGCGAACGCGACAAGTGAAACCCGTCCAGAGGGATGATGCCGCGCCTGCGCGGATCGACCCAGAACACATTCGCGTCGTCGCGATGTTCTGCCATGGGAAAGATGCCCGACGCATAGGCGTGCAGCACCAGATCCGGGGACAGGTCAGGCTCTGTCGGGGTGTCACTCATGATCGCAAGGTGCAATCAAATGCGGCGGGCAGCAAGGGCGCGGCCCGCCGAAATGCCTCAGGCTTCAAACGTCCGGTCGAGCCATTTTTCCAGCCAGTGAATGTTGTATTCCCCGGTATGGATATCCTGCTCTTCCAGAAGCGCGCGGAACAGCGGAACGGTGGTGTCGATCCCGTCCACGATCAATTCGCCCAAGGCACGGTTGAGCCGCGCCAGCGCCTCGTTCCGGTCCCGGCCATGCACGATCAGCTTGCCAATCAGGCTGTCGTAATAGGGTGGAATGGAATAGCCGTCATAAAGCGCCGAATCCATCCGAACGCCCAGACCGCCGGGGGCGTGGTATTGCGTGATGCGCCCGGGGCAGGGCGAGAAATTCGGCAGCTTCTCGGCGTTGATCCGCACCTCGATGGAATGGCCGTTGATCTCAAGGTCGTCCTGCGTAAAGGACATGGGCAGCCCTTCGGCCACGCGGATCTGTTCACGCACAAGGTCGACGCCAAAGATGCTCTCGGTCACGGGGTGTTCGACCTGAAGGCGGGTGTTCATCTCGATGAAATAGAACTCGCCGTCTTCATAGAGGAATTCGACCGTGCCCGCGCCGATATAGTTGATATTGGCCATGGCCTCGGCGCAGATCTTGCCGATCCGCGCGCGTTCCTCGGGCGTGATCGCGGGGCCGGGGGCCTCTTCGAACACTTTCTGGTGGCGGCGCTGAAGCGAACAGTCCCGCTCGGCCAGATGTACCGCGTTGCCCTTGCCATCGCCAAAGACCTGAATCTCGATGTGGCGCGGCTTTTGCAGGTATTTCTCGATATAGACTTCGTCATTGCCGAAATTGGCCTTGCCCTCGGCGCGCGCGGTCATGAAGGCCTTTTCCATGTCTGCGGCGGACTCGGCAACTTTCATGCCCTTACCGCCGCCACCGGCGGTGGCCTTGATGATGACCGGATAGCCCATCTCTTCGCCCAGACGCTTGGCGGTTTCCAGATCCGGCACGCCGCCATCCGAGCCGGGCACGCAGGGCACACCCAGCTTGATCATGGTTTCCTTGGCGGTGATCTTGTCGCCCATGATGCGGATATGTTCGGCGGTGGGCCCGATGAAGGTCAGACCGTGATCTTCGACGACCTGCACGAAATTGGCGTTTTCCGACAGGAAGCCATAGCCGGGGTGGATGGCCTGTGCGCCGGTGACTTCGCAGGCGGCAATGATCGCGGGGATCGACAGGTAGCTTTGCGGCGACGGCGGCGGGCCGATGCAGATGGTTTCATCCGCCATGCGCACATGCATCGCGTCGCTGTCGGCGGTGGAATGCACGGCGACCGAGGCAATGCCCATCTCGCGGCAGGCGCGGATCACCCGGAGGGCAATTTCGCCTCGGTTGGCAATCAGGATTTTGTCAAACATGTACTGGCCCCGCTTATTCGAGGATCACAAGCGGCGTGCCGAATTCCACCGGGTCGCCATCGGTCACCAGGATGCGGGACACTTTGCCTGCGCGCGGGGCGGGGATGTGGTTCATGGTTTTCATCGCTTCGACGATGAGCAGCGTGTCGCCCTCGCTCACCGTGTCGCCAACGCTGATGAAAGACGGCGCGCCGGGTTCGGCCTGCATGTAGACAGTGCCCACCATCGGCGAGGGGACAGCGCCGGGATGCTGGGCAGGGTCGCCGCCATGATCGGCGGCTGCCGGGGCCGCGGGTGCGGCAGCAGGGGCGGGCGCAAGGGCAGGGGCCGCGGCAACAGTTGCCTGAACCGGAGCGGCCGCTGGGGCCGCGCGGCTCACACGCACGTTGAGGCTGTCATCCTCGGCATAGTCGCGCTTGACCTGAAGCTCGGTCAGATCATTGTCGCGAAGCAGCTTTGCGAGTGCCTCGATAAAGGCCACGTCTGCATCATGCGTGTTCTTTGTCATACTGTCCTCACCTCGTTCTGGGGGGTGCCCGCCTGTCGTAGCGTTATCACGTTCAGCGTGCCTTATAGGCCACGCCGGATTGCGTGAAAAGCGGGCTTTGGCACGAAATATGGGGGGAACTTCGCAAGAATACCAGCATTTCAGACATCACTTGACGCGCAGGTCAATGGTGGGGACATAATCTTGCCGAAACGGGGAGGTGACAGGATGAATCTTGCACACTGGTTGCGACGGGCGGCGTTGCATGACGCCAGACGCCCGGCGATTTTTCTGGGCCGCGATAGGGTTGCCGATTATGGCGGCTTCCATTGGCGTGCAGGTCAGGTCGCGGCACGTCTAGGTGCGCGGGGGATCGGGCCGGGGGACCGGGTGGCGATTTTTTCCGCGAATGTGCCGGACTACCTGATTGCGTTTTATGGCATCTGGTATGCGGGGGCGGCGGTCATTCCGATCAATGCCAAGCTCCATGGGCGCGAAGCGGCGTGGATTCTGGACAACGCCCAATGCGGGCTGTGCTATGCCACGCCAGACGAGGCGCAGGCGCTTGCGGAAGCGGGCTATGACGGCACGGTGTTGGAGATCGAAGCGGCCTGCGCGCCCGGTACCGAGGTGCCGGTGGATCGCCCGGTGCATCGGGACCGCGAGGACCTGGCCTGGCTGTTTCATACCTCGGGCACGACCGGGCGGCCCAAGGGGGTGATGATCACCCATGGCATGCTTGAGGCGATGGCGCTGAGCTATTTCACCGATGCCGATGAGGTGAGCCCCGAGGACGCCACGCTGTATGCCGCGCCGATGAGCCACGGGGCGGGCATCTACAACGTGATGCATGTGCTCAAGGGCGCGCGGCATGTGCTGCCGCCGTCCCGGGGCTTTGACCCGCAGGAAATCCTTGATCTGGCCGCGCATCATGACCGGATACACATGTTCGCCGCGCCGACCATGGTGCATCGGCTGACCGCGCATGCGCGCGAGACCGGGCAGAACGGCACGGGGGTGCGCAGTATCGTCTATGCGGGCGGGCCGATGTACCTTGCCGATATCGAGGCGGCGGTGGCGCAGTTCGGGCCGGTCTTCCTGCAAATCTACGGGCAGGGGGAATGCCCGATGGCGATCACCGCGCTGACGCGGCAGGACGTGGCGGACCGGACGCATCCGCGCTGGCGCGAGCGGCTGGCCTCGGTCGGTCGGGCGCAATCCATGGTCGAGGTGGAGATTGCCGGAACGGATGGCGCATTGCTGCCGCCGGGGGAGACCGGCGAGATCGTGGTGCGCGGCGCGGCGGTGATGCCGGGTTACTGGCAGAACCCCACGGCCAGCGCCGAGACGCTGCGCGACGGTTGGCTCTGGACCGGGGATATGGGGCGCATGGACGAAGACGGCTATGTCACAATGGTGGACAGGTCCAAGGACATGATCATTTCCGGCGGGTCCAATATCTATCCGCGCGAGGTCGAGGAGGTGTTGCTGGAACATCCGGCGATAACCGAGGTCGCGGTGGTTGGGCGGCATCACGACGATTGGGGCGAAGAGGTGGTGGCCTTTGTGGTTTTGGAGCAGGGGGCAGGGGCGGACCCGGCAGAGCTTGACCGCCATTGTCTGGACCGCATCGCGCGGTTCAAGCGGCCCAAGGCCTATGAATTCGTGGCCGAGTTGCCCAAGAACAATTACGGCAAGGTGCTCAAGACCGCGCTTCGGGATCGTCTGGCGCAGTAGCGGGCGGCTCCCGATCCTCTGGCGCATCCGGGTCAGGCGCGACCGCCATGCGCGGCGCGGCATCGTCCGGCTTGGTTGCGACCTGCGCCGGTTCTTTCGTCGTTGCATCGGATTCGGTGGCGCGCGCTTCACCGTCAGTCTCTGGCTCCTTGATCGCTTCGGCCTGTTCGCGCAGCATTTCGCCGATCTTGATCTGCAGGATTGTCGGCGGGGCCGAGGCGTTTTCCCGATCCTCGCGACGGGCAGCCTGCGCTTGCGGCGGGGTTTGTCCCTGTCGCAAGGCCGTGCCCGCGGTTTCGCCGCCTTTGGTGCTGGGCTCGACCCTCAGGGACGGTTCCTTGCGCAGCGACACGGCAGGAAGCGACGCCGGGTGCCCGGTTGTCATCGGTGCCTGAAGAGGCGGCAGACCTGTAAATGTCATCTCTCACTCCCGTTCCATTGGGAGCCCCAACCCGAATTAAAGTCTGGGCAAGGCGCCTTAACAGCGGGTTAAGCGGCAGGCAGGACATTCATAAGGATTGATTAAAACCTGTCCTCAGAACGAGGAAGCGCCCGCATCCAATGCAAGCAGCGGCGGATGCGGGCGCTCTGGCCCCGGATCAGTCAGACCAATCCGGGAGTGAGCCGAGAATACCCAAAGCGCTTAAAAATGTCAGAGCTTACACGGGATCAGGGGTGGTTAATGACGTAGCGTCATTTGGTATACCAGATCAGATTGCCAGATACTCGGCCCGCAGCTCTTCGTTCTCAAGAACCTCGGCTGCTGTCCCGTCAAAGACGATCCCGCCGGTATCCAGAATGACTGCACGGTCCGCGAGTTCCAACGCACGCACGGCGTTCTGTTCGACGAGGATCGTGGTCATGCCCTGTTCCTTGATGTGGATGAGGGTTTTCTCGATTTCGTCCACGATCACCGGGGCAAGGCCCTCATAGGGTTCGTCCAGGAGCAGCACCTTGATGTCACGCGCCAGCGCCCGGGCGATGGCCAGCATCTGCTGTTCACCGCCCGACAGGGTCGTGCCCTCTTGCTTGCGGCGTTCGCCGAGACGCGGGAAGAGGTCGTAGAGCCGCTCGATCGACCAGCCGATGGGCGGGGCAATTTGCGCCAGTTCAAGGTTCTCTTCCACGGTCAGGCCGGGGATTATGCGGCGGTCTTCGGGCACGAGACCCAGACCGACCGTGGCTGCCTCATAGGAGGTCATCTTGTGCAGCGGCTGGTGATCCAGCCAGATCTCGCCATGGGTGACCTGGGGATCACCGATCCGCGCGATGGATCGCAGGGTCGAGGTCTTGCCCGCGCCGTTGCGGCCCAGAAGGGCAAGGATCTCGCCCTCGTGCACGTTAAAGGACACGCCCTGAACAATGTAGCTTTCACCGTAATAGGCATGCATGTCCCAGACCGAGAGAAAGGCCGGGGCCGTTTCGGCCATATTGGCGTTCTTGGTAAAGTCGGGTTTGACGTTCATCTTTTAAAACTCCTTACGCCGACTCACCGAGATACGCTTCGCGCACCTTCGGATGGCCTTTGATGTTTTCCGGGCTGTCCTCGACCAGGGGCGTGCCCTGGGCCAGAACGGTGATCCGGTCTGCGAGGCTGAACACCACATGCATGTCGTGTTCGATGATGGCGATGGTGATGTCGCGCTCGGCCTTGATCTCCTTGAGAAGATCAATGGTGTTGTTGGTATCGGCGCGCGCCATACCCGCTGTCGGCTCGTCGAGCAGGAGCAGGCGGGGGTTCTGGGACAGGCACATGCCGATCTCAAGCCGCCGCTTGTCACCGCGGGACATGGAAGCTGCATGCATGTGGCGCTTGTCGGCCATGTTCATGTCTTCCAGCATCTTTTCCGCGTCTTCCAGCACATCCTTCTGGCTGAACACGCTGGAAATCCCGTTCATTTCGAACGAGCCGTCGCGCTTGGCAAAGATCGGGATCATCATGTTTTCCAGCACGGTCAGGTCGCCGAAGATCTCGGGCGTCTGGAACACGCGGGAAATGCCCATCTGACAGATCTCGAACGGGGTCCGGCCCAGCACTGATTGCCCGTCGAACATGACCGATCCGCTATCGGGGATCAGCTTGCCGATGAGGCAGTTGAGCAGGGTGGATTTGCCCGCGCCATTGGGGCCGATGATGGCGTGGCAGGTGTTTTCTGCCACGTTGAGTTGCACGTCGCTCAGCGCCTGCAGGCCACCGAAGCGTTTGCCAACGTCTTTGACTTCAAGAATACCCATCTCTCCGTCTCCTTATTCCGCAGGGGTTTTCGCTTCGGCGCCATCCTTGGCGTCGTTGGTTTTCTTCTTGCCGAACAACTTGGCGATGCGTTGACCGCCTTCGACCAGACCACCGGGCAGGAAGATCACCACCAGCATGAAGATGATGCCCAGCGTCAGGTGCCAGCCCTTGCCGATGAACGGGTAGATGATGGCGACCACGAAATCCTCGAGCCCGTCAGGCAGGAAGGCAAACCAGCCGTGCAGGATGTCCGAGTTGATCTTGGAAATGATGTTTTCCATGTATTTGATCGCACCCGCGCCCAGCACCGGGCCGATCAGCGTGCCGACACCACCCAGGATGGTCATCAGGACAACTTCACCCGATGCGGTCCAGAACATCCGCTCGGCACCAGCCAGCGGGTCCATCGCAGCCATCAGGCCACCGGCCAGACCGGCATACATGCCCGAGATCACGAAAGCGGCCAGCGTGTAGGGCTTGGGATTCAGGCCCGTGTAGCTCATGCGTTGCTGGTTCGATTTCACCGCCCGCAGCATCATGCCAAAGGGCGAGCGGAAGATGCGGATCGCAAGGTAGAAGGAGGCCAGCATCAGGATGCCCGAGAAATAGTAGCCCACGTTAAACACGAATTCCCACGGACCCACGGCCAGTTCAGCGGTTGAGCGCATTTCCAGCCCGAAGATGCCCGGCACCGGGATGTTGCCATCTGCGGTCTGTGCCGCGCCAAGAATGCGCGGATCGTTCAGCGCCAGTTGCAGGCCGGTTTCACCGCCGGTGATCGGTGTCAGCACCGAATAGGCAAGGGCAAAGGACATCTGCGCAAAGGCCAGCGTCAGGATCGAGAAATAGATACCCGAGCGACGCAGGGACACATAGCCGATCACGATGGCGAAGAGCCCCGAAACGATCACCGCAAGGATAATGGCCGGGACAACGTTCATGCTGAGCAGCTTGAACATCCACACCGCTGAGTAGGACCCCACACCGAGAAAGGCCGCATGACCAAAGGAGAGGTAGCCCGTGAGGCCGAACAGGATGTTGAAGCCGATGGCGAAGATGCCGAAGATCACGAAACGCTGCATCAGGTCGGGGTAGCCCGCGTTGAACTGCGCCATGCCGCTGTCAGACGGGAACGGGTTAAGCAGGAAGGGGGCGAAGAACACGAGCGCCGCAACGATCAGCAGGAGTTTGGCGTCTTTCTTTTCCAGTCCAAACATTGTCTTAGTCCTCCATCACGCCTTTGCGACCCATAAGGCCACGGGGACGTGTCAGCAGAATGATGATGGCGACCAGATAGATGATGATCTGGTTGATACCGGGGATGAGGTCGATCACGGCCGACATGGAGGCAAAGCTTTCGAGGATACCCAGCAGGAAGCCTGCCAGCACCGCACCCGGAAGCGAGCCCATGCCGCCCACAACCACAACCACGAAGCTCAGGACGAGAAAGTCCATGCCCATGTGATAGTTGGGTGAGTTGATCGGCGCGTACATCACACCGGCAAGCCCCGCGACGGCGGCGGCGATGCCGAACATGATGGTGAAACGCTTGTCGATATTGATGCCCAGCAGGCCCACGGTTTCACGATCCGCCATGCCTGCGCGGACAACCATCCCGAAGGTGGTGAATTGCAGGAAGGCAAAGACCGCACCGATGATCACTGTTGCAAAGGCGAAATAGACCAGACGCCAGTACGGATAGATGATCTGGTTCGGATCAAGGCCCAGCATCGCGCCAAAGTCGAACGAGCCGGTAAAGGCCGCCGGAGCCGGCGTCGGGATCGGGTTTGCGCCGTAGTAATACTTGATGATTTCCTGCATGACGATGGCCAGGCCAAAGGTCACGAGGATCTGGTCGGCGTGCGGACGCTTGTAGAAATGCTTGATCAGACCGCGCTCCATCGCCCAGCCCACGAAGAGCATGATCGGAATGGAGAACAGGATCGCCAGCGGCACGGCCCAGTCAATGAGCGCGGCACCGGTGGCCTCGCCGAAGATATCGTAGAGATAGGGCTGATCCCGCATCAGGGGATTGCCGAGGAAGTCGGTCTCGCCGGGCACGGCGACCTTGTGGCTCAGATTGAACAGGCGCGAGAGCGTCACGGCGCAGAAGGCACCGATCATGAAAAGCGCGCCGTGGGCGAAGTTCACAACGCCCAGCGTGCCGAAGATGAGCGTCAGGCCGAGCGCGATAAGCGCATAGGCCGAGCCCTTGTCCAGGCCGTTTAGAATTTGAAGAATGATTGCGTCCATGGGTCCCACCCTTTGCGGAATCTAGATGGTGGAGAAGCCACGGACGGGGAACTGCCGTGGCAAAAGGGGGAGGGTGGGCAAAAGCTGCCCACCCCTGGCTTGATCGGATGATCAGGCGCCGTTGTTGCAGGTGCCCAGCGCGCCGCCCGAGAATTGCGGGTGGTCGGGCGCGTAGGTGACCTGAGCGGCCGGTGTGACTTCGACGATTTCGAGAAGGTCGAACTCGGAGGTCGGGTTCTCTTTCCCTTTCACGACCAGCACGTCCTTGAAGCACTGGTGGTCTTCGGCACGGTACAGCGTTTTGCCGTTGCCCAGACCGTCGAATTCGAAACCTTCGAGCGCTTCGGCAACCGCACAGGGTGCGAAGGAACCCGCGCGCTCAACCGCGTCAGCATAGAGCAGGGTCTGCACATAGCAGGTATGTGCGGCCTGCGACGGCGGGAAGCCGTATTTGGTGCCGAAGGAGTTCACAAAGGCCTTGGAGCCTGCGTCCTGCAGCGACCAGTGCCAGTTGGTGGAGCCGAAGATGCCCTTCACGTTGGCACCGGCACCCTTGGCCATCAGGCGCGAGTAGAGCGGAACGACGATTTCGAAGTTCTTTCCGTTCACCTGCTTTTCGCGCAGACCGAACTGAACCGCGTTGGTCAGCGAGTTCACCATGTTGCCGCCATAGTGGTTCAGAACCAGAACGTCGGCGCCGGACTGCAGAACCGGTGCAATATAGGACGAGAAGTCGGTCTGGGTCAGCGGGGTTTTCACCGTGTTCACGGTTTCCCAGCCCAGTGCCTCGGTCGAGGATTTCACCGCTTCTTCCGTGGTGTAGCCCCAGTTGTAGTCAGCGGTCAGGTGATAGGCCTTACGGTCGCTGCCATACATTTTCTCCAGAACGGGCGCGAGCGCCGCACCGGACATGTAGGAGTTGAAGAAGTGGCGGAAACCGTTGGCGCGCTTGTCCTTACCGGTGGTGTCGTTGGAGTGGGTCAGACCCGCCATGAAGATAATGCCGGCTTCCTGGCAGAGCGCCTGCACGGCCACGGCCACGCCAGAGGACGAGCCGCCGGTGATCATCACCGCGCCGTCTTTTTCGATCATCGACTTGGCCGATGCGCGGGCGGCGTCGGACTTGGTCTGCGTGTCACCAGTCACATACTCGACTTTCTTGCCGAGGATACCGTTGCCCTGCAGCGCCTTCGACGAGAAGGTGCTCATCATGCCGCCGTCGCCGCCACCGTTCAGGTGCTCGACAGCCAGCTCATAGGCGCGCAGCTCGTCTGCGCCCTCGTCCGCGTAGGGGCCGGTTTGCGGAACGTTGAAGCCCAGCGTCACGGTGGAGCCGGTGGGCTCGTTGGTGTGCGCGGCCACGGAGGACGCGGTGAAGATGGTGGGTACTGCCAGGCCAGCGCCGCCAAGGGCACCGGTTTTCAGAACGCCACGGCGCGTCAGATTCGATTTGGACATATAATCCTCCCGTTTTGTGAGATGTGTCTGGCACGCTCCTCAACGTGCGAAACACGGGCACAAATGTGCAGTGTCATTATCGCGCCGGTGCCGAAAATTTCGCAACAAAGGCTTTTAAAGAAACATTTTTCTTGTAAAGAAATGGACTGTGCGATCGTAGCATTTGTAAAGAAATTATTCTGCAGCGCAGAATGGGCTTGAAAAAAGCGGAGAAAAGACGATGGGCCGCGACACATTGACCGGGACAAGAATTCGCGAAAGACGGCATGCGGTCGGCCTCAAGCAGGCTGAGTTGGCGGAGCTCGCGGGAATCTCTGCGTCCTATCTCAACTTAATCGAGCATAACCGCCGGAGAATCGGCGGAAAATTGCTGCTGGCCATCTCGCGCGTGCTGGAGGTGGAGCCCTCGGTGCTGGTCGAAGGGGCTGAGGTGGGGCTGATCACCACGCTGCGCGAAGCTGCCGCCGCACGCCCGGAGGCCAGGGCCGAACTGGACAGGCTGGACGAATTCGCCGGGCGGTTTCCGGGCTGGGCCGCGCTTTTGGCGGATAGCCGCGCGCGCATCGACACGCTGGAGCGCACCGTCGAGGCGCTGACCGACCGGCTGACCCATGATCCGCATCTGGCGGCGTCCCTGCATGACATGATTTCCACCGTGACCTCGATCCGGTCCACTGCTGGTATTCTGGCCGAAGGTGACGAGATCGAGCCGGAATGGCAGACGCGGTTCCATCGCAACATCAACGAAGACGCGCGGCGTCTGGCGGAAACCAGCACGGCGCTGGTGCGCCATCTGGACGCCTCGGACGCGGCCCGGGCCATTGCGTCCCCCGAGGAAGAGGTGGAACGCTTTCTGGCTGCCAACGCCTATCATTTTCTGCCGCTGGAAACGGGCGAGGCCACAGTCGATGAGCTTGTGGATGCGGCACCGGAACTGACCCTGACCGCATCGCGCGATATCATGCGGCGCTATTTGCGGCGCTACGCGCATGATGCGGCGCTTGTCCCGCTGGACCCCTTGATGGAGATCGTGGGTCGCGTCGGATGCGACCCGACGGTCGTGGCGCGGAACTTCGAAGCACCGGTCAGCGTCATTCTTCACCGGCTGGCCACATTGCCCGCCTCGGCGGGGCTTGGGCCGCTGGGGCTGGTGAAATGTGATGCCTCGGGCACGCCGGTGTTTCGCAAGCCACTGGACGAGTTTCCACTGCCACGGTTCGGGGCGGGCTGTGCGCTGTGGCCGCTCTATGGGGCCCTGTCACGGCCGTCCCAGCCGCTCTACCGGATCATCGAATCCTCGGCCCGCGAAGCGCGCCGGTTCGAAGCCTATGCCATTGCCGAAGCCGCAGGGCCCATGCGGTTCGGCGGGATCGTGCGGATCGAGGCCACCATGCTGGTGCGCCCCCTGGACCGCGGGGATGGCGATACGCTGGATGTGCATCCGCCGGTGCCGGTTGGCGTGACCTGCCGGATCTGCGCGCGGGCCAGTTGTGACGCCCGGCGTGAACCTTCGGTTTTGACCGATAAAATGTAGCAAAGCGTTTTGACATCCCCCGCCAAACTGCGGATAACTGTCGGACCCGCGCCAGATGCGCGGGAGCGGAGGAAACCGTATGGGGAAACGTGTCCTCGTCATTGAGGATGAACCGAACATCACCGAGGCGATCCGGTTCTTCCTGTCGCGCGACGGTTGGGAGGTCTTCGCGCATTCCAAGGGACATGATGCGCTGGAGGTTATCGCACATCGCAAGCCCGATCTGCTGATCCTGGATGTGATGTTACCGGGGCGCAGCGGTTATGAAATCCTGCGCGATCTGCGCGAACAACCGGAATGGACGGAATTGCCGGTGCTCATGCTGACCGCGCGCGGTCAGGCCAAGGACCGGGAGATGGCGGCCGAGGCAGGAGCCAGCCGGTTCATGACCAAACCATTCTCAAACTCGGACATCCTGGAGGCAGTCCGGGAATTGGCCCCTGTATGAACGGCAGTCCCCGCAAGATGTTTGTCGAGAGACAGACCTATCGTAAGCGGCGGATGCAGGACGCGGCGCGGTTCCTGCCTGTTATCGGGCTGGTGCTGTTCCTGTTGCCGCTGTTCTGGCCGCGCGGCCCCGAAGACGGCATCGCAATGTCGGTGGCGATTGAATATATCTTTGCGGTCTGGATCGCGCTGGTAGCGGGTGCCCTCGTGCTATCATTCCTCATCAAGGAAGAACCTGCGCTTGAGGATGGCGGCGCGCCCGAACCGCCACGGGGCAGGAACGACTGATGCAGACGCTCAATGTGCTGATTTTCGTCTGCACCGCGTATGCGCTTTTCCTGTTCTTTGTGGCTTTTGTCGCCGAACGTGCCGCCATGCGCGGGCGTGGCAAGTGGTTGCGGTCATCCGTGGTCTACACGCTGTCGCTGTCGATCTATTGCACCGCCTGGACGTTCTACGGCGCGGTGGGGTATGCGGCCCGGTCCGGGTTTGAATATGTGACGATCTATCTGGGGCCAACGCTGGTCATGATCGGCTGGTGGTGGCTTTTGCGCAAGCTGGTGCGGGTGGGACGAACGCAACGGATCACCTCGATTGCGGACCTGGTGTCCTCGCGGTTCGGCAAATCCAACCTTCTGGCCGTTGGGGTCACGATCCTCGCCGTGGTTGGCACGACGCCTTATATCGCGCTGCAATTGCAGTCGGTTACTCTTTCTTTCGAAGCCTTTGCCGACTCCCTGAACCAACAGGGTGAGGCGGCCAATGTGTCCGAGAGCACTGCGCTATGGGTGGCGATGGGGCTCGCGCTCTTCACGGTCTTGTTCGGCACCCGCAATCTCGACGCGAACGAACGCCACCACGGGGTGGTTATGGCCATTGCCGTGGAGGCGGTGGTCAAGCTCATGGCACTGCTGGCGGTTGGGATCTTTGTGGTTTGGGGGCTGTCTGGCGGGGTGGGCGACACGCTGGCGCGCATCGACGCCTCTGAGATCGGCAAATGGCAGGTGGATGGCGGGCGTTGGGCGACGCTGACATTCCTGTCGGCGGCGGCCTTCCTGTGCCTGCCGCGCATGTTTCAGGTGATGGTGGTCGAGAACTCCGACGAACAGCATCTACGCACCGCCTCCTGGGCCTTTCCCGGTTATCTCCTGCTGATGAGTCTATTTGTGGTACCCATCGCGGTGATGGGGCTTGAGCGGCTTCCGGCTTCGTCCAATCCGGATCTTTTCGTTCTGACTCTGCCGCTATCCGAAGGGCAGAACGCGCTGGCGATCTTTTCCTTTATCGGTGGTTTTTCCTCGGCCACCTCCATGGTGATTGTCGCGGCGCTGGCGCTTTCGACGATGGTCTCGAACCATATCGTCATGCCGCTCTGGCTGCGCGCCAATGTCGGGCGGGCCAGCTTTTCCGGCGATGTGCGCCATGTGGTTCTGGTGGCGCGGCGCGTGTCCATCGCGGGGGTCGTGTTTCTGGGCTATCTCTACTACCGCATGTCGGGCGGTGGCACGGCGCTTGCCGCCATTGGGCTGATTGCCTTTGCGGGCATGGCGCAGGTTCTGCCGGTTCTGATGGGTGGGCTGTTCTGGCGCGGGGCCACGCGGGTGGGGGCGTTGGCCGGTTTGACCGTGGGGTTCGGGCTTTGGGGCTATACGCTGTTCCTGCCCAGCTTCGGTGAGGGCGCGTTCATGCCCCGCACGGTGCTGGAGAACGGCTTGCTGGGCTTTGCATGGCTGCGGCCTCAGGCGTTGTTCGGCATCGAGGGGATCGATCCGCTGATCCACGCGGTGTTCTGGAGCCTGCTGCTGAACGCGATCACCTTTGTCACCGTGTCGCTGGCCAGCTTCCCGTCACCGCTGGAGCGGTTGCAGGGCGCGCAGTTTGTCAACGCGCTGCAACAGACCGGCAGCGCGCGCAGCTGGTCGGCGGGCACCGCGCAGACCGAAGACCTGATGGTCATGGCGCAGCGTATTCTGGGCGCGTCAGAGGCGCTTCAATTTTTCCGGCGTGAAGCCGCGCGCCAGGCCGGGGGCAATGCGCGACCCGGGAAATTGCCCGATCCGACGCCGGATTTTCTTCAGCGGCTTGAACGGGAATTGTCCGGCTCGGTGGGCGCCGCCACGGCCCATGCGATGGTGGCACAGATCGTCGGCGGTGCCTCGGTCTCGGTGCGCGAGCTGTTGGCCGTGGCCGATGAAACCGCCCAGATGATCGAATATTCCGACCGGCTCAAGGCGCAGTCGCTGGAATTGTCGCGCACCGCCGAACAGTTGCGGGCGGCGAATGAAAAGCTGACCAGCCTGTCGGTGCAGAAGGACGCGTTCCTGTCCCAGATCAGCCACGAGCTGCGCACGCCAATGACGTCTATCCGGGCGTTTTCCGAAATCCTGCGCGACACAGCCGATGTCTCACGCGAGGAAAAGCAGAAATATTCGTCGATCATCCATGACGAATCTGTACGGTTGACGCGGCTGTTGGATGATCTTCTGGATCTCAGCGTTCTGGAAAACGGTCAGGTGAATCTCAACCTGCGCGACGGCACGCTGCGCGAGGCACTGGACAAGGCGGCCTCTGCCGCGGCGACCGGGGACGAGAGCCCGGCCATCACCATCCTGCGCGATCCGGAACAGGAGAGCATCACGCTGCACACGGATTTCGACCGCCTTGGGCAGGTCTTTATCAACCTGATCGCCAATGCGCGCAAATATTGCGATGCGGAGCAGCCGGAGCTGACCGTGTTGGTGGAGCACAACGATCTGGGCGTACAGGTTGATTTCATCGATAATGGCAGCGGCATCCCAAGCGATGCGCAGGACCTCATCTTTGAAAAATTCGCGCGGGTGAGCCCCCAGCGCGCCGGCGGCGCCGGGTTGGGGCTGTCGATCTGTCGGCAGATCATGGAGCGGCTGGGCGGGTCCATCGGGTTTCTCCCGGACACGCGCGGCGCGCATTTCCGCGTGACGCTTCCAATGGTTGCACCAGAACATCTTGCCGAGAGTAAGCCGTTGGTAACCAATTGACGCCATAGATCATGTAACGGAATTACGTGGACCTGAGGGCCATTGGACGGGATGGCGGCAACACAAGCCCAAAACCTGCTGCGGCAGAAAGCCAGCACGGCGCGCAAGGAGCGCGAGTCGCGGGAGATGACCCCGGCACGCGCTTTGCGTCTTGCGCTGGCCCGGACCGCCGGAGCGCTGTGGGAGCTTCCGCTTGATGTGCGCGGGATCGACCAGGCGGTGATCGGGCTGGAGGATCTGGGCGACCATATGTCGGATGACATGATGCTCTTGTTGCTGGACGGCCCGGATGGCGCACGTGGCGCGGCGGCGATCGACCGCAAGATCGTGGCCGCGATGGTCGAGGTGCAGACCATCGGCACGATCTCTCCCAAGGAACCGCCCGAACGGGAGCCGACACCCACCGATGCCGCGCTGATCGCGCCCTGGCTGGACGGGGCGCTGGAACGGGCGGATGTCACGCTGTGCGGGGGCGACGATGAGGCCGGGTCTGCGGCGGACCCCGCCCATGACTGGATGATCGGCTATCGCTTTGGCGCGATGGCGGAGAATCTGCGCGCGCTTTCGCTGACGTTGGATGCACCCGATCTGCATTGCCTCGGGTTTGAGCTTGATGTCGGGGTGGGGATGCGTAGCGGGGGGTTTCGCCTTCTGATGCCCAAGGCACCGCCCAAACCATCATCTGAGCAGGGCAGACCAGAGGTTGACTCGGACAAGCTCCGCGAGGCGATGGGAACCATCCCGGCCGAATTGCAGGTGGTGGCCGGGCGTCTTTCGATAACGCTGGCGCAGGCTACGGCGCTCAAACCCGGTGACTGCCTGCCTGTTGAGGAGCTTTTATTCGCGCGGGCAGAGCTGCGCACCGCGGATGGCGGGTGCCACGGGACTGCGCGGCTGGGCAAGCTGGACGGCAAATGGGCGATTCGGCTGGGCGATGGGGAGCAGACCGACAGCGGCGCTCAACAGATGATCGAAGCTCCGCAGGTGCAGTCTGATGCGCCGGGTGATCGGTCGCTTGCCAACATGCCCAACCCGTTGGCCGACAACAGGGCAGGGGCCTCGTTACCAACCGTACCAAAGCCTGCGCCGTTGGGGGGGGAGCTGCAAGCGCCGGGCTGGCCCGAGGATCTGCCGGAGCCGCAGGCTGCCGAAAACATCAATTTCGAATGAGCCAATCCGCGTTGGGTGGCTCAGCCGGCGGACAGCATTTCAAGCTGTTGGCGCAGCCCACCAAGGTCATACCCGGCCTGTTGCGCGGCGTTCAGAATGTCGTCCACCGGTTGCTTGCGCGACATCGCCTGATCAAGGGACCACAACACCGTAGAGCGCGTTCCCGATGCGCAATAGGCCAGCACGTTACCGGGCGCGGCCTCGACGATCCCGGCTTGTGCGCGGATCGCGTCCGGCGTCATGCTCTGATGTGTGATTGGCAGAACGTGAAAGTCCAGCCCGGCCGCCTCCGCAGCGGTTCCAATCATATCGGCCCGAAGCATGGGGGGAACTTCGGCATCGGGCCGGTTGCAGATGATCGTGGTAAAGCCTGCCTTGGCAAGCTCTGCCACGTCTTCAGCGGTGATTTGCGGCGAGACGTGGTAGGTCTCGCTGATATGTCTGATCTCCATGTGCTCTGATTACGCGGGAGCGGAGAGCCTGTCCAGTTGCGTCCGCACTGCAGGCGCTCCCAACATGCCGACCAGCATCGCCGCCACGAACAGGATGTTGCCCCAGCCGCCATAGCTCAGCGCTGCGATGGACGGACCTGGGCAAAGCCCGGCAAGCCCCCATCCCATGCCAAAGAGCACCGAGCCCAACACGAGGTTGCGGCCCAGTTTCGGCTCAGGCGGGGTCGGAAAGCTGCCGCCTGCGATGGGCGTGCGGTTTTGGGTCAGCCGCCATGCGATAGCCATTGGAATGATGGCCCCGCCCATGACAAAGGCCAGCGTCGGGTCCCAGTTGCCGAAAATATCCAGCCAACCCTGCACCTTGGTGGTGTCCGTCATGCCGGAAACAAACAGGCCCGCGCCAAACAGACCGCCCGCGATGAATGCAAGAAAGTTACGCATCAGATCACCCCCAGAAGATGCCGGAAAATCACGACGGTCAGACCGCCGGCCCCGATATAGAATGCCGTGGCCACGATGCCGCGCAGCGACAGCCGCGAGATGCCGCAGACCCCGTGCCCGGAAGTGCAGCCATTGGCAATGCGCGTCCCGATCCCCACCAGCAGCCCGGCTGCGACCAACACGGCGGGGTTGGTGGTGAGATGGGTGTCGACCTCGCGGTAGATGGGCATCAGCAAAATGGGCAAAAGCGCCACGCCCACGAGAAAGACGATCCGCTCCACCGCCGTGCTGCGCCCGCTGCCATCGACAAGCCCGCCGATGATGCCGCTGGCCCCCATGATCCGTCCGTTGCCCAGCAGGTATACGGCACCTCCGGTTCCGATCAGCAACCCGCCGACCAGTCCCCAAATCCAGTCCTGTTCCATAACGTTTCCTTTGTCATTCACGGTCGCACCTGCCGCACGAGGCTGGCGCACCTGTTCGCGTGAAATTCATATATCGAAAATAGAATATGTTTCAAGCCCTGTTGTGACATCATCTCGGGAAGGAGATCGCGGCCCGGCGGTGGCCGGTTTGGTCCCGTTCAAAGCGGCGTTCTCAAAGCGATGACAGACTGCGCATAGCCATGCAGCAGCGGCGATATTTCAGGCGTCACAAAAGTTTCGGAATTGTGGGGCTAAACAGACCACCGGCGTTATGGTAGAAACTTGGAACCTTGGGAGGAGTGAGGCATGTCCGAAGCACAGTACAGAGAATTGTTCCACCAGCTCCGAGCGCAGATTGCCGTAAGCGGTATGGCTGAACGCGAACGGCTGATCGCGCATCTTCAGGAGCTTCATCAGGAGGCTCTGTCCAGAGGCATCCGCATTGACCGCCCCGGCACCCGCCCGGAACTGGACCGGATCGACGAGGACATCGAAGCCCAGTTTGACAACTTCCCGATCTGAGAGGAATTGGGGATCAGCCCAGCGAAATCCCCATGATCACCATCATCAGCCCGATGACGGACAGAAACAATGCCGCGAGGTTGCGCGGCAGAACCGTTTTCAATGTGGCGCGCATGGCCTCGTCATCCAGCTGCGCGCGCTTGGCGCGTGCAACGGTCGTGATACACCAGCCTAGCCCCAATAGGCCAAGAACCGAAAGTGCGGCCCCGATCCAGATCAGCCATTCCATGGGTCTGCTCCTGTTGTCCAAATCTGCGCCCGTCGGTAATTCATGCCGCTCCGGGCTTCAAGCCCTTGCGGGGCGCGCGGCACGCGGCTAGCAAGAGCCAAAAGGCAGGAGAGTGACATGGATGATGTGACCGACAACGGAATTCCTGACAGCTACAAGGTAACCGCGGGCGAGCTGCGCCAGTTCATCGAACGGTTCGAGCGGTTGGATCAGGAAAAGAAAGACATCGCCGACCAGCAGAAAGAGGTGATGGCCGAGGCCAAGGCGCGCGGCTATGACACCAAGGTCATGCGCAAGGTCATTGCGCTGCGCAAGCGTGACAAGGACGACATCGCCGAAGAAGAAGCGGTGTTGGAGATGTACAAGGAGGCGCTTGGCATGAGCTGAGCCGGGCGGAGCGCGCGATGGATTGGGTGAAAATCATACATCTGCTCTGCGTCATGGGATGGATGACCTCCATCTTTGCCGTGCCGCGCGCGCTGATTTACTGGAAACGCGAATGGGCCCGGATCGGGGAGTTCGGTCCGACCGGGGACCTGACCTTCCGGCTCTATCGCTTTTCCGCCGGGCTGGGGGTGATCGCTTTGATCACCGGGCTTTGGTTGGGCTGGTACTGGGATTTTGCGCCCTGGGTCTGGGTCAAGCTTGGGCTCGTGGCGCTTTTGACGGCGCATTACGTCATGACCGGGTTCATGGTGGCCCGAGCCAAGCGCGGTGAATTCCGCGAAAGTGATTTCTACCTGCGGGTTTTCAATGAAATCAGCGTCTTCGGCGTGATTGCCGTGCTGTGGGTGGTGGTGGTCAAACCTTTTTGAGTCCGATGTCTTCACAAGAAATCGGTCCGAAATCTTTTGAAGATTTCGGCACCAGGTTACAGCGCCCGCCAGCCGATATCGCGGCGGTAGAATCCTTGCGGCCAGTCGATCCCGTCGATCATTGCGTAGGCTTGGTCGCGTGCCTCTTGCAGGGTCGCGCCGCGGGCCGTCACGTTGAGCACCCGGCCACCGGTGGCCGTGATCTGCCCGTCCTTTGCCGTGGTTCCCGCATGGAATACCATGTGGCTGCTGTCTTCAGAGCAACTGTCCAGCCCCTTGATCACACTGCCTTTTTCATAAGATCCCGGATAGCCGTTCGCGGCCATGACGACCGTTATCGCATGGTCATCGGCCCAGTTGACCCGCGCCTCCGCCAGCCGTTCCTCGGCCGCCGCATGCATCAGGTCCAACGCCTGCGCACCCAGCCGCAGCATCAGCACCTGGCATTCGGGATCGCCGAAACGCACGTTGTATTCGACCAGACGGGCTTGCCCGTCCTTGATCATTAACCCGGCATAAAGAACCCCGTGATAGGGTGTGCCGCGTCGCGCCATTTCCGCCAATGTCGGCTCGATGATCTGGTCAAGCGCCTGTTTTTGCAGCGCCTCGGTCAGAACCGGTGCCGGGGAATAGGCGCCCATTCCGCCGGTATTCAGCCCGGTGTCACCTTCGCCCACGCGCTTGTGGTCCTGCGCGGTGCCGATGGGAAGCGCGGTTTTGCCGTCGCAGAGAACGAAAAAGGAGGCTTCCTCACCCTCCATGAATTCCTCGATCACCACCTCGGCCCCGGCGCTGCCAAACGCGCCGCCGAACATGTCGTCAATGGCGTCCAAAGCGGTTTGTTCGTCCATGGCCACGATCACGCCCTTGCCCGCGGCCAGCCCGTCGGCCTTGATCACGATCGGTGCGCCGTTTTCGCGGATATAGGCGCGGGCGGCATCGGCGTCGGTGAAATGCGCATAGGCTGCAGTGGGGGCCTTGGCCGCGTCGCAAATCTCCTTGGTAAAGCTTTTGGAGGCTTCCAGCCGCGCGGCCTCTTTGGACGGGCCAAAGACCAAAAGCCCCGCGTCGCGCAGCCGGTCGGCGACGCCCGCGGCCAGCGGGGCCTCGGGGCCAATGATCACGAAATCAATGGTTTCCGCCTCGCAGAGCGCGAGGACTTCGCCCGCATCCTCGATATCCACGCTGGCGCAGGTGGCGATCTGGGCAATCCCGGCATTGCCCGGTGCCACGATCAGCTTGTCGCATTTCGGGTTTTGCATCACCGCCCAAGCGAGGCTGTGTTCACGTCCGCCGCTGCCGAGGATCAGGATATTCATGGCGCTCTCCGCTTGGGTTTTTGTCGCTCGCGTTTTAGGGTTTGCCCCGAGCAGATACAAGCGAGGCCAGATGTCCGACCTGATCGACGATGCCGCACCCGGCATGAACGCCCCGGAATTCAGCGTCACCGAGATTTCCGGTGCGATCAAACGCATGATCGAAGGTGAGTTTTCCCATGTGCGGATCAAGGGCGAGGTTGGGCGCGTGTCCCGGCCGCGTTCGGGACATATCTACCTTGATCTCAAGGACGACCGCGCGGTGATTTCCGGCGTGATCTGGAAAGGTGTGTCGGCACGTCTGGCCACCCAGCCCGAGGAAGGCATGGAAGTGGTCGCGACCGGACGGCTCACCACCTTTCCGGGGCAGTCCAAGTACCAGATCGTCATCGAGGATATCAAACCGGCGGGCGTTGGTGCGCTTATGGCGATGCTGGAAAAGCGCAAGAAAATGCTGGAGGCCGAGGGGCTTTTTGCGCCGGAGCACAAGCGGCCCATCCCCTATCTACCGGAAATCATTGGGGTTGTGACCTCGCCCAGCGGCGCGGTGATCCGCGATATCCTGCACCGGTTGCGTGACCGGTTCCCGCGCAAGGTGCTGATCTGGCCGGTGGCGGTGCAGGGCGAGCGTTGCGCGCCCGAGGTGGCGGCGGCGATCCGAGGCTTCAACGCATTGACGCCGGGCGGGGCGCTGCCGCGACCCGATCTGTTGATCGTGGCGCGGGGCGGCGGGTCGATCGAAGATCTGTGGGGGTTCAACGAAGAGGTCGTCGCGCGGGCGGCGGCGGAGTCGGACATCCCGCTGATTTCAGCGGTCGGGCATGAGACCGACACCACGCTGATCGACTATGTCTCGGACCGGCGCGCGCCCACGCCCACGGCGGCGGCGGAAATGGCGGTGCCGGTGCGGCTGGAACTGCTTGCCTGGCTGGACGGGCAGGGCGGACGTTTGGTGCAATCGCTTGCGGGCGGGATTTCGCAACGGGGTCAGCGGCTGCGTGATCTGTCCCGGGCCTTGCCGCGCGCCGAGGCGCTGGTGGAAGGGCCGCGCCAAAGGCTGGACACCTGGGGCGACCGGCTGCCCGTTGCGCTGGAACGGGGCGTACAGCGGCGGCGCGTGGCGCTGTCCGAGGTGTCTAGTGGGCTGCAGATTTCGGGGCTGCGGCGCAGCCTGCGCAATGAAAAGATGCGCGTTGAGCAGATGGGCGCGCGGCTTAGCCCCGCCCTGTTGCGCGGCGTCGGGTGGAAAGCGGAGCGCGTGGCGGCGGTTAAACTGTCCCCGCGTATGATCGAGCGCGACATTACGGATAAAAAACAGCGTGTTGCGGACATGTTCCGACGGTTATCCGAGGCCGGGGCGCGGCAGATTTTGGAACTGGAAAAGCGGCTTGAGGCGACCGACCGGTTGCGCGAAACGCTGAGCTACAAGGCGACTTTGGCGCGCGGCTATGCGGTGGTGCGTGGCGACGCGGGCGTGGTGACGACCAAGGCCGAAGCGGCCAGCGCAACGGGGCTGGAGATCGAATTTGCCGATGGGCGGATGAAGATCGGGGCTGGTCGCAAAAACGCTCCCTCCAAGCCCAAACCGCCCGAACAGGGCAGCCTTTTCTGACCTGCGCCGGAAAGGGCTTGCGAAAATGTTCGCCTTATGTTCATTTTTTGGCAAGCTTTGGAGGGCATCATGGAACAGCGCGTCAGTCTCATCACGCTTGGGGTCCGCGATATGGCGGCATCGGCGGATTTTTATGAGCGGTTGGGCTGGCAGCGGGTCGAGGCGCAGGATGGCGTCGTGGCCTTTGACCTGATCGGGCAGACGCTGGGACTCTATCCGCTGGCGGCATTGGCGGAGGAACTGGGCGTGACCGAGGACCGGCTTGGTTGCGGGGCCATTACGTTGGCGCATAACCTGCGTAGCAAGGAAGAAGTGTGCGCGCTTCTGTCGCGCGTCGAAGCGGCGGGCGGAACGATCCTGAAACCGGCGCAGGATGTGTTTTGGGGCGGGTATCACGGCTATTTCGCCGACCCGGACGGTCATATCTGGGAGGTGGCGCATAATCCGTTTTCGCCCCTGGCCGAAGATGGTGCGTTTCGCTGGAACGGGTATCCGGAGTGACGATGACCAGCGCGTGCGCCGGGGCCTTGGGTTTGGCAAATGCGTAAACCCCGGTCCATGTGGAGCCTTGAGGCACTGGGTCGTGTGCGGTTGGGCAAGTATTTCTACATGCGGGAATTTCTCTACTCCGAAATTGGCAATATTCACGGCATCCCGAATATTCCCGACCGTCCCGAAATTGCCATTGAACGGGGACGCGCGTTTTGCACGGCGTTGCTGGACCCGATGGAAGAGACCTTTGGCCGTGTCGCGGTGCGCTCTGGCTATAGGTCGGCGGCGCTCAACGGTTTCGGCAATCGCCACAAGCTAAACTGTGCACGTAATGACTATCCGCAGGAATGCCATATCTGGGACCAACCGGAGCGGCCGGTTGCCGGGGCCAGCATTGTTATCCCTTGGTTTGCCGATAAATATGATGCGGGCCGGGACTGGCGTGACCTGGCTTGGTGGATCCACGATCACCTGCCCTATTCGGAATTGTGTTTCTTTCCAAAGCTCTGCGCTTTCAACATCACGTGGCGGCCTGTGCCTTGGCGGATGATATCGAGCTATATCGCCCCGCGCGGAACCTTGCTGGCCAAAGGAGCGGAACCGGAGGAACGCGGCCGCCAGCGGCGTGCGCGATATGGCGATTTTCCGCGGTTTCGCGGCTTGTCTCTGCCGGGTGATTGACGGCGACGACCGACGATTCTGTGGATAACTCGGAATGGCTGTATGGGCTGGGTGAAAAAACCCGTTAAGGAAGAAGGGTTTGCGTCAATCCATAGTAAGCGCGTTGACCGAGGCCACCAGATCATGGAAATTTCTACCAGATTTAGGGGGTTGCCGTGATGGGTAGAAAACGATTGGGCGCGCTGGGCACCGTCGCGCTGATGGCGCTTTCGCTCGCTGGGGCCGCCAAGGCCCAGGAGACTTGTGGCGGGGTCTATACGGTGAAGGCGGGTGACAGCCTCTCGGGGATTGCCGACCGTCTGTATCAAAACGCGGGTATGTGGTCTTCGATCCACACCAACAATATCGACGCGATCGGTCAGAGCCCGAACAATATCCGCGTTGGCATGCAACTCAATCTTGGCTGTATCAACGGATTGCCCAATGGCCTGCCGGGCGGACGCGCGGTGACGGAGGCGCGGGCTTCGGCCCCGGTGCAGATTGCGCCGGGTAACGCCGCGACGCGCCAGAAAATCAACGTGCTGACGGGCAGCGATTTTGCCCCCTTCACCGACAAGGACCTGCCCGGCGGCGGCATCCTGACCGAGGTAGTGCAGGCGGCGATGGAGGCGGCGGCACCCAAACAGGGCTTCGCCATCCACTGGGTCAACGATTGGGCGGCGCATCACGAACCGCTTTTGTCCAACGCGCTGCTCGATATCGGCTTTCCCTGGTACAAGCCCGATTGCGAAGCGGACCCGACGACCTATCGCTGCGCCAACCTGATGTTCTCGGACTCCATGTTCGAAGTGCTGATGCTGCTCTTTGTCGATGCGGAGCGCCCCTTTGCTTATAACAGCAGCGAGGACATGCGCGGCAAGGTTCTGTGCCGGCCCGCTGGCTATTCGACCTATATTTTCGATCAGCAAAGGCGCAACTGGCTGCGCGACGGGGTGATTTCGCTAGAGACGCCGGGCACGCCGGGCGATTGCATGCGGATGCTGACCGAAGGCAAGGTGGACGGGGTCGTGCTCAACGAATTCCTCGGCCGCGAGAAGATCAAGGAACTGGGGCTGCAGGGCAAGGTGCTGGTCGCCTCGGGGCAACCGATCTCGGTGGATGGCAACCACATGGTTGTGCACAAATCGCACCCGCATGGCCGCGAATTTCTGGCGGTTTTTGAGGAGGGTTTGGCCAAGATCAAGGCGGATGGCTCTTATCAGTCGATTGTCGACGCGCACATGACCCGCATCTGGGCGGAGTTCTGAGATGGGGCGCTTTGCCTGGATCGCCGCGCTTGTTGCGCTTTTGCCGGGGCTGGCTGCGGCGCAGGACTGTGCGCCCGAGGAGTATCTGGTCGGGGCCGAGGATACGATTCTGACCATTGCCGAGGCGCGTTATGGTGATGCGGAGAAATGGACGCTGATCTATTACGCCAACCAGGATCTGCTGCAATCGCGCGGGTTCAACGTATCGCCGGGCGATGCGCTGGTGCTGCCTTGTGCTCCGGGACAGGCCGTGAAGCAGGCAGACGCCACGCCTTTGCAGCGCCCGGATGCGGAACTGGTGCTCGTCACTGGATCGAATTTCGCTCCGTTCACCGATACTGAGTGGCCCGGCAAGGGCATGGTGACCGAGGTTGTAAATGCGGCTCTGGAGAGCACGCCCGCGCCGGTGCCTTATGCGATTGTCTGGGAGGATGACTGGTCGCGTCATCTGTTCCCGATCCTGAGCGAGAAACAGGCCGATATGGGCTTTCCGTGGTACAAACCGGATTGCGCCACGACGCCCGAGAATGAACGCTGCGCCAATTTCCATTTCTCCGATCCGCTGGTCGAGGTGCTGATCATGCTCTTCGTGCGCCAGGGGGACGGCTTTGCGTTCGAGAGCGATGCGGATGTGCTGGGCAAGAGCCTGTGCCGGCCCAAGGGGTATTTCACCCACGATCTGGACCGCGCCGGGCGGCGTTGGCTGAGCGAGGGGCTGATCGACTTCGTTCAGGCAGACACGCCACAGGCCTGCTTCGAGGCGCTGCAGCGCGGCGAGGTGGACGCGGTGACGGTCAATGTCTTTCTTGGCGCCAACACCATTGACGAGATGGGCCTGCGCGGTCAGGTCGTGCCGCTGGAGCGCCCGCTCAGTTCAGAGGGGCTGCATGTGGTGATTTCCAAGACCCATTGGCGAGGCACGACTCATATGTACCGGATCAACGCGGGTATCGCGGCGCTCAAGAAAAGCGACCGGTATAACGAGATCGTCTCCCGCCATCTCGCGGTGTTTTGGGACCAGATGAAGAAGGGCACGAACTGATCCCAAGCGGATTGGAGGACCGTGAATTTCGAGGGGCGGTGCAGGTTGCGCCGCCCTTTTTCGTTCTGCGGCTGTAAATTGCAGCGCCCGCCGGCCGAGCGGCATTTCCCGACTGGTCATTGCGTAGCGCTTTGATAGAGTGCCCAAAATCAGTCCCTTTTCCAGGCTCACATGAGGGCCGGGCGAGGAAGAGCAGGCCAGTTTCAGATGCGCGAACCGATTGTATTGTTGCCGGGTTTCATGTGTGACGCGCGGGTCTTTGGACCACAGGTGGCGGCGCTGAGCGTTGATACGCCGGTCATGGTTATGCCCGCCATCGCTGGTGAACGGGTCGAGGAAATCGCCTCGGCCATCGTTAGCGCGACACCGGGGAAATTTGCGCTGGCCGGAATGGGGTTCGGCGGCATCATCGCGATGGAAGTGCTGCGCCGTGCGCCGGATCGGGTGACGCGGATCGCGCTGATGGATACGACGCCACTGTCGGAAACGCCGACCGACGCGGCGGCGCGCGAGACGCGGATCATCGCGGCGCGCACGGGGCGGCTACGGGAAATGATGGATGAAGAGATCCGTCGCAACGGGCTTGCTGTGTCTCCTTATCGCAATGATGTCATGGCGCTCGTGCAGGACATGGCGCATCATCTCGGTGGTGAGGTGTTTGTCGCGCAGAGCCGTGCCATCATGCGGCGCAAGGACCAGCAAAGCATCATGCGTCGGTGCAAGGTGCCCGCGCTCGTCATGTGCGGGGCCGAGAACGCGGCGCTGCCGGTGAAACGTCATGCTTTTATGGCCGAACTGATCCCCCATGCGCGGCTGGAGGTGATCGAAGGGGCGGGGTATCTGCCGTCGCTGGAACAGCCCGAGGCGGTCATCAACGTGCTACGCGCCTGGCAGAAGCAGCCCTTTGTTCTGCAATAGGCGGGGTGCCTACGGCGCGGCAAGCGCGGCTTCGACCGGGCGGGACATGGGACGCGTGGCCGAGCCATAGGTTTCAATCACCGTTCCATCCGGCCCGATCAGCACCTTGTTGAAATTCCATTTCGGCGTGAACCCCGTCTCTTGCCGGAGCCATTTATAGAACGGGTGCGCCTGCGGCCCGCGCACATGGGTGATGTCGGTCATGGGCAGGGTGAGGTTGAAGTTGATCTCGCAGAAGGCCTTGACCTCATTCGCGGTAGCCAGTTCCTGATTGAAATCGTCGGAGGGTACCGCCAGGACCACAAGGCCCTGATCCGCGTAGCGATCGTAGAGCGCCTGCAACCCGTCATATTGCGGGGTAAAGCCGCATTGTGACGCTGTATTGACCACCAGAACCGGTTGACCGCGCCAATCGCCCAGATCGAGTGTGCCGCCGTCGATAGAGGGGAAGGTGAACCGCTCCAGCGCGGCGGCGGGCAGGGTCAGGACAAACATGACGAGCGTGGCGACGAACAGGCGCATGGGGCATCTCCTTTGATCTTGAGATAGGCGATTTCCACGCGGGTCAAGAGGTGCAGGCTTGCGAGGCGATGGGCGGCGGCTTAGCGTGATCGGATCGGAGGGAGGATGCCATGGCCGGTGGATGGGCGCGCGACGGCGCGGTGAATGAGCAAATCGAAGCGTCGGTGAATGATGAGCTGGCACGCATGCGGGCGCAGAAGCGGCCCGTGGGCGAGAGCCTGACCCATTGCGCGGAATGCGAGGAGGATATTCCGGAGGCGCGGCGCAAGGCGATCCCGGGTGTGAAGCTGTGTATCGACTGCCAACAGGAACGCGACGGGGCGTTTCAGGCGCGCAGCGGTATCAACCGGCGCGGCTCCAAGGACAGTCAGCTCAAATGAGTCCGGCCGCGTCGAGATAGGCACGCACCGCCGTCTGCACATGGCGGAACCGGTCGCCCCCCAGATGCTTGCCGCCATACCAGCGGGTCACGATGATCAGGTGATTGCGGATATCGTCGCGCTCCAGCATGCGCAGGATCACATTGCCCGCGCCGCTTTCGCCGTCATCGTTCTTGATCGGAGTATCGTCAAGCAGAAGCGCCCAGGTGTTATGTGTGGCCTTGGCGAATTTCTTTTGTTTCTTGAGGGATTTGAGAAGCTCCTTGGCCTCCTGTTCCGAGCCGCAGGGCGCGCCGGATACGGCGTATTTCGACCCGCGATCGGTCAGGATATTGTCCAGCGTCAGCATGGGGAGGTTCTGCGGGGTTTGCGCGGCTCTGTCCAGTGCCTGGCCCGGATTCCACGCATTGCGATATCGGCAAAGACCCGCACAGAACGCCGGTAAAGCGGTCAATTCGCGCCTGAAAGGCCATAATTTCGACCGTTTTCTTGTGTAGGCGTTCGGCGATGGAAATGTAGGGCTCGGGTCCTGAAGTACTGGATCGGGCGACACAAAATAAGGAGAGCAGCATGGCACATGGAGCGACATGGACAACCCTGGCGCTGGCAGCGGCGCTTGTTTTCAGCACCGGCGAAACCGCCGAGGCCGGCACGGTGAATTTCTCTGATATCGACACCAATGGCGATGGCGTGTTGGATCAGGCGGAACTGGACGCGTATTTCGGGCCGATGGCGAGCGTCATGCTTACGAAATACGACATGGATGCTTCGGGTTCGATCTCGCTGGCGGAAATTGATGGCAAATCCAATCAGACCGGTTTCATGCATTCGGCATTTGGCATGGCCAAGGCCGGCGCAAACAAGATGGCGGCCCAGCAGCGCCGGCAGGCTGCGCAAAGCAATGGCAACCGTGGTAGTGCCAGCGCCAGTGGTGGCGGCGGCAATCGCGGTGGTGGCCAGGGTGGCGGTCGCGGCGGTGGCCAGGGGGGTGGTAACCCCAACCGTTAAGGCCCCGTGTGGACCAAGCATAAAGCCCCGGCTCACAGGCCGGGGCTATGTCCGTTCCTGACGTGCGCCACCTTTGGCTGGTGTCAGCGCTCCATCGCCTCCAACTCGTCGATCATACCTTCGATCATGCTCAGCCCCTTGTCCCAGAAGGCCGGGTCCGAGGCGTCAAGGCCGAAGGGGGCGAGGAGCTCTTTGTGGTGTTTCGAGCCGCCCGCGCGCAGCATGTCGAAATATTTCTCCTGAAAGCCCTCGGGGTTTTCCTCGTAGACCGCGTAGAGCGCGTTTACGAGGCCATCACCAAAGGCATAGGCATAGACGTAAAACGGCGTGTGCACGAAGTGCGGGATATAGGCCCAGAAGGTCTCGTAGCCTTCCATGAAGTCAAAGGCATCGCCCAGAGATTCCGCCTGAACCGACATCCACAGCGCGTTGATGTCATCCGGGGTTAGCTCGCCCTCGCGGCGGGCCGCGTGCAATTTGCATTCGAAATCGTAAAACGCGATCTGGCGCACGACCGTGTTGATCATGTCCTCGACCTTGCCTGCAAGCAGCACCTTGCGCTCGGCTTGGGGCTTCGCCTTGTCCAGCATCTTGCGGAAGGTCAGCATTTCGCCAAAGACCGATGCGGTTTCGGCCAGCGTCAAAGGCGTGGAGGACAGCATTTCGCCCTGATCGGCCGCCAGCCGCTGATGCACGCCGTGGCCCAGCTCATGCGCCAATGTCATCACGTCGCGCGGTTTGCCCAGGTAGTTCAGCATCACATAAGGGTGCACATCGGTGACTGTGGGATGGGCAAACGCACCTGGGGCCTTGCCCGGTTTGACGCCCGCGTCGATCCAGCCTTTGGTAAAGAACGGTTCGGACAGTTCGGCCATTTTGGGATCGAACTCGCCATAAGCCTCCTGCACGATGTCACGCGCCTCGTCCCAGCCGACGGTGCGGGTCTCTTCCATGGGCAGGGGCGCGTTGCGGTCCCAGACCTGCATCCGGTCCAGCCCCAGCCATTTGCGCTTCAGCTCGTAATAGCGATGCGACAGGCGCGGATAGGCGGCGACCACGGCATTGCGCAGCGCCTCGACCACTTCGGGCTCCACATCGTTGGACAGGTGCCGCCCGGTCTGGGCAGTGGGCATCTTGCGCCAGCGGTCGATCACTTCCTTTTCCTTGGCGGCGGTGTTGTGCACGCGAGAAAAGGTGCGGATGTTGTCGGAGAACACCCGGGCCAGTTCGCGGGCGGCGGCTTCGCGCTTGTCGCGGTTCTGGTCGGTGAGGAAGTTGAGCGTGCCCTCGATATTGAGCTCTTCCCCATCGACGGTAAAGGTGAGCCCGGCTATGGTCTCGTCAAACAGCCGCTCCCAGGCATCGCCCACAACGCCGAGGTCATGCAGGAATTTCTCCAGCTCGTCCGAGAGCTGGTAAGGTTTCATCGCGCGAATGCGGCGGAAAACCGGCTGATACCTCGCCAGATCGGCGTTGGAGGCCAGAAGCCCGTCCAGATGGTCATCCGAAAGCCGGTTCAGCTCCAGCGTGAAGAACACCAGCGGCGTGGTGAAATTGGTGATCTTTTCCTGCATATCCGACATGAACTTGGCGCGTGCGCCATCGGTGGTCAGCTGGTAATAACGCAGACCCGCATAGGACATGATGCGCCCGGCAATACCGCTGATCTTTTCATTGCGCAGCACGCAATTCAGCAGCCCTTCGGCATCAAGCGTGTCCAGCTTGCCCTCATAATCGTCGGCAAAGCTGGCGCATTCTTTTTCCAGCCATTTGAGGTCACGCTCCAGTTCTGGCGCGTCATCGCCGGCATACAGATCGCTCAGGTCCCATTCGGGAAGATTGCCGAGATTGTCGCTGCCACCGGCGGCATTGGCATCGCGGACGGGGAAGGGGAGATTGAGCATGGAATATCCTTTGGTTTTGGTCTTAGCGACACTTAAGCGTCCGGCCCCCCAAGGTTCAAGGTCGCGTTACGCCGGCGGGGGCAGATCAGGAACGCTGGCCTTGTCCATCTGCGGGCCGGGCCTGTCTCGGCTCACGGAACATTGCTAGTCATATGCCTTGAGAAGCGCACGCAGGTCGTCCAGCGTATTGGCCTCATCCAGCGGCTTGTCCCGCCGCCACCGCGACATGCGCGGAAAGCGCAGCGCCAGCCCGGATTTGTGGCGCGGGGACTCAAAAATGCCTTCAAAGGCGATTTCAAAGACGTGATGCGGCGTGACCTGCCGGACCGGGCCAAAGCGTTGCAGGGTGTTCTTGCGAACCCAGGCGCTGATTTCGCGGAACTCGGCGTCGGTCAGGCCGGAATAGGCCTTGGTAAAGGGAACAAGCTCATTGCCGTCGCGCACCGCAAAGGTGAAATCGGTAAAGAGATTGGCGCGCCGCCCGTGACCGGACTGGGCGTAGATCATCACAGCATCCACGGTGAGCGGGTCCAGTTTCCATTTCCACCAGTCGCCTTTCTTGCGGCCCGCCAGATAGGGCGAGGCGCGGCGTTTGAGCATGACGCCCTCGGAACTGTGGTTACGGGCCGTGGCGCGCGTTTGGGCCAGCGCGTCCCACGTGTCAAAGGTCACGTGTGGGGGCAGATGCAGCGGCGCATCTGCGGGCAGGTCCCGGCAAAGCGTTTCAAGCTGCGCGCGGCGGGTTGCATAGGGCTGCGCACGCAGATCCACGCCCCCTGTTTCCAGTAGGTCATAGGCGGCCATGGCAACCGGGGCCTCCGTCAGCAGCTTTTTCGGCACCGTTTTGCGCCCGATCCGTTTCTGTAACGCGTTAAAGGGCAGCGGCCCGTCCCGCCACGCGAGGATTTCACCATCCAGCACCGTGCCATCGGGTAGGAAATCGCGCAGCCGGGCAAGTTCAGGGAACCGGTCGGTCATCAGCTCTTCGCCGCGCGACCAGACGAAATGCTCTCCGCCGCGCAGGATCACCTGACCGCGAATGCCGTCCCATTTCCATTCGGCGGACCAGTCGGACGGATCGCCCAGCGTCTCGGGCGCATCGTCAAGCTGGTAGGCGAGGTAAAACGGATAGGGGCGGCTGAGATCGGTGGCAGGGTCTTCGGCCTCGATCAGTGCGTCCCATGTCGTGGTCTCGGGCGACCAGTTGCCCATGAGCCGATGCGCCATTTCCGCCTCGTCCCGGTCCAGCGCGCGGGCCAGCGCGCGGGTCATGAGTTTCTGGCTGATGCCGATGCGGAAGCCGCCGGTGATCAGCTTGTTGAACAAAAAGCGTTCGGTCGGGGCCAGCTGATCCCAGGCGGCGAGGATGCGCGGCATGCGTGCCTCGTTTTCAACATCATGAAGGTCGCGTAATTCATTGATCCAATGTGATAATCCGTGATTTGTGTATTGCCCGTTCGGGGGCAGGATCAGTGCGATGGTCTCGGCCAGATCGCCGACAACCGGATAGCTTTCTTCCAGCAGCCAAAGGGGAATTCCGGCGGCTTCGGCGGCCCATTCGCGCAGCTGCGTGGTGGTCACGGCGCGGCGTGGTCTGCGCCCGGTGAAGAGCGCAATGCACCAGAGCCGATCCTCCTTGGGGGCGAATTGAAGATAGTCGGACAATGCATTGATTTTTATGCTGGTTTTCGTGGTTTGATCAATGCGGGTGAACAGCGCGGCAAACTCCTTCATGCGCCATCCTCATCCGGTGCCGGATCCAGCACTTCCCCGGTGTAATCCGTCGCAACGATCTGTGCATTATACCCTGTCTCGCGCAGATATCGTGCGAAGATATCCGTGTAACCATGCGTGACATATATATTTTCTGCTTCCGTTGTCCTTATGGCATCCAAAAGCCCGGGCCAGTCCGCATGGTCGGAGATGACAAAACCCCGATCGCCCGCGCGGCGCCGCCGCACACCGCGCAACCGCATCCATCCCGAGGCAAAGCCGGTGGATTGAGGCCCGAATTTGCGCGCCCAGGCCGATCCCAGCGCCGATGGCGGGGCAAGGACCAGCGCGCCGGGATATGCCTTGTGATCCGTGTCGGGCATGACGGGTACGGTCTCGGGCAGCGCGTAGCCCTGACCACGCAGCACCGCATTGGTGGCCTCAACCGCGCCATGGGTCAGGATCGGACCAATCGACGGGTCGATCGCGGCCAGCAGGCGTTGCGCCTTGCCCAAGGAATAGGCCCCCAGCATCGTAGTGATCCCGGCGGAAGCATTGGCGGCCCACCATTGGTTGATTTGGTTGATTACGATGTCCTGCGGCTCCCATGTGAACACCGGCAGACCAAAGGTGCATTCGGAGATGAAGCTGTGGCAGCGCACCGGCTCAAAAGCTTCGGACAGACCGTCCGGCGTGGTCTTGTAGTCGCCGGAGACAACCCAGACCTCGCCGCCGACTTCGATCCTGATCTGGGCCGATCCCGGCACATGGCCAGCCGGGTGAAAGCTTACCCGGGCACTGCCGATCTGGCGCGTCTCGGCATAGGCAATGGTGTCCAGCCGGATGTCCCCAAGACGGTGACGCATGACGGGTGCCGCGCCATGAGTGCAAAGATATGCGCCATGACCGGGGCGGGCATGATCCGCGTGGCCATGGGTGATCAGGGCGCGCGGCACGGGTTTCCACGGATCGACGTAGAAATCGCCCGCGGGGCAATAGATGCCACGTTCGGTAAAGCTCAGAACCATGAGGGGAGGATAGGGGTCCGGCCCGGCGTGGCAAGCGCGTCCGGGGTCAGACCTGTTCGGCCAGAGCCGCGGAGGGGGCCTTGGCGTGGGTGTCGAAATGCTCAAGGATCTGTCGCAGGATGGGCGCGCGCACCGCATCGCTTTCCATCAGCACCTCGTGTTCGCCATCCTTGATCACCTCAAGCCGCCCATTGGGCCAGCTTGTCATGCGATCTTCGATCCGGGGCACGGAGACGATGCGTTCGTTATCCCCCACGATGGTCAGGCAGGGCACATTCGGCGCGGGGCGCGCGGCAAGCTGCCGTGTCTCGACCAGCGCTTCATGCAGCCAGCGCAAAGAGGGCCCGCCCAGTTGCAGCTCGGGGCGTTTCAGGACCTGATCACGCATCAGATCGAACATGAGCCTGTCGCGGGTCAGCACATTATCCTCGAAAGCCGCTGTCGCGACATAGCTTTCGGCCCCGGTGGAGGGCGCGTAGAGATGGCTGAGCCCGATCAGCTTGGAGGTCCAGCCCACGGCCCAGGCCGCTGGGCGCACCGCGCTGGCGATACGGATGCCCCACATCGGCCCGGTAAAGACCGAGGCCGCCACCGGCAACCCCTCGTGCAGGGCGCGCAGGCCGATGCAACCGCCCATGGAATGCGCCAGAAGAAACCACGGCTTGGGCAGATCGAGCGCAGCGGCCAGATCGGTCGCGGCCCGGACATCATGCTGATAATCGGCGAAGGCGTTCACATGGCCCACGCGGGTATCGGGCACCAGCCGTTCCCCCAGCCCCTGACCGCGCCAGTCAATGGCCACCGAGGCATACCCCTGCGCCGAGAAATCCGCCGCAACATGCGCATATTTCTCGATATATTCCGTGCGGCCCGGGAAAATCAGAACCGTGCCGCGGGGCGTGCCTTGCGTCGGCCAATGACCGATGCGCAGGCGCGGACCATCCTGCGCCTTGACCCAATAGGCGGTTGCGCCGGGCACATCCGCCGCGATGTCTTGGAAATAAGGCGCAGGTTGTAAGCTCATTAACTCAGTACCGATCCCAGTTGCATGGCCAGACCCATGTCACCATCGACCGAAAGCTTGCCGCTCATGAAGGCCGAGGTGGGGTCTATGTCTCCGTCAAGGATTGCGCGGAACGTGTCGGCATCGGCGGTCAGGGTGACATCGGCCTCGTCATCTGAGGCGCGCGCACCGTCACCATCAACGACAATCGCGCCTTCGTCCTCGATGACGAATTTGGCACAACCGTCGAACTGGCCGCCGTCAAGCTTGCCATTCAGGGCCTTGACCGCTTCGGTCACGACTTCACTCATTTGCGTTCTCCCTATGTCTGATCGCGGGTAGTAATTCCAACCCACTGCGCTACATTGATTGCACTATGGGCACGATCAGACATCACTTCAAACATAGCGTCGCGGCAGTTTCGCTGATAGTCACGTTTTCCCTACCTTTTGGTGTACGGGCGGATGAGACCGGCGATTTGTTGCAACAATTGCAACAGGCCGATGCGGCCGAGGCCGCGCGGATCGAGCGTGAGATTGCGCGCAGCTGGTCGAAAAGCGGCTCTGCGGCGATGGACCTGCTGCTCAAGCGCGGGCGCGACGCGCTTGATATCGACAATCTTGAGGCCGCGATCGAGCATCTGACCGCTTTGACCGACCATGCGCCGGAGTTTGCCGAAGGGTTTCACACCCGCGCCATGGCTTATTTCAAGGCCGATCTGATCGGACCGGCGCTGGGCGATCTTGAAAGGGTGCTGGAGTTGAATCCGCAGCATTTCGGGGCCATACGCGGACTTGCTGTGGTGTTTGAGACGCTTGGCGACGAAACGCGCGCCTATGAGGCGTATGAAATGGTGTTGCGCTTGCATCCCCATGATGAAGAGGCCCAAAAGGGCGTTGAGCGGCTGCGCACGGGGGTGCAAGGCCAGGAACTCTAACGCGATTGGTCGCAGCACCGTATCTTCCAGGCATCAGGGGGCATCATGGCGATGGAATCGCGGATCGTTGCGGTCCTTGGACCCACGAATACGGGCAAGACCCATTATGCCATCGAACGGATGCTGGGCTATCGTTCCGGCATCATCGGGTTGCCGCTCCGGCTTTTGGCGCGCGAGGTCTATGATCGGATCGTCGCGGCGCGCGGGCCATCTGTGGTGGCGCTGGTCACCGGCGAAGAGCGCATCGTGCCGCCACGCGCGCAATATTGGGTCTGCACGGTCGAGGCGATGCCCGAAGGCATGGGGGCGGATTTCGTCGCCATCGACGAAATTCAGCTCTGCGCAGATCCTGAGCGCGGTCACGTTTTCACCGACCGCCTGCTGCGGATGCGCGGCACGCATGAGACGTTGTTTCTGGGCTCTGAAACGATGAGCGGGCCGATCAGGGCGCTGGTGCCGGGGGTGGAATTCCTGCGCCGCGAGCGGATGAGCCAATTGAGCTATATTGGTTCGAAAAAGATAAGCCGCCTGCAGGCGCGCAGCGCTATCGTCGGATTTTCCGTTGAGAATGTCTATGCAATTGCTGAACTTCTGCGCCGTCAAAAGGGCGGTGCAGCGGTGGTTATGGGCGCTTTGAGCCCCCGCACACGCAATGCGCAGGTCGAACTTTATCAGAACGGTGATGTGGATTTCCTTGTGGCGACCGATGCCATCGGGATGGGGTTGAACCTTGATGTGAACCACGTGGCCTTTTCCAGCCTGACCAAGTTTGACGGGCGGCGCATGCGGCCGCTGGCCCCCAACGAGTTGGCGCAGATCGCTGGCCGGGCCGGGCGGGGCATGCGCGACGGCACCTTTGGCGTGACAGGCGAAGCCCCACCTCTGCATGAAGAACTGGCGGAGGCCATCACCAACCACCGGTTCACGCCGATCAAGAAGCTGCAATGGCGCAATGCGCGGCTGGAATTCGGCTCGATCGACCGGCTGATCGCCGCGCTGGAACAGCCGCCCGATGATGAGCTCTTGCTGCGCGCCCGCGAGGCCGACGACCTGCGCGCGTTGCGGACGCTGGCGCAGGATGACGAGGTCTTTGCCCGCGCCACCGGGCCTCAGGCGGTGCAGCTTTTGTGGGATGTCTGTCGGATTCCGGACTTCCGCGGCATCAGCCATGCGGAACATGCGGGGCTTTTGGGCACGATTTTCGGCTTTTTGCACCAGAGTGGCCGGGTTCCCGACGACTGGCTGGCCCGTCAGGTGCGGCGGATTGACCGGATCGACGGAGATATCGACACATTGTCGAAGAGATTGGCATATATCCGCACATGGACCTATGTCGCGCAGCGGAAAGGCTGGGTTGGCGACGAAAGCCATTGGCGCGGGGAAACGCGCGCTGTAGAAGACCGACTGTCAGATGCGCTGCATGCGCGGCTGACCCAGAGATTTGTTGATCGGCGCACATCCGTATTGATGCGCCGGTTGAAGCAGAAGGAGGCCCTCTTGGCCGAAGTGAACGACAATGGTGAAGTGACGGTCGAGGGCGAATTCGTCGGCCGTCTTGAGGGGTTCCGCTTCCGGCAGGACAAGGATGCAAGCGGGCAGGAGGCCAAGACGCTCAAGGCAGCGTCGCTGCAGGCTTTGGCCCCGCATTTCCACCTGCGGGCCGACCGGTTCTATAATGCGCCGGATACCGAGATTGATTTCACCGAACAGGGTGGCCTCATGTGGGGCGATCAGGCGGTGGGCAAGCTGGTCAAGGGATCCGAGCCGCTCAAGCCCGAGATCAAGGCCTTTGTCGACGACGAGGCCGGACCGGATGTGGCGCAGAAGGTGCAGCGCCGGTTGCAGCATTTCATCGACCGCAAGATCGCGACGGCGTTCGAGCCGCTGATCGGGCTTCAAAAGGATGAAACCCTGACCGGGCTGGCGCGCGGCTTTGCGTTTCAGATGGTCGAGGCGCTGGGCGTGTTGCCGCGTGCGCAGGTCGCCGACGAGGTCAAGGCGCTGGATCAGGACGCGCGCGGCGCGTTGCGCAAGCATGGAATCCGCTTTGGCCAGTTCACGATTTTCATGCCGCTCCTGCTGAAACCTGCGCCGACGCGCCTGCGTCTGGTGCTGTGGTCGCTGGCGCAGGGGCTGGATGTGTTCCCCGAAGCGCCGCCGCCGGGTCTGGTCACGGTCCCGTCGGATGAGGGCGCGCCCGAGGGTGCTGATATCATGTCGGGCTATCGCAAGGCGGGCGCGCGGGCGATCCGCATCGATATGCTGGAACGGCTGGCCGACATGGTCCGGGCCGAGGATACGCGGGCGGGCTTTGAGGCCAAACCCGACATGCTGTCGATCACTGGCATGACGCTGGAGCAGTTCGCGGATCTGATGCAGGGGCTGGGCTACAAGGCCGAGCGCGGCGAACGTGAAAAGGTCAAGCCGGTGGATCAGGCGGTCGAGGGTAAAGCGCCCGAGGGCGACACGCCGGTGATGGATACGGCCCAACCCGCCGAGACCGGCGAAGCGGCTGCAGCTCCGGCAGAGCCCGAGGCGGAAACCAAGGCCGATACTGCGTCTGAGGCCGAGATCGCGACCCGCGAGGCCGAGGCCGGTGTGGACGAAGCCGCCGGTGAGGTGGCCCCCGGGGACGCGCCGGATGAGGAAAAGGCCGCGCCGGAAATCGAGGTTTACTACACCTTCACCTGGGGACGTGCCCCGCGTCAGGGCGGTGGCAAGCCGCGTGGTGAGCGCAATGCCCGTGGCGGGGGTGCCCCCAAAGGCAAGGGCCGGGGTGGTCCCAAGGGCGGCAAGGGCAAAGGTCCGCGCCGCGAGCAGGGGCCCAAGACCTTCCAGTCGCGTCCCGAGAAGAAAGACCGCATCGACCCGGATAATCCCTTTGCCGCAGCGCTGATGGGGCTGAAGGACAAGGGCTGACCCCTTGTCCGACGGCGAAAAGCTGCGGCTCGACAAATGGCTCTGGCAGGCGCGTTTTTTCAAGACGCGCTCGCTGGCAGCAAAGGTTGTGTCGACCGATGGTGTGCGGGTGAACAGCACGAAAGTGTCCAAGCCCGGGCGCATGGTGTCCGTGGATGATGTGCTGACCTTCGTGCAGGCCGAACGCGTGCGGGTGATCAAGATCGCGGCGCTTGGCACCCGGCGCGGCCCGGCCCCTGAGGCGCAGGCGCTTTACGAAGACCTGTCCCCGCCTGAGCCGCCGAAAGAGAACAGGCAGTCCGCGAATCCGGCTTATGAAGGAAAGGGGCGTCCGACCAAGCGAGATCGTCGCAAGGCTGATCTTTACGCCAACCGGACGCTTGAATGATCCCTCACTCTGGACTAGCTATCGCCCGACAGCATGTAAGAGGCGCCCCATGACCTATATCGTCAACGACAAATGCATCGCCTGCAAATACACCGACTGTGTCGAGGTATGCCCGGTGGATTGTTTCTACGAGGGCGAGAACATGCTGGTGATCCACCCGGATGAATGCATCGATTGCGGCGTCTGCGAACCGGAATGCCCCGCCGATGCGATCCGCCCGGACACTGAGCCGGAGGCGGAGAAATGGGTGGAGTTCAACCGCAAATACTCCGAGCTCTGGCCGGTGATCATCACCAAGAAAGACCCGCTGCCCGAGGCTGAAGAGCGTGATGGCGAAGAGGGCAAGCTTGAGAAATACTTCTCCGAAGCGCCCGGCGAAGGCGGCTGATTCGCTTTAAAGCGCTGTGAAAAAACTCATGTTCTGCATGAGGTTTTGCTTTTAACTTGTTGACCATAGTTCGAGAATCATGTGTGCTGCTGTTCTTGTGTGGCAATCGTATCGTTTTTATGATATGTTATTGCTCACATGAGTTATTCGATCTGCATAAGTCCGTGGAGCACTCCACTGGCATCTTGACCTAGACAATCTGTTGAACCCGGAAGCGGAGATTGCGATCCCCGTCCGGTTTTTTTGTCGCCTACAATATGCAGAGAGTGACATGCGAGGAAGGACTGCATGACCAAAGCCAAAAAGAACGAGTTCCGCCCGAACGATTACGTTGTCTACCCCGCCCACGGCGTGGGGCAGATCGTTTCCATCGAGAAACAGGAAATCGCCGGGATCCCGCTGGAGCTGTTTGTCATCTCGTTCGAGAAGGACAAGATGACCCTGCGCGTGCCGACGAACAAGGCAACCGAGATCGGAATGCGGTCGCTGAGCTCGCCCGATGTGATTTCCAAGGCGCTGGCCACGCTCAAGGGCAAGGCCAAGGTGAAGCGCGCCATGTGGTCGCGTCGCGCACAGGAATATGAACAAAAGATCAACTCGGGTGATCTGATTTCCATCGCCGAAGTGGTGCGCGACCTGCACCGCAACGATGACCAGCGCGAACAGAGCTACTCCGAGCGCCAGCTTTATGAAGCCGCGCTGGAACGTCTGACCCGCGAAGTGGCCGCTGTCTCTGGTGGAGACGAAGTGGCTGCCGCCAAGCAGGTGGACGAGGTGCTGGTGTCGCGCGCGGCATAAGCGTCTGACATCGACAGATTTGACCCCGTGCGATGTGAATCGCGCGGGGTTTTTCTTGGCGTGACAAATTCTGTCGACAGAATTTGCAAATTTCATGGATGAAATTTGGTCCTACGCCGCATCGTCTTTCTGCAATTGAGCCAGAAGCAACGCTTCGAGGTCGCGCTCCAGTTCTTTGGCCCGTTCGATATAGGGGGCGTTTTCCGCCGACGGGATGTCATCACGCCAGAGCTTGGCCAGTTCCCGCACCGAATGCCGGTCATGCTGGTAGAACACTTTCTCGGCCTCTGCGGCCTCGTATTCGGTCATGCCGATATTTTCCAGCACGTAGCGCCCCGCGCGCAGCGAGCTGTCGAACAGCTCCCGCACGATGTCATCAGCCCCAGCCTGGTACAGCTTGAACACGTGGGTGCGGTCGCGGGCGCGGGCGACGATGTGAATATCAGGGCGTTCGCGGCGGACATAGGTGACCAACCGCGTGGCGGCGTCAGCATTGTCCAGCGCCACAACCATCACCCGCGCCTCGGCCAGCCCGGCGGCGTGCAGCAGTTCCGGGCGGGTGGGATCGCCAAAGAAGCCCTTGAAGCCGAAGCGGCGCATCAGCTCGATGGTCTTGATATTGTGGTCCAGAACCACCGTCTTGTGCCCTGCCGATTGCACGAGCCGGTTCACGATCTGCCCAAAGCGGCCGATGCCCGCGATGATCACCGGCCCCGTCTCGTCGATTTCGTCGGCTTCGTGTTCATCGCCATGCTCGGCCATGCGCTTCGACAGGACCTCGTAGAGGATGAACAGCAGCGGCGTGATCAGCATCGACAGTGCCACCACCAGCAGAAGCGTTTCCGACAGGCCCGGCGGCAGCACGCGGGTCTGATCGGAGAAGGAGATCAGCACAAAGCCGAATTCACCTGCCTGCGCCAACCCGAGGGTGAAGAGCACCTGATCGCGGCCTTTGATATTGAAGGCGCGGGACAGAAGATACAGGATGACCGCCTTGATGCCAATCACCGCCAGCGTCAGGCCAAGGATTGTCAGCGGAGCGCCGAAAAGCGTACCAAAGTCGATCCCCGCGCCCACGGTGATGAAGAACAGGCCCAGAAGCAAACCCTTGAACGGTTCAATATCGCTTTCCAGCTCATGGCGGAATTCGGAGTTGGCCAGCACCACGCCGGCAAGGAAGGTGCCAAGCGCAGGGGACAGGCCCACCGCCATCATGAGAGAGCCGATGCCCACGACGATCAGCAAGGCCAGCGCGGTATACATCTCGCGCAGATTGGCGGCGTGGATAAAGCGAAAGATCGGCCGGGTCAGGTAGATCCCGGCAAGGATGATCGCCGCCACGACCCCGATGGTAACAAGCGTGACACCCCAGCCCGGCAGCCCCTCGACCAGCGAAATCGCGTGATGCGCTTCGTCCTTGGCGGCGTCCGTGGCGCGTTTGATCGAGCCGTCGGGCTGCAATTCGGCCATCGGGCGCAGCGCCAGCAACGGCAGGAGTGCCAGCATGGGGATAACGGCGATGTCCTGGGTCAAGAGCACGGAAAAGGTCGCGCGTCCCCCGCCGGTCTGCATGAGACCTTTTTCGCTGAGTGTTTGTAGCACAATGGCCGTGGAGGACAGGGCAAAGATCATGCCCACGGCCAGCGCCACAGACCAGTAGAGCCCCAGAAGCAAGCCACCCGCCATGACCGCGCCGGTGGTCAACCCGATCTGCAAGCCGCCCAACCCGATCAGCCGGTGGCGCATATCCCACAGCGCACGGGGTTCAAGCTCAAGCCCGATGAGAAACAGCATCATGACCACGCCGAATTCGGCGAAATGCTGCAATTCCTGCGTCTCGTGCCCGCCGACAAATCCAAAGACCGGGCCAATCAGGATGCCCGCCGCCAGATAGCCCAAGACCGAGCCCAGCCCCAGCCGCGCCGCGATGGGCACGGCGATTACCGCGGCAGCAAGAAAGACAGAGGCCTGAAAGAGAAAGCTTTCCATGATCATCACCCGTTGCGCCGTTTCATGATGGTGCTTGTCGCGAGGCGGCACAAGTCATCGCTTTGGTTTTCATTTGGATAAGAGCGCTGTTCTGTGGAATGCTACCTGAGGGTGATCAAATGGGAGGCGTCAATTAAACAGTGCCTTGGATGGATCGCGGTGTGGCTGTGGCTGTCCTTGATGGCTCTTGGTGAAACAGCCGCGGATGCGAGCCTTGCCCGGCAAGAGGCAGAACCCGCAGCGTAAAGCGTGGCTGTGCAAACCGCCTGTCCGAAGCCTGAGCGCCGCTGGATGAGCAGCACGGGATATCTGCCCAGCGTGGCGGAATGTCTGCACGGGGCCGAGGCCCAAACCCCGGATGCACGGCGTATCGCGCTGGTGCAGGATATCCACATCAAGGCGACCGCCTATAACTGGCTGAACAAGCTGACATTCTGGGTGGCGGTTGCCCTGGCGCTCACGGTGCTGGTCTGGCCGTCCTATGTGGCGATCAAGGCGGGCAGGGCCGAGAACGCCAAGGCGAAAGCCGAAGCCGAAGGCAAGGACGCGCCATCAACCCATTGGAGCCAGCGTTCGGCCACCACGGCGGCAATCCAGACCACGGTTGCCGCGCTGGCGGCGCTCTCTTTTGCCTTCTACGCCCATTACAAGGGCAATCAGGTGGTTGCCGAAAATCTGATGCGCGAGATCATTTTTGCGGCACCTCTGGACGAGGACCGGGTGGCGGAAATCCTCTCTGCCATTGCCGATATGGACAAGGGGTTCGGCTTTACCACCGTTGAGGCGCTCGGCGGCAAGTGACGTACTCAGCGCCCCGTCAAAGCGGCAGCGGCGCATCCTGTTTCAACTGGTGCATGACGATCTGGCTTTGTATGCGGGCGACGAAGTGTTGTGGCAAAAGCCGTTCGTGGATCAGCCGGTTCAGCGCGGCCAGATCGGCGCAATAGACCCGGAGCAGGTAATCGGCCTCGCCGGTCAGGGTCCAGGTGCTGACAATCTCGGGCTGGGTCTCGATCAGCCGGGCAAAGGCGCGGGCGTCCTCGGGGCGTTGCGATGCCATCTGAACCTGCACAAAGGCCTGCACGCCCAGGCCCAGTTTCTCCGCATCCAGCCGCGCGGTGTAGTGTCGGATGAACCCCTCGGCCTCAAGCCGCTGGCGGCGGCGACCGGCCTGCGACGGGGACAGGTTCAGCGCCTCGCCCAGTTCCTGTGCGGTGAGATGGGCATCTTGCTGGATCAGCTGCAAGAGACGGCGATCTGTGGAATCGAGCATATGCGTGATTTCCGCGTATTTTTTGATTTGTCTGCGCATTCGTCGCGATCCAAGCGATGATACCCCTGAAGAATGCGCAAATCCATCCCTGTATCCCCGTTATTGTGTCGCTAGCGAACAGGTAATACAGGAGGCACCCCATGGGACCTTTCCCGCACGACGCTCCGAAATCGAAGATTTCTTCGGAAAACCCCGCCGGCACGGATGGGTTTGAATTCGTTGAGTTTGCCCATCCCGACCCGCAGGAGTTGCGCGATCTTTTCACCAAAATGGGCTATGCCCATGTGGCCAATCACAAGTCCAAATCCATCGAGCTTTGGCAGCAGGGCGACATCACCTATGTGCTCAATGCCGAGCCGGGCAGTTTCGCCGCGCGTTTTGTAGAGGAACACGGGCCTTGCGCGCCGTCGATGGCATGGCGCGTGGTGGATGCGCAGCATGCGTTTGATCATGCGGTGTCCAAGGGGGCGGAACCCTATGAGGGCGATGACAAGACCATGGATGTGCCCGCGATCAAGGGCATCGGCGGTAGCCTGATCTATTTCATCGACCAGTATTACGACACCTCGCCCTATAACGCGGAATTCGACTGGATCGCGCAAAGCAAGCCGCGCGGCGTCGGGTTCTATTACCTCGATCACCTGACCCACAATGTGTTCAAGGGAAACATGGACAAATGGTTCGGCTTCTATGGCGAGCTGTTCAACTTTCGGGAAATCCGGTTTTTCGACATTGAGGGCAAGTATACCGGACTGTTGTCCCGCGCGCTGACCTCGCCCTGTGGCCGTATCCGCATCCCGATCAACGAGGACCGGGGCGAGACCGGGCAAATCGTGTCCTATCTCAAGAAATACAAAGGCGAGGGCATCCAGCATATCGCGGTCGGCACTGATGCGCTCTATGACGCAACCGATGCGATTGCCGGGAACGGGCTGAAATTCATGCCCGTACCGCCGGACACTTATTATGATCTCAGCTTTGACCGCGTGTCAGGCCATGACGAACCCGTCGACCGGATGAAGAAGCACGGCATCCTGATCGACGGCGAGGGCGTTGTCGATGGCGGCGAGACCAGGATCCTGTTGCAGATCTTTTCCAAGACGGTGATCGGGCCGATTTTCTTCGAGTTCATCCAGCGCAAAGGCGATGACGGGTTCGGCGAAGGCAACTTCAAAGCGTTGTTCGAGTCCATCGAGCGCGAGCAGATCGAAAACGGTGAGATCGAGGCGGCCTAACGCGCAAAACACATGGGCGGGCTGCGGTCCGCCTTTTTCGGGAGAGCGCCGGGGGAGGGCGCTCTCCTTTTTGTTTTTGGGAAGGGGGCAGCGATAACGTGACCCGGGGTGAGATCACCCGCTGGGCATGCGCAGCACGATCTGGCGGCCGCCCTTGGTATAGCTCAGCCTGTCGTCGCCAATGGCGGCGACACGGCCGCCGTCAATACGGTCACCGACCTTGACCTTCTTGTAACGGCCATTGGACAGCCGGACCAATGCACGCCGCGCCGACGGTTTGCCATAGACCCCGATAAGGTTGACCTTGCGCAGGTTGATGGCGTTGCGGATCGTGGCTTCGCGCGCGACATTGGCGCTGGACGGGATCGAAGGCTGTACCGTGCGCGGGGCCACGGCGGCGGTGCGCACGACCTCGTTTTCCTCGTTCTCGCGTGCGCGCTCGACCAGCGAGGCAAAGCCCGACGGTCTCCGGTTCGGTTTGATCGAGGTGGCAACGGCGAATTCCGTTGCGGTTTCATCCGCTTCACCCTCGGTCTTTTCTTCTGATACTTCGGGGCGGACGCGCGGGCGTTTGGCGGCCAGTTCGCTCAGGGAAATGCCGCCCAGATTGGCGCGTTCGTTCTGTTCGATGAGATTGTCCGGGCGCGGACGCGGGCGAAACCCGGCCAGCGTGTCATCCACAACCACCGGTGCGTCCTCGTCGGCCTGTGGCGCGGCCGGGGCAGGGGCCAGATCGCCCAGCGTTTCAGCGGGGCGCTGCGGCGGTTTCACCTCGGGCGCGCCAAGGATCAGCGTGTAGCCGCCAGGCACCACCACGCCTTCGGGCGTCGGCTCGATCAGCCCGTCATCGTCAAAGGTCAGCCCGCTGTCAAAGGGCAGGGGGTTGCGTTTCGGCTCGGGCGGCAGGTCGGACAAATGTTCGCGCAGCGCGGCAAGCGCCACCGCATCGCCCTGATCGACGCCGGGGTCGATGGAGGCGACGTAAAGATCGGCAAGGATGCCTTGCTGTGGCTCATCGGGTGGTGCAGGCGCGCGTTGCCATATTCCTGTGGCGGCATAGCGCGCCTCGGCCTGTTCCGGGGTCAGCGCTTCGGCCTCGAAAGGCACGGAGAGCCCGTTCAGCTGATCATCGACAAGATCTTCGCTAAGCGCCGGAACACCCGCGCTAAGCGAAGCGACATTGATGCTGTCCTCGTTCTGGGCTTCCTCGGGCACCGGCAGGGTCAAAGCCGTTTCGGGGATCTGTGATGCGGGGGCGGGTGTTTCGATCTCGCTTTCGCGCACATCCGGTGTAACCGAAGCCACGACCGGTGCGTCGTCCCGGCGGAACAGGCTGGCCAATCCGCCGTCAAGGAAGAGTGACGCCCAAGCCCCGATCGCGAGAAGGAAAAGAAGCAGGATCGATGTCAGGATCACCCCAAGGAAGCGGGGTTTGCCGCCGACCTTGGCCTGGCCACGCGCACCGAACACCGTCATGCGTTCGCTTTCGTCCATCATGGCTTCGGCGGTCATGGCCGTGGCGGCGCCCTTGGGGCGCAGGCGGAAGCGCGGGCGGCCGCCTTTGGCCGGGGCAGGGGCCGGTTTGGGGGCGTCGGTTCCGGGGTCTGTTCTGGACGTGTTGCGACGGCTGACAAACCCGATCCCCTTGCCCAGCCCGGTCGAGGCACGGGCAATGGCGCTTGCGGCAAAGCTGGCAGCGCGTTGGCCGGTGCTGTTGGTCTGGTCCGTTTCGTCCGTTTCGCTGCCCAGATCTTCGGCTTTGGGGCGCTCGGTCAGAGAGGCTTTGGCCTGTTCGGCAAGCTGTTCCTGTTCGGACAGGGCGGTATTGACCGGATCGGGGGCCGGACGCGCGCCAGCCGGGGCAGCGTTCGTGGACAGTGACGGGGCCGGATTGCCTGTACCATCGTCACGGCGCGCGCGGATACTGGCAAATCCCGGCACAGCGGGAGCTTTGTCGGTCGCGGCGGCTTTGTCCGCACCGGCCAGCGGTTTCGCAGCGCCTGCTGCGTCCGTGGGCGAGCGGAGCGGGCCGGGCGCCTGCGCGGCTGCTTTTTCAGCATTGCCAGCTTGGTCTTTGGCCGCGCCTTTGTCCTGCGCCGCGTTGTCCGCTGCAGCCTTGCCCTTGGCGAGGGCCGGTTTGGGCGCGTCAGTCGATTTCTGAGCGGTCTCTTTGCCCTGTCCGCCCGGCTTGCCTTGTCCTCCGGCTTTGGCCTGACCGGTCTTGGCCTGACCGGCCTTCTGCGCTGCTGGCCCAGCTTTGCCTTGGTCTCCGCCCTGGGCGACTTTTTTGTCCTGTCCGGCATTCTTGTTCTGGCCCGCAGGGGGGACGTCCGCTGCCTTTTGGCCCTTGGCGGGCTCCGGGCTGGTCTTGGGCTTTGCGCTGTCAGCTGCCTTTTCGTCACCTGGCCGGGCCTTCGCATCGTCTGCCTGCGCCGTCTTGCGCGGTTGCTGCTGGGCGTCATCTGCGGCGGGCTTGGAGGCGTGCTCCTGTGCGTCCTGCGCCTGCGCCGTCTTGGCGGCCGCCGGGGCTGCTTTGTCCTCAGGGTCAGCCGCTGCTTTGGGAGGCGCTTTGGCCGCTACCGGTTTGTCCGTTTCCTGTGCGGTGTCCGGAGCAGCGGGCGGCGTATCTTCCGTGGGCGCATCGCCCAAAATGGCAATCGGCAACTCGTCGCCCGTCACGGTGACGCCGGGCGTGAGGGAGGTCAGCGCCGTGCGCGTCGGCCCGAAAAACGGCTCGCGCGGGAAAGCATTGCCTTTGGGCGGCACCGTAACAAAACACAGCGGTATAAAGTCATGATCATTGGCAAATGTTTCCGCTTCGGCCAGCGTTTCACGTGCCACCGCTGCCACATGCAACTGATCTCCAGTCTGCACCCAGTCATAAACCAGATCCGATACGGCATAGGGCGTTGCGCCATCAAGTGCCTGTTCCACGGCCCGTACACAGGCAGCGCGATCCTCGCCCGCCTCCACTGTCATGAACCGCACCTGTTCTTCGGGCAGGAGCAATTTGACCTCGGGTCCGGGGCCTTGGGCATCTGTCAGGACCGGTGCGCGCAGGGCTTGCAGCGCGGCACCCAGGTCCGCCTCTGTCAGCGATACCTCGCCAAGGCGGAACCAGCCGTCTTCGGGGCCGCCTGAGACAGAGGCGCGTTTGAGCAGCGCGATTCCGTCAAACGATAGTGACAGCGCAAAATCTGGTTTCATGTGCTTGGCTTTCGCACTCCTTCTGGACCCGCGCAAGGCAAGGTCTTGGACTCCTTAATCTATAGCAGCTTCCCGCCGAGAAAAAGGCTTTGCGCGGTATTGTCACCTTTGTCACTTGTGCAACCATCGCGTGGCGTTCATCCTTGCCAAGATATAGGTGCAGGACCCCCGGAGGACCGACATGTTGAGACGCTTCTTGACCGTATTTTTGCTCATTCTGCCTCTTGGCCTTTTCGCAGCAGAGGGCGAGAGCCCGCGCATGATCGTTGTCACCGGGACCGGTGAGGTGACGGCCCAGCCCGATATGGCGACGATCCGGCTTGGCGTTACACATCAGGACGCAGATGCCGCCGATGCGATGAACCGGGTCTCTGAAGACGTGCGCAAACTCTTTGAAACGGTTGCGGAATTCGGCATTCAACCGCGCGATCTTCAGACCGCATCACTCCGGCTTGATACGATCTGGGAGAACCGCCGCTCAAGCGACCAGGGACCGCCGCGAATCTCGGGCTTTGTGGCCAGCAACGATATTTCCATTCGGGTGCGGGATTTTGCGCGGTTGGGGGAATTGCTGGACCGGCTCTTGCGTGACGGGGCGAACCAGTTTTCCGGTGTGAGCTTTGCCGTCCAACGCCCCGAACCGATGGTGGATGAGGCGCGCAGGCGGGCCGTGGCCGACGCCCGGCGCAAGGCCGAGCTTTACGCATTGGCGGCGGGCGTGCGCATGGGCGAAGTGCTGGAAATTCGCGAACCTGGGACTGCATCCGGACCTGTACCGCGCATGTCCCGGATGGAGCCGATCATGGCCGAGGCCGCGATGCCGGTGGCGGGGGGCGAGCTGACCTTTTCGGCGCAGATCACCATCCTCTACGCGATCGCGGAATGAGTTTCAGGGCATGCGCTGATGCACGAGCACCGGCGCATCGGTGGCCAGCCCGGTCACGGTAAACAGATTGGCAAAATCGTCTTCTGCAATGCTGACCGCGTCGAACAGGCCCAGCGCCGACAGGATCGACGGGATCGTTTCGCGATGCGCCACGACCAGCACGCGGTCTTCTTCGTGATCAAAGCTCATGAGGTCGATCAGCCCGGCAATGTCGCGCCGGTCGATCTCGCCCATGGGCAGGTCGAGCGCCTCGGCGATAATGCCGCCGGTTTCCTGCGTGCGCCTTGCATCCGTCGTGATCACCGCGTTGATGCCAGCCTGTTCCAGCATCAGCGCCCAACGCGTCGCGCGGATGCGCCCGGCTTCGGTCAGGGCCGGGTCATCGCCCATCTCCTTTTCCGCGTGACGGATCAGAAACACCGCCTCTTGTGCGCCGCCGGGCAGGGCAAGGACGCAGGTGAGCAAAGCAGAGAGAAACAGGGTTTTCATGGGCATGCCGTCATTCAGAGATGACCCTTAGATTGACACGGAACCCGCCGCTGGCAAAGCGTGTCGGCGCGCCGAATTAAAAAGGGCCGGGCAAAGCCCGGCCCCCGATGCCTCACGCCGAGGCTTTGTTCAGCGCCTGATCGAGATCGGCGATCAGGTCATCCGCATCCTCAATGCCGATGGAAATGCGCACCACATTGGGTCCTGCGCCTGCCGCTTCCTGTTGCTCGGGTGTGAGCTGACGGTGGGTGGTCGAGGCCGAGTGGATCACAAGGCTGCGTGTATCGCCAAGGTTCGCGACATGGCTGAAAATCTCCAGCGAATCCACGAATTTGACACAGGCGTCATAGCCGCCCTTGAGCGCCACGGTGAACAGCCCGCCCGCACCCTTGGGACAGATGCGTGCGACACGGTCATGATAGGGCGAGGATTTCAGACCGGCATAGGTCACGTAATCCACCGCGTCGTGGCCTTCCAGCCAACCGGCAACCTTTTCGGCGTTCTCCACATGGCGTTGCATGCGCAGAGACAGGGTTTCGATCCCCATCAGCGTGTAATGCGCCGCCTGCGGGTTCAGCGTCATGCCCAGATCGCGCAGACCGATGGCGATACCATGGAAGGTAAATGCCAGCGGGCCAAAGGTCTCGTGGAACTTGAGCCCGTGATAGGCCTCTTCCGGGGCCGAGAGCGAGGGAAACTTGTCCGACGCCGACCAGTCGAAATTGCCCGAATCCACCACGACGCCGCCGGTCACCGTGCCATTGCCGGTGAGGTATTTGGTCATGGAATGCACCACCAGCGTCGCGCCATGTTCGATCGGGCGGCACAGATATGGCGTGGCCGATGTGTTGTCCACGATCAGCGGCAGACCCGCATCGCTGGCCACTTTGGCCGCGGCATCCAGATCGGTGATGTAGCCGCCCGGGTTGGCGATGGATTCGCAGAACACGGCGCGGGTGTCGTCGTCAATCGCTGCGGCCACCGCATCCATATCGTCGAAATCCACGAATTTCGCGGACCATCCAAAGCGCTTGATGGTCTGGCTGAACTGGGTGATCGAGCCGCCATAAAGCCGGGTGGACACCACCACGTTCTTGCCCGGTCCCATCAACGGGAACAGCGCCATGATCTGCGCTGCATGACCCGAGGAGCAGCAGACCGCGCCAACGCCGCCTTCAAGCGTTGCAACACGTTCCTGCAGCGCGGCGACAGTGGGGTTGGTCAGACGGGAATAGATATAGCCCACTTCCTGCAGGTTGAAGAGCGCCGCGGCGTGGTCCGCATCGCGGAACACATAGGCGGTGGTCTGATAAATCGGCACCTGGCGCGCGCCGGTGGCGGGGTCCGGGCGGGCGCCCGCGTGAATCTGCAGCGTGTCGAAACCGTAGCTTGGGCCGTCAGTCATGGAATCCTCCGTGTTTGATTTGGCGCGGAGGGTAGACTGTGTGGGTGGGATTGGCGAGACGGGGCAAAGGAATTTCTGGCGGCGTGACGGGGTTCTGAATCCCTTTGCCAAGGTGCGTTTTTGTCCACGGTTTCCCGGTTGAAAGAGAACGATTTATCCGCTTTTGCGAGGGTTTAAGAAAGTGGGACCAGGCATCCCGGCGCATCAGGTCGGCGCAGGTGCGGTCCGGTTCTTCTTTGGCTCAAAAATATCCTGGGGAGGTCTGGAGGGGCAAAGCCCCTCCAGCCGGTCGGGGGGGGGGGGGGCCGCGGG
>NZ_JAQIOZ010000001.1 GCF_028023675.1 Primorskyibacter aestuariivivens | reverse complement strand
CCCGCCCCCCCCCCCCCCCCCCCCCCCCCCCCCCCCCCCCCCCCCCCCCCCCCCCCCCCCCCCCCCCCCCCCCCCCCCCCCCCGGTCGGCGCGGGCGTAGCCCGCGGCGAAATCAAATCACTGCTTCGGGAAATAATCCTCGCAGGTCCCTTCGCGGTACACATCCGCCGTACAGCAATGCAACCCGCCGCCAAAGGCATAGGCGTCGCGCAGCTCCACCTCGACCACTTCCATGCCCAGCTTGTCCATCTGCTCGGCCTGATAGACCTCGGATTTCTCCACACAGACGGTTTTGGGGTCGAGCACCAGCACATTCATGCTGAGCCATGTCGAGGAATAGCACAGCGGCGGCGGGGTGTTATGGGCGGGTTGGGCGGCATCGACGATCTCCCAGTCATTGGCCTCGAACATCTTGCGCTGATCATCCGGCAGGCGGCGCTGCGGGTTGTTCAGGATCAGGCCGGGGCGCAGCGGCGTGAAAGTCGCGTCGATATGGATCGGGTAGGGATCGCCGGGGAAGTTGACCGCATGGACGCGATGGTCCGGGAAATGGCGGCGGATCCATTCGATACCCTTGAGGTTCGTGGTGAAGCCATGCTGCACCACCAGATCGCGACCAAAGCGCAGCACATCGGCGGCGTCGAAGAGCGGCTCTTCCTCGGTGGTGACAAAGAATTTCTCGGCCGTCCATTTCAGCCGCTTCTCCACACCGATTGTCTCGGACAGGTAATCAGGGTGGTAATCCGCATCCGTCAAACGCGGTTTGGGCGCGGATTCGTGGCGGAAATTGGGGTCTTCCTCCCAATAGCGCTGCAAGAGCGGGCGGTAGTTCAGATATTCGAACCAGCGGCAGCGATAGGACATGGTGGCTTCAAGGATTTCAGACCCCACGGTCAGCAGCACGTCGCGCGGCGGCATGCAGCCGAACTGGCTGTCGGTGTGGAAATCCGGCGTGGTCACGGGCAGCGAATGGTCAATCGGCGTGGGCCGGTCGACGCGGATGCCGCGCGCCTGCAATTGGGCGGCGAAATTGTCCAGAAGCTCATTGGCCCGGTCAATTGTCTCCTGCGGGCGGCGGCCCCACTGGCCGCGCATATCGCTGTCCTCGGGGACCTTGGCGTCCAGCGCCGGTTCCTCGGGCGGGATATGGCAATCGTCGGCCCGGCCCACGATCACATGTCTGAGCGGGTCCCATTCATTCCAGCTGTTGACCACGGTTTTCTGCATGCTGTTCTCCCTTGTCTGTTGCTCACCGATTAGGGGCAATTGAAAGCGCTTACAAGAGCCGGGCATGACAGCATATGCCCGCGTATGTCGTTCCGCAATCTTTTGAAGATTTCGGTCCGTTCAGCTGGAAAACTGTCCCCCGGACAGTTTTCTCAGCCTCATTCTTTCAAAGAAATCGGGCTCACCGCATCCAGAAACCTTCGCGCTTTATGCGGTTGCGGATCGCCTGTTCCTTGCGGGGCAGGTCGTTTTGGTCGAACATGTCGCGCACCTTGTGCCCGCGTCCCTGATAGATCATGCGCAGCGCGGGTTCGTATTCCTTGAGCCGCTTCTTGATCTTGTTGGGAGCCACCACCTCTTCGAGCGTGCGCACCACGGTGTCGCTTTCGCGCGCATAGAGCAGGGGAAGCACCCGGTAGTGACAGGAATGCGACCCGTCCAGCATCCCTTCGGGGATCGTATCGCGCCCGCCGCCGAAGCTGTGGATGACCAGTGGCAGCGCCACCTGATCGAGCCAGGGATCCAGCGGCTGACAGACCAGTTCCTCGGGCGCGTCATCGCGAATGGCCAGCGCATAATCGAGGAAGCGCTCGCCGAAAAGCTTGGGGCATTTGTAGAAAAAGAACCCGGCGTTGAAATAGAGATAGCGTTTCCAGTACTCGTCCGGCTGGCTTAGATCGAGCGAGCTGTCAAAATCCAGCCCGAACTTGTCATAGAGCGATTTCCAGATCTGGCTGTAGCCCGGCCCGTAAAGTTCGAGATTCGGCCACGTCCCTTCGCGCCGCATGGACGCAGTGGGCCGGTCGAAATCAAACGGGATGTCGCGCAGGTCTCCGGTGATCAGCGTGTCGGTGTCAAAGAACACAAAGGGTTCACCCTCGGGCAAGACCTTCAGCGCTTCGATCTTGTTGCCATAGGGGTAGTGATGGCCGAAATGCCGGTTTTCAAAAGGCCGTATCTCCGCACCCAGATCGGCCATAATGGCGTGGAAATCATCGCCCTTGATACGCGGATCATTGGGCCAGTGATCGCCGGGTTGCGGCTCGGCCAGGATCAGCTTGCCGGGAAAGCCGCGGTTGAAGGCCCGGAAGGAGGCTGCAAAGATCAGCGCCTCGTATTGCAGGCGACCGGCCTGTCCGACGATGAGAATGTTGAACAGCGTCTCATCCATGTATTCTGCCCCTGCTGCGCGATTGCCTGCTATCTTGTTGGCGGCGACTATAATCAGGATCGTCGCCCGCAAAAAGAGTCTTGCGCGGGAAAACGAACACAGAGGGGGCAGATATGTGGTTGATATTCTTCCTGATTGGCGTGATCGGCCAGATCGACAATGACGGGGGCGGATCACAGCCGCGGGTGACCGAGGCCGCGCCACCGCCCGCCGGCGGGCTTGTCGCCGAGCCGCAGGAGCCCACGGGGCGTTTTACCACCGCTACCGAAATCCGGCCCATCCTGCAGGCGACGCGCGGCAATTGGGTCGCGGTGCGCGATTTCAACGGGCAGGATCTGGTCTATTTCACGCATCTTCTCGCCTGGCGCTGCGGTCTGGTGCAGTTGCGCTATGCGGTCAATGGCGGCCCGGACGCGGTGTTTCCCTTGCCCACATGCCATGAGGACGAGGCCGCGCCAAACGCGCTCAAGCCCGAGGACGGCTTGCCTTATGTCGGGTTTTCCCAGGGCTATGTGCAGCGCATCGACGTGACGATTGTCTATGACGATCTGGCCGAAGAGCGGATATCGGTGGATCGGTCGGGTGTCCTGATCCCCTGAGCGGGGTCATTCGCCGCCGCCGTCTCCTCCGCCGTCGCCGTCAAACCCATCCGATGTATCGGCACGATTACCGTCCGGATATGACCCACCCTCCGCGCCGCGGCTGTTGTTTGAGCGCGACGATCCGCCAAAGACCTTGCGCAGCACAACCATGACAAGGATGGCGATGATCAGAATGGTGAGGGCAGTTTCGGACATGGGCGCGGGCACCTTTCAACAATGACACGCATTCCAGCCTAAACCATCCCGACATGGCCTGACAGGTGCGGAATGCCCAGTCAGCGATCACTGGCCGAGCGGCTCCCGCTCCAGAACGTGAAAGTGCCCCGTTCGCGCGTCTTCCCCCATCAGCGACAGGGCGTCGATGCGCATGGGCTGCTCCAGAAATTGGCGCAGATAGTCCGTTAGCGCGGCCTGAACATCTGGCACGATATCCGGCTTTAACGGTCCCGTCAGCGTGATGTGGAACCGGAAATCCTCCATCACATGCGGGTATCCCCAGCGGGTCAGGTTGGCGTCCTGCCGGGGCGTGAGGCGCGCGTTGCGTCGCCGGGCCAGGTCCGCCTCGTCAGGCGGGGCGCGGAATTCGTCGAGACCGGCGACCGTGGCGGCGGCCAGCGCGTCGAGCGCCGGGCAGGGGGCGGCGGGCACAAGGGCAAGAAACCGCCCCAGCCGGGCAATCTCCAGACCGGGCAGGCTGACAGGGGGCTGGCCCAGGCAAAACGCGCGCAGGGCCGCACGCAGTTCGGTATCCGTGCGGCCACTAGCAAGCCGAAACGGCGCCTTGATCGTGCCATGGGCGCCGTATTTACGTGGTCTCTTGGTAATCTCTGCGACGGGCAAGGGCAGGTCAGGATGCGGTTTGTCCTGCCCGGTCAGACTGTCCCAACCCAGCCATGCGGACAGGGCATCGCCAAACGGTCCGGGCGGAAAGGTTGCATAGATGGCATAACGGGACATGTGGATCATCCCACAGACCCCGGTTTGAGAACCGAAGCCAGATGCCGCTCCAGCGTATCCCAGACCAGCCGGATGCGGCGCGACGTGCGCAGATCGCGATGCGCCACCAGCCAGACCGGATAGCGGACCGGGCCGTGATCGGGCAACACGCGCTGCATGCCCGGCGTGGCGTGGCCAAGGAAATCGGGCACGATGCCGATGGCGGTGCCCTGTTTGGCCAGTTCCCAATGCACAAGGTGATTGTCGCTGCGGATCTGCAGGTTGTCATGGGTCAGCGGCACGCCATAACCGGCCATCGCCTTGACCATCTCGTCCGCCTCGACCATCGCGACAAAATCATGCCCCGCAAGGTCCTCCATGTCACGCGGCAGGCCGTGCCGGGCCAAATAGGCGTCAGAGGCGTAGAACCACCCGGTGTCATCGGCGATGCGCTTGGCGATCAGTTCGGGATCGGCGGGCTCGGTATTGCGGATGGCGATATCGGCCTCGCGGCGGCGCAGGTCGGTGACGGAATTGGTGGCGGATATTTCGATCTCCAGTCCCGGCGCGCTGTCGCGCAGTTCGGTGACCACGGCGGGGAGCAGGTGGGCGGAATAGATCTCGGACGCGGTGATACAGACCTGACCGGCGATTTCCGTCGTGTGGCCCGAGGCGGTGCGCGACACCCGCGTGGCCGCTTCGCCCATGGCGCGCACATGTTCGGCAAGGTCAAGTCCTGTCGGTGTGAGCGCAAGGCCGCGACCGGTGCGTTCGAAAAGCGCAACGCCCAGTTCTTCTTCCAGCGCCGTGACCTGCCGCCCCAGCGTCGGTTGCGCCATGCCCAGTGCGCGGGCCGCGGCCGAAAGAGACCCCTCTTCGGCCGTCACGAGGAACGCCCGCGCGCGGTTCCAGTCAAAGGTGATGCTACGCCAATCCATGCGGTTTTGCATATCAGAGCGCAGGATTTGGTCAATTTCCCTTTTTCATCCGCATGGCTACCTTCGCCTCAAACGGAAAGGAGGACAGGCATGAAAGCGGCGGTCTACACGGAATATGGCGGGCCGGATGTGGTCCGGATCAAAGAGATTGCCCCCCCCGAACCGGGTGCGGGCGAGGTGCTGATCAAGGTATCGCACAGCACGGTGACAACCGCGGACTGGCGGTTGCGCGCGGCGGCTTTTCCCGGTGTGCTGGCGGTGCCGGGGCGGTTGATGTTCGGGCTCACCCGCCCGCGCAACCCGGTTCTGGGCAGTGAATTTGCCGGAACGGTCGCGGCGCTGGGCGCGGGCGTGAGCGCGTTTGCCGTGGGCGATGCGGTGTTCGGCTTTGCCCCGTCGGGTGCGCATGCGGAATTCCTGACGCACAGGGAGGATGGCGCGGTGCTGCCCTTGCCGGATGGAGTGGGGGCAGGCGAGGCGGTCGCGGTGCCCTTTGGCGGGCTGTCGGCGCTGGTCTTCCTGCGTGATTTCGCGAATCTGCAAGCGGGGCAGAACGTGCTGGTCGTTGGGGCCTCGGGTGGCGTGGGGGGCTACGCGGTGCAGGTGGCGCGGCTTCTGGGGGCCGAGGTGACGGGCGTGGCGTCGGGCGCACGCGAGGATATGGTGCGGGCTCTCGGGGCCACGGGGTTCGTCGATTACATGACGCAGGACATTGCGGCGCTGCATGAACGCTTTGACGTTGTCTTTGACACGATTGGCACAATGGATTTCGCGCGGGCGCGCACGCTGTTGAAACCCAAAGGTGTCTTCGTGCCGCTCAATTTCGGGCTGCGCGAGGTTTGGCAGGCGTTCTGGTCCTGTTTTCGCGGAGGGCAGCGGGTCAAAATCGGGGTGAACGAAGACAGAAAGCCCGATCTTGCTGTGCTCCGTGACTGGATGGCACAGGGGCGGCTGCGCGCCGTGGTGGGCGCGCGTTATGCGCTTGCCGATATTCGCGACGCCCATGCTCTGGTGCAGGGGCGTCACAAACAGGGGGCCGTCGTGATCGATATCGCCGCGTAGCGCAGCGCCTCAGACGAAATCCACGAATTTGTTGAACGGCATTTCGCGCAGCCGGGTGCCGGTGGCGGCAAAGATCGCCCCGGCCAGCGCGGGGGCGGCGGGCGGCACCGGAGGTTCGCCGATCCCGTGGACCGTGTCGCCGTTTTCCAGTCCACGTATCTCGATCTGCGGCACCTGATTGAGCCGCATGCCGGGGTAGCTGTCAAAGTTCCACTGATCCGCCACACCATCGGTATAGGTGATCTCGCAATTCATCGCGTGGCCCAGCGCAAAGATAACGCCGCCCTGCACGAGGTTTTCGAAATTCACCGGGTCCACCACGGTGCCCACCTCGGCGGCGGTCCAGACAGTGTCGATGCGGATGCCATCGGGGGTGTTGGTCACCTCGACCACCTCTGCGCAATGCACACCAAAGGAATAGGTCAGTGCGACGCCGCGCCCCTTGCCCTCGGACGGGGTCGGCCCGTCCCAGCTGGACATCTCCGCCACGGCCTCCAGCACCTTGCGCGCGCGATCGTCATCGCACAGGCGCAGGCGCTCTTGCAGCGGATCGGCCCCTGCCGCATGGATCAACTCGTCCAACGCGGCGTTGTAGAAGAACCCGTTGGACGATGCCCCCACCGAGCGCCAGGATGAAATCGGCGCAAGTCCTTCGGCCCGGTAGCCCGTGACGCGCTTGTTCGGAATTGCAAAAGGCTGGTCCCAGGCTCCGGCGACAATCTGGCTGTCGGGGCCGGGGGCTGACAGCGACTGCCGCCCCATTTGCGAGGCCATGACCGATGGCATGGCAATGCCAAGATCCAGTGCTGTGACCTTGCCGCCCTCTACCTTGCCACGGGCGCGGGCCATGGCGATCTGGCGCGGGAAGTCATGCATCATGTCTTCTTCGCGCGAATAGGTGAGTTTGACCGGTGTCCCCTTCATCTGCATGGCAATTTCGGTCGCCTGTTTGACCACCTCATCCTCCAGCCGGTGTCCGAAAGAGCCGCCCATCATCAACACATGCACGGTGACCTTGTCGGCATCCACGCCGGTGATGCGGGCGATATTGGCCTGAATGAAACGCGGGATCTGGGTGCCGGTCCAGACCTCGACCGCATCGTCATCGACGCGGACAATGGCGCTGATCGGTTCCAGCGGCGCGTGTGCGAGATAGGGCGCGCGGTATTCGGCCTCGATCACATCGCCGGTCAGCGCAGCCTCCACATCGCCGTCATCGCGTTTGCGGCTGTCCTGCGCGCCATCGGTGAAGCTGTCGGACAGGCGCTTCCAGTGATCCTGCATATCGGCGGGAAAAGGGGCGGGGCCCCACTCGGCCTTGATGGCCTGTGCCGCCTGAAATGCGCGCCATGTGTTGTCGGCCACGATGCCCAGCCCGCCGGTGATCGGCAGTACCGCCTTGACCCCGCGCATATTGAGCGCATCCGTGGCGTCATAGTCGCGCAACGATCCGGTTTGGGCCGGGTTCAAGAGCACGGTGGCATGCACCATGCCGGGCACATGCGCGTCGATGCCGTAATCCTGCGTGCCGGTGGATTTGGCCACGATGTCCAGCCGCTGCATCGGTTTGCCGATATAGCGCCATTGGGACGGGTCGCGCAGAGCCACATCCTGCACCGGATCGAGCGTTGCGGCTATTGCCGCCAGTTCGGTAAAGGGCAGGGCGGTGCCGTCGGGCAGGATCACCTGTCCGGACTTGGTCGTCAGCTGCGCAACCGGCGTGCCGGTCTGCTCTGATGCCGCCAGTTTCAGCGTCTCGCGCGCGCTGGCCCCGGCCTGTCTCAGTTTGGTGAACCCATCCGGGACGGTTGTGGACCCGCCGGTGATCTGAAGCCCGATGAATTTCATCATCGCGTCTGCCGCGCCGCCCGCGAGGCGGTTCATCACGCCTTCGCCGGGGGACATGAAATCGGCCGCCTCGGCGGAAAGCGCCGTGTTCCAATACGCGCGGTCGGGCGGGCCGGGATCGACCCTGATCTGGTCCAGATCCACGTCCAGCTCTTCCGCGATCAGCGCCGCCTGCACGTGATAGGCACCTTGCCCCTTGTCGGCACGCGGGGTGATGAGCGTGACGCCATTTGCGTCAATCTTGACGTAAGGCGTCAGCGCGGCCTCGCCTTCGGCCAGGTCGCTTTCAAGCGGGTTGTCATAGGGGGTCTTGTAGCGCCAGACGCCAAAGGCCACGCCCCCGGCGATTGCGGCTGAGCCAATAAGAAACGTACGGCGGGCGATTTTTCCGATGCTGGCCATGGATCACGCCTCCTGCAGGTTCTTGGCGGCAGTTTTCACGGCGGCACGGATACGGCTGTAAGTGCCGCAGCGGCAGAGATTGCCGGACATGGCATCGTCGATATCCGCATCACTGGGTGCCGGGTTTTCGGCCAGAAGCGACGCGGCCTGCATGATCTGGCCGGACTGGCAGTAGCCGCATTGCGCCACTTGATGTTCGATCCACGCGGCCTGAACTGCATGCAGCGCGTCCGGCGTTCCCAGCCCTTCGATGGTGGTCACCGCGCCCCAGACATCGGCGGCAGCCACCTGACAGGAGCGCACGGCCTCGCCGTCGATATGCACGGTGCAGGCACCGCATTGGGCGATACCGCATCCATATTTCACACCGGAAATTTTCAACTCGTCGCGCAAGACCCACAACAGCGGCATGTCGTCTTCGACATCCACCTCATGTTTGTGTCCGTTGACTGTCAGTTCCATGCGACCCCTCCTGTCTGCTTGCAGATCAAGATAGGGTGTTCGTGTCAAAATGAAGCGATCAGTTCAGTTCTTTTCGCAGCGTCACCATGTCAACCAGCGCAGCACAAACGGATTGCCGCGCCGGACAAAGACGCGGCGGATCTCGTCCCCGATCAGGATTGTCAATGCGAAGGGGACCGAGAGCATCAGATGCCACAGCTCAAGCGGTGCGGTGCCAAAGAAGGTGTTGAAGGCGGGAATGTAGCTGATACTGGCCAAGAGCAAGAGTTCGAACGCGATGCCCACCAGCACAAGCTTGTTGGACCAGAAGCCAACGGTCAAAAGGCTTTGCCGCCGGGTCCGGCAGATGATCACATCCGCCACCTGACAGATGATGATCGAGGCGAAAAAGCCGGTGATTGCCGTGCGATAGAGCGGATCGGAGGAGGCCAGATCCTGCCCCCATTCCCAGCCGCCGGAATACAGGATGGTGAAATAGGTGAAGAACCCGGCGGCGGCCTGCAACATGCCGACGATGCCATAGCTCATGAGCAGCAGTTTGCGGCTGAGTAACCGTTCGCCGCGCGGGCGGGGGCGGCGCTTCATCACGTCCGTCTCGGGCTTTTCCGCGCCAAGGCCCAGCGCGGGCAGGATATCGGTGCCAAGGTCGATGGACAGGATCAGGATCACCGTCAGCGGCAGCGGAATGTCCAGCAACACAAAGGCGATGAAAGGCAGGATTTCGGGAATGTTCGAGGTCAGGATATAGGCGATGAACTTCTTGATATTGTCAAAGATGGTGCGGCCTTCCTCGACCGCGGTGACGATGGTGGCGAAATTGTCATCCATCAGCACCATATTCGATGCCTCCTTGGCCACATCGGTGCCCATCACGCCCATGGCCACGCCCATATCAGCGTTCTTGAGCGCGGGCGCGTCGTTGACCCCGTCGCCGGTCACGGTCACGGTTTCGCCATTGGCTTGAAGCGCCTGCACCACCTGCATTTTCTGCGCCGGTGCGATGCGGGCAAAGATGATCTCGGGCTCGTCGCGCAGCACTTTTTGCAGCTCTGTCTCGGACATGGCGGACAGTTCATCGCCCTGAATGACGCGGCCATGTTCGCCCACCATACCGATCTGTTGGGCGATGGTCTTGGCGGTCAGGCCGAAATCGCCGGTCAGCATGATCACCCGGATGCCCGCAGAATGACAGCGCGCCAAAGCGTCCGGCACTTCGGGGCGGGGCGGGTCGATCATGCCGGTCAGGCCCAGAAACACATACCCCGTCTCGGGCATCTCGTCGCGGCGGCAGGGGCGCGCAGCAAAAGCCAGCCCGCGTTCGCCACGGCCCGCCAGCGTGCGATAGGTCTGGATGACCTCGGCGCGGCGCTCTTCGGTGAGATCGTATTCGCCACCATTGAGCGCGATACGGTCGCACATCGCCAGCACCACCTCGGGCGCGCCCTTGAGCATCGCCTCGGGACCGTCGCCCGCATCCGTCACGGTGATCATGCGCTTGGTGATCGAGTTGAAGGGCTGTTCGGCGATTTCCTCGACTTTGCGCAACGCGGCCAAATCCACGTGGTCCTGCGCATAGATCAGCAGCGCGCCTTCGGTGGCGTCACCTGCAAAGCCATCCTCGGTCAGATAGGCGTTGTTGCACACGCACATGACGCGCAGGAGTTGGCCAAAAGCCGGTGCGCCTGCGGCCAGCTTGTCCGATGCGGCATGTTCCTTGCCGCCCACCACGACCGTGTTCACGCCCAGCCTGTTCTGGGTCAATGTGCCGGTCTTGTCGGTACAGATCACGGTCGTGGAGCCCAGCGTTTCCACGCTTTCGAGGTTCTTGATCAACGCGTTTTTCTGCGCCATGCGGCGGCTGGCCATGGTCAGGCTGAGGGTCACGGTGGGCAACAGGCCTTCGGGGACATTGGCGACGATGATGCCGATGGCAAAAATCAGGCTGCCGATCACACCGTTGCCGATGGCGACCGAGACCGCGAAAAAGCTCACACCAAGGAAGATCGCGATGAAGCTGATCACCTTGATGAAGTATTTCAGCTCTTTGTGGATCGGTGTTTCATGGGCATCGGTGGCCTTGGTCAGGGCCACGATGCTGCCGATCTGGGTGTTCATGCCGGTCTCGACCAGCACCACCTTGCCTTCGCCGTTCTGCACGAGCGAGCCGGAAAAGACCATGTTGGGGCTTTCCAGAACGGCATTGGCGGATTTGCCCGCGTCGAGCAGTTGTGGCTCGCTCTCGCCGGTCAGCGAGGCATTGTCGACCTTCAACTCCTTGGCCTCGATCAGCCGCCCATCGGCGGGCACCCGGTCACCTTCGTTGAGCACGATCACGTCGCCGGGGACCAGTTCTGCTGCCGCAATCTCCTGCGGGCGGCCATCGCGCAGGGCGGTGATCATCGAGGGCAGCATCTTGCGGAAGCTGTCCATGATGCGTTCGCTCTGATGCTCCTGGAAATAGGTGAAGGCGGCGTTCAGGAAGACCACGGCAATCAGGGCGATCGCAATATAAAGATTGCCCTGTCCGGGGTCGAGCCGTTCGGCGGTGAGCGCCAGCGCGCCGCCCATGATCAACAAGATGGCAAAGAAATTCTTGAACTGCAGCAGGAACTTGACGATTTCCGGCGTATCGCGTGAAACCTTGAGTTCGTTGCGGCCATAGCGATCAAGACGCGCGCGCGCGTCCTGTGACGACAGCCCGTCTGCCCCGGTTTCCAGCTGTTCCAGAACATCCCTGAGAGCACTGTTGTGATACTCAGCCATATGCCCGCTGCCTCCCTGAACACGGGGTCAGCCTAGCAGCCGTGCGGATGAATCCCTTGATGCAGATCAGGGAGGGACCGTGGAAACCACGCAGTCCAAGCTTGGGGGAAGTGGTGGGCGACCCTGGAATCGAACCAGGCGTGCGTCTCCGCGAGGGAGTTACAGTCCCCTGCCACACCTTGCGGCCTGTCGCCCACTGTGTCGGGCTGATTAAAGATGGTGAGATAGGAGGTCAAGGCGAAAAATCGTGTTTTCCGGCGCGGGTTCAACTTTCCTGACGGCGTCGAATTTTCGACGAAAATTCGACCTCTGCGCGCGCGGCCAGCGGCTTGCGCCGGGCGGGGCGGACGGGCATTGTCGCGCCAAAGAAAGGGCGTGACATGAAGAAACCCAAATGGGTCGTGGCCAAGGAACAGGCCAAGCGCCTGGCAGCGGCGGAAACGGTGTGGCTGTTCGGGCTGCATGCGGTGCGCGACGCGCTGCAAAACCCGGCTCGCGAAAAACTGCGCCTGATTGTGACGCGCAATGCCGCTGACAAGCTGGCCGAGGCCATCGCGGCCAGCGGGATGGAGCCGGAAATGGCCGATCCGCGCAAGTTTCCTGCGCCCCTCGATCCGCAATCGGTACATCAGGGCGCCGCGCTTGAAGTCAAGCCGCTGCAATGGGGCAGCGTGGCGGATGTGGCTTTGTCAGACGGGGCGGGACCGCAGCGGCTGATCCTGCTGGACCGGGTCACCGACCCGCATAACGTGGGGGCGATTCTGCGCTCGGCCGAGGTGTTCGGTGCCCGCGCGGTCATTGCGCCGCGCCATCATTCCGCGCCCGAGACCGGCGCATTGGCCAAGACGGCAAGCGGCGCATTGGAACGCCAGCCCTATTTGCAGGTCCGCAACCTCGCCGATGCCATCGTTGAATTGCAGGAGATGGGCTATCTCGTTCTGGGACTTGCGGGCGAGGCGGAGCAGAGCATCGAAGCCGCGCTGGAGGGGCGGATGGACCGCCCCGTGGCGCTGGTTCTGGGGGCCGAGGGGCCGGGCTTGCGCCAAAAGACGCGTGAGACCTGCGATGCGTTGGTGCGGATCGACTTTGCCGGGGGGTTCGGCTCGCTCAACGTGTCCAATGCCGCCGCCGTGGCGCTTTATGCCAGCTTGCCTCGTGGGTGATCGTGCATAGATAGAGCGCAGCAAAACAGGAGCTGTCATGCCGCAGGGAACCAAGATCGCCACATGTTGTTACTGCGGAACGCGAGCGGCGCTGGTGCTGCGCGGGGACAAGCGGCATGAACTGGCCTGTTCCTCCTGTGGTGCGCCGTTGCATGACATGAAGCTGATGCCGTCGGAGAATATCGACCCGGCAGCGCATCGTTCCAAACCTGCCAAGGGCAAAAAGGCCAAGGGCGGAAGGGCCACGCCCAATCCGCTCTGGGAACGGCAAAAACCCGAGATCACGCGCAAGCGCAAGAAACCGAAGAAAAAGAAATCGAGGTTCGGAAACTTTCTCAGCGACGCGTTTGAAGACGCGTTCGACGTGATCGAGGATATTTTCGACTAAAACAATTCCGGCAAAACTGGATACCGGTTTTGCATCCGGAATTGCGCAATATTTTAACGCTCCCGCGCCCAGCTGGATGACCAGTCATGGGACAGTTCGCGGCGGCAGGCATGGGCAATCGCCAGCGCATGACCCTGAAGCGTCTTGCGGCTGGAGGGGTCGGATTTCACATCTTCCGCGTCCGGGGCGTTATTGGCCAGAGCGGTGTGGAAACCATCCATCGCACGGGTGATCGCGGCGTTTTCGATCAACCCCATGACGCCCCAATACATTTCCTCGAAGCGGGCAAGGTCCTCGACCTGAGCGGGGCGGCGCGTGGCGATGGCCGAGGCGGTCTCAATCGCTTCCTCGCACCAAGCGAGCTTGCGTTCGAGATAAGGGGCAGAGGCGTTGACGCGCTGGACCTGCACATATTGCACGACCGAGAACAGGAAACCCGCCAGCCCGACGAGCCCGGCGAGCAGCTTGATCTTTGTTTCTGTCTCCATTGGTCGGCCTCCTCCGCATGGGTGTGACGCTACGCAATGCAGGCAAGCGGGGCAATGACCGCTGTCACATCCCCTTTCCAAACCCTGCATGATCCACTATCCCCCCAACCCAAGCCAAAGGAGCCTTTGCCATGAGCTTTGAAACCCCCGGACCGGTCGAGGAAAACTGGAGCGACGCGATTTCCCCCGTCGAGGAAATCATCAACGAAGCGCGCAACGGGCGGATGTTCATCCTTGTCGATCATGAGGATCGCGAGAATGAGGGCGATCTGGTGATCCCGGCGCAGATGGCCACGCCTGACGCGATCAATTTCATGGCCACCCATGGGCGCGGGCTGATCTGCCTGTCGATGCCGGGTGAGAGGCTGGATGCGCTGGGCTTGCCGATGATGGCGACGTCGAATTCTTCGCGCCACGAGACCGCCTTTACCGTGTCCATCGAGGCGCGCGAAGGCGTGAGCACCGGCATTTCGGCCCATGACCGGGCACGCACGGTGGCGGTGGCGATTGATCCCAACACCACGCCCTCCGAGATTGCCACGCCGGGCCATGTGTTCCCGCTGCGCGCGCGTGAGGGCGGCGTGCTGGTCCGTGCGGGCCATACCGAGGCGGCGGTGGATGTTTCGCGGCTCGCCGGTCTGAACCCGTCCGGCGTGATCTGCGAGATCATGAACGAGGACGGCACCATGTCGCGCCTGCCCGAACTGGTGGCTTTTGCCCAGAAACACGGGATGAAGATCGGCACGATCAGCGACCTGATCGCTTATCGCCGTCGTCACGACAACCTTGTGCGCGAGACCGCGACACAGCAGGTCAGCTCGAAACATGGCGGTGATTGGACGCTCAGGATTTTCACCGACATGACCGAAGGCACCGAACATGTGGTCATGACCAAGGGCGACGTCACCACGCCCGAGCCGGTTCTGGTGCGCACCCATGCGCTCAATGCGCTGGAGGATGTGCTGGGCGTGGGTGGCTCGGACGAGTTGCAGCGCGCGATGGAGATCGTGGCCGCCGAGGGGCGCGGCGCGATCTGTCTGTTCCGCAACCCGCAGGCGCGTTTGCTGCGCGATGAAGAGGACGGCCCCAAAACCGTGCGCGAAGTGGGGCTGGGCAGCCAGATCCTGTCTGCCATGGGGCTGTCGAAGCTGATCCTGCTGACTGATCACGAGGCCACGAAATATGTGGGTCTTGACGCCTATGGGCTGGAAATCGTGGGCACCCGCCCGATCACGGAGTAATCATCATGGCCGAAGCTGAAGCCCATTACATCCTGCCGCGTGCGGAATTCGACAAGCCGGTGAAAATCCTGATTGTCGTGGCACCCTATTACAAAGATATCGCCGACAATCTCGTGGCCGGTGCCAAGGCCGAGATCGAGGCGGCAGGCGGCACATGGGAGATTGTCGAAGTGCCCGGCGCGCTGGAAGTGCCCACCGCCATCGGCATTGCCGAGCGGTTGAGCAATTTCGACGGCTACGTGGCGCTGGGCTGCGTGATCCGGGGCGAGACCACGCATTACGACACGGTCTGCAATGACAGCTCGCGCGGCATCACGCTTTTGGGGCTTCAGGGGCTCTGCATTGGTAACGGCATCCTGACCGTTGAAAACCGCGAACAGGCCGAAGTGCGTGCCGATCCGGAGCGCTCGAACAAAGGCGGTGGTGCGGCCGCTGCGGCCTTGCATCTTGTCGCGCTCAGCCGTAAGTGGGGCGCTTCGCGCAAAGGGGTGGGATTCCGCCCCGCGCAGGATGAATTCCAGATCGCTGGCCAGAGCAAAGGCAACCCGACCGCATGAGTGACGAGACAGAAGACAAGGGGCCGAAACCCCTGTCCGGCAACCAGAAACGCAAGATGCGCTCTGCTGCGCGGCTCTATGCCGTGCAGGCGCTGTTCCAGATGGAAGCGGCGGGGCAAAGCTCGACCCGGGTCAAGCGTGAGTTCCTCGATCACCGGTTTGGCGCGGTCTATGAGGGCGACGAGATGCAGGAGGGCGATCCCGACCTCTTCGCCCGGATCGTCGATGATGCGGTCAACCATCAGGCGCGGATCGACCAGATGACCGACCGGGCGCTGGTGGCGAAATGGCCCATCGACCGGATCGACCCCACACTGCGGGCGCTGTTTCGGGCCGCGGGCGCGGAACTAGTCGAAGGGGACGCGCCGCCGAAAGTGGTGATTGTCGAATTCGTGGATATCGCAGGCGCGTTCTTTCCCGAAGGTAAAGAGCCGAAATTCGTTAACGCCGTGCTGGATCACATGGCACGCGAGGCCAAACCCGAGGCATTCTGAGGCCCTTGGGGGCGGCCAATTGCCGCTCATTTCCCGCGTTGCGCTTGTATCACGGCCTATCAGGGTTATTCTCTAGGCATGCATGAGGGGGATGCCATGCCAGAGCCAAAACTGTCTGACGCCAAGCTGCCCAAGCTGGTGCGCGAATATATCAAACACGTATTGATCGGGTTTGCCGCCTCGGCGGTGTTTGTCGCGCTGCTGTTATGGTTCAATATCGGCAATCTCTGGCACCTGGTGACCCATACCGAGGCCGGGCTGCTGGCGGTTTTCCTGCTGTGGGTGTTCAACGGCATCGTCTTTGCCGGTGTGCAGTTCGGCATCGCGATCATGCGCATGGGCGACGATGACGATGACGGCCCAGGCGGCGGGCTGCGCGCGCCGGTGACGCATGAATATGCCACGATCCCGGTGGTTGAGGGCAAATCGCGTCGTCGGATTTGACCGCAGGGCGCGCGTTCACTGCGCACTGCAATTGCTGAATTCGTAAAATTTCACCCAAATTCGTTAGCCAGATAGGCCCCTTAGCGCCTTTTCTGGATCACATGCCATGATGGCTGATTGCACCGCGGAACCGGGTTGCGCATCGCCTTTGTGGCCCGATCTGGACCGAAAAGGGGATTATCATGAACATGCTCAGATTGCGTAAATTCGTCCTGTTGGCCGCGTTAACCTTGTTGTCTGTCTCTGGGGCGCAGCGGGCCAGCGCGGAAACCTTGCTCAGCTCCAATGTCGATAGCCGCGTCCTTGTTGCCATGCAGTTTGACGAAGGGGCGGTGCAGGAGACGCTGCCTGATGGATGGACGCTCATGGCGTTTCCCGGCGGTGCCGTCGCGGGGGCGAATGCCCTGCTGATTTTTGCCGACCGTTACCTGGCAAAGGACGCGGAAGGCAATCCGACCGAGCCCTCGACCTACCGTGCCATCGCCTTTGCCAGCCTGGGTAAATCGACAACCTCCGATGAGGTCCGGACATTCGTCACCAAGGTGTTCAGCCCCCATGAGAGCGTTGATCCTTATGGCAATGCCAGCCCTGCAACCATCACCCGGCGGGCCGGGGTGGACAGCGCTGACAACGCGCAACCCAGGTTCAGCGAAGCGTGGTCCCTGATGGCCAATGGTGGCGAGCTGTCCATGTCGTTGGCTTATGCAAGCGGTCCGCTGACCTGGTCGGCCAGAGAGTCTCAATCCTATTCAAATGTGGATCCCGCCATTCATCACCTCAACCGGTTCGAACAACTCTCGGATCTGGCGATGAGCGCGCCGCTGGGCAAATCGCTGGACGGAGACATGGAGATACGCTCTTCCATTCCCGAACTGGCCAGCCTTTTTGACGGTCAGGAAAAGACGATCGCTGTCATCATGATACCGATGTACCGGCGCGAGGTGTTCAAGCCTTGAACCCTATGGCTTGTGGGGCGGCCTGTTCGCCCCGCAACCAAACGGATAGGAGCGGCGCTCCACGCATTTGTGGCCAACTCAGAAAATCGGCGGGAACCGCAGCGACCGTGTGGTTATCTCATTCCCGAGGACCTGTATATACAGGTGGGCGCCAGGTAACCGGACCACGATCCGGACAGAGCCAGCTCCCTCGGAATTGCTTAAGGCCACCGGAATGCAACCGTGTCACGGGAAGAGCAGAACCCGCCTCAGGCGCAGATAGGTCTTTACCGGCACCGGGGCAAGGGGGCATTGCCGAATTGTCGCGACAGTGCAGGTATCATGGGCCGGTATCACTGGTTTGACAGGAAGCCGTAGCGCTCCAGTTCTTCGGGCAACAAGACATAGATTTCATCGGGCGGCGTGTTCAGCGCATGGCGCATGACCAGCGGGTCGATGCCCATTTCATCGAGATAGGCCATGACCTCGCCCTGGCCGCGCTGGATATCCTCGACGGCGACAAAGGCGGGCAAGAGGCTGTTTTCGCCGAAATAATGCTGATGCACCCCGATCGAGGCCGCGGGGTCAATTTCACGCGTGGCGCCGCCGGCCAGCAAATAGGGGCAGGCGGAGTAGCAATATTCACCGGCCAGCATCGCCGTTGTGATGCCCTTGTCCCGCAGGTAGCGGCCCAGTGCGAGCGCATCCGCAACTGACCCGCCGGGGGATTGCAGAATGATCGTTTCCGGCGCGGGGTCGGCGCGATCCAGCATGCCTGTCAGGCGCGCCGCGTCACCTTCGCTGATGCCGCCCTCCAGCCGCCAGGTCGTGCCCGTCTCCTGCGTGAGGACCAGCCGGTCCGGCAATTCGCCGGGATCGCGGGCGGGGGCGGTGGCCGGGCGGTCGCGTCCGGGGCGGAACACGCGCCGCTGATCGCCGGGACGCACCGGTTCGGACAGGCGCGGGGTCGAGGTGGTCAGCGACGGAAGACGCAGCCCGCCCTGTTGTACATCGCCAATCACCAGCAAGACGCCGATCCCGAGTTGAAAGATCAGCACCCCGGTCAGGATGCGGGCGATGCCATTGTGTTTCATGAGCTTTTGCCGGTCAGCGGATGCACCTTGTCATTGTCCGGTGGGGCAGGGGTGTCGACCTCGTCGCGGGGCATATGCTGCATGGCCACTTCCACATCTCGCACCGCCGCCAGCGCCGCGCGCAGTTCGGCGAGCGTCAGGGTGTCCTCCACCGCCGCGCCTTCGCGCCCGGAGCGGATGGCGGCCTGCGTGATGGCGAGGATGAACACGAGAACGGCGGGCAACAGGTCGATGGCAATCGCCCCGGCCCAGGAGGGCACAAAATTGCCCGCATAGAGGATCACCGCGTCAGCCGAGGAAATCGGCGTGTAACTGACCTCGGGCGGGGGCGCGAGCGCCAGCACATCGCGCGCGGCCTTTTGAAGGGTGGTGGCCCGCTGCGCCAGCACATCCAGCACCGAGGTGATGGTCGCGGCCTGATCGCCGCGGTTTTCGGCGGTGGAGCCGTCCAGTTCCGGCAACACCACCGACGCGGCCAGGTCCTGCGCCGCGCGCTCCACCAGCGGCGCAACCGAGAGCTGCCGCAGCTGGGTGATATGGCCCTGCAACTGCACGGCCAGTTCGGAGAACTCGACCGAGCGCGGCTCGACCGCGCCCCGCTCCACCGTCAATGCCCGCATTCGGCTGAGCAGCGCGTTGCCTTCGGCAAAGGCGGCGTCCACGCGTGGTGTCTGGGCCGCGATCTGTGCCTCCAGCGCCGACAATTCGCCTGCCTTCTGGCGCAAGACCCGGAACACCGCGCCGCGCCCCGCAAGGCCCGAGAGATTGCCGCTGGCTTCCTGTTCGGATAGGTCTTCGAAGCTCTGGCGCACTCGGGCCACGTCCCGTTCCAGCGCCTGACCGGTCAACGCCACTTCATGGGCGCGTTCAAGGCTGTTCTGATAGCGTTGCACGGTTTCCGCCAGATGCTGTTCCACCGCCGCAGACCCGGCCAGCGCAGCCGCGTTCAGCCATGAGGACATTGCGACAATCGCCAATGATCCCAGACCCATGGCCGCCAGAAGACCAATGCGCGCCTGCGCCGTGCGCACCGCCGGGAAAAGCCGCATCATGTAGGACCAGAAGACAAAGATGCCCACCGACACTGCCACCGAATAGGCAATGGCGGCAAAGACCGACATGGCGCCGTTTTCATCCAGAAGCGACGAGACGCCCAGATAGGTATAGATGCCTGACGCCACGGCCAGCACGCCAAGCGCGGTGCCGGTGAACGTGTCGAGCCAGCCCAGATGGGTCTGCAATTCGCGGGCATAGCGCACGCCGCGCGCCTGGGTTTCGGTCTGGGGTGGGGAAGTGTCCATTCTGGGTCCTCACTATAGCACAATGCGAAAAACCTGAATCACCTAACGCTGCCTGAAATCATAGATTTCAACGCGTTAGGTGATGCCCGATTGCTAAAGCATTTCGCATTGTGCTTTAACAACATCCGGAAAATAGGGGAGAGGGCGGGTTTCGCAATTCACATCGGCGGGGGATTGCTCAGGGATTGCAAAAGTTCCCGTTATGTTCCAATCTTTTGCCATGCAGACAGCACCAGACATAACGCTGCAACCCGGTCAGCTTTTGGCCCGTGGCGTCGCGCGCCATCTGGCCAGTTTGAATTTCGCCTGTGTCGAGGAGTTTACCGTCACGCGCGGGCTGCGTGTGGATGTGATGGCGCTGGGGCCCAAGGGCGAGCTTTGGGTGGTGGAATGCAAATCCTCGCGCGCCGATTTCATGTCTGATGGGAAATGGCAGGGTTATCTTGAGTGGTGCGACCGCTATTTCTGGGCCGTGGATGAGGGGTTCCCGACCGATCTTCTGCCCGAACAGACGGGGTTGATCATTGCCGATGCCTATGACGCGGAAATCCTGCGCATGGCCCCCGAGGACAAGCTGGCCCCGGCGCGCCGCAAGAAGATGCTGCACCAGTTCGCCACCCATGCCGCGCGGCGGTTGCAGGTATTGCGGGACCCGGGGGCGCTACTGTGATGTATTTCAAAACCGATAAGCGGAAACTTTTGAAGTTTCCGCACCGATTTCTTTAAAAGAAATCGTGTGGTTAGGGAAAGTCGCTTCGGTGACGCGCTCAGCGCTTCTTGCCCAGCTTCTCGGCGGCCATGGCGGCGGCGGTGATTTCCTCGGCAATCTCGCGGGCTTCATCCGGGTCGAAATCCATCGGGATCTCGGTATTGCCCGCAGCAATGAAAAGCCGCACCATGCCTTGATCGGTGGGGCCGATCTGAAGGTTGGCCTCGATATCGGTTTCGCTATTGATGCCCATGTGCAGCCTCCTGTGACAGGCATAGGGTGCTAGCCGGAGCGGTGAGGAAAGGCAAGAGCATGTCATGGCCGCGATCACTCTGAGAGATCTTGAGCCGGGGGATGTGGGCTGGCTTGTGGCGCAACACAGCCTGCTTTACGCGCGCGACGAAGGTTTTGACGATACGTTCGGGCCGCTGGTATCCGACATCCTCGATGATTTCATGCGCGGGCGCGACGCCCCGCGCGAACGTGGATTTATCGCGGTGCGGGGCGCGCAGCGTCTGGGGTCGGTGTTATGTGTGCATGTGGATGACAGGACGGCCAGGCTGCGGCTTTTCCTGCTGCTGCCCGAAGCGCGGGGGCAGGGGCTGGGGCGGCGGATGCTGGACGCCTGCATGGCACATGCCCGCGCACAGGATTATAGGCGCATGGTGCTTTGGACACATGCCAGCCATCGAGCGGCCTGTGCGCTTTATGAAAAGGCCGGTTGGCGCTGTGTTTCAAGCAAACCTGTGGTGAGTTTTGGTGTGACTCTGGAGGAGCAGGCCTGGGAAGTGGATTTGTAAGCGGAAGCGGCAAAAAATCCGTGGCAAATGGCTTGCATTCGTGCCGCACCGCGTTTATTCCGCCCGTCAGTGCCGCCTTAGCTCAGTAGGTTAGAGCGCTTGATTGTGGATCAAGAGGTCGCCCGTTCGAACCGGGCAGGCGGTACCATCTCATTCCATCGGTGAACAGACGCGCAAGGCCATGGCGTTTGGTCCCTGTTTGCCTGCAGGCCGCTGCTGTCGGGCCGCCCAGGAAAGTCACAGAAAAATCACGGGCGCGGATCAGTGTCGCGATGTCGGTCGCCGGTTTCGTTCGGGGGCGGCGCGTCGCAATAATGGCCAATATTTCTTGACCTTAGAGAAGTCTGGGCTCGAAATGGTAACCAGGTATTTTTTAGAGCCTTGTTTGCAGAATGAATAACAGTCATGAAACGCAGCTGATTTCCACATGGGACAGGCAGGATTGGCGCGCGTCGATTTTCGCGCCCGGCGTGTCGATCATTCAGGCGATCACCAAGTCCGGCCGCACGGCCAGCGGGCTGGACTACACGCGCGAAGGCGCATTGGCGCGCTGTCTCAGCGAAACGGCCGAGCGTTTGGCCGTGTCCGGGCTGCAGGGCGGCGAGGCGGGCGGCATGGGGGATTTCGATCCGTTGGATGGCGTGTCCGCGCATCCTGATCGGGCGATCGCATATCGGCATGCCTATTTCGAGGCACGGGAACGCAGCGTGGTCTCGCGCTGGTGGGATGGCGCGTTGGAGGCGCAGAGCATTCCGGAGACATGGGTGGAGAGCCTCGGGATCAGGACGCGAATCGACCAGAGCCGGGCGATGGCGTCGGTCAAACGCAGCACGCGGTTCTGGCGCATCGATACGGATGGGCCGGTGCATGTGGTGATCTGCATGTCCAGCTATTCGACGGGGCAAGACCCGATTCTGGGGTTTGGCACCTCTGACAGATTGGTCGATGCCATGGACAAGGCGTTTTGTGAAAACCTGTTGATGGAGGTTAACCTGATGGAGGTGCTCGCCACAAGAAGCGGGCATTCGCGGCTGGACATGTCCCGCGTCGAGGCCAAGATCGCGATGTATGTCGCGCGCTGTCCAGAGCGCCTGCCGGAACTGGACGCGCCGACCCCGGTCCTCGCGGACACAGAAACGGTGCCAGATGATCTTGTGCAAAATGCGCCCGCGGGGTTTCGCTTTTTCGAGATTGGTCCGGACTGGATGGAGCGCGAGGTCTGGTTCTGCCGCTGGGAAAACGGGGAAACCTTTGAGCCGAAAGGAGCGACATCGCCATTCATTTGAAACCGGAATGAAGGGGAATTTGACACGTGCCAAACACATTTACCAATAACACGCCGCCAGCGGGCAGGGCGGGTGGGCTTCCTCCGTTTGATTTTTCAAGCCGGGCCTGGCGTGACATCAGCATCGCGGGCAAGGAACATATTCCGGTGGGTTACACCTATTTCGGGCAGTTGATCGGCCATGATCTGGGCAACAGCACGCCGTTGGCCAACGCGCCCTTCGCACGCGAGACCGGCGATGATCATGACTATGGCGGGGATGACTGGACGCGGATCCGTCACAACCTGATCGAGAATCCGCTGACGCTGGAAACCATCTATGGTCCCGGCCCGATGATGTTGCCGCATCTCTATGATCCGAACACATTTCTATTCCGGGTCAAACCCGGTGCGATCATCTCGCAGCCCTATCGTGAGCCCGGTCCACAGGGGCGCAATATCCAGAGCGTCCGCGCGCTCTATGACGGGCGCAACCGGGATACCACGATCCTTCACCGGCTGACGGTGATCTGGATGAAATTCCACAACAAGGTCGCGCTGGAAATCGAACCTGCGCTCGGCGGGGGCGGGACCTTTGACAAGGTCACCAAGCTTGCCGCCTATGCGCAGGCGCGGTCACATGTGCTGAGCATCTGGCACAAGCTGATCCAGACCGAGTTTCTGGACATTTTTTGCGACCCGGACGTGATGGCCATGACCCCGCAGCAAATGGCCCCATTCGCCGTGGTGGACGAGGCGACGCTGTTGCACGGGGTTTTCCGGACCTTCCATGCGCTGCCGCGCAGTGAATACAGGTTTACCCAAAGGCACCGGTCGCTGCGCGAGTTTCTGCTGGGGCGTCCGGACAATGATGAAAAAGTGTCGAGCAGCTGGAAGCTGGACTGGCGGCTTTTCTTTCACGACCTTGCCAACGGCGTCCCGGCGGATGGCACCAAGACCGGCCTTTGCGCAAGCTGTTCCCCCGATCTCATGGCGCGCGGCGCGCCGGTGCTGGATCTGGATGTGATCACGGCGCAGACCACTGATCCGCTGACCCTGGCCAGCCCGGACATGGTGGCCCTTATTGCGCAATTACCCGCGCCATGGGCCGCGCAGCTTGCTCCCGATACCCTTGCGCAGCGCCTGAGCGCTGCAATCGGACAGCCGGTTGCAACGGAAGCGCTGGGCAATTGTCCCTTGTTCTTTGTGCTCATGCTAGAGGCGCAGTTTCATGGGCGTGACGGGCGGTTCGGGCCGCTGGGCAGCATCCTGCTCCGGCGGGCCATTGAAACCGCCATGTCCCGGACGGTGTTTCGCGCACCCGATCCGGGCTTGCCGAACCTGTCCAAACCGGGCTCCATGCTGGCGCTGATTTCAACGACACCAATTTGAAAGGGAGAAACACCATGGTGAAAAATTATATTATTGTCGGTCGCCGTCTGGACGATGACGACATCAAGTATTTGCACGGCGCGGGAACCGAAAACGAAACTGTTGACATGAACGCGGAAAAGGATGGCGTGGCCGGTATCCCGCTGACGGTGGAATTCATTGGCCGCACGATGGTCGAGCTGTCCGAGGGCGAGCGCCTGCAAGAGGGCACGCCCGAATACGACCGCATGGCGGGGCTTTTGAAACACGCGATGACAGTGCGTCCGCCGACCGGTCATGACCCGTCCGATCCCGAGCTGGACCGCATCTGGGAAAAGACCACAATCGTGATCGACTATGACGAGCGGGTGAGCGAAGAGGGCCAGACCGATACGAATGTCCGCAAGCTGGTTGTGCCGGTCAAGGAAACGCTGGCCTTTCGCGCAGACGAGATTGCGGCAATGGACAACACACCGGGCTTTGAGCCGCCGCTGAGCTACGAGCTTGACCGGCGATTGATGAAGGCGCATTTCGGCAGCCTGTTCCACGATATCCTTGATGACGCGCGGGATTCCAACGATGCGCCGCTGTCGGACGATGTAAAACAGGCGCTGGGCAAGCTTATCGACGAGCGTCTGGGCAGTATGGAAGACCTCGCCAACAGCGCCGACCCGGCGAAACAGAACATGTACGCGATCCTGAATTCGCCCGTTTCGGCCTTTCATCGGGCGGTGGGCATCTACATCACCGAGATGTGCAACTGACCGGGCGAGGTGTCAGGATTTGCAGCAGGCTTTCAGGGTCTGCTGCAAGTCATCGCGCACCGTCGTGTTGCGCAGGGGAAAGACCGAGGTAAACCACGTCAGGACGTTCTGCATGGTTGCGGGCTGTTCGCCATACCAGCCTTGCGCAATCTCAAGGTGATAATCCTCCAGCCTCGCCTGCGCCTCTTTGATCCGGCCCAGCTTGGCCAATGTGGCGCTGTGCCATCCGCCCACCGTGGACATCAACCCACGGCCCTTTTCGCATTGCTCCAGCGCCAGCTCGTAATTGCCGAGCAGATAGTTGGTCGCGGCGAAATAGATCAGATGGAAGGGTTCCATCGTATTGGGCAGGCGTGCGGCCAGTTCGTTCAATTCGCGGGCGCGTTCCAGATTGTCGGTAAAGGCGAACCCCAATGCGCTGGAGGACAGCGAATGCGGGTTCTGCGGGTTCAGCATCATCGCCTGATCAAAGTGAAACTCGGCCAAATCAAACTCGGATTTGTGGCAGTAGCACCAGGCCAGCACGCGATGCGCGCGCGTATCGGTGGGGTCAAGTGATACCGCTTCGAGCGCGTGAAACAGGGCCAGATCCTTGATGTCATCGGTCTGGAACGTGCCGGGGCGAATGATGTGCCGGATGTTGTAGATGCCTGCCAGCTCGGCGTGGGCGGGGCTGAAATTCGGCGCTTCCGCCGTCAGGCTGCTCAGCAGTTCGATGGCTTCGACTTCGTCGGAATCTTCCCATGTGCCGATCAGGGCCAGAGATTGCAGCCATTTGTCATACTGAAAGGCGCGAATGTCTGAGCCTTGCCGGTCAGCCACCACGATGCGCAGCGCATTGGCCACGTTGAACACCAACGCGCGGGCCTTTTCGTCCCAGTTATTCTCGGGTTCGTCAATCAGCTCCGACCAGATCAGGTCACGATGCGGCGGGTGGCTCACTTCGACCGAGAGACGATAGGATTGCCCGACAGGCAACAATTGCAGCCGGATCAACAGGAAATCGCTGGCGCTGGAATAATCATCCACCACGCGCCATTCGCGAAACCGGCTGAGCCGCATGCGCAGGTCGGACAGCAACACGGTCTGAAAACTGGCCCCGCGTGTGTCGACAAATTGCTGTTCCTTGAGTTGCACCGACAAGGTTACCTTGTCCGAACGCGGCGCTGCGTCGCCCGCGGTACTGCCGCCCTGCGGATCGTTCGAGATCGCCGCGAGCAGTTCAATTGTCTCGGTTTCCGGTTCCTGATCGAACTCGGTATCGAGATATTCATAGAGCCGGTTATAGACATCAATCGCCCGGGTCGCGGCGTTGTCCCGCCAATGCCGGGTCATGATGAAACGCGCGGCCAGCTCGTTATGTGGTTCAATCTCCAAAAGAAATTCAGCGGCACGCAACGCGTCCTGAGAGGTATTGCCTTTGAACACACTTTCGAGCGCGCGCTGGAACCGGGCCAGCGCCCGCGCCCGCACCACCTCGATCCAGCTGTCGAAGCTGTCGGAAATGCCCAGCGACAGGTCCAACTGACCCAGAAAGCTGCGGACATTGTTTTGCCCTGTATCGAATGTGTCGCGCCCGGTCAGGAACGTGGCCAATTCGTCGATCAGGTTCCAGTTGTCCTTGATCTCGACCGACACCTGTCCGCTTCCGGTGGTCAGGGTCAGTTCGGGAATATCTTCGGCCGAGACGCGGATATGGCGCACGGTTTGCCGGTAAGAGGAACTGGCTTTCTGGACATCCGCGCCGCGCCACAAAAGCTCGTAGATCTTTTCGCTTCGGTGTTTGCGGCTGTCGGAGAGCAGCAGGAACATCATCAGCGCCCGCGCTTTTTTCAAGCGCAGGGTATCGAGCAGTCTCAGGACCCGGGACGATAATGCGGCCTCAACGTCCTGGCTTGCTTGCATATGTGACTTCTCGAGCAAAATTGCCAAGCCTACCAACCTCGGAGCCACCTTAAATGCATCCGGGCCGGACTGTCACGCCTCGAACGCGGATAGAACCGGGCGCATGTCATTGATGCCCGGTGGTTTGTTGCCGCATGAGAGGGGCTGTCAGGGCGTGGAAAGCAGAAAAAAAGGGCGAGACATTGCCCGCCCTTGTCCGTCGTGGTGAGGGGCGCTGCTACTCGGTTCCCGGTGCCTTGACCGCTGCCAGTTCCAGCCGCAGGTCGGTCAGGCGCAAAAGCGGTTGCTGATTGCTGGCCGCGTCCAGCTGCGAATAGAGCGTCACATCCAGGGATACAAAGGCCCCTTGCGGCGGTGCGTTTGGATCACCCGGTTCGCCCAGCACGATGCCCTGCTGCGCGGTCAACCAATCCGCAAGCACTGCGGCATAGGGTTTCAAGCCGTTGACGCCCGGATCGCCCGATTTGCCCACCCATTTCACGATGACCTCCGCCAGCCCGTCCACTGGCAGGTCAAAGGAGCGCACCAGAGCCATGGGAGCGAGCGGGACAAGCGTGTCGGCCTGATCGCCGCTGCCCGAGGGCGCGCCGATCGGGAAGCCATAGCGCGCGTCGATCTTGATCCGGCGGGTCTTGGTCGCGGCTTCGGACACCGCGTCCATGTCATCCACAGCAACAGCCATCAGCCGTGTCGAGGTGGCGACGCCCATCAGCTCCTCCAGCGTGGTGGCGATATAGCTGCCCATGTCCTGATCCTTGTCGGGGACAATCATGGGATAGATCTGGAACGCCGTGTCGTTCTGTACAAAGGGCGTGATCGGGTTGGTGCCTGCCACAATCGGCGTCTGGTAGATGAAGGCCGGGTTCGAGAACACCGCTTTGTCCGGGTAGAGATGCGCGTTGCGGCGCGTGCCGATGCCGGAATTGGCGTTTTCATAGGCCAGTGTGGTCAAACCGCGCGCCCGCACCCTGTGGGTGACGAAATTCGCACTCAGCGGGGGATCGGGCGTATAGGCGGCCTGCACGATCTTGTCGCCCGGTTTCGAACAGGTTTCGGCCTGATCGCCATAGGGTTTCATCGTGGTGGGATCGAGTGCTGCCACGCATTTGTTGCCGATCCATGGGTTGCCCTTGGGGGCGAGCGGATCGGGTACAAGCGTGACCTGGCGCGCGTCGCCGGTGCCGGTGGCGATGTCGGTGACCAGATCCTGTTCCAGCGTAAAGGTCAGGCCGGAGCCCGCCGCCATGTCGAAGGCATTTGGCACCCAGTTGGTGTTGTTGGCCAGTTGCGTGACCAGCGTGGCAAAGCTCTCCAACGCGTCCTTCGCGCCGCTTTCGGGAACCGGGCTGAGCTGTGGTTGCAGGATCTCGTATGCCGCCTGGAACCGGGCCAGCGCCTCGAAGAGGGTAAAGCTGGTCTGGCTGGTGCAATCCTGTGCCGCGACCGAGGCAAGCGTGTTCTCATCGCCGCCGCCGGTGTTGTAGATCAGGTCGAGCATGACCTCGTCGCGGCTCAGCAGACGTGCCTGATAGATCGCCGTGTAGTACCACAGCGTCAGTTCACCCAGCGTCTTGGGATCCTTCCGGATATCGGCCTCTGCCGATTGCACCACCATCGTGGGCGGCGTCGGATAATCGCGATAGGCCAGCGGGATCACCGTTTCGCCCATCTGTGGGGCATGGGTGAAGGCATTGATGAATTGCAGCCAGATCGACGGCGGTGCCGCGGTGCCGTGGTCGCAATAATCAATCTGGCGCGGGTCAAGGAAGACTTGCAGATGCGAGACCGCCCATTCCAGATTCATCGTCTCAAAGGTTTCTTCCTCGATCTTCTGATCGGTGACGCCATAGAGGAAGCTGGTTGTGGCATTCTGGCCTCCGCTGCCTGCGGGCACATCGACCCGCGCGGTGCCAAGACCAAAGCCGCCGCCCGATTGTTCGCCCGTGTCGCTGCTGCCCGGACGTTGCATCTGACCAAAGAGCTGAAGGCGGTTGTCCATGCTGGCGGGCAGGGATTGGGCAAAGCTCACATCGGTCTGCACGATGGTGTTGATGGCATAGGCACTGCCAAGTGCGGCGCGCATCTGCTGTGCCATCAGGTCCTGACCCTGACACAGGTCGCTGCCCTGACCCTGGTAGGTGGCATCGTTCAGGAGCCACGCAACCTCGTTATCGGCATAGCGGTCGGCGATCTGTTCGCGGGCATTGGCAATGGCCGTGTAAGCCGCCGGAGCCTGCTCGAAGGCGTGGGATGCGTTCTCCGCACCAAGGATATTGTCAATCGCGGCAAAGGCACCGCGCGCCATCTGGTCAAGATCAACATCCGAGAACGCCCGTTTTTCGGGCAGGCTGCCAAGCCCGGCCAAGCTGTTGGGCATACAAACCGTGCCGGAGCGCAGTTTGGTATCCAGCGGTTTGGGCGCAAGATAGGCGCGCCGGGTCTGGCTGATTTGCAGATCGGTCACGGCGGTGGAGACCGCCCAGAGCCCCTTGGGCTGGGCGTTCGAGGATTTGCCGGTCTCGGCTGCCAGCATTTCGGGTGCCATGGAGTGCACCACAACATCGTCGGCATCCGCCGGGCCGGTGGCGAGGGTGAAGGCGGGGAAAGCGACGGCGAAATCATTCGCCAGTTGCTTGAGCGCTTCGGGGTCCGATTGCGGCGGGATATTTGTCACCACGCGGGTGGCATTGGCGTAATCCTGCACGTCCGGTGAGATGAAACCGGTGCGTTTGATGCCGAAATCCACCTGAATCTCGAAGACCAGCGGCAAGGTGTCAGTCGCCCCTGGCACGTTCACCGTCAGCGTGGCCCCGGTCGGTTCCGTGCCACCCGAGACAAGGTAATCACGCAGATCGCCCAGCATTTTCATCACCGCTGCGGTCTGTGCCGTATCCAGCGCAATGTCGCTGCCGGAACTGTCGAGATTGGTGGTCACGAACATCTCGGTCGTGGCCTGTCCGGACGGCCCCTTGGCCGCAAGCTGGTTGATCACCGTGTCATACATCTCTGCCGTGGCCAGCGCGCTTTGCGAGCCGGGTTTGGGCAGGGCGTCAACACTGGGGCAGAGATAGACGCTAAGCGCGCCGGGTTTCGGATCGCCGCCGGTGGCAAGCCCCGTGCTGCTGTCAATCGACGCGCAGACCGTGTTGTCGGTCGGGCTGTCCCAGGCATTGAAATCAAAGATCGTACGCACGCCGGTCCAGTTGCCCAGCGGCACCAGATCATCAAAGAACAGGTTCGCCTGATCCTCGATGACGGCTGTGGGCGCGCCAAAGCTGTTGCCGAAGGCATCGACCACAACCGACTGGATCGTCACGGTATCCCCAATCGACGCATAGCGGTTGGGGTTGGCGTCGCCTGCCGGGTTGTCACTGGCCAGCTTGTAAAGCGGTGCAAAGAGCCGCCAGCTCTGGGTCGTGTCGCCCTCGTCCGTTTTTTGCGGGCTGGCCGGGACAGACAGGCCCGAGGCCCGGAAACCGGTGCTTTGCGGAACCTGATAGGCAATGAGGCTGTAGAGGTTCGCAAGACGGGCAAGTACCGTGTCGCCGGTGGGTTCCGTGCGCGCCATCTCAAAGCCCAGCGTGCCCGCTGCGGTGGAGACATATTGCGTCTCATCCGCCGCGTCCGTGGTTTCGGCATAATATAGCAGGTCGGGCTTGGTATTGGTCAGCACGGCTGCATTGGCATAGTTCGGCAGGGCATAGACCGCGCCCGATGGCGCTATATCCAGCTCAATCAGGAATGTGACCTGCGCGAAATTCTGGCTGCCAAAGAGATCGTCGGGCAGGCCCTTGCCGCCCGAGGTCTCGTAGGTCAGGAAATAGCCGGTCTGGTTGGTGACGCTCGATTGCTCAAGGATTTGCAGGAAGCCCAGCGGATCATCGGCATTGGCCCCCACGGCCATCTGTTGTTCGGCAGTGACCAGCATGGCCTCCATCGTGGCGGGCGGCACCGATTGGGTGGTGGTGTTGGTGCGCAGTACGAAAAGCTGCTTGGCCGCCGGGTCGGAGACCAGCCCGCTTTCGTCCGCCGCGGTCTGGTAAAGAAGGCGCACGTTTTCGGCCTTGACCTTGTTGTCCTGCAACGCACCCATCAACTCGCGCATCATGGTCTGTTGGGTCAGATCGGCTGCGCCAAGCGCATAGGTATTGGCCAGCGACGCGCCGCCCGCGCCCGGCACCTTGCGGATGACCATATCGATGCTCAGCGCAAATTTCGTGTCTTCCGTGGGCACCGGATCGGTGGCCAGATCGTAAGCCTTGGCGGTTTCGCGGGTGAACAGGCTCATGTTCAGCGGCGCGCTGGATTTCAGCGCGGTCAGCATTGAGGCCGAGAAAGGCCGCAGCGACAGCGCATCGCCGCCCGCCGGGGTCCATGTGATCGGATTGGCCAGTGCAAAGGCCTGTGGCCCCGATTGCAGCATCGGGATCACCGCCGGTTGTGACGGCACGGGCAGATCGCTGCCATTGACCGCGTAGGGTGTCACATCCGCTGATTTGACAGCCCAGGTCGCACTGGACGTGACCCAGGGCTGGCTCGCGTCGCCGGTCAGCGACACGGTGTAATCGGTCTTGGAGCCGACCGGGAATTCCTGCCAGATCAACGCATAGAGCGGGTTGGTTGCCTCCAGCGATCCAGCGGGCAGTTCCATCCCATCGGTCTGGGGCAGGCGCAGGCCCGAGCGGAAGAATTGCGCCATCTGGCCCGCCACGTTCTTGATCTGGCCGCTTTGCACAGCGGCCAGATAGACATCCGAGAGCTTGCCGCTGTCGGTGTCGTCATTCTGCATCTGCGTCAGCAGCGCGTTGTTGGTGGAGCGGACTACCGCGTCGAACCAGTCAAGGAACATCGCCTGAACCAGCGGCACGGTGGGATCGGCCATCTCGGCCAGCATCTCATTGCCGCCTTCGCTGGTGATGTTGGTGTAAAGCTCTTCGAAATAGGTCTGCAGCGTGGTGTCGATCCAGGTCTGCGACACGTTGCTCTTGTCCTTGAACGCGTAGCTCAGCTCGCTGTCGCGCCCATCGGTCTTGAGCGTCAGGAAGGGCAGCATCGGGAAGATGGTGGCAAAGACATTTGTCTCTTCCTTGGTGTCCGATGGGATCGGGATGATGTTCAGGCTGAACATCTTGCCCAGACCGGCGATCAGTGTGTCATAATCCAGCGTGCCGGTCAGCAGGTCGGGGTTCTGGTTCAGCCCGTCGATGTCCTTCTGAGTGACCGTGGCATCCCAGTTGCCGATACCCAGAGCGCCGGACAGCGCCCAGGTGATCATCTGTGCGGCGAGGTTTTCAAACGGTTTGAAATCCTCGAGCTTGGCGCTTGCCGGATCCTCCAGGTATTCCATGGTCAGCGATGTGGCCAGCCACGGTGCACCGACGGCCGTGGTGTCAGTCCAGACGGTGGTGTATTCCCCGATCATCCAAGATGACAGCTTGCCGTTCAGGCCGGTCTGAAGCGGGAAGTCCGGGTTCCATGCGTCCCCGGTTGCCAGCATTGCGAGGTTCGAGCGCATCGCCAGACGTTCGACATGTTGTGCATTGTCCTGTTTGAGCAGATGCCATTCAAAGCGGAAGCTGGCCTTGAACGAGAAGCTGATGGTGATCGAGAAGAAGCCCAGCCCGATCTTGACCTTGACGCCGACGCTCACGCTGGCTTCGACATAGAGCATGATGTCGCCGCCCAGCCCGGCCTCGATCAAGAGTTGCACGCCAACCGAGGCCTGAATGCGGACATTCACGCTGGCCTTGATGATGGCAAAATCGATCGAGCCATAGATTTCGCCAATCACGCCGAACTGGCCTTTGATGGCCAGCGCCTTGGGGTCGGTCAGGTACTGAACCACGTCTTCTTTGTCTGAATCATAGGCGTAGTAGCCGATCGCGCCTTCGATGATCCCAAAGAAGGTCAGGCTCACACCCGCCTTGAGTGGCCCGGCGGTGAAATTCTTGCCCACGCCCAGCCGTGCACCGAAACCGGCGGCGAGGATCGTGTCGTAATCCTTGGCGGTAAAGGTGTCGTCCGTCGCGCTGCTGAGTTTGGCGATATAGAACCCGCCCGACCCGGTGACCGGAATGGGCCCGGCAAAGGCCTCGACCCGGAAACAAACGGACCAGTCATCATTGGCCGGAAAGCCCAGATCGACCTTGAAATCGCCATTGGTGTAGATCGACAGCTTCAGCGCCGGCAGCGTGATGCTCGCCGCCCCGGCCTGGAAGGTGCGCAGCGTGTCGGGCAGGGTGAAATTGATAAAGAACAGCCCCACATCGTCGCTCACCTTGGTATAGGTGATCTCAAAGCTCAGCCCCTTGATGGAGCCCGCGGTGATGTAGATCTTGAGCGAATAAAACGGCGTGGAATCGTAAAAGACAAAGCCCAAACCGACGAGATCGAGCAGAACCATGTTCGACACCACGATCCAGCCGCCATCGGGCTTGTAGACATCGGTGTATTTTCCCTTTTCGACGGCGGTCCAGAAATCGCCCTTCATGTATTTCAGGAAAGCGTCGAAACTGTCGGGGTTGTCCTTGGGGCCAACCCTTTGGCCAATGCCGAAATAGTCGAGCTTGAGGATCGAGCCGCCCTCGTCGCCGTCCTTCTTCTTTTGCTCCGCCAAAACGGCCAACGGTTCCACCCGCTGCATCTCGCGGCGTTCGTCTTCGGGCAGGGCGTCGTAATGGGCAAGGAAGTCCTCGAATTCGGCCTTGCTGATGGAATTCTGCGCGTCCTGCACCGCTTGCAAGGGACCTTCATAGGAGATCGCCTGGGCGGTTTTCTTCTTCTCGGCCTCGGCGTTCAGCGCGGCGATCCAGCCGATCTTGTCGTCGCCTTTTTGCGGGGCAAAAATCGCCAGATCGAAATTCACGTTGCCCGGCGGCACGCGGGTGCCAAAAAGCTCCATGTAGGATTTGACCATCGCAAAGACGAGCAGATCATCTTCGGTATATTTGAGCTGGAAATTCCCGATGGAAATTTTCAGCACGCCCTCGATGGTGATCTCAAGCTTGCCGTCGGCCTCGGGCATCTGCACGCCAAAGACCAGCGCCTCATCCGCCGGGGTTGCCGAGGCCTTCCAGCCGATGATGATCGAGAATTTGAAGGCCGACAGATCGCCAACCAGCCCGCCAAGGCTACCCAGATCAAGATCAAAGATCAGCGCGAAATTGTATTCGCTGCCCGTCTTGATCACGCCGGGAATGTCGATGCCCACGTCGAAATAATCGAGCTTGGAGATGTCCTGACCGTTTTCGCTGTAAAGGAAGCTCTTGAGCTTGAAGGGCAGGAGCGCGAGCAGGCTCTTGTCACCGTCGCGCTGCTTGGTCTGGCCGAAATCGAACCGCAGGTTGCCGGGCGAGAATTTCAACGACAGGTCGCGGGTTTCGGGCTGCGCAGGGGGCGGGTTGGCGATGAGCTGATAGCTCATCTCGATACCCAGATCGGCAAAGGACAGTTTTTCGAAACTGAGCATGTCGAGGAAGTCCAGTTCCTTGAACTCCATCGATCCCCAGATCGCGAAGCGCGAAGAAATGGTCGAGGTGGTGGCGTTGCCGGTCTCTTCCTCGGTGGCCGAGAACTGGACTTTGTCAAAGGTGATTTTCTTCAGATAGGTGTTGTCGTCAAAGGAGAATTCATAGGTTTTCTTGGCGATGAACGAATAGGTCTGCGCGCCGTCATGCTCGGAATAAGAGCCGTTGATCTTGATGATATTGGCTTTTTCTCCGTCTGCCGTCGTTGTGGCATCGTTGCCCAGGTTGACGCCCACGGCAAAGAGATTGTCCACCGTCAGGTCGACCTCGGCATCGAAACTGGACAGCGCATTGTTGGTGAACAGCGCCCGCAGGTAGATCACTTTGAACCCATAGCAGGTCAGCCCATTGGCGCCGCAGGGATAGATGCTATCGAGCACATCAAGATCGCGCGCCAGACCTTGCTCCGAGCGGATTTGCAGCGAGGTATTGGTGGTGCCGGGATCCTCATAATCGACCAGCGCAAAGACCGAGCTTGAATCCAGCTCCACCGCGCCGCCATTGCCAGTGTCCGAGATCGACACGCCCACGTGATGGGCGCGGAAGGCGGCGATGTTGGAATTGCCCTTTTCATCCACCATGCCGCCCAGAAGCGCCTTGATCACGGCGGGCAGTTCCTGAAGATCGAGCGCGGTGTTGAGCGCGAGCAGGCCGGTGAAATTGGGGTCATTCACGATCTTCACGAAATTCGCATAGATCGAATTGGGGTCTTTCTTCACCGCTGCCTCGGCGGTGGTGATGATGTCGAGGATTTGGCTTTCGCGCGATTTCGGGTCCGACGAAAACGTCGTTGCCGCTTCCCAAAGCGCGCGGTCCGACACCAGTTCCTTGATGGATTTGTCGCGGAAGAACTTGATGATCAGGATGGGCGGCGTGCCGTCAGGGTTTTCACCCTGAAGCTGCAGGTCAAAGAACCAGTCAGACAACTCAACCGTGGCATCGGATTTTCCAAAGGTGAACAGGGGCGTGCCATTCGACATGTCCTGATCAATGACCATGAAAATCTGGTTCTGATAAAACGCCGCGCGAATGGCCTCGCCCATATCCTCGAATTGCAGCTTGTGATTGTTTTGCGCACCGCTGACGGCGAAATGGGTGGTCATCCAGAGGTTGTTGTTGTCAAACCCGCCAACAAGGCCCAGCGGCGTCATCGCGTTGGTCAGCGTGCCGGCCTCCGTGCCTGCGGCGACCTTCATCATGGGCGCAAGGCTCTGATGCGGGTTGGACTGGCTCAGAACCTGCCGCCGGGCCGGGTTGATGCCTTTGCTTTCGAGATAGGTAAAAGGCGCGCTGCTGTCGGTGTTCAGGCCGGGAAGCCCGCCATAGGGGGCCATCGGGACAGGCGGGCAGGTCGCATTGGCCGCATCGGTGCCAAGCGCAGGCCAGGCCGGGATCGGTTTGAATTTCAGCTTGTAGGGCTTCACCGTCGCATCGCCGGTCTGGCCGTCATCTTCGTAGATCGGGCTGCCCTGCGGCTGGCTGAAATAGGTGTTCTGCGCCGCGTCCGAGGTCAGGCTGATCCAGGAGGTCGTGGCCTGATCGTCCAGATAGACGGCCGGGGTCTTGTCACCCTTGTCGCCCACGGTTTCCGGGCTGTTGACCAGCCATGCCGCTTTGCCGGGCCAGAAATGCAGCACATCGCCATTTTCAAAGCTGAAGCTTTCCGTCGCGGAATAGGCGCAGAGCAATTCGCCCGAACTGGCGCTGCCCGTCTGTGTCATGGAGACCGCGCCCATGGGGGTCAGAAAATAGGCCTCGTTTTTCCCGGGGCCGGTGACCGGGCGGCCGGCCAGCACAAAGCGCGTGCTGAGTTTCTGCGGATCACTGCTGCCGTCGCGCGGGGCGAGCGTGATCTGACGTCCCAGAACCGAGGAAAACCCGGATTTCAGCGTTGTGTCGGTGAGCGCGAAATAGGTGCGGTCCTGCGCTGTCTGTTGGGCGACATCCGCAAAGGCGGTCACCGCCACATGGGTCCCGTCATCGCCGGACAGGAAGGTGGGGTAACGCGTTGCAATCACGTCGCCGCCGCCGCTGTTCGGGGCGAAATACATCGGCCCGCATTCCAGCGCGGCTTGATCGTCAAGGCTGAGCATCAACTCGGTGCGCAGCACGCCCGGGGTCGGGCCGCTGACCGGGATGGCGAGATTGCCGGTGGGTGTCAGGGGGCGCTGTGGCCCCCCCGGCGGGGTGGCCAGCCATTGCACCGTCTGTTGTGCGCCAACGGCGAGGTTTTCGATGAAAAATGTCTGCGACCCGTCGTCATAGGTGACTGACGCCTGACCGGTCGAAGGCTGCTGCACCTTGAGTGTGAGATTTCGAAAACTGAACTCCTGTCCACCGTTCAGCGCCTGCGACCCGCCAGAGCCCGTGACGCTCAATACCCCCAGAAGCGTTGCGTCATTGTCAAAGAAGCCAAACCGCCGGTTGGTGCCATTGTCCATCTGCTGGTCCATGGACTTGGCAAAACCGGCCCATCCCGCGCCCCGGTTGGCGGCCGGGAAGAAGACATAGAAACTGTCCGCATTCGAAAAGCTGGTGCCAAGATTGACGCTTTGTGGCCGCTGGTTGCCATACATCATCAGCCCCCACACAGCGGTTTCCGGGCTATCGACATTCTCAAGATAGAGGCCTGTGTCCGACAATTGGGTCAGTTGCATCGTCTTGTCCTCTTTCAAACGGGCCCGGGAAACGTGGCGGGCATGGGGCTAGGGGTTGCGTGTGATCGGTGGCGGGTCGGTCTGGGTGCAGCTGGAACGGGCCAAAAGCCTGCTGGCATAGCTGCCTGTGATGGAGAAAAGCGCGCGGGCCGTGGACAGAGATTGCAGGGCGATTTTCGCATCCCGCGCGTTTGGCACGCTGTCGGTACACATCCAGACGATGCTTTGGCCGGTCCCCTTGATCTGGTTGTTCTCGTAATGCTGCTGGCAGACGAATACCGGCTGAACGACCGTGTCCTTGCTGGCGGTGGGGCCGAATGTCTGCACTTGTCCGGCATGCAGGCCGGTGACGCTTTTGTTCAGCACGATGACCTTGGCACGCTGCTTGTGCATCTGGATGCTGATGAACTGATGGGTGGCACTGGCCATGCTGATGCTGCTCCAGCCTTGCGGCGGGACGGCGTGGTAGCGCGTGAATTTGGGAAAGGGATACACCTTGCCGTCGGCGTCCAGCGCGGTGTTCGTGATGCCACTGGCATTGGCGGGCATCGACACGCTGACAAGGAGTATCTCAAGGGTTGCGGCGCTGAAGGCTCCGAGAGACAGGCTGAAGAAATCGGTGTCGGTGCCGGAGACGAACAGCATCGTGGCCATGGACGCATCACCGGTGGTGCCGGGGATCGTCACCGTGACCGGTGGTTTCCTGTTCGTCCAGACCACGTTCAAATCCGCCGTCTGGTCGTGCTGAGAGCTGTTATAGACCAGTGCAACATACAATTCCCCCGTTTTCAGGCTGGCGCAGCGTGCCGTCTGTCCCCCCTGAAGCGTCAGTAGCCGTCCATCGTTCCAATCAATGGTCGAGGCGCATCCCCCACGTTCCGGTCAGGGTCCCGGCGAGATGACGTGCCGGGACCCTGACGGTTTTCGGTTGCCTGTGCGTGTCAGGTCAGTGACTGAAGCGCGATGCTGGCGCTCTGCGAATCCTGTTCGCTGTCGGCATTCATCCAGACATATTGCTGGCCACCGCCCGAGATGTTGGCGCTGGTGCTTTGGGATTGGACGGCGGTAATCACGACCGTGTCCTTGGCCGAGGCTTTGGGCCCCATGGTCACCACCTGGCCATCCAGCAAACCGGCCGCCGTTTCGTTGAGAACAAAGACCTCGGCCTTTTTCGACGTGAACTGGCAGGAGATGAACTGGGTGATCGTGCTGACGAGGGTCACGTTGTACCAGCTCGACGGCGGGACGGCGAAATAGCGCTGATATTTGTTGAACGAATGCTGCGTACCATCGGCCGGAAGCTGCTGGTTACTGAGGCCCGATGTGTCGGTCGGCATGCTGACCGAACCCAGCCAGACCTCAACCTGTGCATTCTGGGAATTGGTGCCCAGCGAGACAGAGATGGTCTGGGTGTCGTCACCGGACACAAAGCCCATCGAGGCCAGACCATGGTTCCCGGTTGTACCCGGCACCGTGATGGTGACCGGCGGTTGAGAGTTTGACCAGACACAGACCAGATCAGCATCATTGTCATTCTGGGCCGAGTTATAGGCAAAGATGCCATAAATCTGCCCGGGGCGCAGGGTGGTGCAGGTGGCTGTGTCGCCTGCGCGCAGGGTGATGCGCTGGCCGCCGTTCCAGTTGATTGCGGATGCGGCAATGGCAATGGAATGCATGTGGAAGTCCTCCGGTTGGTGTGTTCGTTTGTTATCTCAAAAGCGATTCTGGAGACGGGTGCGTCAACCAGAACGTGCGCAGACGGTGGGCCGGAGGCGAAGTTGACGCAACGATAATGCGAGTCAAACTGTGATCTATGTCCGAAAATAAGTTCGCCTAAGAGTGAAGCGACGTGGCACTGGATACGCGTAAGGCGGGTATTTTGGCCTTAAATCAACGGCTTGGGTTTTCTAGCTAAACGTGTGGTGTGGCAGGACCGCTTTCGCGTTAGCCAAGGCATTCGGCAGCAATGTGATACTCGCCTCAAAGAGCGTGCCGAATTGGAGCGGTGTTCCGTGCCCATGGCGTCGTGTGTGCCGTGCTGGCCCTCACGGCACTGATGTTTCCAGAATGGAAACAAATTCATCAGAAACATGGCGTTTTTAATGAACTGTTAACAAATGACTTACAGCTTAAGCGTGTGTTTTTGGCTTGGGGTGCGATCAGAGGGATCATGTTGGGCTTTAAGAAGTCGGCGTTGTGTATGGCATTGCCCGTGATGGTGCTTGGGGGTGTTGCGCTTGAATCGCCAATGGCCAAGGTGTGGCTGGCTCAGGGGCCGATCCAGTCCGGACATGCCGAGGTGGATTGTGCGGGCTGCCACGAAGCCAGCCCGGGAACCATTCGCCAGCAAATTCAGGCGAATGTGCATTATGCCATCAGGCTGCGCCCCGACAGTGCCGATTTCGGCAAGGCCCCGGTGACATCCGAGACCTGCCTGAACTGTCATGAGCGTCCCAATGAACGGCATCCGATTTACCGGTTCCGCGAGCCGCGCTTCATCGAGGCGCTGGAAACCGTGGCCGCGGATACCTGTCTTGGCTGCCATACTGAGCACAGGGACGAGCGTGTCGCCAGCGACATGGGCGTTTGCCGCGCCTGCCATGAAGACCTGAAGATGAAGAACGATCCACTGGACCAGCCTCATGTTGATCTGGTCGCGGCGCAGAACTGGGGAAGCTGCCTTGGCTGCCATGATTTTCACGGCAACCACGTTTTCGAGCCGCCCCGTCTGATGGCGGCGCGCATCCCGGAACAGCAGATCAAAGCCTATCTGCGAAACGGGCCACCTCACTATGGATCACGTAAACTCTATGAGGCGAAACCGGAATGAGCCTGAACAAGATCATCGCAGCGGGCGGGTTTGTCTGCCTTGCTATTTACCTCTTTGTCACCGCGCCGCCGCCCTTGCCGTCACAGGCGGCGCGCGCAAGCGACGCGCGGGCGTTGCCGGTGGTGCATCTGTTCGACGCGGTAAACGCAATCAATGATGCGGCCCGCTCCACCTATACCGCGCGTGTGGTGGGGGGCGGGCTGAAGGCCGGGTTGAAATACGGGGAGGACTGGGCCGAGCCGGGGGTCGAAAAGGGGCCTTTGCCCGCGTTGTTCCTGCGGCTGGCTGCGGCCAAGATGGAGGCCAAGCCGCCGCGTCTGGGGCTGTATCTGGGGTCAGACGCGCCGATCGAAGCCTCCAACCTGTTCAGGGGGGCGCAGGCCAATGCCTTTGAGCAGTTGCGTGCCACATCGGCACCGGTGTTTTCAAAGACCGAACGCGGCGATGAGGTGGCGATGTATCCGGACATTGCCTCGGCACAGCCTTGTGTGACCTGTCACAATGAACACGAGGACAGCCCCAAGACGGATTGGACGCTGGGTGACATCATGGGGGCGACCACATGGACCTATCCGGCGGCGACCCTGTCCGCGGCGGAATATCTGGAGGTGACCGAAGCACTCTACCGCTCGGTCGAAGAGGCGTATCAGGATTATCTCGACAAGGCCGCGGGCTTTGCCGATCCCGTGCCCGCCGGTCCGGGCTGGCCCGATGCAGAGAACCGCATCCTGCCGGATCTACCGACCTTCATGGCCGCGGTGCGGGCCAAGGCGGGGGATCCGGTGATGCGGGCGCTGATCCTGACCACGGCAAAGGAGATGGGGCAATGACCGCGCTGATCCTGCGGGTCCGGCGCCGGCCCTATGTCATTCTCGGGTTGATAGGGCTGTCCCTTGTGGTGCTGGTCTTTACTGCCGAAACCGCGCTGCAGCCCACGCGCTGGGCGGGGTCTTTGTCATGGCAGGTCGCCACGGGCACCGCCTTGCTCGCCGCGATCCTCTATCAATGGGTGCTGCTCTGGGTCCGCGACCGCAAAGCTCCCGCTCGCAAGCAACGCAAACACTATACGGCACATCGCTGGGTCGGGGTGGCCACAACGCTGCTTTTTGCCGTCCATGCGGTGCGTTTTGGTCATGCCTGGACCTCGGTTCTGGCGGTGACCTTTATCGCCGTGGCCGCGACCGGGCTGCTCAATCGCGAGGTTATCCCCTATCGCAGCAGCTGGCTCTATCACCTCTGGCTGTGGGTGCATATCGCGCTGGCCTCGGCGCTGTTACCGCTCATTGCCGTGCATGTCTGGATCGCGCTCAGTTACCAGTGACCGCGACTTCCTGCGTCATCCGGCCCGTGACCCGGTCAAAGATCAGGATGCGGTCATCATCGGTGACCACCGCAACCCATCCTGTTCCAAAGGTCACCGCTTGCGGTGTCACATCGGCGGGCAGGGTCAGATCCTCTGGCACCTGCGGACCGGGATCACGGAAGCGGATGACAATCAGCACGATGATCAGTATGACCCCGCCAATCATCACGCCCGTGAGCACCGTCACCAGCACCCGCAGAAAACGCAGGTTCGACGGTTCGGGCAGATCGTCATGCTCATCAGGGGCCATATTCATGCCGGAACTCCGTTTCACCATTGGCGCCAATCCGCCCGCCCGCCTTGATAAGGCCTTGGCCCGCGATGTGCCAGAGGAGGCGGCGCTGTCGCGTACCCGGCTTGCGCGGCTGTTGGAGGCCGGGGCCATCACGCTGGACGGCAAGGTCGAGGTGAACCCCAAGGCCAAGGTGAGCGAGGGGGCCGAGGTGGCGATCACGCTGGAGGAAGCGGCCGAGAGCCATATCCTGCCCGAGGATATCGCTCTGGATATCCTGTTCGAGGATGACGCGCTGATCGTGGTGAACAAACCGGTCGGCATGGTGGTGCATCCCGCGCCGGGTACGCCGTCTGGCACGCTGGTCAATGCGCTCTTGCATCATTGCGGTGACACGCTGTCCGGGGTGGGCGGAATGAAGCGCCCGGGCATCGTGCACCGCATCGACAAGGATACAAGCGGCGTGTTGGTGGTCGCCAAATCCGACGCGGCCCATCACGGGCTGGCCGCGCAGTTCGAGAAACACAGCGCCGAACGCGCCTATCGGGCGATTGTTTACGGCGTGCCGGATGCCGCCGATCCTCGGCTGCGCGGATTGCGCGGGATCAGTTTCGAGCCGGGTAATGTCATGAAGATCACCACGCAACTGGCGCGCCACCGCACCGATCGGCAGAAACAGGCGGTCTGTTTCGAGGGCGGGCGACATGCGGTCACACGCGCACGGTTGTTGGAGAGTTTCGGTACGCCGCCGGTGGTGGCGCTGATGGAATGCCGCCTTGAGACTGGGCGCACCCATCAGATTCGGGTGCATATGGCCCATGCCGGGCATGGGTTGATCGGCGACGCGACCTATGGCGGCAAACGCAAACTGCCCCAAAAAGCTCTTCCGGAGCCTGTGGTGAGCGCTTTGGCGGGATTTCCGCGACAGGCGCTGCATGCGGCAAAGCTGGGATTCGCGCATCCGGTCACGGGCGATTGGCTCGATTTCGAGGCGCCCTTACCTGAGGATATGCAGGCCCTGCTGGCCCAGTTGCGGGGGAATGGGCTGTAATATTCCCATGCGGAATTGCAGGCTATCGCGCAAATGTTTCATTTTCGGTCTGCGATTTCGCATGATCAGCACAAAATCACCCCTTAAGATGACAGCAATTGTCAAAACCCGCACATCCGCGTGAGGCGCGTGTCACAACGTTGGCGTTCTGAACAGATCAGTTTAATATTTATCGCAACGGAGGATATATGCCCTTGAAAAGCATGTTTCCTACCCCATATTGAATGTTAACAGTGTAAACATTGGAGGGACTGACATGGCTAACTACGCAAATCTGCCGGCCCCGACGCCCGAAGGCGGCCTGTCCCGGTATTTGCAGGAAATCCGGAAGTTTCCGCTTCTGGAGCCGGAAGAAGAATACATGCTGGCCAAGGCTTGGGTCGAGAAAGAAGACACTCAGGCGGCCCATAAGATGGTCACCAGTCACCTGCGACTGGCGGCAAAGATCGCCATGGGCTACCGCGGCTATGGCTTGCCGCAGGCCGAGGTGATTTCTGAGGCAAACGTGGGTCTGATGCAGGCCGTGAAACGCTTTGACCCGGAAAAGGGCTTCCGCCTTGCCACCTATGCGATGTGGTGGATCCGCGCCTCGATCCAGGAATATATCCTGCGGTCCTGGAGCCTTGTGAAGCTGGGTACCACCAGCGCGCAGAAGAAGCTGTTCTTCAACCTGCGCAAGGCCAAGGCCAAGATCGGCGCGCTTGAGGATGGCGACCTGCGTCCCGAGAACGTCAAGCAGATTGCGCATGATCTGGGCGTGACTGAGGACGAGGTGATCTCGATGAACCGGCGCATGTCCGGTGGCGATGCCTCGCTCAATGCCCAGGTGGGGCAAGAGGGCGAAGGCTCGATGCAATGGCAGGACTGGCTGGAGGATGAAGACGCCGACCAGGCCGCCGATTACGAGGAACGCGATGAGCTTGAATCGCGCCGTGCCATGCTGGCCGAGGCGATGGATGTGCTCAATGATCGCGAAAAGGACATCCTCACCCAGCGCCGCCTGTCCGATGAGACGGTTACGCTCGAAGACCTGTCCGGTCAGTATGACGTGAGCCGTGAACGCATCCGCCAGATCGAGGTGCGCGCCTTTGAAAAGCTGCAAAAGCGCATGCGCGAACTGGCCAAGAAACAGGGCATGTTGCCCGCGGCATAAACCTCAAGACTTTCCCCAGGGCCTTCCCTCAAAGGCACGAGAGGCCGGAGCATCGCGCTCCGGCCTTTTTCTTTGACCTCACCCGGGGCAGGGGGCATGTTTGCGCAAACAAATCGGGGAGCATGACATGTCGGATCATCTGCGCTGGGGCGTTCTGGGTGCCGCGAAATTCGCACGCGAACATATGGCACCCGCCATTCACGCCGCGCGCCGGGGGCGTTTCGCGGCGATTGCCACGTCGAGCGCCGACAAGGCCGCGCCTTTCGTGGACATGGAGCCGGGGTTGGATGTGTTCACCGATTACGACGCGATGTTGGCCAGTGACAGCATCGACGCGGTCTATATCCCGCTGCCCAATCATCTGCATGTGGAATGGGCGGAAAAGGCCCTGCGCGCGGGCAAACATGTGTTGGTGGAAAAACCGCTGGCGATGCGGGCCGATGCGTTCGACAGCGTGATGGCGCTCCGCGATGAGACCGGGTTATTGGCCGCCGAGGCCTATATGGTCGTGCATCACCCGCGCTGGCAAAAGGTGCGTGAACTGGTTCAGGCGGGCGAGATTGGCGAACTGATCCTGTGGGATACGGTGTTTTCCTATGACAACCGGCGCGACGGCGGCAATATCCGCAACCGGGCCGAGACCGGCGGCGGCGCGATCCCCGATATCGGGGTCTATACCTATGGCACCGCGCGCTACGTGACCGGAGAAGAGCCTGACGAGATTCTGTCTACGGCGTTCACATGGGAAAACGGGGTCGATGTCTGGTCGCATGTGACGGCGCGATTCCCGTCGTTCCATTTCTCTGCCGTCAACTCCATGCGCATGATGCCCCGGCAGGAGGTCACCCTTCAGGGGGACAAGGGAATCCTGCGGGTTAAAGCGCCATTTAACGCGGGCGTGTTCGATCAGGCGGAATTGTCGCTGGAGCGCCCGGGGATGGAAATCGTGACATGGCGCTGGCCGGGGGTGAACCAGTATGTGTGCCAGGTCGAGAATTTCAACAATGCAGTGCTGGATGGAGCCGACTATCCCTGTCCGCTTGAGTTCTCCAAGGGAACGCAGGCGATGATCGACCGTGTGTTCGACGCCGCGGGTCAGCCGGGCTGAACGACAAAGGCCCCCGCCATGGCGAGGGCCTTTATTCAATTGTAGATCAAAGCGTTACGCGGCAGCGTTCTTGTTTGCCGGTTTCGCCTTGCCGCTGTTGGCGTCGATGAAATCGAGCACCAGCGGGCGGATATTGTTACGCCAGGATTTGCCCGCGAAGATACCGTAATGGCCTGCTTCGGGCTCCAGATGGCTGGCTTTCTTGCTGTCGGGCAGCCCGGTGCAAAGATCCAGCGCGGCAACACATTGGCCGGGAGCCGAGATGTCGTCCTTGGCCCCTTCGACGGTTTTCACGGCCACGGTGGTGATCTTGCCGATATCCACTTTCTTGCCGTTCACCACGAATTCGTTCTTGGCAATCTCGCGATTCTTGAAGATCCGTTCGACGGTGGACAGGTAGAATTCAGCCGGCATGTCCATCACGGCAAGGTATTCGTCATAGAAGCGGTTATGCGCATCGTGGTCGGACGCCTCGCCCCGCATGACGCGGCCGATCTGGTCCTGGAACGCCTTGGAGTGGCGGTCGCCATTCATCGACATGAAGGAGGCAAGCTGCAACAGGCCGGGATAGACCAGTCGTCCCACGCCCTTATATTTGAACCCGACCCGCTGGATCATGGTTCCCTCAAGCTGGCCCATGGTCACGCGGCGGCCGAAATCGGTTACGTCGGTGGGGGTCGCGTCGGGGTCGATGGGGCCACCGATCAGCGTCAGCGACCGGGGCTGTGCATCTGGGTCTTCCTCGGCGAGATAGGCGGTCGCGGCCAGCGTCAGCGGGGCGGGCTGACACACCGCGATCACATGGGTTTCCGGGCCCAGATGACGCATGAAATCAACGAGATACTGGGTGTAATCCTCGACGTCGAACTTGCCCTCGGACACCGGGATGTCGCGGGCATTGTGCCAGTCCGTCACGAAGACCTCGCAATCGCGCAGGAGCGACCGCACGGTCGAGCGCAGGAGCGTGGCATAGTGGCCCGACATGGGTGCAACCAGCAGCACACGGCGCGGCGCGGGTTTACGACCGGCCACTTCGAAATGCACCAGATCGCCGAACGGGCGGCTGACTTCGGTGCGAACATTGACCAGATGGTCCTTGCCGTCTTCGCAGGTGAAAGAGTGAATGCCCCAGTCGGGTTTCACGACCATGCGGTGAAAGGCTCGTTCCGTGACCTCACCCCAGGCCGCCAGCCAGTTCATGCCCGGGTTGGGCCAGAGCGCGAAGACCGGATAAGAGGCCATCGCCTCTGCGGTTGCGCCGAGCCATTGGTTGGTGTTGCGCACGGTCTCCATGAGATCATAGGTCGCCATGTAACGCATGAGGCGTCTCCTGCTTTCCTTGGGCGAATCTATGCCCGGTTGTTTTGTCGCTTTGACCCCTCCTGCAAAGCGCCTTTATGCTGCGAGTGCGAGAATATAGGGGATTCGTGGAGATGACAATGAATGAGAACGACGCAGGTAATAATGTTGCGCATCTCGACGAGAATATTGCCAAAATTGAGGACTTGACCAAGCGGCTTACGCAAGCATTGACCCGCAAGCAGCCACCGAATCCGGGCATCTCGACGCCGGATCAGGAATTGTTTGCACATGCGGCAACGGCCTATTGGCAGGAAATGCTCAACAACCCCTCGAAAATCATCGAACATCAGGTCGAGTATTGGGGCAAGACGCTGAGCCATTTCGCCGAGGCGCAGAGGCAACTGGCCAGCGGCAAGCTTGCCGCGCCCGAGGACAAAACCCCCGCCGATCCACGTTTCAAAAACGAGATGTGGAAGACCAACCCCTATTTCAACTTCATCAAGCAGCAATACCTGATCAACTCCGAGGCCATCAAAAATGCCGTCGAGGATATCGATGACATGGATGAGAAGGAAAAGCGCCGACTGCGTTACTTCTCGCAACAGATCGTCGACATGATGGCGCCGACCAATTTCTTCGCAACCAATCCCGACGCATTGCAAAAGGCGATCGAGACCGAGGGCGAGTCGGTTGTGAAGGGGCTGGAAAACCTTGTGGCCGATCTTGAAGCCAATAATGGCGAACTGGTGGTGAAACTGGCCGATGACAGTGCCTTCTCGATTGGCGAGAACATTGCCACGGCTCCGGGCAAGGTTGTGTATCGCAACAAGATGATGGAGCTGATCCAGTACAGCCCCAGCACCGAAAAGGTACATGATATCCCGGTGGTGCTCTTTCCGCCCTGGATCAACAAGTTCTACATTCTCGACCTCAAGGAAAAGAACAGCTTTATCCGGTGGGTGGTCGACCAGGGTTACACGCTGTTTGTGGTCAGCTGGATCAACCCCGATGTCAGCTATAGCGACGTGTCCATGGATGACTACGTTCAGGACGGTTTCCTGCGCGCCATCGAAGAGGCCAAGTCGATTTGCGGCGTGAAACAGGTCAACACCGTCGGCTATTGCATCGCGGGCACCACTTTGCACCTGACACTGGCGCTGTTGCAGAAACGCGGCGATAAATCGGTCAAGTCAGCAACCTTCTTTACCGCGCTGACCGATTTCTCGGACCAGGGCGAGTTTACCCCATTCCTGCAGGATGATTTCGTCGACGGGATCGAGGCGGAAGTGAAGCAGCAGGGCATTCTGCGGTCTTTCATCATGGGGCGGACCATGTCGTTCCTGCGCTCCAACGATCTGGTCTATCAACCGGCGATCCGCAATTACATGATGGGCGAAACCCCGCCCGCCTTTGACCTGCTCTACTGGAACGGCGACGGTTCGGGCCTGCCGGGCAAGATGACGGTGCAGTATCTGCGCGGGCTGTGTCAGCGCAATGAATTCATCGAAGGCGGTTTCGAAATTCTGGGTGAAAAGCTAAACATCCGCGATGTAAGCGTGCCGCTCTGTTCCATTGCCACCGAGACCGACCATATCGCGCCATGGAAAGACGTGTATCGCGGTTTCCTGATGACCGGCAGCCGGTCCAAGACCTTCATCGTCGGACAGTCGGGCCATATCGCGGGCATCGTCAATCCGCCGAGCAAGAAGAAATACGGCCACTATACCAATGACGACCTGCCGGATACGGCGGACGCCTGGATGGAGGGTGCGGAGTTCCATGAAGGCTCTTGGTGGCCGCGCTGGGAGAACTGGCTGCGCGGCCGCGCGGGCAAGATGGTCGAGGCGCGCGAACCGGGTGATTCCCAGCATCCGCCCCTTGCTGATGCGCCCGGAACCTATGTGAAGGCCAAGGCAGCCATCTGATTTTTCGGCAGAAATTTCCAATGCTGCGGCGCAGAAAAAATACTTGAAATGCCGCGCCGCAGCATGTATATATTTTGCAGCTGCAGAAACAACGGGGTGGGCCCGTACAGCTGACAAAGGATTTGAGACATGGCCGCTGCAAAAGCACAAGACGTCACCGCAATGCTGAAAGACATGATGGGCGCGTTCCCGGTAGACACCGCCGCATTCGAAGACGCTTTCAAAACTCAGGCAACCCTGAACGAAAAGCTGTCCGGTGTTGCTCTGGAAGCCGCTGAAAAGTCCACCGAGATCTCCTCGAAATGGACCAAAGACACTCTGGCCAAACTGGCCGAGATTTCCAAAGCCAAGGCAGAGCCGGCTGACTATGCCAAAGCAATGACCGATTTCGCCTCTGCTCAGGCCGAAGTTGCTGCCGAGAACATGGCTGCCTTCGCTGAAGTTGCGAAAAAAGTGCAAATGGAAACCGTCGAGCTGATGATGGCGGCTGGCAAAGACTTCTCCGAAGAAGCAACTGCCGCTGTGAAAAAAGCAACTGACGAAGCAACTGCTGCCGCCAAGAAAGCGACCGCTGCTGCGAAGTAAGAATTGACCAGAGCGCCGACCTCCTCCCTGAGGCGCTTGTCATTCGGAAAGACGGGTTCGAAAGAGCCCGTCTTTTTCTTTGTTGGTGCAACGTGTTGCTGCCCGCTCGAAGAAAAATGCTGCAGTGCAGAAAAAAGACTTGAAATGCCGCGGTGCAGCAATTACTTTGGGTTCAGACGATAACAGAACGGGATTGGCCCGTTCGCCGCAAAACAAGGATTAAGATCATGGCCGCTGCAAAAGCCAAAACCGCACAAGACGTCACCGCAATGCTGAAAGACATGATGGGTGCCGTTCCCGTTGACACCGCCGCTCTGGAAGGTGCCTTCAAGAACCAGGCCGACCTGAACGAAAAGCTGTCCGGTGTTGCTCTGGAAGCCGCAACCAAATCCGCTGAGCTGTCCACCAAATGGACCCAGGACACTCTGGCCAAGCTGGGCGACGTGTCCAAAGCCAAAGCACAGCCCGCTGACTACGCACAGGCCGTGACCGATTTCGCAACTGCCCAACAAACCGTTGTGAGCGAAAACCTGGCCGCCTTTGCCGAGATCGCCAAGAAAGCACAAAGCGAAACCGTTGAGCTGATCATGTCGGCTGGCAAATCCTTCCAGGCGGAAGCTTCGGCTGCCGTTCAGAAAGCGACTGCCGCTGCAAAGTAAGACATGCATCTCGCGCCGACCTCCTCCCTGAGGCGCGGATCATTGGAAAGGCGGGCCCGACCGGGTCCGCCTTTTTCGTTGTGCAGCGACATGCTGCGTCGCATCATCGCGGCACTTCCTTTTTTTTCTGCGGTAGCGTAGGGTTTGCTGCAGCGCTGAAAAGTCCGGGGAGGGTCGCTTGTGTCAGATGCATCGAAACCATTGCTGATCAAACGGTATGCCAGCCGCAGGCTGTATAATACCGAAACCAGCGATTACGTGACGCTGGAAGATATCGCGGGTTTCATCCGCGATGGTCGCGATGTTCAGATCATCGATCTGAAATCCGGTGACGACCTGACACGGCAATATCTGCTTCAGATCATTGCAGAACATGAAAGCCGCGGCGAGAACGTGTTGCCGCTGGGCGTGCTCAACGATCTTGTGCGCAGCTACACGACACAGGCGCAAAGCGTGGTGCCTCAGTTCCTGAGCGCGTCATTTGACATGCTGCGGCAGGGCCAGAATAAGATGATGGAAATGAACCCGATGGCCAAGATGCCCGGGTTCGAGGCCATGCAGGCGCAGCAGGAAGCTTTCATGAAGGCGATGACCGGCGGCTGGACCGCTCCGGGCGCGGAGGCCAAGGATACCTCCGAAAGCGGTGGGTCCGAGAAGGCGGCCGAGGGTGAGGATCTGGACGAGATCAAGAAGCAGCTCGCCGATCTGCAATCCAAGCTGTCGAAGATGAACAAGTAACCCGCGCGATGAACGGCGACATGCGTAAGGCGGACAGCCCGGATGGCTTTGCACCCGGGGCTGTCGTGCTGCAGCTATGCGCCACCTGTCCGGGGCAGGGGGCACACGCGTTGCAGGCTGCGCTGGAACAGGCCAGCTTTGACGTGCCTGTCCGGCTGGCGTTCCAATCCTGCATGAATGGCTGTTCCGATCCGGTCTCGCTCGCGCTTCAGGGGCCGGGGCGGGCGACCTATTTCTTTGGCGGGATCGATCCCGAGGCCGATTGCGCGGATATCATCGCCACGCTGCACGCCTATCTGGCGGCGGATGCGGGCTGGATCGAGGATGCAACAGCCTGTGGTCGCTTGCGCTTTTGCCTCAAGGGGCGGGTGCCGGCGCTGGTCTAGAGAGATCGCGTCAGTCGCCCGGGGCCACCGTGATCACCTGAACCGCCTCCAATGCCCTGTCTCCGACGGCAAGCAGCCGATGGTCATTGGCATTCAGCGAGACCTTCACCTCGACCTCACCTTCGGGCAGATTGTCCAGATGCACCCAGGGGCTGTAGACGCGCCCAAGTTTCACCCCGTTGATATAGACATGCGCATGGCCTTCGCCGGGCACGTGGTCAAGGCTGGCGCGTTCCGGAGAAAAGGCGAAATTCTGCGTCATGATATGCAGGTTCCAGCCGCTCGCCGGGTCAGGTGTGATATGCGTCATGAGCGTCGGCGCATCGCTGCCCAGCGCGATCTGCAGCATTTCGTCATGCTTGCCATGCCCGGCATGCCCGCCGTCAAGCGCGCCGTGATGGGCCGGGTCCGCATGGTCGTGACCATCCAGCGTGATCCCGTTGCCAGCCGCATAGGTGAACCCCAGCCCGCCGCCAAAGACCAGCCCGATCAGGAATAGAGGAATGGAGCGATCCATGTGGTCCTCCGAATAGCTCAATGCGAAGTTAAATCCGGGCCGCGTTGCGGTTTCGCAGCCCGGTTGTCGTCTTGGTTATCTGCGGCCATCGGTAGGCACAGGCAGATTATCCATGCCCCTAGGCGGTTTCGTCGCGGGACCAGAAATATCCCGCGAATCCGCCCAGCATGACCCAGGCCGCAAGCCCGATACCAAAGGCCCGCGCGGCAAACAGCGCGCCAAGCTCGGTCGGGACGGGGCCGGTGAAGACGTCAGGTTGCGGCGCACCAACCACATGCGGCGCAAGCAACAGCACCACCGCCGCGCCCCAGGCGGTCCAGCTTTGACCAAAGGCGATCAGCCACATGGCAATCGCGGCAGCCAGCACCGTGGCCCCCCACCAGATTTGCCGTGCGGTGATATCCGCCGCCGCCACCCCCGGTACTTCCGGTGCGAGCGACAGACCCGGCGCGAAATGTACGGCAATGAAACCGCAGACGCCCCAGATCAAGCCGCTGCGCCCGTTGATGGAGGCACCGCGCTCCTCGGCCACCGACATCAGGGCCACGAGCACCAGCGCATAGCCCGCATAGATCAGCATGGTGAAGATGATACTCAGCCCGTCCCGCACCGCGTCGAAACCGCCAAGCTCCTGTACTGCCGGGGCCAGCTCCTGTGCGCCGAAATGCACAAGGTCGCCGCCCTCGTACAGCTCCGCATGGAGCAGCACAGGCTGCACGAAATACAGCTGCAGCAGGGCGGTAATCAGCCCTGCTGCAGCACCAGCGAACAGCGCGCTGGTCAAAATCCGTGTGAACATGAGGTCAGTGGCAGGGGAAGCCGGTGGCGTGGCGCACGTCATGTGCCGCGTCGTGCAGCGCTGCGGCCTGAACATGGCCGGTGATCGCAACGATGCCAATGCCAAAGGCCACGGCCAGAATGGCGGCGCTGATGCGGGAGGTGCTTTTGACTGCGACGGTCTGTGTTGTCATTTCTGTCTCCATATTCCTTCTCACCCGAAGGCGCGTGTTCTTGTTGGACCGCTCAGGTCTCCTGGCTTCGCGTGTCAACACCTGCGACCGGCCTTCCCGGATTTCTCCAGTGGCGTATTCGGCCCGGCTCTCCGCTTACAGTTGCGGGGGCAGCTGCAGATTTGGCGGGGTGCCGCACTGCATTCCCTTAGTTGCTGGCGCATGTGGTGCGCCAACTCCGGTCGTATCTTTGGGATGCCAGACAATTGTCGGCCCCGTCAATCTGTTTTCGCCCAATCTGCGGCAGAATGCGACGGATGGCCCCGTGTCTGCTCACGTCCCGTAGGCGCGTTCCGGCGTCACGGCCTGCTCTGCGGCACTGACAAGCACATCGGCGATGAAATCGCATTCCGCAGGTGTCAGGCGTGCGGGCAGGCGCACGTCACAGGCGCGCATCAGCATGGCGCGTGTCGCGGGGAGGTCGCGGGGCAGGTCCGGCACGAAATGCCAGTTCCAGAAGGCACGCGCATTGTCCGCCGACAGGCCAAAGATCTGCACCTTGACCCCGGCTTCGGCGGCGATGCGGGCAAAGTCGCGGCGCGCGTCCTCGCTCATGCCATCAAGGTTGAACTGGATCGAATCCGGCGCGCGCTCTTCGGCGGGCAGCTTGTCGGGTACGGTGATCCATGGGCTCTGGTTCAGCTTTGCGGCCACATGATCATGGTTGCGCCGCCCGTCCGACACGCGCCGTTCCACATGGGCCAGCTGCGGGCGGATCACCGCCGCCGACAGGTTGGACATGCGAAGGTTATAAAGCGGCAGGGTATTCTGAATGGCGGGGAACACATCCATGAGCACCGGGTGCTTGTTCCAGTTATGCTCATAGGCACCCGACATGATGATCGCCTTGGCCACAATCTCGGGATCGTCGGTGATCATGATCCCGCCTTCGCCCGCATTGACCAGCTTGTAGGATTGGAAGCTGAAGCAGCCGATCCTGCCCATGGTGCCGATCTTCTGCCCGTTCCAGCGGGTGCCCAGCGAATGCGCGGCATCTTCCACCACGGGAATGGAGCGCGCGTTACACATGGTCATGATCGCGTCCATGTCCGAGGTATGGCCGCGCATATGGCTGATGATGACGGCCTCGACCTCGTCCAGCTTGGCCTCGAAATCCGCCAGGTTGACCCGGTAATTGTCGCCCACCTCGCAAAGTACGGGGCGGCATTCCGCATGCACGACCGACGACGGCACTGCGGCAAAGGTGAAAGCCGGGATCAGTACCTTGGCATCACGCGGCAGGCCCAACGCCTTGAGCGACAGGAACAGCGCAGCGGAACAGGAGGACACCGCCAGCGCGTATTTCACGCCCATGAAAGCGGCGAATTCGGCTTCCAGCAAAGACACCGGCGCGTTTTCCGGCGCGGTGTAGCGGAACAGGTCTCCGGATTGCAGGAGACGGTCTATCTCTTCCCGGGCCGCCTCGGGGATCGGTTCGGCATCATGGACATTCGGGGCCTGCATCATGGCTGTCATTTTGCTTTTCCTTAATTAGCCTTTCAGGAAAAGTAAAACAAAGGAGCTGGGCGCAAAAGTGAAATTTCCATGACCAGGTGAAGACGGGCGAAACTGTGCCGGAAAAGTCAGACCCCAAGCCGGTCGCGCAGCGCGTACCAGCTCATCGCAAGGGTCAGGAGCGGGGTGCGGAACATGCCTCCGCCGGGAAAGGCCGGGACGGGCAGGGCGGCCATGGCGTCGAACCCGTCCTGTTCCCCCATCACCGCGCGCGCCATCAGCCATCCGGCATGGGTGGCGGTGCCGACGCCGTGACCGGAATAGCCCGAGGCCGACAGAATGCCCGTGCCCACCCGCGCCAGATAGGGCAGTCGCTTCATGGTGATGGCAAGCGTGCCACCCCAGGCATAGTCGATCTTCACATCTTTCAGATGCGGGAAAATCTCCAGCATCGGTCCGCGCACCTTGGCGGCAATGTCGCTTGGGAAGCGGTATCCATAGGTCTCACCGCCGCCAAAGAGCAGCCGACCGTCATGGGACAGGCGAAAGTAATTCACCACAAATCGGCTGTCGGCCACCGCCACGTCGCGGGTCAGCACCTCTGCCTTTCGCGCGCCCAGTGGCTCGGTCGCGGCGATGAAATTGTTGATCGGCATGACGCGGGCAGAAACCTTGCGGTTGAGCCCGCCCAGATACCCATTGCCGGCAAGGATGATGTGATCGGCCCTGATCCGCCCGCGATCCGTCTGGACCAGCCCCGGCGTCACGCGATGCACATGGCTGTTTTCATGGATCACCGCCCCGGCATCCCGCGCCGCACGCGCCAGACCCAGCACATAGCGCAACGGGTGCAGATGCGCGGCGTCCCAGTCGATCACACCGCCCTTGTAATCGGGCGAGGGGCAAAGCGTGTGGCAAGCCTCGGCATTGAGCCGCTCCATCGCGTCATAGCCATAACGATCCCGCAGGAACCCGGCGTATTCATAAAGCTCCGCAACCTCTGTGTCGCTCGACCCGGTCCAGGCCACGCCGGGACGCAGGTAGCAATCAATCTCATGCTCGGCGATCAGCCGCTTGACCAGCGCCTTTGCTTCTTCTCCCATCTGCCAGTATTTCGCCGCATCCGCGCGCCCGAGCATCTTTTCCAGTGCCTGCTGGTCCACCCGCTGCCCCGAGCCCAATTGCCCACCATTGCGCCCTGATGCACCAAACCCCACGCGATGCGCCTCGAGCACAACTACGCGCCGCCCCGCCCGTGCCAGTTCCAGCGCCGCCGACAGCCCGGTATAGCCCGCGCCCAGGATGCAGACATCCGCCTGCACCTCGCCGCGCAAGGGCGCAAAGGGGTCAAGAAGCTCCGCAGTCGCCGCGTACCAGCTATCCGGATACTGCCCCTGTTTATCATTGGAAAACAGCAGGTTCATGGCGCGGTCCAGTCCTTCTTTGGCTCAAAAATATCCTGGGGGTGAGGCCGCAGGCCGAGGGGGCAAAGCCCCCTGACATCACACGTTCAGCAGCAGATGCTCCCGCTCCCATGGCGAGATGACCTGCAGGAATTCTTCATATTCCGCGCGTTTCACGATGCCATAGACCCGGGCAAATTCCTCGCCCAACACGCCATGCAGGTCTGCGGCCTCGTCAAACAGATCCAGCGCCTGTCCCAACACCTGCGGAATATCCGGCTCGCCGTCATAGGCATCGCCACGGAATTGCTTGTCCGGGCGTTCCTCGTTCACCAGTCCCAGATAGCCACAGGCCAGCGAGGCCGCGATGCCTAAGTAAGGGTTGCAGTCCATCCCGGCCATGCGGTTTTCCACCCGTCGCGCTTCCGGGTCCGAGATCGGGATGCGGATGCCGGTGGTGCGGTTGTCGCGGCCCCATTCCAGATTGATCGGCGCGGCGTGATCGCGCACGAAACGGCGATAGGAATTCACATAGGGCGCGATCACCGCAACAGCGGCGGGCATATGCTTTTGCAAGCCGCCGATGAAATGGAAAAACGCATCCGTTTCGCCGCCCTGCGGCCCGGAGAACAGGTTCCGCCCGGTCTCGATATCGAGGATCGAATGATGGATATGCATGGCCGATCCCGGCTCATCCTCGATCGGTTTGGCCATGAAGGTGGCAAAGCAATCATGGCGCAAAGCCGCCTCGCGGATCAGCCGTTTGAAATAGAATACCTCGTCGGCGAGCTTGACCGGGTTGCCATGGCGCAGGTTGATCTCCAACTGCCCCGCGCCGCCCTCCTGGGTGATGCCGTCGATCTCGAATCCCTGCGCTTCGGCGAAATCATAGATGTCGTCAATCACCGGGCCGAACTCATCCACCGCGGTCATGGAATAGGCCTGCCGCGCGGCGGCGGGGCGACCCGAGCGGCCCATCATCGGTTCGATCTTCTTGGCCGGGTCGATATTGCGCGCCACGAGATAGAATTCCATCTCCGGTGCCACCACCGGTTTCCAGCCCTGCTTGTTATACATCCCGACCACGTGCTTGAGGACGTTGCGCGGGCTGAACGGGATCGGTGTGCCATCGCGGGCAAAGGCGTCATGGATCACCTGCAACGTCCAGTCGCCGGTCCATGGCGCGGCGGTGGCGGTGGACATGTCCGGCTTCAGGATCATGTCGCGTTCGATAAAGCCACCATCGCCCGCGGCCTCGCCCCAGTCACCGGTGATGGTCTGGTAGAAAATCGAGTCCGGCAGGAAGAAATGCGATTGCCGGGCGAATTTGCTGGCAGGCACGGCCTTGCCCCGCGCGATACCGGGCAGGTCGGAAATGATGCATTCCACCTCGTCCAGCCGCCGGTCCTCGAGATAGGCGCGCGCGGCCTCGGGAATCTGATCGGTCCAGTCGCTCATGAGAGGCTCCTTTCCCGGAAGAACCGGGCAATCTGGTTTGCAAGCCGAGCATTGTCGGTGGGCTGGTCAAGCGTGGCTTTGGCCGCCTCAAGCTGGTCATCGGGCACCACACCGCGTCCGCGCGTGCGGATCAGCCCGTCGATAAAGCTGGCTTCGAACTCGGGATGGGCCTGCACGGTGAACACCCGGTCGCCATAGACCAGCGCCGCGTTTTCGCAGAATTCGTTCGACGCCACGACCTGCGCGTCCACCGGGCGCACCGTGACCTGATCCTGATGCCAGGCGTTCAACGCCACCGGCTCACCGCCAAAATCATAAGTCTTGCGGCCAACAGCCCAGCCGCGCCCGAATTTCTCGACGCGGCCCCCCAGCGCCTGCGCGATGATCTGATGGCCAAAGCAGATGCCCACGACAGGCACCTGTGCCACATAGGCGTCGCGGATGAACTGCTCCAACGGCGGGATCCAGTCATGCGGCTCATAGGCCCCGTGTTTCGATCCGGTGATCAGCCAGCCATCGGCGGCGTTGACCGTCTCGGGAAACACCCCGTCGACCACGTTGTAGTTCTCGAACTCAAAGTCTTGCCCGTCGAGGAGTTTGCGGAACAGCGCTTCGTAATTGCCCAGATCCGCCAGTTCTTCGGGCGTGTGGCCGGTTGTCAGAATACCGATCTTCATGAATCACCAATTGGTTGTCTCAGACCGTGTCGAGATAGATCTCGACCCGCTCCGCTTCGCTCAGCTCTTCCATATAATGCGCCTCCTGCCGTTTGGTGAGGAGGAAATTGCGGATAAGCTCGGGCGCAAAGATGCGCTTGATTTCGTCGCTCTGCTCAAACGCGTCCATTGCGGCGTCCCATTGCGTGGGCATCTGCGGCAGGTCCAGCGCATAGGCATTGCCGGAGATCGGTTCGGGCGGCTCGATCCCGTCCTCCATCCCGTTCATCGCCGCGCCTAGTATGGCGGCGAGCATCAGGTAGGGGTTCACATCGCCGCCTGCGACACGGTGCTCGATCCGGCGTGCCTTGTGGTCGCCGGACGGGATGCGCACGGCCGCCGTGCGGTTTTCATAGGCCCAGCAGACACCGGTTGGGGCATGTGCCTCGGGCACCAGACGGTCATAGGAATTGGCATGCGGGGCAAAGATAAGCCCGCTGTCCGGCATGGCGCGCAGGCAGCCGGCCACAGCATGGCGCATGATGTCGCTACCTTTCGGGCCGCCATCGTCGAAAATGTTGTTGCCGTCCGCATCCAGCACCGAGAAATGCGTGTGCAGACCCGAGCCCGCATAATCATCATAGGGTTTCGCCATGAACGACGCGGCAAAGCCGTAGCGCCGCGCCAGCCCCTTGACCAGCATCTTGAAGAGCCAGGCATCATCGGCGGCACGCAGCGCGTCATCACCATGCATCAGGTTGATCTCGAACTGGCCCAGCCCGGCCTCTGAAATCGCGGTATCGGCGGGAATATCCATTTCCTCGCAGGCGTCATAGAGATCGGTGAAGAAGTTGTCGAAACTGTCGAGCGCCCGGATCGACATGGTTTCGGCCCCCTTGCGGCGCTTGCCCGAGCGTTCCGAGACCGGCACCTGCAGCGAGCGGCCACTATCGTCGATCAGGTAGAATTCCAGTTCCACAGCCACCACCGGCGTCCATCCCTTCGCTGTGTAGCGGTCCAGTACGGCGCGCAACGCGTGGCGCGGGTCGCCGTCATAGGGGCGGCCATCCTCGCGGAACATCCAGATCGGCAACAGCGCGGTCGGCGCTTCCAGCCAGGGCATGGGCAGAAAGCCGCGTTCGGTGGGTTTGAGCACCCCGTCACGGTCGCCGGTCTCGAAGACCAGCGGGCTGTCGTCAATATCCTCGCCCCAGATATCGAGGTTCAGCACCGAGACCGGGAACCGCGTGCCGTCCTCGACCACCTTGTCGGCAAAGCGGGTGGGGACACGTTTGCCGCGCGGCTGGCCATTGAGATCGGCGGCGGCGACGCGGATGGTGCGCACCTGCGGGTTCTTGCGCAGCCAGGATTTCATTGCATTGGCGGACATTGGGACACCGGATGAATAATTTGATCAAATTATGGGTAACGCTCCGCCGCCCCCTTTGGCAAGGCTGAAATCAGCGGATGACGTTGGGGCGGAACCGAACCTTGGCGCGCCGCTCGCGCGGGAGATGCCGGTTCAGACGCCGGTTCACCAATCCGAACAGCCCGATCAGGAGCAGAGTCAGCAGGATGAAATACCCGGCCAGGATGGGATAGGGGATGAACGGGTTGAATGTCTTGTCGGCAAAGTAGTTCGCATAATAGAGCGCATCCCCTCGCTGTTGCTGCGCCGGGAAGCCCGAGAAAAACACCAGCGTCGTGGCGTGAAACAGGAAGATCGCCTCATTCGTATAGGCGGGCCAGGCCAGCCGCAGCATGGTGGGCCAGATGATCCGCCGGAAACGCGCCCAGCCGGAAAAGCCATAGGCATCGGCCGCTTCGGTGTCGCCCTTGGGGATCGACAGCAGCGCGCCGTAGAAGATTTCGCCGGAATAGGCGGCGGTGTTGAGAAACAGCACCACCAGAGCGCCCGCCCAGGCCGAGGTGAAGGGCGTGAAGATGGGTGCGACCTGTTTGAGCGAGAGGAACAGGAAATAGGCAAAGAAAAACTGGATAAAGAGCGGCGATCCCCGGAAAATGAAGATGAACCATTCCGACGGTTTGCGTAGCCAGACGCTGTGCGAGGCCTTGCCCAAAGCCACCGCCGTGGCCAGGAAAAAGCCCGAACAGAGCGCCAGCACACCGAAATAGACGTTCCAGATCATCCCCGACCCGATCAGCACCACTTGCTGGCAGATCGTGAAATCCGAGCGCGGCAACAGCCGCTCGCCAATCCCCACCGAGCGCAGGGCGTAATCCGCAAGGGTCTCCCAACAGCTCATGCTTCGCGCCCCATGGGTCTTCTTCTGTTTGAAAATACCTCGGGGGAGTCCCGCAGGGACGGGGGCAGAGCCCCCAAAAAGACAGTGATGATCATGCCGTTTTCCTCATGCCGCCTTCCTCTGCGCTTCGCCGCCTGCGGTGGCCTGCCCATGGGTCAGCTTTTTCATCACCCGGTCCAGGACCACTTCGGACACACGGGTAAAGGCAAGGTAGAAGATCAACAGAACGAGGAAGTACCACATGCGCCAGTCGCCATGGGGGTAATCGGTAAAGCGCGGCGTCTTGGTGCCGCCCAACTCGCGCGCCCAATAGACGATATCCTCTACCCCAAGCAGGAACAGCAAGGGCGTTGCCTTGATCAGCACCATCCACAGGTTGGACAGACCGGGCAGGGCATAGACCCACATCTGCGGCACAAGGATACGCCAGAAGGTCTGGCGCTGGGTCATGCCGTAGGCCTCCGCCGTCTCGAGCTGCGCATGTGGCACGGCGCGCATGGCCCCGAACAGCACATTGGCCGCAAAGGCCCCGAACACGATGGCAAAGGTCAGCACGGCAAGGAAGAACCCGTAGGTTTCATGCACCCATTGCGCGGCATTGCCCAAGGGCAGCTTGGCCGCGTCGCAGACCACGAAATCGCTGCCCTGCCGGATCGGTTGATCCCAGTCGGGGCATTTCACCTTGTGGCGCAGCCACTCAAACCCCTGGTCCAGCGCGATCACGAAGAACAGGAAAAACGCGATGTCCGGCACGCCGCGCACCACCGAGATATAGGCCTTGCCGACCCAGCGCAGGGGAAAAAACCGCGCCCGCGCTGCTGCCGCGCCGCCAAAGCCGAACAGCAAAGCGGTCGGCGCCGTGATGGCCAGAAGCAGAAGCACCGTGCCGAACGAGACGTAGAACGCCATATGTTTGCCGGTGGTCAGGTAGCATGACAGCCACGTGAGCCCGGAAAGCGTGTCAGGATCGGCGCAATAGGAAAACATTCAGGCGGTATCCGGCGGAAGGGGCGGGCAAAAGTTTTCGAAAACTTTTGTCAAATTTCTTCGAAGAAATTTGCCCGCCAGGTGGAAAGGGCGATCAGAAGGTTTCGCCAATCTCCCATTTTTCAATCAGCGCGTTCAGGCTGCCATCGTCTTTCATGGACTGGATGGCCGCGTCGAACTTGGCACGCAACTCGCCATCGCTTTCACGCAGGCCCATGCCGACGCCACCACCGATCAAGACCAGATCACCGTAGAATTCCAGTTCCGGATCCTCTTCGGCAATCGGCGTCAGAAAGGCGCGGTCGGCCAGTACTGCGTCGGCCTCGCCGTCACGCACGGCGGCGATGGTTTCTTCGGGCGAGGCAAATTCCAGCAGGGTCGCGCCAGAGGCCGCCACGTGAGACGCCTGGATTGTACCTGCCTGCGCGGCGATCACACCACCTTCCAGATCGACCGCCATGCCGTTCTTGGCAAGATAGGCCGACGGATCAGGCTGCGTATAGTTTTGCGTGAAATCAATCACTTCGTCGCGCTCATCGGTGATCGACATGCCCGCGATGATGGTGTCGTAATTGCCCGACACAAGGTTCGGAATGATCGAATCCCATTCGTTTGTGACCCATTCACAGGTCAGCTCGGCCCGCGCGCAAAGCTCGTCGCCCAGCTCACGTTCGAATCCGTCCACTTCGCCCGCGTCATTGATGAAGTTGAACGGAGGGTAAGCGCCCTCGGTGCCCATGCGCACCACGTCGCCATGGCTGCCGGCAAAGGCCATGGAGGCGCTCAGCGCGATCGCGGCAGTGCCCAGAAGAATGTTTTTCATGATTTGCTCCCTTGTTTTGGTTCTTGTTCAAACGGCCATGGTCGAGGAGAGGAACCCCCGAAGCCGTTCAGATTTGGGTGCGCCAAAGAGTGTTTCGGGCGCGCCTTCTTCCTCGATCAGCCCCTGATGCAGGAACACGACATGGTCGCTCACATCATGGGCCATTTTCATGTCATGGGTCACGATCAGCATGGTCCGGCCCTCGCTGGCCAGATCCTTGATCACGCGTACCACCTCTTGCTCAAGTTCCGGATCCAGCGCGCTGGTTGGCTCGTCAAAGAGCAGCGCTTCGGGCTCCATTGCCAGTCCGCGCGCAATCGCGGCGCGCTGTTGCTGGCCGCCGGACAATTGCGCGGGATAGACATCGCATTTGTCGCCGATCCCCACCTTGTCCAGGTAATGCCGGGCCTTTTCCTCGACCTCGGCCCTGTCCCGGCCCAGCACGGTCACCGGGGCTTCCATGACGTTTTGCAGGATCGTGAGGTGGGACCACAGGTTGAACTGCTGAAACACCATCGACAGGTTCGTGCGGATGCGCAGCACCTGTTTCGGATCGGCCGGGCGACGACCATGCCCGCTGCCTTTCCAGGAGACCGGCTCGCCCTTGAACAGGATCTCGCCCTGCTGGCTGTCTTCCAGAAGGTTGGCGCAGCGCAGCAGCGTGGATTTGCCCGACCCGGAAGACCCGATCAGCGAGATCACCTCGCCCTTATGCGCGGTGATCGACACACCCTTGAGCACCTCTAGCGCGCCATAGCTCTTGTGCAGGTCGCGGATCTCGATAACGGGGGTCTGATCGGTCAAGGCGTGGTCCCATGTGCTGAATCTGCGCGTCAGTAGGGCCGAAAAATTCGGGCCATGCAACTTTCAAAACGTCGGATTACGCCGGTTTTTGTCCCAAATGCCGTTAGGGAAGCCCGTTTCGGCGGCAGGTCTCAGCCATTTTCAGGCGGCGGGGCCGGAATGGGAAGCGCCAGATAAGCCTCGGCCGGAAGCCGGACGATCCCGCGCAAGCCAAGCGTGTCGCGGTGGGATGCGCCCAGAGCTGTGATCGCCTTCTCCAACGCTTCGGCGATGCGCGCCGGGTCATGTCCCCGTGCCGCGATATAGGGCAGAGCGGGGGTCGGCGTTGTGCGGTCGAGTTCCCGCAGTTCGGCGGCAAAGGGATCGTAGCGCCGGATCATCTCCCACGTGAGCGCGTCAATGGCCGCAATGTCGGCGCGGCCCTCGGCCACGGCGCGGGCCGAGGCAAGATGCGCGCCGGTCTGGACAAATGCGCCAAACATCACGTCAAACCCCGCCGCATAGCCCATCGGTGCGGCCCAGCCCGATTGCGACAGGGGTTCGTTGTAGGCCAGCCGCTTGCCCTCGAACCCGCTGATGTGATCGGCGTCGCTGTTCGGATGCACAACCAGAACCGAATTGTAGAACCCCGGCGCACAACCCGGCAGGCCATAATCCGGCGTCGCCACCAGTGTGACCGCCGGGTGCAGCCGCGCGCGAAACGGCAGCGAACAGGTCTGCGCCAAAAGCAGCTCGGGTGATTGCCAGATTTCCCACAGATCTCCCTCGCGCGTCAGTTCCTCGGGACCGTCGCCCAGCTCCGCCCGGATCGCCGCCCAGAACGCATCATTGGCCGCCGCCGTTTCGGGGCGGTCATACATCGGCAGGGCGGCAATCATCCGCGTTCGACACGTTGCCGGGCGAGCGCGCTGTCGCGGTCATTTATCCCAAGCATAGGGGCCACCATGCGCAGCAGGGCGTTTTCGGCGTGATCGCGTTCACCATCGGCCAGCACGACCTTCCACAGGTCCTCGATCACGGCCATGCGGTTGTCATGCGGGACCGCGTCCTTGATTGCGCGGGTAAAGCGCACCGTGTCGGGGGCCTCGGCTTCCAGTTGCTCCGCCTCCTTGCGAAGCGCCGTGGCCTCAAAGGGCGACAGGCCATAGCGTTCGGCGGTGATCCGGTCGATGGTGGCCATCTCGCCCTCGTCAAAGGTGCCGTCGGACCGGGCGATGCGGACCAGAAGCGCGGTGAGTGCAAGCCGCGCATCCGCGTCGGGCAATGTATCGGGTTCGGGCTGGGTCAGCCGCTTGAGAAAATCTGCAAACATGGGGGAAGATATAGCCACCTGCGCGGCCCGCGCCAATGGGGTGCGATCAAACGTTTATCCCAATTGCGGCACCGCGCCAAAGCGGAGGTTGTCGACGGCGATACCCTCGGGGTCGGTATTGGTGATCACGAAGCCTGCGATATCCGGACGCAGCCCTTGACGCATGAAGCCGAACTCACGATCCGACAAGGGCGTCAGTTCCACCGCGTCAATCACCGTACCGTCGCGGCGCAGAAAGGTGATCAACGCCGTGCCGTCCTCACCGCCCAGAATGTCAAAGGACAATGCGGGCTGGTCATCGTCAAACAGCACCGCCAATGCGCCTTCGCCCTGTGCCTCGCGTTTGGGGAAGCGGGCGGGGCCGAAACCGTTGATGACATTGCTGGGACCCAGTCTGTGAATGCTGAACAGTTCGCCCGCCGGGCCGGGACGCAGGGCCAGCGGGGCCAGGGCCTGCCCGGCGATCACGTCGAAATCCCCCACGGCACCGCGTATCTGGCCGTGAAAATGTTCGCCGAACTGCGCGCCGTCGAGCACCAGCACGTCGCGATGTTCGATCCCCGGACCCATGCCGCTGGGCTGATCGTCAAAGGTGATGACATGGGCCAATGGGAGGGTTTCGGGCGGCACGACGCAAATCGCTCGTGCGCAGGCGGCGGCAACCGAGGCCGCGAGGGAAAATCCAAGCGCAAGACCAACTATCCGGACCATGGCCAAGAATAGCACGGTTTCAGGGGCCTGTCGCCAAAGTTGAGGAGACGTTCAGACGGGGGTCAGGGGATCACCTCGGCGCTGTCGCGGGCTTCGCGGCTGTGTTCCTCGCTCACGCCCAGCATGTCCTCGATCAGGTCCACCAGCGCGACCTCGTGTTCCTCGCGGATGCCATCGGCCAGCACGACGGACCAGAGCGCCTGTACCACCGCCAGCCGCTCCTCGTAATCGACCGAGGCGCGGAGGATTTCGGCAAAGCGCGGCGTCTCGGGTCCGGCATGTTCCAGCCGTTCACAATCGGCCCGCATCTTGGCGGCCTCGACCGGGTTCAGCCCGTTGCGCTGGGCGAGGATCCGGTCGATCTGTTCCAGCTCTTCAAAAAGGTAAACGTGATCCGCCTTGGCCACGCGGACCAGAAGCGCGCCAATCGCATGGGCCGCGTCCAGTTCGGGCAGCGGTTTGTCGGGGAGCTCTCCGCCGGTGAACAGTGTCTTCAGACGCTCGATAATGCCACTCATGATCCATGCCTCCGGTTACCCGGTCAAAGCCTGCAACCGGTAGCGCAGATCGTCAATGGCAATCCCGCCCGGGTCGGTATTGGTGAGCGTGCAACCCACGATGGGCGTATCAAACGCCAGCCCGATGCCGGTGATGCCGGTGGCCAGCGGGATGTCGATCCGGGCCATGGGCTGTCCATCGCGGCTTAGACAGGTGACATGTGCTGCGCCGGGGCGGGCGGCTTTGCCCAGCGGGTCGGGATAGCCGGAATGGATGCGCAGCCCGATCAGCGACTGGTCCTGCGTGAAAAGAAACGCCGCGCTGCCTTCGCCCCGTGCGGCAAGCTCGGGAAAGCCGTCCGGGCCAAGCGGAAACAGCGCCATGGAGCCGAAGCCCCGGTGCAAGGCAACCGACAGCGACTGGCCAGCTGGACCGTTCAGAAGCGTCAGCGGTTTGTGGGCTTGCGCGCTCAGCAACGCATCATGGCGCTGCCCGCCGGGGCTTGTGCGCGTGCCGATCTCTTGTCCCGCGAAATGGCTGCCCAGCCGGACACCGGCACCGACATAGCCCGCATCGAGATTATGTCCCGGCTCAGCAGCCTGCGGAAGGGTTTCGAAATCCAGATGCCCGTCCAGTTGCGTCTCCAGCGGCGGGTAGGGGACAAGCGTGATGCCATCAGCATGGGCCGGGGCGGTCAGAAGCGTCAGGCAGACCGCGACGTCACGGCCGCGCACGGTTGCGCTCTTCCTTGCTCAGCACGCGCGGGGTCGCCACCGGGGCCATGTCCGGCCCGGCGAAAAACGGCGTGTTGCGCCAGCGGCCCGAGGTGAACTGGACAAAGGCCCGCGACAGGAAGGTCCACGCCATGCGGCCCATGCCCTGATCTTTCGCGGGTTTGCGCGCGCCCCGCGCATAGACCGTATTGACCCAGGCCCGCACCTTGCCCAGTGCCTTGGGGTCACCGCGATGGTTCGAGGCGATGACACCGGCAAAGGCGATCTTGGGCGATTGGACCGTGTTGGCCACCGGCGTGTTGCAACAGGTCGTGTGCCAGCGCATCAGCCCTTTGGGCGACAGACGCAGCACGCCGAGGTTCTCCGCGCCCTTGGTAAATGTGATCTGTTCCGGCGCAACTTGCAGGATTTCCGTGCCCCCCGCCGCGTCCAGCACAGTATCCGCCCCCAGATGCCGCGCGGCAGTCTGGCAATCGGCGCAGTAGCAGATCAGGTGCAGGCCCGATTTCGGGGCCTCGATGTGCCATTCGGTTTCGCCACAGGGGCAGGAGAAGGGGGTGTGGGTCATGGGGGGAAGGTAGGTTGAAGGCGGGCAGGGAGCAATACGGTTGCTACGGCTTGCCCGGCGCGGAATCAAGGCGAAGCCGCCGCGCGATCGGTCATGCCAGAGGCATGCTTTCAGCATGACCCGCCCCCCGGGCTGGCGATTTGCCTGATGTAAGCGCGCAGATCGAAAGTCATTCGGGTTTGGCTGGGATAAAGTGCCCCGCGCAGCGGTCAGATCGCCATCCCGCGGTCTGGCCATCACGCGGCGCGAACCATGCACGCTTTGTCTCGCACACAAGACATCGCTGCCCGCACCCAAGGGCCCGCCTTGCCCTCCTGCCTCGTCCACGCTCTGATGATGCCATGCAACCTTCGGCGCTCAGACAGAACCGCAATTTCCGCCTGCTGCTCAGCTCGGCGGGCATTTCCAACCTTGGAGACGGAGTCTCGGCGCTGGCCTTTCCGTGGCTGGCCACGCTGATCACCCGCGACCCGATGCTGATTGCCATGGTCGGCTTTGCCACACGGCTGCCATGGCTCTTGTTTGCCATCCCGGCGGGTGCCTTCATCGACCGGTTTGACCGGCGCCAGATCATGCTGCGCGCCGATCTGGTGCGGCTGGTGCTGACCTTTGGCGTCGTGGCGCTGATCATCAGCTTGCCCGACCTGCCCCCGCCGCAGAACGAGGCGCTCTATATCGGCACACTTTCGGCGTTGGCTTTTCTTCTCGGAATGGCAGAGGTGATGCGCGACAACGCGGCGCAGACCGTGCTGCCCTCGGTGGTGGCGGAACCGGATCTGGAAACCGCCAATGGCCGGATCTGGAGCGTTGAAAAGATCATGGGCAGCTTTGTCGGCCCGCCGCTGGCGGGCGTGCTGATTGCGCTGTCCGTGCCCGCGCCTTTCCTTCTGGATGCGGCAAGTTTTGCCATCGCGGCCGCGCTGGTCTGGACCATGGGGATTCCCAAACGCGCTCCTCCGGCCCGCCACCCCCTGCGCGTGGAACTGGCCGAAGGCTGGGCATGGATGCGCGAACATGCAGTGATCTTTCGGCTCGCCTTGATGCTGGGCCTGATGAACGGGGCGGGCATGCTGGTGATGTCGATGCTGGTGCTCTATTCACAGGAAATCCTCGGGCTGGGACCGGTGGGCTATGGCCTGTTGCTCAGCGCCGGGGCCGCGGGCGGAGTTATGGGCGGCGTGATCGGCCCGGCCATCGTGGCCCGCATCGGACGGCAGGCCAGCGTCATGATCCCGCTTGCCGTTATGCCCCTGGGCTACGCGATCTATACCCTGACTGCACATCCGGTGCTGGCCGGGCTGGCGGAATTCTCGATCGTTTTTAGCGGCATGCTGTGGAACATCGTCACCGTCTCTTACCGCCAGCGCCACATCCCCGATGCGCTTCTGGGCCGGGTCAATGCGCTCTACCGTTTCTTTGGGTGGGGCAGCCTGTCCATCGGAGCTTTGCTGGCCGGAATTCTCGTGTCCTTGGCAGAGCCGTCCCTTGGGCGGGATCTCGCGCTCAGGGTGCCCTTTGCCGTCGCGTTTGTCATAGCAGCAGGGCTTTTGATCTACGGTGCACGACGGTTGCGGCTGTAACGCCGGTAGCGGGTTGCGCCCCCCGTCCTTTCCGCCTACATAGCCCGGCAACACCAGACCCGTGCGAGGCTTTATGGAAAACGTCGTCCTCATCATCCACCTGCTTCTGGCGCTGTCCCTGATCGGCGTCGTGCTCATGCAACGCTCGGAAGGCGGTGGCCTTGGCATGGGAAGCGGCGGTGGCGGCGGCGCCATCTCGGGCCGTTCGGCGGCAACCGCGCTGGGCAAGGTGACGTGGATTCTGGCGATTGCCTTTATCATCACCTCGATCACTCTCACGATCATCGCGGCACAAAACGCGGCCGGATCGTCGGTCATCGACCGGCTCGGGCCGGTCTCCGAGGATAGCGAAAGCCCCTCGACCCCGTCCCTGCCTGCAGGTGACGACCTCTTGCCGCCGGGCGAGGGTGACGATGGTCCGCTGGTCCCGCGCGCGGATTAATCCGGCAATATCCTGAACACGCCCTGCGCGTATCCCGCGCAGGTTATCCACCATCCATTGAGGCAGCATAAGCGACCGCAACAGCATCTTGCGGTTCGCTGGACAAATCATTGCGAATCCTCTATTTGTGAAATCCCGTGATGCAGCAGTTTTTTCTCACGAACTGTCGGGCATTTCAGACCACTGAAATTCACGGGGGACGCTTCGAATATGGCGCGCTTTATCTTTATCACCGGCGGTGTTGTTTCGAGCCTTGGCAAAGGGCTGGCATCTGCCGCGCTTGGCGCGCTGTTGCAGGCGCGGGGCTTTTCGGTCCGCCTGCGCAAACTTGATCCCTATCTCAACGTCGATCCCGGCACCATGTCGCCCTTTGAACATGGCGAGGTCTTTGTGACCGATGACGGGGCCGAGACCGACCTTGATCTGGGCCATTACGAACGCTTCACCGGCGTGGCGGCCCGCAAGACGGATTCGGTCTCGTCGGGCCGGATCTATTCCACCGTGCTCGAAAAGGAACGTCGTGGCGATTACCTTGGCAAAACGATCCAGGTGATCCCGCATGTGACCAACGAGATCAAGGATTTCATCTCGATCGGCGAGGATGAGGTGGATTTCATGCTCTGCGAAATCGGCGGCACGGTTGGCGATATCGAGGGCCTGCCCTTTTTCGAGGCGATCCGCCAATTCTCTCAGGACAAGCCGCGCGGGCAATGCATCTTCATGCATCTCACGCTGCTGCCCTGGATCAAGGCCTCGGGCGAGCTGAAAACCAAACCGACCCAGCACAGCGTGAAAGAACTGCGCTCGATCGGTATCGCGCCCGATATCCTCGTCTGCCGCTCCGAGGGGCCGATCCCGGCCAAGGAGCGCGAGAAACTGGCGCTGTTCTGTAACGTGCGCCCTGACAGCGTGATCGCCGCGCAGGACCTGTCGACCATCTATGACGCGCCGCTGGCCTATCACCGCGAGGGTCTGGATCAGGCGGTTCTGGACGCCTTCCAGATCAGCCCCGCGCCCAAGCCCGACCTGACCAAATGGGAAGACGTGAGCGACCGCATCCACAATGCCGAGGGCGAGGTGCGGGTCGCCATCGTGGGCAAATACACCCAGCTTGAGGATGCCTATAAATCCATTGCCGAGGCGCTGACCCATGGCGGCATGGCCAACCGCGTGCGGGTCAAGGTGGAGTGGGTCGATGCCGAGATTTTCGACAGCGAAGACCCCGCCCCGCATCTGCAGGGTTTCCACGCGATCCTTGTCCCCGGCGGCTTTGGCGAGCGTGGCACCGAGGGCAAGATCAAGGCCGCGCAATTCGCGCGTGAACACAAGGTGCCCTATCTGGGCATCTGTCTGGGCATGCAGATGGCGGTGATCGAAGCAGCGCGCAACGTGGCCGGTGTCTCGGGCGCGGGCTCGGAAGAGTTCGACCACGAGGCGGGCAAGAAACGCTTTGAGCCGGTGGTCTATCACCTCAAGGAATGGGTGCAGGGCAACGAGAAAGTGTCGCGCAAGGCCGATGACGACAAGGGCGGCACCATGCGTCTGGGCGCCTATGACGCGACGCTGAAAGAGGGCTCCCGCGTGGCGCAGGTCTATGGCTCCACCGCCATCGACGAACGCCACCGCCACCGCTACGAGGTGGACATTGCCTATCGCGAAAAGCTCGAGGAACACGGGCTGGTGTTTTCGGGGATGTCGCCGGACGGGCGTCTGCCCGAGATCGTGGAATGGGCCGATCACCCGTGGTTCATCGGCGTTCAGTTCCACCCGGAGTTGAAGTCGAAACCCTTTGATCCGCATCCGTTGTTCCGGGATTTTGTAAGGGCGGCGAAGGACGTCAGTAGGTTGGTTTGAGCCGCTCGCACATTCTCTAAGTTTTGCAGTCAGTCTGAATCCACGATTTCCACTATCCTAACGGGTAGCATCGCAAAGCCTCGATCATTTCTGACCAAATCGCAGCGCAAACCCCTCTCTTTATGAAATTGCAAATACCTCTGTTCTTGGTCTTGGGCCAACCCTTCTGTGGTACCGCTGTTCATGCATCGATGGCAGATAGCTAGTCCAATCTCATTGCGACCACCCCAAGGTGATTCAGACACGATACAGTTGTCGCAGAGATGGCATATTGAATAGTCGGGCATTCTAACCTCCATAGTGAGTGAACGAATTCTGCGACACCCGCGTATCCCATCCAATGCACACGGTTCGACCAGGCAAATGCAAGTCACATCAAGTTCGGTGGCTTTCGCTGACATGTGTCGTCAAAGCCGCGCATCGACGGGCCGCGGCGCGGCGATCTGACCGCTGAAATAGGCACTTTATGCCTGACATGTCCGCAAACAATCTCAGCGATGCGCCAACGTCAACAAAATCGCCGTGCCGTGGGGGCGGCCCGGCGATGCGCGGCGGGCATGCGCCCTTTATTCCGCGCGGGGGCTTCACTCAAGCGTGTTGAAGCAACTCAAACTTCCCCCTAACGTCTCCCCATGACCCAGACCCCCTTCGCTTGCCCCTGTGGCACCACCGAATGGCAGATCGACACCCCCAAATCCGGGCTGCATCTGATCTGCTACCGCGCCGATTGCCAGACCGCCGCGCTCGCAGGCCTGGCAAAGATGACATGGGAATCCGGCCAGTGGCACGGCAAGGCCCGCATCCAGAGAGGTCGGCGACACCTGCGACACGCTCTGTTCATGCCGGCCCTCGTCGCCATGAAACGCAATCCTGACCTGTGCGCCAAATACGATGCCCTCCGTGCCGCCGGGAAACCTCACAAGGTGGCCGTCACAGTGCTCATGCGAAAACTGCTCATCCTGGCAACCACGCTTCTGAAGCAGAACAGACTCTGGCAGCCAAAACCGGCTTGACCGGGACGGGTACTTGATTCCGCGCGAGGGCATCCTGTTCGTATGTCCGCACCAGGCTCAGAGCCGACACATTCGGCAACGCAGATCACGATCTTCAACCGGGCGTCCCGGACCTCTCCAGCCACCTCCAAGCTGCGGTGCTGCAAACCTTCGTTGCCGCATCGTCGCACCCTGCTGCGCCCCCGTGACAATGCCGGGGACCGCTCTTATAAGGCGCGGGAAAATTCATAACCCAAATGACCCCAAGGACGAGCGACATGACCATTCAGGTTTTCGGCCACAAATCCCCCGATACAGACAGCACCGGCTCCCCCATCGCATGGGCTTGGTATCTTTCCGAGATCAAAGGCACGCCTGCCGCGCCCAAGCTGCTGGGTGAACCCAATACCGAAGCGGCGTTTGTGCTGTCCCACTGGGGTCTCGACAAGCCCGAGATCATTTCGGGCGTGGACGCCGATGCACCGGTTGTCATCGTCGATACCAACAACCCCGCCGAACTGCCCGCCGCGATCAACGATGCCGATATTCAGGGCATCATCGACCATCACAAGCTGGTCGGCGGTCTGGAAACCAAAGGCCCGATCGACATCCGTATCGAGCCGCTCGCCTGCACCGCGACCATCATGTACAAGATGATGGGCAAGGATATCGCCCAGGCACCCAAGGGTGTGAAAGGCGCGATGCTGTCCTGCATCATCTCCGACACGCTGGAATTCCGCTCGCCCACCACCACGCAGGAAGACAAGGCGATTGCCCACGCGCTGGCCGATGATCTGGGCGTGGATATCGCCGAACTGGCCGAGCAGATGTTTGCTGCGAAATCCGACGTCTCGGCCTTCTCCGATGCCGAGCTTCTGCGCATGGACTCCAAGGAATACGAAGTCGAGGGTACCAAGTTCCGCGTCTCCGTGCTGGAAACCACCGCGCCGAAAATCGTGCTAGACCGCAAGGACAGCCTGATGAGCTCGATGACCGATGTGGCCAAAGAAGACGGCGTGGATCAGGTGCTGCTCTTTGTCGTGGACATCCTGAACGAAGAAGCCACCCTGCTGGTGCCCAACGATCTGGTGAAAACCGTCGCGGCCAAGAGCTTTGATGCCAATGCAGAGGGCGACACCGTTGTGCTGCCCGGCGTGGTCAGCCGCAAAAAGCAGATCATTCCGAACCTCAAGCTCTGATCCGGCTTTGATCCGAATGCCCCCCGTGCGAGCGATCGCGCGGGGGTTTTTCTTTGGCACCGGTCTGTTTCTGCGATAAGGCGCTCCCATGTATGACGCGATGAACAAGAACATCTTTGGCTACTGGCATCAGGGGCGGGATCACGCGCCGGATGACATCAAGATGTGCTGGGACCTCTGGGCGCGGATGAACCCGGACTGGGATCTGCGCATTCTGGAATGGGAGGATATCCGCCCGCTGCTGGAAGAGCACGGCGTGGACGGCACCCTCATGTCCTATACCGGGATTTCCAATATTGTCCGACTTGCCGGATTGACCGAGCATGGCGGCATCTGGGTCGATGCCTACACGGTTCCATTGCGCCCGTTGGAAGCGTACCTGCCGCCACTGATGGAAACCGGGTTCTTTGCCTATCACGATCCCTATCGCAAGCGCATGGCCGAGACGTGGTTTCTGGGGGCTGTTGCAGGCAACCCGCTGGTCAAGGGCTGGCGCGACAAGATGCTGGAATACTGGCGCATCCCGCGCCGTCCCATGCGTTTCAAACGCGAACTGGACCGCGGCACCAAGGGCGAGATCCTACGGTTAATCGGGAGGGTCCAGGACCGTATTCAGGGCCCGCTTTCGATCCGTGGTCCAAAACGCATCTATCAGCCCAAGGACCCGAACTGGGCGGTGGATGTGAAACGCGGCGGGGCGGGGATTGTCACCCCGTATTTTACATGTGCCATGCTGTTTGACCTACTGCTGGAAGAACAGCCCGAACTGCGCGCGGACTGGGGAAAGATGCCCAAGCGCACGTCTTATGACGTGCTCTACCTGCGGCATTGGAAAAAGCGCTACCGCGAGATGACCGAGCACGACCTGCGCGCGCTGGTCTCGCATACCGATATGCAAAAGCTCAGCCTGCCCACGAAACTGCCGGATTGGGCGATGGAGATTCTCAGGGATATGGCTGAAACGCAGATGCCCAAGGAATGACCCGCGCGGTCGTCCGTTGTTCTTTGCGGTCGTCCGGTCTAGCGTCCGGCGATGGGACAAAAGCAAGCCACGCCATCCGCTGATCAACCGTTTCTCGGCATCCTGCTGATGCTGGGATTTTGCGTGCTGGCCCCGTTGGGGGATGCCCTTGTCAAACTGGTGGGGGACCGGGTGCCTTTACTGCAACTGCTCATCCTGCGCTTTGCGATGCAGGCGGGGATACTGGCCATGGTCGTCGGTCTGACCGGGCGAAACTGGCGGATGGGCGGGCGGGTCTTGCGCCTGTCCTGGCTGCGCGCCGGGCTGCATATCGCAGGGATCGCCGCCATTTTCATAGCATTGCGTTACCTGCCCATCGCCGAGGCCATCGCGATTGCCTTTGTCATGCCCTTTCTCATGCTGCTCCTGGGCAAATACGTTCTGGACGAGGAAATCGGCGCGCGCCGCATGTGGGCCTGTTTCGTCGGTTTCACAGGCACGCTCATGGTGGTGCAGCCCACCTTTGCCGAGGTCGGATGGCCCGCGCTTCTGCCCCTTCTGGTGGCGGTGGTCTTTGCGCTGTTCATGTTGGTCACCCGCCAGATCGCGCGCGAGGTCGACCCCATCGCCCTGCAGGCGGTGAATGGCGTGCAGGCGCTGTGCCTTTTGCTCCCTGTCGCCCTGATTTTCGGAGCCGGTGAAATCCGCGCGCTGCAAATGGCTGCCATCGCGCCGGGGGACTGGAGCTTGTTGATTGCCATGGGCCTGACTGGAACGGTGGCACATCTTCTGATGAGCTGGAGCCTGAGATACGCACCCTCGGCCACTTTGGCCCCGATGCAATATCTCGAAATTTCGGTTGCAACGCTTTACGGCTGGATGATCTTTGCCGATCTGCCCAACGGGCTGGCGGCGGCGGGGATCTGCGTGACGATGGGCGCGGGGCTTTATATCGTCATGCGCGAGCGCTCCATGTCCCGCATCCCGCCGATTGAACAGCCCTGAGCAGCGGGATCAGCGCGTCGCGCGGCAGGATCAGCAAAAGCCCCGGTGTATCGGTTTCAAGATGGACCGGCCCCGTGGCCTCATTCGAGGTGCCCACGCGCCCGTCCGGGGTAAATTCCAGCCCGTCAATGGGCCATCTCAGCCCGGTGGACCGCCCGGCGACCGGGGCCATCGGAAAGAGCGACACGCGCGTGCCGGCCGCCAGATCAAGGGTGAGGTTCGGCGGAGCAAGGCACACCACATCATCCCGCCCCAGCAGCACACAGCGCTTGTCGGGACGGGCAGCAAGGCGATTGAAGACCGAAAGCTGGTGATCGACACGGGCCCCCAGGAACCCCAGCCCGAGGATCAGGGGGGCCGCGACATTGCGCAGGCATTTGTCGAAATCCGTGCTGTCCTGTTCGGCGATGTGATGTAGCGTTTCCGCGGGCAGCGCTGCGCGGGTTGCTACATTCAGAGAGTCGAAATCGCCGATCACGGCCTCGGGGCTGTGACCATAAGCCAGCACCGCCGCCGCGCCGCTATCGGCCGCGACAAAGCGGTTTGCATGCGGGCGCACGGCCTCAAAATCCTGCGACAGGACCTCGCCACCGCCGACAAGAACGATTGGATCGGGGCTGGAAACAATGGGTTGGAATGGGGCCAATTCGCCGTATTTCGTTAAAGGTGTCACAATCAAGTCACGAAATGATACGCTCTGAGGCACAGATTCGGACCGCTTTGGCCGGGTCAGCCATGTTAAACACGTGTTCGCAGGTATTTGGAAGGCGAGCAACCGAATGGTACAGACAAACAAGATACTCACGGTCTCGTATGGCACGTTCTCGTGCACCCTTGAAGGGTTTGACGAGTCATTCGAGACAATGAAAGCAATTGCCGAGTATTTCCGCGATCTCGCGGCAGATGACCGGTATTTCGGGGCCGAACCGCCGACACCAGACGCAGAAATGCTGGCACGGATCGCCGAGCGCGAGATTGCCCGCCGGGTCGAAGCGCATACAGGCGATGACGGTATCGTGCTGCGTCCTTCGCTGGCTGATGCAAGCGCGGTCAGCACCGCAGCCGCGCAGGAGACGCCACCCGTTGAAGAGCCGGTTGCAGAGCCTGAGCCGGACATGCCGGAAACAACCACAGCGGAAGAGGTCGAAGCGACCGACAGCATTGCAGACCGTGTTGCCGCCCTGAGTGCCATAGCGCAGGACGACGGTGCGCCCGAGGCGGCCTCCTCTGACATGTCGCACAATGAAGAGGTGATTGAAGAACCCGACGCGGCGGTGTCGTCCGAGGCCGATGCGCTGGATGATGCGGCCGCTTTCCTGACTGAAGAGGCGCTTTCCAGCGATGCCGCTGAGCCCGGGGTTGAGGCCGGCGCGGAGCAAGAACGCGCTGAGGCCTCTGAGGACGAAGACGAAACCTCCATCGCGGCCAAGCTGCGCCGCATCCGCAACGTGGTGTCCAACCCGGCTGCGCAAGGTATCGCCGAGACGGCCGCCTTCGAGGACAGTGAATTCTCTGAGGACGAACATGCCGAAAGCGACGGCGGCGATGTGATGGACAACGTCATGGCAACCCTGGGGTCCGGGGATGCCGAGGACGTGGTCGAAGACACGCCTGCTGCGCCGTCTGCCATGGAGATGGCTGATGTCGCGGAGTTTGATGAGGATCTGTCCGAGGCGGCGGAGGCTCAGTCCGACACGTCTGAGGCCGAGGCAGCGGAAACCGCGCCCGAACCGGAGCGTGAGGAGCAGTCCGAAGCAGAACAGGTCGTGGCCGAGGAAACGACCGCTTCCCCGATCCCCGAAAGCGCCCAGCCGCGTATTGCACCGCGCCGCCCCGTGCGCGTGGTCAAGGTCAAGCGCCGCTCGCTGCATCAAGCCGAAGACGCGCCCCAAGCCGACCCGGTCCAGCCGCAAGCCGCCGAGTCGGGTGACAGCAGCCTGTCTGCCGAGGACGAAGCCGATCTGCAGCGCGAGTTGCAGGAATTGGAAGCGGAGTTGGAGGGCGACACGCAACCCATGGCGGCGGACGCACAGGATGATGTCGAGACCGCAGAAGAGGAACTGACGGCCCCCGAAGGGTCGTTGCGGGCCGTGCGCGCGCTTGCCAACCGCGACCAGCTTGAATCGCTGGCCGAGGATGATAGCGACATGTCCCGGCTCATGGCGCAGACGAATGAAGAGATGCAGGAACCCGAGGGGCGCAACCGGCGCAACGCGATCGCCCATCTGCGCGCTGCCGTTGCCGCCACCCGCGCGGACCGCAGCGGTGAAAAACCTGCCAGCGATCCCGCCGATCCGCTGAATGCCTATCGCGCTGATCTGGCCGAGGCCGTGCGCCCCCGCCGGACTGTAAGTGCGCAGGACGAGGTCGAGACCCCGCGCGTGGCCCCGCTCAAGCTGGTGGCGGAACAGCGCGTGGATGTCGACACGGCCGAAGATCAGGCCGCCGCACAACGCGCGGCAGCCCAGGCCGTGCGCCCGCGCCGCGTGTCACTTCAGGATGCGGATGACGGTGTCGAGGGTGACGCAGGCGGTTTTGCGGCCTTCGCCGAAGAGCGCGGCGCCTCGCGTCTGCCCGACCTTCTTGAGGCCGCGGCCGCCTATATGTCCTTTGTCGAAGGCCGCGAAAAGTTCTCGCGCCCGCAGCTGATGAACAAGGTGCGCCAGATCGAAGAGCTGGATTCGTCCCGCGAAGATCGCCTGCGCAGCTTCGGTCAGCTTCTGCGCGAAGGTAAGATCGAAAAGGTCGAGGGCGGTCGCTTCACCGCGTCCGAGAGCATCGGGTTTCGTCCGGACGCGCGCGCCGCGGGCTGAGATTTACGCGACATGATATTGAAAGGCAGGGTTGCGGCCCTGCCTTTTTCTTGTCCGGCGTCAGCAGTTGGGCACGTTGACCGCCAATCCACCCAGCGACGTTTCCTTGTATTTCTCGTGCATATCGGCCCCGGTCTGGCGCATGGTTTCGATCACCGCGTCGAGCGGCACGAAATGTTGCCCGTCGCCGCGCAGCGCCAGAGAGGCCGCAGAGACCGCCTTGATCGCGCCCAGCCCGTTACGCTCGATGCAGGGTACCTGCACCAGCCCCTTGACCGGGTCGCAGGTCATGCCGAGATGATGCTCAAGCGCAATCTCCGCTGCGTTTTCAATCTGTTCCGGCGTGCCGCCCATGACGGCACAAAGCCCTGCAGCGGCCATGGCCGAGGCGCTGCCCACCTCGGCCTGACACCCGGCCTCGGCGCCAGAAATCGAGGCGTTGTACTTCACCAGCCCGCCAATCGCGGCAGCGGTGAGCAGGAACTCCTCGACGCGGCTGGCCGTGGCCCCAGGCACATGATCCAGCCAGTAGCGGATCACCGCGGGCATCACCCCCGCCGCGCCATTGGTGGGGGCGGTGACAACCTGACCGCCAGCGGCGTTTTCCTCGTTTACCGCCATGGCATAACAGCTCATCCAGTCATTGATCGTATGCGGGGCCGAGAGGTTCATGCCGCGCTCGGCCATGAGCTGATCATGGATCGCCTTGGCGCGGCGGCGCACGTGCAGCCCGCCGGGCAGGATACCGTCATTTTCCAGCCCGCGATTGATGCAATCGTTCATTACCTGCCAGATCCGCGCCACGCCGTCGTTGAGCGAGCGGTTGCAGCCGCGCGACACCTCGTTGGCGCGTTTCATCTGGGCGATGCTCTTGCCCGAGATCGAGGCCATCTCCAGCATCTCGGCAGCGGATTTGAACGGGTAGGGGACAGGTTCGCCCTCGTCCGTGTCCTTGCCCGCGGCCAGTTCGCCCTCGGTCATGACGAAGCCGCCGCCGATTGAGTAATAGGTCTCCTGCAGGATCACGTCGCCTTGCGCATCCGTGGCCATCAGGATCATGCCATTGGCATGGCCGGGCAGGTTGGGGCCGAAATCAAACTTCAGATCCTGTTTCGGGTCGAAATTCAGCGGCGGCAGCCCTTCGGGTTGAACCTGTTTCGCGGCGTTGATGGACGCAAGTGCCGCCTCGGCGCGTTCGGCGTCGTAGGTGTCGGGCAGGAAACCTGCGAGACCCAGAATGGTAGCCCGGTCCGTTGCGTGACCCACCCCGGTAAAGGCCAGCGAGCCGTGCAGCGAGGCGCGCAGCCCCGCGAATTCAAAAGGCGAGGCGCGCATCAGGTCAAGAAACCGCGCGGCAGCCACCATCGGCCCCATCGTGTGGGACGAGGACGGGCCGATGCCCACCTTGAACATCTCGAAAACGGACAGGAACATCAGGTTGCACTCCCTTCGGGTGGGTTGGCGTGGTGCGGTGTGCTGAACGGCGTGGGGCCAAGCCCCTCGGCCTGTGCGGCGCGGAGTGTGGCGGGGTCATCGTCGCGCAGCCGGGCAAATCGTTCAAGCGCGGGCCAGCGCGACAGCTCGAACCAGCCGGTTTCCCCTGGCGGATAGAGCGCCATCCAACGCAGGCAACAAGCGAGGTAGGGGTCAAGAATGGTCGGGGTGGTCGCTCCGATCCAGTCCGGTTTGCCAGCCAGCAGCGCGTCGAGCTTGTCGAGCATATCGGCAAGATTGCTCTTGGTCCGGGTGCGCAGGGCGGCGATGTCCCCGTCAATATACTTCTCGGGGTAAAACAGCATACGCAGCGCCGGATGCAGCGTATTGGAGAGGTAAAACAACCACTTGAGCATGTCGCCGCGGGCCGGGTCCGCCGGTCCCGGGGCCAGTCCCGGGTGCCGGTCCGCCAGCCAGAGCAGAATTGCCCCGGTCTCGAATATCGCGCCTTCGGGTGTTTCCAGCACCGGGATCAGCCCGTTGGGGTTCAGCCGCAGATATGCGGGTGACTGCTGCCCCCGCGCCGCGCGGTCGACCAGCACGGTCTCATAGGCCATCCCGCCGGTCTCCAGCGCGAGCCGGATGATCAGCGAGGCGTTGTCAGGTGCGTAATGCAGACGAAAACTCATGGCCGACACGTAACCCGGCATTGATCCGGGCGATGGCAGAAAAACGACCAGATACAACAGGAACCTGTCACTTGGCGCACAAGTCCTGTCTGCCGCGTTTCACACGCCACCTATTGTAGTATTGCGGGGGCTAACAGCCTATTCCGGAACAGTTTCTCCGGACCCGCCGAATTCGGAGGGGAAGTCCTTCATCTTGGGCAGGCCATCGGGCATCCGCAACACGGTTTCGGCATAGTTGACGTGCAGCCCCGGTTTGAACTCGACGCTGGGAATGACCGCCGCATAGACATCCGTCAGGCCAAGACCGGGATGTCCCGCCATCAGATGGCCACCGCATTTGGCGCACCATTTACGGTCGCTGTTTTCGGTCTTGTTGTATTGCAGGACGTGCTCTTCGCCCTTCACGATCCGGACCTTTTCCGGGTCCCAAAGGGTAAAGGCGTTGACCGGCCCGGCGGACCAGGCGCGGCAGCTCTCGCAATGGCAGTATCCCATGCCCGCGGGTTCCCCCGTGACCTCGATTTCAACGGCGCCGCAAAAGCACTGACCTTTATGTGTGTCTGACATGATCATCCCCCTTGTCTGGTTCCACAGTGGGCATCATAGCACAAAACATGGTCTGAAGGTTTTTCGATGTCCCGGACGTCCAACGGTTTGGACACCGAATTCTTCAAATGATTTCGGTCCGATTTGTTTCGATGAAATCGAGAGCCGATGTGAGATTACCGAAACTTGTGTGTTTTAGAGGTAAATACGCCCCAACTTCACCCGCAAAACGCCCTCGCAACCCGGGCGGCGATTTCCTATAACTTTGCGAAGTGTAAAGGAGTCACCCCCATGTCCGGAGAATTGTCGCCCATCGACAAGGCAAAATTCGTCGCTTCCAAGCGTGCGGCGGATTACGTCGAGGACGGCATGCGCGTGGGGCTTGGCACCGGGTCTACAGCGGCCTGGCTCGTGCGCTGTCTGGGCGAGCGGGTGCGCGAAGAGGGGCTGCGCTTCAAGGGCGTGCCAACCTCGACCCGCACCGCCGAGCTGGCCCGCGAGGTGGGGATCAACGTGGTCAGCCTTGATGAGGCGCGCTGGCTGGATATCACCATCGACGGGGCGGATGAGTTCGACGCGGAATTCAACCTGATCAAGGGCGGCGGCGGGGCGCTGTTGCAGGAAAAGATCGTCGCCACCGCCAGCGATCAGATGATCGTGATCTCGGACGCGTCCAAGCGGGTGGAACATCTGGGGGCCTTCCCGCTGCCCATCGAGGTGATCCCGTTTGGATGGCAGACCACGCAGGCGCTGGTCGAGGAATTGCTGGTCTCGGTGGATGTCATGGGGCGGCGCTCGACGCTGCGCATGTCCGGCGCGGCGCCCTATATCACGGATGAAGGTAACCACATCATCGACTTGCATCTGGAACGGATTGGCGACGCAAGGCAACTGGCCATGGTGCTCAACCAGGTGCCGGGGGTCGTTGAAAACGGATTGTTCGTGGATATCTGCGACACGGTGATCATGGGCTTTGGGGACGGCCGGATCGAATTGCGTGACATCAACACCGGCGCGGTGGAAACAGAAAAGCTAGATTTCGTGGAAACGGACAACCTGTTTGCCGATATCGGGGACTGGAAAAACGACTGAGGGGGCCATTCATGGCATTTGACTACGATCTGTTTGTCATCGGGGGCGGCTCCGGTGGCGTCCGCGCGGCGCGGGTGGCCGCGGGCGAGGCGGGGGCCAAGGTGGCGCTGGCCGAAGAGGATCGTTACGGCGGCACCTGCGTGCAGCGCGGCTGCGTGCCGAAAAAGCTGATGGTGTTTGCGTCGGGCTACAGCGAGATGGCCAGGGATGCGCAGGCCTATGGCTGGACCATGATGGCGGGCGGGTTCGACTGGCCCGCGTTCCGTGGCAAGCTGGAGGCCGAGCTGGACCGTCTGGAAGGGGTCTATCGCAACATCCTGAAAAACAACGGGGTCGAGACGTTTGACGCCCGCGCGCGGGTGGTTGATGCGCATACGGTTGAGCTGAGCACCGGCGAACGCAAGACCGCCAAACACATCCTTCTGGCGATGGGCGGCTGGCCTGTTCGGCCCGATTTCCCGGGGGCTGAACTTGCCATCACATCGAATGAAATTTTTCATCTCGAAGAGCTGCCGAAACGGATTCTGATTGTCGGCGGCGGCTATATCGCCTGTGAATTCGCCTGTATCCTCAATGGGCTGGGCGTTGAGACGACGCAGTTCTATCGCGGTGCGCAAATCCTGCGCGGCTTCGACGACGAGGCGCGCGGGCTGGTCAGCGAAGAGATGATCCAGAATGGGATCGACCTGCATCTGGGCACCAATGTGCTTGAGATGAAAAAGGTCGATGACGGCATCTGGGTCAAGGCGACCAATGGCACGGAGCATGTGTTCGATCAGGTGATGTTCGCCACCGGTCGCGCGCCCAATACGTCCGATATGGGTCTGGAAGAGGTTGGCGTAAAGCTGGGCCGTGGCGGCGCGGTCGAGGTCGACGAGTATTCCCAGACCGCGGTGCCCTCGATCTATGCCATCGGGGATGTGACCAACCGTGTGAACCTGACGCCGGTGGCAATCCGCGAGGGCATGGCCTTTGTCGAGACCGTGTTCAAGGGCAACCCGACGCCGGTGGATCATGACCTGATCCCGTCGGCGATCTTTACCCAACCCGAGATGGGCACTATCGGGCTGAGCGAAGAGGCCGCGCGGGAGCGCGAAGAGATCGAGGTTTACTGCACCTCGTTCAAACCGATGCAGCAAAGCTTTGCGGGGCGGACCGACCGGGTGCTGATGAAACTGGTGGTGTCCAAGGAAAGCCGCAAGGTCTTGGGCTGTCATATCGTGGCACCGCAGGCGGGCGAAATGATCCAATTGGCGGGCATTGCGGTCAAGATGGGCGCAACCAAGGAAGACTTCGACCGGACGGTGGCGGTGCATCCCACCATGTCCGAAGAACTTGTGACGATGCGTTCTCCTGTACGGAGCGCTTGAAAAAACGCGTTTGCCCCACAGGTTAAGGGGCAGGCAAACGAAGTGATTTGATCTGAGAGGAAAAGAGCGAATGGCAGGGAATTCTGGCGGCCCCTGGGGGGGCGGCGGCTCTGGCGGAAACAATGGAGATGATCGCGGATCGCGCGGGCCGAATGGCGGCGGGCGTGGATCTGGCAATGACAACCCACAGATCCCCGAGATCGACGAGCTGATGAAGAAAGGCCAGGAGCAGTTGCGCGTGCTCATGGGCGGGCGCGGCGGTGATGGCGGCGGACGTTCGGGCGGCGCGGGCGGCGGGGGCGGTGGCCCCAAGCTGACGCGTGGCACCGTGGGTCTTGGCATCGTGGGTGCGCTGGTGCTTTGGGGCATGGCGAGCTTTTACACCGTCAAGCCCGAAGAGCAGTCGGTTGAACTGTTCCTGGGCAGCTATTCCAGCACCGGCCAGCCCGGTCTGAACTTTGCGCCATGGCCCGTTGTTACAGCCGAGGTCATCCCGGTCACCCGCGAACAGACCGAAGATATCGGTGTGGGCGGTCGTGGCTCGGATGCGGGTCTGATGCTGACCGGGGACGAAAACATCGTCGATATCGACTTTCAGGTGGTGTGGAACATCTCGGATCCGGCCATGTTCCTGTTCAACCTGCGTGAACCGCGCCCGACCATCCGCGCGGTGTCGGAATCGGCCATGCGTGAGATCATCGCGCAATCGGAGCTGGCACCGATCCTCAACCGTGATCGGGGCATCATCGCCTCGCGGCTTCAGGATCTGATCCAGTCGACACTGGACAGCTACGATTCTGGCGTGAACATCGTACGTGTGAACTTTGACAAAGCGGATCCGCCCGCGTCGGTAATCGCGGCCTTCCGCGACGTGCAGGCCGCCGAACAGGAACGGGACCGTTTCCAGAACGAAGCGGATGCCTATGCCAACCGGGTCCTCGCCGAGGCACGCGGTGAAGCGGCACAGCTACTTGAAGAAGCCGAAGGCTATCGCGCCCAAGTCGTGAACGAGGCCGAGGGTGAAGCCAGCCGTTTTTCTGCGGTGCTTGAAGAATACCTCAAAGCCCCGGAAGTGACCCGCAAGCGTCTCTACCTTGAAACCATGGAGCAGGTGCTGGGCCGGGTGGACAAGATCATCCTTGATGAATCCACCTCTGGCGCAGGGGGGCAGGGTGTCGTGCCCTATCTGCCGCTTAACGAGCTGCGCCGAAACACCACCAGCGGAGGGTCGAACTGATGCGGAAAACCACTTTCCTACTGCCCATCCTGGTGATTGCCGTGGCGGGTGTGCTGTCTTCGATCTTTATCGTGGACGAACGTGAAAAGGCGCTTGTGCTGCAATTCGGCCGGGTTGTCTCGGTCAAGGATGAGCCGGGGCTGAGCTTCAAGATCCCGCTCATTCAGGACGTGGTCAAATATGATGACCGTATCCTGAGCCGCGATGTGGACCCGCTTGAGGTCACGCCGCTCGATGACCGTCGTCTGGTCGTTGACGCCTTCGCGCGCTACCGGATTTCGGATGTGAACCGCTTCCGCGAGGCCACAGGTGCCGGCGGGGATCAGGCGATCGACGTGGCGGGCCGCAGGCTGGATTCGATCCTGCGTTCGCAAACGCGTGAGATACTGGGTTCGGTGTCCTCGAATGACATCCTATCCTCCGATCGTGCGGCGCTCATGCAGCGTATTCGTAACGGCGCGGTGGGTGATGCCACCGAACTGGGGCTTGAGCTGATCGACGTACGTCTGAAGCGCACCGACCTGCCTGCGGAAAACCTTGATGCGACATTCGAGCGGATGCGCGCCGAGCGTGAACGGGAAGCCACCGACGAACGCGCCCGCGGTAACGAAGCCGCGCAGCGTGTGCGTGCGCAGGCCGACCGGACCGTGGTCGAACTGACCTCGGATGCGCAACGTCAGGCCGAGATTATCCGAGGTGAGGCTGACGCCCGCCGGAACGGTATCTTTGCCCAAGCCTTTGGCGCGGACCCGGAATTCTTTGAATTCTACCGCTCGCTGACGGCTTATCAGCGCGCATTGCAGGCCAATAACTCGACCATGGTGCTTTCGCCGGATAGTGACTTCTTCAACTATCTGAAGTCCGACACCGGCAAGGACGCGGATGACGCGGGAGCCGCTGCGGAATGATCGAAACGGCATTCCTGGCCCTTGGGCTGGTGCTGATCGTGGAGGGGCTGGCCTATGTGCTGGCCCCTTCGCTTGTGGAGCAACTGCTTGAAATGCTTCGCACATTGCCCGAAGAACAGCGGCGCTACATCGGCATGATCGCGCTTGCGCTGGGCGTGGTGCTTGTCTGGATTGCCAAGACGCTGGGCGCATGATGCGGGCATGCAGCGGCGGGTGCGCGTGACCCTTTCCATTCGCGCATCCCGTGTTACAGTTTTCACGTTCCGGTCACATGCGCTTGATCGCGCGAGAGTTTCTTGGCCTGTGATATTTGAGTACCTACATTGGGACTGAGGCACCGAAAGGGTGTGGTCATTTCGGGGCGGCATTTTCGCCCCATGTGCGAAAGCACCAACGACGTGAGAGGAGTTCGTTCAAGTGAAACCCCAATCGATTGCAGTCGCAAACGCTGAACCGGTGAACAACCCGGCCCGTTTGCGCGTCATCTGGATGCTCGGCATCTCGGTGATGTTTCTTATGGCACAGGCGCTTTCCGCCGCCGCCCGCGGCGCACCGGAAAGCTTCGCCGATCTGGCCGAACGTATCAGCCCGGCAGTTGTGAATATCACCACCTCCACCACCGTCGCGGGCCGGACCGGGCCGCAGGGCATCGTCCCCGAAGGCTCGCCTTTCGAGGATTTCTTCCGAGAATTTCAGGATCGCGGCAATCGCGGTGACCGACCGCGCCGATCCTCGGCGCTGGGTTCGGGCTTTGTGATCTCGGAAGACGGCTTTGTCGTTACAAACAACCACGTGATCGAAGGTGCCGACGAAATCCTGATCGAGTTTTTCGAGGGGGGCGAACTGCCCGCCAAGGTGATCGGCACCGACCCCAACACCGATATCGCGCTGTTGAAGGTCGAGGCCGAAGAGCCGCTGGCTTTTGTGAGCTTTGGCGACAGCGACACCGCCCGCGTGGGTGACTGGGTCATGGCCATGGGCAACCCGCTGGGGCAGGGCTTCTCTGTCAGCGCGGGCATCGTGTCGGCCCGCAACCGTGCGCTTTCGGGCAGCTATGACGACTACATCCAGACCGACGCCGCCATCAACCGGGGCAACTCGGGCGGGCCGCTGTTCAACATGGATGGCGAGGTTGTCGGCGTGAACACCGCGATCCTGTCGCCCAATGGCGGCTCTATCGGCATCGGCTTCTCGATGGCGTCCAATGTGGTGATCCGCGTGGTCGATCAGCTCAAGGAATTCGGCGAAACCCGCCGCGGCTGGCTGGGTGTGCGTATTCAGGATGTGACCGAGGATGTGGCCGAAGCTATGGGATTGGAAAGCACCAATGGCGCGCTGGTCACCGACGTGCCGCCGGGTCCGGCCGCAGATGCGGGCATGGAAGCCGGTGACGTGATCATCAAGTTCGACGGACGCGATGTGATCGACACCCGTGGTCTGGTCCGTCAGGTCGGCAATACCGAGGTTGGCAAGGCCGTGCGCGTGGTGGTCAACCGGGAGGGCAAGACCCAGACCATCATGGTCACTCTGGGCCGCCGCGAAACCGCCGAGAGTGCCTCGGTCCCGGCGTCGCAGCCCATGGACGAGCCGGAAGCCACCGAAAAGGACATCCTTGGCCTGTCGATCTCGGAAATGACCGATGAGCTGCGCGAACAGCTTGAGCTTGGCTCCAACGCCGAAGGTCTGGTGGTCAGCGATGTGGACGAGATGTCGGAAGCCTATGAAAAGGGCCTGCGCGCAGGCGATGTGATCACCGAAGCGGGCCAGCAAAAGGTCACCACCATTGCCGATCTGGAGGATCAGATCACAGCGGCGGAAGAGGCCGGGCGCAAATCGCTCCTGCTCCTGGTGCGCCGTGCCGGTGATCCGCGGTTTGTGGCGCTGAGCCTGGGCGAGTAAACCGCAACACCGCCGATCTGAAAGGGCGCGCTCCGGTTGGGGCGCCCCTTTTTTTCCGCGTCAGCTTTGCTGCGGCGCTTTGCAGAGGGGCGGATGCGAAGCTGCTTTGACGCTTGGCCCGTCATCGGAAAAATCTTTGCTGGGGGTGGCTGCTGTGTTAACGTCACGTAATTTGTAACGTATTTACTATTTTTTAAAGCAACTATTGTTGGAGGTGTACGATATGAAACTCGTATCGAATGTTTATGCGTATTTGTGTCTCTGTTTCTTCACTCTACCTGCCTTTGCCGACGATCTGTCCTCGGTGCCGGACAAGAAAAAGACAAAGGCGGGCCTCTATGTAACATCGTCCGAGGCTGCGGAGTTGCTGCGCGATGACAACGTTATCTTGCTTGATGTGCGCAGCCGTCCGGAAGTGACATTTGTTGGTCTCGCGACTCGGGTCGACGTGCATATTCCGCTCATGGTCATGCCGAAAAACGTCCGCTACGATCCCGGCAAAAAAGGATATCAACTCGAACCCAATCTGGCCTTCGAATTTGATTTTCTGGACTATGCCGAGGCGCATGGGATTGAAGACGAGACACCTATTGTCGTCATGTGTCGCTCTGGGTCACGCAGCGCCAAAGCTGTCAATCTGCTGTATGATCTCGGCTATACCAATGCCTACTCGCTCGTTGACGGGTTCGAAGGCGATAAGGCAAAAGCCGGAGACATGGCTGGCCAGCGTGTGGTGAACGGTTGGAAAAACGCCGGGCTGGCTTGGGGCTATGCAATCGAACCCAGCCAGGTCTATCCAGCGGATCTCAACTAGGTAGAACGGCGCAGTCTCCCCTGTCGGTTGGCATTTGGCTGGGCCGTTATTCCAAGGGCGCTCCGGTCGGGGCGCCCTTTTTCATTTCGACCGGGATCAGCGGCACGTCCCTGTCACCCATCACCCCTTGCGTGCCGTTACCCGGCAGCCATTTGAGACCCGCATGCTCAGCGTCCGGCCATCTGAGGACAAAGAGCCATTGGCCTGATTTGTGACCCAGCCGAAGTTCTCGGTCGCGGAATAGCTGCGCCCGTTCAGAACCGCGCGCACCGTGCCGGACCCGGCTGAGCCATTCACAGTTCCGGAATAGGAATTGCCTCCGGCCGAGCGGAATGTGGTCGTCCCGGTCGCTTTGCCCAGCGGGCAGGATGCCGTCCAGCGCCACGATCCAGTCAGTGAAAAGGACGGTGCTGCGGGCGCGGGGGCCGGTGCAGATGCAGATGACCGGCTGCTGGTCGCGGTATTCGCGCTGTCCGAGCGCGTGGTCGCCGCCGCCTGTTTGCAGACGGTGCCAGACAGCGCCTGGACCGCCTCCAGCGCCCGGGCCGTGCCAAGCTCATCCGCCGCAATCCCCGTGCCGGTTGCATCGAGAAAGCGGCGAAACGCGGCCCGCGTGCGAGGCCCCGAGATGCCGTCCGCGATCCCCGCGTTGCAGCCCAGCGCGTTCAACTGCGCCTGCGTCTGGCGCAGGATGTCACGGCGATCGGCTGGTTCAACCTGCGGTTCTGCCACGGGCTGCGGGGCGGGTTCGGTGGGGGGGACAGGCTCTTGCGCGTCTGTGTCGGTCAAGGCGTCACGCAGTTTCATCGCCATCTGAACCGGGAACTCGTCCTGTCGTGCCGCATAGCGTTCGATAAAGGTGGCATAGGCCGCGCGCGTGTTGAGCGATCTGGCCAGTTCGAAATCCGCGCGCATCGGGTCTGCGCCTCCCGGTTTCTGCACAGGAGCCGGGGTTGATTGTGCGACCTCCGCAGGGGCCGGGGTGAAGTAGAACTGCCCCAGAAGCTCATCGTAATAGGCCGGGAACTGCTCATGCCCCACGCTGCGCGCCAGATCCCGCACATCCCTGCGCAGCTCCGACACCAGATCGCGCAGCTCGACCCCGGGCGTGTTCAGCCGGGGCAGCAACATGCGCGTAAAGACAGAGTTATCCACCGGGTCATTGTCGGACAGCCTGTCCAGCGCCGTCTGCCCCGCGCCTGCGGAAAAGATCACAAAGGTGCCTTCGGGGGCCGTGATGCGCCCCAGACCCCGCGATCCCCCGATGGAGCGGCCATTGGAGGCCTTGAACGGGTTGTCCCGGCAGGCGTCGATGATGGCCAAAGTGGTGCGCGCGCCCGTGGCGCGCACCCGGTCCAACAAGGCGGAGAGCGCGATGGACTCCGATTTGACAAAATATTTCTCGCCGGCATCCGGCGCGACGATGTCCGTGGGGAGGAGGTAATTCTCGCCATCGATCTCAACCCCATGGCCTGCATAGAAGATCAGCGCCGTATCTCCGGGGTCAAGCTGCCCGATGAACTCGGAAACGGCCATGTTCATCTCGCGCCGATGCGCATCAAGCACCGTGGTGACCGCATATCCCTGCGCTGTCAGGCTTTGCGACACCGCTTCGGCATCGGCGCGCGCTTTTTGCAGGTCCACGACATCCGCGTAATTGTCATTGCCGATGACCAGCCCCAGCCGTTTTTCGGCACTGGCGCTCAGCGGTGTCAGGATCAGGGCGAGGCAAAGAATAAATGAACGCATGACACGAGCCTAGCAATGGCGTCCGGGCCGAGGAAGGGCGAAACGTTCCGGCCCGTGACACAGGTCTCAATTGGGGACAGGTCCGCCCTGTCACCACATTCGGAAAACAGTATTGGACAAGGCTGTCCATTTGGTGTCGGATAAATGGACAGGGCTGTCCAATGCTGGGTTCGAATCGTCCAGCGCATTGGAGCAGCGCGCGACAAACGGGAGGTCGTCCATGAAATCGCATTTTCGGGCCGTGGTGATCGGCGGTGGCGTCGTGGGCACATCGGTGCTCTATCACCTTGCCAAGTTCGGCTGGAAAGATGTCTGCCTGATCGAACGCTCGGTTCTGACCGCCGGGTCTAGCTGGCACGCTGCGGGCGGCATTCATGCGCTCAATGCGGACCCGAATATCGCTGCGCTGCAGGCCTATACCATCGACCTTCTGTCCGAGATCGAAAAGGAAAGCGGCCAGTCCATCGGATTGCACATGACCGGCGGCATCACATTGGCCGGGACGCCCGACCGCTGGGAATGGCTTCAGGCCGCTTACCGCACGTTCCAGTCCATCGGTATCGAGGATTGCCGCCTGATAACGCCCGAAGAGGCCAAGGCACTGTGCCCGATCATGTCCACCGATGGCGTTTTGGGTGGCATGTGGGCGGACCGGGAGGGCTATGTCGACACGACCGGCACCGTACATGCCTATGCGGGCGCGGCCAGGAAACACGGCGCGGAGATCATTGAGCATAACCGCGTGCTGGAACTGAACCAGACGGCGGATGGCTGGGAAGTGGTGACCGAAAAGGGCACGATCCACACCGAACATGTTGTCAACGCCGCCGGTCTCTGGGCCAAACAGGTGGGGCGCATGGCGGGGATCGAACTGCCCGTCAGCCCGCTCAACCACCATTACCTGATCTCTGACACCATCCCCGAGCTGGAACAGCTTGATTTCGAGGTCCCGATGACCGTGGATCTCGAAGGCTTCACCTATATGCGGCAGGACCAGAAGGGCATTCTTCTGGGCATCTACGAGGTCGATCACCAGCACTGGATGGTTGACGGCGCGCCATGGGAATACGGGTTCGAGCTGCAGCAGGAAGACCCGGACCGCATCGAAAAGGAACTGATCCTGGGCTTTGAGCGCTATCCCGCGCTGCAAGAGGTGGGCGTCAAGACATGGGTCAACGGCGCTTTCACCTTCTCGCCCGATGGCAACCCGCTGGTGGGTCCGGTGCGCGGCAAGCCCGGATATTGGTGCGCCTGCGCGGTGATGGCGGGGTTCCTGCAGGGCGGCGGCGTCGGCAAATCCCTGGCCGAATGGATGATCCATGGTGAGCCCGAGGCCGATGTGTTCGGCATGGATGTGGCGCGCTATGGCGATTACGCTCAGAACAAGCGCTTCATCAAGGAAACCACGGGCCAGTTCTACACCCGCCGTTTCGTGATGACCTATCCCAATGAACAGCTGCCCGCCGGGCGCCCGCTGAAAAAGGCCCCGGCCTATGACGCGATGAGTGCCGCGGGCTGCCGCTGGGGCGTCTCTTACGGTCTGGAGCAACCGCTCTATTTCGCGCCCAGCGCCGATTTCGTCGAAACGCCCACGCTCAAACGCACCAACGCGCATCAGATCGTGGGTGAGGAATGCAAGGCCACGCGCGAGGCGGTGGGCCTTCTCGATATCACCGCCTTCTCCCGCTACGAGGTGACCGGGGCAGGGGCCGAGGCCTGCCTCAACCGGGTAATGGCGTCCAAACTGCCCGGTCCGGGCCGCGCGCGGCTGGCCCCGATGCTCGCGCCCGACGGGCGGATGAAGGGCGATCTGACGGTCTTCAACTGGGGCGACGGCACATGGTGGATCATGGGCAGCTATTATCTCCGCGAATGGCATATGCGCTGGTTCCATGACCATCTGGACCCAGGCGTCACGGTGCGCGACATCTCGGATGCCACGGTGGGGTTCAGCCTCTCCGGGCCCAACTCACTCAAGGTGATGGAAAAGCTCACCGACGGTCCCATCAGTGATCTGCCCTTCATGGGTTGCGGCAGCTTTGACGTGGGTATGCTGCGCTGCAAGGTGGGCCGCCTGTCGGTGGCCGGTGAACTGGGCTACGAGATCCATTGCTCGGCCGCCGAACATATCACGCTCCGCGAAACCCTGCTGGCGGCGGGGGCCGATCTTGGCATGCGAGAAATTGGCTTCAACGCGCTTCTGAGCCTGCGGCTGGAAAAAAGCTTCGGCATCTGGTCGGCGGAATTCACCCAAGCCTACACGGCTGCGCAAACCGGCATGGACCGCTGGATCGATTGGGACAAGTGCGACTTCATCGGCCGCGATGCGGCACTGACCGAGCGCGACGGCAACGGTCCGGCGCAAAAGCTGGTCACGCTTGAGATCGACGCCACGGATGCCGATGCCAGCGGTTATGAGCCGATCTGGCAGGGGGAGCAGCGCGTGGGCTTCGTGACCTCGGGCGGCTACGGTCATACGATTGGCAAATCGCTGGCCATGGCCATGGTCGACACCGACCAGTCCGGGATCGGCACGGAGCTCATGGTCCATGTGGTGGGTCAGCAACGCGCCGCGCGCGTCATCGCCCCGTCCCCCTATGACCCGAAAGGCACCGCCATGCGCGGCTAGGCGCAGCCCCCGCCACTTCTCCCACCCCGGTCCTTCTTTGGCTCACAAATATCCTGGGGAGGGTTTGGGAGGGGCAAAGCCCCTCCCAACCGGTCGGACAGGCGTCAGCCTGTTCGAAACCAAAAAATGAGAGGCACCTTTGGCCCGTCGCGCCCGCAAATCCGCTACCACCCCGAAACGGGAGGTGAATTACCGCCAGTTGCGCAACCCGTTCCCGGTGATGGGCGTCTTTTCCGACGACCAGATCGCCAACATGCATGAGACCGCCCTGCGCCTGTTGCAGGAAAAAGGCATCAAGGTGCTCCTGCCCGAGGCCTGCCGCCTTTACGCAGAGGGCGGCGCGCGGGTTGCGGGGGACATGGTCTTTATCGGACGCGATATGGTCGAGGCGGCTCTGGCCAGCGCGCCCCGGTCCATAAACTGTCGGGCGGGCGCGCGGGAGCGCGACATCACGCTGGAACTGGGCAGCCTCGCTTTTCAGGCCGGGGCTGGCGCACCCAATGCCACGGATCTGGAACGCGGCCGCCGCCCCGGATCAGCGCGCGATTACGAGGAATACCTCAAACTCACCCATCATTTCGACGTCTTCCACATGATCTCGCCACAGGTTGAGCCGCAGGACGTGCCCATTCATCTGCGCCATTATTTCACCACCCGCGCGCAGATGACCCTGTCGGACAAGTTCCCCTTTATCTTCTCGCGCGGCACGCCGCAGGCGATGGATTGCTTCGAGATGATCCGTGATTTCCGGGGCCTGTCGGACGATGACTTCGCCGCCTATCCCCATTGCTACACGATCATCAACACCAATTCCCCGCGTTGCCTCGATATTCCCATGGCGCAGGGCTTGATCGACTTTGCGCGGGCCGGGCAGATGTCCATCGTCACGCCGTTCACGCTGATGGGGGCCATGGCGCCGATCACCGTGGCGGGGGCAATCACGCTGTCACATGCCGAGGCGCTGGCGGCCATCACGCTGACCCAGCTGGTCCGTCCCGCTGCGCCCGTGTGTTACGGCACCTTTACCTCCAACGTGGACATGAAATCCGGTGCGCCTGCCTTTGGCACGCCCGCGCATTTTCAGGCCTCGCTGGCGGCGGGTCAACTGGCGCGCCATACCGGGCTGCCCTGGCGTTCTGCCGCCGGGTCGGCCTCGAATATCAACGATGTGCAGGCGGCCAATGAAAACCAGATGGGGCTTTGGGGCTGTCTCATGGCCGGGGCTACGGTGATCATCCATGCGGCGGGCTGGCTCGAAGGGGGGCTCAGCGTCTCTTACGAAAAGCTGGTCTGTGATGCCGAGGTGCTCAACATGGTGGCCGAGTTGTGCGCAGGGGCCAGCGCGGGGGTGGATGAGATCGGCTATGACAGCGCGCTCACACAGGTCAATCCCGGCGGGCATTTCTTTGACGCGCCGCAGACCATGGCGCGCTACAGCACGGAATTCTACGAACCGGTCATGCATGACTACGCCAATTTCGGAACCTGGACCGAGCGCGGGGCCGAGGACGCCTCTACCCGCGCCACGGCGGTCTGGAAACGCATCCTGAACGAATTCACCCCGCCGGAGACCGACGACGACCGGCGCGCGGCGCTGGAGGCGTTCATTGCAAAGCGCACGTCCGAGGGCGGCGCACCGCCGGAAAGCTGAAGGGCGCAATGGCAAAGAGAGACACACCGCTCCTGCACCGCGATGATCCAGACAAGGCACCACTGGTGGGCCATATCAAGGTCACCCGCGAAGATTGGCTCAACGTCGCGCGCGACGCGCTGGTTACCGGTGGCGTGGGCGAGGTCAAGGTGCTGTCGCTTGCCGCACGGCTTGATGTGTCGCGATCGAGCTTCTACGGCTATTTCAAAAGCCGCAAACACCTGCTCGCCGCGCTGCTTGAAGATTGGGAGCGGCGCAACACCCGCACTCTGGTGACCCATTGCGAGATGCCCGCCGGCAATATTACCGAGGGCCTGTGCAATTTCTTTCGCTGTTTCGTCGATCCCCGGCTGTTTGACCGGGGGCTGGATTTCGCCGTGCGGGAATGGTCGCGCCGCGACGCCAAGGTGCGCGCCGGCATCGATGCCGCCGATTCCGCGCGCCTGGACGCGGTGACACGGATGTTCATCCACCACCGCTATGACCCGGTCGAGGCCGATGCCCGCGCGCGTATCCTCTATTTCATGCAGCTGGGCTACCACGCATTGGAAGTGCGCGAGCCGATGGACCTGCGCATGTCACGGCTGGAGCCGTATATTCTGGGGTTTTCCGGGCGTCCCGCAGACCCCATTGCCATTGCTGCGTTTCGCGATTTCGCGCTGGCGCAGGAATGATCAGAGGCGTGGCACAGCCACCAGCCCCAATTCGCGCGCGGTGCGGATGGTCAACAGTCCGGTTTCTACGCCGTGCCCCCGCTGATAGGTGCGCAGCGCCGCTTCGGTCTCGGGTGTGATCAAGCCTGTAATCGGCCCGTCATAAAGGCCGCGCGCCTGAAGCGCGCGTTGCAGCGAGGCGATGAAACCGGGGGTGATGCGCCCGGCGCAGAGCGTCTCGAACACATGCTCGCGGCGCGGTTCCACGATTTCCTGCCGGGTTTCGGTGGCATAGATCGCTGGGGACCGGACAGATCCGTCCGGGTTCAGGATCGCCGGTTGTTCGATGATTTGCGCAGTGACCGTTTCGATCACGGCGGGCGTGGTGTCGCGCGCCCAGCAGGTGCCCTTTTCGGCGTCGGAAGGCGGGGGCACGCGGGCGGCTTCGAGGGCCGGAAAATGCGCGCGTGCCGCAACGTCCTGCGGCGGCGCATGGGTGCAAGCAGCCAGCAGCCCAAAGGCCGTGACCCAAAGCATCGCTTGCGCGTGCCATGACACTGGGGTTTGTCCCATCTGCCTGCCTCGTGACCCGGCTTTGGCCGGTGTTGATCCTGCTTGGCACCAGTTTAGCGTGTTTTCTCAGGCCGGGGAAGGGGGCGCGCAGTGTGATCGGGCGGTGGGGGTGGTGTGTGGCCGGGATGTGTCGCTTTGGATTGGTTGGCCGGACGGCAGCGTTGCGGGGCGAAGCGGACCTTGCCTGAGCCGCGCTTCGACGGGCCGCGGTGCGGCGATCAGACGTCTGTGGGCAGCGCTTTATGCCTGAAAACCCGAAAAAGATCAGATTGTTGTGCCAGCAGCAGACAAATCGCCGTGCCGGGGGGGGCGGTCGCCATTGGAGCGCCATTGGTCCGAGCGACAATGGCGACGCGATGCGCGGCGGCCTTCGGCCTTGATTCCGCGCGGGCGACGTCCAAGCAGGCCTCAATCCGGACAATCCGCACGCGCGCTCCCATCCGGATTTCGTGGCGTGTACACACTCACCCGGTCTCCGCCAACAGACTGTCCAGCATGGGCGAGATATCCTCGATCCCCTCGGCAATCACATGCACCACGCCTGATTGCCGCTGGATCCGGCCCGTCACGCGCAGCATACGGCCCGCAATCACCGCGCGGCGGTAGCGTTCGTATAGCTTGCGCCAGACCACGATATTGACCACCCCGGTTTCGTCCTCAAGCGTGAGAAAGATCACCCCCTTGGCCGTGCCGGGACGCTGGCGCAGGATGACCAGCCCGGCCACGGTGATGCGCGCGCCTTCGGGCGGCTCGTGCAGCCGCGACGCGACAAGGCAGGAGGGCGGGCGGGGCCATGTGTCATAGGGGCGGGAGGTGAGGACGCGCACGAGAACATATATAGAACATGCGACGGGTTTTGTCGATCCTGCAGCCGTGATTTTTCCGCGCTCAGAAGAGAGTCCGGATGAAGCCCGCGATGCGCTTTCGCCATCCGGCACAGATCAGTCGAAGGCACCTGCCAGCTCCTGTGCAAATTCTTGCGCCAGGGCAATGGCGCCATCCAGAGGCGCGCCCGCAGGTTCGGTCACGGAACTGCGCAGAGGTTCGGGCAGATAGGGCGCGAAATGCGGGCCAATGCCCCCGGTCAGGCAGATCGCCAGCCCGGGTGTCCAGCCAACATGGCGCAGTCCCCGGGCGATGTCCTCTGCGCCGGTTTGCAGGATCGACATGGCGATGGGATCACCGTCGCCTGCGTGTTGCGTCACGAGGGGGGCAATCGCGCCAAATTCCGAGGGGCGGGCGCTGCCTGCGAAATCCACGATGCCGGGTGCGCCGCCGAATTGCGTGAGCAGTTGCGCGCACAGGGGCGAGGGCGCATGCCGGCCATCCACCGTTTCAAGCGCCAGTGCCAGCGCCTTGCGGCCCACCCAGACCGCCGAGGCCTCGTCCCCAAGGACCGGCCCCCATCCACCGGCCAGATGGTGAGTGCCACCAATACGCGCGGCAAAGAATGACCCGGTTCCACAATGGGCGATGGCCCCGTCGCGCGGCCCCAACGCGCCGCGCAGGGCCGGGATGCGGTCGTCGGTGACGCGCAGATTGTGAAATGGCAACGCGTCGCGCAGACGGTCTGCAATCGCTCCGTCAACCACACCGGCCAGCCCGGCAAAGGCCGGGACGGCCAGCAGATCTTCAACAGGACATTCCAGGCGCGCGGCCAGTTTCCCGAGACCTTCGGTGATCTGGGTCACGGCACCGTCGAAATCCGAACTGACATTTGCAGAGCCGGTCTCGATCATGATCGTCTCGTGGCCGTCATGCGCCGCCACGCGGCAGCGCGTACCGCCGCCGTCAATGGCAATGACCTGGGAATGGGATGCGCCTGTCATGACAGTATCAATGCCGGAGTTCAGGCGCAGGTGCGACCCTGAACCGATGCGTGCAGCTTGATTTTTGCCTGAACCGGTCTCTTTATGTCCGGGCATTCAGGCGGCTGAGGTTGCCATCGCGCGCGGAGCCATGGGAGACACGTGAACACCCCCTACGGCCGGATTTGTCGCAAGCTTGTGAGTGCGGGGTCGCAAAAGGCCATGGTCTGCCCTAAATGGCTTTGCTAACAGAGGTCTGACAAAAGGTTCAGAGGGGAACTGTAATGGCGAAGATTACCTATATCGAGCATAACGGCACCAAGCATGAGGTCGAAGTGGCCAACGGGCTGACCGTGATGGAAGGCGCGCGGGACAACAATATTCCGGGCATCGAAGCCGATTGTGGCGGGGCCTGTGCCTGTTCGACATGCCATGTCTATGTCGATGCGGCCTGGGTCGAGAAGCTGCCCGCCAAGGACGACATGGAAGAGGACATGCTCGATTTCGCCTATGAGCCCGATCCCGAGCGTTCGCGCCTGACCTGTCAGCTCAAGGTGAGTGATGCGCTGGACGGGCTTGTCGTGCAGATGCCTGAGAAACAGATTTAATGTCCAGCCAAGCAATGCCAGGAAAAGTGGGAACCGGTTTTCCGTCCGGCATTGCGGGTCAGGAGGCAATGCTAGGAAAAGTGGGCACCGGGTTTCCGTCCGGCATTGCGTCATCAGGTCAAGCGCCGCGTCGGCGGTTGAGCCTGTTGCGCGGTCTGGCTCGCGGCGCGTTGCTGATGTCGGGCCTGTGGCTGGCCGGGGCTGCCGCGGCTCAGGAGATCACTGCGGCGCGTTATGAGGGGCCAACGACGCGCTATCCGCACGGCGTGCTGGGCGATGAGATCGAACATACCGGGCTTGCCGTGACCTTGTCCGATGGCCGGGTACTGCGTGCCAGCTGGGAGCGTGACGTGGTGTTCGAGGACACCGAGCCGCGTCTTGCCGATCTCGATGGCGATGGCGCGCCGGAGGTGATCGTGGTGGAAAGCCACGAGACACAGGGCGCGCGGCTGGCCATCTGGGGGATGGTGTCGGGCAATCTGGCCCAGATCACCGCCACGCCGTTTATTGGCACGCGGTTTCGTTGGCTGGCCCCTGTGGGCGCGGCGGATCTCGATGGCGACGGGGTGATGGAACTGGCCTATGTGGATCGTCCGCATCTCGCCAAGACCTTGCGCGTCTGGCGGTATGAGACACAAGGCCGAACGGTGAGGCTGCGTGAGGTGGCGAGCCTCAAAGGCGTGACCAATCACCGGATTGGCGAGGTGGATATTGCCGGTGGTATACGCGACTGTGGGCAGGGCCCCGAGATGATCGTGGCAGATGCGGGCTGGCGTGAGGTTCTGGCGCTGCGTTTTGACGGGGCGAAGATTTCGCAACAGTCTCTGGGGGCGCATCGCGGGCGGGACAGCTTTGCCCGGGCGATGCGGTGCGAGACGTTACAGTAATCTCATTTCGGGGGCTCTGCCCCCGTCCTCGCAAGCGAGGACTCCCCCGAGGTGTTTTCGAACAGAAGAAGAACAGGGGGGAGCGGTAAGAGGCCGCTCGCACTTCAAAACGAAAAGGGCGGCCTTGCGGGCCGCCCTTGGTCCTTTGGGAAGAGCGGGATCAGTCCCAGCAGCTGACCAGCACCGTCATGCCGCGTGCCTTGCGGGTCATGTCTTCGGGCGCAAGCGTGGCCGCAAAGCCATTGGCGGTGCGCGGGCGGATACCGGCCCGGCTCAGCATGTCCTGAAGCGCTCCGGAATCCGACGAAAAGCTGACCTCTTCGGGCAATTGCCGACCGCCCGCATCGCGCGGGAGCAGCATGCCAATCACCGCGCCGGACGTGTCCATCACCGGGCCACCGGCATCGCCGGGCAGGGCGGTCAGCGCAAAGCGGTCAAGCCGCTCTTCGCCGTTGAGACCACGCAGGTCGACGATCTTGCCGAAGGTCATGGAGGGGGCACCGAGCACGCCTTCATAGGAAAAGCCTGCAACAGCCACTTCGGATTGCAGCTGAGGCGCAGTGGAGGCCAGTTCGGCAACCTCCATCGGGGCCAGCCGCGAGGACGGTTCCAGAAGCGCAAGCCCAGCCGCGTCATCGGTTTGCAGGATCCGCGCCTCCATATCGCCGTCCAGCGTCACGCGGGAGCAGCCCTCGACCGCCTCGAGCGTGGTCAGGACGGTGCCAGTGGGGGTCACGTAGAAGCCGGTGCGCGACAGGCGCGGCTTGCGGATCACCAGGCCGGACAGAAGATCGACCGATTGCGTGTCGCTTGCGCCTAAGGCGGCGGGCATAACCCCGTCGATCCGGGTAAAACTGTCCTGCATCTCCGCCAGAACCCGGCTGCGGCGCTCTTCGTCACCAGAGGGCCAGATCAGCATGAAGCCCTTGATTTCGCCCCCGCGCAGGCTGACCTCTGTATGCGAGATGATCTCGTCATTTTCACCGACGATGGTGAAGTCGTCGCGCCCGCGTTCACGAGGCCCGTCCAGCGGCACAACTTCCAAAGTCTGGAGAATGTCGTAGAGGCCGTAAAGCCTCGAGCGATCGCCCTCCTGCGAGATGAAGAGCACGCGGGCCGGGATGTCGCCGGACGGGGCAAAGCGGGCGAAGGGCGCTTCATAGGCATCGAAGGACACCACGCCCATGGGCACTTTCATCTCGATGCCCGATGTGGCGTCGCGCACCAGCTTGAGGTCCATCCCTTCCAGGACCGAGTTGTATTGTCCAAGCAGCGCGGCGCGCTGGCGCGTGGTCAGAACGCCGGTGGCCTCATAGCCGTTGGCCTCTTGCCAACCTGCCATGGCGCGCCGTGTCCCGGGGCCATAGGCGCCGTCGATCGCGGCGGTGTAGAACTCGGCCCATTGCAGGGCGATCTGCAGGTCTTTCTTTTCCTGCGGCGTGAGATCGCGTTCGCTCTGCCGCGCTTCGCGGACCGTTTCCTCGGGTTCCGGTTCGGGTTCTGTGACAACCACTGCCTGTGGGGCTTGCTCTTCGGTGGTCTCTGCCTCGGCTGTTTGCACGTCTTCGGCGGCGTCCCCGGCAGGCGGGTCGCTTTCAAAGGTGGTGCCCAGAAGGTTGGCACCCACCGGCCAGAATTGCTGGCGATAGGCGTCTGAGCGCGCCACGAAACTGTCGCGCGGGACGCTGCCATTGGCGCGCAATTCGCGCAGGATGGCCGTGGCCTGTTGTTCGGAATAGGGGCCAAGCGCCACGGCATACCATCCCGAGCGGATCGAGAAGCCGTTCACATTGGGCAAAAACTCGGCATAGTCGCGCACCCGTTCTTCGGCCTGAAGCAGGCTGGGCTGGGCTTCGACCTGGATCCAGGCGGCATCTTCCTGGGCAATGGCGGCGCGCAGAGAAAATACCAGCGCGAGGAGGGCTGAAAAAATAAGTCGTGTCATGTGGGAATTGGAACCTTTTACCCTGCGATTTGTGATGTTTTGACACAGTTTACCCAAAGCGCGAGGCGGTGCACGTCCAAAATCGCGCCAAACGGCAAATGTCACGGGATCGTCAGGGCGGGCGCAGGGATACAGAGGGGTTTTCTTGACGTGGAAGGGGGGATGCAATTGACCCTCACCGCCCAAGCCCCTAATCAGGCGCGAGACCCGTTCCAGACCGAATGCAAGGGCAGATGATGACCGGCGACACATTCCGCAAACCGCGTTCTTTTCAGGAAATCATCCTGCGGCTCCAGAATTACTGGGCCGACAAGGGCTGTGCCATCATGCAGCCCTATGACATGGAAGTGGGGGCGGGGACGTTCCACCCGGCCACAACGCTGCGCTCGCTGGGCTCAAAGCCCTGGGCCGCGGCCTATGTGCAGCCGTCGCGCCGCCCGACCGATGGGCGCTATGGCGAGAACCCGAACCGGTTGCAGCATTATTACCAGTACCAGGTGCTGATCAAACCCAGCCCGCCGGATCTGCAGGCGCTGTATCTCGGCTCGCTCGAAGCCATCGGCATCGACATGGACCTGCACGATATCCGCTTTGTCGAGGATGACTGGGAAAGCCCGACGCTGGGTGCCTGGGGGCTGGGCTGGGAGGTCTGGTGCGACGGTATGGAGGTGAGCCAGTTCACCTATTTCCAACAGGTTGGCGGGCATGATTGCCATCCGGTCTCAGGTGAGCTGACTTATGGGTTGGAGCGGCTGGCGATGTATGTGCTGGGCATCGATCACGTGATGGACATGCCCTTCAACGATCCCGACGCGCCGATTGCGCTGAGATATGGCGACGTGTTCCGCCAGACCGAGCAGGAATATTCGCGCTGGAATTTCGACGTGGCCGACACCGACGTGCTGTTGCGCCATTTCGAGGAGGCAGAGGCCGAATGCGCCCGTATTCTGGAACAGACGGCGCAGGACCCCAAGATGGACCAGCGGATCATCATGGCGCATCCGGCCTATGATCAATGCATCAAGGCCAGCCACATCTTCAACCTGCTCGACGCGCGCGGCGTGATCTCGGTCACCGAGCGGCAGGCTTATATCGGGCGGGTGCGCGCGCTGGCCAAGCTTTGTGCCGATGCCTTTGTGCAGACCGAGGCGGGAGGCTGGACGCCGGAGGCCGTGGCGTGAGCGGACGTATCCTCGCAGGAGTGCTTATCATGGTGGCGTTGCTGGCAGGCGCGGTGATGTATTACCTGCAGATCTATGCCTTCTATGATGAGGTTGCCGGCAGCGGGACAGATGACGTGCAGCTTGTCTCGCTGGCCTCGGGCGAGCCGGAGCCGATCCTTTACGCGGCGTTTCAGGCGATTGACGCAGAGTCCTCGCCGATCCGCTACCGCGCCTGTTTCACCACGACGATGAGCCATGCCATGCTCACCGAAACCTATGAAATGTATGACAGCACCCCGCGCGTCGCGCCGGGCTGGTTCGACTGTTTCGATGCCGAGGCCATCGGGGCCGAGATCGACGCAGGCACCGCGCTGGTCTTTCTGAGCCAAAAGAACATCGCCTATGGGGTTGATCGCGTGGTTGCGATCACCGCCGACGGGCGGGGCTATGTCTGGCACGATCTGAATGAGTGTGGCGACAAGGCCTATGACGGAACCGTGGTGGGCGAGGAATGCCCAGCCAGAGAGGATTTCAACTGATGCCGGATCTTCTGATCGAACTGTTTTCCGAGGAAATCCCGGCGCGCATGCAGGCGCGGGCGGCGGATGATCTCAAGAAACGCATGACCGACGGTCTGGTCGAGGCGGGGCTGACCTATGCGTCGGCTGCGGGTTTTTCTACGCCCCGGCGGCTGGCGCTGACGGTGGAGGGGCTCTTGGGTGAAAGCCCGACCGTGAAAGAAGAGCGTAAAGGCCCCAAGGTAGGTGCGCCGGACAAGGCGATCGAGGGCTTTTTGCGCGGTGCGGGCGTGGCGCGCGAGAATCTTGAGGAACGTGAGACGCATAAGGGCGCGGTGTATTTCGCCACCATCACCAAGCCGGGCCGCCCGGCGGCTGAGATCATCGCCGAGGTGCTGGAGGATGTGATCCGCAATTTCCCCTGGCCCAAATCCATGCGCTGGGGCGCGGGGTCCTTGCGCTGGGTACGTCCCTTGCATTCGGTGCTCTGTATCCTGAGCGATGAGGGCGGGGCAGAGGTTGTGCCGTTCGAGATCGACGGGATCACGGCGGGCGATCAGACGCGGGGCCATCGCTTCATGGGGCCGGACACGTTTTCCGTCACCTCTTTCGAGGATTACACCGCAAAGCTGAAACGCGCGCATGTGGTGCTGGATGCGTCCGAGCGGGCCGATCATATCTGGCAGGACGCCACCAATATGGCGTTCGCGCAGGGGCTTGAGGTGGTTGAAGATCGCGGCCTTCTGGCCGAAGTGGCCGGGCTGGTGGAGTGGCCCGTGGTGCTGATGGGTGAGATTGGCGAGGATTTCCTGCGCCTGCCGCCGGAAGTGCTGCAAACCTCGATGAAAGAGCATCAGAAGTTTTTCTCGGTCAGGAACCCCAAGACCGGGCGGATCGAGAAATTCGTGACCGTGGCCAACCGCGAGACGGCGGATCAGGGCGCGACTATTCTGGCCGGAAACCAGAAGGTTCTGGCGGCGCGGCTGTCGGACGCAAAATTCTTTTGGGAGAATGACGTGCGCGCCGTTCATGAGGCGGGGCTCGAAGGTATGGCCGCACCGCTGGCCAATGTCACCTTCCATAACAAGCTGGGGTCTCAGGCCGACCGCATCGCGCGGATCGAGTCGCTGGCCCGTGCGTTGGCACCTGTGACAGGGGCTGACGCGGACGAAGCCGCGCTGGCGGCCCGCGTGGTCAAGGCCGATCTGTCCTCGGAAATGGTCTATGAATTTCCTGAATTGCAGGGGATCATGGCGCGCTATTATGCGCTTGAGGCCGGTTTGTCGCCTGCCGTCGCCGATGCCTGCCGCGATCACTATTCGCCGCTTGGCCCGTCCGATGACGTGCCCAGTGACCCGGTCGCGGTCACGGTTGCTCTGGCCGACAAGCTGGACACGCTGGCCGGGTTTTGGGCGATTGATGAAAAGCCGACCGGGTCGAAAGACCCCTATGCGCTGCGCCGGGCCGCGTTGGGCGTGACGCGGCTGATCCTGACGAACAATCTGGCCATGAACCTGGACCGGTTCATTGACGCGCAACTGGTGTTGCACAAGATCGAACTGAATGCGCCGGATGCCAAGGATGCCGAGATAAAGGCGCTGCGCGACATTCTGGATGAAATCGCTGATCACGGCGTCTTTGGCGCGGCTTTCCGCACCGTGATAGACAAGCTGGATGGTGAGGACGAACCCGATACCGGCGATGGCTCGCTCCTGCGCAGCGTTGGTGATGCGGTGCCCGATATCAGCACCGATCTGCTGGCCTTTTTCCACGACCGTCTCAAGGTCTTCCTGCGCGATCAGGGCATCCGCCATGACGTGATCGACGCCTGCATCGCGATGCCGGGCAATGACGATCTCGCGCTGCTGGTCAAACGGGCCGAGGCGCTGGAGGCGTTTTTGCGGACCGAGGATGGCGAGAACCTGTTGCAGGGTTTCAAACGCGCCAACAACATTCTGACCCAGGCCGAGGAAAAGGACGGGGTGGAATACAGCTTTGGCGCGGATCTGAAATTTGCCGAGGATGATGCGGAAAAGGCGCTGTTTGCGGCGCTGGCCGAGGCAGAGCCGCGGATCGAGGCGGCCATGGAAACCCAGGATTTTGCCGGTGCCATGAGCGCTTTGGCGGGTCTGCGGTCGTCTGTTGACGGGTTCTTCGAGGCGGTGCAGGTCAATGCCGAGAACGAGGTTCTGCGGCGCAACCGGTTGAACCTGCTCAGCCAGATCCGCAAGGCCTGTCTTGCGGTGGCGGATCTTCGGCGCGTCGAGGGGTAAGCCCCGATTTATCCCAGATAAATCGGACCGAAATCTTTGGAAGATTTCGGGTGCGGTGACCTGCGGCGATGCAAGGGCTTGCGCGATCACCGGGCGGGCTTATGCTGCGCTGCAAAAGATCCCAACCGGACCTACGCCCTGTGCTGACCGATAACCCAGATATCACGCCCATCACCCCCACCGCGCCGATGTCGCCCGACACCCATGGCGGGCGGGCGAAATGCCTGCAGCGTCTGGTGCGCATGGAGTTGCCGGTGCCCAAGACCGTGGCGCTGTCCTTTGATGCGGTGCATGACATTGCCAGCGGCCAGATGCCCGATATGGCGGCGATCCTTGCGGAGTTCCCGGAGGACGCGCTGCTCTGTGTGCGCCCCTCCAGTCAGGACCCGGATTGGGGCGGGCCGGGGGCGATCCTGAATATCGGCATGAACGACGCGCGTTACGTTGCGATGTGCGACACGCTGGGCCGCGATGCGGCGGCGGCGATTTACACAAGGTTTGTAGAGGCTTACGCCATTCACGTGGCGCGGCTTGACCCGGACATCTTCGACGAGATCAGCTCGGAAGGCGCGCAGGCGCTGTCCGAGGCCTTGCGCGCCTATGAAGACGAGGCCGAAGAGCCGTTCCCACAGGAGCCATCCGTGCAACTGGCGCAGGTGCTGCGCTCCATGGCGCGCGCCTGGGAAGGCACGACCGCCCGGCTCTTGCGGCAGGCCAAGGGCGCCCCGGCGGATGCGGGGCTGGGTCTCGTGGTGCAGGAAATGGCGCTGGGCATCGGCAATCCGGATGCGGGCAATGGCGAGACGGGGTCTGGCGTGCTGCAACTGGTCAACACCCAGACCGGGTTGCCGCAGATCACCGGGCGGTATCTGAGCCAGAGCCAGGGGCGCGATGCGCTGACCGGCGGGGCAGAGGCGCTCTACATCGAGAAGGACCCGCGTGGGCCGTCCTTGGAAGAGGTCGCGCCCGAGGCTTTTGCGCTGATCGTCGACTACGCGCGCCAGATGCGGCGCAAACTGCGCGCCGAGATGCAGATCGAGTTCACCATTCAGGGTGGACAGGTCTACATCCTGGACGGTGTCCGCGTGCCCCGGTCGAACCGTGCGGCGGTGCGCATTGCGGTGGCGCTGGCCAATGACGGCATCATCCCGCGTGAAGAGGCGCTGATGCGGGTAGAGCCGCGCGCGCTGTCCGAGCTTCTGCACCGCCAGATCGACCCGGACGCGATCCGCGATGCGCTGGGCCGTGGCATTGCCGCCAGCCCGGGCGCTGCGACCGGGCGGATCGTGTTTTCCGCCACGGCGGCGCAGGCCAGTGCGGCGCGCGATGAGCCTTGTATTCTTGTGCGGCGCGAAACCTCGCCCGAGGATATTCGCGGCATGCAGGCCGCGGTGGGCGTGCTCACCGAGCGCGGCGGCATGACCAGCCATGCGGCGGTGATCGGGCGGGGCATGGGCATTCCCTGTGTCGTGGGGGCTGCGCGCATGGGCTTTCACATCCGCAAGAAAAAGCTTGTGGCCGAGGATGGGCGCGAATTCTCCGAAGGCGATCTGATCACCATTGATGGCGCGGCGGGGCAGGTGCTCGAAGGCAGCCCGCCGATGCTTGAGGCGGCACTGGACGAGGCATTCACCACGCTGATGCAATGGGCCGATGCGGTGCGCGACATCGACATTCGCGCCAATGCCGACACGCCGCAGGACGCCAATACGGCGCGCAACTTCAAGGCCGACGGGATCGGGCTGTGCCGCACCGAACACATGTTTTTCGAGACCGACCGCATGATCGTCATGCGCGAGATGATCTTCGCCAACACGGCCGAGGACCGGCGCGCGGCGCTGGAGCTGCTCTTGCCCATGCAGCGCGCGGATTTCATCGAGCTGTTCCGCATCATGCAGGGGCTGCCGGTCTGTATCCGGCTTTTTGATCCGCCGCTGCATGAGTTCCTGCCCAGCGACAAGGCCGGGATGCGCGCGCTGGCCGAGGCGCTGGACCGGCCCGTGTCGGATGTGGAGCGCCGGGTCGAGAGCCTGGGCGAATACAACCCCATGCTGGGCATGCGCGGAGTGCGGCTGGGCATTACAATGCCCGAGATCTACGACATGCAGGCGCGCGCCATCTTTGAGGCCACGATTGCCGCCAGCGAAGAGGGTGACCCTGTGGTGCCCGAGATCATGATCCCGCTGGTCTCGGCCAAGCGCGAGGTCGAGATCGTCAAGACCCGCGTCGATGCGGTGGCCGCCGCGGTGCGCAACGAGACGGGCCGCGATTTCGATTACCGTCTTGGCGTAATGGTGGAAACGCCACGCGCCGCACTGCGCGCCGAAGAGATCGCGCAGCATACCGATTTCCTGAGCTTCGGAACCAATGACCTGACCCAGATGACCTATGGCCTGTCGCGCGACGATGCGGGGCGGTTCATGTCGGAATATGTCCAGCAAGAGGTGTTCGCCGAAGATCCGTTCCATGTGCTTGACCCTGACGGGGTTGGTGAGTTGCTTAAGATCGGAGCCGAGCGCGGGCGGCTGGCCAAGCCCGATGTGGTGCTGTCGATCTGTGGTGAGCATGGCGGTAATCCCGAATCGATTGCCATCTGCCGGGACATCGGCTTTACATATGTTTCCTGTTCCCCGTTCAGGGTTCCCGTTGCGCGGCTTGCTGCGGCGCAGCTTGCGATCCGGGACAAGATATAGGGGTCGAAGCAGGGCCGAGGGAAGTATCTAGCGGGGAGGTTAGTGCAGTGCTGCGCTGACGACATACCCGCTATGCCTGCGTCAGGGCGACACTGGCGAAAAATTCATCAAAACGCTATATGACGCTGGATTGAGCCTGTGCTGATCGGGCCAAGAGGTACTTGTCTGGAGTTCAACATGCGTCTGCGTTTTGCTGCCGTTGCTGTCATTCTTGCGGTTTTTTCCGGCCCCGGGGCCCAGGCCGAACTGCGTCTGGATGAGGTGGGAAGCCTGATCGAGGTTGAGCGAAAGGGTCTCAAAAACGTGCCCAACGCCACGTTGAAATGGGCCATGGGCGCGGCGAAACCGCTGGGCTCCGGCAAGGTGGATTATTCCCAGTCCTGGATAAACTCCCTGCCCAAGGGCGAAGGCGGCAAGCAATGGGCCTGCCTGGCGCAAGCGCTTTATTTCGAGGCGCGCGGCGAAAGCATCAAGGGTCAGGTCGCGGTGGCCGAAGTGATCATGAACCGGGTGGACAGCAGCCGGTTCCCAGACACGGTCTGCGGTGTGATCAATCAGGGCACGGGTCGCAAATACGCGTGCCAGTTCACCTATACCTGCGATGGGATTGCCGAACATATCAATGAACCCGCGGCCTATGCCCGCGTCGGCAAGATCGCGCGGGCCATGCTGTCCGGCCTGCCGCGCAAGCTGACCGATGGGGCGACGCATTATCACACCACCGCTGTACGTCCGAAATGGGCGCGGGTCTTTGACCACACCACGACGATTGGCGTGCACAAATTCTATCGTCACGTGCGGCAAGCCTCGCGTTGAGTGTCGCAATCTGGCCCTGAGGCGGCAGAAACGACGCTGGCGCGCCCTGTGATGGGCTGCTAGGTCGGGCCAATAGCCCCAGACCAAAGCCATCCGCCGGAATTCGACATGAGCCAGGATATCCATCTCGCCTTTGCCCACCCGTCCGAGCGTGCGGCAGCCACCGAAGGCGATACGCCCCGCGACCGGATTTCCCTGCGCGATCACATTGTCGAGGTGGAAATCGGCGCCTTTCAGGCCGAGCGGGGCACAACCCAGCGGGTTTGCTTCAACGTGGTCGTCGAAGTGGCGCATGACAGCGATCAGCTTGACGACGATGTTGACCGCATCCTCAGCTATGACCGGGTGACCGAGGCGATTGCCTATGAGCTTGCGGCGGAGCGGCTGAACCTTTTGGAGACATTGGCCGAACGTGTGGCCGAACGCATCCTGCTGGAACCGCAGGCGATGCGGGTTTTCGTGCGCATCGAAAAGCTGGACCGGGGACCGGGCGCACTTGGGGTCGAGATCGTGCGGTCGCGCCGGGATCTGACACCCGGGGTGGTGGGGCATCTGACCGAAGAAAAACCGCATCCCCGGGTGGTCTACCTGTCGAATGCGGCGATTGCGTCGGATCATCTGTCCGGCTGGATTGACTGGCTGTCGCAACAGGGCGCGCCGGTCGTGCTTTGCGTTGGCCTGCCCGATGGGCCACGGCCCCGCGCCAGCCATGCGCTTGCCCAACGGCGCATCGATCTCCTCGCCATCGAACAAAACGGATGGGTTCTGGCGGCGCGCGATGCCCGCTGCGTGGTGGTTGGCACGCGCACCGAGCTGGACTGGGGGATGAAGAATGGCCAGATCAGCCTTTGGGCCCCGTCCAAGATCGTGCTGGACGCTGTCGAAGGCCCCGAAAGCCAGCCGCGCGATTCCGTAGCGCTGGCGGCATGGTTTGCCGAGGCGCTTGAGGCCCGCGAACTAGTTGTGATTGGCGAGGAATTGCCGAAGGCGGCGGGGCTGACCATGCGCAGCGTCGCAGTGGATCAAAGCGCGCTTGATTGAGCGCGCAGTTTGACGCATTCAGCCCGCATGAAAGGTCTTACCGAGTATGTGCGTCCGCTGGTCCAGACCGGTCCGGCACGCCCCGATACCGCGCTTGCGCTTGCTGGCGGCGCCTGTTGGTTCACCCATGTTGAAATTCTGTCGCGGTCGGCACCTCCGGTCATCGTTCCGGTGGCCGACATGCCCGAGACCGCGCGCCAGACACTGACCACGCCGCGCCCGCCGATTGCCGGGCTGAGCATGGATCGCCCGCGCATCATGGGCATTCTCAATGTTACGCCGGACAGTTTCTCGGACGGGGGGGCGCATGCCGGTCCGGCCCGCGCGGTGAGCCATGGGCGCGCCATGGTCGCGCAAGGGGCCGACATTATCGACATTGGCGGCGAAAGCACCCGGCCGGGCGCGATCACGGTTCCGGAAGAGGCCGAACTTGCCCGGGTGGAGCCGGTGATCCGCGCGCTTTACAGCAGCATCGACGCGCCGATCTCAATCGATACGCGCAAGGCCATGGTGGCCAAGGCCGCCGTGACAGCCGGGGCCGCGCTGGTCAACGATGTGTCGGGCTTTACCTATGACAAGGCGCTGGCACCCTATTGCGCGCAACACCAATTGCCGGTCTGCGTGATGCATGCGCTGGGCGATCCCGAGACCATGCAGGATAATCCGCAATATGCCGACGTGCTGCTGGATATCTATGATTTTCTGCAGGCGCAGATTTGCATGCTGGTCGAGGCTGGCATTCCACGGCACCGGATTATCGCCGATCCGGGCATCGGCTTTGGCAAGACGCTGGCGCATAACCTGACATTGCTGCACAATCTCAGCCTGTTTCACGGGCTGGGCGTGCCGATCCTGCTGGGCGCGTCGCGCAAGGGGTTCATCCGGACCATCGGTCAGGCCCCCAATGCCGAAGATCGCGCGCCCGGATCGATTGCGGTGGCGCTGGCGGCTGTGGCACAAGGGGTGCAGATCCTGCGCGTGCATGACGTGACTGAGACGAAACAGGCACTGCGCCTTTGGCAGGCCGTCGAGAGTGGAGAGCATGATGGGGCGTAAGCTGTTTGGAACCGACGGGGTGCGCGGCACCGCCAATACCGCGCCGATGACCGCCGAGATGGCGCTGCGCATCGGCGCTGCCGTGGGCCGCTACTTCCGCCGCGAACAGGCGGGCGTGCACCGGGTGGTGATTGGCAAGGACACGCGCCTGTCGGGTTACATGTTCGAAAACGCATTGACCGCCGGGCTGACCTCGACCGGCATGAACGTGCTGCTTCTGGGTCCGGTGCCGACGCCTGCGGTGGGGTTGCTCACACCGTCGATGCGCGCCGATCTGGGCATCATGATCTCGGCCAGCCACAACCCGGCCCATGACAACGGAATCAAGTTCTTTGGGCCCGACGGATTCAAGCTCAACGACGAGGCCGAGACCGAGATCGAGCATCTGATCGAGGCCGGGGTGGAACCGGTGCAGGCGGGCAATATCGGCCGTGCGCAGCGGATCGACGATGGCCGGTTCCGCTATCAGGAACGGGTCAAGAGCACCTTTCCAGCGGGCATGAGCCTTGACGGGATGAAGGTGGTGATCGACTGCGCCAATGGTGCCGCCTATCGCGCTGCCCCCGAGGTGCTTTGGGAATTGGGGGCCGAGGTGATCCCGGTGGGCGTGTCCCCGAACGGTACCAATATCAACGAGGGCTGCGGATCGACCAAACCTCAGACGGCGGCAGAGGCGGTCGTGGCCCATGGCGCGGATGTGGGCATTTGTCTGGATGGCGATGCCGACCGGGTGATGATCATTGATGAAACCGGCCGGGTCGCCGATGGCGATCAGATCATGGCGCTCATGGCCGCGCGCTGGGCCGACGAAGAACGCCTGCGCGGCGGCACGCTTGTGGCGACGGTGATGTCCAACCTCGGGCTGGAGCGGTTCCTTGAGGGCCGCGGATTGCGGCTGGAACGCACTGGCGTGGGCGACCGCTATGTGGTCGAGGCGATGCGCCGCGGCGGCTGGAACCTCGGCGGTGAGCAGTCGGGCCATATCGTGATGACCGATTATGCCACGACCGGCGACGGGTTGATGGCGGGGCTGCAATTCCTGGCGGAAATGGCGCGATCCGGGCGGCGCGCCTCGGAATTGGCGGTAAATTTTGAAGCGGTGCCGCAGATGCTCAGGAATGTGCGCTATGCCGCCGGGCAGCTGCCGCTGGAGACCGATACGGTCAAGGCGGCGATTGCAGCGGCCGAGGCCGACCTGCTGGGCAAGGGGCGGCTCCTGATCCGCAAATCCGGGACCGAGCCACTGATCCGCGTGATGGCGGAATGCGAAGACCCGGTGATGCTGGAAACGGTGGTGGACCGGGTGGTGGACGCGGTCGAGCGCGCGGCCTGAACCGCGCGCCCACCGGGTCGGATCAGCCCTTCTTGACCTCGATCTTGCGCCCGCCGCCCGCGTCGGGCGCTTTGCGCGGCACAGTGATGTCCAGCACGCCGTCTTTCATATGCGCCTCGATTCGGTCTTCATCCGCATCGCCCGGCAACCGGAACGAGCGTCGAAACGCGCCGTATTGGCGTTCGGTGAAATACCATGTCTCGCCCTTGTCCTCGCGGGTTGCGGTCTTTTCGCCCGAGACGGTCAGAACGCCCCCTTCGGTGGTCAGGGCGATGTCGCTTTCGCTAACGCCCGGCAATTCCACCGAGATGCGATAGGCGTCGTCATCCGAAGATGCGTCTGACGCGGGAGACAACCACTCGGCTATGCGCGAACCCAAGTGACGAAACGGGGTGTAAAGCTGCGGCCAGAGGCCGCCGGTTTGGTTGCTTTCAACCATGACGTAGTCCTCCTTTCACGAAACGTGATATGGGAAGTCTGCCGTCAAAGAAAAAGACCCGCTTTGACCGGGATCAAAACGGGCCTTTGAAAAGCAATGCGCGCGGTTCAGTCCAGAAACGCCTTTTCCACCACGTAATGCTGCGGGTTGGAATTCGCCCCTTCGACCAGACCGTATTCCTCAAGCATGTCTTTGAGTTCGAGGTTGAAGGCCAGGTTGCCACAGATCATCGCCCGGTCGCAATCCGGCGACAGAGGCGGTACGCCCAGATCCTCAAACGCCTCGCCCGAGCGCATCAGGTCGGTGATCCGGCCCATCTTGGCGCTCTCTTCGCGGGTGGTGGTGGGGTAATACTTGATCTTTTTCCAGAACCCGTCGCCGATCACTTCGTTGAGCAGTTCGTCGTCTTTTAGACCCTCGATCAACTCGCGGCCATAGGTCAGTTCCCCCGCCTCGCGGCAGGTATGAGTGATGATGACCTCGTCATAATCCTCGTAAGTCTGCGGCTCGCGCAGGAGCGAGGCAAAGGGCGCAAATCCGGTGCCGGTCGCAAAGAACCAGATGCGTTTGCCGGGCAGGAGCGCGTCATGCACCAGCGTGCCCACCGGTTTGGGGCGCAGGATGATCTCGTCACCCGGTTGGATATGTTGCAGGCGCGAGGTCAGCGGGCCGTCCTGTACCTTGATCGAATAAAACTCCAGTTCCTCATCCCAGCTGGGCGAAGCGATGGAATAGGCGCGCAGGAGCGGCTTGACCTTGCCGGTCTTGGGGTCCGGGTCGCCCATCAGGCCGATCATCACGAACTCGCCCGAGCGGAACCGCAGCGATTGCGGCCGCGTCACGCGGAAGGAAAACAGCCGGTCGGTCCAGTGCTTGACCTCGGTCACGGTCTGGGCGTCGGGCAGGGTGGGCACCTTGATGGCTTTGGCTTCGGTCACTTTGGTCAACTCTGTCATGGCATCTTTGCCGGCCTTCTAAACCGGCACCTCATAGTAATCTTTGACATAGGTCAGGGAAAGAGACGCCCGGTCACAAGGACGCGGGCCTCTCTTTCCCTTTCCGGGGGGCAAGCGGTGGCGGCGGTTGGATCAGCCCGCGGCGCGCAGGCGCGACTGGTAATCATGCGCACGCCAGTCGGCGCGAAATACCCATTGCTCCTCGGGCTGGCGGGCGGCCAGCTCGGTGGAAATCTCCACCTCGTCAAAGCCCGCGCGCCGCGCCATGGCATATTGGTCGGCCAATACGTGTCCCTTGGCGCGCAGTCGCCCGGTATAGCCCTTGAGCCGCAACAGCCGCGCCAGCGTAAAGCCACGCCCATCGGCAAAGCTGGGGAAATCCACCCGGATCATCCGTAGGGTGGGCAGTTTGCCCACCAATTCCTCGACCTGTGCATCCGAGGCAAGGTCAAGCGCCTCGCCGCCCTCGAACCCTGCGGACCAGTCGTCGCGGGCAAAGCCCGTATCGCGCACGATCACGTTTTCACTCATGCTGCTTCTCCTTTTCGCACCATCTTGCCATTCACAAAATGGATGCCGCATTCTTCCTTGGTCTGCCCGCGCCAGCGACCGGCGCGGGGGTCTTCGCCCGCGGCCACCTTGGACGTGCAGGGCGCACAACCGATGCTGGGATACCCCTGCGCCACCAGCGGGTGTTTGGGCAGGCGGTTCTCTTCCATGTAGTCTTGCAGATCCTCGCGCGACCATCGGGCCAGCGGGTTGACCTTGATCCGGCCGGTTTCTTCCTCGAATTCAAAGAATTCCAGCGCCGCGCGGGTACCGGACTGGAAGCGTTTGCGTCCCGTGATCCAGCCATCAAACCCGTCCAGCGCCTGCTCCAGCACCTCGGTCTTGCGCAGCGAGCAACAGGCGTCGGGATTGCTGGCATGCATTGCGCCGTAAGGGTCACGTTTGGCAATCTCTGCCTCGCTGGCGCGGATGATCTTCACATTGCGCAGGCCCAGCCGCTCAGCCACTTCGGCCTGATAGACCAAAGTCTCGGCAAAGAGCATCTGGGTGTCGATGAACAGCACCGGCGTGTCGCGCTGCACCATCGCCACCAGATGCAGCAGCGCCACGGATTCCGCGCCAAAGCTGGAGACCATGGCCAATTGCCCGAATTCCGGGCGATTGAGCGCAGCGGCCAAAACCGCCGTAGCACCGTGGTGGCGGAACTGGTCGTTCAGGTCCGCCATGCGCGCGCGCAGGTCTGTTATGTGCGTGGCTTGGGTCACAGGTTTGACTTTCGCGTATTGTGAAAGAGAAGAAGATCAGGCCGCTTTTTCCCGGGCTTCGGGGTAGAGCAGCGCCTTGAAGGGCGCAGGCCCCAAACGGCGGTAGGCCTGCAGAAAGGTCTCGTCGGCGCTCGCGCGAAGGTCGAGATAGCCCAGAACCAGCCGCTCGACGGCGGGCACGATCTCGTCAGCCGAGAAACCCGGGCCGGCGCGCTGGCCGATCTCGGCGGTTTCGGTGCCATCGCCACCCAGAGTGATCTGGTAGTTCTCCACGCCCGCGCGGTCGAGGCCAAGAATGCCGATATGGCCCACATGGTGATGGCCGCAGGCATTGATGCAGCCCGAGATCTTGATCTTCAGGTCGCCGATTTCATGCTCCAGCTTGAGCGCGTCGAAGCGTTCGGAAATCTCCTGTGCAATCGGGATCGAGCGGGCCGTGGCCAGCGCGCAGTAATCCATGCCTGGGCAGGCGATGATATCGCTGACCAGCCCGATATTGGCGGTGCCGAGACCGGCGGTTTTCAGGGCCGCATGAAGCCGGGGCAGGGCGGCGCGCGGCACATGCGGCAGGATCACGTTCTGCTCGTGGCTGATGCGCAGCTCGTCATAGGCGTGTTCTTTTGCGAGGTCCGCCATCACGCGCATCTGCGCCGCCGTTGCGTCGCCCGGGGTCTTGCCATGCGCCTTGAGCGAGATCGAGACAATGGCGTGATCATCGCGGCGATGTGCGGTCACGTTGGTGTCGACCCAGGAGCGGAACACCGGATCGCTGTCATATGCCGCCTGGAAATCGTCGCTGTCGGATGCATGGAAAGCGGGCGGAGCGAATTGTGCCTCAATCCCCTTGAGCATCTCCTGATCGACGCCGCCGAACTGCGCGCGCAGCGTGGCAAAGCGCTCTTCGACCAGCGACCGGATCTTTTCCAGCCCGTTCTCATGCACGGTGATCTTGATCCGCGCCTTGTATTTGTTATCGCGCCGCCCCAGCAGGTTGTAGACGCTGACGATCGCTTCGAGATAGGGCAAGAGGTCCGCGCGGGGCAGGAAATCCCGCACCACTTTGCCAATCATCGGCGTACGGCCAAGCCCGCCGCCCACGATCACCTCGAACCCGGCTTCACCGTCGCGTTCCACCATGCGCAGCCCGATGTCATGGGCCTTCGTCACGGCGCGGTCATTGGGGGAGCCGGTCACGGCGATCTTGAACTTGCGCGGCAGGAACTGAAACTCCGGGTGGTCGGTGGACCATTGGCGGATCAGCTCGGCCACCGGGCGCGGATCGGCGATTTCATCGGCGGCGGCACCGGCGAAATGATCGGCGGTCACGTTGCGGATCGTGTTTCCGCTGGTCTGGATCGCGTGCAGGTTGACCTCGGCAAGCGCGTCCAGCATGTCGGGAATGTCGCTGAGCTTGGGCCAGTTATACTGGATGTTCTGGCGCGTGGTGAAATGGCCATAGCCCTTGTCCCAGCGTTCGGCCAGCTCGGCCAGCTTGCGCATCTGCGCCGAATTCAGCGTGCCATAGGGGACCGCCACACGCAGCATATAGGCGTGCAGTTGCAGATAGACGCCATTCATCAGGCGCAGCGGCTTGAACTCGTCTTCGGTCAGCGCACCGGAGATTCGGCGTTCGACTTGCTGGCGGAACTGGGCGTTGCGCTCGGCAAGGAAGGCGCGGTCAAAGTCGGTATATTGGTACATGTCTGGGTCCTTGGTGTCTGGGCCGGGCCAAATTCCTGTTCAGGAATTTCGGCTCTCTGCCTGTTTGCCGTGGAAATAGTTGGAGGGGCCGGTGCGGCGGAAATCCTCGCGGAAATGGGTAGGTTGGGGAATGCCCGCCTCGAGTTTCACATCTGCGAGATAGACGCCCACCGCCTCGTGATGGCGCGCGCTGGCCTCCAGCAGGCGCAGTTCGGCATGGGCCTCGTCGGTGAGCACTTCGGCCTCGTGCAAGAGGCGGGTCCAATCGTCGCGCGAGGTGAGGTAGACCACGTCACCTTCGATCAGGGCATTGGCGGTCACGACCTTGGGGGTGAATTGGCGGGGCATCAGGCAAGCTCCTGTGTCAGGTTGAAATCGTGTTGGGCCGCAAGCGCCGCAGCGCGGGGCGCAAGCCCGTAGAAGGTCAGTGCCGGACCATCGACGCGGGCGGCGGCCAATGTGTCGGGCAGGTCAGACAGCCGTGCCTCGATGATGCGCTGATCGGCACGCGAGGCGTTCTCGACAATGGTGACCGGCGTTGCGGGATCGGCGCCATGCATCATCAGACGGCCCTGAATGAAGCGGGCGGATTTCTTGCCCATATAGATCGCCGCCACCTCGCCGGGCCGCGCCAGCGTGCGCCAGTCGTGATCGGCAAAACCCTTGGTGTCATGGCCGGTCAGGAACCGGACCGAGGCATTGCGGCCCCGGCGCGTCAGGCTCTGGCCGATGCTGGCCACGGCGGCCGAAGCGCTGGTGATGCCCGGCACGATATGCCAGCCGATGCCAGCCTCTTCCACGGCCTCGATCTCCTCATCGAGACGGCCGAAAACGGTGCTGTCGCCGGATTTCAACCGGACGACCTGTGCGCCGTTTTGCGCGTGTTCGATCAGAGCCGCGTTGATGTCTTCCTGCCTGGCCGAAGGGCCAAAACCCTCTTTGCCCATGTCGATCAGCACCGCTTCGCGGCGGGCGAGTTCGAGAATCTCGGGCGTGATCAGCCGGTCATGGATCACCACATCGGCCTCGTCCAGCGCGCGGCGCGCCTTGAGCGTGAGCAATTCCGGATCGCCGGGACCTGCGCCGACAAAGGCCACGTGGCCGGGGGGGCGGGACTGGCGTGTCAGATGGGCGTTCAGCAGATCGTCCAGCGCGGCCTTGGCCCCGTTTTCGCCCGACTCGTCAAAAGCGCGGGGGCCTGCGCGGAAATAATAGTCAGACCAGAAATCGCGGCGCGCGCGGCCCATGGGCAGGGCATCCGCCATCTTGCGGAAAGCTTTGCCGATCCGGGCAAGCGGGCCAAGGCGCGTGGGAAGCCGTGCCTCAAGATCGGCCTTGATCGCGCGGGCCAGAACCGGGGCGGCGCCCTCGGTGCCGATGGCCACGGTGACCGGGTCGCGATCCACGATGGCGGGAGTGATGAACTGGCTGTCGCCCAGATTATCGACGATATTGACCAGCGCCCCGTCCGCACGGGCCAGCGCGGCGGTGCGGGCGTCTTCTTGCGCGTCTTCGTCCGCGGCATAGAACAGCACCGCGCAGGTCGCATCGCCAGGGGCAAGCGCGCGCCGGATCAATGTCAAGCGGCCCGCCTTGGCCCAATCTGCAATCTCGGGCGTGGGATGTGGCGCGAAAACGGTGATCTGCGCTTTGGTCTTGAGCAGAAGGCGCAGTTTCGCCAAGGCCGCATCACCACCACCGGACACAACCACGCGACGTCCGGCAAGGCTGACAAAGATCGGAAAATGTTGCATGGGGCATCGCTCCGGCCATTGGGTTATGCGGTAGATATAGGAAATTTTCCCACCCAATCGCTAGATGCTTGCAAAAACAAGAACACCTGTTCTATGAGTGGCTGCGTGGAATGCGAATGTTTCGTAAAGCAGAGGGAAAGCAAAACCATGGCGCGTCTTGACGACATCGACCGGAAAATTCTTGGCGCATTGCAAACGGATGCAGGGCGCTCGCTGGATGAAATCGCCAAGGAAGTCGGCTCATCCAAGACGCCGGTCTGGAATCGCATCCGCAAGATGCGCGAGGCCGGGATCATCGGAAACCAGGTCGTGCAGCTGGATGCCGACAAGCTGGGATTTGAGGCCTGTTTCTTTGTGCTGATCCGCACCTCCGAGCATGACAAGGCCTGGCAGGAGGCGTTTCTGAACGCGCTCATGAAACGCGCCGAGGTGCAGGAGGCGCACAGATTGGCGGGGGATATAGACTATATTCTGAAGGTGCGGGTGAAAAACGCCCGCGCCTATGACACGTTTTATCAGGCGCTAATTTCAGAGGTGAAGGTGCATAACGTGACCGCGCTTTTGTCGATGGAAGAGATCAAATCGACGATTGCGCTGCCTTTGTGAGGTTGGGTTTTCAAAATGAGCGCTGCCGCGCGCTTTTGCTCAACAGGTTGAGAAGCGACACACTACTTTTGGCGTTGGCGCATCTGGCGCGGGGCGGGGAATTCTGCTGCGAAGCGGCTCAGGGGCAGGACTCACGTCCTGCGCGCATGGGTGAGGGTGAGCCAGCTGAGGCCCGCCGCGCCGAAAGCGGCGAGGAGCAGGACAAGGGTCGATCCGCCCTGTGCATTCGCCACGATCACGCCGATCAGCGCCCAGACCACGCCCGCCGGGAAGCTTTGCGCATCGGGGCGCGCGCGGGTGATGGTCACGGCCAACCCAAGCGCCAGAAGCAGCACGACGATCGCGGCAAGCCGCGCGCCCATGATCCCATGGCCCGCCAGCATCAGCGCCAGCGCGACACTTGAGGCTGCCGTCAGCCATCCGGCATAGAGCCCGATGGGGCCATGCCCGAACCAGCAATCCCGGCGCGGCGCGCGCATCAACGCCAGAACCGCGCCGCCCCACATCAGCCAGATCAGCACCGTGGCCCAGAAGGGTGACATCTGCGCCACGCCCAGCCAGGCTGCGCCCAGAACGAGCGACACGATCAGCGGCACGCGCATCGGCGCCCAGTCCGGAGCGTCATGGCGCATCAGAAGCTGGAAACCGGCTCCGACGATAAGCCAGAGATAGATCACCCCCCAGATCGCAAAAGCATAGCCTGCGGGCTGCGCAGGCGGGTCGATCTGCGGAATAGGGAACTGGTCGGCGGTAAAGCCGTTGAAGCCGGGCGTGGCGAGCGGCCCGATGGCAAAGGCCAGCGCGGCGACGAGGAGTAAAATGGAAAGCGCACGTGTCATACGCTTTCACTTAGGCTGTTTCGCGGATTATGCCAGTGTGCCATCCGCCTGCAGCCGGGTTTTGCCGCGCAGGTAGGGGTGCAGGACAGGCGGAAGATTGACCGAGCCGTCCGCCTGTTGGCCATTTTCCAGCACTGCAATCAGCGCGCGGCCCACCGCAAGGCCGGAGCCGTTGAGCGTGTGCACATAGTCCGGTTTGCCGCCATCCTTTGGTCTGAACCGGGCATTCATGCGCCGCGCCTGAAAATCGCCCGCGACCGAAACAGAGCTGATCTCGCGGTATTTGTTCTGACCGGGCAGCCAGACCTCGATGTCATGGGTCTTGATCATGCCAAAGCCCATGTCACCCGAGCACAGCACCACCGTGCGGTAGGGCAGGCCCAGTTTCTCAAGAATGCCTTCGGCGCACCGGGTCATGCGGTCATGCTCATCCATCGACGTGTCGGGATGCACGACCGAGACCATTTCGACCTTTTCGAACTGGTGCTGGCGCAGCATGCCCGACGTGTCCTTGCCCGCGCTGCCCGCCTCCGAGCGGAAGCATTGGGTATGCGCCACATAGCGACGGGGCAGGTAGCTTTCGTCCACCGTCAAGCCATTGACGATATTGGTCAACGTGACCTCTGCCGTGGGCACCAGCCACCAGCCATTGGTGGTCTGGTAGCTGTCATCGCCGAATTTCGGCAACTGACCTGTGCCATACATCATCTCTTCGCGCACCAGCACCGGGGTCCAGGTCTCGGTCAGACCGTTTTCCTCGATATGCGTATCCAGCATGAACTGCGCCAATGCCCGGTGAATGCGCGCCACGCCGCCGGACATGACGACAAAGCGCGAGCCGCTCAGCTTGGCCGCCACTTCGAAATCCATGCCGGGTTTCACGCCCGCCAGTTCAAAATGCTCAACGGGCGTGAAATCGAACACGCGCGGTGTGCCCCAGTCGCGGATCTGGACATTGTCATCCTCATCCGCACCATCGGGCACATCCGCATGCATCACGTTGGGCAGGCCCATGAGCATATCGGTCAGTTGCTGGTCCAGCTCTTTGGCCTTGGCCTGCATCTCGGCCACTTCTGTCTTTTTCTCGCCGACCAGCGCGCGCAGCCGTTCAAACTCGGCCTCGTCGCCGCTCGCCTTGGCGGCACCTACTTCTTTGGCGGCTTTCTTCTGATCTGCCTGCGCGGTCTCAGCCGCATGGATCGCGACGCGGCGGGCCTCGTCCAGTTCGAGGATATCAGAGGACGCGCGTTCCACTCCACGGCGCGCCATGGCGGCGTCGAAAGCGGCAGGGTTCTCGCGGATTGCGCGGATGTCGTGCATCTTTTTGTCCTCTGGTTTGAATGAGTCGCGCGCGCGTTATGCACCAAAGCTTTGGGCAAGGGTAGGGCCGCGACGGCGCGTACAGCGCATCTCGGGGAAACCTGTGGAGATTCGGTAAACCGAGCAGCGGTTAATCACGATACAGCCCATTTCCGGCCCCGCAGCGCCTTGCAAACCGCCCCTTGCGCGCATAGGTTCGCGCAAACTCTGCGGGAGGCCCCCGCACGACCCCATTTTTCGAAAGGACCTCCCCGATGGAAGGCAATGCGATTGCGCAATTCATTCCGCTGATCCTGATCTTCGCGATCATGTATTTCCTGCTGATCCGCCCGCAGCAGAAAAAGATGAAAGAGCACCAGAACATGGTGAACGCATTGCGCAAGGGCGATCAGGTCGTGACCCAGGGCGGGCTCATTGGCAAGGTCGTCAAGGTCAAGGAAGACAATGAGCTTGAGGTCGAGATTGCCGACGGCGTCCGCGTGCGCGTTGTGCAGTCGACCATCGCTCAGGTGCTCAACAAGACCGAGCCTGCCAAGTCCTGACCCCAACTGACGGGAGCGGCGGATGCTGCAGATTGATCTCTGGAAACGGGTGCTCATCTGGGTGCTCTGTGCGGCGGGGCTTGTCATGGCCCTGCCGAATGCGTTTTACACGCGCGTTGAGGGTGCCAATGACGCTGTCGCCGCGATTGAAGTGCGGGGCGAAACGCCCGAGCTGACCGAACAGGCCGGGCAATGGCCGTCTTTCCTGCCCTCGTCTCTGGTCAACCTTGGGCTCGACCTGCGGGGTGGCGCGCATCTTCTGGCCGAGGTACAGGTCGAGGATGTCTATGAAAGCCGGATCAAGGCGCTCTGGCCCGATGTGCGCGACGTGCTGCGCCCCGAGCGGGACACGGTCGGCACGATCCGCCGCCAACCATCGCCTGCCGATGAGCTACATGTGAAAATTTCCAACCCGGAGAACATGGCGCGCGCCATCGAAGTGGTGCGCGGTCTGGCGCAGCCGGTGGTCTCTGTCACTTCCGCAGGCGAACAGGACCTGGACGTGAGCGCAGAGGGCGACACTCTGATCGTCACGCTTTCCGAGGCCGAACGCCGCGCCACGGATGACCGCACCGTGCAGCAAAGCCTTGAGATCATTCGTCGCCGGATTGACGAGGTGGGCACCCGCGAACCCACGATCCAGCGTCAGGGTGCTGACCGTATTCTCATCCAGGTGCCGGGTCTTGGCTCGGCGCAGGAACTCAAGGACATCATCGGGACAACCGCGCAGCTGACCTTCCAGCCGGTGGTGAGCCGGACCTCGGACGAAAATGCCGAGCCGGGGATCGGCAATGAAGTGCTGCCGTCGCTTGACGAAGAGGGGCTCTACTACATTCTTGAGGAAACCCCCGTGGTGACCGGTGAGGAACTTGTCGATGCGCAGCCTGCCTTTGACCAGAACGGGCGGCCAGCGGTGAATTTCCGCTTTAACCCGTCGGGCGCGCGCAAGTTCGGCGACTATACGGCGGAGAATATCGGCAATCCCTTTGCCATCGTGCTTGATAGCGAGGTGATTTCCGCCCCTGTGATCCAATCCCATATTCCGGGCGGATCGGGCATTATCACCGGCAATTTCACGGTCGAGGAATCCACCAACCTGGCCGTGTTGTTGCGCGCCGGTGCGCTGCCTGCGGGGCTAAATTTCCTTGAGGAACGCACCATCGGGCCGGAATTGGGCCAGGACAGCATCGACGCGGGCAAAGTGGCCACGATAGTGGCTTTTGCTGCGGTTCTGGTCTTTATGGGGCTGAGCTACGGGCTCTTTGGTCTGTTTGCGAATGTGGCGCTGATCATCAATATCTGCCTGATCTTCGGTCTCTTGTCTGCAATCGGCGGTACGCTAACCTTGCCGGGGATTGCAGGGATCGTCCTGACTGTGGGTATGGCCGTGGACGCCAATGTGCTGGTGTTTGAGCGGATCCGCGAAGAGCTGCGCACCGCCAAGGGCCCGGCGAGGGCGATTGAGCTGGGCTATGAAAAGGCGCTGAGCGCCATTGTGGACGCCAATATCACCACCTTCATCACCGCCGTGATCCTGTTTGCCATGGGCTCCGGCCCGGTGCGCGGCTTTGCCATCACGCTGGGGCTGGGCATTCTCACCTCGGTCTTCACGGCGATCTTTGTCACGCGGCTGATGATTGTCATCTGGTTTGAACGCCGCCGTCCCAAAACGATTGAGGTGTAAGCGATGCGACTGAAACTTGTACCTCAGGGCACCAACTGGGATTTCTTTTCCCGGCCCAAGCTGTGGCTGGGGATTTCCGCCGCGCTGATGGTGGCGGCCTTTGTCAGCTTCATGTTGCAGGGGCTGAATTACGGCATCGACTTTCGTGGCGGTACGACGATCCGCACGGAAAGCGCACAGACTATCGACGTGGGCCAGTACCGCGATGCTCTGGCACCGCTTGAGCTGGGCGATGTGGTGATTTCCGAGGTGTTCGACCCCACCTTTGACGAAGACCAGAACGTCGCCATGATCCGCATTCAGGCGCAAGATGGCCAGGAAAGCGTGACCGCCGATGTGATCGCGGCAGTGCAGGAAGCGCTGAAAACCGTCACACCGGATATCAAGTTCGTCTCGGTGGAATCGGTCGGGCCGAAAGTGTCGGGTGAATTGATCCAGACCGCGGCCATTGCCGTGGTGCTCGCCATCGGCGCGGTGCTGATCTATATCTGGCTGCGCTTTGAATGGCAGTTCGCGCTGGGCGCGGTGGCGGCACTTGTGCATGACGTGATCCTGACCATCGGCATCTTTTCCGAGCTCCAGATCAAGTTCGACCTGGCGATTATCGCGGCGCTGCTGACCATCGTTGGCTATTCGCTCAACGATACGGTGGTCGTGTTCGACCGGGTGCGCGAGAACCTGATGAAGTTCAAGAAACGGCCGCTGCGCGAGGTTCTGAACCTGTCGATCAACGAAACGCTGAGCCGGACCTTCATGACCTCTGTCACCACGCTATTGGCTCTGATCGCGCTTTTCGTGCTGGGCGGGGACGTGATCCGTGGCTTCGTATTTGCGATGATCTGGGGCGTGATCGTGGGCACCTATTCGTCGATCTTCGTGGCCTCGACCGTGCTTCTGGTACTCGGCGTGAAACGCGACTGGTCCAAGACCGACCCGGAAAACACCGGCAACCAGTTCGGGAATGTGGATGCCTGACTGGCTCGTCTCGGCACTTGCCGTGCCGGGGCTGGGCTGGATGGCGTTGACGATCGGGTGCGCGGGCATTGTCCGCGGCTTCACTGGTTTTGGCACCGCGCTGATCTTTGTGCCGGTGGCGGGGCGATACCTGCCACCCGCCGACGTGATCATCGTGATCACCCTCACGGGCATTGCCTCCACCTCGGCGCTTTTGCCCCGTGCCTGGGGGTATGCGGACCGGGGCGAGGTCGCGCTGATGGCGGTTGCGGCCATGCTCACCGTGCCACTGGGCGTCTGGGCGATGACATCGCTGCCACAGGACACGATCCGCTGGATCGTGACGGGGATTGCCGGGGTCACGTTGGTGTCGCTTGTCACCGGATGGCGCTATCGCGGGATGGTGACCCGCCCGGGGCTGGTAGCGATCGGGCTGGGGGCCGGCCTGGCGGGTGGTATGACCGGGCTGACCGGGCCGGTGGTGATCCTGTTCTATCTGGCCGGGCTCAAGGCGGCGCAGACTGTGCGCGCCAATACGATCCTCTATCTTGCGATGCTGGATGTGGTGGTCTTTGCCAACCTGCTAATTGCAGGCGTGTCGAACTGGCAGATGGTGGTGGTCGCAGGGCTGTTGGCGGTGCCTTACTTCATCACGTCATTGATCGGGCAGCACCTGTTTGATCCGCGATATGAGAAAACCTATCGCTGGGCGGCTTATGCGGTGATTGCGGTGGCGGTGGTGTCCGGTGTGCCGCTGTGGGACTGATGGCACAACTTGGCATTCCCCATCCCCGCCAGTCACGCTATATCCCCTCCCATGAGATTGAACGAAGTTACCTATACCGACGCCCAACCGGTTGAGGGCTATGGCTCTGAAGGGTTCCGCATTGGCGGGCAGGTCCATCCCGGCCACATGATTTGTGCGCCCACCGGCACGCAAGTCTGGGGCGGGTTGGAGGATGCCGCACCGCTTCTGGCGCTGGCCGATGAGATTGACGTACTGTTTATCGGCACAGGCGCCGAGATCGCCCATATCCCCACCATACTGCGACACCAGTTGGAAGAGGCCGGGATCGGGGTCGAGACCATGGCCACGCCTGCGGCCTGCCGTACCTATAACGTGCTCTTGTCCGAGGGACGTCGCATCGCGCTGGCCGCGCTCGCAGTCGGCGCGGCGGCAGAATGACGCTTGGGCGGCCAAACCCTTTCTGAGACTGTGGAATTCCGATACGGCTTGGCCATGACCCTGAGTGCAGACAATCTGACCGTGACCCGTGGCGGCATTCCCGTGCTTGAGGCTGTGAGCTTTGCGCTTGCGCCGGGTCGCGCGCTTGTCCTGCGCGGTCCCAACGGGATTGGCAAGACAACGCTCCTGCGCACCGTCGCGGGGCTGCAACCGCCCTATGCCGGGACGCTCAGCGGCGCGGGAGACAACGTGGCCTATGCCGCCCATGCTGACGGGCTCAAGACAACGCTCAGCGTGACCGAGAACCTGACTTTCTGGGCCTCTGTCTTTGGCACCGGGGATATTGCCGCGGCGCTTGCGGCCTATCATCTGGAGCCGCTGCAAAACCGCCCCGCGGGCGCCCTCTCGGCGGGGCAGAAACGCCGCCTTGGCCTTGCGCGGCTGATGGTCACCGGGCGGCCTGTCTGGGTGCTGGACGAACCGACCGTGTCGCTGGATGTGGAGGCGGTAGCGATGTTCGCAGGCGCGGTGCGCGCACATCTGGGGCAGGGGGGATCGGCGCTGATTGCTACGCATATCGACCTTGGGCTGGATGCGGATGTGCTGGATGTGGGACAGTTCCGCGCCAAGCCGCAATCGGCGGATGATTTCGACGAGGTGTTCCTGTGATCGCGCTGCTGAAACGCGACCTTGCGCTGTCGATCCGGGCCGGGGGCGGGTTCGGCCTTGGCCTTGCGTTCTTCCTGATCGTGGTGACGCTGGTGCCCTTTGGCGTAGGGCCGCAATCGGAGCTGTTGGCGCGGATCGCACCGGGCATCCTGTGGCTCGGGTCCTTGCTGGCCTGTCTTTTGTCGCTGGACCGTATCCTCGCGCTGGACTGGGAGGACGGCTCTCTTGACCTTCTGGCGACCGCGCCCCTTCCGATGGAGGGGATCGTGTCGATCAAGGCGCTGGCCCATTGGCTGACCACCGGTTTGCCGCTGGTGCTGGCGGCACCGGTGCTGGGCATTCTGCTGAACCTGCCCGAGGGCGGGTTTCTGTGGCTGGTCATCTCGCTGGCCATCGGCACGCCTGCGTTGTCGGTGATTGGCACCTTTGGTGCGGCGCTGACCGTGGGGCTGAAACGCGGCGGATTGCTTCTTTCGCTGCTGGTCTTGCCGCTTTACGTGCCGACGCTGATCTTTGGCGCTGAAGTCGCGCGGCGCGGGGCTGTCGGGATGGCGGTGGAAACGCCGCTTCTGATGCTGGCGGGGATTTCGCTGGCGGTCATTGCGCTCTTGCCCTTTGCCTCTGCGGCAGTGTTGCGGGTGAACCTGAGGTGAGCTGCGCAATGAATGCGCCCGCGACCAAAATCGCGCTGGAAACCCAACGTATTCACGAATAGGTATCTGTCATGGCTTCGATCTGGGAATATGCGAACCCGAAAAAGTTCATCGACACCTCGAACAAGGTGATCCCAGTCCTGTGGGTGCTGACCATTGCCAGCCTCGCGGGCGGGCTGGTCTGGGGCTTTTTCTTTACGCCGGATGATTTCCGGCAGGGCTCGACCGTCAAGATTTTCTACCTGCATGTGCCTGCCGCGCTGATGGCGATCAACGCGTGGTTCATGATGCTGGTGGCCTCGCTGATCTGGATCATCCGCCGTCATCATGTTTCGGCTCTGGCCGCGCGCGCCGCCGCGCCCGTGGGCATGGTCATGACGCTGATCGCGCTCTTTACCGGGGCAATCTGGGGCCAGCCGATGTGGGGCACCTACTGGGCCTGGGACCCGCGGCTGACCTCGTTCCTGATCCTGTTCCTGTTCTACCTCGGCTATATCGCGCTCTGGGAAGCCATTGAAAACGACGACACCGCCGCTGACCTGACCGCAGTGCTCTGCCTCGTGGGATCGGTCTTTGCCGTTCTGTCACGCTACGCGGTGAATTTCTGGAACCAGGGGCTGCACCAAGGCGCGTCGCTGTCGCTCGACAAGGAAGAGAACGTGGCAGACATCTTCTGGTATCCGGCGCTGGTCTGCATCGCGGGCTTCGTGCTTCTGTTCATCGTTCTGGTCCTGACCCGCACCCAGACGGAAATCCGCGCCCGCCGCATGCGGGCGCTTTTGGCGCGGGAGCGGATGCAATGATGCCAGATCTTGGGAAATATGCCGACGCGGTGCTGTCGGCCTATGCGGTCAGTTTCGTGTTGCTGGCCCTGCTGATCTGGGCCAGCGTGGCCCGAGCGCGCAAAATCCGCGCCGAGCTTGACGAGGTCGAGGCGCGCGCGAAGTCTCAGCGGTCGCAGTAAGCGCCGGTCACGTTGGACGGACAGGAGGCGCGCTCCGTATCTTCGCCATGTGCGCCAATCACCGCCAGAAGCACCAGCGCAGCCGCCTGAAGTATCACCAATGCCATTTTCATCTGTTTGTTCCTTGTTCTGCCTCATCCCCATCTGGTCGCGGGGTAAGGGCAAATAAACGGGGAAAGTCAGCAAAGTCGCCTCACGAAAGCGCGATGGGCGGGGAATTGCACAAAGCCTTTGCATATCGGCGAAAATCTGGGCGTTGTGTTTATCGTGCCCTGTTTGCCTGACCAAGAGAAGCAGATGTGAGAAACCCCGGAGGGCTGCTCCGGGGTGTTTCGTTTATTGCGGGTTTTACTGACGGCGCGCGGGCGGACGTCCGCTGTGTTTAGGCCGACAGGATGTCGTCCAAATCGTGGACTAGGTCAGTCATCCCCATCCGTGCGCGGATTTCCGACGGCAGGGTGCGGAGCGACGAAACCCGCGGGAGTGTCATTTCCGGAATGATCCGTTCCGAGCCGTAGAGCGCTTCGTACTCACGGTAATTCTCGAACGCCTGCCGCCCGACATAGTCGATAAAGCTTTCCGCATGGGCACCATTTGCCAGGATCACATCATGGTTTTCGGTTTCTATGTGATACACCGTAAAGGTGTCTTCCAGTTCCCGTGCCGGGACAAACTCAACTGTGTCGCCATTCACCATAACGGAGGCATTGACCACCACCCCGTCCATGATCATGCCGTGATCGGCCGTAACTGTAAGATCCGTGTGCGGCAGGCCATCACCCAAAGCGCCCGCGCGAATGCGGACCGGTTGCATGCGCGCCCCAAGGAACAGCTTGTTCACGCGCTGGCGACCAACCCACAGCACGGTTGTAACACCACCATCTGCGCAGGTCAGCGTATCGCCGATCGTCAGCTCTTCGACAGGACGTTCGCCATTTGGCGTGGCAATCAGCGTCCCCTTGGCAAAGCACTGCAAATCCGAGGTATTCGCATCATTGGTCATATGGATCGGGGACATGCCCGAAAAATCGATATTTGCAGACGTGTCCTGAGCATAGACCGAGATCGTGCCGTCGCCATTGTCGACGATCATAACGAGGTTTCCGTTGGAGTCTGTCGTGGTGCCGTGGAACGTGCCGCTTTCTGGCGCGTTCAGCGGTTCGCCATTTTCGAAAAAGGCGTCGCCATCGACATCAGTGATTGTTCCACTTGTGTCTGACACAGAGGCCAGATCCAGTGAATAGTTTTCGGATCCACCATTCCGCATGTAGGTCGCAACAGATGAATAGGAAAAACTCGCCATTAATTAATCTCCTGCCATTCGAGTTGTCGTAATCGTTGGTATTGGGGGCCGGGTGCCTCAATTAGACGATCCAGAACAAGGGGCCTTCGCGGCCTCTAAGGGGGCCAAGTAAAATTCTTTGTTGTCTTAACGGAAAATTAACCTTTGTTGGGAATCCAGAGCTAGGTTTACCTTGCGTCAGCTCGCGCAGCGGGAGTTCCGAGCAGATATTGATTCAACCAAAATATGTTTTTTTGAATGTTTTGTTGCAAATTTACCATGCTCTAAGCCATTATTTAAATTTTATTTTTCCCGCATTTCGGGTGCGGCCGCTGGGGGCTGCAGCTTTATCGGGAGGGGCTTTGAGGCAGGGACTCAGTGTCCTGTCGCGATTCGGGGCGTTGGCTTTTCGCTCGCCCGCGTCGTGCGTGCTACGTAGGGTGAACTGCGATGGCTACCAAACCGCATATCCAGCCTGCCGTACACAAGAGAGGCCATTTCAACGATATTTTCGTCATTCATCCGAGATTTATTGGCCTGGGTAGGATGATTGACAAATGCCACTCCCTAGGGGGCGCAAATGGGTGCGCCGAGGCCGTGTTCGCGGCGGCATGAATTAACCTATGCCGCCGCTATTTATTTCATTTCCAGTTCAATTAATTGAGAAACGCAATTTCCCGTTTTCAGGCCGTTTTCGCCAGGTTGCGCAGCACGTAATGCAGCACGCCGCCATTTTCGATATAATCGATCTCGACCCCTGTATCGATCCGGCACTTGAGCGTGATCGTCTTGACCGACCCGTCCGCCATCGTGATCTCACAAGGCACCTCGGCCAGCGGCGTGATCGCATCCAGCCCCTTGATCGATACGGTCTCCTCCCCGGTCAACCCCAGCGTCTTGCGCGTGTCGCCGCCGGTGAACTCGAAGGGGATCACGCCCATGCCCACAAGGTTGGAGCGGTGGATGCGCTCGAAGCTTTCGGCAATCACCGCCTTGACGCCCAGAAGTGCGGTTCCCTTGGCGGCCCAGTCGCGGCTGGACCCTGCGCCATATTGCTCACCACCAAAGATGACCAGCGGCGTGCCCTGTTCCTGATAGGCCATGGCGGCGTCAAAAATCGAGGTCTGCTGCCCGTCCGGCCCCTTGGTGTAGCCGCCCTCGACCCCGTCCAGCATCTCGTTCCTTATGCGGATATTGGCGAAGGTGCCGCGCATCATCACCTCATGGTTGCCCCGGCGTGAGCCATAGGAGTTGAACTCGCGCACGGGCACCTGCCGTTCGATCAGGTATTGACCGGCCGGGGTGGTGTCGCGGAACGATCCGGCGGGCGAAATGTGGTCGGTGGTCACCATATCCCCCAGAAGCGCCAGAACACGCGCGCCTTCGATATTCTCTATGGATTTGGTCTCCATCGTGATGCCCTGGAAATAGGGCGGGTTCTGCACATAGGTGCTCTGCGGCGGCCAGTCATAGGTTTTCTGGTCTGTGGTTTCGACGCTGCGCCATTTCTCGTCGCCCTTGAACACGTCGGCATATTTCGACTGGAACGCCTCGCGCGTGACGGTCTTTTCGACCAATTCTGCGATCTCGGACTGGCTGGGCCAGATGTCCTTCAGGAAGACGTCATTGCCGTCCTTGTCCTGTCCCAGCGGGTCCGTGGCAAGGTTCACGTTCATGTCGCCGGCCAGCGCATAGGCCACCACCAGCGGCGGCGAGGCGAGGTAATTGGCGCGCACATCCGGGCTGATCCGTCCCTCGAAGTTGCGGTTGCCCGACAGGACCGAGGTGGCCACCAGATCGCCCTTGGCAATCGCCTCGGACAGCTCTTTCTGGATGGGTCCCGAATTGCCGATACAGGTGGTGCAGCCATAGCCCACGAGGTTGAAGCCGATGGCGTCAAGGTCCTCCTGAAGCCCCGCGGCCTCAAGATAATGCGAGACCACCTGCGACCCCGGCGCAAGCGAGGTCTTGACCCAGGGTTTGCGATTGAGCCCCAGTGCGCGCGCCTTGCGGGCCACCAGCCCCGCGCCGATCATCACGTAAGGGTTCGACGTGTTGGTGCAGGAGGTGATCGAGGCGATCACAACCGAGCCGTCGCGCAATTCATACTCCTCGCCCTCGACCGTGACCGTTTTGCGCGGGTCGATGACCGGGTCGGGGGCAGGGCCTTCATCGGCCATGTCATTGGCCGCTGCGCTTTCATCGGCCCCGCGATACTCGGCCACGACCTTGAAAAACGCGTCCGACGCCCTGTCGAGCGGGGTGTAATCCTGTGGCCGCTTGGGGCCGGAGATGGCGGGCACGATGGTGCCCATGTCCAGCTCCAGCGTGTCGGTATAGATCGGGTCATAGTCCGGCCCGCGCCACAGCCCGTTTTCCTTGGCATAGGCTTCGACCAGTTCGACGCGCGCCTCGTCGCGCCCGGTATTGCGCAGGTAGCGCAGGGTTTCGCCGTCAATCGGAAAGAAACCACAGGTGGCGCCATATTCCGGGGCCATATTGGCAATGGTTGCCCGATCGGCCAGCGGCAGAGTGTCGAGCCCCGGCCCGTAGAATTCCACGAACTTGCCCACCACGCCCTTGGCGCGCAGCATTTCCACCACCTTGAGCACAAGGTCGGTGCCTGTGGTGCCTTCCATCATCTCGCCGGTCAGCTTGAAGCCCACCACCTCGGGGATCAGCATGGAGATCGGCTGACCCAGCATGGCGGCTTCGGCCTCGATCCCGCCGACGCCCCAGCCCAGAACGGCCGCGCCGTTGACCATTGTCGTGTGGCTGTCGGTGCCCACCAACGTGTCGGGATAGGCCACCTCTTCGCCGTTCTGGTCGACATCGCTCCAGACGGTCTGGGCGAGGTATTCCAGGTTCACCTGATGGCAGATGCCGGTGCCGGGGGGCACGACGCGGAAATTGTTGAACGCCTGCTGGCCCCATTTGAGGAAAGTGTAACGCTCCATGTTGCGTTCATATTCGCGGTCCACATTCATCTGGAACGCGCGCGGATTGCCAAAAACGTCAATCATCACCGAATGGTCGATCACCAGATCCACCGGGTTCAGCGGGTTGATCTTTTCCGGATCCCCGCCCAGCGCCACGATGCCATCGCGCATCGCGGCAAGGTCCACAACCGCGGGTACACCGGTGAAATCCTGCATCAGCACGCGGGCCGGGCGATAGGCGATCTCGCGCGGGTTCTTCCCGCCCTTTGCCGCCCAGTCGCCAAAGGCCTTGATATCGTCCACGCTGACGGTCTTGCCGTCTTCAAAGCGCAGCATGTTCTCCAGAACCACGCTAAGCGCAGCGGGCAGGCGGGAAAAATCGCCCAGACCGGCGTCCTGCGCGGCCCGGATGGAATAGAATGACAGGGTCTTGCCGCCTGCCGTGATCGACTTGCGGGTCTTCGAGCTATCGTGGCCAACTGTGATGGGCATGGAATGGCTCCCTTCCTGTGATGCCAAGGTTTGGACTCTGTTATGAAAACTAGGCATGCGGGGGGGATCGGTTCAAGAGGTAGAGGCCGGTTTAGGGGCGTGGCGGGAAATCATCGCGCGTGCGGATTTCACCGGATATCGCAAAACCTTGATTGGTTATTACAGGTTTCTCGAACTAGGACTGAGGGAGCGACAAATCGGGGATCACGCATGACATATCGCAGCCTGCTCGGCGCGCTCACGCTTGGATTGGCAGCATTGGCCCAGACCGGAGCGGCTGGGGATGCCACATCTCCGGTCGTGGTGGAGCTTTTCACCTCGCAGGGCTGTTCCTCCTGTCCGCCGGCGGATGAATTGCTGCACAAACTGTCCCGGCGCGACGACGTGATCGCATTGGCGCTGCATGTGGATTACTGGGACTACATTGGCTGGAAGGATCAGTTCGCCTTGCCCGGCCATACGGATCGGCAAAAGGGCTATGCCCGCGTGGCCGGGCGTCGCATGATCTATACCCCCCAGATGATCATCAACGGCACCGATCACGTGGTCGGCACGCATCCGATGGATGTGTCGGAACTGATCGCGCTGCACGAGGACCGCGATGTCACTGTGGATTTGCGCGTGGAGCGCTCCGGGCAGGGGGTGAGCATCACGGCGCGCCCACTCGCCGGGATTCAGGCGACGCTGGATGTGACGCTGGTTCAGTATGAGCCCGAAGCCAATGTGGACATCACGCGCGGCGAAAATGCCGGGCGGGTGCTGAGCTATTCCAACATCGTGCGGAAATGGCACGATCTTGGGGAATGGGATGGCACGGGTGAGTGGCAAACCCGGGTCGACCTGAGCCCGCCTGCGGTTGTCCTGATTCAGGAGGCCGGGTTTGGCGCAATCCTGGCGGCGCAGAGCATCCCGTAACTCTGTCGTCAATTCTGGCGGGTTTCGCGATACCAGACATAGATGCCCGACAGCGCAATGATCGCCGCGCCAATGAGCGTGGGGCCATCGGGCCATTCGTCGAAAAACACGATGCCCCAGATTGGCGCAAAGATCAGCGCGGCATAGGCAAAGGGGGCCAGAAGTCCGGCTTCTCCGGCCTGTAATGCGCGGATCAGCAAGAGCTGTCCAACCGTACCGATCCCACCAATGACAACCATCAGCGCAAGGCCGACCCAATCCGTGGGCATCTGGCCGAAGACCGGCAAACCGGCGGTGAGCACGATAGCCCCGAAGGCCGCCGTATACAGCAGCGATGTCCAGGCATCCTCGTCCCTGCCGACAAAGCGGGTGATCAGCGCATAGGCCGAATAGAACACCGCCGCCATCAGCGGAAAGATGGCAAAGGGGCTGAATACATCCGTTCCGGGACGGATCACGATCAGCGCACCGATAAGGGCAGCCGCGATCCCAAGTGCGCGGCGCAACCCGATCTTTTCGCCCAGAAACAGCGCAGCCCCCAGCGTGATAAGCACCGGGTTCACATCCATGATCGCGGTGGCCTCGGCCATGCCGATGCGGCTGAGTCCGGTGAAAAAGCATAGCGTCGCCATCAGAAGCACAACCGAGCGCGCCAGTTGCATCCCAGGGTAGCGCGTGCGCAGCGCTACGGACAAGCGCGGCAACACCAGCAGAAAGACAAGCACAGCCTGCCCCGCATAGCGCGCCCAGAGCGTTGTCATCACGCCAACCCGCCCGCTCAACTCCTTGGCTGTGGCGTCCATCAGCGTGAAACAAAAGATCGCGCCGATCATAAGAAGGATGCCACGCGTGGCGTCTGTCGGGGCATGGATGGGTGTCATGGAGCTGCCTTATGCGCTGGGCGTCGGGCTGTCCATGGGCTGTTCTTGTGCCGAAGCCTGCCGGTGGTTCACTCCTCCTCGTCGTCCGGGGTGACGAGGGTGATTTCGCCCGCGTCGGCGGCCGCGCGGATCGCGGCCACCACGGCGCTCATGGCAGCTTCGCCATCCTTGGGTTTGATCTGGCCCGCGTCTGCCATTTCCTCGCGCAGGTTGTCGGCCATGCGTCTGGACATGTTGGCAAGGATAAACTCGACCACCTCCCCATGGCCTGCGGTTTCCGCCGCTGCGAGCGCGCGCACCAGATCCGTCTGTTCGACCGCGCGGGTGATGGCGGGAACATCGGTTGCCCGCACCCGGTCGATAATGTTTTCAAAGGTAAAGATCGCCTTGCGCACCTGTCCGGCAAAGCTTTCATCCTCTTCCTCCAGCCCGGTCAGCAATTCGTCGCGGGTGGCGGCGGGGGATGAGTTGAGGATCGCACCCAGCCGCGCCTCGGGTTCGGCGGTAAAGGCGCGCACCGGGTCACGGTCCAGCTGGCTGGCGAGGCTGAGCCCGATGCGGTCCACGGCCTCGGGCGTGACATTGGCGGTGAGGGAGACCGCATAGGTGATGCGGCGCGCCTGAGGGCCGGGCAGGCGGGACAGAAGCGCCGCGGCCTTTTCGGTGCCAAGTTTGGACAGCAGCACGGCCGAGATTTCGGTGCTCTCGCGATCGACGAACTCCAGCAAACGCTCTACCGGTAACTCGCGGATGCGGGTCCAGGGATCACCGCTTTGCCGGACACCGGCCTCCTTGCGGAGGCGGGCGGCGGTTTGCGGGCTGATCTTGCCGTCCAGCGCCGACAAGGCCCCGGCAATGCCGCTCGGGAAATGCAGGCCGATGGATTCAAGCTCGTCGGCGAATTCCTCGACCACGTCGCGCAACGTGGCCTGATCCACGTAGCGCATGGTGCCCATCTGGGTGGTGAGGTCTTCCTGAAGGCTTTCGGGCAGGTCAGACAGGGGGACATCCGCCCCCTCATTCAACAACAGCCGCACGATAATCGCGGCCTTTTGTTTGCGTGTCAGCTGTGCGGCGCGTGACGGTCTGCTGCCCGCCTCGCCAAGCTGCCCCGGCACCTGCGGCGCGGGGGCAATGGTCGCAAGTTGGTTCATCCCTGAAAACTCCGGCTCTTTGGGTCAGAGCCTAGCTGTCAGGAATGAACAAATGCTGAAACAGGTTCGCTTAACTTGAGATCTGGCTCACGCAGGTGCCGCTATCGGCATCCCAGACCGTTCCTTCGGCACAGGACATGGCCTGATGCGAGCCGGAACAGGCGGCAAAACCCAGAGCCGGAACAATGGCCAGAGCGGCGGCGACAAGAAGCGTCTTGATCATTTGGGGCACTCCCTTGGCGAACGGGCCGGGACATACCGGCCCAGTGTCCAAGGTAGCACGAGAGGGGATTCGGTCAAAATCCCCTCTTGGATCAGGGCGGGCTCAGCTTTCGCCGAACACCCGGGCAAAGATCGTATCGACATGTTTGGTGTGATAGCCAAGGTCGAATTTTTCTTCGATCTCCCCGCGCGACAGGGCCGCCGTCACCTCGTCATCGTTCAGCAGTTCGGTCTTGAAGTCGCATCCCGTCTCCCAGACCTTGAGCGCGTTGCGCTGCACCAGACGATAGGCGTCCTCGCGGCTCACCCCGGCCTGTGTCAGCGCCAGCAACACCCGTTGCGACATCACCAGGCCCGGGAATTTGTTCATATTGGCCAGCATGTTATCGGGATAAACCAGCAGCTTCTCGATCACGGAGGTCAGCCGCGCCAGGGCGAAATCGAGCGTGATCGTCGCGTCGGGGCCGATATTGCGCTCGACGGAGGAATGCGAAATGTCGCGCTCGTGCCAGAGCGCCACGTTTTCCATCGCCGGGATCACGGTCATACGCACCAGCCGCGCCAGACCGGTGAGGTTCTCGGTCAGGACCGGGTTTTTCTTGTGCGGCATGGCGGACGAGCCTTTTTGCCCCATCGAGAAAAACTCCGCCGCTTCCAGCACCTCGGTGCGCTGCATGTGGCGGATTTCCACGGCGACGTTTTCGACCGAGGAGGCCACAACGCCAAGCGCTGCAAAAAACGCCGCATGACGGTCGCGCGGAATGACCTGTGTGCTGATCGGTTCTGCCTTCAGACCGAGCTGGGCGCAGACATGTTCCTCAACGCGCGGATCGATATTGGCAAAGGTGCCGACCGCGCCGGAAATGGCACCGGTGGCGATCTCGTCGCGCGCGGTTTTCAAACGCGCGAGGTTGCGGTCCATTTCTGCATAGAAGCGGGCGAAGGTCAGACCCATGGTGGTAGGTTCGGCATGGATACCGTGCGAGCGGCCAATGCGGATCGTGTCCTTGTGCTCCATTGCGCGGGTCTTCAGCGCGGCCAGCAGCCCCTTCATATCTTCGATCAGGATATCGGCGGCACGCACCAGCTGCACGTTGAAACAGGTGTCCAGCACGTCCGAGCTGGTCATGCCCTGATGCACGAAACGCGCCTCTTCCGAGCCAACATGTTCGGCCAGGTGGGTGAGAAAGGCGATCACGTCATGCTTGGTCTCGGCCTCGATCTCATCAATCCGGGCGACGTCGAACTCCACGTCCTTGGCCTTCCACACGGCATCTGCGTTCTCGCGCGGGATCACGCCCAGATCGGCCATGGCGTCACAGGCATGGGCCTCGATCTCGTACCAGATGCGGAATTTGGTCTGGGGTTCCCAGATGGCAACCATATCGGGGCGGGAATAGCGGGGGATCATGGGCAGCGTCCTTGATGTCTTGCGGATTTGGCGCGGGTTTACGCCCATGGGGCAGGGGGAGCAAGGTGCAGCGCACAGGGTGGGACGATCTGGCGGGCCGCCCTGATCAGCAGAGCGGCCTAGGGACCGGAAAGACTTTCCGCAAATTTGCGACACCGGGCCAAACTTTCGCCCAATTGTTGCGCGATTGAAATCAATCAAGCGCAACCTCAAAGGACCTTTTCCATGTCCGATGCAAGCCTGAATGCCGGCACCGTGGTCGAAGCGGACCGCAAGACCTATCACGAAAAGCACAAGTTCAACCCGACCGAGCTTCTCAGCCACGCGGCCAAGGCGTCCGGGCGTGGGGTGATCCAGCTTGGGCTGGAGGCACGCAAACTGCGCAAGGGGCGGCAGGCGCTGGAGCTGGATGAATATGTCCGTTTCCGGCTCTACGACATGCAGGCGCATAGCGCAGAGGAACGCGGTGAATTTGCCTCGTGGCTCTTGCACAACCCGATCATCAACGAGGTCAATGACCTGATCTGGTTCGGCGTGACCGAGGACAAATGGCTGTCCTCCAAGATGCTTGAGGCCGATGGCCTGCCGGTGCCCGACACGCTGGGCGTGATCGACGCGACCGGGACACGCGCGTATCACGGCACGGCGGCGATTGACGGCCCCGAGGCGCTGCGCGCGCTGATCGGGCAGGGGATGGAGATGCCGCTCTTTGGCAAGAACCTGCGCGGGCTTGGCTCCATGGGGGTCTTTGTCATCACCGCCGCGGATGAAGAGGGCGTGATCCTGCGCGATCTCGGGCGGATGAGCTATCAGGCGTTTTTTGACGATGTGATCTGCGGCTTTCGCTTCCTGTTGCAGAAATTTGTCTGGAACTGCGCCATGCTGCGGGAATTCACCGACACCACCGCGACAATCCGCGTGGTCAACATGATCGACGGCGATGGCGTTTATGTGCCCTCTGCGGTGCTGAAACTTCCGCTCAACCGCAACCCGGCGGATAATTTCTGGCGCGATGGCAACATGCTGTGCGACATCGACCCCGAGACCGGCGAGATCCGCACGCTTGTCCGCGCCAAGGGGCCGGAGCTTGAGCATCTGGACCGCCACCCCGAAACCGGCGGCGAAGTCATTGGCCAAAAGCTGCCCCATTGGGAGCGGTTGCGCGAGGTCAACGAGCGCGTCGCCCGGCTGCATGCGCCGCTGAAGTACCAGAGCACCGATATCGCCCTGACCGATGACGGCCCCGTGGTGATCGAGGTGAATGCCGGCTCGTCATTTACGCTGCCGCAATATGCCAGCGGCAAAGGCTTCTTTACGCCGAAGGTGCGCGCCCTGTTCCGCAGCTACGGCTCCAAGACCGTCTGGGAATGATCCCCATCGCTTGCTAAGACGCGCGGGCCATGTCTTGAATGCCGGGACATGAGGAGACCCGCCATGCCATATGCCCGCACCCTGATCATGGGATTTGCCACTATTGCCCTGTTGATTGGCAGCGCGTCCGAAAGCGGCATCGGTCCTGTCACGGACGGGCGGGGCGCGGAATGAGCCTGCCGCAGAGACTTGAGGATTTTGCCGGGGCATGGACCGTCAGCCGCGTCATCACTGACCGCACCGGCGGTCCGGAGGGTCGGTTCGCGGGGGTGGCGGAACTCACGCCCGATCCCGAGGGGCTGATTTACACCGAAACCGGGCAATTGCGGCTTGGTGCGGCGGCGCCGTTTCACGCGACGCGCCGCTACCTGTGGCGGGCGGATGGCGACGCGATCCTGACCTTTTTTGACGATGGCCGCCCGTTTCATCGCATCGCGCTGGGCGAGGCTCAGGCGCGCGACCTGCATGATTGCCCGCCGGATATTTACCGCGTGCTCTATGATTTCGGGGGGTGGCCGCGCTGGACGGCGCGCTGGGATGTGACTGGCCCGCGCAAGGATTATTTGATGGTGTCGCAATACGGCCGGGCCTGACCGATTTCGCAGCCCGGTCCGGCCGCTGACGGCGAAACGGGAGAAACGCCGCCTGTCTGCGCAGTGGTTATTCCGCGTCCAGCGGTGGGCCGGTAAAGATCTGCCCGTATTCGGCGGAGATTTTGGTGAAAGCGTCCAGCTCATCAGGCAGCTTGAGATGTTTCGTGGCCTCGAAGAAGCCTTCGAACCCGCCCGGCGTTACGATGACCAACAGCTTGCCACCCGCTTCCGGGATCCGAAAAGTGTGATCGGCCCCCTTTGGGGCAAAGGCCGCCTGACCCTGTTCCAGCATCACGGTTTCCCCATCGACAAGAATGGTCGCCGCGCCTTCGAGTACGACAAAGGCCTCGCCGGCGTCCTGATGCACGTGGCGCGGCGGGCCGCCCGGAGCCATGGCCTGGGTGGTGAACATGCCCATGTCGCCGCCGGTTTCCTCCTTGTCGAGCAGGACCTGGATTTTTGATCCGTTCCACTCCAACGGTTCATGTGCCATGGCCGCGCTGGCGGTCAGAACAAGGGTAAGGATCAAGCTGCGTGTCATGATGTGTCCTCTTGTATATATGAATTTTTCAAATGCCAGACTGGGTTGTGGGGTCTTCATTTGGTGCGACTGCCTTTCTGACGTATGGTAAAGGAAACAGGCTGGAGGGCCGTTCTGGCGAACGAAAACCGGTGAAAATTTACGAAATCACAGAAACGGGGCGTGTTGTCGACAGCGATGGCGGCGTCCGTGAAGCCAACGGCGAGGCTGTCGATCTGCGCCCGCAAACGCGTCAGGTGCTGGCCCTGCTTGTCCGCTCCCCGAACCAGACGGTGAGCAAGGAAGACTTCGTTTCAGCGGTCTGGGAGGGCAGGCAGGTGAGCGAGGACAGTCTCGTGCAATGTATTGCCGAGATCCGCGCGGCGCTGGGCGACACCGACCGCGAGATCATCCAGACACTGCCCAGAAAAGGCTATCGGTTCGTCCCGCCCGTTCCGCCTGTCAGACCCGGAATCTCGCCAAGGATCGCGGCGCTTGTGGCGGTTGCTGTGCTGCTTGTCGTGGTCATCGGGTGGGTCTTTGGCATGCCGGACCGGGGGCATGAGCGCGCGCCGGTCGTGGCGGTCCTGCCGCTGGATGATCTGAGCCCGGCCGAACATCAGGGGGTTCTCAATGACGCGCTGAGCGAGGGCATCATCACCGAACTGGCGCGCTTCCCGCAGTTCCGCGTGGTGGCCCGCAACTCGAGCTTTCAGTTCCGCGCCTCGCCCACAGATGTGCGAGAGATCGGCGGGAAACTTGGGGCGGGCTACGTGATGGAAGGCAGCCAGCAATTTGACGGGCAGAGGCTGAAGGTCACTGTCCAGCTTGTCGAAACGGCAACCGGCGCGCATCTGTTTGCCGATAAATACGAGCGTGAGTTGGACGATTTTTTCGCGGTTCAGGACCAGATCGTGCGACAGGTGGCATCGGTGGTCGGGCAGGAGGTGCTCAGCGATATGCCGCAGCGCGCCCTGCCCAAAGACGTGGATTCACGGCTGCGCGGGTTGCAGGCGCGCAGGATCATGACCCAGCTGACCTATGAGAACTGGCAAAAGGCGCTGGCGCTGGAAGAGACCTCAATCCGCGAAGAGCCTGGGTCCGCCTGGGGCTATATCGGCAAATCGCTGATGTTGGGGGCAGCGGCGCGGTTGGGCTGGATGACCCCGCGCGAGGCGGTACTTGACGAGTCCGTCGAACTGGCCAAGACCGCGCTACGGCTCGATCCGGAAAACTACATGTCGCATTTCGCGCTGGCGCGGGTGTTGTCGCGGCGCAGTGAGAATGCGGAATCCATCCTGCATTTCCAGCGTGCGGCCAGGCTGAACCCGTCGGATTCCATCATCCTGATCGGCATGTCGGTGCCGCTGCTCTATTCCGGCCAGACGGATGCAGCGATCGAGGCGCTGCAAAAGGCGGCCGAGGTCGATCCGCTGCATGGCGACTGGCTGCGCTGGCAGCTTGGCTGGGCCTATTGGCAGAAAAATCAGTGCGACAAGGGGCTGGAAGCGATGCAAAGCATGTCCTCGCCGCCGAGCGCCTCGAACAAGACGCTGGCCGCGCTGCTTGTCTGTCTTGACCGCTTGCCCGAGGCGCAGAACGCGATGGCGGACTATCTTGCTGCCAATCCCGGCTATACGCGCGCGAACGAGGCTCAGGATGTGCCGACAGACTGGAAGCCCGAGGGTACGCCAGAGCGATGGATGGAGGCCATGATCCGCGCCGGGATGCCCTGACCCTGCCACGCGGCTGTCAGTCCACCAATTCCGTCACCACGTGGGAACTGCGCTCCAGCGTGCGGTGCACCGGGCATTTGTCGGCAATCTCCAGCAGTTTGGCGCGCTGCTCGGCGCTGAGCGCGCCCTCAAGCCGGATGCGGCGTTGAAACTTGTCCACCTTGGTGTCTGAGCGCGTGTCCGCGTCCTGAGCATGGACCTTGTCATGGCAGATGTCGACGCTCACATGTTTGAGCGGCCAGCCCTTGCGCCGCGCATACATGCGGATTGTCATCGAGGTGCAGGCCCCCAGCCCGGCGGACAAAAACCCATAAGGCGACAACCCGCGATTGGTGCCGCCATAGGCTTCGGGTTCATCGGCCAGAACGTGATGATACGGGCCGTTGTTGATATCCTGCAGAAAACCGTCCGCGTCAGCCTCTGAGACCCGCAGGATGCCTTCGGGCGCGCCAGGCGGCGGGGCAGGGGGTTTCAGGTCAAGATAGCGCCCGGCCCAGGCGGCGATGACCTCGGCGGCATATTCCGCATCCTCGGCCCGGCTGATCAAGTGATCGGCATCGTCGAGTGTCACGAAGCTTTTGGGATGTTTGGCGGCGGTAAAGATATTGGCGGCGTTGTCGATGCTGACGATCTCGTCGCGCGGCGCATGCATGACCAAAAGCGCGGCACGCAGACCGGCAATGGCCTCTCCCAGCTTTTCGGCCGAGACATCTTCGACAAAGCCTTGGCCGATCTCGATCTCGCGCCCGCCAAGCTGCACCTTGGCCGATCCGTCGCGGGCAATGTCGTCCAGCGCATCGGCAAAATTATGGGTTACATGGCCCGGATCAAAGGGCGCGCCCAAGGTGACGATGCCTTTGACATCCATCTCTGCGCCCGCCCGCAGCACCGCCGCCCCGCCAAGGCTATGCCCGATCAGCAGCGATGGCGGCATTCCGCGTCCGCTCAGCGCGGCGCAGGCGGCACGCAGGTCATGCACGTTCGAGGTAAAGGTGGTGTTGCAAAACTCGCCCTCGGAATGGCCCAGCCCGGTGAAATCAAAGCGCAGCACCGCGATGCCCATCGCCGCCAGCCTCCCGGCAATGCGGCGCGCGGCGTGGATATCCTTGGAACAGGTGAAACAATGGGCAAACAGCGCCGTGGCCAGATGCGGCCCATCCGGAAGATCCAGCCGTGCCGCCAGCGTGTCGCCGTTATGGCCTGGAAAAGTGAGGCGTTCGGTGGGCATGTTCGATCCTTCCCGGGGCTGTACCTTTTGGCTGTGTTGGGTTCAAGTCTGTGGGCCGCGACGCCGCTTCTCAAGCCATGTGTCGGGCATGTCACGACAAGGTGAGGCAGATGCGGGTTTTGGTGATTGGCGTATCAGGCATGCTGGGCCTGCTCATTGGCCTGGGATATCTCGGCGCGCTTCACCCGGCGGGGGACAGCCTCGCGGTATTTCGCCTGCCTTTGGTGATTGTCTTTGCGCTGGTGGTGATCTGGGCCCCCTGGCCCCGGCGCCTGCGCTGGCCGCTGGCCGGGCTGGCCATGGCTGTTATGGCACCGCAGGCCCTTGACCGGCTGTTTCCGCCCGGTTTGCCCGATGACGGTGGCCTCGTTCTCTATCATCAGAACCTGCGGTTCAATCGGGGCGGCCATGACGAATGGCTGGAGCTGGTGAATGGAACCGCGCCCGATCTGATCACATTACAGGAAGTTTCGGGGCGCAACCGTAGTATTCTTGCCCGGTTCGCAGACACCCATCCCCATCAACACTATTGCGATTTCGCGACGGTGGGCGGCGTGGCGGTCTTGTCGCGCTTTCCCGCGATCGAGGATCAGAGACTTTGCGCCGAGGGGGACGGGCTGGCTGCGATGCAGGTGGCCACGCCAGAGGGGCCGGTTTGGATTGTCTCGCTGCATCTGCACTGGCCCTGGCCCTATCGGCAGGCCGCGCAGCTGGACCGCCTGATCCCGGTGCTTGAGGCGCTGGACGGGCCGGTTCTGATCGGCGGTGATTTCAACGCCATGGCGTGGAGCCATGCGCTGCGCCGCGTGGCGCGGGCGACAGACACGACGCGCGCCCGCAGCGCGGCGGCGACCTTTACCCTGCCGCGCATCGGCCTGCCGGTGACGATTGATCATATGCTGGCGCCGCGCGCTTGGGCCCATGCGGTCAGGACCATGCCCAGGGCGGGGTCGGATCATAATGGGCTGGTGCTGAAGGTCCGGCCCGGAGATGCTCCGAAGCGATCGGTTTTCTTTTCGGCGGGTAGAGTGGCCCGCCGAAAAGGCACCGCTCATTTCTGAAGCGACTCGATGTAATAGGCCAGTGACAGGATGCGTCCGCGCACCTCGTAGACATGGCTGTAATCTCCGGCCATTGCGTCTCCTGCCTCGGTCATGAACCGGTTGCCCCAGACGGGCATTTCCCGACCATGGGCCATGACGCCGGAACGTCCGTCGATGGCATGGACCACCTGCAGGAAGGGGAAAACACCGTCATTGGCCTGAGTAATAGTCGTCAGGTCCGGAACCCGGAGAGACATGAATTCCGCCATTGGACCATCGCCCAATCCGGCCTCGCCATGACATGTTGCGCAATAGGCCATGTATTCGCCCTTGCCCGCGTCATCAGCCGATGCGGCACCGATAAATGAAAACCCTGTAAACAGTGCCGCAACAGCGGTTCGTGCCATGATCTGTTTCATGGTCGCCTCCCGATCTGTTGAGTTGCGGGTGCGCTAACTGGTCTTCCTGCACCCGGGTTCAGCCTGCGCGTTTGGGGCAGGGGTGTGCCTTGACCTGTGTCAAAGACATTCGATTTCCGGAAGGTGTTTATCCGCGGTCTCTGGTGGCGGAAATGGCCGGGCACCGTTTCTTCGCGCTTCATTCGTTCTGCTGCAACCGTTGCCGGGCTGCGCCCATATCGGCGCTTAGCCTCCCATCAAAGCCTCATCAAACGGGTATTTCGTCAGGTTCTCATACCCGTCCTCGGTGATCAGCACCTGATCTTCCAGCTTGATCGAGAAATCGCCGCCGACCTCGCCGACCAATGCCTCGACGCAGAGCGTCATGCCCGGCTCCAGCTCGTAGTCGAACGCGCCTTCGACCATCTTGTCAGGGTATGCGACCAGAGGCCATTCATCGCACAGGCCCACCCCATGCATCAGGCAGCCGTATTTCTGCGCCTGGTATTTGTCATCCAGCACATGGGTGTTGCGGCTGAGATCCTGAATGTTCACGCCGGGGCGCAGCATCTCCATATTGGTCTTGATATGTTCGACCCCGTGTCGCATGGCATAGATCATGTCCGGGCGCGGGGCGCGGTCGCCGACCCACCAGCTGCGCGAGATGTCGATGCAGATGCCATAGGCACCGATCAGGTCGGTGTCGAAAGAGATGATCTCGTTCGTCTGGCACACACGTGGCCCGCATTCCTGAAACCACGGGTTCGAGCGGGGGCCGGAAGCAAGGAGACGCGTTTCGATCCATTCGCCGCCACGGCGGATATTCTCCGCATGCAGCACCGCCCAGATATCGTCTTCGCAGGTTTTGCCGTCACCTACATTGGCCCGCGCAAAATCCTCCATGGCACGCACGGCCACTTCGCAGGAATGCGAGGCGCAGCGCATGGCTTTGATCTCGTCGGGGCCTTTCACGCTGCGGGATTTCTCGGTGACTTCCTCGCCTTCCATGATGTCCAACCCCTGCGCCTCAAGCGCGCGCAGCCCGTGCAGCATGACCTTGTCCACGGCAAGGCGTTTGTGGCCCGGCGCGTGTTCTTCCAACAGCACGCGCACCTCGTTCGAGAACACATCGGCGGCCACGTCGACCTTGTCGCCACGATCAAAATAGAACAGGTCCGCGCCGGAACGGGCTTCGCGTACCAGCGGGTTGAAGGACGACAGGAAGGGCGAGTTCTTGTAATCCCAGATCACCATATAGCCATCGGCACAGAGCAGCACCGCGCGGAACGGGTTATGGGTGTTCCAAAGCTGCATATTGGTGCTGTCGGTGGCGTAGCGAATATTCAGCGGGTCGAACATCAACAGCCCGGCATAGTCGCGCTCCACGATATGGCGTGTAAGCCGCTCCCAGCGATAGCGCCGCATCGCCTGCAGATCGGGCAGCTCCAGCCCCGCGTGCGCCCATTCGTCAAAGGCCAGCTGCGTTGGCCCGATCTCGATCCGGTCCGCATCATTGGGGGTGTTGTCGCCCAGAACAGCGCCCTTGGTGGGATCGATCTTGCGGGTGTCGCGGTAGTGGGTGTTCATCGGGGTCTCCTCTTACCCCTGAGCGTGGCGGGCATTTCCGCCCCCGTCATGCCGGGTTGCGACCGGTTTTTGCGTCGTTTTTCGGCATCCGGCGCATTTTTTGGCGATCCGTGCTATACTGGACCGGGTCTATGGCACGAGGAGGCCAGCCCCATGATCATGCGTATCTTTCAGGTTCAGACCCAGCCCGGCAAGGAAGCCGAGTTCAGCAAATTCTTCCACGAGGTTGCGATCCCCTTGATGAAATCCACTGACGGCATTGTCGATATCTTTCCCGGCAAAGCCCGCGAAGAGAGCCCGCGCGAATTCAGCATGGTGATGCTCTGGCGCGATCTTGACGCGCTCAAGGCCTTTGTCGGAGAGGATTACACCGACGCGCATATCGCGCCGGAAGAGGCTGAGTTGGTGGCGCATCGCCGGATCGCCCATTACGACCTTGTCGAGGTCTGAGACCGGCACAGGGCTTTGACGCAGCGTTTTTGTAGAGGCGCTTTTCAAGGCATCGGATCGCGCGCTAAGCCTGTGCGATGATCCTGCAATCGCACATCCCCTATGACGTCAGCCCCCGCGACCTGCCGGGGATTTCACCCTTTGATCCGGCGGCGTGGCTGGATGTGGATGACGCCTATGCCGCCCAGATGGCCGAACGTATCCGCCTGCTGGAGACGCGTGAAGACGAGGTGCTGCAATGCGCGCCCGAGGCGCTGCCCCCTGCGCGCGAAGTGCTGGACATGGTGTGTGAAAACCTCGCGGCGCATCATGCCGGCTTCTGCGTCGGGGCTGGCGGTGTGACTACCCCTGATGGCCGGACCGTGACCCGAGATGCGGCGCGGCCTTTGCATATGCTGGCCCATCTGATCCAGGAGGATATCTGCATCCTGCAAAAACAGGGGGATGAACATATTCTGACCGGCGCGCTTTTGTGTTTCCCGGCAAGCTGGCGGCTGGACGAGAAATTCATGCGCCCATTGAGCCATATCCACCACACGGTCGACGCATATGACACGGGCATTGAAAAGCGCGTGCAGCGGCTCTTTGACGGGGTGCAGGCCGGCCGCCCGCTCTGGCGGTTCAACGCTTTGCGTTACGCAGATGCGGCGCTGTTTCAACCGCGGTCGATCCATGACCGGCGCGACCAGCCGAAGACCGGTGAAGAAAAATTCATGCGCTCGGAGCGGCAATGTATTCTGCGCCTGCCGCAGTCCAACGCCGTGGTGTTTTCGATCCACACCTATGTGGTTGCCGTCTGATCCGATTTCTTTGGAAGAAATCGGTCCGAAATTTTTTAAAAATTTCGGTTCCTTAGCGCCCGCGCCAGATCCAGCCGCCGCCCAGAACCCTGGTGCCTGCGGTCTCGTAGAACACACAGGCCTGACCGGGCGACACCCCTTCTTCGGGTGTCAGCAATTCCACCTCCGCTTCGGTCTCCGACAAGGGCCGCAGGATCGCCTCGCGCGGTGGGCGCGTGGAGCGCACCTTGACCGAGATTTCGCGCTCCGCCACGTCAGTGAAGCCACCATCGCCCAGCCAGTTCACCTCGCGCACCGGCACGGTGCGGGTCGAGAGCAGCTCTTTCGGCCCGACGATCACGCGCTTGGCCTCCACGTCCAGCTTGACCACGTAAAGCGGCTCGCTCAAGCCCCCGATGCCCAGACCCCGGCGCTGGCCGATCGTGTAGTGGATCACGCCCTTATGCGTCCCCAGAACCCGGCCATCCGCATGCACGATCTCGCCCGGTTCGGCAGCACCGGGACGCAGCTTTTCGATCACCGACGCGTAGTTGCCGTCCGGAACGAAACAGATGTCCTGGCTGTCGGGCTTGTCCGCCACCGGCAGGCCATGTTTGGCCGCCAGCGCGCGGGTGTCATCCTTGGACGGCAGGTGCCCCAGCGGGAAGCGCAGATAGTCGAGCTGTTCCTGCGTGGTGGAAAACAGGAAATAGCTCTGATCGCGCGAAGCATCAGCGGCGCAATGTAGCTCGGCCCGGTCCGCGCCCATTTTGCGCTGGATATAATGCCCCGTGGCCATGCAATCGGCGTCCAGATCGCGCGCGGTTTCAAGCAGGTCCTTGAACTTTACCCGCTCGTTGCATCGGATGCAGGGGACCGGCGTCGCCCCGCCCAGATAGCTTTCGGCGAACTCGTCAATCACCGCGTCACGGAACACGTTTTCATAATCCAAAACGTAATGCGGAAAGCCCATCTCCTCGGCCACGCGGCGCGCATCATGGATGTCGCGGCCCGCGCAGCACGCACCTTTCTTGGCCAGCGCCGCGCCGTGGTCATAAAGCTGCAGCGTGATCCCCACCACGTCATAGCCTTCGCGCGCCAGTTCGGCGGCCACAACGGAACTGTCCACGCCACCGGACATGGCCACCACCACCCGGGTTTCCGAGGGCGGCTTGGCAAAGCCCAGTGAATTCAGTTTGTCCGCACTATCCAGCGCCATGGGAATCTCCTGATCGAAGTCCGCGAGAATATAGGAAAATCCTAACTACTCTCAAGTCCCGGTTTCACCGCCCGTTAAGCACCATTCGCAATGCTTGATCCGAGGTTTTGAGACGAGGCTGACATGTATCTGAAAAAGGTTGATGGACCAAGGGCGGTGACCCTCCCGGATGGCAGCGTCATGTCGCGGGCCGATCTGCCGCCGCCCGATACGCGCCGCTGGGTGGCTTCGCGCAAGGCGCTGGTGGTGCGCGGGGTGATCTATGGGCTGATCACGCAGGACGAGGCGCAAGACCGTTACGCGATTTCCGAGGATGAGTTTCAGGAATGGCTGCGCGCGGTGACATTGCATGGAGAAGAGGCCTTGAAAGCCACGGCTTTGCAGAAGTATAGACAACTTTGAGTTGTGTTCTCATTTTTCCCCTGATACGGTAATGCTTGGTTAACCTTTATTCTTCAGGTTGACGTGTAGTTCGAATGATCCTGCGGAGAAAATAATGCGTGTGTTGCTGGTCGAGGATGATCCCACAACGGCAAAAAGCATCGAGATGATGCTGACCCATGCCAATCTCAATGTCTACACAACCGATCTGGGGGAAGAGGGCGTCGATCTGGCCAAGCTCTATGACTATGATCTCATCCTGCTCGATCTCGGATTGCCGGATATGCACGGGCATGAGGTATTGCGCCAGCTGCGCCTGGCGCGGATCGAAACGCCGATCCTGATCCTGTCCGGCTCTGATGACACGGAAAACAAGCTCAAGGGCTTCGGGTTCGGTGCCGACGACTACCTGACCAAGCCGTTTCATCGCGAAGAATTGGTGGCGCGCATTCATGCGATCATCCGCCGGTCCAAAGGGCATTCCCAATCGGTGATCCGGACCGGCAAGATTTCGGTCAACCTTGATGCCAAGACGGTGGATGTGGACGGCAAGACCGTGCATCTGACCGGCAAGGAATACCAGATGCTGGAGCTTCTGAGCCTGCGCAAGGGGACAACGCTGACCAAGGAAATGTTTCTCAATCACCTCTATGGCGGCATGGATGAACCGGAACTCAAGATCATTGACGTGTTCATCTGCAAGTTGCGCAAGAAACTGAGTACGGCAACGGGCGGTGACAACCATATCGAAACCGTCTGGGGCCGGGGCTATGTGCTGCGCGATCCCGCGCCGGATGCCATGGATGGCGGAAAGCTCGCTATTGGCGCCTGAGCCGCCTTTGACCCGAATGCCACTGGACGCTGTGTGCTGCCCGCCCTATCACTTCTGCTCAGGAAGCGGGGGGCACAATGACACAGGATATCGCGGTTTCCGAATTGACCGAGGACCAGGCGCGCGCCGAACTTGCCGCGCTGGCTGAGACGCTCGCCGCCGCAAATGACGCCTATCACCGCGACGATGCGCCCGAGATATCGGACGCAGAGTATGATGCGCTGAAACGGCGCAACGCCGAGATTGAGGCGCGGTTTCCGTCCCTGAAACGCCCCGACAGCCCCAGCGACCAAGTCGGTGCAGCTCCGGCTGAGGGCTTTTCCAAGGTCACCCATGCGGTGCGCATGATGAGCCTTGGCAATGCGTTCGACGAGACGGATGTAGAAGATTTCGACGCCTCGCTGCGCCGCTACCTGAATTGGCCTGGGGACGAACCGCTGGCCTATACCGCGGAACCCAAGATCGACGGGTTGTCGCTGTCTCTGCGCTATGAAAATGGCAAGCTGGTGCAGGCTGCCACCCGTGGCGATGGCGAGATGGGCGAAAACGTCACCGCCAATGCCCGCACCATCGACACGATCCCGACCGAGATCAGCGGCGCGCCTGATGTGCTCGAAGTGCGCGGCGAGGTCTATATGCGCCACGATGATTTCGAGGCGCTGAACGAAAGCCAGCAGGCCAAGGGCGGCAAGACATTTGCCAACCCGCGCAACGCCGCCGCCGGCTCCCTGCGTCAGCTTAACCCCGAGATCACCCGCGCCCGCCCGCTGGCGTTTTTCGCCTATAGCTGGGGTGAGTTGTCCGAACCTCTGGCCGACACCCAGATGGAGGCGATCAATCGTCTGCGCGATATGGGGTTTCAGACCAACGACCTGACCCGGCTCTGCGACACGACCCAAGACATGATCGCCCATTACCGCGCCATCGAGGCGCAGCGCGCCACGCTGGGCTATGACATTGACGGCGTGGTCTACAAGGTGAACCGGCTCGATCTGCAGGCGCGCCTGGGCTTCCGCTCGACCACGCCGCGCTGGGCGATCGCGCATAAATTTCCTGCCGAGCTGGCCTGGACCCGGCTGGAGGCGATCGACATTCAGGTGGGCCGCACCGGCGCGCTGAGCCCCGTCGCGCGGCTGACCCCCGTGACGGTGGGTGGCGTGGTGGTGTCAAATGCAACGCTGCATAACGAGGATTACATCGCCGGGCGCGACAGCAAGGGCGAGGTGATCCGCGACGGCAAGGATATCCGCATCGGCGATTGGGTGCAGGTCTACCGCGCGGGCGATGTGATCCCGAAAGTGGCCGATGTCGATCTGTCCAAACGCGCCGATGACGCTGAACCCTATGCCTTTCCAACAACCTGCCCGGAATGCGGATCGGATGCGGTGCGCGAAGAGGGCGATGCGGTGCGCCGCTGCACCGGCGGGCTGATCTGCCCCGCGCAACAGATTGAAAAACTGAAGCATTTCGTTTCCCGCGCGGCCTTTGACATCGAAGGGCTGGGGGCGAAGCAGGTGGAACAATTCGCCCGCGACTGCTGGATCGCGGAACCGGCGGACATTTTTGAGCTGGAGGCCAATTACGGCTCGGGCCTGCAACAGCTCAAGAACCGCGAGGGCTGGGGCGAGAAATCGGCGCAGAAACTCTTCGACGCCATCAATGAGAGGCGAAAAATTCCGCTGGCCCGAGTGATTTTCGGTCTTGGCATTCGGCATGTGGGTGAACAGGCCTCGAACCTCCTGGCCACGCATTACGGGTCCTGGGACGCGTTCATCACGGCTATGCAAGAGGCGCAGGGCATGGATGGCCCGGCCTGGGACGATCTGTTGGGTGTGGACGGTGTGGGGCAGGTCATGGCGGCCTCGCTCATCGCGGCCTTTGGCCAGGAGGCCGAGAGCGCGGCCATTGACCGGCTGGCCGCCAAGCTCAGCATTCAGGACGCCGAGAAACCGCAGATCGAGGGCAGCCCGGTGGCCGGCAAAACCGTGGTGTTCACCGGCACGCTTGAAAAAATGACCCGCGCCGAGGCCAAGGCACGGGCCGAGGCGCTCGGGGCCAAGGTGTCCGGCTCGGTATCGTCCAAGACCGATCTGCTCGTCGCGGGGCCGGGGGCCGGGTCCAAGGCGAAGAAAGCCACCGAACTGGGTATCGAGACCATCGACGAGGACGGCTGGCTCGACCTTATCGGCGCGTCATGAGCACGCGACCGGAGCCGCTCTTTCCGCTCTTTGCGGCGCTCGACACCCTGCCCGGTGTTGGGCCGAAAACGGCCAAGGCGATGGCGGCGCTGGAGATCGAGGCGCCGCGCGATCTGCTCTTTACACTGCCCCATTCCGGCATCGACCGGCGCAAACGGTCTAGTGTTCAGGGGGCCGATCTGCCCGGCGTGGTTACGGTTGAGGTTGCGATTGGCCGCCATTACCCGCCGCGCAACCGTTCGGGCGCGTATCGCGTGCATGTGGAGGACGCGGACACTACGTTTCAACTGGTGTTCTTTCATGCGCGCGGCGATTATCTGCAAAAGATCCTGCCCGCCGGGGAACACCGCGTGGTGTCGGGCAAGGTGGAGCTGTTTGACGGCATCGCGCAGATGGTGCATCCCGATCACATCGTTCCGGTGAACGAGGCCGGCGACATCCCCGATTTCGAGCCGGTCTACCCGCTGACCGCCGGGGTCACCCAGAAACAGATGACCCGCGCGGCCCAGGGTGCGCTGGAGCGTGCCCCCGATCTGGCAGAGTGGATTGACCCGGGCCAGATGGACCGTGAGGGCTGGCCCGATTGGTTGGATGCCTTGCATGAGGCCCATGCGCCCACGGATCACGCAGGCATTTCGCCCGCCCACCCGGCGCGGCGGCGGCTGGCCTATGACGAGTTCTTCGCCCATCAGATGACACTTGCGCTGGCCCGGCAAAACCGCCGCGCATCGCCGGGGCGTCCCAGTAAGGCAACAGGGGTGTTGCAGGATAAGGTTCTGAAATCGCTGCCCTATGCGCCCACCGGCGCGCAGACCCGCGCCATTGCAGATATCACCGAAGACATGGCCAGCGACAAGCGGATGAACCGGTTGTTGCAGGGGGATGTGGGTGCGGGCAAGACGCTGGTCGCTTTCATGGCGCTGTTGACTGCCGTCGAGGCAGGCGGGCAGGGGGTGATGATGGCCCCCACTGAAATTCTTGCGCGCCAGCATCTCGAAGGGCTGCAGCCGCTGGCCGAAAGCGCGGGCGTGGTGCTTGAGATCCTGACGGGGCGCGACAAGGGGGCGGAGCGCAAGGCGAAATTGGTGGCGCTCAAACGCGGCGACATTCAGATTCTTGTAGGCACCCACGCAGTGTTTCAGGAGGATGTCGAATTCGCCGATCTGCGCATCGCCATTATCGACGAACAGCACCGGTTCGGTGTGCGGCAACGGCTGGCGCTGGGGGCCAAGGGGATACGCGCCGACGTGCTGGTCATGACGGCGACGCCGATCCCGCGCAGCCTTGCGCTGGCGCAATATGGCGACATGGACGTGTCCGTGCTCAATGAAAAGCCGCCCGGGCGCAAACCGATCAAGACGGCCATGGTATCGACCGAGCGCATCGACGAGGTGGTCGCCCGGGTGCGCGCCGCGGCTGACGACGGGCGGCAGGTCTACTGGGTCTGCCCTCTGGTCGAGGAAAGCGTGGTCTCCGATCTGATCGCCGCCGAGGAGCGATTCAAACGGTTGCGCGCCACTCTGGGCGAGGGGCGCGTGGGGCTGGTCCATGGCCAGATGCCACCGGCGGAAAAAGACGCGGCCATGGCGGCGTTTCAGGCGGGAGAGACTTCTGTCCTCGTGGCGACCACGGTGATCGAGGTGGGAGTAAACGTGCCCAATGCGACGATCATGGTGATCGAACGGGCCGAGATTTTCGGTCTGGCGCAGCTGCACCAATTGCGTGGCCGGGTGGGGCGGGGCGATCAGGCCTCGACATGCCTGTTGATGTATCAACCGCCGCTGAGCGAGGGCGGGGCGAAACGGCTTGAGACGCTGCGCGAGACCGAAGACGGCTTCGTCATTGCCGAAACCGATCTGGAGATGCGTGGCGCGGGGGATGTGATTGGCACCGCGCAATCGGGCCTGCCGAGGTTCCGCGTGGCGGATATGGAATCACAGGCCGGTTTGATGGCGATCGCGCAAAGCGATGCCCGCGCGCTTTTGCAAAGTGACCCGAAATTGGAAGGCGCGCGGGGCAAGGCGGCACGTGTTCTCCTTTGGCTCATGCGGCAGGATGAGGCGATCCGTTTGATTTCAGTGGGTTAGTCCCTGTCATCCAGTTTTGTTCTCAAATGTTCTTAAAAAGTTCTTTACACGGGGTTAATCTTGTGAGAACAAAGGGGAAACAAGACGTTCAGGGAGACACCGCAATGATCCGAGCACTGACCAAAGCCCGCCGCACCGCCGATGTGACGCTGTTGCAGGATGCTGCCGGTGCTGTGTCGCTTGTCGTCATGCTTGTGGGGGCGCTACACCTGCCAACTCTTATCTGACCTGCCAAGTTCTGAATTTACCTGCCTGCATTCGCTCCGGTGCCGCGCGCCTGTCCCAATCCGCGCGACCTGCCTGCCCCTGTCCCCGGGGTTTCGGGATCTGCCTCAACTGTCCCACGCGCCGGATGCGACTGCTTTTCCTGACCGCCTTCTTCGGAAGGCGGTCTTTTTTTGTCGTGATTTCAGTTGGGTGTCAGACGGTCACACCTACGGCCTGATGCGCCGCTTCCGCTGCGGCCTCAACGGCCAGCAGGATCGAGGCATGGCGATTCTTGTAATCGCGCGCCGGTTCCAGCACCTCGAACCCGTCAAAGGGCGCGTCCGGCACGGGCCCGCCGTCTTTCAGCATGGCCTTGAGCTGATCGCGCAACTGGTCGAGCTCGTCTGGCGTGCGCCCGATCACCGCGCCGCCCAGCACCGCCGCCGCGGATTGGCCCAGCGCGCAGGCTTTCACATCCTGTCCGAACTCGGCCACCTTGCCATCCTTCATCACCACATCCACCGTCACGGTCGAGCCGCAGAGCGGCGAGCGCTTCTTGACCGTGGCCTCGGGCGTGGGCAGCCGTTCCGCATGCGGGATATCAGCAGCCAGCGCCAGAATGCGCGAGGAATAGAGCTTGATCAGGTCGGTTTCGGCCATCGCGGCTTTCCCTTCTGGTGTGAACCCCATAAATAGGCGCGCAACCGTATCATGCAAAAGGTTTTTCGCCATGTCCTTTGATCCTGCGACCTTGGTCTATAACGAGGCGGGCCTGATCCCCGCCATTGCGCAGGATGCCACCAGCCATGAGGTGCTGATGATGGCGTGGATGAATGTTCAGGCGGTTGAGCGCACGTTGGCCACGGGCAAGGTCACCTATTGGTCGCGCTCGCGCCAGAGCTTTTGGGTCAAGGGCGAGAGCTCGGGCCATGTGCAGGAACTGGTGGATTTCAGATATGATTGCGACCGTGATTGCCTGTTGGTGCTCGTCAACCAGACCGGCCCGGCCTGTCACACGAACCGGCGCTCGTGTTTCTACACGAGCGTTCAGGGTGGGCAGGAAACCGAGCTCATGGCCCCGGAAACCTGACGAAATCGCGATTTCTTGCTAATCTGGCCCTGTTCATTTCGTAAAAGGGTCCTTTTCATGAAACGTTTTGCATTACCGCTCGCTGTTTTGCCTGCGCTCGCGGCGGCCGAAGCCCAAGCGCAGCAAGCCGGGTTTCACCCGGATGACAATTGTATCGCGGTGCTGTCCAAGACAGACAGCTACACTGCCACGATGGTGGCAGCGTGGGTCTTTGGTTATGTCGCGGGTAAGACCGGTGATTTCAAACCGGTGGATGTTGACAACAACAATGCCGTGCTGGGCAATGTGATCAATGCCTGCAAGGCACGTCCGCAACTGACCATGCGCCAGCTTGTGGACGGCCATAAGAAACCGGGCGCAGATACGCCGGGAAGCGAGGCGGATGCCCGGCTCCTGCTGAGCAAGTTTCTGGTCCCCGGCGCGGATCTGGCGGCGCTGACATGGTCGCTCAAACCGACCGAAGCCGAGATCCGCACCGTCTATGCCGATCCTTTGGCCAGCAAGCTGATCGCGCTTTACAACCAGATGTATCAGCCGGGCGTAAAGCTTGAGCCAAAGCCGGAATATACTGATCTGTGGATGGTGCGGGCGACCACTGCGCAGATGCGGCGTGGTGATGCGGTGCTGCGCGATTTCCCGGGCGGCTACAAAAAGGTGCGCGGTGCCATGATGGGGGATTTCCCGGTTGTCTATTTCAAGTTCGTGCGCCCGGGCGAAACCAGCGGTCTGGCCTTTGACGGGTTGGTGCATGTCAACAATCGCTGGGTGCTGATGCCGAAACCCTGGCGCGCGCTGGACGGGGGCTGAGGGGCGCTGCCCCTCGCGGGCTTTGCCCGCTCACCCCGAGGTATTTGGAAACAGAAGAAGATCAGGGCGTTCTCACAGCCCCACCATGGCGCGGATATCCTGCGGGGTCTTGCCCTCGGCGCGATAGGTGGCGATGGCGCGGGCGTCATCGCGCTTGGCCAGCCGTTTGCCCGCATCGTCGCGGATCAGTCGATGGTGGTGGTAGATTGGTGTGGGCAGGTTCAGCAAGGATTGCAGGACGACATGGATTTTGGTCGCCTCGAACAGGTCCTCACCGCGTACCACATGGGTGATCTCCTGATCGGCATCGTCCAGTACGATTGAGAGATGATAGGACGCGGCCATGTCGCGCCGGGCAAGGACAACGTCACCGATCTGATCCAGCATCTGTTCTGCCCGGATCTTGTGCGTTCCGGGCTGCGTGCCGGTTTCCTGAAACGAAGCTTTATCAATCTCTTGCAGCGCGTTTCGCATGTTTAGTCTGAGCGCGCAATCCGTGGGCATCACGGCCGGGAGCGGCTTTTCCCGACAGGTCCCGGGATAGACCAGCCCATCGGGGCCGTGGATCGGCGCGCCTTCCTGCGGAGCATTGGCAGCGGCGGCGATGTCGCGGCGGGTGCAGGTACAGGGATAGAGCAAGCCGCGCGCCCATAGCCGTTGAAGCGTCGCGCAATAGCGGTCCGCGCGTTCGGATTGACGCCAGACCGGGGCGGGCCAGTCAATGCCCAGCCAATGCAGGTCGTCGTAGATCTGCGCCTCCCAATGGGGCCGTGCGCGGCTTTGATCGATATCGTCGATGCGCAGGTGAAACACGCCACCCGCGCGTTCGGCCATGTCATGGGCAAGCAGCGCAGAATAGGCGTGACCCAGATGCAGGGGGCCCGTTGGGCTGGGGGCGAAACGTGTTCTGAAGATCAATTCTTTTCAACAATATACACGACAGACTTCATGTTTTTCCCGGGCAGGTGCGCGCCGTATTCGCGAAAGCGTAGCCGCGCGGCCCCGGGGTCGATCCATTCGTTGAGCCGCCCTTCATAGGCCGGGTCCTCAAGCGTGTGATCGTTGAAGGAAAAGGCAAACAGCCCGCCGCGCCCCAGCGCCTTCATCAGCGTGTCGAACAAGGCGTGCGGCGCGGCACCCAGGCCAATCACGCCAATGGCGGTGATGATCGGATAGGCCCCTTGCGTGATCGGGGGTGGCGCATCTGTGGCGACCTGGGTCAGGTTGCGGTAAATGCCTTTGGTCCGCGCCTCGGCCAGCATCTCTGACGACAGGTCCATGCCGTCGATCACCTCAAAGCCCGCCAGCTTCAATGCCAGCCCGGAAAGCCCTGTTCCACAACCAAAATCCAGGATTGGTGTCGTCTTGTCCTTGACGATGCCCGCCAAGGCTTCGGCCACGCGGCCCGGCGTGGCGTAGCCGTTTCCCGAGATCTCGGCCTCGTAGCTTTTGGACCACGCGTCATAGATGTCACGCGTCTCATCCGGGGTTCGGGCGCAATAGACCTTGTCGAGAAACTTGTCCGTCATAGGGCAAGCTTAGGCGCAAGTCTCAGGCTGCGTCCAGTGCCGTATTGCCCAGCCAGTCGGTCCATGCGGCCTTGGCCCGGTCGGTATAGGCCTTGTATCGGTCCTTGCGGCCGCGCCGCCCGCCCTTGAGCCCGTCCACCGGGCGGAACAGCCCGAAATTCACGTTCATCGGCTGGAAGGTCTTGGCCTCGGCCCCGCCGGTGATGTGGTGGATGAGCGCGCCCATGGCGCTGTCCTGCGGCACCTCCGGCAGGTCGCGGCCAAGGATCTCTGCTGCCGCCAGACGCCCGGCCAAGAGGCCCATGGCGGCGCTTTCCACATATCCCTCGACCCCGGTGATCTGACCAGCAAAACGGATATTCGGGCGGGATTTCAGGCGCATCTGCGCGTCAAGCAATGTGGGCGAATTGATAAAGGTGTTGCGATGAATGCCGCCCAGACGGGCAAAGCGGGCGTTTTCCAGCCCGGGGATCATGCGCAGCACTTCGGTCTGTGCGCCGTATTTCATCTTGGTTTGGAAACCGACGATGTTGAACAATGTCCCAAGCGCGTTGTCGCGGCGCAATTGCACCACGGCATGGGCTTTGACATCGTGCTGATGCGGGTTGGTCAGACCCACCGGTTTCATCGGCCCGTGGCGCAGGGTTTCGCGGCCCCGCTCGGCCATGACCTCGATGGGCAGGCAGCCATCGAAATAGCCTGCCGTTTCGCCCTCGTGAAACTCGGTCTTGTCGGCGGCCAGCAGCGCGTCGATGAAGGCTTCGTATTGGTCGCGGTCCATGGGGCAGTTGAGATAGGCCTTGCGCTCGGCTTCCGTCTCGCCCTTGTCATAGCGCGACTGCATCCACGCTTTGGACATGTCGATGGACTCGGCATAGACGATGGGCGCGATCGCGTCGAAAAAGGCCAGCGCATCGGCACCGGTCTCGGCCCGGATCGCTTCGCCCAGCGAGCCGGAGGTCAGCGGGCCGGTGGCGATGATCCAATGGCCGTCGCGCGGCAATTCGGTGATCTCGCCATACTCCACCCGCACATTGGGGAGCGCCGTCAAAGCCGCCGTCACATCCTCGGCAAAAGGATCACGGTCCACCGCCAAGGCCCCGCCCGCAGGCAGGCGATGCTTGTCCGCCATCCCCATGATCAGGCCATCGGCGGCGCGCATTTCCCAATGCAAAAGGCCCACTGCATTCTGTTCGTCATCATCCGAGCGGAAGGAATTGGAACAGACCATCTCGGCCAGATGACCGGTGCGATGGGCAAAGGTTTCCACCTTGGGGCGCATTTCGTGGATCACCACGTTCACGCCCATGCGCGCGGCCTGCCAGGCCGCTTCGGACCCGGCCATGCCGCCGCCGACGATATGAAGCTCTTGTGTCATGGCGCTCACATACGTGCTTTTGCGCCCATGTCAAATTGCGCCTATTGCTCCCAGTTGGGCGGGCGCTTTTCGATAAAGGCGCTGATGCCTTCCTCGGTATCGCGATAAAGCATGTTCTCGACCATGACCTGACCCGTATGGGCATAGGCGGCATCAAGGTCCATCTCGATCTGTTGGTAAAACGCTTCCTTGCCGATCTTGACTGCTGCGCCCAGCTTGCCCGCCACCTGTTCGGCCAGTGCCATGGTTTCGGCGGCAAGGCTTTCGCCCGGCACGACGCGGTTGATCAGCCCCAGCGTCTCGGCCTGATCGGCCTCGATGAATTGGCCGGTGGTGAGCATCTCAAAGGCTTTCTTGCGCGGGATATTGCGGCTCAGCGCCACCATTGGCGTCGAGCAGAACAGCCCGATATTTACCCCGTTCACGCCAAAGCGCGTGCCCTCAGCCGCCACGGCCATGTCGCAGGAGGCCACCATCTGGCAGCCCGCCGCTGTGGCGATGCCGTGCACCTGTGCGATCACCGGCTGGGGCAGGCGGGTCAACCCGCTCATGACGCTGGCACAGCGGTTGAACAGGTCCGCGAAATAGGCCTTGCCGCCATCCTCGGATTGCCGCCCTGCGGTCATCTGCTTGAGGTCATGGCCCGCGCAGAACGCCTTGCCCGCGCCGGAAATGACCACGGCGCGGATCGATCGGTCCTCGCGCAGCGAATCGATCTGTTCCTGCAGAGCGGCCAGCATCTCGTCGGACAGCGCATTCAGCCGCTCCGGCGCGTTCATTTGCAGATAAGCGACAGCATTTGTGTCGCAACGTTCCAAAAGTGCCATCTTGCTCTCCCATTGGCTTGGCGGCAGCTTATCGCGAACAGGCAGGGGAGAAAAGAATGACAATCGTGGTTGATGCCGGGGAAATGACGGAATTTCTTGCGCAGGTGTTTCCTCAGGTCGAGGGCATGTTTACGATCGACCACATGGATGAGGATGTGCTGGTCATGCGCCTGCATGCCTCTGACCAGCATTTGCGTCCCGGCGGCACCGTGTCCGGCCCGGCGATGTTTTCGCTGGCCGATGTGGGGGCCTATGTGGCGACCATGGCGCGCATCGGCAAAGAGGCGCTGGCGGTCACCACCAATTGCTCCATCGATTTCATGCGCAAGCCGCGCGCGGGCGCGGATGTGATCGGGCATTTCCGGATGCTGAAGCTGGGTCGCGCGCTGAGCGTCGTGGATTGCCTGCTTTATTCCGAAGGGGAGGATGCCCCCGTGGCGCGGGCCAACCTGACCTATTCGATCCCGCCCAAGCGGGCATAAAAAAGGCCCGAGGTCTAAGCCCCGGGCCCAGGAAGAGGTCTGGCAGGTTCAGGGATGGGTGAGACGCCCGCGGGAGCGCCTACGCCTGCCAGAACGGACGAGCGGCCTCATGGTCGGCCATCTCGCGCGTCACGCCGATGTCATCGAGCAGATGATCATCGAGATGTTGAAGTGAATTTCGGGTGCGGCGCATGTGTTCCCATTTGACCAGGGTCACCACGATCTTGAGCGCCGCCGAAGAAAACGGGGTCAGGGGACGGTTGGCGAGGTAAGCCAAAGCCTGCGCTTGCGGAGAGATCATGTGTGCCATGGGAAAACCTTTCAAATTGTATTGACACAATATGGCGAATTGCCGTAGTTAATTGATACAAAGCCCGGTCTGGCGCGTCCATGGAAATATTGTGATGGATACAATTAAGGATCTTTATGTGGCGCAGAGCAGCGGGCCGAAATACCGGGCCCTTGCCGGTGCCATTCGTGAGGCGGTGGGCTCCGGAGCGCTGTCGCCAGGGGACAAGCTTCCGCCGGTGCGGGATCTGGCCTGGTCATTGGGGATTACCCCCGGCACGGCGGCGCGGGCCTACACGATCCTGACCGATGAGCGGCTGCTCAAGGCCGAGGTCGGGCGCGGGACATTCGTCGCGGGAGAAGAGCGTGAAACCGGGCTGCTGCCTGATCCCTTCGTCAATCGCGATCCCGCCCCGCATGACTCCGGCGGGCAGGTCTATCCGGTCTCGCTCATGTCGCCGGGCATGCCGAATGCCGGACAATCTTTTCTCGTCAAGGAGTTGCTGGCCAAAGTTGCCGCTGACCCGCCCTCTGGCATCATGCATTATCCGACGCGGGAATCATTCCGTCCGGCGCGCGAAGCGGTCAAGCACTGGTTGCGCGACACCCATTTGGGCGTGCTGGATGAAAGCGATATCGTGCTGTCCCATGGCGGGCAAAATGCGATCCTTTTGATCCTTCAGGCAATCCTTGTCGGGCGTCGCCCTGTCGTTCTGGTCGAGGAGCTGGCCTATCCGGGGTTCCGCCGCGCGGCCGAGCTTTTGCGCGCTGAGGTCGTGCCGGTGGCGATGGACGAACATGGTATTCGTCCCGAAGCGCTGGACGTCGTGGCGGGGGGCGATGCGCAGGTTCTTTGTACCACGCCAGAGGTACACAATCCGACCTGTGTCCATACGCCCGAGAGTCGTCGGCGTGACATTGTAGAGATCGCAAGGCGACACAATCTGCAGATTCTGGAGGATGATTGCTACAGGCTCGAGGATGCGCAGGCTCCCAGCTATCGCCAGCTGGCCCCGGAGCGGGGGTGGTATGTGTCGTCGATTTCCAAATCCCTGACCCCGGCGCTGCGCGTGGGTTTTGCCATCGCGCCCGAGGGGCAGGGGACCATGCTGCGCCGTGCGGCGGAGCACGGGTTCTTTGGTCTCGCCACGCCATTGGCGGACCTGACTGCCGCCCTGCTGACCGATCCCCGCGCCGAGCAGTTTGCAGAAGCGGTCGCAAATGGTTTTGACGCGCGGCTTCGCATCGCCATGAACCATCTGGGCGGGTTTGACCTGAAATGGCGGTCCGGCGTGCCCTTTGTCTGGCTGAGCCTGCCCGAGGGATGGCGCACCGCCGCCTTCTGCCGCGCGGCCGAGGGCGAAGGGGTGCGCGTGCGATCAGCCGAAGACTTTGCCCTGCGCGAAGCACGTGTGCCACACGCGGTGCGCATTTCGCTCAATGCCGCCGTGCCCGAAGAGATGTTCGACGAGGCCATCCGCAAACTGGCCGCTTTGCTGCACGCGCCGCCGGAGTCGGTGGAAGTTTGATGGGGTAAATTGTTACCTATTTTTTAAGTCGTTGAAATAACGAATTTAAATCGGATTTATGCGCCTTGACTGTGCAACGCGACCCTTTATAACCCGCCCATCGAATATCGGGCCCGCGCGTGTCGCGGGATCCTGCAACTGAACCGAAGGGCAACCTGCCATGAAAACCTTTTCTGCGACCCCTGCAGATATCGAGAAGAAATGGATCGTGATCGACGCCGAGGGCGTTGTTCTGGGCCGTCTCGCCTCGATCGTTGCCACGCGCCTGCGCGGCAAGCACAAACCGTCGTTCACCCCGCACATGGATTGCGGTGACAATGTCATCATCGTGAACGCCGACAAAGTCCAGCTGACCGGCAACAAGCGCGCCGAAAAGCATTACTGGCACACCGGCCACCCGGGCGGCATCAAGGAGCGCACCAAGGCGCAGATCCTCGAAGGCAAATACCCGGAGCGCGTCGTGACGCTGGCCGTCAAGCGCATGCTGCCGGGCAACCGCCTGTCGCGCAAGCAGATGACCAACCTGCGCGTTTACGCCGGTGGCGATCACCCGCATGAGGCCCAGAACCCTGAAGTGCTGGACGTCAAGAACATGAACTCGAAAAACACCCGGGTGGCGAAATAATGGCTGATCAAGTGAACACTCTGGAAGACCTGAGCGCCGTGACCGGCGGTGTCGAGGCTGTGGCCGAGGTCGAAGCTCCGCGTGAGCCCGTTCGTGACGAGCTGGGCCGCTCCTATGCCACCGGCAAGCGGAAAGACGCGGTTGCCCGTGTCTGGATCAAGCCGGGTTCCGGCAAGGTCACCGTGAACGGCCGCGAGATCAACAAGTATTTCGCACGTCCCGTGCTGCAAATGATCCTGCGTCAGCCCTTTACCGTTGCTGGTGTCGAGGACCAGTTCGACGTGATGGCGACCGTCAAAGGCGGCGGCCTGTCCGGTCAGGCCGGTGCGGTCAAGCACGGCATTTCCAAAGCGCTGCAGCTTTATGATCCCTCGCTGCGTGGCGCACTGAAAGCCGCTGGCTTCCTGACCCGCGACAGCCGCGTGGTGGAACGTAAGAAATACGGTAAGCGCAAAGCCCGCCGTTCGTTCCAGTTCTCCAAGCGTTAAGCTTCTGGAAAGATTTGGAAAAGGCCGCCCCATCGTGGGCGGCCTTTTTCGTTGGGGGCTTGACGGACGGCGCAGGATTGCCGATGGGGCGTGTATGGTTGAGTATCGGATGGAAGACGCGTGTCATCTGACACGGATTGAAAGCGGGGCGGTGGACCCGGCCAGGCTCACGCTGTTTTCCATCATGCGCAACGAGATGGGGTTTCTGCCCGCGTTCCTCGCGCATTATCGCTCCATCGGGTTTGAGCAGTTCCTGATCTTCGACGATAGCTCGGATGACGGCACCGGCGCTTATCTGGAGGCGCAGCCCGATGTGGTGGTGATGCGCGCCGACTGGAGTTTTGGCCATCCCATCCGCTACCGCGACCCGGACCGGGTGGTGCATGACGAACGCTTTGGCACCTATCTCAAGATCGCGCTGCCGCATTTGTTCTTTGACGGGGCCTATGTAGGATATGTGGACGCGGATGAATTCCTGTTCCTGCCGCCGGGTGTCTCCAGCATTGCCGAGGTGGTGGAGCGCCTCGCACAAGAGGGCGCGCCATCGGCCATTTCCACAGTGGTCGAGTTTTTCCCTGATGATGTGGCGGGTTTGTCCGGCGAGCTGCCGCAGAGTCTTGACGCGTTGCTGGCGGCCTATCCGTATTTTCAGGCGGAGCCGCTTGTGCGCTTGCGTCCCGGCGATCATCCGGAGCTTTTGGGGAAATCGAAAACCGCGCGACTTTTCAAGACGTTCAGCATCGAACCGAAAGTCGAGCGTAAGGGGCTGCAGCGCATCTACATGTCGTCCAAAGCCAAAAAGGCGCAGCAGTTCCAGAAGTCCCCCCGGCACAAGACACCCCTTGTCCTGCGCAATGCGCAAAGCCGTCTGACCGGGTCGCATTACGCCAACCTGCCGCCCAGTGACACGGTGCTACTGACCATCGCGCATTTCGTCTTTACGGCGCAGTTCGCTGACAAGATTGCCCGAGCGCGCGCATGGGGCGCGCATACCAACGGCGCTGCGAAATACCGCTACTACGCCGAGCTTCTGGACCGGATGCAGGCGCAGGGCGGGTCGTTTCTGGATGAAAATTCAATGCGTTACGAGGATGCGCAGCAGCTCATCGACTGTGGGCTTATGGCTTATCCCAAGACGTAACGCGCCGAGGGCCAAAGCGTGGCCACGCGCGGGAAGCGTTCCGCCACGGCGCGGTAGACCGGGGCGTAATGGCGGGCAATGTCGGCGGTGAGTGCCTCGGAGAGGCCCTTGGACGGGGCGCTGCCCGTGTCGCGCGCATTGACCTTGGATTTGCCGGCCTCTTCCTCGACCGGGACGCGGGCGAAACGGGCCAGCGCGGCGATGCCCTCGGGGGTGAACAGCTCCTCGAAGAAACAGATATGCACATCATTGGGCTCAAACACCGCCTCCATCGCGTCCAGCGTCAGGTCATAGCGCGACCGCGCGGCGGCTTCGGCGGTGGGAAAAAACGTGCGCAGGGCGGCCTCGATGTCGTCGGTTTGCTCCAACCGTCCCTTGGCCATGTCCATCCGCAAATGCGAGCGGATGCGGGCCACCGGGTCGCGCATGGAAAAGATCACTTTCGTTGTGATTTCAGCGTCTTGCATCCCGGTCTTGATCTTGCGCAGAAGCGGTGCGGGCAGGGCGGCATAGCTGGGTGTGATGTCGCCTGTCATGCGGATGCCGGGCTTGTCCAGCAGGTCCGCGAAATATTCGAAATAGCGGTCGCGGTTGGTCTGCATGCGCCAGCGCAGATGCCCCACGGGTTCCGCGCCGCCCAGCTTCAGCTTTGCCTGCACCCGCAGCTTTTCCAGTGTCGAAGGTTCCGGCACGCGGTAGCGTTCGAACACCGAACCAAGGTCGCTTTCCCAGATCTGGTATTCGCCCAGCCGCCCGAAATCCGACCCGTCCTGCCGGTTCAGATAGGCCTGAATCCAGCTGGAGCCGCATTTCTGGCCGCCAAGGCCAAGGATGAAGGTGCCCTTGCTCATGCAACCTGTCTATGCGTCCGGCGGGATGAGGCCAAGACCCCGCAGGTAAATCCCGATCCCGGTTTCCAGAAGATCCTCGGGCGGATAGGGGCTGCGCGATCCCGGGGAGCCGCGTACAAACAATTCCACAACGCCGTGGCTCATGGCCCAGATATGGGCCGAGAACATCGCCGCGGGCGGACGTTGATCCGCCGGGATATGCTGCGACAGGCCGGCGGCCGCCTTTTCCAGCACGCCCTTGGCGCGGGCGGACGCAGCGGCCAGGTCCGGCGTCCGGTTCACCGAAATGCCGCTTTCGAACATCGCGATATAGTGGCCGGGATATTTGCGGGCAAAGGCCAGATAGGCGCGGCCCGTCGCCTCGAACGCGGCCAGCGCCGAGGGTTTGCCATCGTCATAGGCATATTCCATCACATCGGCAAAGATGCCGTAGCCCTGTAGCGCGGCTTCGGCGATCAGGTCCTCACGCCCTTCAAAATGGCGATAGACAGCCGCCGGGGTCACACCGGCCTGTTTCGCCGCCTCCGACAGGGTAAAGCCCGTCGGCCCGCGTTCCTCGATCAGACGCAGCGCGCCCTCGATCAGGGCCTGGCGCAGATTGCCGTGATGGTATCCGCGTTTAGACATCCTGTGCCCGTTCAAGACCCTGTGCGGTCCAAAGTTCCGGCCCACCCGCGATCAGCGGATCGACCTGACCCAGCGCCTTTGGGTCTTTGCCGGTATAGTCGATCCGGCTGAGCACGCTGCGGATGGCGTTGATCCGGGCGCGGCGCTTGTCATCGGAGCGGACGATGGTCCAGGGCGCGGTGTCGGTATGGGTGCGCTCCAGCGTTTCGCCAATAGCCGCAGAGTAGGCGTCCCAGCGGTTCAGCCCCTCAACATCGATCCAGCTCAGTTTCCAATGCTTGAGCGGGTCGCTTTCGCGGCTGAGAAACCGGCGCAACTGTTCGGCGCGGCCCACGTTCAACCAGAGTTTGATGAGGATAATTCCCTCATCCACCAGCATTTTTTCGAAATCCGGCACCTGGGTAAAGAAATGTTTGCGCTGGTTCGGCGTGCAGAAGTCAAACACATGTTCGACCACGCCGCGATTGTACCAGGAGCGATCATAGAACACGATTTCACCCCCGGCGGGCAGGTGGTCGATATAGCGCTGGAAATACCATTGCGTGGCCTCGACCTCGGTCGGTTTGGGCAGGGCCACGACACGCGCCGCGCGCGGGTTGAGGTTCTCTCGGAACCGCTTGATCGTGCCGCCTTTACCCGCCGCATCGCGGCCCTCGAACACCACGGCCACCCGCGCACCGGTTTCGCGGGTCCAAGCCTGAAGCTTGACCAGTTCGATCTGCAACGCGTCCATGCATTTCTTGTAGGGCTTGTTCGGCATGCGCTCGGAATAGGGGTAGCCTTCGGCCAGCACGTCATCCTTGTCGGCGCGGCGGATCGCGTTGCGCACCGCGTCTGGGGCTGCGGTTTCAAAGAACGTGCTGATCGCGCCGTCAAAGGGCTTGGGGTGATCGAACATGGGGCCTCGCATATTTTTATTGAAATATGGACCTTTAGGGCGCGTGTTGCAATGTGAAGGGGTTTAACGTAGCCCGGCGCGTCGGGCCGCGCGGCGCACGGCGGCGACCACGGCCTCGGGGTCCGCATGATGCGGCATGTGACCGACGCCTTGCATCCGCAGCAGAGTGCCGTTGGGCATCTGCGTGGCCAGAATCTCAGAGTGGATTGACAGGCCAACGATCGTATCCTCTGTGCCATGGAGGATCTCGGCGGGCATGGTCAGCTCACCGTAATGGTGCGACATTTCAACCACTTGTGGGCGGAGGCCGTTGACCTGCTGGGCATTGGCCCGCAGGCTTTCACGACGCAGCGACAGGCCCGCCCCCACATGACGGTCATAGCCCTTTGGCACCGGCTGCGGGGCAAAGATAGCGGTGAGCGCATTGTCCACGCGTTCTTCCCCGGCAAAGGCGGTGATCATCGGGACGACCGTGGCACTGCCCAACGCAGAGGAATTAATCCGATAAAGCGGATCAAGCGATCCGGGCCATGGGTTTGACACCGCCGCCAGCAGCACCAGCGCCGCCGTATCCTCGGGACGCTCCAACGCCCAGGCCAGCGCCACTGCGCCGCCATAGGAATGGCCCAGCACCATCGGGTTGGAGACGCCCAGCCGGTCGGCGACCTTTTGCAGGAATCTTGCCTGTTCGCGCGGGGTTTCGCCCCTGGTCGATCCGGCACCGCCATAGCCCGGCAAACGTTCGGTCCAACCCATCCCGGGCCGGTCAAAGGCAATGACGCGATAATTGCCCTTGAGCCGGTCCACCAGATCAAAAGTAAAGTCCCGCACATTGCCCGATGCGCCATGCAGGAGCACGAGATCGGGGCCTTGCCCTGTGACCAGCGCATGCACCGTGGTGCCGTCGACCTCCAGCATCTGCCCCACCGGGCCATAGCGCGCCTCGGCCTCGGCCTCGCGCAGGTCGGCGCGGCGGTCCACCACCACTCCGCAGCCAGCAAGTGCAGCGACGCAAAGAAGCGCGGCAGAGGCGGTCTTGAGCATATGGGCTCCGGGTCTAGCGGCGCCAGTCCGTGCTGGTCTGGCCGATCAGGTTCATGTCGAACGGGGTCGTCAGGTAGACCTCGCTCACCCAATTTCCATAAAGAAGATGCGCGTGGCTGCGCCAGCGGTTCAGCGGCGGGCGGCTGGGATTATCGTCAGGATAGTAATTGCGCGGCACGTTGATCGCGGTGCCATTGGCGACATCGCGGTCATATTCTTCCTTGAGCGTGCTGTCGTCATACTCAAAGTGATTGAAGATATAGAGCGCGCGATGGGCCGGATCCTCGACCAGACAGGGGCCGACCTCGTCACTGCCCAGAAGCGTTTTCAGCCCCGGCGCGGCGTCGATCTCGGCCTGTTTCATCTCGGTCCAGCGGCTGACGGGAATGACGAAATCATCCGAGAAACCGCGCAGATAGGGCGAGGCCGGGTCAAGGTTCTTGTGCCGGAAACAGCCGAACGCCTTGTGATCCAGCATATGCTTTTTCACGCCATGGAAATGGTTGATCATCGCCATGCCGCCCCAGCAGACGCCAAAGGTGGAATGCACGTTGGTCTGGGTCCAGTCGAAAATCTCGCAGAGCTCGTCCCAATAGGTGACCTCATTGAACGGCAGATGCTCAATGGGCGCGCCGGTGATGATCAGCCCGTCATATTTCTCGGTCTTCACCTCCTGAAAAGGGCGGTAAAAGCTTTCCATATGTTCGGCGCTGGTGGTCTTGGTCTCATGTTCCGACATGCGGATCAGGTCGAACTCCACCTGCAACGGCGTCGCACCGATCAGACGTGCGAATTGCGTTTCGGTGGCGATCTTCTTGGGCATCAGGTTCAAAAGCGCGATGCGCAGGGGGCGAATGTCCTGATGCGCGGCCTGATCCTCGCGCATGACCATGACGCCCTCGCGCGTGAGCACGTCAAAGGCAGGCAGGTCATTGGGGATCTTGATCGGCATGGGAGCACTCGTCAGATGTCAGGGAAGGCCATAGTTAGGCGGCTTTGCTGCGGCGTTCAATGGCCTCTGCCACCAGCTCGGTGAAATCCGCATCACTCTTCACGCTGCCGATTTCGTCCGCCGTGACGGTAACGCCCCACTTCTCGGCCATCGCCTCGTAGAGCGGCTGGCGGTGGGCCAGGGCGGCGGCATAGGTGGCGCGGATGAAATCATCCGGGTCGACCTCTGTTTCGCTGATCCCCTTGTCGGCCAGATACTCATTCCAGCAGCGGTCAAGAAACTCAGGCTGGTACGACATCGGCTTGGGCGCACGGTGAAAGCGCTGGATCAGTTTCTGCGTATGATCCTCGGACCCCTTGATCCAGATCATCAGCGTTTGGCTCACCAGATGCGACAGCACCTCGTCATTGGGGTCGTTCGGGTCCACCCATTCACAGATCGACCCGCCCGTGTCACAGATGAAATGCGGATAGCCATAGAGCCGTTCGGCGCGGCGGATGAAATGGCCGGTGTCCAGGAGCGCATTGATCTCGGCCTGCCGGAATTGCCGCTGGCGGCGGGTATATTCGCCGTAGCTCAGCCCGCCCTTGTCGGGATTGCCGGGCTTGCCCAGATAGGCAGCGACGGGGGCGAGGTTCTCAAAGGTGATGTTCGAACCGATATAGATCGAATCCGACAGGAGCAGATCGCGCAGGAACGGCACTTTCATCGCCTCGGCCTTGGCGTTGTCGGCGATATGTTCGCCCATGTAGCGCGTGCCAATGCGGTAGTCGATGGAATAATGGAACCAGTCGCCCGCATCGCGCAACAGGTTGGAGACATAGGTCTTGCCCAGTCCGGACATGCCAAAGAACAGGATGCGTTTGCGCGGCGCGTCGCGCCAGTCGCGGGCAGTGGGATAGAGCATGCGGGTCGTCCTGAAAACCGGTTTGGCCTTGCCTATCATGCGCCAAGCGCGCGTCAAACCCTCGTGCGGTTTCTCCGGGCCAGCATGCGCCCATCCAGCACCACCATGCCCAACGCCAACAAACCGAAGCCCATGAGCGCATTGGGTGACAGCGTTTCGTCCCGCACCCATGCGCCAAGTGCGATGGCGACCGGCGGGATCAGCAATGTGACCAGCATCAGGTTGCCGCTGCCCACCATGGCCAGCACCCGGTAATAGAGCAGGTAGGCCAGCGCCGTGGCGGCCAGCGCGTAATAGGCGATGGCGGCGACGGTGGCCGGTTGCAGGGCCAGCGTGGGCACGCCTTCAGTCATGAGGGCCAGGGGGACCATGATCACGGTCGATCCGGTGAGCATCCCGGCGGCGGCCACCTGCGGCGGCAGGCCCGACAGGCTGAACCGCGCCCATGAGGAGGCCAGCGCATAAGACAGCGTGCCGCCAATCACCGCCAGTTGCGCAAGGCTGCGCAGGTCAATGCGGGTTAGGTTCTCGACCCCGATGGCCATCACCACCCCGGCAAAGCCCAAACCGACGCCCAGCAATTTGCGCCGCGTCAGCCGCTCATCGGCAAAGACCAGCGCCGCAATGAGCGCCCCCCAGATCGCCGTGGCGGCATTGAAGATCGAGGTCAGCCCGCTTTCGATATAAAGCTGGCCCCAGGCCATCAGCCCAAAGGGGATCACATTATTGAGCGCCCCCATGACCAGAAACGCGCCCCCGATGCGCAGGCTCCGGGGCAAGGGCAGGCGGCGCCACGCCACCACAGCCCAAAGCGCCAGCATCGCCCAGAAACAGCGATGCAGAACGGATGTCAGCGGCCCGATTTCATCCAGCGCAATGCGGACCGACAGAAAGGACCCGCCCCAGAGCAGGGCAAGCAGGGCCAGCTCCGCCCAGGCGCGGTTTGATACGGTTTTCTGGTCTTGTGTCATGAAGGCTGTTTATTGCGGACCGGCGCTCCGAATCCTGCGCAAAGAAAAACCCCGCCGCGAAGGACGGGGTTTCCTCTGTCCTGCGTGGACTGGATCAGAAAGCAAAACCAACCGTCAGGCCAAAGCCCGTGGCGGTGTTGCCGGTAAAGTCTGTCGGTGTGCTTGTCTCTGCGTCACCCAGCCAGGCATGTTCGATGCCTGCGGTGATCTTGGCCTGACCCAGTTGGTAGCTGCCGCCAAAGCCCACCGATGTGTAGCCATCGGTCGGTGACAGACGGCTGGCTGTGCCGCCTTTCTTGGTTTCATGACCCACGCGGGCAAAGAGCGACAGGTTCTCGGTGACCTGACGGCCCACGCCCAGCTGATAGGTGAAGACATCGTTTTCAAAGCTCACGATGTCACTGCCGGTTTCTGCCTCATAGGCGCCGGGGCGAACCTCCCACTTGGACCATTCGGTCCATTTCACCGAGCCAAAGACCAGCGTCTTGGGCGCAACGCCGGACTGGAAATCCAGCGTCCAGCTTTGCGGCATCTCGATTGAGGTGTCGGTGGTGGTGTTGACCGGCGTAAAGGTGGGAACGCCACCGGGCAGGGTCAGTTGTGTATAGGACTCCTGCGCGTCGAAATCGTGAGTAATGGCCGAGCGATAGGTCAGAGCCACGCGCAGCGCGATGTCTGGGATTTCATAGGCTGCGCCCAGAACATAACCCACATCCGTTTCGGTCGAAGACGACGCGGCATAGTCGCTGACGATACTGCCAGGAAGCGGCCCGCCGCCCAAAGCCGCAGGCCCATCCGGGTCAGAGGCAATATTCCCAAGCGCCACCGGGATCATGATATCCGCCGAGGAGGTCAGCAGGCTTGCGCCCCCATAAATCGACATGCGTTCATTGATCTGGTATTTCAGGACCGTATCCACGGCAGTCGAGTTCCACTGCGCGGTCAGCCCTTCGTAGAAACCCCGGCCATAGACGGCATCGGCACCATAGGGCTGGGACAGCAGCACCGCGGCGTCCAATCGGTCGGTGAGTTGCAGTTTCAGGCCAAAGCCGATCTGACGTTCAACATTGGACATGTCACCGGTCGAACTGCTGCCGCCGATAAAGGCCGCCGTGGCCGAGTAGTCGCCGGACACATCGGCATTTATCTGGCTGAACGAGAACTGCGCATAGTTGCCGTCCTCAAACAGGATATTATAGGCCGGACGCGCGCGTTCGATCCCGCCCGCGCTGGCAATACTCGCCACAAAACTGGCCATAACGGCCGTTCCCAGTACATACTTCATAAGGTGCTTCCCTTGTCTCTTCCCCGCGTGAACGCTAGCCAAGGGGCTGATTTCCGGTCAATTCCTGACCGTACGTAAGCTGGAAGGTTGTGCCGCGGCGTTACTTTTCTGTCGCAATCTGAGGTTGTCTGCGGGTTTCCGACCAGATGTTGAGGTAGTTTCCGCCAAAGATCAGCAGGGCACCGACAAAGACAAACGGATCCAGCGCCTCGTTGTAAACCAGCATACCGACGATGGCGATCACCGGCAGGCGGGCAAAGTCGATCGGCATGACCACCGTGGCGGGCGCCATGGACAGCGCCGTGGTCAGGCAGAAATGCGCAAGCAGCCCGGCGCAGGCGATGAGCCCGATCCACGGCCAGTTCGCGGCGGTGGGCAGGGCGATGTCGCCGTCGATCCCGGCGCAGATCAGGCCAAAGGCGCTTTGCATCACGGTGAGGTAGAACAGGATGCAGGTGATGGTTTCGGTCCGGGTGAGCCGCCGTGTGAACACCGCCGACCCGGCAAAGCCGATCGCGGCCAGCGCGGCGGTCAACTGCCCGAACTGGAACGTGTCGGGGCTGGGTCGGGTGACCACGAGAATCCCCGCGAACCCGATCAAAGCGGCCAGTACCCGCAGGGGCGTGAGCCGTTCGCCCAGCACCAGCGGCGACAGCAGGATGACCCAGAGCGGCAGGGTAAACTCCAGCGCAAAGACCTGCGCCAGCGGGATCACGGTAATGGAATAGAACCACAGGTTCTGGCCCGCGAAATGGCTGATATTGCGCATCAGGTGCAGGGGGATGTTGCGCGCGGTGATCTGGCGGCGGGTGCGGGCGAAGGTGGCCACGCTCATCACGATCACCACGCCGATCAGCGAGCGGTAGAGCATGATTTCAAACGTATCGAGATCAAGGCTGACCGCGCGGCCTGCGATTGCCATGGAGGTGAAAGAGACAATCGCCCCCGTCATCCAGATCGCTGCCTTGATCGTATCGCTCATCTAGGGTCCTGCCGGGCTGCTTTGGCGTGCACCATGGCGCGGGGCAGGGGCAATGAAAAGAGCCTCAGAGCAGTTTGAACCCGTAACCGCGTACCGCAAGATGGGTGAGGATGACAAAGACGGATGTCAGCAGCAGGCAGCCCAGCAGCGACGGCCAGAACCCGAACCGGGTGATCAGGAAGGGAAAGGCCGCGAACATCGGCAGGGTGGGCAGCACGTAGATCAGCGTATAGGCCGCGTGGTTGCCCAGTTTTTCCACGCTGGCCCCTTCGGCATATAGCCAGATCAGCGCCAGCACCGAGGTCAGCGGCATGGCCGCGATCAGCCCGGCCAAAGGGCCGGAGCGCTTGGCCACTTCGGTCACGATCACGATGATCACGGCGGTCAGCAGGGTTTTGACAATAAGGAATGCCATGCCATCAGACTGGGGCGCTTGGGGGAAGCTGTCAAATCCTGTGATGTGATGTCTGTCACTTCCCAAAATGTCGCACATATGCTACTTTGGTCTCATTAACCCCAGTTGACTTCTTTGCCTGCCGGAAAAGTTCCGGCGCCGCGATTTTGGCGGCCCATCGTGTTTTTGCGAAAGGAATAGAATGATGAAGACCAATATCTGTTACGCCGCCCTTGTGTCCTTTGCGCTTGCCGCCTCCGGCGCCGGAGCGGGCGGCATGGACGGGCGGACCGGCCCGGAAACCATGACCGGAAACCAGCTTGATATCGCGCTCATGCATCTCAATGACCACCTTCAGGCGCGTTACGCCCAACTGGACATGCTGGCCCAGCTTGATGCCGTTCCCGCGCAGGACTTTGTCACCGTTGCTGTGGCCTCGGCCGCCACACCGCTGGATCAGGTGATGCCGGAACAGGGCGCGTTCGGCTATGAGATTGGCGATGGTGCGTCGCTCATGCTGCATTTGGCGAGCTTCAACGAAGAGCGGGTCACGCGGGGCGATGATCTGTTCATTCGCATCGCGCGCGCCGAGACCGGCAAGCTGCCCGGGTTTGGCGAAATCGCACGCGACAATTTCGCGGGCTTCGGCACCGGCCCGATCATGAACGACCCGACACTGGATGCGGGCATGGCCGCGCTGCACAAGGGGCTGCGGGAATTCGAAGAACGCGCCGCGCTTCTGGAACAGGCGGTTCCGGCCATCACCGGCGCGTCATTCGACACTTATATCGAGTCGCTTCGGTTGTTCTGATCGTTTTGCACGGACGTTGGTGAGTACTGTCGGCGCGCGTCAATGCGCGCCGATTTCCAGTGGCAGCCAGCAGCAGCCGTCGAGGAACCGCTCATCCTCGCCCGTGCGCAGGAGCTGGATCAGCGCATAGCCATAGGTCCGGTCGCTCATCCCGTCCGAGCAGCTCTGTGCGCGAATGACTGACATTGCGCCCGCGCCCTCGGTGGTAAAGCGCAGGGCCAGCGGAAAGTCGGGCCGCCCCGAGGCCACGCGCGCATCCAGCAGGTCCATGGACAGGGTCGTACCGGAAATATCCGAATAGGTGGCATTGTCACCTGACAGGCGCAGCGACCAGAAAGGCTCGGTCCCGCCGCAGAGCAATCCCCGTGGCAGGGCGGTGTCTGCAATCATTGGCACCGCGTCGGGTTCCATGAAGCGCATGGAGACCCAGCCATTGCCCTCTTCCCAGATAATCTGGCCCCAGCCGTTGTCCTGCGTGATCACTTCGACTCCCGTCGCGTCATGGGGCAGGTCGCCAATGTCGGCGCTGCTGCCATCGGGGGCCTCGCGCACGTTCAGCGTGTCATCGGACGCCACCCCGGTGACGCGGAAATAGCCTGGATCGGCAAGGGCAGGGGTGGCGATGAGGCAGGCAAGAGCAAGACAGCGAAACATGAAATCGGCTCCGATTCTGGGCGAATGCAAATTGTCAGGTTTCATGCTACCATGAGGCGCGCGATTTTTATTTCAGTTTTCAGCGTCACTGTATTTTCGACGCGGATCTTGCTGCGCCTTACGGATTTGAGTTTGGCGCGGCGTCTTGAATGGCGCGGTAAAAGTTAAATTCAAACAAGGAGTTATCGAATGGGTAAGCAATCGAGATTTGACGAAATGACATCGGAAAGGGGTATGCGGGTCAAGGTGGGCAATGGCGAGGTCATCACCGTGCGCGCCGATGGTCGCGGCACGATTACCCTGCAAAGCACGTTGAACCCCGATCACGGCGGACTTGGGAGTTTCGAGATCACCGGGCTGGAGCCGCGCGCAGCGGCGGCCAAGAAGAAAGGCTTCTGGAAAGGGCTTTGGGACAAGATCAAGAAGGTCGCGGGCGATGTGCTGGATGCGATCACGGTGCCGGTGTTTGGCTATAAATGCCGGCCCGATATCAGTGTGGACCTGAAGGATCAGGTGTTCACGCTGGGGATTTCCTGCAAGGAAGCCTGACGGCCCTGCCGGGCCGGTCAGTTCATTCCCATTCGATCGTGCCCGGCGGTTTCGAGGTCACGTCATAGGTCACGCGGTTGATGCCCTTGACCTCGTTGATGATACGCGTGGCGGTCTCGCCAAGGAAGTCGTGGCTGAACGGGTAATAATCCGCGGTCATGCCATCGACGGAGGTCACGGCGCGCAGCGCGCAGGCGTAATCATAGGTGCGCCCGTCGCCCATCACGCCCACGGTGCGCACGGGCAGGATGGCCACGAAAGCTTGCCAGATTTCATCATAGAGCCCGTGCTTGCGGATCTGGTCGATATAGACCGCGTCCGCCTTGCGCAGGATCTCCAGCTTTTCGCGGGTGATCTCGCCGGGGCAGCGGATGGCAAGGCCGGGACCGGGGAAGGGGTGACGCCCGATGAAAGAGGCGGGCAGTCCAAGTTCGTGGCCAAGTGCGCGGACCTCGTCCTTGAACAGCTCGCGCAAGGGTTCCACCAGTTTCAGGCCCATCTTTTCCGGCAAGCCGCCGACATTGTGGTGTGACTTGATGGTGACCGACGGCCCGCCCGAGAAGCTGACCGATTCGATCACATCGGGGTAGAGCGTGCCTTGGGCGAGGAATTCGGCATTCTCGATCGTGTCGGCATATTTCTGGAACACGTCGATAAACAGCCGCCCGATGGTCTTGCGTTTGACCTCGGGGTCGCTGACGCCCTCCAGCTCGCCCAGGAACAGGTCGGATTCGTCGGCGTGAATCAGATTGATGTTGTAGTGATCGCGGAACATCGCGACCACTTCCTCGGCCTCGTTGAGCCGCAGCAACCCGTGGTCCACGAACACACAGGTGAGCTGATCGCCAATCGCTTCGTGCAGCAGGATCGCGGTGACGGATGAATCCACGCCGCCCGACAGACCACAGATCACCTTCTTGTCCCCCACCTGTTCGCGGATCTTGGCAATCGCCTCTTCGCGATAGGCGCCCATGGTCCAGTCGCCCTTGAACCCGGCGTCACGCACGAAGTTCTCATAGAGCGTCTTGCCGTTGGGCGTGTGATGCACTTCGGGGTGGAACTGCACCGCATAGAAGCGGCGCGAAAGGTCTGCGGTGATCGCAAAAGGCGCGCCGGGAGAGGTGCCGTACACCTCGAAACCCGGAGCGATTTCAGAGACATGGTCGCCATGGCTCATCCAGACCTGTTCACGGCCGGAGCCGTCCATGAACCAACCGGTGAGGAAATCCGCACGCGTCTCGGTCGGGCTCACATAGGCGCGGCCGAACTCGGCCGTGGCATGTTCACCAGCCTCAACCTTGCCGCCAAGATCATGCATCATCACCTGCTGCCCATAGCAGATGCCAAGGATCGGCACGCCAAGATCATAGACCGATTTCGGCGGGCGGGGCGAGCCCTCGCGCATCACCGAATCCGGGCCGCCGGAAAAGATCACGGCCTTGGGCGCGAACTCGGCCAGAAAGCCGTCAGTGACATTCTGGTAGGGGTGAATTTCGCAATAGACGTTCAGTTCCCGCAGGCGACGCGCAATCAGCTGCGTGACCTGAGAGCCGAAGTCGATGATGAGAAGGCGGTCATGGGTATCGGTGCTCATGGCCGTCTGTTAGGCGCAGGGCGGCAAAAGCGCAATATGTGATGCGATCCCGGGGGCGTTCATCCCATGGAATCGGCCTGTGCCTTGCCGCGCTTCAGGCTGCGCTTGATGTCTTCGCGATAAGACCAATACGCCAGCCCCGCCCATGTCAGCACATAGACCAGGCCGATTCCGATGATCACCTCGCCGGGAAGCGGTCCCACATCGGCGCGGCGGATCAGCTGCTCAAAACTTTCCACCGAGGTCGGATGCACCATCAGCTTGCCGATAAAGGCCAGCGACTGGATCAGCAGGATCCACAGGTAATTGCGCCGGATGCGCCGCCCGGTCGCGATCAACAGGCCGACATGGTAGTGCGGCTTGAGGTAATCCTGCGCCAGCACCTTTTGCCAGTTCTCTTCGAGATGCAGATCACCCTCGTCCAGCATGGGGGCGTAGAAATGAGTCTCAAGCCAGCGGCACCGCGCGCGCCAGACATTGAAATAGCGATAGCGCCGCGCCTCCAGCATCAGGAACAGGATAATCAGCACGCCGACCAGAACCAAAGGCAGGGGTGAGGCATCGGGCGAGGCAAAGGAAATGGACAGCGCCACGCCCAGTGTAACCACGGCCCAGTTCGTCGTGGTGTCGAGCCGCGTGCGCCAGATCGTGCTGCGATACACCTCGCCGCGATACAGGTGGGCAATGGCCGTGATCTCGGACGAGGTCAGCGACTTGCGGGTCTTTTGTGCTTCCAGCGCCAGGCCGTCCTCTGTCATGTCACCGCCCATTCTGAACCCGTGCCCCCATCATGCACGGTCCGTGCCCCCGGGTCAAAACCCGTTTGCCTTGAAATGACACAATAAAAAGGGCCGGTCGCAGGCGGCGACCGGCCCTTGATTGCGCAGGAGCGCGTTGGCTCAGAAGTTGAAGGTCACGCCGAACTCGATGGTGGTGAAATCGACATTGACGTCTGTATAGGTGACGTCGGTATCGAAATCCTGCTCATCAAAGTCATGCCGGATCACGGCGGCCCGGAAGTTCCAGTTCTGGGTGACCATCTGTTCGAAGCCCACACCATAGAGAAGTCCGCCGACACTTCTGGTTTCGCCGTTCTCACCGATTGGCCCATCTGTATAGGCGTAGATGTCGGCATTCGCCGCGCCGAGCGTGGCGTAGATCAGCGATTTTGGCGAGATGAGGTAACCGGCGCGCGCACGGATCGAGCCGAAACTGTCGATGTTCACGCCGCAATCAAAGGCCGGGTTCACGCATTCCTCAGCGCCTGCGATATCGCTCCAGTTGTAGTTCAACTCGGCGCCGAACACCATGTTGTTGGACTGGAAATTGTAGCCCAGAACGATGCCCGCGGCGCCGCCTTCCAGCGAGCCTTCACCGTCGCCGGGGAAGTTCGTGTCATTGCCGAAAACCCCGGTGCTATGGGACAGCACGAGGCCGCCATAGGGACCATTCCAGTCGGCGATAGGCGCCTGGACAACCGGTGTGGCGGCTGGCGCCGGGTCGTAATTGGCGGCCAGGGCAATGTTGCCGGTAGTCATCGCGATGGCCGCGATCGCCGTTGTTGACAGTAATTTCATTTCGCACTCCCACATTCAATTTTGGTTCAATGCGTCAAGCCTAACACATTGGGCGGGTTATCACCAAATGCCTGACGCGGCGCTGGTCCCGTTAGGGTTGCAAGTTGCTTCGCCGTTTGGGCCATTGGCACGTTGAGCACGATCACTGTCGCGATCTCCGTGCTGCATTTGCGGCCCTGAACAAAGCCCCCTGCGCTCCGGGATAGGGCCATTATGCTCCGGGATAGGGCCATTATAGGGTGGTTCGCCCGCCGGGACTTTGACATGGCGCAGAATGCATGTCGTTTTTGCCTCTCAAGGGGCGCAAATCACCAGCGATCCCCGCGCGCCATTGGGTATTTCTGCCCTACCAACGGGGCCAGCATGACAAGATGGGAGGCCTCACGTGTTTGCATGAGGGGAAACCATGGCAGAAGCAGCAACCCGCAGACGCAGCCGCGGCGGAGGCGGCGCAGCCCGCCGTGCGGCCCGGTCCGCCGTCAGCTTTGAAACCGCGAAATATATCGAGCGTAACATTCCGCTCTTCGAGGTTCTGAACGAAGAAGCGCTTGAGATCATCGAGACTAACGCGGAAACGATTCTCGAAGAGGTTGGGGTCAACTTCGTGGAGAACCCGGCAGCGCTGGAGCGCTGGCGCGAGGCAGGCGCAGATATTGACGGCGAACGCGTGCGCATTCCGCGCGGGCTGGCCCGCAAGCTGTGCGCCACCGCGCCGTCGCGTTTTACCCAGCATGCCCGCAACCCCGAACGTTCGGTCGAAATCGGTGGCAATACTCTGGTGTGCGCGCCGGTCTATGGCCCTCCCTTCGTGCGCGACATGGCTGGCGGTCGCCGCTATGCGACGATGGAAGATTTCCGCAAATTCGTGAAGCTGGGCTATATGTCGAAATGGCTGCACCATTCCGGCGGCACGGTCTGTGAACCCACCGATGTGGCGGTGAACAAGCGGCATTTCGACATGCTGCACGCCCATATGACCCTGTCGGACAAACCCTTCATGGGCTCGGTAACCGAACCCAGCCGCGCGCAGGATTCGGTCGATATGTGCGAAATCCTGTTCGGCAAGGACTTCGTGCAGGACAACACGGTGATGACGTCACTCATCAACGTGAACTCGCCCATGACCTTCGACGATGTGATGATGGGCGCGCTGGAAGTCTATGCCAAGAACAACCAGGCCTGCATCATCTCACCCTTTATCGTGGGCGGCGCGATGGCGCCGGTCTCGGTCGCAGGCACGCTCACGCAGGTCATGGCCGAGGTTCTGGCAGGGATCGCCTATTCCCAACTGATCCGCCCCGGCGCGCCGGTGATCTTTGGCGCTTTCGTAACCTCGATCGACATGGGATCGGGAGCGCCGACATTCGGCACGCCGGAGGCGTCTCATATCCTCTATGGGGCGGGACAACTGGCGCGGCGCATGGGGCTGCCGTTCCGGTCGGGCGGCGGGCTGTGCGGCTCGAAACTGCCCGATGCGCAGGCGGCCTATGAGACCGCGCATACCCACAACGCGGCGCTCTTGGGCGGCGTGAACTTCATGCTGCATGCCTGTGGCTGGCTCGAAGGCGGGCTGGTGTCGTCCTTTGAGAAATTCGTCATGGATGCCGATCAGCTTGGCGTGCTGCACCATCTGGCGCGCGGCGTGGCTTATGACGAGAACGCCCAAGCGATGGATGCCATCCGCGAGGTCGGGCCGGGCGGGCACTACCTTGGCTGCGCTCACACCCAGTCGAATTTCCAGAACGCGTTCTGGAAGACCAATGTGCTGGATTACAAACCCTTCGAGACATGGGACGAAGAAGGCGCCAAGGACACCATGACGCTGGCCGCGGACCGGGTCGAACGGATGCTGGCGGATTATCAGCAGCCGGCGCTTGACCCAGGCATCGCCGAGGCGCTGGCGGGCTATGTGGCCGAGCGCAAGGCGTCGATGCCTGACGCCTTTACCTGATCCCGGTTCACAGACAAAGAACAAGCCGCGGCGCAGTGACCTGCCCGCGGCTTTTTCATTTTGCGGCGCGCAACAGGCGCGCTTCGCCCATCAGCGCAATCAGCACATCCACATGGCGCGACACGGAATAGGCTGCGCTCTCGGTCAGCCGCGCGGTATTGAGCTCCGCCTCGATCTCCATCAGCCGCATCATCGCCGGAGCACTGCGGCGCGGGGCCGAGATCCCGAGAATGCGCGCCAGATGCAGATCGCGGCGATACTCCTCCACGCCGTGCCGCGCCGCGCGGATCAACAGGCGGGGACGGCGCAGGTTTTGCAGCATGGTCATCAGATCGGTCATTGTCCGGTCTCCCGTTCAGGTGAGTGAAGCCCGGACCATTGCACAACCCGACGGGGTGTTGCGCAGAGCGGCAATCAGAGTACGTGCCCGTCAGAAATGTTTATCTTTTGGAAACAATGATGGCGATTGTTGATCTCTGATTAACATACGGGTAACCAAATCGCCTTTAGGTTGTGGAAAAGTCAGGGGATAAGTCAGGAAACGGTCCAGTGCTGCAAGACGACATTCAAAGCTATTCCAGTTTGGTCAATGTAACTCCAGCGGGTGTACGATGGCCCGACTGGGTGCCGCGCGACGCGGCGCACTACGTGCATCATGTGGAGCTTGGTCTGTCACTGCGGGAATTGGCGCGGCTGTCTGGCTGTCATCCGTCCACGATCCTGCGCCAGGTGCGCCGGATCGAGAACCGGCGCGATGATCCGCTTGTGGATGCGGCCTTGCGGCGTCTGGGGCGGGTCGTGCAACCGATGGCGAAGGACAAAAAGGATCGTTCGACCATGAGCGCGCAAACCTCAGATCAGATTGAACCGACCGATGATGACACCTTTCTGCGCGAGGCCTGCCGCATCCTGCGCAGCCTGTGCGAACCCGGTGCGCTTCTGGCGGTGGTGCCGGATATGGAGAAAGCGGTTGTGGTGCGCGACGGCGCGGATGGCACGACCCGCCGGATCGCCGTTGTCGATACCGAGATTGCCAATGCCATGGCGCTCAAGAACTGGATCAAATGCGATACCAAGGGCCGGATTGCGCGCTACCGCATTTCCGCGCTGGGCCGGTCCGAGATGCCGCGCCTGTTGTCCGAGGTCATGGGCAACGCAGGGCGCGGGCCGGGCCTGGCTGAGGCGCCCGCATCGTTTCAGGGCAAGGACCCGGTGCCGCCGCAGGATGACCCGGAGCGGGCCGAGCGGCGCATCCGCTATTCCGCACCGGAGACCCCGCTCAATGGGCTGGCCCGGCGGCGGGACAAGACCGGAAAACCCTTTCTCGATCATGCGCTTGTGGCGGCCGGGGAACGTCTGCGCGAGGATTTCGAACTGAGCCAGATGGGCATGTCGATCACCCAGAACTGGGACCGTCTGATGACCGGGCGGGTGGATGGCGGAGCCCAAACCGGTGATCGCAGCTTTGGTCCGGGCGCTGCGCGGGATCGCGTGACCCGGGCGCTGAATGATCTGGGTCCGGGACTGGGCGATGTGGCGCTGCGCTGCTGCTGCTATCTCGAAGGCTTGGAGTCGACCGAGCGGCGCATGGGGTGGTCCGCCCGATCCGGCAAGATCGTGCTGCGCATCGCGTTGCAGCGTCTGGCGCGGTTCTATGATCAGGACCCGGACGGCTCTGCGATGATCGGTTGATAGGCGGGGCTTGTGGTATTCCTTGGGTGTGATAGCTCCCCCTTATGAATATCACGCTGCGCCAGCTCGAATATCTCAAGGCCCTTGTCCAGCACCGCAATTTCCGGCGCGCGGCTGAGGCCTGTCATGTGTCGCAACCCGCCCTGTCGGTTCAGATCAAGGCGCTGGAACAGGAATTCGGCGGCCCGCTGGTGGAACGCCTGTCACGAGATGTGATCCCGACACCGCTGGGACGGCGGGTGCTGGAGGTGGCGGGGCGTATGCTGGCTGATCTGGCCGAACTGGACCAGATCGCCCGCAGCGGGCAGGGCGGGGGCGGCACGCTGACCCTTGGCGTGATCCCGACGATTGCGCCCTATTTCCTGCCTGATGCACTGGCGGCACTGCGCGCGCGGGACATCGCGCTGGATGTGCAGGTGACCGAAGCCAAGACCGCGCGGCTGGCCCGGATGCTGGGCGATGGGACGCTGGATGTGGCGGTCATGGCCTTGCCGGTCGAGGCTGACCGGCTCACGGCGGTGCCCCTGTTCGAGGACCGGTTTCTGCTCGCAGGCAGCGCGGTACGGCTGGAGCAGGTCGACCGCTCTGAACCGCTGACGCCTGACCGGCTCAACCTGCGGCACCTGATGCTGCTGGAAGATGGGCACTGTCTCACCGATCAGGCGCTTGAGGTCTGCGGTCAGGGGCGCGGCCATCCCCAGATCAACATGGGGGCGTCGTCGCTCTCGACCCTGTCGCGGCTGGTGGCGGCGGGGTTCGGCGTGACGCTTATGCCCGAAATGGCCGCACTCTCCGAGGCCCAGGCCGCCCCCGACATGCGCCTGTGCCGCTTCACCGTGCCCGAACCCGCCCGGATTATCGGCCTCTTTCGCCGCGATACCGGCCCGCAACCGGAGTGGTTCGGCGATCTGCAGAAGCTGCTGACAGGGGTGGGTGAAAAGCTGGTCCAAAGGGCGCGCCATGAGCTACGTCGGAGCTAACACCGCTCCGAGCGCTGTATCTGCAACGAGCCACGTTGCGTGGTTTTGGGGATGCGCGACAGCATGACAGGTTTGCCAGACTGGCATAGCTCGTTGCAGACGCCTATGTTATGAGCACCCAACCGAACCCAAGTCGCGGGGAAAATATCGTGCGAGACCTCAAGATCCCGGAACAGCGCCACCCTGAAAAGGCGCATCGCCCGGACAATGCCCAGCCCAAGAAACCGGACTGGATTCGCGTCAAGGCACCCGGCGGCGAGGGCTATAACACCACCCGCAGGATCATGCGCGAGAACAACCTCGTGACGGTCTGCGAAGAGGCGGGCTGCCCCAATGCGGGCGAATGCTGGTCACAGGGTCACGCCACCATGATGATCATGGGCGAGATCTGTACCCGGGGCTGCACCTTCTGCAACATTGCCACTGGCAAGCCGCAGAGCCTCGACGCGTTCGAGCCGGGCCGCGTGGCCCATGCGGTGGAAAAGCTGGGGCTGAACCATGTGGTGATCACCTCCGTGGACCGCGATGACCTTGAGGATGGCGGGGCCGAACATTTCGCCCAGACGATCCGCGCCGTGCGGCACCGCTCGCCCGATACCACGATCGAAATCCTGACACCCGATTTCCTGAAATGCGCCCCCGAGGTGCTGGAGATTGTGGTCGAGGCGAAACCGGACGTGTTCAACCACAATCTGGAAACCGTGCCGGGCCTCTACCCCGAGGTGCGCCCCGGGGCGCGCTATTTCCATTCCCTGCGCCTGTTGCAGCGGGTCAAGGAACTGGACCCGTCGATCTTTACCAAATCCGGCATCATGGTGGGCCTTGGAGAGGACCGTCAGGCCGTCATGCAGGTCATGGATGACATGCGCGCCGCAGACGTGGATTTCCTGACCATCGGTCAATACCTGCAACCGACGCCGAAACACCATGCGGTGGACCGGTTCGTGCATCCCGATGAGTTCGCGAGCTACGAAAAGGCCGCCTATGGCAAGGGCTTCCTGATGGTCTCGGCCACGCCGCTGACGCGCTCGTCCTATCACGCGGGCGACGATTTCGCCCGTCTGCGCGCCAACCGCGAAGCGAAACTCGCCAAGCTCTGAGCTTTGGGGGGCAGGGTTGATCCGCCGCATCTGGCGTTCGCCCGGATGTGGCAGGGGAATCGTGTCTCGTCATCCGAAATGAGTGGAGTGCCCCAAACCTTGCGGTGCCGTTGTGCCGAGGTCGAACAGAGCGCATATCTCACGGATTCCAAGCAGTGTTTCGGCTTGTTTGCGAGTCAGGCAAGGAAGCGCGGAAGGGCCATTCAGAGCCGTGTCGCCGGGCGCTGATGAAAATGCCCTGGTCAGGCGGCGACGTTCCAGTTCGGACAGCCCTTCGACAACCATAGGTGTCAGAGGAAGGCTCTCAACCGCCATGCCTTCGGCCCGGACAAGAACGTGGCGTTCACAAGCAAAATGATACCAGATAGGGCGTTTCCGGCCACGCATCAGGCGGATACCGGGCAAAACGGTCAGGGCCTTGGCGGGGGCCAGTGCCGGCCCTGAAAGCAGCCCGTCGAACTGTCCCAGACCTCCCAGCAACACGCGGTGATTGGGTGAGAGCACGAGATCGCGCTCAGGGAGGCCATCGCCCAGACTGCCTGCTCGGATCAGCACCGGTATGCCGGATCTGGGGCCGCCCGCATCCAGATCAACCTCGCTGCGCCTGATCCAGCGGATCGGCTGGACCTGGCCGTCGAGCGTGCAGACAGGATCGCCCCCACGTAAGTCCTCGACCGGGCGCGGACCATCCGGTGTCGCGATTCGTGTTCCCGGTGCGAAGCAGGGCACAACACCCGGGTCGGGCGCGCTGTTGGTCTGATACGTGGCCCCGCCATCGGTCGTGCGCAACGACGAATTCGGGTTCGTTGCCGAGCCGATGGGTTCAGACGTCGCGCCCGTGGCAGCCCCCTCGGTGCTGGTGACCTGATTGCTTCCGAATGAAACGAACTGGACGAGCGTTCCGGTCTCATCCACCAGCGCGACAGCCTGGTTGCTGAGAAGGTCGGAAAAACCAGGATTGGTCTGGTCGATCACATAGGCTGCATGTCCGGCATAGACGCCCACAGGTTGCCCCAGATCATGCGTGGACAGGATCGTGCTATCATTTCCATAGACCACGACCGACCAGCCGCTCAGGTCCAGCTCCTGTTCGGCACCGATTTCGATCATATCGGCGGTGACGTCGCCACCATAGACGATTTCGGAAATATAGGGTGTCTGCCACTCAGCCACGATGCCGGTCCTGGTTCAGGATGTTCATGTCGGTCGTTACTCAGTCCAAACCAGGTTACATAGGTGATGTGACCGACGGCAGTGCCGGTGCTGGCCAGGTTGGACCATGCAGGGCAGATATTGTTCCGGCCTCACGCGATCAGGCGTAGATTTTGTGTCAAACCTTCAGGTATTTACCAAGGTTTCGGTTAAAAATTCATTGCGTGCGCCCATGGGCGGTTCCGGGCGAAAAAATGGCGTGGCCTGCGCAGTTCAGCCCACCACGTTGCGCGCGATCTCGCGCAGGTGCCGCTCATCGGTGCCGCAGCAGCCGCCCAGCACGTTCATCTGTGGGAAGCGGCGGTGCAGCGCGCCCATTTGCTGGCCCAGTTCGACCGGGTCGCCATCTTCGAGATGGCCGAGCTTGCAGAGCGCGATCTTTTCCATTTTCGACGCGTTGGGCCGGACGGACCGCATGCGGTTCATCCAGTCGCCATCGTCAATCGCCGGTTCGAATTCGACCGGGTGGGAACAATTGAGCCCGTAAAACGCAGCGCTGCCGCCGGTCTCGGCCTCGGTCGTTTCCACCGCTTCGCGCAGGCTCGGACCTGAATTCAACCGGCTCTTGCTGTCGAGCGAAAAATAGACCGCGACGGGCAGGCCGATACGCTCGGCGGCGCGGGTCACGCCGATGGCTTCGGGGATATTGTTGAAGGTCTGGGCACAGGCAATGTCCGCCCCGGCCGATTTCAGCGCTGCAAGCTGGGTCATGTGATAGGCTTCGGCCTCGTCCGCGGTGATCGTGCCGCCAGAGCCATAGGCATCGCCGCGCGGTCCGACGCAGCCGCCAATCACGATATGTGGGAGTCGGTCCGCATAGGGAGCAGAGACCTCTTTCAGAAGATCAATGCAGCGCGTCTGGATCTCGGCAAGTGCCGGTGCATCATGGCCCAGAAGCGCCGCCCAGTCCGGGCTGAGCCGGTAATCCAGCCCGCAGATCATCGCGCCGGTCCCGGCCTCGGCCATCACATCGAGATAGCGGCGATACATGGCGGTGATGTCGTCCACCGCCCTGGGGTTTTCCAACAGGGTGAACATGGCGAAATGCGGTAGCTCATGGCCGTGCTTGTACATCACCTCGGTCTCGGTGCCCGCCTCGGTGAGGTAGAAAAGATCGTCGCGCAGGGGGCTGTTTGGGGCAGTGGTCATGTCAGGCTCCGTTGCTTGGTCTGCAAAGAGCCTAACAAGATTCGGGTTCCCTGTCGCGGGAGGCGGGCCACTTTGGCGCGGCCCTGCCTCGGGCGTCTGGCGTCAGTACCCCGCGCTTTGTGCGGTAGCCGGGGACTCCAGTGCCTTGAAATAGGCAGCGATGGCCGCGCGATCGTCAGTGCTCAGCTTGGCGGTGTTGGACACCACATGCGCCATGTGCCCCCCGGCGCTGTCGAACTCGGGGGTAAAGCCCGTCTCAAGGTAATAGGCGATGTCGGTCGCCGACCAGGTCAGCTTGTCCGGGGTCAGCGCGGGGATCGTCCCCTTGCCCGACGGATCGGGCGCTCCCGCCATCCAGCGGGTCCGGTCCAGCCCACCCAGCGCATTACGGGGCGTATGACATTCGGCGCAATGGCCCAGCGCCTCGACAAGGTAACGGCCGCGGGTCAGATCAGGTCCAAGATCATCACCCTTCATCACCCAATCAGGTTTGAGGAAGAGCGTTTTCCACCCGCCCAGTGACCGGCGGATATTGAACGGAAAGCCCAACTCATGCGGTTGCGAGGGCGTATCACTGGCGGGCAGGGTCTGCATGTAGGCCCAGAGATCGGCAACGTCGCGATCGGCCATCTTGGTATAGGATGTGTAGGGGAAGGCCGGGAAGTAATGCTGACCGTCCGGCGATGTGCCATGCAAAAGCGCGTTGGCCAGATCGCGTGCATCCCAATCGCCGATACCGTGTTCGGGGTCCGTCGAGATATTGGGCGCCAGAAAGGTTCCGAAAGGCGATGGGAAACGCAGCCCTCCTGCCAGGACGAGCTTGGCTTCATCCTCTGCCCCCGGTGCCATGTGGCAGGACGCGCAACCGGCGGCGGTGAAAACCACTTCGCCACGCGCAACCTTGCCGGTGACACCATCAAAGGCGTCAACGGGCAGGGCGCTGGGCGCGGTGACGACCCAACCGACCCCGGCGGCAATTGCTGCAGCCGGAATCAGATATTTAAGAAGTTTTCGCATATCTGCGGGATCATTCCTGCGGAATGCGGTAATCTTGGTGGCAGGCTTTGCAGGTGCCGCCAAGCGCGCCCATCACCGGGCCAAGCGCTTCTTGTCCATTGCCAACCTCGGCCACGGCCCGTTCTGCAGCAGCACCGAACGCGTCCCATTTTTCCTGGAACCCGGCCATGTCGGAATTGATGGTATCCTTGGCTGTGGTGCCTTCGATCATGGCGCCATCGGAGCCTTCGGGAAACAGCGAGGCGAAGTGGATCATCGACACACCATGCAGCGAATGCGCGGCGGCCATCGCCTTGTCCGCGTCGTACTCCATCTCGCCTTTGGCCATGCCGCCCAGAACGCCCATATTCAGCGCCACAACCCACATGGAGCCCTGACGTGCCTTGAGCTGATTCTTGTAGTCCTGGGCAAATGCCGCGCCGCCCGTCATGGTTGCGGCGATCACCAGTGCACTCACAAATTTCTTCATCTGAATTCGCTCCCTGTTTCGATGCGATTGATATAACTTAGTATGCATGGGGCGGATCACAAACAAATTCAACAAGAGTGCGGATGGGTTCTGCAAAAATGCACAACGACAATTGGGACGACCTGCGTTTTGTTCTGACCGTGGCGGAAACCGGGTCGGTCAGTGCGGCAGCGCGGACGCTAGGCGTCAACCATGCAACGGTTTTACGCCGTGTCGCGGCCTTTGAAGAGACCCACGGCACCGACGTCTTTGAACGATCGCAACAGGGCTACCGCCTGCGCGCTGATCGCGCACATGTGATCGAAGCGGCGCGCGATGCGTCTCAGGCAATGCGTCGGGTTGCCCATTTATTACGCAGCGACGGGCTGGGACATGGCGAGATTCTGAGGGTGACCTCAACGGACACGTTTTGCACCACGGTATTGGCCGACGGGGCGGGGGAGTTGGAGCAGGCGCTCAGCCCGCATCGGTTGTCGCTGCTTTCCAGCAATGCGCATCTCGACATGGCCCGGTTGCAGGCCGATGTGGCTGTGCGCCCGGCGATGAGCGTCCCGACTGACATGCAGGGCGAACATGCTGCCGATCTGGGTTTTGCCGTATACGCACGGGACGAAGGCGAAGACCGATGGCTGGGGCTGGCGGGCGTGCTGCATCGCTCTGCGCCTGCGCGATGGCTGGCCGAAACCGTGTCACCGCAGGAGATCGGCAACAGCGCCGACAGTTTTGTAGCCCTGTGCCGGATGGCCAAGGCCGGGCAGGGGGCGGCCATCCTGCCCTGTATCCTTGGCGATGATGCGCCGGGGCTGCGGCGTGTGGAGCGTGGCTTTCCGGATATGGAGGTGCCGATCTGGGTGCTGTGTCACCGCGATCTGGCCGGGGCGGCGCGGCTCAGGCGATGCATCGGGGCCGTGGCCGGACTGCTCAGTTCCCGCGCGGCGCGTCTGCGCGGCTCAGCGGCGTAACCGTTCGACCGTCAGCGCTTCGGGCCAGCCGATCCACCGCTCCACTGCAAACAGGATCAGGCACAACGCAATCACCGCCAGCACCAGCTTGACCCGCTTTCCCGATGGCGGACGCCGCACCCAAAGCGACATTCGGAGCAACCAATGCATCACGCGTCGTTGGTGAACCGTACCTTGCCGATATAGGGCAGGTTGCGGTTGCGCTGGGCAAAGTCGATGCCATAGCCCACGACGAATTCATCGGGGATCTCAAACCCGATCCAGTCGGCACGGAAATCCACCTCGCGCCGTGTGGGTTTGTCCAACAGCGCGATCGAGCGCAGCTTGGCCGGTTCACGTGATTTCAGCAGGTTGATCACGTGATGCAGCGTGTGGCCGGTATCGACGATATCCTCGACCACCAGCACATCGCGCCCCTCGATGGCGCCGCGCAGGTCCTTAAGAATGCGCACCTCGCGGCTCGATTCCATGGCGTCGCCGTATGAGGAGGCTTCGATGAAATCCACCTCGACCGACATGTCCAGTTCGCGCACAAGATCGGCGATGAACACGAAGGACCCGCGCAAGAGCCCTACAACGACCAGCTTTTCGGTGTCCGCGAATTCATTGCGGATATCGTCGCACAGCTCCTCGATGCGTGCCGCAATGGCCTTGGCCGAGATCATCTGGTCGATGACATAAGGACGCTCACCCATGGGGACCTCTTGAATTTCGTCTCCGGACGGGCGACATGGCCCGGACCTGTCATGACAAATCCGGAACGCGATGCCAACCCATTCCGAGACCCGCCGCCTGCCATATACCGCCCAGCAGATGTATGACCTAGTGGCGGATGTGGACAAATATCCGCAATTCCTGCCCTGGTGCGCGGCGGCGCGTATCCGGTCGGTGACGCCCCAGCCGGATGGCTCCGAGGTGATGGCGGCGGATCTGGTGATCTCCTTCAAGGTGTTCCGCGAACGCTTTGGCAGCCGCGTGGTGCTCTGGCCGGACGCAAAAAAGATCGACACCGAATATCTCGACGGCCCGTTCCGCTACATGAAATCCAACTGGGCCTTTGCAGATGCCGGGGATGGCGGCTGCGATGTGTCCTTCTTTGTCGATTTCGAGTTCAAGAACGCGATCCTGCAAGGCATCATCGGCGTGGTGTTCAACGAGGCGATGCAGCGGATTGTCCGCGCGTTTGAACGGCGGGCGGCGGAGTTGTACGGGTAGGACTCACCCGCCTTGACCGGTCTCACCATATTCCAGCCACGCACGCTCCTCCGGGGGCAAATGCGCGTCCATCATCGCGTCATACGCAACCAACTCTTTTTCCGTCAGCTTCCCGTGCCACTTTCCGTTTGTACCGCTGTGGAAGAATGCTTTGTCCGATTTAAAGAATCCTTTTCCGCCTGATGGGGCAAATCGCCCCGCTTTTTGTTGCATATTGTCAAACCGTGCGGCCTCGACCAGCTGCGTCATGACCTGTGGCGGATGCGATGTGTCCAGACATTCCGCGACTTTTGCAAAGGTCCCCGCCAGATCGCGCACCATATCCGCGTAATGGAACAGAGTGACATTCGGCCGGTCCGCCAATGCCCGGGCGGCCTTGTAATGGCGAAGGATATGCGCCAGCGGCATGACATCCATGTCGAACCCTTCGGCCCCGCCATCGAGAAACCGGCGAAAGGTGATGCGGTCGGGATCATCCTCGGGATACCAGTGATCGAACCAGGCCATGGGGATGTTGCGCACATGCCGCCGGTAGGAGAAATGCGCATCCAGCGGGTGACGGAACACGCAGAGATACTGCGCCTGCGCATCCAGCGGCACGCCGTCCATCGGCGTGTGGCTTTTCATGGAACGCCGGTGCGTCATGGCTTCCAGCCGCGCTGCCACCTCTTCCATCTCGCGGATGCGGATATCGACCCAGGGCATTTTGACCGAAAGTTCGGTCTCAATTTCCGGATCGCCGTAAAACAGCAGCGCCACGATGGTCTGCATCCATGTGGTGCCGCGTTTCGGTGGCGTCACGACGAACACATCATCGGGCCGGATACGCACCATGTCCCAGCGCCTGTTGTCGGTCAGGGGGCCAAGATAAAGTTTGCGGCTGCTCATGTCTGAAACCTCCTGACCTCAGCAAAAGCCGCCGCATGGCAGAACGCAAATAAAAAAGGACCCCGCAAGGTCCTTCTTCTGTTTCAAAATACCTCGGGGGAGTCCCGAAGGGACGGGGGCAGAGCCCCCAAACGCCCTTAGCTCACGTGGTCATAGGCCCGTTCGCCATGCACCGCGATGTCGAGCCCGTTATGCTCGGTCTCTTCATCCACGCGCAGCGGCGTGATGGCGCGCACCACAAGGATCAGCACCACGGTGACCACGGTGGTGAACACACCCACGATGACCAGCGACCCCAGCTGCGCAGCCCAGGAGCCCGCGCCAAACACGGCGATCATGATGGTGCCAAAGATACCACCCACGCCGTGTACCGCGAACACATCCAGCGTGTCGTCGATTTTCAGCTTGTTGCGGATGAAATTCACCGCTTCCTGGCACAGGATACCGGCGACGGCCCCGATGATCAGCGCCTCGATGGGACCCACAAAGCCCGAGGCTGGCGTGATCGAAGCCAGGCCCGCAATCGTACCTGTGACCATGCCCACAAGCGAGGCCTTGCCAAACTTGATCTTTTCCCACAGCGCCCAGCTGAGCGAGGCCGTCGCCGCCGAGATATGCGTCACGGTCAGCGCCAGTGCCGCACCACCATCAGCGGCCAGTTGCGAGCCGCCGTTGAAGCCGAACCAGCCGACCCAGAGCATCGCCGCGCCGATCATGACGTAGCCGGGATTATGCGGCGGTGTGTTGGTGTTCCTGCGCGGTCCAAGGAACACGGCAAGGATCAGCGCCGCGAGACCCGCGGTTTCATGCACCACGATGCCGCCCGCGAAATCCTTGACGCCTGTGTCGCCAAAGATGCCACCATCGGCCAGCATGCCGCCGCCCCAGATCCAGTGCACCACCGGCGCGTAGCACAGAAGCATCCAGAGCCCCGAGAAGGTCAGCACAAAGCCAAAGCCCACACGCTCCACATAGGCGCCGACGATCAGCGCGGGCGTGATGATGGCGAATGTCATCTGGAAGGCAAAGAACAGAACCTCGGGCAGCGTGCCGGACAGGTCCTCGGTGGTCATGCCCAGGAGGAACATCTTGTCCAGCCCGCCCCAAAAGCCGCTTGTCCCGCCGCCAAAGGCGATGGAATAGCCAAAGGCAAACCACAGGATGCTCATCAGACAGGCGATGGCATAGCAATGCATGAACACGCTGAGCACGTTGCGCGCGCGCACAAGCCCGCCGTAAAACAGGGCAAGCCCCGGCAATGTCATGAACAGGACCAGCGCCGTTGCGACGATGATCCAGGCTGTATCGGCTCCGTTCATCCCTCGGATTCCTTCTTTATGGCTGTTTGAGCGCCAGAGAACGGATGTGAGGTGCAAAAAAAAGCAGCAAGAGCCCGAAAGGACGCCCAAAAGGCATGCTTTTTCGGAGTGCACAATTTTTGCGCACAACTTTGCGGCAAATGACTATTCTGCGGGCAAATTGCGTAAAAGCAAATCCAGCGCATGGTCGCGGGCGGCCTGGCGGACGGCATCGCGCCCCAGCGCGCCAAAGTCGATTGTCTCGCCGATCGTGCCTTGGTCCGAGGCCAGTGCAAAACAGACGCGGCCCTCGGGTTTGAACTCGGACCCGCCGGGGCCCGCGATACCGGAAATCGCTACGGCCAGCGTCGCGCGCGCGGCTTTGCGCGCTCCGACTGCCATTTCGTGCGCCGTCTCTTCGCTCACAGCACCGAACGCGTTGAGCGTCGCTGCCTGCACGCCCAGCATCTCCTGCTTGGCGGTGTTGGAGTAGGTGACGAAGCCACGTTCAAAGATGTCAGACGATCCCGCCACATCGGTGATCGCCGCGGCGACCATGCCGCCGGTACAGCTTTCGGCGCAGGTCACGGTGGCCTTCGCGGCGCGTGCACGGATCAGGAGGTCCTGGGCCAGGCTCATTGCATCAGTACCCCGTGGGACAAGGCGGCCAGCGCGATGGTGACGATGGCCGCGGCGATGCCTGCGAACACATCGTCCATCATCACGCCCATGGCGTCGCCGCGGCGGTCGGCCCATCCGATGGGGCCGGGCTTGAGAATGTCGAACAGGCGAAACAACACGAATGCCGAGACGATTCCGGGCCAGAGCCGCAGGACGTCAACGCCCATCATCCCCGCGCCATAGGCCACGGGAAGGAGCGCGATCCATTGACCCGCCACCTCGTCCACCACGATCTCGGACGGGTCATGATCCTCCTGTCCGGCGGTTTCCTGTTTGGTGGCCCAAAGCCCGGCGAAAAACACCGCGACGATGGCCAACGCAAAGACCCAGACACCGCCCAGCACGTAGATGGCCCAGGCAAAGGGCAGGGCGGCAAGCGAGCCCCATGTGCCCGGTGCGGGACGCAGGTAACCGGTATAGAACCAAGTGGCGATAAAGCGGCTCATGACGCCACCAGCAGCGCGCTGGCTTGGGCGGCGATGCCCTCGGACCGGCCGGTAAAGCCCAAACGCTCGGACGTGGTGGCCTTGACCGAGACCTGATCCACATCCACCCCCGTGATCCGCGCCAGTTCCGCGCGCATCGCCCCGGCATGCGGCCCGATCTTGGGTTGTTCACAGATCAGCGTCACATCCACATTGCCGATCCGGTAGCCCATCTCTGCCGCCAGCTCGACCGCGTGGCGCAGGAAAATGTGGCTCTCTGCGCCTTTCCATTGCGGGTCCGAGGGCGGGAAATGCTGCCCGATATCGCCGCGTGCCAATGCGCCATAGATCGCATCGGTCAGCGCGTGCATGCCCACATCTGCGTCCGAATGCCCCTTGAGCGCGCGGTCATGGGGGATTTTTACGCCGCACAGGACGACGTGGTCGCCCGCGACCAGTTGGTGAACGTCATAGCCATTGCCGATGCGCATGGGCCGGTGTCCTTTCAAATGACCTTCGGCGCGGTCAAAGTCGCCGGGAAGGGTGATTTTCAGGTTGTCTTCATGACCCGGTGTGATCGTCACGTCCAGCCCATGGGCGCGGGCCACCTCAACATCATCGGCGGCCTGGCCTTCAAACGCGCGATGCGCGGCCAGGATGGCGTCGAAGTGAAACCCTTGCGGGGTCTGCGCGCGGTAGAGCCCCTCGCGGGGCTGCGTGCCGGTGACTTTTCCCGCCGCGCCGGTCCAGAGCGCATCTGTCACCGGCAGTGCCGGGGCGGCGGCGGGCGCGCGCGCCAGCGCTGCCAACACCGCGCGTATCACCTGTGGCGGAGTCGTCGCGCGCGCGGCATCATGGACCAGCACAGCGTCAAAACCTTGATCCGCCAGCGCCTCCAACCCGTTGCACACACTCTCCGAGCGGGTTGCGCCGCCATGGATCAATTGCGCGGGAAGGCGTGCCGCCTCGGTTGCATCGTCGGGGTGAATGACGACGGCGCGATGGGTCACCTCGGGCAGGTCAAACGCGGCCAGCGTCCAGTCGATCACCCGCCGCCCGGCCAGCGCGCGCCACTGTTTTGGCGCGCCGGGGCCTGCGCGGGTGCCACGGCCTGCGGCAACGATGAGAGCGACGGTTTTCATGGGGGTTCTGTAACCATTGCCGGGATTGCTGGCAATTGCCCCATGGAGAGCGCCTATTTTTTAGGCATTTGCATATTTTGCAGCTGCAGAAACCCGGGCAAAGATTGCGGAGGGGCTTGGGACAGGCTACCTCGGAGAGGAATGCACAAGGATTAAGCACGTGACCATTCAGGTGGCAGACCTCACCTTGACCCCTCCTGTTTTCCTCGCCCCGCTGGCGGGGATCACCGATTTGCCGTTCCGCAATCTTGTACAGAGCTTTGGCGCGGGGCTGGTGGTGTCGGAAATGGTGGCCAGCCAGGAAATGGTGCAGGCCAAGCCCGGCGTGCGTGAAAAGGCCGAGCTGGGATACGGCATCGAGGCAACCTCGGTGCAGATCGCCGGCCGCGATGCTTATTGGATGGGTGAAGCCGCGCGGCAGATCGAGGCCAATGGCGCGCGGCTGATCGACATCAACATGGGCTGTCCGGCCAAGAAAGTGACCAGCGCCAGTGGCGCGGGGGCTGCCGGGTCGGCGCTGATGAAGGATCTCGACCATGCGCTGACACTGATCGAGGCGGTCGTGGGCGCGGTTGACCTGCCCGTGACGCTCAAGACCCGGCTGGGCTGGGACGATGCCTTGCTCAACGCGCCCGAACTGGCGCGGCGCGCGCAGGACGCGGGCGTGAAGATGGTCACGATCCATGGGCGCACGCGGTGTCAGTTCTACAAGGGGCGCGCGGATTGGGCGGCGATTGCCAATGTGAGCGGGGCGGTGGACGTGCCGGTGATTGCCAATGGCGATATCGTGGACAGCGCTACGGCGCGGGCCGCGATGGCGCAAAGCGGCGCGCAGGGTGTGATGATCGGGCGTGGCGCTCAGGGGCGGCCCTGGCTTTTGGCGCAGGTGGCACATGACCTGTTTGGCGCACCGGCACCTGAGGTGTCATTTGATAAGGCATTTTGTGACATGGTTTCAGGTCATTACGAGGCAATGCTCAACTTTTACGGCAAGGATTTGGGCGCGCGTGTCGCGCGCAAGCATCTGGGGTGGTATATGGACACAAGCAACACCGAGCCGGGCCTGCGGCGGCGCATACTGACCACGAAAGCGCCGCAAGAGGTGATCCGCCTTCTGCCCGACGCGCTCGGCGCATTCGAGGGGGTGGCGGCATGAGCCCGCTTGAGAATACCGAGGAAAACGCGGTCTGGTCCTCGCTGCCGGTGCCCGGCGTGTTGATTGATGCTCAGGATCGGATCATTGACGTCAACCCGGCGGGTGAAGGGTTTTTCAACTCCTCCGCCAAATCGCTGCGTGGTGATCCGGTCTGGGACCGGCTTGCGGTGGATTCACCGCTTGAGGACAGTTTTGACCGCGCGCGTCAGGATGGCACGCCGCTCTTCGTGAACGATGTGGATATCGGCACCGGGGATCGCGCGCCCTTGCAATGCAACCTTCAGGTCGCGCCGCTGCAAGGGACGCATGGCGAAATGGTCATGCTGATTTCGCCGCGCGAATTGGCCGGGCGGATGACCCAGAGCCATTCGGTGAAATCGGCCGCGAAATCCGCCATCGGCATGGCCGAAATGCTGGCCCATGAGATCAAGAACCCGCTGGCGGGGATCGCTGGCGCCGCGCAGCTTCTGAGCATGAATCTCTCGGCGGAAGACCTTGAGCTTACGGACCTTATTGTCGGTGAGACAAGACGCATCGTGAAGCTGTTGGAACAGGTCGAGCAATTCGGAAACCTGTCCGCACCCGAACGTCGCCCGGTCAATGTACATGACGTGCTTGACCGCGCTCGGCGCTCTGCGCTCTTGGGGGCTGCGGCGCATATGACGATTGTCGAGGATTACGACCCCTCGCTGCCGCTGGCCTGGGGCGATCCCGACCAGCTGTTGCAGGTGGTGTCGAACCTGATCCGCAACGCCGCCGAGGCCGCTGGGCCGGGTGGCGGCACGATCCGTCTGCATTCCTATTACGAGCATTCCTTCCGCCTGCGTCGTTCCGACGGCACGGGCCAGACCCTGCCGCTGCAGATCGAGGTGATCGACGATGGCCCGGGCCTTCCCGAAGACCTCAAGGGCGACATTTTCGATCCTTTCGTTTCGGGCAAGGAAAACGGCACCGGGCTGGGGCTCGCGCTGGTGTCCAAGATTGTCTCAGACCATGACGGGTGGATTTCCGTCACCTCCGTGCCGGGGCGCACGGTGTTTCGCATTTCTCTGCCGCTGGTTCCGAAAGAGACCATCGCGGCAACCGCTGAGGAGATTGAATAATGGATGGCACGATCCTTGTTGCCGATGATGACCGCACAATTCGCACGGTTCTGACCCAGGCGTTGACCCGGGCAGGATGCAAGGTGCATGCAACCTCGTCGCTGACCACGCTGATGCGCTGGGTGGGCGAGGGCAAGGGTGACGTGGTCATTTCCGACGTGGTCATGCCGGATGGAAACGGGCTGGAGATGCTGCCCAAGATCCGCGAGGATCGTCCGGACCTGCCGGTGATCGTGATTTCCGCGCAGAACACCATCATGACGGCGATTCAGGCCGCCGAGGCCGAGGCCTATGATTACCTGCCCAAACCCTTTGACCTGCCTGACCTGATGAAACGGACCGCGCGGGCGCTGGAAACGCGCACCGCCCCGGCACGTCCCCGCGAGGAGACCCCGGATCAGCCGGACGAGTTGCCGCTGGTGGGCAAAACGCCGGTGATGCAGGCGCTTTACCGGCTTGTGGCGCGGGTGATGAACACCGATCTGCCGGTGATGATCTCGGGGGAAAGCGGCACGGGCAAATCGCTCATCGCGCGGGCCCTGCATGATTTCTCTGACCGGCGGACGCTCCCCTTTGTGACGGTCACTGGCGCGGACCTACAGGACATCGAAGGGCCTGCGCGGGTTCTGGCGCGGGTCAAGGGCGGAACGCTTCTGATCGACGAGATCACCGATATCCCCGATGACGTGCAGGCGCGCATCGTGCGCATGATCGACACGCCGGGTGATCACGTGCCACGCTTCATGGCCACGTCGCAGGGGGATCTGGCGCAGGCTCTGGACAAGGGCCGCGTGCGGCAGGACCTCTATTATCGTCTGTCGGGGGCGTCGATTGCGGTGCCGTCGCTGCGTGAACGGGTCGAGGATATAGCGCTTTTGACCGAGCATTTCTTGGCCCGGGCCGAACGCGACGGCGCGCCCAAGCGCTGGCTGTCGGACGAGGCGCGCGAGCTGTTCCGCGCCTATAGCTGGCCGGGCAATGTGCGGCAGCTGGAAAACGCGGTGCGGCGTCTGTCGCTCACCAGCCGCGCCGATGAGATCACCCGCACCGAGGTTGAGCTGGTTCTTGGCAATCAGCCCGAAATGGAGCCGGTCCTGTCCGGAGGGGACAGTGAAAAGCTGGGTGCATCGGTAGCGCGGCACCTGCGGCGCTATTTCGACCTGCACGGGGCGATGCTGCCGCCGCCGGGTCTTTATCAGCGGATCCTGCGCGAGGTTGAATTCCCGCTGATCGAGATTGCGCTGGAAGCCACCGGCGGAAATCAGGCGAAATGCGCCGAACTGCTGGGCATCAACCGCAATACGCTGCGTAAGAAAATCACTGACCTCGATATTCCCGTGACACGACGCCGTAAGTTGATGTAAAACTGTCACATGAGTGGCCCCGATGCCGCAGTTTAGCTGCTGCGGCTGGAGAGTGCCACAATATATGGCGGTTCGTCGCGCAAGCGACACATCTTGACGAGGGCAGTCTGTGGCCACTGGGGCACATACTTCGACACGTGATTACCGGTCCGGGATCGGTTCTGGTGGCAAAAAACCGCCCAAGCGTTTGCGCGGCTGGGAACGGCTGAACCGCTTGCGCCGGTTGCGCCGTGTGCAGAACGCGGTGACGCTGGGGCTGGTTGTTCTGGGCCCGCTGCTGGCCTTTGCGACCTTCATGGTCATGGGGCCGCTCAATATGGGCGCGTCCGAGCCGGGCCTGCGTCTCGTCCTGCTGGCTGACTTTGTCTATGTCCTGCTGATTGCCGCGCTGGTGCTGCAGCGGGTGGCCAAGATGGTGGCGGCGCGGCGCGCGCGCTCGGCGGGATCGCGGCTGCACCTGCGCCTGACCGGTGTATTCGCGCTCATGGCGCTGATCCCGACGGTGACGGTGGCGGTTTTTGCCGTCCTGACCATCAATATCGGGCTGGAGACTTGGTTTTCCGACCGCGTCCGGCAGGTGGTGGGGGCGTCGCTTTCGGCGGCCGAGGCCTATCAGGAAGAACAGCGTCAGGACCTTTCCGAGGATGCCATCGCGCTGGCCCGCTATATCGATGCCCAGCGTATTGCGGTGCAGCGCGATCCGACAACCAATCTGCGCAAGGTGCTGACCGATGGTCAGGCGTTGGTCCAGCGGGGGTTGCGCGAAGCCTATCTGATCGATGGCACGGGCGAATTGCGCGCGCGCGGCGAGCGCTCCTACTTGTTTGATTTCGAACGGCCCACCGAGGCGCAGATCGCCATTAGCCGGGGCGAGGACGGTCTGACCCTGATCGAGGATTGGGACAATGGCGAGTTTCGCGCCATCGTGCCGCTGCAGCGCTTCACCGACCGCTATCTCTATATCAGCCGCGTGGTGAATGGCGATCTGCTGAACCTGCTGGATGACACACAACAAACCGCGCGTTTCTACCAGCAGCAGGAAAGCGAACGGGGGCGGCGGCTTTTTGATTTCGCACTGATCTATCTGGGCTTTGCGCTGCTTCTGGTGCTGGCGTCGATCTGGCTGGGCCTGTGGTTTGCCGAACGTCTGTCGCGCCCCGTTGGGCGTCTGACCGGCGCGGCGCAGCGCGTGGGCGGCGGCGATCTGGATGTGCAGGTGGTCGAGGAAGACGGCGATGACGAGATCGCGATGCTGGGCCGCTACTTCAACCAGATGACCCGCCAGCTCAAGGGCCAGCGCGAGGCGCTTTTGGACAATACCCGCCAGATCGAGCGGCGGCGGCGGTTGTTCGACTCCGTTCTGACCTCGGTCACATCGGGCGTTGTGGGGCTGGACGCGGATGGCCGCGTGTCCTTTGTGAACCGTTCTGCCGAACGGCTTCTAGGCTGGTATGAAGATCGTCAGTCGGTGCCGGTTGGCGTGGCGGTGCCGGAATTTGGCCCGCTCTTCGAGATGCTCGCCGGGGAAGACCGCGAAGTGGTGCAGCAAGAGGTCAAGGTCGTCCGCGAGGGGCGGCAGGAAAACCTGCTGGTGCGCATGTCCACACGGCGGCGCGAGGATGACAGTCTTGAGGGCTATGTCGTGGCCTTTGACGATGTCTCCGATCTGGTGGCCGCACAGCGCATGGCCGCCTGGGGCGACGTGGCGCGGCGCATCGCGCATGAGATCAAGAACCCGCTGACGCCGATCCAGCTATCTGCCGAACGGATCAAGCGCAAATTCGGGCGCCAGATGGACGCGGAAAACGCCGACAAGCTCGACGAGTTGACCGGGGTGATCGTGCGCCAGACCAATGACCTGCGCCGTATCGTGGACGAGTTTTCGAAATTCGCCCGCATGCCGGAACCGGAACGCGCGCCCGAGGACGTGGTCGAGCTGTTGCGCGGCGCGGTGCTTTTGCAGGAAAGCGGCCAGCCCGATGTGCGCTTCGATGTGGACCTGCCGGATGACGCGCTGATGGCTGATCTGGACGCCACCATGATCAGCCAGGCCCTGACCAACCTGATCAAGAACGCGGGCGAGGCGATTGAGAGCTTGCAGGAACGCGGCGCGCCTGAGGGGCACAGCCCGATGATCCGCGTGGACTGTGCCGCCGATGGGGCGCAGGCACTGATCCGTATCATGGACAATGGCATCGGCCTGCCCGAAGACCGGGCGCGGCTCTTTGAGCCTTATGTCACGACACGGGACAAGGGCACCGGTCTGGGCCTGCCCATTGTGAAAAAGATTATCGAGGAACATGGCGGCACTCTCGCGCTTGAGGATGCGCCGCAATTCGAGGGCCAGCCAAATGCGGGCGCCATGGCGGTGATCCGCCTTCCGCTGGCGGCAGGCCGGGAATTCGAAACTGTTTTGATGCGTGAAGAGGAATAAGGGGACCGAGCAGATGGGCGATATTCTGATTGTTGATGATGAACGTGATATCCGGGAATTGATCGGGGATATCCTGGAAGACGAAGGCTTCACCACCCGGCTGGCCGGCGGGTCGGATGAATGCATGGCCGCGCTGAATGATGAGCCGCCTGCGCTGATGATCCTCGATATCTGGCTCAAGGACAGCCGTATGGACGGGATCGATATCCTCAAGACCGTCAAGCGCGACAACCCCGAAATTCCGGTGGTGATCATCTCCGGCCATGGCAATATCGAGATCGCGGTTGCGGCGATCAAACAGGGCGCTTACGACTTTATCGAAAAGCCCTTCAATATCGACCAGCTTCTGGTGGTGATCCGCCGTGCGATGGAAACCGCGCGCCTGCGGCAGGAGAACCAGCAGCTCAAGCGCAAGGATACCGCCGCCGCCGAAATGGTGGGCGAAAGCGCGTCTTTCCGCGCGCTGATCGGGCAGTTGGACAAGGTCACCAAATCCAACGGGCGGGTGATGCTCACCGGGCCTGCGGGCTGCGGCAAGGAAGTGGCGGCGCGCTACATCCATGCCAATTCGGGCCGGGCGGATGCGCCTTTTGTCACCGTGAACTGCGCCTCGATCGAGCCCGAGACCATGGAAGAGCTGCTGTTTGGCCGCGAAACCCCGGAGCGCGGCGTTGAGCCGGGGCTGCTGGAACAGGCCCATGGCGGCGTGGTCTATTTCGACGAGGTGGCGGATATGCCACTGGGCACCCAATCCAAGATCCTGCGTGTGCTGGTGGACCAGCAATTCACCCGGGTGGGCGGCGCGGACAAGGTGCGGGTCGACCTGCGGGTCATTTCCTCGACCAACCGCGATCTGGAACAGGAGATTGCTGCCGAGCGCTTCCGGCAGGAGCTGTATCACCGTCTCAACGTGGTGCCGATTGCCGTGCCGTCGCTCGAAGAACGGCGCGAGGATATCCCGGTATTGGCCGAATACTTCATCCGCGCCTGTAACGAAGCGCAGGGCCTGCCGATGCGCAGCCTGAGCGAAGAGGCGGTTGCGCTGATGCAAACCATGACCTGGCCGGGCAATGTGCGCCAGCTCAAGAACCTGATCGAACGGGTGCTGATCCTGGGCGACGGCACAGGCGAGATCGAGGCGCGCGAACTGCCCCAGGATGCTCCGGCCACCGAAGAGGATGGCCGCGTCGTGCTGGCAGGGACGCTGGCGACGCTGCCCCTGCGCGAGGCGCGCGAGGCGTTCGAACGCGAATACCTGCTGACCCAGATCAACCGGTTTGGCGGCAATATCTCCCGTACCGCGTCCTTTGTCGGGATGGAGCGCTCGGCGCTGCACCGCAAGCTGAAATCGCTGGGCGTGGTGACCTCGGCCAAGTCCGGCGCGCGGGTCGCCCGGCTGGACGAAGAGCACACGGCGCAGGCGGGCTGATCGGATGCTATCACGGCGTCAGATTTTGGCGGGGCTGGCTGCACTTGGGCTGGCGGGGTGCCAGTCAACCGGCACGCCGCAGGCAAGTTCGCGAGGTCGTGAAACCGGCGGCGAAGGCCAATCCCCCGAGGCCAAGATCGCGGGCGTGAGCGCGGCGCTCATGGCGCTGGGACCGGGGGTGGACAGCAAGGAAGCGGTCCGCGCGGCCACGATTGCGGTGCGTTACCCGCTGGAACTGGCGCAGCGCTGGCAGGTGGTCGATCCGCCGCTGGCCCATAATTTCAAGGTGGTGCATGGCATCCGCGAAAAAGGTGTGTGCCGCGATTGGGCCACGGCCCTGCACGAGGCGATGCGCGTCGAAGGATTTCGCACGCTGGATCTGCATGTCGGCATGGCCAATGCGCGCAGTGTCTCGCTGGAGCATGTCTCGCTCATCATGACGGCCAAGGGACAGGTGATGCAGAGCGGCGTATTGCTGGACCCGTGGCGCATAGGGCAGGGGCGACTCTGGTATGCGCGGGTGGTGGATGATCCGCGCTATCGTTGGGAAACGCTGGAGGCGGTGCGCGCCTGGCAGGCCGAGAACAAGGCGCGCGCGCTGAACGGGCTTTAATCCTCGCTTCGGGCCTTGGCGCGCAGGGCATGGGCCACCAGCTTTTGGGCGGATTGCCGGGGCAGCGGGATCGAGGGTGGTGTCATGAGCAACCGGCCAAAGAGCGCGCGGTAGGGCTCTTCCTCCATCAGTTCGGCAAACCGGCGGTGCCGCCATGCCACCGCGCGATCATGCAGATCGGCCAGCACCGGATCACCGGCCAGTGCCGCGCGTTCCACGGCCACAGCGTCAGACAGCGCCAGAATGCTGCGGTCCTCGTCACTGTTGAAATTCCGCTCGACCCAATAATCCAGCCCGAGCATGTGATCGGAATGCACGGCGCGGCCGCGGGCGGCCTTGAGCACATAGCTTTCCATCGCGCCCAGCGGGTAGTGGTTCAACTGCGCAAGCGTGTAATTGTCCCGGCCATAATTGGAGAAAATCCGTCTTTCCCGAAACTGCGCGTCCAACTCCCGTCCCGCGCCGTCAAACCAACGGGCGCCGTCCAGTTTCTCGGGCTTGGGATTGCGTGGGCGGTGCACACCCAACTGGCGATAGGTCTTGTCATTGCGATAGAGCGTCTTGAACATGGCCGACCGCCAGGGCCAGTACATCCTGACCGGCGCGGCGCGGGTAAACACCTCGGGCACCGGCGCGTCGCGATACGGGATCTCGCCGCCATTGCCAAACAGCCGCCAGGTCAGCGTGATGGCCGTGGCGTCGGGCAGGGCGGCGATCAGGTCCTCCAACCGGTGATCGCCCGCATGGATATTGACAAATTCATCTATATCCAGCGGCAACAGCCAATCGGCCTGCCGCACGGCTTTCTCCTTGCTCGCCAGCTTGAGCCCGGTGAACTGGATGCCACCCTTGTCATAAGGCCCGTCATTGCGGATATGTGTGACCCCGCCCAAGTCGGCCAGCCGGTCACACATGGCGTCTGTGCCATCGCTGCAATCATTTGTGCAGATCACGAAATCCGTGAAGCCCACCGCCCGATGATGGGCCAGCCAGTCCAGCAGGAACGCGCCCTCGTCACGCAGGCAAAGGACGGCCGTGGCGCGCATCAGCTTTCCATGTCCAGCGCCAGCGCATAGGCGGCGCGCTCCGTCTCGTTCAGCTTCAGCCCCACGGCCTGGGCGTAGAGATCTTGGAATTCCGGCATGGCATGCAGTTCGTCGGCCTTGGCGCGGTGCCAGTCGAGCCCCTTTTGGTGCCATGTCTTAAGCACCGGATCGGCCATCAGCCGGTCATATTCGGCGCGGACGCGGGGCGTGTTGCGCTTGATCGTGATGTCGCGCACATCGCTCCAATCCATGCGAATCCAGTAATTCAGCCCAATTGTCCGGTTCACATGCAGCGCGCGGCCGCGCTGCCGTTTGATCAGGAAACTTTCGGCCGAGCGCAGCGCGTAGTGGTTGAGCTGCAAGAGGTCATAGCCGATGGAGCGCTTGGAATTGCGCCAGCCGTTTGTCTTGACCTCATCGCCCATGGGGCGGCCCGAGCCATTGACCCAATTCACCTTGTCCTCCATCCCAGCGATCAGCTTGTTCGGGCGATGGCAGGAGAGTTTTTCGTAGGCGCCGATATTCTTGACCATGGTCTTGAAGCCCCAGGCGGTGTGCGGTTTGGGGCAATGTTTCGGCGCGCAGGTGTCGAATTGTTCGATCACGAAGTCATCGGCCAGCCGCGTCACGCCGTTATGTCCAAACAGCCGCCAGGTCATGGCAACATTCGTGGCGTCCGGCACATGGGCGAGGAATTCCGGCAGGGTGCCATTGCCCATGCGCACATTCATGAACTCGTCCACGTCGATATGGATGATCCATTCGGCGTTCTGGATCATCGGTTCCTTGAGCGATTCATTCAGCGCGTATTGCTGCGGGGATTTGCCTTTCCAGCCTTCGTTATCACGGTGCTGGATATGGCCAAGCTCTTGCAACCGCTGGAGGATTTCGTCTGTCCCGTCCTCGCAGCCATTGGTGTAGATCAGGAAATTATCCACCCCGATGGCCCGGTGATAGGCCACCCATTCCAGGATATAGGGGGCCTCGTTCTTCATGCAGCCGACGATCACATTGCCAGAATTGCCCTCATGCAGAAGGCGTGGCGTGATGGGCGTATAGGCGGCGGCCAGCTCTTCCTCATTGACCGCGCCAAGGCGGTTATGTGGCGCAAAAGGCCCGCCGCGCAGCTGAACGAATTTCTGCTTGGCCAGTGTCGGCATCACGCGGGCCGCCTGTTTCGACAGGCCGGGAATGTCTTCGGCGGCCTGCAGCGTGTCGATGTCCCCCTGCTTGCTGCGCTTTTCCTCGCGCGTGGTGGCCTTGATCCGCGACATCGCGGCCAGCAGGTATTGCGACGCGCGAAAGCCGCCCGTCATCTCCGTGGCCTGCCAGCGTGGCAGGGGGGCATCGGGGGCCATATGATCGCGGGTGAGACCCGGATGGGCGTCACAGAGATCGGCAATGTCGTCGCGAAACCGCTCGGCCACCGGAGCAAGCTGACCGGCACAGAGCGCGGGGCCCTCCACCTGCATTTCGCGCAAGAGGCGCTTCCAGAGCTGGCGCGGCACGATATGCTTTCGCTTCGCCAAGAGCCGCAGCAGCATGTCATTGAAGGCGCGGGCGCGTTCCACGCCCTCATCCGGGGCGGGACGGGGCGGTCTGGCCGGGTCCGCCTTGCCGATCTGGGTGTCGATTCCAAAGCTGGCGCAAATCTCATCGGTGACGCTCTCGCTGCACCAATCGGTCATGTCGAAAGAGTGCAGTTGCAGCTTGTCCGCGCCAAACACCGTGTCCCAATGCGTCACCAGCGCCTTGAGGTCGAGCCAGGGCGGCACCATCTGCACCTCGGGAAACATCCCCGCCGCGGGGTCCGATTTGGGGCGGGTGGCCATCGCATATTGCCACCAGTCTTCTCCCCGCTCAGCAAGCTGCAACTCCATCTCGACCGGGCGCATGCGCCCATCCGCGACCTGGCCGGTGTAGTGTCGCGCCAGCATGCGGGCGGGCTCGTCCACATGGGCGATCACGGTGATATCGTCCGACAGCGGGGCCAGCATATCGCGCAGCCGCTCCAATTCGCTGGTCGAGAGCAGCGCCGTTCCAAGCTGATGCGCTGAGAGGATCAGGTGATCGGGGTTGTGGGTCTCGACTTCCTTTTTCAGCGAGCCGATGACGTCCTCGCGCAGCGTGGCCTGTTTCTCTGCAGTGATGAAGCCACGGTTAAAGCGCAGCATATCCACCGCGTCCGGGTCCGAGGCGGCCATGAACAGTCTTGTATGGTTCTTAGCCCCCGGGGTACGTGCAAAGAGCACGCCCTTGCCCAGCAATTGCTTGCGCTTGGCGGCCAACACGTCCTGAAGCCGCGACGCCGCCCAGAAATCCGGCCCGATATGCAGGGAAATCTTCATTCCACACCCTCGTCACTCATTACCCGCACCGGGTTTACATTGGTCTTGCCCCACCACGGCAGGTCGCGCCCGATGAACGCGCCGATTTTCGCGGGGGCCTCCGGGTCGGCCACGTCATATTCGAGGAAGTCCTCCTCGCCACGAAAGAGCCTGCGCAGTTGCGCATAATGCCCGGCGATCCAGCCCACCCGCTCCTGCGTCGTGACGCCATAGCCCGCGGGCAGGCCGGGGATGACCGCGTTGGGGATGCGTTCGGTGCCAAGGTTGGACCAGCGCAGCATGCTGTCGGAAATCGCCTCAGGGGGTCGCCAACTGGCAAGGAACTTCGCACCGGGATGGTTTGTCCGGATCGCGTCGATCAGCCCCCAGTCGAATTGCGGCCAGATCGAGCGGTCCCCGCGCAGCGCGTTCACCTCGGCAAAGCCGTCGAATACGTCGAGGCCGTCCAACGGATCGCCGCGCAGGAAATAGCCGTCATACATCATCTCTCCGACAAAGCGGCCATGCAGCGCCGTGTTGTCGGTCTGCACCTTCTTGATCCGGTGATCGGCCACGCGCAGCCCGGCCTTGCGCAGTGCGCGGGCCAGCGTCGTGGTGCCCGATTTCGGCAGGCCCAGATTGATCACGCGCAGGCGGCTCATGCCATCTCCAGCACCGGGGTGTCGCCAATGTCGTACAACAGCGCCTCTTCCTCGGGCGGCAGGGTGGAGGCCGCGCGCAATTGCGCCTGCATGGCGCGGTAGCCCTCCTGCGCCAGAAGTTCGTCGCGCTTGGCCCGGTGCAATGCCACCGCCTCGTCATGCAGATCGGCAATGCCGGGCAGGGATTTCAGCGCCGCGATCTCCGCCTCCAGACGGGGCAGCATCCGAAGGATCGTCCGATCCTCCATCGCGCCGTCATTGCGTTCGCGCCAATAGGTGTCGTCGAAATCGCGGTTTTCGCGGTTCACGTCGCCCCGGTCATTCTTGACCAGGTAACTGTCGAGCGAGCGCAGCGCATAGTGGTTCAACGTGGCAAAGGCCCGCGCGCCCGCCGCCGGAAACTTGCGGATGCGGCGTTTGTTGGCGGCCACAAGGAATTTATGCGGCACCTTGCGGCCCGATCCATCGGTCCATGTGGGACGCTTGCGTTCGGGCAGGGAGGATTTGAAAAACGGCCGGTGCGCGCCGTAGTATTGCAGCGGAAAATCCTTGCGCACCAGTGACTTCACTTCGATTGCGCTCTCGCCGCACCACAGGTCCGGATTGTGGCAGCGGGTGAACTGGCTGATCACCGGCACATCCTCGAACGTCTCGATCCCGCTTGATGCAAAGAACTGGAAGGTGAGCGAAATGGCCTGCGGATCGCCACAGGCCGCGATCAGCGCGGGGATCGTATTGTCGCCCACATGGATGTTGAGAAACTCGTCCACATCCGCAATCCAGAGCCAATCGGCGTCCCGCACGATGGCCTGTTTCGCCGCGTCCTTGAGCGCCTCCATCTGGTAGTTGCGCCCCTCGGCCGGGTTGGGCAGGTGCTGCACAACACCATGCTCCGCCAGCCGGTCCAGCATCCGGTCGCTCGCATCCGTGCAATCGTTGGAATAGAACAAGTGATCGGTGACCCCGATCACGCGGTTATAGGCAATCCATTCCAGAAGGAACGGACCCTCATTCTTGATACAAGTGACGGCGGTTATGCGCATATCCGCGCCTCCGCCTTTGGTTTGTCCTGCATATCCATGCGTGCCCCGGGCTTCACGGTTTATCCGCGATACTGCACCCTTATGGTTATATTTTGGCAAAGACTCGCATTTTGGGGGGCGCGGGTCAATTCCGGGGCAGGGGGAATGTTCAGTGGTTGTGCCCCGCATGCGGATGGTCGGTTGTGCCGGGGGCGAAAATTTCAATATCCATCTCGATCTCGCCCAGCGGCGCGAGTTCAAGATGCGCCTCGATCACGTCGCCCACATGCAGATCCGGCGGAGTGTCCAGCCGCAGGAACAGTTCCCCGGGCGCAAATTCCATCTCGGCCCCTGCGCTCACCGGCATCTCGGACACCGGAACAACCGTGTCAGTGCCCGGATCGGTCGCAAGGAGCATGAGATCACCATGGGCGCTGTCGCCGCCGGTGATGGTGATGGTGCCGCCGGAGCCGTTTTCGAGGGTGACATAGACCTCAAGCCCGTCGCGCGACATGACCCCCCAAGGGTGCAAAAGGCGCACACCGTCCTTTTCGCTCAGGTGGATGTCGTCCTTGTGATCCTCGTCATGCGCCTCATGTGCATGGTCGTCATGGCCTTCGCCCGCGTATAGGGGAAGGGTGGGCAGGAGGCAGAGGGTCAAAACCGCCGGAAACATACGCATTGGGGTCTTCTCGCAAATAATGTGATGTTATTCTATAACGTATCTTTCCGACACACGGCTGTCCAGTTGCTTTGAGTGACAGCGCCGTGACCCGGTCTGCCCTTCGGTTAGATCAGCGTCAATCTTCGCGCTTTTCGTGCACTTCGATCACGTTGCCGTCCGGATCATGGAAAAAGATCTGGTGCCAGCCCGCGACCGCCGCGTGTCCCCAATCGGAATAGGGGATGCCCTTGGCCTCCAGATGCGCCTTGAACGCGGCAAGATCATCGGTGCGATAGGCGATATGCCCGCGCGCCACCGGGTTCACGATCTGGCCGGTGCGGAACCCGGCCTGCACGTCGCGCTGGGCAAGGTGGGTCTGAATATGCCCATCCGAAACAAAGGCCACGTCCCCGGCATAACCGCGGTTCTTTTCCAGCGTCGGCACATCCTCGGTCGGGACATCCAGCCCCATGATATCGCGGTAAAACACATCCATTTCGGCGACCTTGTCCGTGGACAGGTTGATATGATGCAGGTGCAGCTTCATGGTGGTGTCCCCCTTGCTATTTGTGGCGAGTGTTCGCCGGGGCAGGGCCAAGGTCAAGCCCGGATGCCGGACATTAAAAAACCGCGCCCGGATGGTCCGGGCGCGGCGATGTCAGAACGGTTTGCTACGGCTCAGAGGTCGAGCGCGGCGCGGGCCTGTTCCAGCGCGGCCTTGAGCATCTCCGGGTTGTCCCGGGCACCCTCGATCGCGGTTTTGATCGCGGTTTTCTTGAGCGCGCCAAGGTCGGAGTTTTCGATGGCTTCGATCACCTTGTCATAGTCAAAGTTTTCGACGGTCATCAGATCGGCCAGGGACATCTCGCCGGTTGCTTCCCCGGTGGCCTGTGCGGCTTCTTCGGTTGCGTCCGTTGCGGCGCCATCGGTCGCGTCCGTTATAGCATCCTCAGCCGCTTCGGTGGCCTCAGTCAGGGCCTCTTCTGTTGCTTCAACCGCGTCGCTGACGACCTCTTCTGTGGCCTCGGCCGCATCTGTCACAGCCTCTTCAGCGGCCTCTGCAGCCTCTGCTGCGGCTTCTTCAGCGGCGCGAGCGGCTTCGGCGGCTTCCTCTGCGACGCGCGCGGCTTCGGCCTCTGCGGCCTCTGCTGCGGCTGCGGCTTCCTCGGCAAGGCGTGCGGCCTCTTCCTCAGCGGCGGCTGCGGCTTCTTCTGCCGCGGCTTCGGCTTCTTCTGCAACGCCGGCAGCTTCTTCCTCTGCGGTACGCGCGGCTTCTTCCGCTGCTGCGGCAGCTTCTTCAGCGACCCGTGCGGCTTCTTCCTCTGCGGCTTTGGCGGCTGCGGCTACTTCCTCGGCCTTTTTGGCAGCCGCTTCTTCGGCCGCCTTGGCCGCTGCGGCGGCCTCTTCTTCGGCTTTCTGTGCCGCTTCCTCGGCCGCAGCTGCCGATGCTTCGGCTTCCGCCTTTTGCTGGCTGTCATACCAGACATAGCCACCAATACCGGCCGCAGCCAGAACGACAACCAAGATCAGATTCTTCATCCGAACATCCCCTCAAAAAATATCAGCGCACGGTGCAAAACCCGCCCCGTGCAGGTGTGGGAGTGACTTGCGCCTCATCGCGCCCGGCTTCAAGGGGAAAACCCGAAAGATCAGCGCATTTCAGCCGATTCTGCGCTTGAAAGACGCCGAATGCCCATCTACCTTGCAGGCTCAAATTTCGGGAACCATCAAAGGAATAAACCCATAGCCCGCAGACCGCATAACGCGCCGCCCACCCGTGATACGGGCCCCCGCGTCAACGACAAGATCCGATCCCCTGAAATCCGCCTGATTGGCGCCGAAGGCGAAAATGTCGGCGTTGTCACGCCCCGCCGCGCGCTTGAAATGGCGCAGGATGCCGGGCTTGATCTGGTCGAGATTTCGCCCAATGCCAATCCGCCCGTCTGCAAGATCATGGATTTCGGAAAGTTCAAATACGAACAGCAAAAGCGCGAATCCGAGGCTCGCAAGAAGCAGAAGATCATCGAAGTCAAAGAGGTGAAGTTCCGTCCCAACACGGATACCCACGACTACGAGGTCAAGATGCGCAACGTGTTCAAGTTTCTTGAAAACGGCGACAAGGTCAAAGTCACCCTGCGGTTCCGTGGCCGCGAGATGGCGCACCAGAACCTTGGCCGTGAGTTGCTGGAACGTGTGGCCGAGGACGTGAAAGAGATCGGCAAGATCGAGAACATGCCCAAGATGGAAGGCCGCCAGATGATCATGATGATCGGGCCGCTGCCGCAGAAATAACATCTGCCATCGTGACGAGATACGAGACGCCGGGGTTGTCCCCGGCGTTTGTCGTTTCAGGCAGAGGTTTGACCAAACAACCGTCTGAGCGCGCCCCATTGGCTCAGGAACACCCCCGACAGGATGAGCGTGAGCGCCATAAGCAGGCTGGGCGGCAGCGGTTCGGACAGAATGGCGGCGCCGAACAGCACCGAGCAGACGGGCACGATATAGTTTGTCAGGCTCATGAAGGTGGGCCCCGCCGAGCGGATCAGCAGCACCCGCAGGACATTGGCTGCCGCTGTCGGGATCAGCCCGAGCATGGCAATCACCATGAGCGTGCGGGTATCGGGCAGGGGCGGCGGTCCCTCGACCACCCATGCGGCGGGGATCACGAGGCAGCAACCGATGATCAGCAGCACCGTGGCCAGCCCGAAAGGGTCCACCGGCGGCAGGCGGCGCATGGACACGGATGACAGCGCGTAACACGACGCAGCCCCCAGACAGGCCAACCGCCCCAGCCCCTCTTGTGTCGCACCTGTCGAGGCAAAGGCCTGACCGCCAATCAGCACCGTGACGCCGACAAAGCCGATAAGAAACCCGGCGATCCGGCGCAGGGTCAAATGCTCACCCGGTACGAAGACATGCGCCAATGGCAAAACCATCAGCGCCACCGCGGCCATGGACACGCCTGCAAAGCCCGAGGTCACGAATTGCTGGCCCCAGCTGAGCAGCATGAAGGGAATGGCCGAGCTGAGCATACCAACCAGCAGCAGCATGGCGGATGCACCCGCGCCTGGCCGCTGGGCAAAGAGCCGAAAGCCGCGCAGCGCCCAGATCACCGTCATCAGCGCTGCCGCAAAGCCGATCCGCCCGGCGGCCAGCCAGAACGGGGTGATCCCGGTGAGGGCGATTTCAATGACCATGAAGGTCGCGCCCCAGGTCACCCCGAGCGTGGCCACCATCAACCAATGTTTTCCCGTGATGTCAGGGGATTGCGTCATGGTCTGCTTTCTGGTGGGCAGGGCGCAACTGCGCCCTGCCGAATGATCAACCCCGCAGCTTATGATGCAGCAGGATCGGCACGACAAGGTCTTCCTCATCGCTCAGATGGCGGTTGAGGAAGCCGCTGATTTCGCCGCAGGTGCCATGAAGTGCACCGGCCTCGTCGCGGATCTGTCCGGGGTCAAGCTGTGCCAGTTGCACCACGCGATTGCCCGCGCGGGTAAACCGGTCCAGCAGCGCGTCCAGCGCCACGTGGTCGGTTTCCAGCATCTCCAACCCTTTGGCAAACCGCGGATCCGCAGCCTCAAGCTCCGGGAAGAAACTGTGATCTTCCCAGCCGTGATGCCCATGCAGGTTGCGCACCAGCAGGTTGCCGAAATGCGCCAGCCGCGCCGCATAGCGTTGCGGGTCCTCGTCGCCGTTCAGATAGGTTTCCGTATCCTCGCGGACCAGATCGCCCAGTTGCCGGAACATCCCATGCGCCCCCATCCAGTTGGAAATGGAGCGCGCGAAATGCGGGTGATCCTGCCAGCCATCGCGTGGCAGCTCCCGCAGGAGGGTCTGCATCTCAGGGGGCAGGCCCGTCCTTGTGGTAATATCATACTGTGTCATGCAACGCAGATGGGAGGGCTGTTATGGTGTAACAATCCTGCAGGGGCGCACAGGGGCTGTGCGGATGTCGCAAGGAGTTGAGCGCATCGCCGTGCCGTCCCGCCAAAGGCGGGCCAGTTTTGGTGGGGCACCTTTGGTGCGACGGGCGGTACGACGATGCGCGGCGGCTTCGCCGCTGTTTCAGACTGGGAATCCGCTCAAAGCGCCTTGTCCAGCACCGCCTCAAGCCGTGCGACGGTGGCGTCAACGTCATAGAGTTTGTCCAACCCAAAGAGCCCCAGCCGGAAGGTGGAAAACCCGTCGCCCTCGTCGCATTGCAGCGGCACCCCGGCGGCGATCTGCGTGCCTTCCTTGGCAAAGGCGCGGCCCGATTGCACCTCGGGGTCGCTGGTATAGCTCACCACCACGCCGGGCGCGCCGAACCCCTCCGCTGCGACTGATGTGATGCCCCGCTTGGCAAGCATGGCGCGCACCTTGTCGCCCAAGTCCTGTTGCGCCGCCATCAGCTTGTCAAAGCCATAATCGCGGCTTTCCACCATCGTGTCGCGGAAGGCGCGCAAGCCATCGGTGGGCATGGTGGCGTGATAGGCATGGCCGCCATTCTCATAGGCCATCATGATCTGGTGCCATTTCTTGAGATCGGCGGCATAGCTGTTCGACGTGGTCTCCTCCATCCGCGCCAGCGCGCGTTCGGACAGCATGACCAGCCCCGCGCAGGGCGTCGAGGACCAGCCTTTTTGCGGCGCGGAGATCAGCACATCGACACCCGTCGCCGCCATGTCCACCCAGATACAGCCCGAAGCGATGCAATCGAGCACCATAAGCGCGCCAACCTCATGCGCGGCATCCGCCAGTGCGGTGATGTAGTCGTCGGGCAGGATGATCCCGGCAGATGTCTCCACATGGGGTGCGATCACGAGATCGGGTTTTTCCTCGCGAATGCGCGCAGTGACCTCGTCGATGGGGGCAGGGGCGAAGGGCGCATTGGCCTCGTTCCCGGTGCGCCGCGCCTTCATGACGATGCTCTCGCCGGTGAAATCGCCCGCGTCGAAAATCTGCGTCCAGCGGAACGAGAACCAGCCATTGCGCACCACAAGGCATTTGGCGTCCTGCCCGAACTGCCGCGCCACGGCCTCCATCCCGAAGGTCCCGCCACCGGGAACCAGCGCCACGCCGTCGGCCTTGTAGACCTCTTTCAGCATGGCGGAGATGTCATTCATCACCTGCTGGAACGTGACGGACATGTGGTTGAGAGAGCGGTCGGTGAAGACGACCGAGAATTCATCAAGCCCCTCGGGGTCGACGGTGTTGAGCAATGCCATGGCGAAACCTCCTCTTGTTGAGGTATCGCTAACGCGGCAGGCGGAGTTTGTCGATACGCTCAGCCCAAGGGACCGGGGCGGCGCTCCTCGGACAAAAGAACATTGGCCTCGACCTGACCCGCGCCGGGCAGGGTCATGATCCGGCGGCGCAGGACGCGTTCAAAGTCGCTGAGGTCGCGGGCAACAACGCGCAGGCGGTAATCATAAAGCCCCAGCACATGCTCGACGGTCTGGACCTCGGGGATCGCGGTCACGGCGCGTTCGAAATCCTCAAGGCTGATCCGCCCCTTGGTGGCGAGTTTCACGCCAAGGAAAACCGTCACGCCGAAGCCCAGCTTTTCGCGGTCCAGCACCAGTCGCGTGCCGCTTATCACGCCCGCGTCGCGCAACCGTTTGATGCGCCGCCATGTGGCGGGTTGCGAAAGCCCCAGACGACGCCCCAACTGTCCGGCAGATTGCGACGCGTCGCGGCTCAGGGCGCGCAGGAGGGCGCGGTCGGTGTCGTCGAAATCGGTCATTGGAATCCTATCCCCTCGCGCGGAATCAAGCCCGCAGGGCGCCGCGCGATCGTCATGCCAGCGGCATGCCTTTGGCATGACCCGCCCCCCGGGGCGGCGATTTGGCCGACGCTAGCGCGACGAACGGATGTTGTTCGGGCTTTGCAAGCATAACGTGCCCAATACCAGTTATGGACCGCCACCCCGCGGGTCGGCGATCGCGCGGCTTCCACATCTTTCATACCGGCAGTGCCTCCTCATCCTTGATCCGCGCCACATGCATCAGCGCCTCGATATCGGCCAGATGTGGCAGGGTGAGGATACGATCACGATAGATCTGCTGATAATGCGGGATGTCGCGGGCGATCACCGAAAGCCGCGCATCCACCTGGCCAAGAAAGGTCTGGATCTCGATCACCTCGGGCACCTCGCGCGCCGCGGCAATGAAGCTGTCAAAGGCGTTGCCCTGGGTCTTGTCGAGCGTGATGCGCAAGGAGACCTCGACCGCATATCCCAAAGCGGGCCAGTTGATCTCGGCCCGTTTGCCAAGCAGCACGCCGCCCTCGCGCATCCGCTCCAACCGGCGCGACAGGGTGGCAGGCGTCACGCCCGCCCGGTCCGCCAGATCGGCGAGCGCCAGATCCGGGGCCGCCTGCATCTGGCGAAGAATGCGTCTGTCCGTATCGTCAAGCATGATTTCACGCAGATACGCCAATTTGGAGAATAGATAAATCGAAAAAATGCGAAAAAATTATCGCTTTGACGCGCATATTCGGCGCATTCCCCGTAGATTGCCCGCCAATCAACCTCAAGACGGAGCGATATCATGCGCGTTTACTACGATCGCGATTGCGATGTGAACCTGATCAAGGACCTGAAGGTCGCCATCCTCGGCTACGGCAGCCAAGGCCACGCCCACGCGCTGAACCTGCGCGATTCAGGCGCCAAGAATGTTGTCGTCGCCCTGCGTGACGGCTCCCCCTCGGCCAAGAAAGCCGAAGCCGAAGGTCTCAAGGTCATGGGCATTGCCGAAGCGGCAGCCTGGTGTGACGTGATCATGTTCACCATGCCCGACGAACTTCAGGCCGAAACCTACAAGAAATACGTGCATGACAACCTGCGCGACGGCGCGGCCATGGCCTTTGCCCACGGTCTGAACGTGCATTTCGGCCTGATCGAGCCGAAGCCCGGCGTTGATGTCATCATGATGGCCCCCAAAGGCCCGGGCCACACTGTGCGTGGCGAATACACCAAAGGCGGCGGCGTGCCCTGCCTCGTGGCCGTGAACCAGGATGCCACCGGCAAAGCGCTGGAAATCGGTCTGTCCTACTGCTCCGCCATCGGCGGCGGCCGTTCGGGCATCATCGAAACCAACTTCCGCGAGGAATGCGAAACCGACCTGTTCGGCGAACAGGCCGTCCTGTGCGGTGGTCTGGTCGAGCTGATCCGTTGCGGGTTCGAAACCCTGGTCGAAGCCGGTTACGCGCCGGAAATGGCATATTTCGAATGTCTGCACGAAGTGAAGCTCATCGTGGACCTGATCTATGAAGGCGGCATCGCCAACATGGATTACTCGATCTCCAACACGGCTGAATACGGCCAGTACGTGACCGGCCCGCGCATCCTGCAATACGACGAAACCAAGGCCCGGATGAAAGCGGTTCTGACCGACATCCAGGAAGGCAAGTTCGTCCGCGACTTCATGCTCGAAAACGCCGTGGGCCAGCCCACCATCAAAGCCTCGCGCCGTCACAATGACGAGCACCTGATCGAAGAGACCGGTGCGAAACTGCGCGGCATGATGCCGTGGATCTCGGCCGGCAAGATGGTCGACAAGGAAAAGAACTGATCCCGACCGGATCGACGTTCTGAGAAGCCCGGGCCAAGCGCCCGGGCTTTTTCGTTGCACAGGTGTGTGATGGGCCGCTAGCCTCGGGGCAAAAGCGGAGGGGTCATGTCACTGTTTCATCTGGAGAACCCGGTCTTTGCGGCCTACGCGATTGCGGCGGCGCTCATGGTGCTCAAGCTCATGGGGCAGGGCTGGATGACTGTTTATCGCATGATGAAAAGCGATGCGGGGCTGGTCTCGCCCGAGGACCTGCGGCAGACGCCGCTCAATCCTGATCCCCGGCCTGAGCAGCTGGAGGTCAGTGATTATGTCGACCGTTCACGCCGCATGCATCGCAATGATCTGGAAAACATCCCGGGCTTTCTGGTGGCGGGGCTGCTGTTTGTCGCCTGTGATCCGGCGCTGTGGCTGGCGCAGCTGGCGTTTTATGGCTTTGTCCTCGCCCGTGCGGGTCATTTCTGGGCCTATGGCACGGCGCAGAACCACGAGGTGCGCGCCACCTTTTATACCGTCGGATCGCTGATCGTGATCGGTATGTGTCTCTATGTTCTCGTGACGGTGCTGAGCTAAGCTGGCACGTCAGACCTGCCCCGGTTTGGAGAATTTGCGTCTCTGGACTAAGCTGGTTTTGGCATTTTAGCGCGTTTTCCCTTAAAAAGTGTGCCTTTATTGGATTTCAAGGGGGATTAGACGATGAAAACACTCTTTTTCACTGCAATTGCTATCAGCCTATCGGCGAGTACCGCATTTGCGAATCCGCCAGCATCGCCGGGGGCAGGGGGGCGCGCGGTTGCCGGGCTCGCCCAAGGCGGCACGCAGGGGGTGAGCACCTATGTCCACAATCTTCGGTCGCAAGGATACCGGTTCAGCCGGCTGCGTCAGCACTATGACGACCAGGCCAATGGCGATCCGGACGATCCGCCCGATGACAACGGGCGTTGAGGTGATCTAGCTCCGATCCGAGCCGCGCGCGCCAAGCCCCAGCTGCATCAATGCACGCCGAACAGGGGCCACCCCGTGCAGAGCCGTGATCCCTGCGGCGCGCAGGTCACGCATGGCTTGGGCGGATTGCATGGATGTGCGGTTGAGCAAGGTAATCCCGGCCACGCGGGCGCGGATGTCCAGGATGCGGGCGCGATGGTAAGCCGACAGCATGTCCACATCGCCAAGCGCGCCGGGACGGGCGGTCGCCAGGTCCAGCAGCACGGACATGTCCTTGAGCGACATGTTCAGCCCCTGCGCCCCGATGGGGGGCACCACATGCGCGGCCTCTGCCACCAATGCCAGCCGTTCGCCATAGAGCGTGTCGGCATGCTGCGCGATGATCGGCCAGAGCGTGCGGCGCGACGCCAGGGTGAGCGGGCCCAGCAGGTATGTGGACCGCTCGGACATGGCGGCTTCAAAGGCGGTTTCGTCCAACTCCATCAGCGCCGCCGCCTTCGGCCCTTCTTCCATCCAGACCACGGCAGAGCTGGGCCGCCCGTCAAAATCCGGAAGCGGGACCAGCGTGAACGGCCCGCCGCTGCGGTGTATCTCGGTCGAGACATTGCCATGTGGGATCGGGTGCGTGACCGCAAAGGCCAGCGCCTTTTGCCCGAACCGGTTGGTTTTCACCGCGATCCCCGCCGCCTCGCGCATCGGGGAATTGCGCCCGTCGGCGGCAATCACCAGCCGCGCGCGGCGGGTCTGGCCATTGGACAGGCTCACCCGCGCCTCGCCCGTGCGGGTAAACAGTCCCGTTGCCGCCATGCCGGGCAGGAAGGCGACGGTCTCCATCTTGTCCAGTCGCGCGGCCATTTCCCGGCGCAACAGCCAGTTGGGCAGGTTCCAGCCAAAGGGCAGGTCCGAGATATCGGTGCTTTCAAAATCGCGCGATACCCGCGCCACCGGTTCGACCCCGCCCGCATCAATGATGCGCATGGTGTCCAGCGGCATGGCATGGGGGGCCAGCCGCTCCCACAGCCCCGCGGCGTCCAGGAAATCGCGGGCCGGTTGCAGGAACGCCGTGGTGCGCAGGTCCGAACCTTCCGCGTCCCGCGTCGTCACCGGCGGGGCAGGATCGACGCAGAGCACGTCAAACCCGGCGGTTCCGAATGCGGCTGCAGCGGTCAGACCGGCAATGCCGCCGCCCGAGATGATGATGTCATGATCCATGGCGCCCTCCGATATCGCAGTCGAATGTAGTGTGCCAGACGCCAAGCGCCATGCGACGCCTTATAGCACATTGCAAAAATTCTGAATCACCTAACGCTGCCTGAAATCATGGATTTCAACGCGTTAGGTGATGCCCGATTGTTCAAGTATTTCGCATTGTGCTTTAACCACGTGTCAGGATCACCAGCAGGGTCACACAGATCGGTACCATGGCCAACGCCGACATGGCCAAAGCGGGCAGCCCCCAGGTCATGATCAGCACCACCTCGATAGTGAGCAGGATCACGAGGAAATAATAGATATTGTCTTTGTCGCCATAGAGCAGGTCACTGGCAATGCGCCCGATGATGGGCAGCGACAGCAGGAGCCGCAGGGCAAGGGGCGTGCGCGCACCAGATTGAAGGGGCGGGGCGGTAAAGTCGGACATTGTCTCACCTTGATATGTTGCATGACATAGCTAGGAGAGCGTCTCGGCCTGGCACTGCGAAATCCTGCCGCAGTGCCGCGTTATCGATGGTGTCAACCGCGGCTGATGACCAGCAGGATCACCATGTAGATCGGCGTAAGCGTCACGCCGATCAGCCCCAGAACCGGCAAGCCCCAGGTGGCCACAGCCACGACCACAAGCGCCACGATCAGCAGCAGGAAGGCAAAGATCGCCGCAACCGGGTCGCGCAGCAAGCCTGCCACGGTGCTGATCAGGGGAAAGCGAACAAGCGGGGCTTGGGTGTGGCTGATATCGGTCATAACGTCTGTCCTTTTGATTGGCTTGCGCCTTTCATAGACTGGCCCGGCCAAGCCGTCCCGCGGAATTATGCCGCAGCGCAGCATTTGTCGCGGCGCTCAGGTCAGAAGAGACAGGAAATGCCGCAGATCATCGGTGTGGTGGTGGATATGCGCGGCCTCATGCGGGGCGTCCGCCACATGCACGGTGCGCATCCCCATCTCATGCGGCGCGGCAAGGTTGCGGGGATCATCCTCGAACATGGCGGCGGCGCCGGGATCGGTTCCGTCCTGGGCAAAGATGGCTTCAAACGCCTCGCGTTCGGGCTTGGGCCGGAACCCCGCATGTTCCACGCCATAGACCGCATCGAACAGCCCGCTCAGTCCCCGCGCCTTCAGCACCCGTTCCGCATAGGGTGCGGTGCCATTGGTATAGACGATGCGCCGTCCCGGCAGATCGCGGATATGCGCGGCCAGTTCGGGGCAGGGAGAAAGCACGGAAAAGTCGATCTGATGCACATCATGCAGATAGGGGCCGGGATCAACACCGTGTTCGCGCATCAGCCCGGCCAGCGTGGTGCCATAGGTCTTCCAATACTGCATGCGCAGGTGATTTGCCTCGGCCTCGGTGACGCCAAGCGCGTCCATCACATAGGCGGTCATGCGCGGTTCGATCTGGTCAAACAGCCGGGTTGCCGCCGGATAGAGCGTGTTGTCGAGGTCAAAGACCCAGTGGGAGACATGGGAAAAATGCTGTTTCGGCATGGCCGCGACGCTACAAGCGCAGGCCCCCCGGTGCAATGGTCGTCTTGCGAGCACAAGCCCGGCCCCCTAAGGTAACGCGGCGGGTCAAGGGAGGACGTGCCGGTGAGCCAGAAGACGCCCACGCAGAAAGACGCATATACGATGGTGCTCGATGCCATCGACATGGGGGAATACAAACCCGGTGACCGGCTGGTTGAAAGTGATCTGGCCGAGAAACTGGGGATGAGCCGCACGCCGATCCGCGAGGCGTTGCAACGCCTTGAGACGCAGTCGCTGCTGGCGCGGGACGGGCGGTCGTTGATCGTGGCGTCGCTGGATCACAGCCAGATGGCCGAGCTTTACGTGGTGCGCGCCGAACTTGAGGGGTTGGCGGCCCGGCTGGCGGCGCGCCATGCCACGGAAGAAGAGGTGCGGGTCCTGCGCGACATGGTGGAAGAGGATGCGGCGCTCCGGTCCAATCCAACGGCGCTGGCCCGTGCGAACCGGCGGTTTCACAAGCAGATCCACCTTGCCTCGCATAACCGCTATCTGGTGCAGCAGCTTGACCTGGTGCACCGCTCCATGGCGCTGATGGCGACCACGTCGCTGGCCGCCGAAGGGCGCGGCGACAAGGCGCTGGAAGAACATGACGCCATTGTTCGCGCGATCGAGGCGCGCGACGAAGAGGCGGCCTGCGAGGCGCTCAAGGCGCATATCTCGGTGGCTTTTGTCACGCGGTTGAAACACGACAACAAGCTGGACTGAACCGGCCTGGCTATTGTCCATGCTCCAGCGTGGCCGATCCAAGCGCGTGACCATGTTCGGTCTTGTCCCAGAAAAACGGTTTGCGCAGCAATTCCAGCAGCGCCTTGTAAGCGGCCACGCTGCCCAGCGGGAAATAGAACATCAGCGTCGGCACCCACGGTATCAGGTGGCGGTGGCGCGGGCTGGCCACGGCGGCGGCCCCGATGATCAGCCCCAGCACTTCTGTCAGCAGGAAAAGCGCGGTGATCGCCGTCATCATTCCGGGTGACATCCAGGCAGACAATGGGTGCGAAAATCCAAGCACCACCAGCCAGAAGGACCAGAGCACCGGAGCCAGGACGAACTGGCTCAGCGCACCAAGGAAGAACACCTGAAACCCGATGAAGCGTTTGGCGCCAAGATCGCGCCAGAGCCGGGCGGGGCGGCGCATATGGACGCGGTAGGTGCACATATACCCCTTGAGCCAGCGCGAGCGCTGCCGGACCCAGGGCCACCACCGGCAATTCGCCTCTTCCAGCGTGACGGTGTCCACCATTTCCGTCCGGTAGCCGCGTCGCGCCAGCCGCATGCCAAGATCGGCATCCTCGGTCACGTTATGCGCGTCCCAGCCGCCCAGTTTTTCCAGCACCTCGCGGCGGAAAAACACCGTGGTGCCGCCCAGCGGAATGGCAAAGCCCAGCCGCGCCAGTCCCGGCAGGATGATCCGGAACCACGAGGCGTATTCAACCGCGAAACAGCGCGCCAGCCAGTTGGCGCGCGGGTTGTAGAAATCCAGAATGCCTTGCAGGCAGGCAACTTCGGGCGGGGCGGTGGCAAAGCGCGCGGCCACGCATTCCAGCTGGTCGGGGGCGGGGTTGTCCTCGGCGTCATAGATGCCGACGATCTCGCCGTCGCAGAACCCCAGCGCATAGTTCATCGCCCGGGGTTTGGTGGTGAGCGACCCGCCGGGCACGGTGATCGTGCGGATCCACGGTGGCAGGTTCGTCCTGGCCAGTGTCTTATGGGTTTGCTCGTCGGCTTCTTCGAGGACCAATACGATATCCAGCTTGGATTTGGGGTAGGTCAGCCGCCGCAATCGTTGCACCAATGTCTGCGCGATGGAGGTTTCATCATAAAGCGGCACAAGAATCGAGATGCGCGGCAGCGCTTGTGGTGCCGGGGCAGCGGGGGTTTGCGGCATCACCGGCCCCATGAGCCGCGCGACACAGGCCGCGCCTTTCAACAAAGCCACCGCAATCAGCGTCAGCGCCGCCCAGCCCGCCGCCATGCCATAGAACAGCGCGGGTGCCATAAGGATAAGACCGCCCAACACCACCGCCGCCCCGGCCGCGAACAGCATCTGGCGGCGGTTGGCAATCACATGCAGACCCCGGCAGCTTTCCTCGTCATCGACGGTCGTTTCCGCGCGCAGGGTCAGGGTGTCGACATGGGCCGCGGCGATGGCGGCGTGAATATCGTCCTCCGTGGCCAGCCCCATGACCACGGGCCCGAAGGCATCGGGAAGCAGCGCGTGCATGTCTTCGAACAGATCGGGGCGGGATGTGGCGATGACCAGCGTACCGCCCAGTTTGAGCCAGGGCAGAATGCCGTGCTCAAGGCAAAATGCGGGGTCAAGCAGCTTGCTTAGGGCAGGGTCAGGCGGGTTTTCCCGGGCGGACAGGTGAATGGCAGCCCATTTTGCCGCCTGTGCCTGCAGGATCTCGGTCTGGCTGGCCAACCCTTCGGCCAGCAGCACCTGATGAAAGGGCGCTGCGCATTGGGACTGAATGGTCAGCGCACGCAGCTGTTCCTCGCGGCTCAGGACCCCGGTATCAACAAGGATTTCACCCAGCGGCCGCTGGTAATGCGGGCCAAGCCGTGCGGCCTGCGGCCCTCGCAGCTTAAAACTGAGATTCGACATTTCACCGGCCCTCTGTCCTGTGGGCCGAGCATGTGCCAAAATGGTTTAATTCTTCGTAAACAGAAGCTTAACAGATGGTTAACGCGACCCTGTCCCGCGAGCCGCGCCGCCGGGTCAACCGCGCGCGGCCATGGCATCCGCGAATTGCTCGAACAGGTAGAAACTGTCCTGCGGGCCGGGGCTGGCTTCGGGGTGGTGCTGCACCGAATAGACCTTGCGCGTGCCAGAGTTCAGCGCGATGCCGCAATTCGACCCGTCAAACAGCGATACATGCGTCTCGACCACATTGTCGGGCAGGGTGGCGGCGTCCACGGCAAAGCCGTGGTTCATCGAGGTGATCTCGACCTTGCCCGACACCTTGTCCTTGACCGGGTGGTTGGCCCCGTGATGGCCGTGGTTCATCTTGATCGTGCGCCCGCCAAGCGCCAGCGCCAGCATCTGATGGCCGAGGCAAATGCCAAAGATCGGCAGGTCGGTGTCGTCCAGAAGCGTCTTGATCATCGGCACGGCATATTCGCCGGTAGCCGCCGGGTCGCCGGGACCGTTGGATAGGAACACACCATCGGGCTCATGGGCCAGCACCTCTTCGGCGGTGGCTGTCGCGGGCAGCACCGTCACGTCACATCCCGCCGAAGCAAGGCAGCGCAGGATATTGCGTTTCGCGCCGTAATCCACGGCGACAACCTTGTGCTTGGGCGCTGTCTGGCGGGTATAACCCTCGGGCCAGGCCCAGCGCATTTCGTCCCAGCGATAGCTTTGGGCACAGGTCACTTCCTTCGCCAGGTCCAGCCCTTCAAGCCCGGCAAAAGCGCGGGCCCTGGCGACCAGCGCCTCGGTGTCGAACTTGCCCTCGGGGTCATGGGCCAGCGCCACATGCGGCGCGCCCTGTTGCCGGATGGCGCGGGTCAGGCGGCGAGTATCGACGCCGCCAATGGCAATGCGCCCACGCGCGGCCAGCCACTCGCCCAGCTCCTGTGCGGCGCGCCAGTTGGAGCTTTGCGTCGGCATCCATTTCACCACCATGCCCTCGGCCACCGGTTCGCCGGTTTCGTCATCATCGGGGTTCACGCCGACATTGCCGATATGGGGGAAGGTAAAGGTCACGATCTGGCCCGCATAGGAGGGGTCGGTCATGATCTCCTGATAGCCGGTCATGGCGGTGTTGAAACACAGTTCCGCCACGCTGATCCCGGTGGCCCCAAATCCCTGACCGTAAAAAACGGTGCCATCGGCAAGTGCAAGACAGGCGGTGGGGGTCTGATCGGCGCGCGCGGTCATCGGGCGACTCCATTTTTGGCAGCTGGGGGCAAATTGGCGCGAACCTATGCGCAAGGCGCGGGCGGGTCAAGGGCAAGTGCCGCGCTGCTCAAATTTTGACTTTTCATTATTTATCAATACCTTAATGGCGCGCCCCCGGCATTGCGTCGCTGTGGTGCATCGCGTATTGTCCGAGGCTGGTAAAAACCCATGGGGATGGGACATTATGGAACTACGTGCGGAAATCAACGCCGCCCTGAAACAGGCGATGAAAGACAAGGCTGCGGACCGTCTTTCGACTCTGCGTCTGATCAATGCCGCCATCAAGGATCGCGAAATCGCCATGCGCGGCGAGGCGGATGAAAGCCCGCTGGTCGAGGCGGATGTGCTGGCCATTCTTGGCAAGATGGTCAAACAGCGCCAGGAAAGCGCACGCACCTATGAAGAGGGTGGGCGGCTGGATCTGGCCGAGCGGGAATTGAACGAGATCGGCGTGATCGAGGAATTCCTGCCACGTCAGCTCAGCGACAAAGAGGTCGACAAGGCCGTGGACAATGCCGTGGAGCAGGTGGGCGCAAGCTCGATCCGCGATATGGGCAAGGTCATGGGGTTGCTCAAGTCGCAATATACCGGGCAGATGGATTTCGGCGCGGTGGGGCCCAAGGTCAAGGACCGGCTGGCGCAGCAGGGTTGAGCACCGCTACAGGTTCAACGAAAATTCAAGCTTGATCCGGTCGATCTCGGCCGGGTCGGTGACGCGGTAGCGCTGGACAAATCGTGTCTTGAAGCCGACGCGCCCGCGCCGCGCGCCGAAATTGTCGCCATGGTTGAGCAGATAGGTCACCATCGGGCGCGAGAACGGACGGAGGCCACGCCCCGCGAGCTTGGCCAGATACGGAAACATCCGGTGTTCGTGCTGGCTCATCTCGTGCAGGAACGCCACCTCATCTGCACCATTGGCCAGATCATAGCGCAGCGCCGCGCAGGAGCCGCAGAGCTTCCAGAACGGTTTGCGCAGCGGGTGGCGAAGACTGCGCCGCCCGGCCAGCCCAATGGCACCCGCGCCCTTGTCCAGCACATAACCCGTTTCCACCAGATACCCGCCCGGGGCCTGGGTTTGCAGCATCTCGGCGACCAGTCCGGGATGCGCGATGTCATCGGCGTCAAAGGTCATGGCATAGCCCGCCTTTGGGGCATGGTCGGGCAGGGCGCGCGTGAGGGCGGAGAGCTTGCGCCATTTGTCATTGCCCTCGACCGCCTCGCTAAAGGGCAGGAAGATGATGCGCGGATCATCGGGCAATGTATCGGGCCGGTCCTGACCGCAGATGATCGCCGTCCAGTTCGGGTCGCTCTGGGCCAACAGGCTGTTTAACGTATCGCCCAGCCGCGAAGACGTGCCGGGCCAGTCCTGCACATGGTGTTGGCCCACCAGCGGGATGAGGAACACCGCAGTCGTGGCCGGAGCCTTCGGTCGGGTTGGTCGCAGCGCCAGCGCCGCGCGTTCCGAGGCTTGCAGCGCATCGTCCCGCTGCAACAGCCGTTCCGGCCCGATGAGGGCGCTCAAAAGAAGTAGCCGGGCGCGCCGGGCCTTGGGGGTTGCAGGGGTCTGGGCCATGTCGCCTCTTACCGCGCAGAGCGGGTGCGCGCCAGCCGAAGCGTCAGCTCATCATAAAGCGATTTGCGCTCATCCTCCGACAGGAAGGCCCCGATCTCGACCTCGCGCCCGGCCCCGCGCAGGGTCACGTAATGCGGCACCGGCCCGCCCTTTTCATGCATATGCGGGCTGGCCCAATAGGCGTTGCAGGCCCAGTTCTGATCCGGGCCGCGCGGGTTGTGGCGGGTCAGGGTGATTTCCTCGGGGCCAAGGCGCAGCACCTCGAGGATGCTGGCATCGCGCTGATTGCGTTTGAGCGCGTACCAGATGCCGCCCACCGCGAGCAAAAGGAACGGCAACAGCCCCCAGAGCAGGATCGTTCCCAACAGCGGAAACAGCGGGATACAGATCAGCGTGAAGGTGGCCAGAATAAAGGCCGCAAAGCCGCGCGGCTGCAACGACTGATGGGGCCAAAGCGTGAGCTCGGTCTCATGTCGCGCGGGGTTATCGGACCATGCATAGGGCATGATCCAGATATAAAAACCCGTGCCGCAAAGTCGATGAATATTTCTGTCGCGCAGCGCGTGTGAGGGGGGCGCGCGAACCGGCCGGGTGGTCGGGGACGGCCAGGGGTTGGTCCCGACCGGTTCGGCAATGCGATAGCCACAGATCGGAAGCGGCGGCGTATCGCGGGGAGGGGATGAGCCTGAACAAGGCGCATCCCGTCCAAATGAGTGTCGCACATGGTGCGCAACGCGGATGTGACGCCGCTCACAAGCGCGCGTGTTCTGTCGCGCGTCAAATGCAAAAGACCCCGCCGATCAGGGCGGGGTCTTTCCGGTGTTTCAAGCTGTCGGAGCTTAGTGGGCGTGGCCCTTGTCCCAGTCTTCCTGCTTGGGCAGGATTTCAAAGGTGTGCTCCGGCGGCGGGCTGGGCAGGGTCCATTCCAGCGTATCCGCATATTCGTTCCAGTAGTTGTTCCGGGTCTCACGTGCACCACGCAGCAGGGCGTGGGCGACGATGTAGAAGAACAGCAGGAACGAGGCGAAGGACAGGAAAGCGCCGATCGACGACCAATAGTTCCAGGTGGCGAATGCCTCCGGATAGTCGATGTAGCGGCGCGGCATGCCCTGACGGCCGAGGAAGTGCTGCGGGAAGAAGGTCAGGTTTGCACCGATGAAGAACATCCAGAAGTGCAGGTGAGCCAGCTTTTCCGAGTACTGACGGCCGGTCATTTTGCCGAAGTAGAAGTAGATGCCTGCAAAGATGCAGAACACGGCGCCCAGCGACATCACGTAGTGGAAGTGCGCAACCACGTAGTAGGTGTCGTGATAGGCCCGGTCCACACCGGCCTGCGACAGCACGATACCGGTCACGCCGCCCACGGTGAACAGGAACAAGAAGCCCATGGCGAACATCATCGGCGCCTTGAAGCTGATCGAACCGCCCCACATGGTGGCAATCCACGAGAAGATCTTGACCCCTGTCGGGACCGCGATGACCATTGTGGCCAGCATGAAGTAGGACTGCTGGGTCAGCGACATGCCGACGGTGTACATGTGGTGTGCCCACACGACAAAGCCCAGAGCACCAATCGCGATGATCGCCCAGACCATCGGCAGGTAGCCAAAGACCGGCTTGCGCGAGAAGGTCGCGATCACGTGGGAGATGATGCCAAAGCCCGGCAGGATCACGATGTAAACCTCGGGGTGGCCGAAGAACCACAGGATGTGCTGGTACAGGATCGGGTCACCGCCACCGGCAGGATCAAAGAAGGTCGTGCCAAAGTTCCGGTCGGTCAGCAGCATGGTGATGGCGCCCGCCAGAACCGGCAGCGACAGCAGGATCAGCCACGAGGTGACAAAGATCGACCAGGAGAACAGCGGCACCTTAAAGAGCGTCATGCCCGGGGCACGCATGTTCAGGAAGGTGGTGATCATGTTGATCGCACCCAAGATCGACGACGCACCCGAGACGTGCACCGCGAAGATCGCCAGATCCATGGATAGGCCGCCCTCATTGGTGGACAGCGGCGGGTAGAGAACCCAGCCCACGCCCGAGCCAAGCTGGTCATTGCCGCCCGGTGCAAAGACCGAACACACCGCCAGCGTGGTGCCAGCGACATAGAGCCAGAAGGACAAGTTGTTCATCCGCGGGAAGGCCATGTCCGGCGCGCCGATCTGCAACGGCATGAAATAGTTGCCAAACCCGCCGAACAGCGCCGGGATAACCACGAAGAACATCATCAGGATGCCGTGCGCGGTGATCAACACGTTCCAGAGGTGGCCATTGGGGGTACATGTTCCGGCCTCTGCGGCGAACATGCGAGCGCCCTCAAGGCACATATATTGCACACCGGGCTCCATCAGCTCCATGCGCATGTAAACGGTGAATGCCACCGAGATGAAGCCGGCAAACGCAGAGACGATCAGGTACAGGATACCGATGTCCTTGTGGTTGGTCGACATAAACCAGCGGGTGAAGAAACCACGCTGATCTTCATGCTCGTGGCCGTGAATGGCGGCGTCTGCCATGTCTCGTGCCTCCTGCTAGACAAAACATGGGCGCGCGCACCATAGCCCGCACCCGGAATCTCATTCAGGTTCTAGAATGCTACCCCGGTGACGGCAACGGGTCAGTTTGACTTGGATCAAGAAAAAATGTCGCGGGGGCGGGGAGCCTGTTTGTTCCGAAATCTTTTGAAGATTTCGGTTCTTCCCAAACGCACACAGCAAAAAGGCCACCTGTACGGCGGCCTTTCCGATTGTCGCGAGCGATGGGGTTTACCCCACCAGCCCATTATCATCGCGTTTGACCACGATCACCGAGGAGCGCGGCAGGCCTTCACCATCGGGCCAGGAGCCGCCCGGGTGCTGGATGCCCACAAACATCGAGCGGCGGTCAGAGGACCAGGCCAGACCGGTCACTTCCGAACCGTTCGGCCCGGTCAGAAAGCGCACGATCTCGCCGGTCACCGGGTCGCCCACCAGCATCTGGTTGTTGCCGTGGCCCGCGAACTCGCCTTCGTTGCTGTCATCGCCATCGGTCTGGATCCAGACCAGCCCGTTGGTGTCAAACGCCATTCCGTCGGGCGAGTTAAACAGGTTGCCCGCGTTCACGTTGTCCGAGCCGCCATAGACATTGTCATACACATCCGGGTTGCCCGCCATGACATAGAGATCCCAGTCGAACGTGTCGGCTGCGTGATCGTCGTTATGCGGACGCCAACGCACGATTTGACCGTATTTATTGGTCTCACGCGGGTTCGGGCCGTTCACGGGCGTCTCATCGCCGCCCGCATTGGGCTTCATGCCGCGGTTCTTGTTGTTGGTCAGGCAGCAATAGGCCTCGACCGCATGCGGGTTGGCGGAAATCCACTCGGGACGGTCCATGGTGGTCGCGCCCACTGCCGATCCCGCCTGACGGGCAAAGATCAGGATCTCGGCCGCGTCCATGCCGGTGCTTTCCGGCGTCAGCGTGATCCAGGCACCGGTGCCGTCATCTTCGAACCTAGCGACATAGAGCGTGCCGTCATCCAGCAGACCTTCGGTCGAGCCGCCCGGGGCGAAGACACCATTGGAGACGAATTTATAGAGGAATTCGCCCCGTTCATCATCGCCCATATAGACAACGACACGGCCATCGGCGGCCAGCACCACCTCGGCATTCTCATGCTTGAAACGGCCCAGACCGGTATGTTTGACCGGGATGCTTTCGGGATCGGTCGGGTCGATTTCGACCACCCAGCCTGCGCGATGCGGTTCATTGGGGTTTTTCGACGTGTCAAAGCGCGGATCATGCTTGTGATAATCATAGCCCCAGCCATCGGTGCCCACACCATAGCGCGAGAAACCGGCGGTGACCTTTTCGGTCACTTCCGGCTCGGCTGTTGCGCCGAAATAGCCGTTAAAGTTCTCTTCACAGGTCAGGTAGGTGCCCCAGGGCGTCTTGCCAGACCCGCAGTTGTTCAGCGTGCCCAGCGACGCGGTGCCGGTGGGGTCCGCGTCTGTCTTGAGCAAGTCATGGCCAGCGGCGGGGCCCACGATCTTCATCGGGGTGTTGTGGTGGATACGGCGGTTGAAGGGGCTGTCCTTGACCACTTGCCAGCCGTTGTCGCCCTCAACCACTTCCATCACCGTTACACCCTGCAGGTTCTGCAGCTTGAGCACGTCACCCGCATTTGCCGGAACGCCGTCCTGGCCGGCAGGCAGGTTGATCTTGCGGTTGGTGTATTCGTGGTTGATGGCGATCAGTTCGTGACCTTGGTAGGAAAAGGTCTCCATCCCGTCGGTATTCTCGCCAAAGATGCGGTCTGAGCCGTCCACCGGGCCGCCCTCGGTCAGGTCATAGCCCTCGGAATCCGAGAACAGCGCATCGCCCCAGCGCGCCAGCACATGGTGGCTGTAGCCTTCGGGCACGTGAATTTCGAAATCGGTCTGAATGGCGATCGGCTTGAACGGGAAGCGGCTCGCCGCGACCATGGCCTCGGCAGAGGTGGAGCCCAGAAGCCCCGCACCCATCACAGCCGCGCCCGAGCCAAAGGCCAGCGCGCCGCCAAGGAACCCCCGGCGGGAAATGGCGCGTTCAACGACGCGGTCGAAATCATTCTCTTCGGGGCGGGGGAAGTTCAGCTCATCCCAATCGTCGGCGGAGAGCATGGCTTTGTCGATATCCTGCATGGCGTATCCCTGTGTGAAATCCGTCGCTGCAACCTCGCAGCGCTTGCCGCGATAAGGCCCGCGCGTTGCGGCGGTGTGACAGTTTCAACAAGGAATCATGACAGGATGTGGATAACCCCCTATGCCGCGCGCAGCGCCCTTACTGTGCCACGCGCAGCGCCCCAACGCGGGTCGCGTTCACGCGCCGTCCTCTGCCGATGCAGCGCGCATGTCCGGGGCGCGCAAAACCGGGTTCCACTTTTACGCGCTATGCTCTAGCTGCGCTCCTCGTCCGGGTCGGTCCTGATTTCAGGGTCGCGGTAATCGCCGGGATCGAAATCGTCGAGATCATAGGCCTCGGTTTCCTCGCCAATCGCGGTGACATGGGTGGTGCCGGTCTCTTCGTCATAGCTGAGCCCGTATTCCGCCCGTCCCTCGGAGCGGTAGCGCACAAGCTCATGAATGGCCGAATAGAGAAAGGCCAGGGCAAAGGGGGCCAGGATCAGGGCGGCGATCAGGCGGGGCTCCATGACGGTGCTCCGGTGCAGGTGTGTAACGCCGCAACGTGGCGCGAAGCCGTGAGTCGTTCAAGCGCTTTCTGCGCCCCCCGGGGCTGCGTGAAAGTTCAGAAGTTCATTCACCGCGCAGTAACGCCCCATGCCTGTGCGCAGCCGCGGGCTCTCTGCTCAGTGCGATTTTATGAGTGTGCCGAGATATGTGCGCGTCTCCGCATCCCAGGAACTCGGATCCTCACCATGTGCGATCACGGCGTGCAGTTCCATCAGTTTCCACACTTCGTCTTCGGTTGCGGCGCGGACCTCGCCCGGACAGGTTTCCATCCCCTCACAGTCGCGGCAGGCGTAAGAATAGGTCTTGCTCATTGGGTCTCTCCTCTTTTGGTCCCAGACAGTCGCGTCAGAACTGATCGAAACTCGGCAATCCGTCGGCCAGCTTTATCCACGGCTGTTTGTGCGAGACAAAAACATGCGTCTCCGGCTTCGCTATGGACGGATCGTCCAGCGTTGCCGTCGCAAACCAGGCGTCCGCGCCCCAGTCCTGTCCGTCTACCTCGCCTTCTGCTGCGTAGGTCAGCGTCGTGCCGCACTCTCCGCAAAAGCCGCGGCGCACGCCCGGTGTTTTCTCGATGTGCTTCAGGCCGCCCTTGGTGATTGTAAAATCTGCCAGAGGCACTTTGGACCAGGTGACAAAGGCCCCCCCGAGCGCAAGCTGACAAGAGCGGCAATGGCAGTGCCCGGACCATTTCGGTGGGCTTGCGATCACATAGCGAATGGCGCCGCAGTAACATCCACCTTTTAGTTTTTTCATCTCGTCACTCCCCGGAAAATGGCTAATTTCATTCGCATTATTGAAAAGATTTCGGATTTATGCGATTCATTAATTGTGACGAAGCATTAGAAATACTATCGTATGGATTGGTTGAACCTGCCCCCTTTGAACAGTCTGCGCGCCTTTGCCGCTGTCGCGGGTGCCGGAAGCTATGCCGAAGCGGCGGATCATCTCAATGTCACCCAGGCGGCGGTCAGTCAGCAGGTAAAGGCCCTGGAACGACGGCTCGGCGTCGCGTTGGTCGCGCGGGTCGGCCGGGGTATCGAGTTGACGGAGTCTGGCGCGCATCTGGCACGCGACCTTGAAGCGGGCTTCGACATTATCAACCGGGGTGTTGCGCGGATCAATGAAGCGGCGGCTGCAAGGCCGGTTCAGGTGACCATGTCACCGGCTTTCGCCGTCGAGTGGTTGATGCCGAAAATAGGCGAGTTTCAGCGGGCGCATCCGGAGATTACCTTGATGCTGAATCCCACGTCGCACGTCGTAGACCTCAGGCCGGGGGGCATCGACATCGCGATCCGGTACCGTGACAGGCGCCGGGTAGAGCCAGACAGCGAAGCCTTTCTGAAGACAGACATGGTGGTCATCGGAACGCCGGATTTGGCTGGTGAGCGGACCGGGGCGGACCTGGCGTCCCTCGCCGAATTGCCCTGGCTGCAGGAGCTGGGGACCAACGAGGCCGCCGATTGGTTTACCTACCACGGGATTGTCCCTAAGAAACCATTGCAGATCAATCATATGCCGGGCAATCTCATCATGCCAGCGGTGCGGCGTGGCGACGGTATTACTTATACGGCCCGCGCCTTTTTCGTGGATGATCTGGCGGCTGGCCGTGTCGTGGAGCTGGCGTCTGAAACGCTTTTCGGTTTCTACTACATTGAAACGGGCCCGGGCGAACCACGGACTGACGTCATGACATTTCTGAAGTGGCTGCGCACAAAAGCCGAAGTGGTAACAAAGCCCGCCTGAGGCGTGCCAAACGCCATTGCGATAACCAGCTTCGGGTGCCGTCCAGTGTCGATAGCGTCTCTTTAATTTGCTGGAGCGGATTGGCTGCCAAACACCTCCTCAAAGCGCCGTTTCAACGCCACATCCACATCCGCCATGGTCACCGGCAGGCCCAGGTCGACCAGCGAGGTCACGCCGTGTTCAGTGATCCCGCAGGGCACGATGCCGGTGAAATGCTCCAGGTCCGGTTCCACGTTGATCGAGATGCCGTGAAAGCTCACCCATTTGCGCAGGCGAATCCCAATAGCGGCGATCTTGTCCTCCTGGGGCTGGCCGGTCACGCCCAGCGGCTTGTCACCCCGCACCACCCAGACACCGACGCGTCCGTCGCGGATCTCGCCCTTGACGTTGAACTCGTCCAGCGTGGCGATCACCCATTGCTCCAGTTGCCGCACGAAACAGCGCACGTCGCGGCCCCGCTTGGCGACGTTGAGCATGACATAGGCCACCCGCTGCCCCGGACCGTGATAGGTGTATTGACCGCCACGTTTGCTCTCATAGACCGGGAAACGGTCCGGGTCGGTCAGGTCCTCGATCCGGGCCGAGGTGCCCGCCGTGTAGAGCGGGGGGTGTTCGACCAGCCAGATCGCTTCTTCTGCCGTGCCTTCGGCAATCGCTGCCGCGCGGGCTTCCATGAAAGCAACGGCCTCGTCATAGCCCGTCAAACCTTCGCTGATGATCCATTCTACCATAGGGAGACAACTTTATTGCTTGCTTGACTTTGGAAACGCAATTCCCGGAAACTGACGCTAATTAGGACTAATGGTATTTGGGGAATCACGTGATGGTTCCGTGCATTTGAGGAGAAGAACATGGTGAAACGTTATGCATTGAGCGCTCTGGTGGCTGCAAGTCTTGTTGTCACACCGGCCTCGACGGCGCTGGCCAATGACGCGCTGATCGGCGGTCTTGTGGGCGGCATCATCGGCGGGGCGATTTCGCAGGGGGCGCAGCAACGCACGACCACCCGCAAGGTTTACCGCAAGACGCCGAGCGTCAACACGGCCCAGCGCCAGCAGGTGCGTGAGGTGCAGACGTCGTTGAACTATTTCGGCTTTCCGGCAGGCACACCCGACGGCGTGAGCGGGCGCAAGACGCGCAGCGCAATCTCCCAGTATCAGGCGCATCTTGGCTACCCGGCCACGGGCCAGCTGACGCAGTTCGAACGCGATTTCCTGATCTCCTCCTATTACCGCGCGCAATCGGGCGGGGCCACGACAGCCCAGCTGATCGCGTCGAACCCGCAAGGGGTGCGCGGCTTGCTCATCGTTTATCGTGACGAACAGCTCAATGGCGGCACCGGCACGGCGACCGCGTCCATCGGCGGTCATTACGGGCTGCCCAACGTGGTGGCGGCTGCGGTGCATGAGATCGCCAAATCCTCGGACCCATCTGCTGAACAGTTGGTCCAGCGCCATGGCTTCATCCAGCTGTCGGATATCAACGGGGACGGCCAGACCGACTATATCCTCGACACCTCGGTGACCGGCTCGGCCTTCTGGTGCAACGCCCAATCCTGTGCGGTGCGGGTCTTTGCCTCGACCCCCAACGGATATGAGCGCAACGATTTCCAGGCATTCAACGTGACACCCGCGATGTTCAGCTGTACGCGCGGAACCTGTTCCAAGACCGATGGCGGCACGCAACTGGCCACAGCGCAGATGCTGCCGCAGCAACCGGCACCGCAACAACAGCCGCAGACCCAGATGGCAGCCGCGCCGGCACCGCAGGCCAATGCCATCGCAACGCCCGTTGCCACGGCGCAGCCGGTGGTCTCGAACCCGGCGGCACGGGCCGCGAGCGCAGCTGCGCCCGCACTGCCCAACTTCATGGGCGGGCAACAATCGGCCACCGTGTCGCTGGCCTCGCATTGTAACAAGGTCAACCTGCTGACATCGACCAATGGCGGCTTTGTCACCGAAGGCACGATGACCGATGCCAACCTGGCGCTGAGCGAACAGTTCTGCCTGGCGCGCACCTATGCGATTGCCGAGGGCGAAGAGATGATCGCCAAGGTTCAGGGCGTCACCCCGGACCAGATCGCGCAGCAATGCCAGGGCTTTGGTCCGCTGCTCAAGGAACATGTGGCCGCGGTATCGCTGCAATCGCGTGACGAGGTGCTGCGCGGTGTGTCGGGCTTTGTGCTTGGCTCGGGCATGTCGCCGGCACAACTGGCGGCAACGGCCAAGATCTGTCTCTCGGTCGGCTACCGGGTCGACGATATGGATGTGGCCATGGGCTCGGCGCTGCTGCTGACCTCGATTGGCAACCAGCCCTATGCGGAACTGATGGGGCACCACCTGAGCCAGGGCATCGGCGCGTCCAAGCGTTCGGACCTCGCGCTGGTCTGGTACGGCACGGCGCTTGACGCCATCGCAGGCGGGGCCGAGCCGGTCTTTGCCCCGGCGCAACCCGGACGCACGGCGCTGATCGAAAAGGCCTCGGCCATGCTGGGCGGTGCGCCCGCCAATGCTCCGACGGCTGTGCCCGCAGCCCAGAACGGGGGCGGTCTGCCGGTGTTTACCATCAGCGAGTGACCCGCCGATCTGAGCGATTGAGCAAGGGCCGTGCAGGACGCGCGGCCCTATTGCTTTGAGCGGGCACCACGGCCCGATCCGTGCCGTGGCCCGGGGCATGAGACAGCGTTCAAAAAACATCTCGGGGCTGTTCTTTTGCTCTTGGCATTGGCGGATCAATTGGCTACACCCCGCGCACCAATTCAAGTGCGGTCGTGGCGGAATTGGTAGACGCGCAGCGTTGAGGTCGCTGTGGGGTAACTCCCGTGGAGGTTCGAGTCCTCTCGACCGCACCAAGGTCCACTCTGATGGGCCCTCGGTGATCCCCTGATCTATGCTTTTTGATGCGTGGTTTGCGCCGTTTCTGGCTATTTGGCCAGCCGTTTGATCAGGCTGTTGTCGGGGAAACAGGTCGCGTTCTGCCCATTGGACTCTTGCCAGCGTCCGATGGAGCGGCGGGTCTTGAACCCGGGCAGGCCGTCCGCGCCGCCCACATCATGCCCGGCGCGCTCCAGCACGCGCTGCATTGCGGCAATCTCTGATCGGTACATGGCGTCGATCTGGCCCCAGCGGGCAGAGAAATCCCCCACATTATACTGGATGCGGTCGCCGACATGGCCGACGAACAGCGCGTAGAGATCGCTCATATTATAGTCCTTGAGCACGTAGAAATTGGGCGTGACGACAAAACCCGGGCCATGGCGACCGGCGGGCATCAACAGGTATCCCACCTGATCGCGTTCATGGGCGGGGAAGGGGCGGCCCGAGACACGGGTGATGCCCATGGCTTCCCAGGACGTGATCGGACGGCCCTGATCCGGGCCTTCGAGAGCGCAGGAGACAGAGGCCGGGACCTTCACCTCGAACCCCCAATCGCGCCCTTTGATCCAGCCGTGCCGCGCAAGGTAGTGACCGATCGAGGCGATGGTATCGGCCTCGGAACGCCAGATATCGGCACGCCCGTCGCCATCCCCGTCAGCGGCGTATTTCAGGAAACTGGACGGCATGAATTGCGGCTGGCCCAGCGCCCCCGCCCAGCTGCTTTTCATCACGCTGCCCGGCGCATGTCCAGCTTCGGCAATCTGGAGCGCGGCGATCAGTTCATCGGTGAAATAACCCTTGCGCGAAGACATGAAGCCCTTGGTGCCCAACACCTCGAACACGTTATGGGGGATGTCCACCCGGCCATAGCCGCTTTCCCGGCCCCAGATAGCGAGGATGATGCGCCCGGGCACGCCGGTCTGCGCCTCGACCCGGGCCAGCGTTTTCGCATGTCGCTTGGCCATCTCCTTGCCGATCCGCGTGGCACCCTGCACCGAATTGGGGCGGAAATAGCGGGACGGCGCACCGAACTCGGCCTGGCGCTGGCGTTTCGGGGTGGTGGCGGGCTGGCCGGGGGGCGTGAGATCGGGCAATTTCCAGTTCAGCGCGACGCCATCGAAGGCCGCGTCGAACGTCTTGCGCGACACGCCCTTGCGGCGGGCTTCGGGCCAGATGCTCTGCTCCAGCCAGCTTTGGAACTGGCGCTCCACCTTGGCGCGGTTCTGGGCATCCGCGGTCGCGGGCAGCAGAAGGGACAGGACAACAATCAGGCGCAGGAACACGGGCGAAACACTCTTGGTAAGGGACATGAGCACAGCCTAAGCCGCCGCGCGGCACAGACAAATGACAAATCCGGCAAGTGGCGGAAACCGGCGTATCAGTCCTGTCCCTGCCGCAGGATCGTGTATTCCCGCCCCGCATTCAGCGGCCCGTCGATCACGCTTTGCCCGCCGTCGCGCCACTGCACCAGCAATTGCGCGGCACTTTCGGCCTCGCCCAGTCCGAAATGCGCCTTGGCTGCGTCAAAGGACATGAACCCGCCGCCCAGCAGGATCTCGCGCGATTGCGTGCTGCCGTCCTCCATGGTCAGCGTCAGCCGCGCACCGATGCCGTCGCGATTGCCGACATGATCTTCGATCACGAATCGGATCGCATTGCCTGTCTGGCTGTTGTTGCGGAACATCGTGATGGGTCCGTTAACCGGATGCGTGATCAGGTCCAGATCGCCGTCATTGTCGATGTCAAAATGCGTGGCCGACGCGGTCATCAGGTAATCCTCAAGCCCCATGGGACCGGAGGCCTCGGCAAATGTGCCATCGCCCTGATTGTGAAAGAACAGGTTCGAGGGGCTGACCTCATTCGGGACCCATGTGCCGTTGACAATATAGACATCCTGCCAGCCGTCATTGTCGAAATCCGCCACTTTCGTGTCCCAGGACCAACCGCCCACATCGAGGCCGGACGCCTTGGCCGTGTCGGTATAGGCGCTCTCCTGCGGGTCGAGCAGCACATTTGCGCGCATGATCTGGGGCAGGGCGGCATCCACCTCGTTTTGCGTGACCAGACGTTCGGGCAGGAAATGCACGTCGCAATAGGCGCGCGGGATGCGTTGGTCGGCGGGGATCAGATCACAGAGCGCAGGGTCGCGGCGCTGGATGGCGATATCCTTGATCAGCATGGCCTTGCATTCGGACGCGTCGGGCTCGGACAGTTCCTTGCAGCGCGGTGCATAGGAGGGGTCGAACCGGTTGCCCGAGCGATACCACGTCTTGATCTCCATATTGCGGGTGCAGGTGGCCTTGGCGGTCGCGTCCTTGATTCCGTCGCAATATTGCTCCAGCGGCTGCATCTTGAGCGTCTCAGACACACCCGAAGAGCGGCCTGCAATCTGCGCGAAATAGAGCTGGGTCTTGCCATTGTTGAACAGGTCGGCCGATTTCACCGCCATGGTGGTCTGGGTGGTGTGGGGGACGGTGCCGTCCTGTTTGCGGATGGCGGTGAAGCCGCCCGCGCCGTCGCCATGGTAGAGGTAGTCCGGCACGGCGAAATCATTGCCCACGATCAGGTCCGCATCGCCGTCATGGTCCATATCGGTGAACAGGATCGACAGCGTCTCGCCGGGGATGCCGGGCAGGGACAGGAAGCTGTCGCCAAATGTCTCAACCCCGTCATTCAGGATGATGCGGTTGCGGCTTTCCTCGCCCGGAACCTGCCGGTACCAGCCCGCCGCCCAGTTGCCGAGCGCGAGGTCCAGATCGCCATCCGCGTCCACATCGTCCAGCGCCATGGCCATGGAAAGCCGCGTGTCGGGCTGGTTGGGGATGGGCCGGGCAGCGGTGAAATCCAACTGCCCCTGAACATTGGGGACAAGGTAATTGCCGTCCAGATATGTCGCCACGATCAGGTCGGGCCAGCCGTCATTGTCCAGATCGGCAAAGGCGGCGTTGAACACGTATTTGCCCGCGAAATCGCCCGTGTCGATCTCTGCGCGTTCAAACCTGCCGCCCTGATTGTCATAAAGGTAGAACCCGGTCTCGGTGGAGGCGATCATCAGGTCGGTATCGCCATCGCGGTCATAATCGGCGCTGGCAAGGCTGCGCCCCTCCCAAAAGGGGGGCCACATGTCCTTGAAGGAAAATTCCACCGGCTTGTCGATGCCGATCTCTGACGCTTCCATGCGGGTGAACGGCATCTCGGCCGGGGCCGAGCGCGGCGCAAAGGGCCGTTCGGTCAGGCTCACACCCGCGGCACCCACCGCATGGGCCGGGGCCACCACGTTCGGCAATGCGCCAAGGAGGATGTCCAGCGCCCGGTCGGACTGCCAGTTGTGATAGCGCTCCACCGCCGCGCCGCCCAGCACGCCCAGAACCAGCACCGTCGCCGCGACGGCATTGGCAATGCGGACCGAAAAGGACTGCGCCACAATGAAATAGCTGTAGATCGAGAAAGACCCGAGCGTGAACAGGAGCGCCATGACATAGCCGTGGCTCGCCCCGGCGGCCAGAAGCGCGCCGGTGACCACCACGTCAAAGGCGATGGGTACGGGAAGGAACAGGCCGATCGCGGCAATCACCACCAGCAGGAACAGGCTGAATTGCAGGTCGCCCAGCACGTTTTCGGGCAACAGCGTGCCTGCCAGCGCGCCCAGGAACCCGGCAAGAAACATCAGCGGCACGGTCATTTTCACGATGAACCAGAAATTCGCCAGATAGCTTTTGAGCACTGCCTGTACCGCACCGGGCAGGGTTTCGCCCTCTTCCAGCACCGGGGCTTGAAAGAATTCCGCCTTGGGGGTCTCGATGGGCGCGATCTCGGGGGCGGGCAGGCCCCAGCGCACGATCAGCGGTACCATGATCAGGATGATGAACAGGCTCAGCGCGATCTTGAGCCCGGCGATATAGGTGGGCAAGAGGCTGAACGCCATGGTCAGCACCACGATATTCAGCGTGGGCGAGGCGATCATCGCCGAAAGCGTCGTTTCCGCCCGAAGTCCGCTGGCCTTGAGCCCACGCGCAATCGGCGCGGCACAGTTCACGCAGACTCCGAGCGGCGTGCCGATGAACAGTCCCAGCAGCGAATTGGCCCAGGGCGATTTGAACGAGCGTTGCCGCAGCGAGGCAAAGAGCGTCATGAGCGCCGCGGCAAAGAGCACGCCGAACGTCATGCCCTTCTTGTTGGTGTTGACCCAGTTGATGGTGGACACGCCAACCCGTTCGATGAACCCCATACCCTCGGTCAGCTGGATCTTGGCCTCGAACCCGATCGGGTCCTCAAGCTGGATCGCGCCGCTCATCATCGCCTTTTCGTCCAGCGCCGGATAGCGCGATCCGGTCCAGAAGAAATAGGCCAGGGTAAAGACGATCAGGGCGGCGAGGAAGAAACGGGCCTTGCTTTCAACGGCAGAGTTCAACATGGGTCGACGGCTTTCAAAATGCAGTTCATACCTAGCAGGTCGCGGCATGTGATTTGGAATGACCACATGGTGAAACATGTTCCGCATCCGCGCAAGTCACGGGTTGTGTCGCTCCACCGGTTCCCAGACCCCCGATGTTGCTATCGGTCGGTTTTTTCCCGGCTACCTTGACCATTTCGGATCCCCTTGCAGGCATGGGCCAAGCTCCGGCGCGCGATTATCCCGCACCGGGGCGATCATTGGTGAGACCGAATAGCCGTCGCGTCAGTCTTCGGAAACGGCGACCTCTGCAATGATCACGCCGCGGTCAACGACAAAATGGCCATTCATGACAAAGGGCTTCGGCTCCATCGTCGGGGTCGTGTCCCGCCCGTTCGACGTGGTGTTGACCACGCGCACTTTCTCATCCGTGGCGGCGGTCAGCTCGTAGCGATAGATGCCATCCTGCACATCGCGTTGTGGGAGCGTGTAGAGCGGGGTGCCCGAGCTGGCCTCAACGGTCGTGATCTCGCCATCCGGGGCGGCGACGACCAGTTGCGCGTTGCTCAGCCCGGTCCAGTTCTCAAACCAGACCGCGTTCGAATTATGTTGTTCAACCGGCTCGGCAGCCAGCGCCGTGGCCAGTACAACACCTCCGGCAGCGGCAAGCGCCCTGCGGGTCAGGCGGGGAAGGGACAGGAATATGCTGCTCATGACGTGCTCCGGCGTTTGGCGTTCACTGCTGTTTTGAACGCAAGTTCAGGAAAGATGAAGAATCATTAACAGACACTTGGGCAAATGACAGTGGTCCAGGTCACAGTGGTCCCAAAACACCGGGCTGGCAATGGCGTTGCGACGCGGACGCGCCCTGGAGCATCAATATGCGAGCCGACGGCCCGCCGCCGATGCCGAAACACCACTGACCCGCCCGATGACAGCGGGCGGTGAAACAATACGCAACACAGGCAAGCCGCGGTTATTTCTTGTCGTCGTCTTCCGTAGAGGTGTCTTTTTCGACGATGACGCCACGGTTAACGACAAAGAATCCGGTCAGGACATATGGAACAGACGCGCTTTCAGGCTCATTGTCCCGGCCGCTGTAAAGCTTGTTCACGCGGCGCGCCTTTTCTTCGGTCGCGGCGCGCAGTTCATATTTATAGATACCGTCGGCTCCTTCGGATTTCTCAAGTTTGAACACCGGCGAGCCTTTGCGGGACGGGAAATCCAGAACCTGCCCGCTGGGTTCACGCACCGTGAGGTTGGCATTGGACAGACCCGACCAGTTCTCGAACCAGAGCGCGTTGGAATTGTGCTGTTCGACCAGATTGATGTCTTGCGCGGCAAGCGGTGCCGCCATCATGAGCGCGCCCATCATGGCGGCGATCAGGCCGGATTTTCGGCGTTTGGAGTGAATCATATCTGCGGTCATGCCGAATTCTCCTTAGCGGTATAAAAGCTGAACAAATGTAGCGGGCGCATGCGCCCTTAATGCGCATAATGTGGCACAGGTTGCCTCTAAAATCACGGGAATTCTTGTAAAACGGGCAAAGGCGCGCCCGCTTGGGCGGATTTCTCGTGGTTTTCCGGAGATCATGTCGCGGTGCCCTTTTTTGTTTGGCCCGCTCAGGTTGAACGCTGCGTGGCCATCCACTTTTGGCCGGTCACTCCATGGGGCGATAGGGGGCGGCGGGCTGCCATAGGGACTTGGCCCGCTCCTGTGCTGCAGTGATCTGAACGCGCGGCATCCGTGCCGACAGCCATTGCAGCAGCGCTTCCTGATCCTTGCGCCCCGTTGCCAGCGCCGCCGATGCCCAGGCATAGGCGCGTTCGTAATTCTGCGGGACGGTCAGCCCCTGAGCGTGAAACAGGGCCAGATTGGCCATGGCGGCCCCATGCCCGCGCGCGGCGGCCTTTTCGAACCAGTAGCGGGCTTCGTCCAGCGTGGCAAAACGCGCTTCTTTCGCGCTCAGAAGCAGCCAGCCCATCTGGAACTGTGCGACCGGGTCGCCCGAAATCGCGGTCTGGCGCAGGCGGTCGATATCCGCCTGGGTGGCCAGATCGGGCGTGGCGATGGCCGCGTCGAAGCTGAAGGCCACGGGCATATCCGTGGCCGATTGTCCTTCGCGCGCCTTGGCCAGCCAGAACGCATGTTGCTGGTCGTCCTGTTCCACGCCAAAGCCGTTTTCATACATCACCGCGAGGTTGCGCATGGCAGCGCGAATTCCGGCCTCGGCGGCGGCAAGGAAAAGCTGGGCCGCGCGGTCGTAATCCTGTTCCACCCCATGCCCGCGCACATAGAGCAGACCAAGATTGTTCAGGGCGCGGGCATCCCCGGCGGCAACCGCCTTTTCAAAGTAACGCGCGGCGGCCTCGTAATCGACCTCTGTTCCGGTGCCTTGCTGATAGAGCACCCCGAGGCTGGTCAATGCCGGGACATGGCCCATCTCTGCCGCTCTTGCATAGGTGGCAAGGGCCTTGGCCTGCCTGTCCGGGTCGTCGCCCGCAGCCTTTTCCAGCACCGTGGCATAGTCGAACACATGCGCCGGATTGCCCTGTGCCGCGGCCTTGCCAAACCAGTCCAGCGCAGCGGCGGTATCCTGTGGCGTCCCCAGCCCGGCGTCGAGATGGCGACCCAACTGGTTTTGCGCCTCCGGGTGACCGGAGTCCGCGGCTTTACGGTACAGCTCCACCGCCCGCTCGAAATCCGGGAGCACGCCATCCCCGGTGGCATAGCGTTTGGCCAGACGGGTCTGGGCCTCGGGATGGCCGCGTTCGGAATGTTCCAGAAGCTGTTCCAACGTTGCCCGCGCCTCGGACGGGGCAGGGGGCGACTGGGTCCAGCCCGGCGACGCGGCCCCGGCACAAAGGGCCAGCGCCAATGCGCAGACCTGCAAGCGTGCTCTTGCCTTCATTCGCCTTCGTCCCGTTTCGGGATGGGTTGCGCGCGGATGTGGTCGAAAAAGGCGCTGGCCTCGGCCTGGGCACTGGCGATGTCTTCGGGGTCCATCAGATCGGTCAGCGCGTCACGCAGCGGCGCGGCCTCGGCAATGCCGCGCGCGGCGGCGATGTTGAACCATTTATGCGCGGCAAGGTAATCCTGTTCGACGCCCTGACCCTGCGACAGCAGGCGGGCATATTCGATCTGGGATTGCGGGTAATCGGCTTGGGACGCCTTGGCATACCATGCGGCGGCTTTTTCGATATCGCGCGGCTCATCGCCCTCGGAAGCGGCAGATATGTAAAACGCGCCAAGCGCATGCATCGCCTCGCGCATGCCTTTGTCGGCTTCGGTTTCCAGCCAGCTCAGCGCCTCTTCATGGCCCTGTCCGGCGGCATGGAGCACCCAAGGCACCGTATCATGCGGTGCGATCCGGTCGCCCATGACATTGGCTGCGGCCAGTTCACCAAGGCGCAAGCGCGCGTCCTCCGACCCTTGCTGGTCAGCGCGGACATAGAACTCGAAGGCGCGGTTGATATTCACCGGCAGGCCCGGACCGCCGGTTTCAAGCAAAAAACCTGCGCGATAGCTGGCATCGGCCATGCCGCGTTCCGAGGCGGCCTGAAAGAAGCTCACCGCTTCGGGCAGGTTTTGTTGCACCTGCGTTCCCGAAGCCAGCAGGACACCCAGATTGAACTGTGCGCCCGGTTCCCCCTGTGCCGCAGCAAGACGGAAAAACCGCATCGCTTCGTCGATATTGGGCTCAAGCCCGGCATCACCCTTGAGATATTTGCCGCCCATGACACGTTGCGCCCGGGCAAACCCACCATCGGCGGCGCGGCGGAACCAGTTCAGGGCCACCTCGGTTGCATCGCCGGATTTCGGTGTTACGGCCCCGCTTTCGATGGCCTGCGCCATGTAGAACTGCGCCTCGGGATAGCCGGCATTGGCCGATTTCGACAGCCAGCTGATGGCTTCTTCGGGCCTGGCCGGGGTGATCCTGCCCTGGGACAACAGTTCCGACATGCGGAACTGCGCTGCGATGTGATCGTTCTCGGCGGCAAAGCGGATCAGGTCGAGCGCCTTGGCACCGTCCTCTTGCGGTGATTGGCGCAGCATCAACTGGCCAAGGCGATAGGCGGCATCGCCATCGCCCAGTTCTGCCGCGCGCGCCCAATAGGCCCGTGCCTTGGCGGTCATGCCCAGCTTGCCGGCATTGGCCATCTCGATCTGGCCCGCGATGCGCAGGGCGGCGGGATGGTCCTGTGCGGCGGCGGCTTCGATCAGGCGCGAGGCTTCGGCCATGTCACGCGGACCGCCCTTGCCCTCGATCATCAGGATGCCGGCGTTCAACTGCGCGTCGGCCGAACCGGCCTCGGCCAGCGTCACGTAGATCTGCCGCGCGGTGATGAAATCGCCCACCGCTTCGGCGGCGCTTGCCGCGACAAGCTGGGTCTGAATGCCGGTTTCGGTCGGCGCGGCAGGGGGCGCGGCGGTCTCGGACGTGTCCTGCGACAGGGCGGGGGAGGCCGCGAGGACAAGCGCAAGCGCGGTTGCGAGAGGGATTGATGGAATGAATTTTGCGGTCAAGGCTTTGGCCGTCCTTTGAAAAACATGATGTGACAAACGGGGCCCGGGAGCCCGGAAACTATAGGTATACCTCGTCGCAGGAACAGCGTCCTGTCAAGAGATTGGGCCGGGATGCCCGCAAATGTCATCCCGCAGGGGGGATGCGTTGCCAGATCCAGACCAGCCATGCCGCCGCTGCCAGCGCTGCGCCAAAGGGCAGGCGGGCCTGTCGCGACAGGGGCCGTTTTTGCACAATGGCCCATCCAAGCGCGATCAGGGACGCCAGCAACAGCGTGGGCGCGGCCCCGAACGGGCCGGTCAGCGCCCCGATCCCTGCCGCCAGCTTCACATCGCCCAGCCCCAGGCCGTGCTGTCCACGCAAGGCGCGGTATCCGGCGCGCAATGCCCAGAGCAGGGCGGCGCAAACCAACCCCGTTGCCAGGGCCGCGCGCCAGTCCGGCGGCGGGGCCGCAACCGACAGGGCCAGCGCAGAGATCAGCAGCCCGCCCGTCAGCGGGTCAGGCAGACGAAAGCGCAAAAGATCGCATGTGATCAGTGACATCAGGCACAGGCCACAAAGGGTCGCGAGGATAGATTCGGCCCAGCCGAGGCTCAGCCGTGCCGCGACAAAGGTGACCACCGGCACGCTCAGCATGAGTTGCACGGCCCATTGGGTCCGCAATATTCCCGGACTGCGGATGTGCAGAAGCCCGGCCACAACCCAGGCTAGTAAGGGTGCGATAAGCAGCGAGAAAAAGGCTAGAAAAAGGGGATGTGTATGGGGCAAAGAGAGGGCTCAGACATCGGGTTCGGGCGCATCATGGCCGGATACCGCGCCCATGGCCAGCGCTCACTTGCACGGGCCTTGGGGGGTGCCTAGTGTTTGCAGAAAAGGCCCGGGCACGGGTCCAACCCGAGGCCAGATACGTGATAAGGACTGTTGCATGACAGAGATCCCCCCAAAGACCGAAAGCGCGCAAGAGCCGCGTGACGCAGGGTTTTCCCTGTTGGAGCTGATGGTGGTTGTCGTGATCCTGTCGATCCTCGCGCTGGTGATCGTGCCGCGTGTCATTGACCGTCCCGATCAGGCGCGGGTGGCACGGGCGCAGTCCGACATTGCCGCCATCGCCAGCGCGGTCAATCTCTATCGTCTCGACAATTTCCGCTACCCGACCACGGAGCAGGGGCTGGCCGCGCTGGTCAGTATGCCGACCGTGGCCCCCAAGCCGGAAAACTACGCGGCCAATGGCTATATCGCCCGTCTGCCCGAAGACCCGTGGGGCCGTCCCTATCAATACCTCTCGCCCGGGGTGCATGGGGAGTTTGATATCTTTTCCTACGGTGCCGATGGCACAGCGGGCGGGACGGGCGTGAATGCCGATATCGGCTCATGGCAAGGCAGTTGAACAAGCGGGACAGCGTTGCGCGGGCTGATGCGGGGTTCAGCCTGATCGAACTTCTTGTTGTGGTGGCCATTCTGGCTGTGCTTGCCGTGTCGGTGCAGATTGCCGTGCCGTCGGGGCGTCTGGCCCATGCCGAAGATCGCGCGACCCTGGCCAATCTGATGAAACGTCAGCACCAGAAAGCCGTGTTCACCGGCGTCTCCCAGGGCATTGCGCTGGATCGTGGTGCGCTGCAGCCGCTGCGCCTTGCCGGGGACCGCTGGCGAACGGATGGATCGCCGGTGTCTTTGCAAGGGGCCGTTGTGCTGCGCGGGGATCGGCCGGATCCGGAGTTTGACGGGGCAGCGGGTAGCTGGCGTCCCGATATTCTTTTGTCCCCCAATGGCGATGTGAATGCGTTCATTGCCGTGTTTCGCAAGACCGGTGCCGGCGGCGGCGTGCTTAACTGTGACCCAGATCTTCTGGAGGGGCTGTCATGCGACGGCTAGGGACGGGGACGCGCGGGTTTACGCTTGTGGAATTGCTGATTGCCATTCTGATCCTGTCGATCGCCTCGGTCGCCGGATACCGGAGCATGACCCAGTCCCAGACCGTGATGGCGGGTATGCCGGTGCGTGTGCTGGCGCTGCACGTCGCCCATAACGAATTGCAGCAGATGCGGCTTGTCAGGCTTGGCGGGGAAGCGCCCGAGGCAAGCTCGGTCGAAATGGGGGGCATGTCGTTTGATATCACACGCAGCAGCGAGGCCACGCGCGGCGGTCTTCGCAATGTGACGGTTCGGGCGGTCGGACCGGATGGGACGGGCGTGCTGGCGGTGGGATACCTGCCTGTGCCGGGGGCCTGAGCGGATGGGACGGGATCGCGGCATCACCCTGATCGAACTGGTCGTGGCGATGAGCCTTTTCGCGCTGGTCGCAGTGATGGGCATTCAGGCCATAACCGGGCAGCTTTCCGGGCGTGACCGGGTGCTGGATGCCGACAAACGCACTTCAGAGCTTGCCCTTGGCCTGACGCTGCTGCGTGCGGATATGGCGGCGGTCGTCCCGGTTGGTTTCGCGGCACCGGACGGAGAGCTACGCTCGGTCGTGGCTGCTGAGGCCGACGGAGACGTCGTGGAGATTTCCATGACAATTGCCGGGCAGGCGGCGCAGACCGATCCGCGCCCGGTCGCGTTTCATCGGGTTCTGTGGCGATGGGATACAACAACCGGAGAACTGCGCCGGTCTTACTGGTCCTCGCTTGCGCCAGACGCGCGGTCCGAACCGCGCGGGGACGTGGTGCTGTTCCGGGATGTCCGGGACCTGAACATGCAGCTTTTTGTGCAGGGGCAGGGCTGGCGTTCGCTCTATCCTTCGCCCGAAGGGATCGATCTGACAGCAAGCCTGATCTTGCAGGCACCCGATGCTCTATCACTCCGTCTAGACAGCGCGACACATGGCAGGCTGAAACTCCTGGAGGCGCTGGAATGAGGGCGCGGGGTTTTGTTCTGGTCAATGCGCTGGTCATTGCGGCGGCGATTGCGCTGATCGCGGTGGCGCTGTTGATGCGCACGCAAACGGCGCAAAGCGGGCGCGGCTATGACCAGACGCGATGGCAGCTGGAGCGCTATATGGACGGTGTTGAAGCGCTCGTGATCGGGCGGCTGGCCCGTGACCTTACCGGATCGGTTGCCGATCACGACCGGGAAAGCTGGGCAAGGGATACAGGCGGGGCCGAGATCGACCGGGGCAAGGTGACGGTCGCCGTCCGCGATGCTCAGGGTCTTTTCAATCTCAACTGGATTGCCGGGGATGACACCGGCCGCGCCGCCGAAGAGTTTCGCCGTGCCGCGCGGTCCAATGGGCTGCCGCCCAGTGTGGCCGAGACGGTGATCGCGCATCTGAACACTGTCGGCGCACTCAGCATGGTGGAGGCACTTGGTCCCTTGTCCGGGATACCGCAAACACATCTCGCAACACTCGGGGGCTTTGCCGCGGCCATTCCGGGGGACAGGGCGCTCAACATGAACACCTCTGATGAGACTGTTCTGAGCGCACTGCTGCCATCGATGAACGCGGCGCTGTTTTTGCTGATCGAGCGCAACCGACCCTTCGAGAGCACCACCGATTTCCGCGACCTGCTGTTGGACAACATGGACGCCGAGGATTTCGACGCCGTCCCGTTCGAGCGGCTAGGGGTGTCGTCGCGTTGGTTCGAGCTTGAGATCAGCGCCGAACTGGACGGAAAAGCCGCGCGGCGGCGCACGTTGCTTGAGCGTATCCCCAGCCCGGGTGTGACCAAGGTCGCCTATCGCCTGCGTCTGCCCGGTTGATCCCCGGGGCAAGCTGTGCGCAAATCACCGGCAGGTATGAGTTTGAAAAATTTCGTTATGGCAAAGGGTTTTGGCACGGTCCGGAGGAAAGTCGCTGGCGGCACGATCCAAATCATCGGGTGATCTTGCGGTGGTCAATGTGCAGGCATTGGCCCGCCCCGGCACGTCCGCGCCGCGCAGCCCGCATGTGGTGAGCGTACCGGGCAGCGAGTTGAGCGTGTTTCCGCTGGATATTCCCGCCGGACTGCGCGGCGCGGCGCGCGAAAGGGTGGCATTGCGCCAGATCAGCGCCGAGCTTGGTCAGGATATCGCCCGGCTTCGCATCTGGCCGCTGGCCGGTCCGGGAGAGGCGGGGGCATGGTCACATGTGCTGATCGCGGATCGTGACCTCTGCGATGACTGGCGGCGGACATGCGGCCCTGCCTGTCGGGCATTGCTGCCGGATTTCCTTGTCCTGCCATGGGCCGATGGACTTTGGAGCTTCGCCGAAAGCGAAGACGGGCATTGGGTCGTCCGTACGGGCACCATCGCGGGATTGAGCGCCGAGCCGGAGATCGCCCGCGCCATGCTTGATGCGGCCTTGCGCACCGGCCCGGTGCCAAAGGCCATTTATGCGCCTGGCGGAGCGCCTGCTGATCTGGACGCGTTGGCCGCTGACAAAGGCATCAAGGTTTTTGCCAGCGCAGATGACGCGCAAAACGCGACCGGCGCAATGCCGCGCGCCTTTGCCCATGGGGAGCTGGGGGTGGACCTGCGGGTGGACCCTCAGGCCGCGCGCGACAGGCTGCGGCGCAGCGTTTTGCCATGGCGATGGCCCATCCTTGCCGGCGGGCTGGCCTTTGGCCTGTGGTGCGCGCTGATCGTGTTGCAGACGTCCCAGATCACCGCGCAGGACCGACAATGGCGGGCCGAGACGACCCGTCTTGTCCGGGAGTTCTTCGTGCCCTCCGGCCCGTTGATCGACATTCGGTTGCAGGTTGCGCGGGCATTGGATCGGCTGCGCGCCGCCTCCGCCGGGCAGGGGGAACGCCGCGATCCGCTGGATGTGATGAACTGGGTGTTTCCGGTTCTCGACCACGATGATGTTGCGATGGAATTGCTGCAACTGTCCGAAGAGGGCGCGCAGGATGGCGTGCTGGCCATTCTGGGCCTGCCGGATTTCGCCGCGCTGGACGGGACCGGGACGCGCGCCGAATTGGCGGGTCTGAGCATGCGCGTGATCAGTTCCGGCATTGCCGAGGATGGCGACGGGATCGTCGCGCAGGTGTTGTTCCAACGGGCAGAGACGGAGGGCGAAGATGGCTGAGCGCCTGATTGACCTTCTGTTGCGGCTGACCGGCCGGGAACGGCTGCTGCTCTTGCTGCTTGTGCTCGTGGCGCTGCCCGCCGGGTTGTGGTTTGGCGTGGCCGAGCCATTGATGGCGCGCAAGGCGGCCGCACATGCGGCGTTTGAAGAGGCGCAGGTTCTGCATGTCTGGGTGGTCGAGCGCGCGCAGGAAGCGGCCAGCCTGACCCCGGCGGACGAGGCACAGCGCGCCGATGACCCGATCGGGCTGAGCGCGATTGAGCAAAGCCTGCGCGAGGCCGGGCTGCGCGGCGATGTCACGGCTTTGACCAATGACGGGCAGGGCGGGGTGACGCTGCGCTTTGACAGCGTGGTGTTTCAGAAATTCGGCGCATGGCTCGAAGGGATCGCGCCGCAATGGGGCTACAGTCTGAGCGATCTGCGCATCGAGGCGACTGAGGATGAGGCCCGGGTCTTTGTGGAATTGCGTGCCCAGCCGGGCGAGGGCTGAGAGCTTTTTTAGCCGCCCAGCCGCGCCTCGATGGCACGCAACCGGCTCGCCAGCCCGCCCACCGGATCAAGCGCCGGATCTTCCTCCAGAACCGTGGACAGGGCGGACTGCGCGGATTTCAGCTTTGCGCGTCCCTCCGCTTTGGTCGCCGGAGATTTCAGCAGGCTGAGCGCATGTTCATGATCGGCGGTGCCCTGCACGGCCAGCGCGGCGTTGCGAGCCGTGCCTTGCGTGGCGCGTGCGACGGATGCGGCTTCGGCACTGGCGGCGTCATGCTTGCCCGCGCGCAGGAGCGAATGGGCGTATTCCAGCCGCAGCCGCGCGGAAAGCGGACCCGCATTGGCCAGAAGCGCCTCGTATTTGCTGGCGGCCTTGGCGTAGTCGCCGCTTTCCAACGCACCGCGCGCCGCATCGTAGCGCGCGGCAAAACCCATGCCTTGCCCGCCAAGCTGCGCATCGCAACCGAGCAAGGCAAAAACAACGGCGCCAAGCGCCGCTTTTGCGAAGACTGGAGATCTGCTCATGACCTGCCTATGTTCTAATTATTAACGCAAGCCTATCACAGGCCGGTGCCCGCGTCTATCTTTGCGCGTGGGCCACATATGGGACGGAGCCATTTGGTGAGCAGATTTCTTGCATTCCTTGTAACGCTTGCGGCGCTGGGCGCTGGCGGGTGGCTGGGCACGGCCCTGTGGGAAACGCGCGAAGCCACGCTTGTTCAGCCCCCCAATATCGAAATTGCCCGCGCTGGCAGTGGTGAAGACACCCGGTCCGAGGCGCGCCGCAGCCGTGGCTGGCCCGCGCTGTTCGGCGAGTTGGCGCCGCCCACGCCTGCGCAGGAGGAAACGCCAGAGCCGCAGCCGCCCGCGTCTGAGCCAGAGGCCGCGCCGCCCTCGCCGCCGTTGGAAAGCCAGGGCTACGGGCTGAGCGGTATCATCCGGTCCGGTAATGAACGCTGGGCCATTGTCACCCATCCCACCGGTGACAAGATCCTCAAACCGGGTGACGCGCTGACCGACGGGGCCGTCGTGATCGAGATCACCGCCGAAAGCATCGTCGTGGAAACCGGGCGCGGGCGGGAAACACTGGCCCTGCCCAAGGAGTGAGCTGAATTCCAGCCTGAGTCTCTGGGGCAACGGGTTCCTGCCGGAAATCACCTGTCACAAGGAAAGGGATGCGCGGGCCGTGCAAATCCGCTAGGGTGGCATCAATTACAAAGCCCGAAGGGGCAGCGCATACGCGCATTGAGCAGATAATTGGCGGGCAGGCAGTCATGCGGTCACTTTTGGGGCGATCACGTTCTTGGCGGGGCATTCCAGCGGCATTGGCGCTGGCATTGTCGTTTTCCTTTACTCCGGTCACCCCGGTCCTGGCCCAGGTCGAGCTGGACCTGCGCGACGCGGATCTGCGCAGTTTCATCACCATCGTGGCCGATGCGACAGGGCGCAATTTCGTGCTCGACCCCCAGGTGCGCGGCACAGTGACGGTGCTGGCGCCGCAGGGCATGTCACCCGATGCGCTGTATGAGGTGTTCCTGAACGTGCTTGAACTGAACCGCCTGACCATCGTGCAGGGGCAGGATGCCGACCGGATCGTATCGCTCAACACGGCGCGGGAACTCGCCCCCAATACCGGTGGCGTGCGGCTTGACGGCAATTACGAGACACGGGTGATCCAGCTTGAACACGCGCCCGCCGCCGAGGTGCTGGAGGTCATTCGCCCGCTTCTGCCCTCCGAGGCGATCATCACACTGGTGCCACGTTCGAACATGCTGGTCCTGTCGGACCGGGGCGAGAATTTCCGCCGCATCGAGAACCTTGTGAAGCGGCTCGACACGCCTCAGGACCGCCCGATCCAGATGATCCGCCTGCGCAATGCCAATGCGCAGGATGTGCTTCAGGTGGTGCAATCGCTCAATATCATCCCCGCCGATGCCTCGATCTCGGTAGACCGGCGCTCGAACGCGCTGGTCGTGTCCGGACCGCAGGAACTGGTCGAGCAGGTGCGGGTGCTGTCCTCGCGGCTGGATACGCAGCAAAACAACGTCGTCTCCATCGTCGAGCAGCTTAACTATGCCGATGCCTCGGCACTGGCCGATGTGGTGCTGCGCAGCTTCTCCGCCCGCGGGGACGAGGGCGCAACGCAGGGCCAGATCAGCATCGTGCCCGATCCCAGCTCCAATTCCCTGCTGATTTCGGCCCCGCAGGACAAGGTGAGCCAGATCGTGCAGATGGTCCGCCATCTGGACCAGCGACCGAAACAGGTGCTGGTCGAGGCGGTGATTTTCGAGATGGCCGTGGACGGGTTTTCCGATCTTTCCGTGCAGTTCGGCGAGGTTCTGGGCGATGTGCTGGTGGGCGGTGTGCAATTCGCGCTCGAAGGGCGTCCAACGCTGACCTCTTACGTCACGTCGGTGCTCAACAATGACCGCTCACTGCCGGGCAATGGCGGCTCGATCGGCGGTGTCGATGTGGGCAACGGCTTTGGTGCATTCCTGACGGCGATTGCCAGCACCAATTCCACCCGGCTTTTGTCCACCCCGTCGATCCTGACCCTGAACAATCAGGAGGCGGAAATCGTCGTGGCGCAGAACGTGCCTTTCGTGACCGGATCTTTCGCCACGGTGGGCGACAGCGCGATCCCCGATCAGCCGTTCCAGACCATTGAGCGCGAGGATGTGGGCCTGACCCTTGCGGTCAAACCGCAGGTCAATGCGGACCGGACCGTGCGGCTGGACATCAAACAGGAAGTGTCAAACCTGACCAATGACGCGGCCTCGACCGGCGGTGAGATCACCGCGCGGCGCGCTTTGAGCACCACGGTTCTGGTCAATGATGGCAATGTGATCATGCTGGGCGGGCTGCTGGAAAACGGCTCTGGCTCGGTGACGCAGAAAGTGCCGGGTCTGGGCGACCTTCCGGTTCTGGGTGGGCTGTTCAGAGGTAAGAACGCCTCAAAAAACCAGCGCGTGCTGCTTGTGCTCTTGCGCCCGCGGGTCATTGCCAACGATTCCGAGGCCCGCAAGCTGACCCGGGAGGCCGCCCGCGACGCGCGCAAGGCAAGCCTTGCTCTGGCCCCCAAGGACGGACATATTTACCCACGCACCACGGGCGGGGCCTTTCCGTTTGATGGTGCCGATCTCAACCAGCCCTTTGACGCCGGATTCATTGATGACGCAGCCCAGAGCCGAAATTACCCTCCGCTGCCCAGCCGGCTCAGGTTCAAGGGCAAGTACTGACCGTTCTGTTCCGGCATTAGCCGTTCTGGCGCGGGGGCTCTCGTGAGCGTGTCACGCCTGCCATATCCCTTTGCCGAGACGCATCAGGTGGTTGTGGAACCCGGTCGTATCGTGACCGGTCCCGAACCCAGCCTGCACGGGCTGGCCGAGGCGCGCAGGCGCGCGAATGGCCATGTCACGCTGGAGCGGTTGAGCAAATCCGAATTCGAACTGGCGCTGGCGCGAATCTATACCGACCGGGGCAATGGGTTTGACGGTGATGATCTCGACCATCAGTTCGATCTGGAGGATGGCGAAACCGCGTACCAGACACGCGATCTGCTGGACGAGGCCGAGGACGCGCCGGTGATCCGTATCGTGAACCAGTTCCTGCGCCGCGCGGTGCTGGACGGGGCGTCGGACCTGCATGTGGAGCCGCATGAAGGGGGCCTGCGCGTACGCATGCGCATCGACGGCTTTCTGCAGACCATCATGGACCGATCCGACCTGCCGGTGCGGCGCATCGTGTCGCGGCTCAAGGTCATGGCGGGGCTGGATATCGCCGAAACCCGGCTGCCGCAGGACGGGCGCATCCCGTTGCGTCTGGGCGGGCGGCAGATCGACACGCGGGTGTCCTCGCTGCCCAGCCAATATGGGGAACGCATCGTGCTGCGGATTCTGGACCGGTCTTCGGGGCTGAAACCGCTGCATGAACTGGGTCTGCACGAGGATCAGGTGGCGCGGTTGCAAAAGCTTTCGGCGCTGCCCAATGGCATCATCCTGGCCACCGGGCCGACCGGGGCGGGCAAGACCACCACGCTCTATTCGCTGCTTGATCTGGCCGATACGCGCGAACGCAATGTTGTGACGGTCGAGGATCCGGTAGAATACGAACTGCCCGATATCAGCCAGACCCAGATCAATTCCGATATCGGCATGACCTTTGCCGCCGGGCTGCGCGCGACGCTTCGGCAAGACCCCGATGTGATCCTTGTCGGCGAAATCCGCGACAATGAAACCGCCAGTGTCGCCGCGCAGGCGGCGCTGACCGGGCATCTGGTGTTTTCCTCGCTGCACGCCAACGGCTCGGTCGAGGCGGTTGTGCGCCTGCGCGATCTGGGGGTGGACAATTACCTGATCGGCGCAACCTTGCGCGCGGCGATTGCCCAGCGGTTGCTGCGGCGCGTCTGCCTGAACTGCTCCACGGCAGAGCCGCCTACCGCCAGCGACGCGGCGCTGTTCGATCAGGTTGGGGTGATCCTGCCGACCCGCGTGATGCGCGCGGTCGGATGCGCAAGCTGCAACAATACCGGCTATGTCGGCCGGGTTGGTATTTTCGAGATCACCATCGTGACCGAGACCCTCCGCGCCGCGATTGGCGAAGGCGCGAGCGAAACCGCCCTGCGCCATGCGGCGCTTGACCCCGGCGATACGTTGCTGGGGCAGGGGATGCAGGCGGTGGCGCGCGGTGACAGCACGGTGGATGAGGTGCTGCGCATCGTGGGGGACTCGGTGTGAAGGCGTTTTCCTATGTGGCCTATACGCAAGAGGGCAAACGCAAGACCGGCACAATCGTGGCCGAGACCGAGGTGGATGCCCAATCCCGGCTCAAGACCAAGGGGCTGTTTGCCTCCGAGCTTGTGTCGCGCGCTGCGGACAAGGGCAAAAACCGATCGGGCGGCGGTGCGCGGCTCAATGCGGATCAACGCGCGGTATTCACGCGTCAGATGGCGGTGCTCTTGTCTGCGGACATGCCCACCGAGACCGCGTTGGAGGCCGTGCGGACGGCTGGCGGCGGGCGGGCGATGGAAACCGTGGCCACGCGCGCCAAGGCCTCGGTCATGGAGGGGCAGCCGCTGAGCCGCGCGCTGGCGGATTGCGGCGCGGGCTTTCCGCCCTATTTTATCGCAGCCTTGCGGTCGGGCGAAGGGGCGGGCGATGTGCCAGCGGTGCTGACGGAATTGGCCGATCACCTCGAAACCGTGGGGCAGGACAAGGCGCAGATTGCCAATGCGCTGGTCTATCCGGCCTTTGTCGCGGCGGTGTCGCTTTTGGTGTGCGGGATTCTCATGGTCAAGGTCGCGCCGGAAATCGTGGCGCTGTTCGAGGTTGCCGATCAGCCCTTGCCGGAATTGACGCAGGTCATGCTGGGCATCACCAGGTGGATTCAGTCTAACGCGCTGTGGCTCGGGCTGGGGGCGGTTGCGCTGGTCGGGTTTCTGGCCATCGTACCGCGCGTGCCCGTGCTCAAGGCGCTGCGGGACCGGTTTGTTCTGGCGTTGCCGCTCTTTGGCAGGCTGAAACGGCAATCGGCGGCGGTACAGTATCTGCGCACATTGGCGCTGGTTCTGGGCTCGCGCCAGACCGCGCTGACCGCGGTCGAGGGCGCGGCAGAGGTGCTGGACGTGGCGCAGTTCCGGCAAGAGGCCGATCAGGCCGCCCGCGACGTGCGCGGCGGGTCGAGCATGTCCTCGGCGCTCAAGGCACTGAGCATCGTGCCGCCGGTGGCGCAACAGATGATCACCGTGGGCGAACAGACCGCGCGGCTGGCGCGGATGGCCGACCGCAGCGCGGTGATGGTGGAACACGGGCTCAGCAATGAACGCAAACGGATCGCCGCGCTGCTGGAGCCGATTTTGATGCTGATCGTGGGGGCGGGCGTGCTGACAATCGTGTTGTCGATCCTATTGCCCATTTTCGACCTTCAGGCGGTCGTCGCCGGGTAGCGCCCGCAGAATCGGACGCCATCATCGTTTGGTCTGTGCTGGCTTACCGGCCCCAGGTGCGGACCGCGCCGCAATCCATATGCACGAAGTTCGAGCCGGAGTAGCGGCCGACGCCGCCTGCGCGACAGGCCGATGCGGCGCGCGCGACCTGGCTGACCGAGCGGGAATTGACCCGCACATCCGCCGCCTGACCCTTGAGGTGCAGCGAATTCTTGGCCACACCGCGCGAGCGCGAGCGCAGCATGGCGTTGGTTTTCGGGCTGCGATAGCCCGACAGCAGCATATAGGGCTCGTCCACATCCAGAAGGTTATGGGCGGCTGTCAGAATGTCAATTGTCCGCAGGTCGATATATTTCACGTCATTCGTGCGCCAGTCGCGCATGAAGTTGTGAACCTCGGACACCGCGTCCTTGATATAGTCGCCTTCGACCCAATAGATCATGTCGATCTTTTCGCCGGTGCGGGCGGAATACATCTTGATGCGCCGGATATCCCCGCCGCCGCGCAGGAACCCTGCCGCGTTGGAATAGGTCGGTGCCGCTGTCACGAGAGTTGCTGCAAACGCGCCCAAGAGGCCGCGGCGCGAAATCGCGCTGTTGCTGGTATTCGTCATGTTGTCTTGCGCCTGTCCGTCGCTCTACCAAAATTCAAGTCCGCGATGTTACGCGAACCCGGTCATCTCATCCCCAGATGCGTGATCTCTATGCCACATCGCGATTCTTTGTCCAAGGCGAGATTCGTCTTCCTCCAGCTTCGCAAGCCAGTTAGGCGAAAATTTGCTGAAATTTCCGTTCATGTGGCAGAAATGCGCAAATGCCTGTCCAGCCTACGATTGCCTGTCTGGGGGTCAGTATGCGTTGCAGAGCTTAAGAAATTGTGAGTAGACAAACGCCTACAGTCTTGCGCCTATGGGGTATTGAGATTCAAGTCGGTTTGAGGAGGTTCAGATGGTTTCACGCGGGAAAGCGGTTTTCAGGGGTGTCATGATTGGCGCAGTGCTCGCCCTGAGCACAGCATTGACGAGCCCTGCGGCCGCTCAGGTCACGATCTTCAAGCAAGCGGTGGCAGAATCGGCTGCGCAGGACCGCGATATTGCGGCGCTCTACCGCGATACGAAATTCGAACCCGTCTGGACCGGCCCCGATGAGACCCATCGCGCGCGTCGCGCCGCGCTTCTGGGGGCGCTGGACAGCGCCGCCGCCCATGGCCTTCCTCTGCGCGTCCACAATGCCGATAGTGTTCGCGCCATGATGGCCAATGCCCGTACCGAGCAACAGCTTGGTGAGCTTGAGGTCGAACTCACCCGCACGCTTCTGCGCTTTGCCCGGCATTTGCAGACCGGTGTGATCGAAGACCCGCAAAAGGTCATTTCGCATATAAAGCGCGAGGTCCCGGTGCGCGACGCGTCCGACCACCTGAGGGCCTTTACCACCGGCGATCCGGTGCAGTTCTTCCGGTCCCTTGTGCCCACCTCACCGGAATATACCCGGTTGGTCCGCGCCAAGATGGAACTGGAACAAACACTGGCCAATGGTGGCTGGGGGCCGACGGTTCCGGCCAACTCGCTCAGCCCCGGTCAGTCCGGCAATGCGGTCGTGGCCCTGCGCAACCGGCTCATTGCCAAGGGCTACCTGACCCGTTCGGCCAGCGTGACCTATGACGGCGCGATGCAAAAGGCGGTGCAGGAATTCCAGATCCACCACGGTCTTGAACCCGATGGGGTGGCCGGCAGCAGCACGGTGCGCGCGCTGAATGTCTCGGCCCAGGACCGGCTGAAATCCGTTCTGGTCGCAATGGAGCGGGAGCGTTGGCTCAACCGGCCGCGTGGTGAGCGTCATATCCTCGTCAACCTGACCGAGTTCTCGGCCCGGATCATGGATAATGACAAGGAGACCTTCTATACCCGCGCGGTGATCGGCAAGAACGTGTCGGACCGCGAAACGCCGGAATTCTCCGATGTCATGGAATATATGGAGATTAACCCGTACTGGAATGTGCCGCGTTCGATCATGGCCAATGAATACCTGCCGCAGATGCGCGCGAACCCCTACGCGGCAGGGCATCTGCAGCTGGTGGATGCGCGGGGCCGCGTGGTGCCGCGTTCGGCGGTGAATTTCGGGGCCTATTCGGGGCGCAACTTCCCGTTCAACCTGCGCCAGCCGCCGTCGAACAGCAACGCGCTGGGGCTGGTCAAGTTCATGTTCCCGAACCCCTACAACATCTACCTGCATGACACGCCCGCCAAGAGCCTGTTTGCCCATGAGGTGCGGGCCTATTCGCATGGTTGCGTGCGGCTGCAAAAACCGTTCGAGTTCGCCTATGCATTGCTTGCCAAGCAATCGGACACGCCCAAGGCCGATTTCCATCGCGTTCTGGATACCGGCGCCAATACGCGCGTGAATCTCGAAACGCCGGTGCCGGTACATATCATTTACCGCACCGCGTTCACCGATGCGAAGGGGCGGATGAATTACCGCAATGACATGTATGGCCGCGATGCGCGCATCTTTGATGCCCTGAACAACGCGGGGGTGGCGCTGCCTGCGGTTCGCGGATAAACCCGGCCTCGTCGCAACGTGGCGGGGATCAGCATGAGTTACACGGTCAGTGAAATCGCCCGGGCGCTGGGCTGCGAGGCTGTCGGGGCCACCGAACTGGTGATCACGGGCTGCAGCGAGCCTGCAGATGCCGCACCTGACCAGCTCGCCTTGGCCATGAAGCCCGAATATGCCGAAACGCTGGGGCAGGGACAGGCGCAGGTCGCGATGCTCTGGCAGGGCGCGGATTGGCAGGCGCTGGGCCTGCGCGCCGCGATCCTGGCAGAACGCCCGCGCTTTGCCATGTCCGGCCTGTCGGCGGTGATGGACCCCGGCCCGCGCTACGGCACGGGCATTCACCCGGCGGCGATTGTCGACCCGTCGGCCGTGATCGGCAAGGATGTGAACATTGCCCCGGGTGCGATCATCGGGGCAGGGGTCCGGATTGGCGACGGTTCCACGATCGGCCCGCAGAGCTATATCGGCACCGACGTCACCATCGGACCGGGGGCCGATATCCGCGAACATGTTGTTATCTGCCATGGCTGCACCATCGGCGCGCGGTTCATCGCGCAACCCGGCGTGCGTGTGGGGTCAGACGGGTTTTCCTTTGTCACTCCCGAACAAAGCGCGGTGGAGCGGGTGCGCGACACGCTGGGCGATCAGGGCGAGGAAGAGCGCCAGAGCTGGGCGCGCATCCATTCTCTGGGCGCGGTCACCATCGGCGATGATGTAGAGATCGGGGCGAATACCTGTATCGACCGGGGCACCATCCGCGATACGGTGATCGGCAATCGAACCAAGATCGACAACCTCGTGCATCTGGGCCACAACGTGCAGATCGGCGAGGATTGCCTGATCTGCGGTCAGGTGGGCATGGCGGGATCGGCCAAGGTGGGCAACAATTGCGTCTTTGCCGGTCAATGCGGGGTGAGCGACAATATTTTCGTGGGCGACAACGTGATTGCCGGCGGGGCCACCAAGATCATGTCCAACGTGCCCAAGGGGCGGGTGCTGCTTGGCTATCCGGCGACCAAGATGGAAAACCAGATGGAAAGCTACAAGGCGCTGCGCAGATTGCCGCGTTTGTTCAAGGAAGTCGCAGCCCTTAAAAAAGCTGTTTCAAAGCCAGAGTAGAGACACTACATCACGGGCGAGCACACAGTAGGGATAAGGCATGAACGTCAAGGACAAGGTGTTTGAAATCATCGCGGAACAGGCTGTGCTTGAGCCGTCCGATGTGACCATGGACAGCACGCTGGATGACCTCGGTATCGACAGTCTCGGGCTGGTGGAAAGCATCTTTGCCATTGAAGAGGCGTTCGATATCTCCATTCCCTTTAACGCCAACGAGCCATCAGAGAGCGATTTCGACATTTCCTCCGTGGCCTCCATCGTGGCCGGGATCGAAAAACTGATCGCCGAGCAGCACGATTGACGGCGGGCGGGCGCGGGCCATGGCACAGGGTATGAAACGCGTTGTCATCACCGGGGCGGGCACCATCAATGCCATCGGGCACAATGTGGCCGAGACGCTGGAAGGGTTCCGTGAAGGGCGCTGCGGCATCGGTCCGCTTGATTTCCCGGATGTTGAGCGCCTGTCGATCCGCATTGGCGGTCAGGTGCGCGGCTATGATGCCGAGGCCCGGTTCAACCGCCAGCAACTGGCGCTTTATGACCGGTTCACGCAATTCACGCTTCTTGCGGTGCGCGAGGCAGTGGCGCAATCGGGGCTGAGCTTTGATGGCGAACTGGCCGCGCGGTCCGGCGTGGTTCTGGGCAATTCCGGCGGCGGTATGACCACGCTCGATGCCAATTACCGCTCGGTCTATGAAGAGGGCAAGAACCGGGTTCATCCATTCGTGGTGCCCAAGCTGATGAACAATGCCGCCGCCAGCCACGTGTCGATGGAGTTCAACCTCAAGGGGCCAAGTTTTACGGTTTCGACCGCCTGTGCGTCGTCGAACCACGCCATGAGCCAGGCCTTTCAGATGGTTCATGGCGGCATGGCCCCGGTGATGGTGACCGGCGGGTCAGAGTCGATGCTCTGCTTTGGCGGGGTCAAGGCATGGGAAGGGCTGCGGGTCATGTCCAAGGATGCCTGCCGACCCTTTAGTGCCAATCGCAACGGCATGGTGCAGGGCGAAGGCGCGGCGGTATTTGTCTTTGAAGACTATGACCACGCGAAGAAACGCGGTGCCGAGATCCTGGCCGAGGTGGTGGGCTTTGCCATGTCGTCGGATGCGGCCGATATCGTCATGCCCTCCAAGAATGGCGCGGCGCGCGCCATCCGTGGCGCGATGATGGATGCGCGGATCAATCCCGAAGAGGTGGGCTATATCAACGCCCATGGCACGGGGACCGCCGCCAATGACAAAACCGAATGCGCCGCCGTGGCGGATGTGTTCGGGGCGCATGCGGACAGGTTGATGATTTCATCGACCAAATCCATGCATGGCCATCTGATCGGCGGCACCGGGGCGGTGGAACTTCTGGCCTGTGTCATGGCGCTGCGCGACGGGGTGATCGCGCCGACCATCGGCTATGAAGAGCCAGACCCGGAATGCGCGCTGGACGTGGTGCCGAACGAGGCGCGCGAGGCAAGGGTCGAGGTGGCGCTGAGCAATGCGTTTGCCTTTGGCGGGTTGAACGCGGTTCTGGCGTTGCGCAAGGTTTAGAAGGGGTTGGGGGGCTTTGCCCCCCGCCTTCGGCTCCCCCCAAGGTATTTTCAAACAGAAGAAGACCAGAGACGGCTTTATTGCGCCCGTTCCGCCGCATAAGCGATAGCGCGCTGGTAATTGCCGCTGTCATTCCAGGCCGAGAGAACGCGGAAATTATGCGTGCCTTCGCCAAAAGGTTGCCCGGCTTTCCAGCCATTGCGCTTGAGCATATTGGCCGCCGACATCAGCGCATCCACGGCGCTATAGGGATCGGCGCGGCCATCGCCATTGCCGTCCACGCCGAATTTGACCCAATTGCCCGCGAGAAACTGCATATGGCCTAATTCACCCGATGGCCCGCCCTTGGTGGCTGACGTGATCACGCCGCGATCCACAAGGCTGAGCGCGGCAACGGCATGGGATTCAAAGCGCGGGTGGCGGCGGCAGTAGGAGGCTAGGGTCACCGCCCCGTCCACGATCCGGGTGTTGCCCAGATAACCGCCCCAGCTTGTCTCAAGTCCCCAGATGGTGGCCAGGATGCTGCCCGGAACACCGGTGCTGCGCTCAATCGCGGCAAAGGTGCGCGGGTTGGCGGCCATCTTGGATCTGACCCGGCTGATAAAGGCATCGGCCGAGGAACCCGAGCGCTTGGCCAGGAATGTCGCCGGATCGGACTGCAGGGTGCCGGTCTGGCTTCTTGGGTTGGACTCAAACCGCCACGTGATTCCGGACAGGCCCGCCGCGTTCAGGGCCTGCAATCCGCGTTGCCCAATGCCGCTGCGCTGCGCGTCCTTGGCAAGCCCGGCCTTGTAGGCACCGAACTGGCCTTTCGACGTGATGCACTGCGCGGCCTGAACCGATGTTGACAACAGCCCCAGAGCAATTGAGGCGGAAAGCAGAAGATGGCGCATGCTTGAAATCCTTTGAACCGACTGAACAATCCGCAGTTTAGCCAGCCATTAAGACAGGTAAACAAAAATCCTTATGTTCAGGTTCCAAAGGCAAGACCCGCAAGGATAACCGCCAGCACCGCCAGAGCCGTTGCCGCCCGGGCCATCTGTGCCATGCGCGCGGGGTCAGGACGCGGGCCGCCGCGTGCGGCGCGCAGGCTGATGACGTTCATCCATCCCGACAGCATGGTCAGGAGGATCACCACCGCAATCTTGCTCAGGAACAGCGCTGATACAGCGCCGCCATGCGTCGTTTGCCACAGCCAGATGCCGGTGGCCCAGAGGATAACCAGGGACAGGAACCCTCCCTGACCCAGCCGCATTCGTATTTTCATCACCGTCGGCGTGGCGGCCGGATCGGCCCCGGCGCTCACCCGGGCGATGACAAGCCCGGCCAGCCCAAAGCCCACGCCCGAGGCCATGGCCAGTAAATGCAGGATCTTGATGGCGGCCATGACATGTCCTTTCGTGTTGGGCAACAGATCCAGTATAGCAAAAAAGGGCGCCCGGTGGGACGCCCTTTGCATCTTTGTAGGGTGGGCAATGCTGCCCACCAGCCACTTTAGCAGCTGTAATACATGCCGAACTCGACCGGGTGCGGCGTGTGTTCGTACAGTTCTACCTCTTCCATCTTGAGCGCGATATAGCCCTCGATCTGGTCTTTGGTGAACACGTCACCGGCCAGCAGGAAGGCGTGATCGGCGGCCAGCGCATCCAGCGCTTCACGAAGCGAACCACAGACGGTGGGGATACCTTCCAGCTCTTCGGCCGGCAGGTCGTAGAGGTTCTTGTCCATCGCCTCGCCGGGATCGATCTTGTTGGTGATCCCGTCCAGACCGGCCATCAGCAGCGCGGCAAAGCACAGGTAGGGGTTGGACGACGGGTCGGGGAAACGGGCCTCGACGCGCTTGGCTTTGGGGCTTTCGGTCCACGGAATACGGACACAACCCGAACGGTTACGGGCCGAGTAGGCGCGCAGAACGGGGGCTTCAAAGCCCGGGATCAGACGCTTGTAGGAGTTGGTCGACGGGTTGGTGAAGGCGTTCAGCGTTTTCGCGTGCTTCAGGATGCCGCCAATGAAATACAGCGCTTCCTGCGACAGGTCAGCATATTTGTCGCCTGCAAAGAGCGGCTTGCCGTCTTTCCAGATCGACATGTTCACATGCATGCCGGTGCCGTTGTCGCCATAGATCGGCTTCGGCATGAAGGTTGCCGACTTGCCATAGGCCTGTGCCACGTTGTGGATCACGTATTTGTATTTCTGCAGCTCGTCGGCCTGTTTGGTCAGGCTGTCAAAGATCAGGCCCAGCTCGTGCTGGCAGGACGCCACTTCGTGGTGGTGCTTGTCCACTTTCATGCCCAGACGCTTCATGGTCGAGAGCATTTCCGAGCGGATATCCTGACCGTCGTCGATCGGGTTGACCGGGAAATAGCCGCCCTTGATGCCGGGGCGATGGCCGGTGTTGCCCATCTCGTATTCGGTGTCGGTGTTCCACGAAGCGTCGAGCGCGTCTACCTCATAGGAGACCTTGTTGATCGAGTTCGAGAAACGCACGTCGTCGAACAGGAAGAATTCCGCTTCCGGACCCATATAGGCCACGTCGCCGATACCGGAGGCCTTCAGGTAGGCTTCGGCCTTTTGCGCGGTGCCGCGCGGGTCACGCTCATAGGATTCGCCGGTGTCGGGCTCAACGATGGAGCAATGCACACAGATGGTCTTTTCCGCATAGAACGGGTCCATATAGGCGCTGTCCGTGTCGGGCATCAGCTTCATGTCGGAGGCTTCGATGGATTTCCAGCCTGCGATGGAGGAGCCGTCGAACATGAACCCTTCTTCGAGGAAGTCTTCGTCCACGAGATCCACATCCACGGTCACGTGCTGCAGCTTGCCGCGCGTGTCGGTGAAACGGATGTCGACATAGGCGACGTCCTCGTCCTTGATCTGCTTGAGCAGGTCTTGTGCGCTCATTTTACATATCCCTTTGTTGCGTGTTGGGGTGTCTTGCTTTGCGCCGGATTACAGCGCGTCGGAGCCGGTTTCGCCGGTCCGGATACGAATGGCCTGTTCCACGGGGGAGACAAAGATTTTGCCGTCGCCGATCTTGTCGGTCTTGGCCGCGCCCACGATGGCCTCAATCGCGCCGTCGACCTGATCGTCGTCCAGCACAACCTCGATTTTCACCTTGGGCAGGAAATCCACCACATATTCCGCGCCGCGATAGAGCTCGGTATGGCCCTTCTGGCGACCGAAGCCTTTGACCTCGACGACCGAGAGGCCCTGAACGCCAACATCCTGCAGCGCTTCCTTCACCTCGTCGAGTTTGAAGGGTTTGATGATCGCTTCGATCTTTTTCATGTGGTGGCCTCCTCGCTATCCCGTGTTCCTGGTGGCACAGATCACTTCTCTTGAGGGGCCACAATTGGCTAGGGTCCGGGGCAGGGGAAAATCGCAGCCCGGGAAAAGGGTGTGATTAAAAAATAGGCAATTTGCCCGCGAAATGGGCGAAAGTGAATCGGGAGGCCCGAAAAATGACCGAATTGCTCACCGCTGCCCAAATGCGCGCCATTGAAACTGCCGCGATTCAGAGCGGCGCGGTGACCGGGCTGGAGCTGATGGAACGCGCCGGTTCGGGTGTGGTTGAAGCAGTGTTCGAAGAGTGGCCGGAACTGGGGCAGGGGGCGCATCGCGCGGTGGTGCTTTGCGGTCCGGGGAACAATGGCGGCGACGGGTTTGTGGTGGCGCGGCTGCTGAAGGAGCGCGGCTGGGAGGTGGAGGTGTTTCTCTATGGGGATGCTGAGAAGCTGCCGCCGGATGCGAAGATGAATTATGAGCGGTGGGCGGAGATGGGGGAGGTTACTGCTCTCGGCTTTCCGGTTGTTACAGCCTTGGCATTTGAATCGCTTTGGGCACGTATCCTTGCTCGTGGTTATGGTGAAGAAAGCCTGCCAGATGCTCCGGCACCATTGGTCATCGATGCAATTTTCGGAACTGGCCTCACCCGCCCGGCGTCAGGAATTGCTAGCTTGTTCGATCTTTGCAGCGACAGTTCACCTTACCAATGGGGGGGCGCAACACGATGGGTCGCTGTCGACATTCCCAGCGGGCTTTGTGCTGACAGTGGGCGGCTTTATAGAACCGGCCGCACAGCAACGCGAATTGACCAGGTCCTTTCTGCTGATTTGACCGTAACTTTTCATCGCGAAAAACTCGGACACAGATTGGCAGGCGGTCCAGAAAGCTGTGGGCATGTTGTCGTAAAGCCAATTGGGCTATTGGAACTAGATAATCCGCAAGACTTGGATGATGACTTGGCTGACAAGGGTTTGGGCCGAGTCGCTACGTTGTCCGGGCCATTGCATCCTTACTGTCTAGCTAAGAAAACCGGTCACAAATTCTCCCACGGTCACGCGCTCATCCTTTCCGGCGGGGCTGGCAAAACCGGTGCCGCGCGTCTCGCGGCCCGGGGCGCGCTCCGGATCGGGGCGGGGCTGGTGACGCTGGGGGTGCCGCCCTCGGCGCAGATGGAGGTGGCGTCGCAGATCACCGCGTTGATGCTCACCCGGGTGGCGGATGCCGACGGGCTGGCGGAGGTGCTCAGGGACGAGCGGATGAATGCGCTGTGCCTTGGGCCGGGCCTGGGGCTGGAGCGGGCGCGCGATTTGGTGCCTGTGGCGTTGGGGAATGGTGGGCAAATTGCCCACCCTACAGGGGTTGTTCTGGATGCTGATGCGCTGAGTGCGTTTCAGGATGATCCGCAGACGCTCTTTGACATGTTGCACGAGAACTGCGTTCTCACGCCCCATGGCGGGGAATTCGCGCGGTTGTTCCCGGATATTTCCGAACGGCTCAACGCGCCCGCCACCAAAGGCCCGGCCTATTCCAAAGTGGACGCGACGCGCGATGCCGCGAAACGGGCAGGGTGCACCGTGCTCTTCAAAGGTCCCGATACTGTCATTGCTGATCCGTCGTGGCGCTGTTCCATCAACGCCGCCGTCTATGACCGCGAGGCCCCCTGGCTCGCCACCGCCGGGTCGGGTGACGTTCTTGCAGGATTCATCACCGGGCTTCTCGCTCGCGGGTTCGCCCCGATGCAGGCGGCCGAGACCGCCGCATGGTTGCATGTGGAATGCGCGCGCAGTTTTGGGCCCGGGTTGATTGCCGAGGATCTGCCGGAAGAACTGCCGAAAGTGTTCAGGGCGCTGAACCTGTAGGGTGCGCCGTCACGGCGCACCGCTACGTCACGCGGTGGTCGCCCGCTCCGCCACGGCGCTTTCCACCTCAAGCCCGTCGGCATAAAGGATATGCGGCACGTCGAACACCAGCTGGATCAGCCGCATCCGCCGCCTCGGCCCCACCGAGACGAAATCACCGTCCACCAGCCGTTTGATCGGCACCAGCGCCGCTTTCATTCCGAACAGCGCCTCGGCACGCCAGTCGCGCACCAGCACCCGCTGCGTGGCGGGCAGCACCATATCGGCATCGGGGCGGGTATGACCCAGCGATCCGGCGCGCACTGTAACCGTTTCACAATCCGCATCCATGACCCGCAGGTCGCGCAGCACCGCCATGCCGCTGTCGCGGGTGATGATGCGGTCGCCGGGAGAGAGAAACTCAACCGGCAATTCGCCATCCAGCGTCAAGAGCCGCGTGCCGGGCATGAGCCCGTTGTTTCGGGAAAGTTTGTCCTGAGAATGCGCGCCGTTGCTCGGGACGGATTCGTCCCGAACCGGGGATGTCCCCGCGTGGCGCCCGACCGTTTTCGGTTTCATGGGCGTACCTGTTTGTTCCTGCCTCGGTTTTTTCGCAAGAATAGGACAACAGCCGGTAAATGTCGCGGCTTTTTTGTGACGCGGCGGGGCATTTTCCTGCGGCTTTCCTCTCGCATCGCCCGAAAAGCTTTGCTAAATGCCCCGTCACGTAGGTATGCCCTGCGTCGGATGCGGGTGTGGCGAAATTGGTAGACGCACCAGATTTAGGTTCTGGCGCCGCAAGGCGTGGGGGTTCAAGTCCCTCCACCCGCACCACTTCGGATTGGTCTACCGCCTTGGGCGACTTGAGGCCGATCCGGTTCGAGGTTTGAACTCTCACCCGCGTCAAAGACCTCGGCACAGCTGCGGCTGCCCGGTCATCATGGCCCTGCGTGAGACAAGAATGACCCGAAGGTTAACGTTTTTGCGGCTTCGGCTGGCCAAAATCCCCTGATCATCTTAACGAACATGGCTGAGACAGTGCGGAGTTGAGACTTGTGGGTTGTGTTCAACCCTGTCGGAACCGCCCTGTCGTGATCGCGGACGAAGGTCGTTTCAGGGGCAAAACATGTTTGGCACAGAAGATTTCCACGTGGCCCGGTTCTTTTCCCTGTGCGAACGCGGGTTGACCGAGCGCGGTATTTCCGTTGAGCCGACAACAGATCTGGATAGTGGCCAGGCGCGTATGCGGGCCATGCAGAAACACGGGTTTACCCCCATGTTGTCCACCGAATTTCACGATCTGTCCAAGGAAGAAGCCTTTTGGCTGTTCCTGCAGAAGGATGGCCGGGACATCGCGGGTGTGGCGGCACGATTGGATCGGCTCGGTTCGGAAAGCCTGAGCGCGTTCTGGCTGCGGTCCTATGCGCGCATGTACAGCATCCCGATGGACTCCATCTCTGAACGTCATGCGCCTGCGGCCGTTACAAGCATCCGGGGGCGCGTTGCCTATCTGGGAGAGTTCTTTTTCCACCCCGAGGCGCGCGGGTCACGGAACCTCTACAGTCTCTTTACCCATCTGCTGTTCTGCTATTGCCAGATCCATTGGCGCACGGACTGGCAATACGCCTTTATCCGCAAGCCCGATGTCGAACGCGGGCTGGCCAGCCTTTATGGCTACACGGTACAGGTGCCGGGGGCGCAGACCTGGCTGAGCGAGGTGCCGGGGCGGACGTCGAATGAGTACCTGGTCGCCTTGCCCGCCTGCGATCTGTGCCACGCGGCGCGGTTCTACACCCGGTCGCCGGAATATTTCCTGGGTGACGACACGCTGAGCAAGGTCGAAAAATTCAGCACGTAGGGCGCGCCCTTTTTATCCGTGACGGGCAACATAAGGCGCACGAAATCCACCCGGAACGAATCCGAGATACGCGTGGCCGGAACGATCCGGGATTGCGGCGTGACCATGCCGACGCCGATCCTGCTCACGGTTGCGATGGTTGTGCGCAACTCGTTCATGTCCGCATCGTTGAGCTTTTCGATGAACGTTTGAAGCTTGGACGCGTCGTTGGATTTCAGCGTCTCCGCTGACAAGCCAAGCGGCCCGATATGGGTGACTTCCGGCGCGCCATCTTGACCCGAGGCCGACACCAGATCGACATAGGGCAGGAGCGTCTCGCAGTTTTCCAGCTTGCCACCAGTCTCCTGCCACCAGGCGACGATGCAGTCCATGGTCGGGCGGCTGCCCTGTGCCAGCATCTTGGCCCGCGCGGTGCGGAATACATCAGTCAACAGGCGCGAGGCCTGCTGGTCAATGTCGCGGGCGCTGGCGATTTCGAAATCGCCTTCCTGTTCATCGAAATAGGACAGGCTCACGCCCAATTCCCGCGCAAGGCGCGACATGGTCGCAAAGGAGGGCCCCTCGGGGGTGCTGCCATCGAGAAAGCCGGTGAGCGCGCTTTCGTCGATGCCAATCGCCGCGCCCAGTTCCGCGGGTTTGCGCCCCTGGGCTTCGATGAGGGATTGAAGTCTGTCGCGCAAAGGGTCCTGGGGCATGGGCACATATCTATTATTCGGACGGCTGAATGTGTTGGCGCAACGCAGGATTGTCAAGCCAAGGGGCGCGGCCACCGGCGCGGTTTGCCGTGTCCGGTCAACCGGTTTGACCCCGGCGTAGGTCCGCGCCAAAACAGGGGAAACGTATCAACAGTGAGATTACAGAATGGTTCGGACCGCGATTGCTGCACTTTGCATGGCTGTATCGGGCGCGGCGGCAGAAGCCGCCGAGTTCACGGTTTTGCAGGAAAACCCGCACCGTTGCGCGGTCAAGATATCCGGGCCAATCGAAACTGGGGATCTGGACCGGTTCAAGGCATTTGTGCGCGACGAGGTCACACCGCTTGGCCTGCCAGTGGTTGGCGGGGCGCAGTCCGTCAACAGTGGTCCCCACCCGATGATCTGTCTCGACAGCCCCGGCGGATCATTGGCCGAGGCGGTGCGCATGGCGCTTTATATCAAGGAGGGCTACAGCGAAGAGGAGGGCACCTTCATCCTGCGCAACATGGCGACGATGGTGGCCGCTGGCGATAAATGCCACAGCGCCTGTGCCGTGCTTTTCCTGGCCGGGCAATCCAGCGAAGGCCAGCATGGCAATTTTCCGGCCCGCAACCTGCATGTTGGCGGGGAACTCGCCTTTCATGCACCGAGCCTCGATGTGCCCAGCGGGGACTATTCCAAGGAGTCGGTGGACAAGGCGTTTCGGTTGGCCGTGCAGGCGATCTCGCAGCTTATGTCGCGCGCTGACACGCTGGAATTGTCGCCCAAGCTGATTGACCAGATGTTGTCGGTCCCGCCTGAGGTGCTGGGGTATCTTGATACAGTTGGCGCGGCCCAGGCCTATGGCGTTGATCTGGTGGGCCTGCCGGTGCCGCAGGGCTTGACCCGGGATCGGGTTGGCCAACTGTGTGACATGGCCCGGCGACCCGGTGCCGCGCTGTCGTTGCCCACTGTCGGGCGGTCAAGCACCGTGCCCGACTTCTACCGGATATATACCGGCATGGACCGGACGTGGAACAGGTTCGAGGAAGAGGGCCGGACCGTTCGCTTCGAGATGGGGATTTTCGATGAAGGGGGCTATACCTGTTCCGGCGAACTGGGGCGCACCGAAGAGAACGAATTGTGGGGCCGCGCGCTCATTGACGACTGGGGCGGAGGGCAGACATCCTTTTCTGCTCAGGCCGAGGCGTGGAAGTTCTATCCACCGCAAGTCCCGCTGAGGGAACTTGCCGCCATCATGAACGGGCGTGACGCGCTCACCGCTGACGTCACCTTCCCCGAGGCAAGCGCGACCATGCAGACAACCTGCACGCTTCTCGCTGGTGGGACAGTGACGGCGAAAGAGCCGTGTACCGTCTCCTTTCAGCAGGTCTTTTACGGCGATGCGACACGCAGCTACATTTGGGAAGCCAATGTTGCAGGCGAAGCGATCCGTGTAACAGGCAGGGAGCGGCGCGGCCAGGACACGCCGACCATTTCGTTGAATGGTGCCGTTGCCACCGTCGCACCAGCGCTGGGAGAGGGAGCTTTTGACACCAATCCGCGCTGTGTCGGCACACCAGAGCGCGCCTTCTGCTTTGAAACCGGGCAATGAGGCCGGATTCACCCCGGATTCACGCTTGCACAGCGCCCGCCTGACCAATATTACACGGCGAGATTTTCCCACCCGGCTGCGGCCCTGTTGCGGCGCGGTTGCGCGAACCACCATGAAGGACGAGAGAACATGCAGGTCACCGAGACCCTGAACGAAGGACTGAAGCGCGGCTACGCGATCACCGTCACCGCGGCCGAGCTGGACGAAAAGGTCAACGAAAAGCTGGCCGAAGCACAGCCCGAGATCGAGATGAAGGGCTTTCGCAAGGGCAAGGTCCCGATGCCGCTGCTGAAGAAGCAATTCGGTCAGCGTCTGCTGGGCGAAGCGATGCAGGAAAGCATCGACGGTGCGATGAACAAGCATTTCGAGGACAGCGGCGACCGCCCCGCGCTCCAGCCCGAGGTCAAGATGACCAACGAGGACTGGAAAGAAGGCGACGACGTGAATGTCGAGATGTCCTATGAGGCGCTGCCCGAGATCCCCGAAGTGGACCTGAAATCGCTCAAGCTTGAGAAGATGGTCGCCAAGGCCGGTGACGACGAAGTGAACGAAGCGCTGGCCAACCTGGCCGAGACCGCGCAGGACTTCAAATCGCGCCGCAAAGGCTCCAAGGCGAAAGACGGCGATCAGGTCGTGATGGATTTCGTCGGCAAGGTGGATGGCGAAGCGTTCGAGGGTGGCTCTGCCGAGGATTACCCGCTGGTGCTGGGCTCCAACTCCTTCATCCCCGGTTTCGAAGAGCAACTGGTGGGCGTGAAGGCCGAGGAAGAAAAAGACGTCACCGTCTCCTTCCCCGAAGAGTATCAGGCCGAGCATCTGGCCGGCAAAGAGGCCGTGTTCTCCTGCACCATCAAAGAGGTGAAGGAACCGGTGGCCGCCGAGATCAATGACGAACTGGCCGGTAAATTCGGTGCCGAGAGCCTTGATGCCCTGAAAGAGCAAATCAAGGAACGTCTGGAAGCGGAATATGTCGGCGCGTCGCGTGCCGTGACCAAGCGCGCGCTGCTCGACCAGCTGGACGAGATCGTGTCCTTTGACCTGCCGCCGTCGCTGGTGGAGGCCGAGGCCAAGCAGATCGCGCATCAGCTGTGGCACGAGGAAAACCCCGAAGTGCAGGGGCATGACCACGGCGAGATCGAACCCACCGACGAGCACAACAAACTGGCCGAGCGCCGCGTGCGTCTGGGCCTGCTGCTGGCCGAACTGGGCCAGAAGGCCGAGGTACAGGTCTCTGACGCCGAGATGACACAGGCGATCATGAACCAGGCCCGTCAGTACCCGGGTCAGGAGCGCCAGTTCTTTGAATTCGTGCAGCAAAACGCCCAGATGCAGCAGCAACTGCGCGCCCCGATCTTTGAAGACAAGGTTGTCGACTACATCATGGAGCTGGCCGAGGTAACCGAGAAAGAGGTCTCCAAGGAAGAGCTGCAGAAAGCCGTCGAAGAGCTCGACGAAGAGTAACGTCATCGCTCATTGGATTGAGAGGGCCGCTCCGCTCGGGGCGGCCTTTTTCGTGTCCGGGGTGTTCTTGCGCCCGGGTCTTGCCCATTTGCGGGTCCTGAGGCACCCTTGGTATCGGCGGGCGATGCCGGTTTTGTCGCCGGGACAAATACTGGTACGCCCCGAATGGGGGAAACTGTCATGTCATCCAGCACAGAAGGGGCACATCCGCGCAGCGCGCCACGGGTCAACAGCGTCACGGTGGACGATATCAAGGCATCGCTGAAAGCCGGGTTTGCCGACTTTCTCGCACGCCCTGTCATGAGCGGCTTTTTCGGGCTGTTCTATGCGGTCTTTGGCATGCTGTTCGTCTGGGCGCTGGTCGGATTGGGCAAGATCTGGATGGTCATTCCGGCCGCCATCGGCTTTCCTCTGGTCGCGCCGTTCGCCGCCGCCGGTCTCTACGAGATGTCCCGTCGCAGGCAAAAGGGCGAGGCTTTCGGATGGATGGATGTTCTTACCGTCATGGCCCATCAGCGCAAGCGCGAAATGGGCTGGATGGCCTTTGTCACCCTGTTCATTTTCTGGGTGTGGAGTTACCAGGTACGGCTCTGGCTGGCCATCATCCTTCAGGACGCGTCTTTTTCGGATTTCTGGGGCTTCCTGAACATCGTCTTTTTCACGCCTGCGGGCTGGACCTTTCTGGCCGTCGGCACATGTGCAGGGGCGCTTTTGTCGGCGGTGCTGTTTTCGGTGACCGTTGTGGCTATGCCGCTGCTGCTGGACCGTGATATCGATTTTGTCACGGCCATGCTGACCTCGGTTCAGGTGGTCCGGGAAAACCCAGCTGTCATGCTCACATGGGCGGCGATTATCTCGGTCACCATGGTGCTGTCACTGGTGCCTGCCTTTCTGGGGCTGATCTTCACCCTGCCGATCCTGGGCCACACCACCTGGCATCTCTATACGCGGGTTGTCGCCCGGGAAGTGGCCGGGGACCCGTGATCATTCGCAGGGTCTGCCGTCAGGTCTTGCGCGCCACAGCCGTGGCAAAGGCCTGATAGCCATAAAGCGTGCCCGCTTCCGCCCGCCGGTCATGCTCTGCCATCAGCGCGCGGGCCATGTCTTCGCCGATCAACCCCGCTGTGACCATGTCCCGCGTCGTAAACTCGACCCAGGGGCGCATCTGGTCCGGGGTTGTGACCACGCGGCTGTCCATGCCGAAATGCTCCAGCTCCAGACCTGTCGCGGCGATCAGGCTGCGCAGCTTACCCACAAGATGCGCGTCGGTCACGTAAGAGCGGGCAAATTCGCGCGCGCAGACATCCAGCGGGTCATTCGGGGCATTGGCAAAGGTGGCCTTGGAGAAATCCACATCGCCCACCACCAGCCTGCCACCGGGGCGCAGGATGCGCGCGGCCTCGGTCAAAAGAGCACCCGGATCGGTCACATGTGTGAGCACGGTGTGCAGGATGACATTCTGTGCTGCGCCATCCTCCAGCGGAAGCGCGGTGCCATCGGCCTGCTCAAAGCTCAGGTTTGCGTGATCTGCGGCCCGCGCCCGCGCCTCGGCCACAAAACCCTCAGAGGGTTCAAACCCCGTGACCTGCGCCGGGGCGGCATGGGCGGCGATGCGGCGCGACACGGCACCCGCGCCTGCGCCGATTTCCACGGTCAGGCTGTCAGGCGGAAACTCAAGCCGCCCGAGATAGGCCGCGACGATGCGCTCCATCGTCGGGTCCGACTGCCGGACATCCATCGCGTCGGCAAAGGCCTTGATAAATTCGGGGCCTGCGGCATCCACATTTTGAAAAGGATCGGCCATGAAAATCGCTCCTGTCTGGCAATTCGGTCAGCCTAGCCGACGCGGGTGAAACCCGTCGACCACAAAGTGATCCGCCTCAGCACAACCGCTCCAGCCGTCCTTTGCGTTTGACGATATTCTTGTAATCCCACTGGATATCACGCGCATCCGCCAGCCACGCGGCGAGCGCAGCATCGTCGATCTGTGCCGCATCGGTGTAGCGCGTCTCGGCGGCCTTGAACTTGCCCGTGGATTTCAGCCCCGGCGCGTCAAAGCTTTGGCCGCTCCAGAACATGAGACGCATACAGGATTTCAGCTTGCCATAGCCGACAATCGGATTGCCATCCAGAAACCAGACCGGATGCGCGTGCCAGATCTTCGCCCCGGCCTCGGGCAGCCCGCGATCGATGCCAAGGCGCAGGCGATCGCAGATCGCGCGGTCGGACGCGGCCTGTGCCGCGTGATACGCGTCGATTGTGTCATGTCCCATGTCGGGTAGGGTAAACGGGCATTCCCGACAGGCAAAGAAAAAGCCGCGCAGATTGCTCTGCGCGGCGTCTTGAATAGATATTGCGGGCGAGATCAGTCCTCGTCGTCGCCCTCGGGCAGCACGTCTTCGACAACTTCGGCCAGATCCTCGTCTTCCGACGCGGCGGAACCGATGTCTTCGAACAGCTCGGCGATTTCATAATCGGCGGCGGCTTCTTCTTCGGCGGCAGCGTCCTGAATGGTCTTGCCAGAGGCTTGCAGCTCGGCTTCCTCGGGCGAACGGGCCACGTTCAGCGTCATGGTGACCATCACCTCGGGGTGCAGGTGCACCTCGACGTCGTGCAGGCCGAGCGTCTTGATCGGGCTGCGGATGATGACCTGTTTGCGATCCAGCGAGAAGCCTTCTTCGGTGGCCACATCAGCGGCGTCACGGGTGGTGACAGAGCCGTAGAGGTTGCCGCCGTCCGAGGCGGAGCGAATCACGATGAACTGCTGACCATCGAGACGACCGGCCAGATCTTCGGCCTCTTTCTTGGTCTCAAGGTTGCGCGCTTCGAGCTGGGCTTTCTGGGCTTCAAAAGAGGCGATATTCTCTTTCGATGCGGTCAGCGCCTTGCCCTGAAGCAGCAGGTAGTTGCGGGCAAAGCCGGGCTTGACGTCGACGACGTCACCCATCTGGCCAAGCTTGGCAACACGTTCGAGAAGGATAACTTGCATGTCAGTCTCTCCTTACTTCACAGCGTAGGGCAGCAGGGCCAGGAAACGGGCGCGTTTGATGGCACGGGCCAGTTCACGCTGTTTCTTGGCGGAGACTGCGGTGATGCGGGAGGGCACGATCTTGCCACGCTCAGAGATGTAGCGTTGCAGCAGACGGGTGTCCTTGTAGTCGATCTTGGGTGCATTCTCACCAGAGAAGGGGCACACTTTACGACGGCGGAAAAACGGTTTTGCGGCCATGGTTTAGCGCTCCTGTCTCTTAGCGGCGTTCGCGACGGGTGTCGCGTTCGTCACGTTTCTGCATCTGGACCGAAGGACCTTCGGCATGCTCGTCGACCTTGATGGTCAGAATACGCATTACGTCATCATGCAGACGCATCAGGCGTTCCATTTCCTGCACGGCTTCCGACGGTGCGTCGGTGCGCAGGAAGGCATAGTGGCCCTTGCGGTTCTTGTTGATCTTGTAGGCCATGGTCTTCACGCCCCAGTACTCGCTTTCGACGACCTTGCCGCCATTGTCCGCGAGAACGGTGCTGAAATGTTCAACCAGGCTTTCGGCCTGCGCGCCGGACAGATCCTGGCGCGAGATAAAGACATGCTCATAAAGGGGCATGTGCACTCCATTTATATCAAGGCGCATTTCAAAGGGCCGGTTACACCTTTCGCCCCGGACCCACGAGAGACTGCGCGGTTCAGTATCGTCTTGCGAAAGGAGCGCCCCGTATACAGTGAAATGGGCGAATGGCAAGGGGGGGTGGCCAAGTGTACCGCTGGTGTGGTCACGATCTCATTCAATGAAATCGGACCGAAATCTTTCGAAGATTTCGGAACTTTGGTGATGTCACCATGGGCCTGCCCCCGGATTGGCCCGGAGTTTTCCCGGCATGACCGCGTTTGCGCCGCATTCGCGCCCGATTTCACGGCGATCAAAGGGAAAAGCTTGAATGATGGGAGACAGACACATGGCCGCAACAGACAACTACATGCACGTCAAAGGTTCTTCGGCGCAAATGGTTCCGCCGACGCGCGAGATCTCGGTTGCGACCTTGGTGCGCGGTTTCACGCGTCTGATCGCCGTTGCGCTGCTGGCTTCGGCGCTTGGCATCTGGATCGCACCGGGGGCCAGCAATATCGCCGAGATCATGCTGATGAAACTCTGCGCCTCCTTCTTCCTAGGCGTGACGGGCCTGCACCTTCTGTTTGCTGCCCGGACGCCGCACGCTCCGACCTGATACCGGTCTCACGGTTCCCGCGCCTGACCCCGTTGGCTTTCCGGCCAGCGGGGTTTGTTTTTGCGTCTGGTCATTGCAGGAACCGGGCTGGACGCGTATCCATATGCCAACGCGACAAAAGCTGTTGATAAGGGGACAACAATGGGGCGAGCATTCGTATTTCCGGGGCAGGGCGCACAGGCGATCGGCATGGGCAAGGCGCTGGCCGACGCCTATCCTGCGGCGAGGGCCGTTTTTGATGAGGTGGACGACGCTCTGGGCGAAAAGCTGAGCGACCTGATCTGGGAGGGCGATGCGGCAGAGTTGACCATGACCCGCAATGCGCAGCCTGCGCTGATGGCAACCTCTTTGGCGGCCATGCGCGCGCTCGAGGCCGAGGGCATCACCGTGGATATGGCGCAATATGTGGCCGGGCATTCGCTGGGCGAATATTCTGCGCTCGCTGCCGCCGGATCGCTGAGCATTGCCGATTGCGCGCGGCTGTTGCGCACCCGCGGTCAGGCCATGCAGGACGCGGTGCCGGTGGGCGAGGGCGCGATGGCGGCGCTTCTGGGGCTGGATCTGGCCGCGGCGCGCAAAGTGGCCCATGACGCGGCGCAGGGCGAGATCTGCACTGCCGCCAATGACAATGACCCGGCGCAGGTTGTCGTGTCCGGCCACAAGGGCGCTGTTGAGCGCGCCGTTGACCTGGCCAAGGAGGCCGGGGCCAAACGCGCCGTCATGCTGCCGGTGAGCGCGCCGTTCCACTGCATGCTGATGGAGCCCGCGGCCCGCGTGATGGCCGAGGCGCTCGACCATGTGGAGATCAACGCGCCCAAGGTGCCGCTGGTGGCCAATGTCGCTGCCGAGGCGGTGGACGATCCGGCGACGATCCGCTCGCTTCTGGTCAATCAGGTGACCGGCGCGGTACGCTGGCGCGAAAGCGTCGAATGGATGGCGCGCCATGGTGTGACCGAGATCTGGGAGATCGGCGCGGGCAAGGCGCTGTGCGGCATGGTGCGCCGGATCGACCGCGCTGTGGCGACCCGCAATGTGGGCACGCCCGAGGATGTGGTCGCGGCAAAAGAGGCGGTCGGCTGAGGTCATCCTTACTCGTGGCGCTTGGGACCGAGATACGAGATTTTTCACTATCAATGGGGCAGACATGTTTGATCTGACAGGAAAATGCGCGCTGATCACCGGCGCGTCGGGCGGTATCGGCGGCGAGATCGCCAGGGCGCTGCACGCGGCGGGGGCCACCGTGGGGCTGAGCGGCACGCGCGAGGCACCGCTTCAGGAACTGGCGGCAGAGCTGGGCGAGCGCGCCCATGTGCTGCCCTGCAACCTCTCGGACATGGATGCGGTGGACGCGCTGCCGAAACAGGCGATCGAGGCGATGGGCGCGGTGGATATTCTCGTCAACAATGCCGGGATCACCCGTGACAACCTCTTCATGCGGATGTCGGATGAGGAATGGCAATCGGTTCTGAACGTGAACCTCACCGCCTCGATGAAGCTTTGCAAGGGCGTGATGCGCGGCATGATGAAATCCCGCTGGGGGCGGATCGTGAATATCAGCTCCATCGTGGGCGCGACCGGCAACCCGGGGCAGGCCAACTATGCCGCCGCCAAGGCGGGCATGATCGGCATGGGCAAATCGCTGGCCTATGAGGTGGCAAGCCGGGGAATCACCGTGAACGCCGTGGCACCGGGGTTCATCGCCACCGCCATGACCGACAAGCTGACCGATGATCAGAAGGAAAAGATCAACGTGCAGATCCCGGCCGCCCGCATGGGCACGCCCGAGGAAATCGCGGCGGCGGTGCTTTATCTGGCCAGCCCTGAGGCGGGCTATGTGACCGGCGCAACCTTGCACGTCAATGGCGGCATGGCCATGTTGTAAGCCGCGACCATTCCGCAGCCGGAAAGCGTTTGCCAATGGCGTTTCATGTGCTATAGGCGCGGGGAATTTCCGGGAGCGGCACAGCCGGTCGGGGTTCTTGCCGCCATGCGTGGACAAGTTTGGGCCACTGGCCAATCGCTGCCTCGGGAGGGGCAAATTCAGTTCGACCCTTCAGGGGCGCGGGCACAACAGGGCCGAAGGCCCAAGACGATGAGGAATACAGATATGAGCGACGTCGCAGAGCGCGTGAAAAAGATCGTTGTGGAACACCTGGGCGTGGAAGAAGAGAAAGTCGTTGAAAACGCTTCCTTCATCGACGACCTCGGCGCAGACAGCCTTGACACTGTCGAGCTGGTTATGGCGTTCGAAGAAGAGTTCGGCATCGAGATCCCGGACGACGCGGCCGAAACCATCCAGACCTTTGGCGACGCGACCAAATTCATCAACGAAGCGTCCGCATAAGCGACCTGTTGATCAGATTCTGAAACGGCGTGCCCCACCGGGCGCGCCGTTTTTCTTTGGAATGGTGCCGAAATCTTCAAAAGATTTCGCACCGATTTCTTTTGAAGAAATCGGTCAAACTGCGCTGCGTTTGATCGCCCAGAGTGCGGCGGGCGGGCCGATGAGTTCAAAGAACACTGTCGTGCCAATGGTCAGCGCCATGATCGTGTCGCGCCATTCGGGGAAGGTCTGCGCCGCGATCAGCGCCATGCCCACCGCAACGCCTGCCTGCGGCAGCAGGGCCGGACCGTAGAGCGGACGCTCATGCGCAGCTGTCTGCCCGGCCAGCGCCCCCAGCCAGCCCCCAAGAAGCCGTGCCAGCACCCGAAGCACCACATAGACGCCGCCTGCCAGTCCCAGCGAAGCCAGCGCCTCAAGCTCCAGCGCCGCACCGGCCAGCACGAAAAACAGCACCAGAAACGGCCAGCGGATATGCTCGATCTCGTGAAAGGCGCGGTCGTGATGGGTGGCCCAGTTAACCAGCACCGCGCCCGCCACCATGCCCGCGATCAGGTAGCTCAGGCCAAGATAAAGCGCACCGCCTGCCAGCAGAAAAACCAGCGCCAGCGCTTCGATCTGGATCGGGTCCCCGTCGCGCAACCGCCCGGTCAGCCACGCCCCGGGCAGCCCGACAGCAAGCCCCAGCGCCGTTGCTCCGGCGAGGTCATAGGCCAGATGTCCCAGCAGCGCTGCACCATGGGCGCTTCCGGTGGTTTGCTGCACGACCAGCAGGACCATGGAAAACACCACCAGCCCCCAGGCATCGTCGATGGCCACGATGCCCGACAGGGTGCGGGTGAAACTGTTGTCGACGCCGGATTGTGCCACCACGTCCTGCGTCGCGGCGGGGGCCGTGGCGGTGGCAATCGCCCCCATGATCAGCGCAAGCCCCGGCGGCAGCCCGACCAGCCAGAGACCGAGCGCCACCAACGCCAGCGTGCCCAGCACGATGCTCAGCGACAGCCAGAGGATCGCGCGACCGCGTTCGCGCAGGGTCCGGGCCGAGAGGGCCGAGCCCAGCAGAAAGGCCACCATGGTCAGCGCCGTAACTGACAGGAATTCCTGCAGCGCATCCTCGGGGCGGGGCAAAAGGTCAAACCCCGCGCCGCCCGCGATGACCCCCAGCACAAGCAGCAGCGTGACCCGCGGGATCGGTGTCTTGCGCGCCACGAGGTCGGCGGCAAGACCCGTGGCAAAGATCGCGCCCAGCATGAGGAAGGTTACGTGCATATCCATCAGCGCGTCTGTCCTGTCATGGGCCGGGCCTCAGCGCCGGTCCGATCCGCGTCTATTCCACGCTCACCGCCAAGCGCGCGATCACCTTGCGGTCCTGACCGATATAATAGCGCAGCTCATAGTCGCCCGGCACCTCCGGCAGCTCGACCACCAGCGGGCTGTCCTCGGACGTGTAGCGATAGCTCTCGTATTCGCTGTCCGAGGATCCGGCCCGGGACAGGCCGATATAGTCGCCCTTGAAATCCGGCCCGTCCCAATGCACCGCCAGCGTGCCGCCCGCGCGACCGGTCTCGCGCGCGTCCAGCGTGGCAGTGACCTCGGTCAGGGTGATCGGTTCCCGCCCGAGGATGGCCGTGCCATTGGCATTGGCGATGTAGCGGATTTCGTAGTCTCCAGGCTCGACCGGCATCCGCAGGATCAGCGGATTGCCCTTGTTCGTATAGGTGTAACCGGAATATTTCGGATCAGATGGCCGCGCGACAGAGATATAGTCGCGGTCATAGCCCGGCCCGTCCCAATGCACGGCGATATTCGATCCGGCGGGCGCAGTGGCCGGCACATCGAGACTGGCCTGCACATCCACCACTTCGATGGGTTGTACCGCCAGCACGGTCTTGTTCTGGCTCATGACGTAGCGCAATTCGTATGCACCGGGTTCCAGCGGCATCTTGAGTGCCAGCGGCGTGCCAAGGTTGGTATAGGTATAGGCTTCATAGCCCCGGTCCGCCGGGCGTGCCACGGCGATGTAATCCCGGTGATAATCCGGACCGGTCCAGCCCACGGTAAGCGGTTCGCCCGCATTGGCCTGGGCCGGAGCGTCCAGCGTTGCCTCGACGGCTGTCACCTCGATCATCCGGGTCGTCAGTACGGTCTTGTCCTGGCTCATCACATAGCGCAGTTCGTAGGTCCCCGGCTCCGGCGGCAGGACCAGTTGCGCGGGTGTGCCCTTGGAGGTGTAGGCATAGTTGACATAGCCTCGGTCCCCGGGGCGCGCGACCGAAATATAGTCCCGGTGGTAATCCGGCCCGTCCCATGTAACCGGGATCGTGGCCCCCGCGGGCGCGCTGTCCGTGGCCTCAAGCGTGGCCTGTGTCGCCGTCACGGTGATGGGCTGCGCGGCCAGTACCTTGCGGCCTTCGTTCAGCACATAGCGCAGCTCGTAATCGCCAGGCTCGGCGGGCATGAGAAGCTGGGCTGGGTCGCCCTTGGAGGTATAGGCGTAATTCTCATAGCCATTGTCGCCGGGTTTCGACACGGCGATGTAATCGCGATGCGCGTCGGGTCCGTCCCAATCGATCGGGATTGTGGCTCCCGCCTCGGCCTCTGCCGGACCGCTCACCGATGCGGCGGGCAGGAGCGCGGGCAGCACCAGCGTCACGGTCTCGTTGGCGTCACCCACGGAGATTTCCGCTTCGGCGCTGGCTTCATCCTCGGGGCGCAGGGCCGAGACGAGGTAGGTCCCTGGCATCAGATCAGCAGAGACAGATGCCCCGCGTTCAAAATCCATCAGCACGGTGTCGCCGTCTGACAGCGACCACATGAGATCCGTAGTGACGCGCGGCCCGCCTTCGCCCTCGGTGGCGATAAAGGTTACCGTGACAGCCACAGGTTCCGGCGCGGCGGCGACCTCTTCGAGAGCATCCCCCAACTCGCTGGCATTGTCGGCGGTGAGGAACCGGCCACCGGTTTCTTCGGCAAGGCATTGCATTTGCGCCAGCGCTTCGGGGTCGCTCACGTCAAATCCAACCACATGCGTGGTGAAATTCACGCCGGACTCCTCCAGCACGCGGGCGGCGGCGCAGGGATCTGGGTTGCAGGTCTCGATCCCATCCGAGACAAGGATCACGGTCGCCGCTTCTTCGGTATAGCGCAGCGCCTCGGCGGCGGCGATCACCGCATCTGTCATAGGTGTCTTGCCGCGTGGCTTGATCCCGTTCACGGCGCGCGAAATGGCGTCGCGTGTGCCTGTGCCCGGCACCACCAGCGTTTCGATATCCGCGCAGTCCCCTCTGGTCCGGTGGCCATAGGCAGCGAGGCCAAGCTCCTGGCCGTCGGGCAGAGTCGCGAGTAGGTCGTCCATCACCTGTTGTGCGATGGTGATCTTGGCCACGCCGTCGATCTGGCCCCACATGGAGCCGGAGGCATCCATGACCAGGATGGTGCGCGGGGCTTCTTGCGCGGCGGCCAGACCCGGTGCGCAGAGCGCGCAAAGCATCAGGAATGTGCGAAACATGGCTTAAATCCTCTCAGGGAAAAACTTTGGCCACCAGCGTAGAAATTCTGCCAATGAGTTCAACGGTGGAATACCGGACTCGCTGCATGTTCACCCTGTGTTCTCATTTTTTGATTGGCGATGCCGGGGCTTTCAACTATGTCTTAACCGTTCCGTACCGGGGGTATCATGGCCGAGTTGAAGCATATCGAAGTGCGCGGCGCGCGCGAACACAATCTCAAGGGGATCGACGTGGATATTCCGCGTGATCAGCTTGTGGTGATCACAGGTCTGTCCGGGTCGGGCAAGTCGAGCCTCGCCTTTGATACGATCTATGCCGAGGGGCAGCGCCGCTATGTGGAAAGCCTGTCGGCCTATGCGCGGCAGTTCCTCGACATGATGGAAAAGCCCGATGTGGATCATATCTCGGGTCTGAGCCCGGCGATCTCCATCGAACAGAAGACCACATCGAAAAACCCGCGCTCCACCGTGGGCACGGTGACGGAAATCTATGACTACCTGCGTCTGCTTTTTGCGCGCGCGGGCACGCCCTACAGCCCGGCCACCGGCAAGCCCATCGAAGCGCAGCAGGTGCAGGACATGGTCGACCGGGTCATGGAGATGGAAGAGGGCACGCGCGGTTACCTGCTTGCGCCCATCATCCGCGACCGCAAGGGCGAGTATCGCAAGGAATTCCTTGAACTGCGCAAGCAGGGTTTCCAGCGGGTCAAGGTGGATGGCGCGTTCTATGAACTGGATGAACCGCCGACGCTGGACAAGAAATACCGCCATGACATCGACGTGGTAGTGGACCGGATCGTGGTGCGCGAGGGGCTGGAGACCCGGCTGGCGGATTCGTTCCGCACCGCGCTGGACCTGGCCGACGGGATTGCCATTCTGGAAACCGCGCCCAAAGAAGGCGAGCCTGAACGCATCACCTTCAGCGAGAATTTCGCCTGTCCTGCCAGCGGCTTCACCATCCCCGAGATCGAGCCACGGTTGTTTTCGTTCAACGCGCCCTTTGGGGCCTGCCCGGATTGTGACGGGCTGGGGGTGGAGTTGTTCTTTGACGAACGGCTGGTTGTGCCGGATGCGACGTTGAAAATCTATGACGGCGCGTTGGCGCCCTGGCGCAAGGGCAAGTCGCCCTATTTCCTGCAAACCATCGAGGCGCTGGCCAAACACTACGAGTTCGACAAGAACACCCGCTGGAAGGACCTGCCAAAATTCGTGCAGCAGGTGTTCCTCTATGGTTCGGGCGATGAAGAGATCAATTTCCGCTATGACGAGGGCGGGCGCGTCTATCAGGTCAGCCGTACCTTCGAGGGCGTGATTCCCAACATGGAGCGGCGCTATCGCGAGACGGATTCGAACTGGATTCGCGAGGAGTTCGAGCGCTACCAGAACAACCGGTCCTGTGGCACCTGCGGCGGCTACCGCCTGCGCGAAGAAGCCCTAGCCGTGAAGATCGCGGGCCTGCATGTGGGGCAGGTGGTGCAGATGTCGATCCGCGAGGCCTATGACTGGTGTCAGGCGGTGCCGGAGCATCTGACGAACCAGAAAAACGAGATTGCGCGGGCGATCCTGAAGGAGATCCGCGAGCGGCTGGGCTTCCTCAACAATGTGGGGCTGGAATATCTGACGCTGTCGCGCAATGCCGGCACGCTGTCGGGCGGCGAGAGCCAGCGCATCCGGCTGGCCTCGCAGATCGGCTCGGGCCTCACCGGCGTGCTTTACGTGCTGGACGAGCCTTCGATCGGATTGCACCAGCGCGATAATGACCGGCTGCTTGGCACGCTGAAAAACCTGCGCGATCAGGGCAATACGGTGATTGTCGTCGAACATGACGAGGAGGCGGTGCGCGAGGCGGACTACGTCTTTGACATCGGCCCCGGCGCTGGCGTGCATGGTGGCCAGATCGTCAGCCAGGGCACCCCGGAACAGGTGGCGGCCGATCCCGCATCGCTGACCGGGCAATACCTGTCCGGCGCGCGTGAAATCGCGGTGCCGTCCGAGAGGCGCAAGGGCAACGGCAAAACGGTCAAGGTGGTCAAGGCCACAGGCAACAACCTGAAAAACGTCACGGCCGATTTCCCTCTGGGCAAGTTTGTCTGTGTCACGGGCGTGTCGGGCGGCGGCAAATCCACGCTGACCATCGAGACGCTGTTCAAAACCGCCTCCATGCGGCTGAACGGGGCGCGCCAGACGCCCGCGCCCTGTGAGACCATCAAGGGGCTGGAGCATCTGGACAAGGTGATCGACATTGACCAGCGTCCCATCGGACGGACTCCGCGTTCAAATCCAGCGACTTACACCGGGGCCTTCACGCCCATCCGAGACTGGTTCGCCGGTCTGCCCGAGGCCAAGGCGCGCGGCTACAAGCCCGGGCGCTTCAGCTTCAACGTCAAAGGCGGGCGCTGCGAGGCCTGTCAGGGCGACGGCGTCATCAAGATCGAGATGCATTTCCTGCCCGATGTTTATGTGGAATGCGAGACTTGCAAGGGCGCGCGCTATAACCGAGAGACTCTGGAAATTCGATTTAAAGGCAAGAGCATCGCCGACGTTCTTGATATGACGGTTGAAGAGGCACAGGAATTTTTCAAGGCCGTGCCGTCGATCCGTGACAAGATGGATGCGCTGATGCGTGTGGGGCTGGGTTATATCAAGGTGGGCCAGCAGGCGACGACGCTTTCGGGGGGCGAAGCACAGCGCGTGAAGCTGTCCAAGGAACTGGCCAAACGCTCCACCGGCCGCACGCTTTATATCCTTGATGAGCCGACCACGGGGCTGCATTTCGAGGACGTACGCAAACTTCTCGAAGTGCTGCACGAACTGGTCGAAAGCGGCAATACGGTGGTGGTGATCGAACATAACCTCGACGTGATCAAAACCGCCGACTGGATCATCGACATCGGTCCGGAAGGCGGCGATGGCGGCGGCGAGATCGTGGCCACGGGCACGCCCGAGGATGTGGCGGGCGTCGAGCGCTCCCATACCGGGCGCTATCTTGGTCCGATGCTCAAGGGGGCGAAGGTGGCGGCGGAATGAGTCAGTCGATGATCGCGGCGATGGCGCCGATCAAATCGATGATTTCGCGCGTCTCCCGATCAACCTGAAAGAGCTGATCATCAATCCGGTAATAGGTTTCAAGCGGATCAAGCCCATACCGTTCGGGATTGCGCAGCAGGACATAGTCACCGATTTCGACAATGTCTCCAATGCGATAGCCACGATCTTCGGAATTGCGGGATTTCTTGGCGAGGCCGGGGGGAACGCAGGGCGGTGACTTCTTGGCCAGACCCGGGGGGCATCCCTTGGGACTCGCCCAGGCGGGTGTGGCCAGCATCAGGGCAATGAGCGGCAATGTGATCAGGCGCATGGGAAACCTTTCTCGTCAGTCGAACGGGCCGGGACCATGCGCCTTTCTGTCATGTGATTCCACAGGGGGCCGCGCGCGTCGGCGGCCCCTTGCCGGTCAGACGGCTTATTTCGTCTTGCAGGTATTGATACCCAAGAGAGCATAAGGCGGGCAGGAGCCGATCAGCCCGGTGACCAGCGGGACAATGCCCAGCAGGTAGAGCCAGCTATAGGTGCCGCCGCTGTTGAGGAAATAGGCCGCGATCAGGGCCAGACCCACGACAATGCGAATGCCGCGGTCGATGGTGCCTACGTTCTTTTTCATGGTTTCTCTCCGAATCTGAGATGCGTTATACCCCGAATATGGACCATCGCAGAGATCTGGTCTGTGACTAGGTCACAGAGACGTTAACCATCTTCTGCGGCGAGACTGCGCAGCGTGTCAGGATCGCGAAGGCGCACCGTTCCGCGCCGCAATTCCACCAGCCCGCGCCGGGCAAAGGCATCGAGCCTGCGCGACACCACTTCGCGGGCGGTGCCGATCATCACCGCCAGTTCCGCATGGGTGGCGGTCAACAATCCGTCCTCGGCCCGCGACAGCAGCGCCTCGGCCAGCCGGTTCTCGATCTTCTGGAACGCGACCCGTTCCAGCAGATGCATCATCGACTGCATGCGCGTCGCAAAGGCGGCAAAGACAAAGCTGCGAAACGCGGGCGAGCCGTCCATCAGCGACAGGAAAACATCGCGTGGCACCAGCACCAGCCGGGCAGGACGGCGGGTGACCGCTTCGCCGGAATATTCCTCGCCGCCCAAAAGCCCCAGCGTGGACTGGATGCAGCTTTGCCCCGGCTCCACGGCGTAAAGCAGGATTTCGCGTCCGGTGGGCCCGGTCAGGAACACCTCGACCCGTCCCGACAGCATGATGACGAAGCCCTTGACGCTGTCGCCCGGGCGGAACAGCACCGTGCCCGCCGCGGCGTCCATGGGCGTGAGCGCATCAAGCTTGGCCAGCGCCGCGTCGTCCAGTTCCAGAAGCCCCTCTGCCGCGTCGGTCCAGCCCATCTTAGCCCCGTCTCATGTCAACCACGACCGCGTTTTTCGAAACGCGGCAGCATGGCCGAGAAATCCTTGCCGTTGCCGTCTTCGCTTTCCACGAATTGCGCATAGAGGTCGCGGGCCGCCGTGCCCAGCGGTGTGTCCGCATCGGCGCTTTCGGCGGCTTGCGCCGCAAGACGCAGGTCCTTGAGCATCAGCTCGGCGGCAAAACCGGGTTTGTAGTCGTTATCCGACGGCGATTGCGGGCCAACACCGGGCGCAGGGCAATAGGCGTTCATCGACCAGCTATAGCCCGAGGAGGTCGAGACCACGTCGAACATCGCCTGCCGGTCCAGCCCCAGCTTGTCGGCCAGCGCAAAGGCTTCGCAGGTGGCGATCATGGTGACGCCGAGGATCATGTTGTTGCAGATCTTGGCAGCTTGCCCGTTGCCTGCCGGACCGCAATGCACGGCCTTCTGTCCCATCACCTCGAACAGCGGTTTCGCCTTGGCAAAAGCGTCTTCGCCACCACCCACCATAAAGGTCAGCGTGCCGCCCGCAGCTCCCCCGACGCCGCCCGAGACCGGCGCGTCGAGCGCGCCCAGACCCGCCGCCTCGGCCTTTTCCGCCACGGCGCGGGCGCTGTCCACATCCACGGTGGAGCAATCGAGCAGCACCGCGCCCGCGTTCATCACCGGGATCACCTCATCCGCCACGGCGCGCAGGATCTGGCCGTTGGGGAGCATGGTGATCACCACATCGGCGCCCTTGGCCGCCCCGGCACCGCTTGCGGCCATGGTCACGCCTTCGATGTTGACATCGGCCATGTCAAATCCGGTGACCTCATGGCCCGCCTTGGCGAGGTTGGCAGCCATCGGCCCACCCATGTTCCCAAGTCCGATAAATCCGATCTTCATGACGTCTCCTCCTCGAATGTCAGCGCGTCCCTGCCCAATGGCATGAGCATCTGGCTCACCCGCAACCCCTTGAGATCATAGAGATCATCGCTCCATGTCGGGTTACGGTCCTTGTCTATGATCGCGGCGCGGATGCCTTCGATGAAATCGCCGTGTTCCATGGCACGGTAAGTGAAACGATACTCTGTCTCAAGCGCGCGGCGGATCGTGGCGGCGGGGCCACGCAGCCGGTGGATCATCTGCACCGTGCAGCCCATGGAGAGCGGTGAATTGCGCCCTATCATCTTTCTGGCCTTGCTCGCAAATTCTGTGTCTGACGCATCCAGCGCGTTGAGAATATCGCGCAGGGTTTCGCCGCCGAATGTGGCGTCGATGTCCCCCTGAATCTCTTCCAGCGGGGCAGGGGGCGGGGTCGAGGCGGCCTTGTCAATCCGGTTCCAGTCGCCGGTTTCTTCCAGCGCGGTAATCAGCGCGGGCCAGTCGGCTTCGGGGATGTAGTAGTCGGCAAAACCCGCAAGCACCGCGTCGCCCGGTCCCATCCGCGCGCCGGTCAGCCCGAGGTATTCGCCCAACCGCCCTGGCGCACGGGACAGGATCAGCGACCCGCCCACATCCGGGACCAGCCCGATGCCGCATTCCGGCATGGCGATCTGCGCGCTTTCACCCACCACGCGATGCGAACCGTGACAGCCCACGCCGACACCGCCGCCCATGGTGAACCCTTGCAGGAAGCTTGCCACCGGTTTGGGAAATTCGAACATGCGGGCGTTCATACGGTACTCGTCGCGCCAGAAGCGGCGGCCATAGTCGAAATCGCCTGCTTTGCCGGTGTCATACATTTCCTGGATGTCGCCGCCCGCACAGAAGGCTTTTTCGCCCTCCGCGTCGATCACCAGCATGGCCACGTCATCGTCATCGGCCCAGGCTTTCAGCGCCGCGTCGATCTCCATGCACATGTCATAGCTCAGCGCATTAAGCGCCTTGGGGCGGGTCAGGGTGATGCGACCGGTACGCCCGGTCTTGCGGATGGAAATGTCGCTCATCGGTTTGCCAGCATGTGACGCGCCACGATCAGGCGCATGATCTCGTTTGTGCCTTCAAGGATCTGATGCACACGCAGGTCGCGCACCAGTTTCTCGATTCCGTAATCGGCAAGATAGCCATAGCCACCGTGCAGTTGCAGGCATTGATCGACAACCTTGGATCCGGCCTCGGTGACGAATTTCTTGGCCATGGCACAGAATTTCGTGGCATCCGGCGCACCTGTGTCGAGCTTCCACGCGGCCTGGCGCAGGAAGGTGCGGGCGGCCTGTAGCTCGATCTCCATATCCGCCAGCCGGAATTGCAGCGCCTGGAACTGGTCGATCGACTGGCCGAAGGCTTTGCGCTCGGACATGTATTGCAGGGTCATGGTCAGCGCGGTCTGCGCCGCCCCCAGCGAGCAGGCCGAGATATTGAGCCGCCCGCCATCCAGCCCCGCCATGGCGTATTTGAAGCCTTTGCCTTCCTCGCCGACAAGGTTTTCCGCCGGGATTTTGCAATCGTCGAATTGCACCTGCGCGGTGGGTTGCGATTTCCAGCCCATCTTGTCCTCAAGCCCGCCAAAACTCAGCCCCTCCGTGCCGTCTTCGACATAGACGGTGGAAATGCCCTTGGGGCCATCCTCGCCGGTGCGGACCATGACGACATAGGCATCGGAATAGCCGCCGCCGGATATGAACGCCTTGGTGCCGTTCAGCGTGTAGCCCTCATTGGTGCGCTCGGCGCGGGTTTTCAGCGCTGCGGCGTCCGATCCGGAGCCGGGCTCGGTCAGGCAGTAGGAGAGCACCTTGTTCAGCGTCAGCGCGTCGGGCAGGATGCGAGCTTTCATGGCGTCATCGGCAAAGGTGTCGATCATCTTGACGCACATATTGTGGATCGAGAGAAACGCCGCGACCGAGGGGCAGGCCATGGACAGCGCCTCGAAGACCAGCGCCGCGTCGAGACGGGAGAGGCCGGAGCCGCCGGACTCCTCGGAGACATAAAGCCCGCCAAAGCCCAGCTCGCCCACCTGGGGCCAAAGCTCCTTGGGGATGGTGCCCGCCTTTTCCCAGTCGCGCGCATGGGGCGCGATATTGTCCTGCCCAAAGGCATGGGCCATGTCGAAGATGGCGGTTTGTTCTTCGGTGAGTGCAAAATCCATGGCGCGTCTCCCCCTCACGAATGGAATTGAATGGTTGTTCAATTTTTCGCGGAACAGGCGGGAATTTTCAAGCGATATTTCGTCGCGTGACGTCTCGTAGGGTGGGCAATTCTGCCCACCAGTCCGGAGCGGTGGGCAGAATTGGCCACCCTACACCAGCGCTTTGACGCCGTTGGGAGTGAGCTGATACACCCCGCGTTCCACATTCTCGAACCAGCCGTAGTGATCGCTGCGCATCATCTCGGTGGCGCGGGCCACCCCCGTGGCACGGGCGACATCCGCGCCTTTGCTGGCGCCGTTTTCTTCAAGATAGGCCGCAATGCGCAGCGCGTCCTGCCGGTAAGCGGTGATCAGGTGGTTGTTGCGCGCGGCACCGCCCAGGTTGGGATCGCCCTCGCGCCGGGCGAATTCGCGCAACAGCCGGGTCTTGCGCGGTTTGGATTTGCGCGGCTGATAGGGGGCGGGGTCGAGATGGATTTCCGTGTGACCATCGCTCATCCGCACGGTGATCAGGCCAAGGCCAAGACGACGGCAGAGCGTCTTGTTTTCCTTCAATGCGCGCAGGAAAGGTTTGCCGCTCTTGCGTGGCACCGCGACATAGACCCAATCGGTGATCGCCTGCCGCGCCACGGCCTGATGGAAAAGCGACAGGGAAAACCCGGTTTTCAACTCCACGATCACCGGGTCATCACCGTCCCGGACCGCAACCACATCCGCCGCCCCGATCTCGGCCTTGACGGCGTAGCCCTGCGATTCCAGCAGGGATTTCACGGGCGGGTAAAGCTCTGTTTCCTTCACAAATCCGCCCGGTATTCCTCAATCAGGTGGGACACCACCGCGCGCATCTGCGCCTCGTGATCGGCACCTGCCGCCTCGGAGGCCGCGCGCACCGCCCGTTGCCGCGTGGACGAGGTGCCGCGCGACAGGATCGTGCGCACATGGTCCAGCTCGGACGCGCAGTTCAGCGCCGCCGCGTCTTCCTCCAGAATATCGATCAGTTCTTCGATCAGTTCTGCCATGGGCACGATCTCGCCCCGGCCAAAGTCGATCAGCCCCTCATCGATCCCGTAGCGCTGCGCACGCCAGCGGTTTTCGGAAATCAGGAACTGGTCATAGCGCCGCCAGCGCTGGTTTCGGGTGCGCAGCCGCCAGAGCATGCGCAAAAGGCATTGATTGACGGCAGCCAGCGCCAGCGTGTCCTCCAGCCGGGGGGACACATCGCAGATCCGCGTTTCCAGCGTCGGGAAGCGGTGCGACGGGCGCAGGTCCCACCAGATCTTGGTGCTGTCCTCGATCAGCCCCAGATCGACCAACGCATCGACCGAGCGCTGATATTCATCCCAGCTGTCGATATTGGGCGGCAGCCCGGTACGCGGCAGGTTGTCGAACACCGTCAGCCGGTAAGACGCCAGCCCGGTATCCTCGCCCTGCCAGAAAGGCGAGGAGGTGGAGAGCGCCAGAAGATGCGGCAGGAAATAGGACATCTGACCCAGAAGATCTGCGCGCAACGCATCGTCATTCAGCCCGACATGCACATGCATCCCGCAGATCAGCATCCGCCGCACCACCCCGCCCAGATCCTGACGTAGCTGGTTATAGCGCTCCTTGTCGGTGTGGTGCTGCTGTTTCCAGTCGGCAAATGGATGGCAGGAGGCGGCAATCGGCGCGGCGTTATACTTGGCCGCACAGTCGGCGATTGTCGCGCGCAGGTGGCGCAGGTCATCGCGCGCGGCCCCAATATCGGCGCAGACCCCGGTGCCTACCTCGATCTGGCATTGCAGGTATTCCGGGCTGACCTGATCGGCCAGCGCCGCCTTGCAATCCTCCATCAGCGCATCGGGCACCTCGACCAGCGCCAGCGTGTCGAGATCGACAAGCAGGTATTCCTCTTCGATGCCAAGAGTGAAATCCGGTGTCTTCATAGCGTGCCCTGATGCCGTTCGGACCGCGCGCTGGCGCGCGCGGTGGCCGGGTGTTTCATGCTGCGGTGATCGTGCCCGTCATGTTGCTGTGAAAGGCGCAGACATAGTCGAAGGTTCCGGCGGACCCCACCGTAATCTCACCGCTTTCGCCACGGCCAAGCCGACCCGTGTCAAAGCTGCCATCCCTGGCGGTGGCCGTGTGGGGCGCGCCGTCTTCGTTGGTGAACACCACCGTGTCGCCCGCAGCCACGCTCAGCGTGTCCGGAATGAAGGCAAAACCGCGAATGGCCACGGCATGGGTGGCCGCCCGGGCCTGTGTGGCGAGGCCCAGCGCCAGCGGCGCGGATGCCAGCCCTGCCAGGGCGCTGCGTCTGGAAATATCAGTCATGGAAACCTCCCAAGGAAATGCAGGTTGAGCATGACCCAGAGGATCGCGTCGCGCAATACCAAGCGGCGCGGGTCAACTCGCGCAGTTGGTGATGCCGAGAAAGGCCATGGCCTCGTCCCGGTCTCGAAAAACGCCAATTTCCTGGCAGGCATCGCCTTCGTTGAGCGAGGCGTACATGCGGGCCACGCCATAGGCAAGATCATGCGGTGCCCAAAATCCGATACGTGTGCGCGGCCCCTGAGCGATCACCGCGTGCTTGCGATGCGACATGCCCAGCATCTGGTTGAAATTGATGTCGATATCCGTGGCTTCCGAGGCATCCACCAAAACCGGCATGCCCGGTTCCCAGCGCGGGTCCCGTGTGCTGTCGGAAAACACGCGCATGCTGTCGTCGACCGAGATTCTTCCCGCATACCAGACGATCATGAAACCGCGGTCGGGGAAGATGTCGTAGGTGACGGTCATTTGGGGGAAGCCTTTCAGGTCTGGATGGTTCGCATAAAAAATGGGCGCCCAAGGGCGCCCATCTATCATGAAGGGAAAGATGCCGTTAGTCCATCGCCTTAAAGTTGAATTCTCCACCTTCCTTGATGCCCGAGAACCAGCGCGCGGTCACGGTCTTGGTCTTGGTGTAGAAGCGGAAGGCATCGGGGCCGTATTGGTTCAGGTCGCCAAAGGCGGATTTTTTCCAGCCGCCGAATGTGTGGTAGCTGAGCGGCACGGGGATCGGGAAGTTGATGCCGACCATGCCCACATTGACCCGGTGCGCAAAGTCGCGCGCGGTGTCGCCATCGGCGGTGAAGATCGCGGTGCCGTTGCCATAGTCATTGTCCATGACAAGGTTGAGCGCGTCCTCGTAGGTTTCCATGCGCACCTGGCTCAGGACGGGGCCAAAGATTTCCTCTTTGTAGATGTCCATGTCCGGCGTCACGTTGTCAAACAGCGAGGGGCCACAGAAGAACCCGTTTTCATAGCCCTGAAGCTGAAAACCGCGCCCGTCGACCACGAGCTTCGCGCCTTGGTCCACGCCACTGTCGATCAGCCCGTTGATGCGCGCCTTGGAGGCGGCGGTGATCACCGGACCGAAATCCACGTCGTCACCGGCGGTGTAGGGGCCGACTTTCAGGTTCTCGACCCGCGGCACCAGCTTTTCGATCAGACGGTCGGCGGTTTCCTGTCCCACTGGAACGGCGACCGAGATCGCCATGCAGCGTTCACCTGCCGCGCCATAACCGGCGCCGACCAGCGCATCGGCGGCCTTGTCCAGATCGGCATCAGGCATGATCAGCATGTGGTTTTTGGCACCGCCGAAACATTGCGCGCGTTTGCCGTTATTGGCGGCGCGGCCATAGATGTACTGGGCAATCGGGGTGGAACCGACAAAACCAACGGCGGCGATGGTCTCGTTATCAAGGATCGCATCCACGACCTCTTTGTCACCGTTGACCACCTGCAGCACACCATCGGGCAGCCCGGCCTCTTGCAGCAGTTCGGCCAGACGCAGTGCGGTCGACGGCACGCGCTCGGACGGTTTGAGGATCATCGCGTTGCCGGATGCCAGCGCGGGGGCCATTTTCCACATCGGGATCATCGCCGGGAAGTTGAAGGGCGTTATGCCCGCCACCACACCCAGCGGCTGGCGCATGGAATAGAGGTCAATACCCGGGCCGCCATCATCGGTGAATTCACCCTTGAGCATCGCGGGCGCGCCCATGCAGACCTCGACCACTTCAAGCCCGCGCTGCACATCGCCGCGCGCATCGGGCAGGGTCTTGCCATGTTCGCGGCTGACAAGCTCGGCCAGCTCGTCCATGTGCTCGTTGACCAGCGCGCCGAACTTCATCATCACCCGCGCGCGGCGCTGCGGGTTGGTCGCGCCCCAAGCTTTCTGCGCCTCGGCGGCACGCGCCACGGCGTCATCCAGCTCGGCCTTGCTCGACAGTTTCACCTGTGCCTGCACTTCGCCGGTGGCGGGGTTCATCACGTCTGCGGTGCGGGTCGAGCCGCTTTCGACAAAAGCACCGTCGATAAAGTTTTTGATCACGTCCATGGAATCGTCCTCCTCCTGAGTTGAGGCCATCCTAGGCTTGCAATTTCGCTCTATAAAGCGGCAATCTGCCAAAGAGGTTTTGCATTTTTGCAAGGATGAGTCATGGACTCCTGGGATGATATCCGCATTTTTCTGGCGGTGGCGCGGCATGAAAGCCTGTCCGCGGCCGGGCGTGCATTGCGTATTGATCCGGCCACGGTGGGGCGGCGTGTGGCGCGGCTTGAACAAAAATTGGGCCAGCCGCTCTTTGCCAAGTCCCCGCAGGGCTATGCGCTCACCGAGGCGGGGCAGCGGCTTTTGCCCCATGCGGAACGCACTGAACAGGCCACGCAAGCCGCATCCGAGGCGCTGGCGGGCCAGACCGGGCGGCTGTCTGGGCAAATCCGCATCGGTGCGCCCGATGGCTGCGCCAATTTCCTGCTGCCCCAGGTCTGCGCCGCTATCGCGCGCGAGAATCCAGAGCTTGAGATCCAGATTCTTGCCCAGCCGCGTGTCGTCAACCTGTCCAAGCGCGAGGCCGACATGGCCATTTCGGTCAGCCCGCCAAGTGCCGGACGGCTCAGCGTGCAGAAAATCACTGATTACCACCTGCATCTTGCCGCAAGTGACGCCTATCTGGCGGATGCCGCCCCGATTACCGGGCTCGATAGTCTGAGCACTCACCGGCTGGTGGGCTATATCTCCGACATGATCTTTGACCGCGAATTGGACTACCTTTCGGAAATGGGGTTGGAACAGGTTGATCTGGCGTCCAATTCCGTTTCGGTTCAGCTCAACTGGCTGCGGCAGGGGGGCGGGGTTGGCGTGGTGCATGATTTCGCGCTGCCCGCCGCGCCGGGCCTGCGCAAGATCCTGACCGATGAGGTGTCGCTGACACGGTCCTTCTACCTTGTCCGGCACGCCGATGACCGGCGACTGGACCGGATGAACCGGTTTGCGGCGGCGCTAGTGGCGGGCATGCGGGCCGAGGTCGCACGGCTTGAGGCGCTGGATTGACGCAGCTTGCGACTTCCGCATTGCTTGACAGTTGCAGGTCTTGGGGGAAAGCTGGGCTCATAAGCTACGGCAAGGAGTGCGAAAATGCTGGTCCATCAGATCCTGAAATCGAAAGCCGACGACACGGTCGTCACGGTGAAGCCCGGGACGCTGGTGTCAGAGGCAGCGGGCATTCTAGCCGACAAGAGGATCGGGACCGTGGTGATCTCTGCCGATGGCAGTACGGCGGACGGCATCCTGTCTGAGCGTGACATCGTGCGGGAACTGGCGCGGCGTGGTGCGACCTGCTTGTCTGACAAAGTGTCGGATTACATGACGTCCGAGTTGCAAACCACCACCCGCGACGAGCGTGCGGACAGCGTGCTGGCGCGCATGACCGAAGGGCGGTTCCGCCACATGCCGGTGGTGGAAGAGGGCAAGCTGATCGGGCTCATCACACTGGGTGACGTGGTCAAGGCGCGCCTGTCTGAACTGGCGATGGAAAAAGACGCGCTGCAAGGGATGATCATGGGGCATTGAGCCTCCGGCGCTGCGGCGCGGCAATATGCGGGTTGCACTTTTGCGGCGGCTCGTGTTGCTTGGCGCCCGAACCCGCGACCTCACCAAACCCAGAGCACGCCCATGCGCATCGGCCTATATCCCGGCACTTTCGACCCCATCACCTTGGGCCATATCGACATTATCCGCCGCGCGGCGCTGTTGGTGGACCGGCTGGTCATTGGCGTGGCGATCAACCGCGACAAGGGGCCTTTGTTCTCGCTCGAAGAGCGCGTCGCGATGATCGAGGCGGAATGCGCCAAGCTGTCGGAACAGACCGGGACCGAGATCATTGCCCATCCGTTCGAAAACCTGCTCATTGACTGCGCCAAGGATGTGGGCGCAAGCGTGATCATCCGCGGTCTGCGCGCGGTGGCGGATTTCGAGTATGAATTTCAGATGGTCGGCATGAACCGGGCGCTGGATGATACGGTTGAAACCGTGTTCCTCATGGCCGAGGCGCGGCATCAGGCGATTGCGTCAAAACTGGTCAAGGAGATCGCCCGTCTGGGCGGGGATGTGTCGAAATTCGTTACCCCTCCAGTGAAAGAGGCACTGACCGCCCGGTTCGGGTGAGGCAGTCGGTTCGACAAACAGAAAGCCGCCCGGGATAAGGGCGGCTTGTTTATTTCAACGTCTTACGCGGGTGTCTTGATGTGGCTCAGCGGCCGTAGACCGCCCGTGCCGCGATGCGTTCGGCATCGCCCTGATAGATGTCCAGATCAAGTGCCGTTTCGATAGGCATGTGCTTGATTTCATTGACAGTCCGGCGATAGGCCGCGTGCTTCTCAAGGCGGGTGCGCAGGGTTGTGATCATGTCGAACATCAGGTGTTCCTTTCCTGGCTAAACGTTCATTTGTCTCTCAGGCGCTTCGTTGACGTCCTGATAGCTCAAACATAATCATGCTGCGGCGCAGAACAACTGCGCTTTGCGCAGATGCGCCCTGCATATATCGCATAGCGGTGCACTGCCTGCATGTCGCCGTTCAAGAGCTCGTTTTGAAATGAAAAAGCCCCGCGGTGAGGCGAGGCTTTTCGTGTTCAGGGGGGCGGTGGGATCAGAGATATTTGCCCATTTCCACCGCTGTGTCGGCCATACGGTTGGAGAAACCCCATTCATTGTCATACCAGCTCAGGATGCGGCACATGTTGCCGTCCATGACCTTGGTCTGGTCGGTGGCAAAGATCGAGGAATGCGGGTCGTGGTTGAAATCCATCGAGACCAGCTTGCGATCCGTCACGCCCAGCACGCCTTTGAGCGGGCCGCTCGCGGCGGCGTGAATGGCGGCGTTGATCTCCTCGGCCGTGGTGTCGCGCCCGGCCTCAAACGTCAGGTCCACGACCGATACGTTCGGGGTGGGAACGCGGATCGCCACGCCGTCCAGCTTGCCATTGAGTTCCGGCAGGACCAGACCAACAGCGCGCGCCGCACCGGTGGTGGTGGGGATCATCGACATGGCCGCCGCACGGGCGCGGTACAGATCCTTGTGCATTGTATCCAGCGTCGGCTGGTCGCCGGTATAGCTGTGCACGGTGGTCATGAAGCCGCGGGTGATGCCGACGGCGTCATTCAGCACCTTGGCCACCGGCGACAGGCAGTTGGTGGTGCAGGAGGCGTTCGACACGATCAGGTCGTCTGCGGTCAGCGTGTCATGGTTCACGCCGAAAACGATGGTCTTGTCCGCGTCCTTGCCGGGGGCCGAGATCAAGACCCGCTTGGAGCCGTTTTCAAGATGCGCCTGGCAGGCCTCTTTCGAGGTAAAGATGCCGGTACATTCCAGCACCACATCCACATCCGACCAGGGCAAGTCAGCGGGGTTGCGGATCGCCGTAACGGCGATGGGACCGCGACCGACGTCGATGCTGTCATCGGTGGTCGTGACCTCGACGGGGAATCGGCCATGCACCGAGTCGAATTGCAGCAAATGCGCGTTTGTTTCGACCGGGCCCAGATCATTGATCGCGACCACTTCGATATCGGTGCGGCCCGATTCAATGATCGCGCGCAAGATGTTGCGGCCAATCCGGCCAAATCCGTTGATGGCGACTTTCACAGCCATGATATTCCCTCGCATCGGAAAATGAACGGGCGCAGAAAGGTTCGTTTCGCCGCGCCCTGCGTTTCTGTTACCGCTAACAATAACATTTGCGAAGGAAAGTCAACCGGTGCCCCGCCTGCCTGGCGGAAACCGGGATCAAGGTGTGGACTTTGCCGGGGTTTGTGCCACTCTTGACCGCCCGGACCATGATGGAGCCAAACGAATGAGACTATGGGTATTGACCGCTGCCTTTCTGCTGAGTGCCAACAGCGCGCTGGCCGGATGCTGCAACTACGGCTGTTGCGATTGCAGCTGCGTCGCCGTGCCTCAGCGTATTTCCGATCTGGTGGAGCGTTTCAGCGAGATTCGGCAAGGCTATGGCGGCGTCACCGGACCGATGTCCGTCAGTTTCGAATTGCCCGGGGTGAGTCGTGAGCAGCTTGTCGAGACGGCCAAGAATATTTCATTCAAAGATCCAGCCATTGCCTGCCGCCCCTATTGTGGCGAAAGCGTCTGTGGCATCGAGTGTCGCGTGGACTGACCCGGCGCAGATCAGCGCCAGAAGGCGATGTATTCAATCAGATCCATAAGCTTCTTGGCCAGAAACAGAAAATGCTCGGTGCCAAAGAATATGTAATCCGCCCCGATCAGGATCAGGATGAAAAGCCCTAGAAAGAAAGCGATCCGGTTGGTCATATGCACCTGCGACTTGTGCCTGTGACCCTGCCAAAGCCCGCAGTCCGGGGCAAGGCGCAAAACCGCCCGTTCCGGCAGGGGGCCATCGCGGCGCTTTGGCGGATGCGGAAGTGGGCGTAGGGTAAGGGGGTGAAACACGCAAAAGGTGATTTTACCATGTCCATTACACTTGATATTCAACAACCCCAACCCTTTGACCTTGTTGGCGCGTCCATTCTGATCTCAGGCAATGCCACCGCGTTCGAGGGAACATTGTCCGTCCGGGTCTCGGAGGGTCATGACGAGTTTACCGGTTTTATTACGGTCGGGTCGCTTGGCCTGCGCCAGTTTCAGGGTCAGTTCGACATTCCCGCCAGCAATGCGTTTCAGCTCTCGCGGCTGTTTCTGACCGTTGCCGATGACACGGGCAATGAAAGCGGGCCATCGGTTGTCATCCCGGTGCTGTTTGGCCCGATGATCCTGCCGGGCTACACGGGTTGGCAGCCTTTTACGGTGCAGCCCGGAGATACGCTCACCGCTATTGCGCAAAGCCAATATGGCACCGGGGATTTTCAGCCGATCTTTGCCGCGAACCAGCATATCCTGAACGACCCGAACGTGATTTTCCCGGGGCAGGTGCTGCGCATCCCGCGCAACGATATCTGAGCCGCAAAGGAAAACGGCGGCCCCGGGGGGACCGCCGCTTCCTGCGTGGAGGTGTCTTGGAACTCGTTACATGATCAATGCAGCAGGCGGCCCATGGCGGCGGCCACGTCGGCCATGCGCACGGAGAAACCCCATTCATTGTCGTACCATGCCAGAACGCGCACGGTACGACCGCCGACAACCTTGGTCTGGTCGGGGGCAAAGATCGAGCTTTGCGGCGTGTGATTGAAGTCGATCGAGACCTTGGGCTCGGGATCATAGGCCATCACCATGCCCATGTGACCGGCGCAGGCTTCGCGCACCACTTCGTTCACATTCTCGACGGTCACGTCTTTCTTGGCTTCAAAGGTCAGGTCCACGGCCGAGACATTCGGCGTGGGCACGCGCATCGCGGTGCCGTCCAGCTTGCCCTTGAGGTTCGGCAGAACCTCACCCAGCGCCTTGGCGGCACCGGTCGAGGTGGGGATCATCGCCATGGCCCCGGCGCGTGCGCGGTAGAGATCCTTATGGCGGCGGTCCAGTGTCGGCTGGTCACCGGTGTAAGAGTGGATCGTCGTCATGATGCCGCGTTCGATGCCAATGGCCTCGTCCAGCACCTTGGCCAGCGGGGCCAGACAGTTGGTGGTGCAGGACCCGTTCGAAATCATCGTGTCGCCCACTTCGAGCGAGCGGTGGTTCACGCCGTAGACGATGGTTTTCTGCACGTTCTTGGCCGGAGCCGAGATCAGCACCGATTTGGCACCGCGGTCGATATGCTTGTTGGCCTTCAGACCGTCGTTGAAATTGCCGGTGCATTCCAGAACGACATCGCAGCCGCCCCAGTCCAGCTCGTCCATGTTGTAGGTGGACATGACCTCCATCGGGCCACGACCCAGATCCATGGTGTTGCCCGCCACTTTCACCTCGCCGGGGAAGCGGCCATGCACGCTGTCGTAGCGCAGCAAGTGGGCTGCGGTCTCGATCGGGCCGGTGGCATTGATCTTGACCACCTGCACATCATTGCGGGCGCTTTCGGCAATATGCGAAAGGGTGCAGCGGCCGATGCGGCCAAATCCGTTGATCCCGACGGTAACAGTCATCTTGGTAATCTCCTGCGCGTGCTCTTGGGGCGGTCTTAACGGGCGAATGTGTCAGGGCAAAGAAAAAACCGTCACATTCCCAGTATGATAGCGGTAACCGTGGCAGGGGCGCGCATGGTGGCGCTAACGAATTCACGGCTGGGGCGGGCGATTGCGTTAACATATTGCTGCGCTGCGGCATGACCCGGGGTCGCCCGGGAATCACTTGCGGCGGCGGGCGAGATCGGAAAGCCTCGACCTGCGTAACGATGGAGACGGGATGTCATGAGCGGTTTGCTGGCTTTGCTGGACGATGTGGCGGGGATTGCCAAGGTGGCGGCGGCTTCGGTCGATGACATTGCGGGGCAGGCGGCCAAGGCGGGGGCCAAGGCGGCAGGCGCGGTGATCGACGATGCGGCTGTGACGCCGAAATACCTGCAAGGCTTCGCGCCCGCGCGCGAACTTCCCATCGTCTGGCGCATCGCGCGCGGCTCACTGATCAACAAGCTTGTGTTCCTGTTGCCCATCGGGCTTGCGCTCTCGGCCTTTGCGCCATGGATGATTGCGCCGCTGCTGATGCTGGGGGGCGCGTATCTGTGTTTCGAGGGCGCGGAAAAGGTCGCCCATGTGCTGGGCTTCGGCCATGGCCATGGCGGGCCGGATGGCAGCCACGCCACGGGCGACCCGGGCCATCTGGAAGAGGAAAAGGTCAAGGGCGCGATCAAGACCGACTTTATCCTCTCCGCGGAAATCATGACCATCGCGCTGGCCGCCATCCCAGCCAGCACCTTCTGGATGGAGGCGGGCACATTGGCCATGGTGGCGGTGGGGATCACCGTCGCGGTCTATGGTGCCGTGGCATTGATCGTGAAGGCGGATGATGTGGGGCTGTTTCTCGCTGAACGCGGTCGGCTGGGCCTGACGCGCGCTCTGGGGCGGGGAATCGTCCGGGCGATGCCGGGCTTCATGAAGGGGCTGACCATCGTTGGCACCGCGGCGATGCTGTGGGTCGGGGGCTCGATCATCGTGCATTCGCTGGCCGAGATGGGCTGGCACGGGCCGGAACATGTCATCCATGACTATGCCGTGCGGTTTGCGCATCTGTTTGATGCCGCATGGCACGGGGCGGCCGAATGGATCGCCAAGGCCGCGATGGACGGTGTTCTGGGGCTGGCATTGGGCACGGCACTGATTCCCATTGGCGTAAAAATCGTCGGGCCGCTCTGGGCCAAACTCTCCGCCAGGAGCGCCTGACACCTGCGGCTCTACCAAACACTGGGTAGAGCCCTACCAAAGACTGGGTAGGTAATCCCTACGCGTATCTGGGTATGACGAATCGCGCATCCCCGAAATGGCGTTTTTTTGGGCGGTTTTCCTTGCGATATCAATGGCAGCCGTTAACACTTGCGCGGGTTGGATAACCGGGGCTGCGCCAAGCGACGTGCTGTCCCATTACAGGGCCTGATGGCCAAAACGTTCCAGGGAGGAATACATGAACAAATTCGTGACAATTGCGGTTGCAGGAGTGATCGCCGCCGGGTCTGCATCGGCGCAGGAGACGTTCGAGATGACGTCGGCGTTCGGGAAGAACCTGCCGATCCTCGGCACTGCCGGTGTTGATTTCGTCGAGAAGATCAACGGGATTTCGACCGAGGTCGAGTTCGAGCATTTCGATCCGGGTGAGCTGGTGCCGACGCTGGAAGCGCTGGATGCGGTGTCGAACGGGTCGGTGGATGCCGCCTATACCACCTCGGGCTACTGGCAGGGCAAGATCCCGGCCGCGTCGCTGTTTGCTGCCGTGCCTTTCGGGCCGGAAGCGGGCGAATTCCTGGGCTGGATGCTTTATGATGACGGGGCCGCGCTGTTCCAGCAGATGTATGACGACAACGGCTATAACGTGAAGGTTCTGCCCTGCGGGATCATCGCGCCGGAAACTTCGGGCTGGTTCAAGAACGAGATCACCTCGCTCGAAGATCTCGAAGGTCTGAACATGCGCTTCTTCGGCCTTGGCGCGGAAGTCATGCAGAAACTGGGCGTGTCGACCTCGCTGCTGGCGGGTGGGGACATCTTCCCGGCGCTGGAGCGGGGCGCGATTGACGCGACCGAGTTCTCGATGCCGCGCATCGATGCGCGTCTGGGCTTCCACCAGATCGCCAAGTTCAACTACTTCCCCGGCTGGCACCAGCCCGCGACGCTGTTTGAACTGCTGGTCAACAAGGACCGCTGGGACGATCTGGATGAGCGGTCGCAAAAGCAGATCGAAGTGGCCTGCCTTGCCAACATCACCACCAACTTTGCCGAGGGCGAAGCGACCAACTTCCCGGCCATGGTGGACAATGTCGAGAACAACGGCGTGACCATCAAGCAGTGGACGCCGGAGCAACTGGCCGTGTTTGAAGGCGCATGGAACGAAGTGGCCGGTGAACTGGCGGCGGAAGACGCGTTCTTCAAGCAGGTCTGGGACGACCTTCAGGAATACCGCGAAGGCTACAAGACCTGGGGCAACACGATCTACTTGCCGCGTCCGCGCGACTGATCGCCCAGCTATCTGACTGAAACCGGACAGGCCCCGCTGCGGGCCTGTCCTTTGCTGCACCCGAACATGAGCACGTGTTGGGAAACGCTGCCGCGCCCGGAGCGCGGCAAGGGGGACATATGCATCTGGATGAAGAAGAAACAATAATCGGGGGGGAGAACCCCAGCGTCGCGATCAACGACCCCGGCGAGATCGACCGGGCCGACCATGGGCGCGGGGACCGCTTTGTCGTCAACCTGTCCAATGTGGTGGCGTGGATCTTTCCCATCCTGATGATCGCGATCTGTGCGCAGGTCGTGCTGCGCCAGGCCGGGCACAACCAGGCCTGGCTGGATGATTTCCAGTGGTGGCTCTACGGCGCCGCGGTGCTGGTGGGGGTGGCCTATGCGGTGACCACCGACAGCCATGTGCGGGTCGATATCTTCTATGACAATTACGACGACAGGCGCAAAGCGCGCATCGACGTGTTTGCGCTGGTCTGGTGTTTCCTGCCCTTTACCATCCTGTGCTGGGACGTGACGCTGGGCTATGCGATCTCGTCCATCGTGGCCAATGAAGGCTCGGACAGCCCCAATGGCTTGCACAACCTGTGGATTCTCAAGACGGTGCTGAACCTGTCCTTCCTGCTGATCGCGCTGGCGATCTGGGCGATGTACACGCGTCGGCTGACGGTGCTGATGGGGCAGAAGCCGCCCTTGGGGCGCAAGCTGCTTTATGCGCTGCCCTCGACCATGTTCGCGGTCAATCTGGCGGCCTATTACGCGATCTATCTCTATCACCGCGCGGCACTGCCCGAGGGCGACAACCCGCGTACCATCCTGCGCAAGCCGATCTTTGACGAGATCGAGCTGGGGCCCTGGGATATCAAATACACAATACTCATCACCGTGGTCCTGACCATCGTGGTGATCGGCCTCGCGCTGTTGCGTGACGCCCGGAGGGCGCGCTGATGCTGAGCTTTATCGGACAATTCCTGACGCTGAACGAGATCGCGGTGATCTTCATGTTCGGCGGCTTCATCGTCATGCTGTTCCGCGGCGTGCCGGTGGCCATGGCGCTGGTGGGGATCAGCCTGATCTTCGTGCTGATTGCCGAGTTCTTCCTCGATCCGTTCCGCGGCACCTTCCGCGATATCATCGAGTTCGACCGCACCGGCATCGAATACCAGAAGCTTCAGGCGCTGTCGGGCCGGCTGTTTGGCTCGATCGTCAAGAACCCGGTGCTTGTGGCGCTGCCGATGTTCATCTTCATGGGGCTGATGCTGGACCAGTCCGGCGTGGCGCTGCGCATGATGCAGTCGATGCAGAAACTGTTCCGGGGTCTGCGCGGGGGCCTGTCGCTCACCGTGCTCCTGATCGGGATCATCCTTGCCGCCTCGACCGGGGTGATCGGCGCCTCGGTGACGCTCCTGGGCGTGATGGCGCTGCCGCAGATGATGAACCAGAACTATTCCAAGCCCATCGCCACCGGCACCATTGCGTCCGCTGGCACGCTGGGCATCCTGATCCCGCCCTCGATCATGCTGGTGATCATGTCGGACCAGCTGGCGATCTCTCTGGGCGACCTGTTCATGGGCGCGCTGTTCCCGGGGCTGCTTCTGGGGGCGCTTTATATCATCTTCATCGTGATCTATGGCTTCATCAATCCCAACGCCATGCCCGCCCCGGAGAAATCCGAACATGTGGGCTGGCCGGTGGTGAAAGAGGTGCTGCTGGCGGTGGTGCCGCCGATGCTGCTGATCCTGCTGGTGCTGGGCTCGATCTTTGCGGGCTTTGCCACGCCGACCGAAGCCTCGGGGCTGGGCGCGATGGGGGCGACGCTTCTGGCGCTGGCCAACCGCAAGCTGGACCTCAAGGTGCTGGCCACGGTGAGCCGCTCGACGCTCAACACGGCCGGTTACATCGTGGGGATCTTTCTCGCGGCGAACTTCTTTGCCTTCGTGCTGCGCCGCTATGGCGGGGACGAGATCATCGAACACCTGGTGCTGAACGCCTTTGACGGCCACCCGTACCTGACGGTGATGTTCATCCTGTTCATCGTGTTCCTCTTGGGCTTCCTGCTCGACTGGATCGAGATCACGATCATCATCATGCCGCTGATGCTGCCGGTGATCCTGTCGCTCGACCTCGCCATCAACGGGTTCGACACGGTCAACGACCCCTCGGTGGTGTGGTTCGCGATCCTCGTGGCGGTGACCTTGCAGACCAGCTTCCTGACGCCACCTGTGGGCTTTGCACTGTTCTACCTCAAGGGCGTCTGCCCACCGGGCGTGACACTGGGCCATATCTACCGCGGCGTGATCCCCTTCGTGATCCTGCAACTGACAGGCCTCGCCATCGTCTTCGCATGGCCAGAACTCGTCACATGGCTGCCAGCATATGCCTATGGCAACTAGATAAGGGGAGGCGCCGGTTTCGGCGCCTCCTTTCGTTTGAGACCGGGAGAACCCTATGACACCGCAAACCATTCCTGACGCCACTTTCCACACCCGTGTGCGCAACCCCGCACTGGGCGGCGACAACCCGTTTGAATGGAAGCTGGTCACCAGCGAGGACATCTTCGCGGGTCGCCGCGTGGTGGTCTTTGCCCTGCCGGGCGCATTCACGCCGGCCTGTTCGGAGAGCCATGTCCCCGGGTTCGAGGCCGCTTTTGACGATCTGCAAGAGGCAGGCATCGACGCGGTCTATTGCCTGTCGGTCAATGACGCCTTTGTCATGGGGCAATGGGCGCGGGCGCAGGGCATCGAAAAGGTCCAGATGCTGCCCGATGGCAATGGCGAGTTCAGCCGCAAGATGGGCATGCTGGTGGATCGCTCGGCCCAAGGCATGGGGATGCGCAGCTGGCGTTATTCCATGCTGGTCGAGGATGGCGCGGTCACCGCGCTCTTCTCTGAGCCGGGCTTTCGCGACAACCCGCCCGGCGTGCCGGTCGAGCGGTCAGGCGCGGATACCATGCTGGCGCATCTGCGCGGCTGATCCATCGGGCGGGGGGCGGGATCAGTCCAGCCAGCTTCTGTAATCGCTGACGAGCAGATGTGTGGGCGCTTCGTCTTCCTCGATCTCGGAGAACCGACCGATTGGTTCGCGGAAGATATTGTCGGTCTCGTCGTCATTCACGGTCGAGACCTCGCCAATCAGCACATCGCCCCCATCACCCCAGAAGGCATGCCAGTCACCGGGGCGCAGGGTGACGCTTTCGCCCGGAGCAAGGCGCAGTTTCTCGCCCGCCGCAAACTCATGCCGGATGCCGTCCAGCCAGACCGTGCCGCCGCGATCCTCGGCGAAATTGCCCGCATCGTCCGAGCCGAAAAGCTCCACTACCAGCGTCGCGCCGCCGCGGTTGATGATATCCTCGGCCTTGATCACATGGGTATGCATGGGCGACAGCTGATCCTGTTTGGAAATCAGCAGCTTTTCGGCGTAGCACATGCCGCCGCCGCGCTGCAGGTCACCCAGAAGCCCGTTGCGCAGGGTAAAGAGAAACAGCCCCATCTCGTCATACCGGCCTTCGCCATAATCGGTGATGTCCCAGCCGCAGCGCGCATCAATGACATGGCGGGCGGCGTCCGCGCGGGCTTTGAAGTCTTCCGGGGACCAATAGGCAAAGGGGGGCAGGGTAAAGCCATGGTGGCGGATCATTTCGTCAGCCTCGGCCATGATCGCATTGATGCGGGAACGTTTCATAGTGGGGCCTCTTTGCGGCTCAGAAGGAATAGAAGCGCTTGGCGGTGCCGCCAAAGACGGCGGCGTGCATGGCGCTCGGGACCAGTTTTTGAAATGCGCTGCGCAGGTCGGAATAGTTCGAATAGAGCGAATCCACCGGGAAATTGGAGCCAAACATCACGCAATCCGGTCCGAATTGGTCAAGAAGCGTGTCGACGATCGGGTGAATGCTGTCCGGTGTCCAGTTGTGATCGAACATGCCAAGTCCGGACAGTTTGCAGGTGATCTGGGGCAGGGCGGAGAGCACGCGCAGCCGCTCGGCCCAGTCGCGCAGACCCTCTGCACTGCGGTCGATGGGCGAGCCTGCATGGCACAGCGCGATGGGCGTGTCTGGCGCTGCCTCCAGCACGCGGGCCATGGAATCGTAGAGATCGGGGATCAGTTGCAGATCAAAGCTCAGCCCCCGCCGCCCGACCTCGCGCAGGCCAGCCGCAAAGCGCGGATCGCCCAAAAGCGCATTGGTGCCGCTTTGCGCGTCCTCGCTCGGTGCGCGGCCAACGATCTGGCGCACGCCGCGCAGGGTAGAGAGCGTCTGGAGCCGGTCCAGTTGTGCGCTCAGGTCGTCGGCGGTCAGGTCACAGAACGCCACCTGCACCATGGGCCAATCCGGGTTGGCCTCGGCCACCGCCTGAATCCACGCGGCCTCGTCCCAGCCATCCTCGGCGCCTACCTGAATATGGACCGACCCGTCGAACCCCGCCGCATCCCGGCGAAATTCATCCAGCAGGTAGTTGCGCTGAATGGGGGCCGGGTCGCCAAAGAAACGCTCCACCCCCTTGGCCATGAGCCATGGGTAATGCACGGCGCTCAGGTCCCACAGGTGATGATGCGCGTCGATCCTCATGCGCCGATATTCGTGTAGCGCTCCAGAATATCAACCCCCTGGGTCTTCCAGAAATGCAGCAGGTCGATAAAGATCCAGTTCTCGGCCAGCTTGTCGCCGTCGCGCCGGTAAATGTCGATCACCCGGAACTCGCCGGGTTTGTCCGTGGCGGGCATGCCCATGAAGCCGCCCATATGGCGGGCGGTGAAATTGGGCCAGCCGAAAAAGCCGCCGTAATGCCCCTCGGCCAGACGCGCGATGTGCTTGGTCTTGCTACGGTCGGTGAAGCTCGCGCGGAACGCACCGGAATGCTGTTTGGCGTAACGCGGGATCGTATAGGTCGCGCCAATCCCGTGGGGGCCCCACCAGAGCATATCTTGGACCCATGTCCGCGCCAGTTCCTCTTCCAGCGGCAGGCCAAGCTGCCATGTGCCCAGATCGCCGATCATCGCATTGATCGCATCCAGCGTGGCCTGACCTTCCTCGGGCGGGCAGGGGGCGTGCAAGAGCCCGTCATGGGTCAGCGGCCCGGGCTGGACAAGAAAGGCGGCGGTGGCGGGCGGGAAGGGGTCTTGGCCCGCCTGCGCCATCAGATGCGGGATGTCGAAATACATCGCAGTCTCGGTAATGCGGCCATTCTCAACGCGATTGAATTCTGAGTAGCGCAGCATCACCAGCTTGCCGGTGGGACGGATGCCCAACCACGGCGCATCGAAGAGCCCCATGAGATGGCCCATGGAGACCACCCATGTGCTGTCGAACCCGTCGATCTCATTCTTGCCGGCAAAGAACACATCTTCGCGCCGCTGCATCGAAGTCAGGCTCTCGTGCAGGGGGGCCCAGAACCGGTCTGCTACGGTCTCGGGGCCGGTGATCTCGTTGAACGGATGAAAGCCGCGCCAATGCAGGTCCGGCGCGCAATACTCGGCCATCACCTTGGCCAGATCCGCGCCGCGCGGTGTTTCAAGTACCGCGTAAAAGTTGCGCACAAGGGCCTTTTCGGCCTGAAAGTCAGTCATTTTCAGATGTCCACATTTTCAAACAGGTCCACGCCCATCTGCAGCAGCACATGGGGAATATCCACGAATACCCAGTTCTCGACCAAGAGATCGCCCTCGCGCCGCCACCAGTCGCAGACGCGCATATAGAGCCGTTTGCCTTCGCTGGGCTGGCCAAGAAACGGCTTGGCCTGCACCGCGTTGAGCGAGGGCCATCCACCGGAACACACGTAATCGCCATCGCCGAAGCGGGTGAAATGCCGGGTCTCGCTGCCGGGGACCGATCCGCCGATCCATTCCGAGAAGGTCTGTTCGAACGGCACCTGAAAGCCCGCGAATTCCTCAAGCCCAATGAAACTGCCAAAGGCGGCTGGCCCGTACCAAATCATCCGCTCATGCCAATAGGGACGCCATTTCTCGTCCGGCGTGGCCAGACCGCGCAGCATGGTTGTGACCATCGCGGCGGACTCCGCTCCGCGTGCCCGGTCATTGTCCTGCCATTGCAGCCCGTCCTGGGTGATCGGTCCCGCGAGGTAGCCGGTAAAGCCGCGATGACGTCCGGGGCTTTGCGAAATGGGCCATTGATCGCAGGCGATCATCAATTCGGGCAGGTCGAGGAAGATGTAGCTTTCGACTGCGCGCCCGCCTTCCATCCGGTGAAATTCACCAAAGCGCAGATGCGCCATGCGGCCCGTGGCCCGGATGCCCAGCCAGTCGCGGGCGAAATGGCCGGTGTAATAGCCGGTGCAGGTGACCCAATCCGCGCCCTCATAGTTTCCGCCAAAACCGATGTAATCGGTCCGGGTCAGGCTGTCGAAACTGGCCGCCAGCGGGGTCAGAAAGCGCTGAGTGAATGCGCCCGACCCCGCCAGTTCGTTGAACGGGTGGACCATATTGATCCGTGCGTCGGGGGCAAAGAACGCCTCCGCCGCCCTGTCCGACCCCGCGCCGGGGTAGCGCAGGGACTCTGTGTAAGCCCGCAAGGCGGCCTTGTTCGCGTCCATGGGTCAGCCCTTTACCGCACCCGCGGTCAGTCCCGACACGATCTGGCGCTGGAAGAACATCACCATGACAAAGATCGGTGCGGTTGAACTGACCACCGCCGCCACGGCGAACATCACATTGCCCTTGGTCTGGGTGGTGCCGAGGAAGCTGGCGATCTTGGGCACCATGGTCTGGTTTTCCTTTTCCAGAAGCATCGCGGTCACCGCAAAATCGTTATAGGCTAGGAGGAAGCTGAACAGCCCCGTGGTGATGACGCCGGGCCACATGACCGGGATGATCACATGCCGGAATGCCTGGAACCGCGTGCAGCCATCGACCATGGCGCTTTCATCCAGATCCTTGGGAATGTTGCGGAAGAACGAGGTCAGCATCCAGAGCGAAAACGGCTGGTTGATCGCCACCAGCACGATCACGGTCGTCGAGATATGCCCCCAGAGGTTCCATTCGAAGAACGGAAGCAGATAACCCGAAACCAGCGTGATCGGCGGCATGGCGCGGAAGATCAGCGCCGCGATCAGCAGCCAGAAGGCGTAGTTATAGGTCGAGCGCGACAGCGCGTAGCCCGCCAGCGTGGAGCAGGTGAGTGAGATCAGCACCACGCAAAAGCAGACCACAAAAGTATTGAGCGCCGCACGCCAGAACTCTTCCTGTACCCAAGCCCCGTGATAGCCATCACCGGTAAAGCTACCGCCGGTTTCGGTACGGGTCAGTTCGCCGGTGAGCGCATTGGCCCAGTTGGCCTTGGAAAAGAAGTCGCCTTCGACCTTGAAGGAGCCCCAGAGCGTCCAGAGGAAGGGAAAGGCCGCAAGGATGACCCAGACCACCAGAAAGCCAAGCAGCAGGACACGCAGGCCGGTGGGGTGTTTTTTCGTCAAAGCGCTCATGGATCAGGCCCTCTTGTGGTCGCGCCAAGTGCGTACAAGCACCGGGGCAAGCAGGATTGCGACGCCAATGATGGTGAGAACGGAGGTGGCGGCGGCAGAGTTCAGGAGCCGCGTTTCGCCCCCCAGATCGGTATAGATGTAGTAACTGAGTGAGTTCGCATGGGCCGCGGCGCTGAAACTGACCAGCGGTTCAAAGACCCGGAAATTGTCCATCAGCTGGATCAGCGCCACGAAGGTCACCAGCGGCATCAGATGCGGGATGGTCACGTAACGCACCCGCTGCCAGCGCGTCGCACCGTCTATCATCGCGGCCTCCAGCGTGTCCTGATTGACCGTCTGCAGCCCGGCGTAGAAGACCACGAATGCAAAGGGCGCGGCGTGCCAGATGCCGTAGACCATAAGCATGATCCACATCAGCGGGGTGGACGCCTTGACCGACAGCTCAGGGTCATCGGCAAGGAATTGCAGCGCATGGCCCAGAATGCCGCGCGCGTCGATCATCCAGAACAGCACAAGTGAGCCCACCAGCGGGTTGATGATGAAGGGCAGGAGCGAGACAAAGATCAGCGGCCCGCGCAGCATCCGCGCCGAGGCATTGACCGCAACCGCGATGGCGAAACCCAGCATGATGGTCAGCGGTGTTACAATGGCGGTGAAGGTCAGCGTAAAGGCAATGGCGCGGTAGAAAGGCAGGTTCATCAACTCGCCCAGGAAGTCACCCATGCTTTCAGATGTACGCCAGGCTTCGCCGATTTCGCTGGTCGCGAGATGTCCGCGATTGGTGTAGTTCTCTAGCCCGACAAATTTGCCCAGTGGCTGATCCTGCCGGAGCGCTTCGGTGGCTTCCTGGTCGATCTTGGTGGTGGTTTCACAGCCGAACGGGCCGCAGTTTTCCACCTCGATGATCACCTGATCATGTTGGGCGTGGAAGGATTGAACGACCACCGAGGCCACCGGCAGCGCGATGAACAGCGTCATGGCCAGCAGGGACGGGAAGACAAAGCTGAAGAATGTTCCGTGTTTCACGGCGCACACCATCCTGTCATTGAATGAGGAAGAAGGGCGGGGCGCCGGGAGGAGGCGCCCCGCAGGAGGCAAGGCTTATTCCGAGAGGAAGCCTTTTTCGGTGGCTGCAGCGGTATAGGCCGCTTCCACATCTGCCAGAGCTTGTTCAGCGCTTTCCGCACCGTTCATGAAGTCAGCCAGTTCAGCACCCAGAGCGGTGTGCAGGAGACCCTGATAGGGCACCATCGGGTAGGGTTTGGAACCCGCCTGAACCGAGGCCAGAACGCCTTCGTTCACCGGCTGAGCTTCGAACCCGTCGATCAGCCACACGGCCTGGCTCATGGTTTCGTCGTTCAGGATCGCGGGCGACGAGCCATAGGCCATCGCCTGGAAGGTGGCGGCAGCATCTTCGTCGCTGATGTTCTTGGCCACGGTCCAGCCGTCCCACCAGAGCGTGTTGGCGGGTACGCCGCTGTCACCGACCATGAGCGGACCACGGATCCTGGTATTTTCGTAGACAACCGGCTCGGCGCCTTCGTCGTCCATGAGAACGCCGGTCCGCGAGCCCCACATGTGCATCAGCGCGACATTGCCCGCTTCCCATTCGGCCGAGGTGGCGTTGGAATCATGCGTCAGGAAATCGGGATTCATGTATTCCGACAGCGCCTTCATCATGGTCAGCGCGGCCACGCCTTTTTCGTTGTTGATGGCCACCTTGGCCGAGCCCGGCTCAAAGAATTCGCCGCCATGGCCGAGATACATGTTCACGAATTCCTGCGCGAGGTTCCAGCCCGCTGCGTAAGGGCCACCCACCGGGTATTCCAGGATGCCGTCTGAGCGGATTTTTTCAGCCGCGGCAAGGACTTCCTCATAGGTGGTGGGCACGTCCAGCCCGGCCTGCTCCAGGATATCCTCGCGATAAACAAGGCTCTGTGCGTTCGCCATGAAGGCCACCGCCATCACTTGCCCATCCACCGAAATCAGCTGGTGCTTGGGAATGTCCTGGCCATATTCGGCCACCAGATCATCAAGCGGGCGGATCACGTCTTCGTTGATCAGAGAAACGATCGAGGAGTTGGCGACAATCGCGGTGGTGTATTCCGCCGGGTTGCCGGTCATGCCCGCAACGTGAAGCTTCTGGTGATCGGCCGTGAGGTTGGCTTCCGCCTCGATACCTTCGCAGGAGGTCGCGGCATTGGCGACGGTATGAATGGCCGGGAATTCGTTCCCGATGATCGACAGGCGGCCGCCGTCAATTTTGCAGCCGCCATGGGCCTCGGCGAAAGCGGTGGTTGCAGCGGCCGTGATCAGCGCGGTTGCGCCAAGAAGTCTGGCGATTTTCGTCATGTGGTTTGGTCTCCCTGTTGTCACCCGAGCGATCTGCGGGCGTTCGTCTGCGCGGCGATTCGAATCGCTTACGCCTTGCATACGATTGCAAGGATGTCCCATGGATAGCCCGTTTGGCAAGGGTCAAGTTTTCAAGCGGCAAAAATTTATCCCCTCGCAAAAATAGGGCTTGCTTCGATTTCAGATTCGCGCCTAGGGTAATTGCATACGTTTGCAAGGGAGAGCGGCGATCATGGCTGAAATACAGCTACGCAATGTGTCCAAACGCTGGGGGAGCTTTGTCGGTGTCGAAGATTTCGACCTGACCATCGCGGACCGGGAGTTTCTCGTACTGCTGGGGCCGTCGGGCTGCGGCAAGACCACGACCATGCGGATGATCGCCGGGCTTGAGGATGCCTCGGGCGGCGATATCGTCGTGGACGGCACGCGGGTCAATGACCTTGATCCCAAGGATCGCGACGTTGCCATGGTGTTCCAGAGCTACGCGCTCTACCCGAACATGAATGTCTATGAAAACATCCGCTTCCCACTGAAGGTGCGTGGCGTGGATTCGTCTACACATGACGAAAAGGTGCGCCGCGCCTCGGCCATGGTGGAGCTGGACGAATTCCTGCATCGCAAGCCTGCCGAGCTGTCAGGCGGTCAGCGGCAGCGCGTGGCGCTGGCGCGTGCCATCGTGCGCGAACCCAACGTGTTCCTGATGGACGAGCCGCTGTCCAATCTGGACGCCAAGCTGCGGGTCTCGACCCGGGCGCAGATCAAGCACCTGTCCCACGAACTGGGTGTGACCACGATCTATGTGACCCATGACCAGATCGAGGCCATGACCCTGGCGGATCGCGTGGTTGTCATGAACAAGGGCGTGGTGCAGCAGGTGGGCACACCCACCGATATCTATGACATGCCGGCCAACACCTTTGTTGCCGGGTTCATTGGCTCACCGGCGATGAACCTGATGGAAGGCGACTTGAAGGGCGGGACATTTACTGCGGAAAACGTCTCGATCAGCGGCTTGTCCGGGCCGGATGGCCCCGTGACGCTTGGGTTCCGTGCCGAAGATGCCAGCGTCGCCGAGGCGGGGGAATTGTCCGCGCCGGTCTATTCCATGGAGCTTCTGGGTGATGCCACGATGGTGGCGGTCAAGGCGGGCAAGGCGCTGGTCGCCGTGAAGGCGCCCAAGGATTACCGCGTCGAGATTGGCGCTCCCTTCTCGGCGCATATCCCGGCTGACATCTGCCACCTGTTCGACGCAACAACCGGCGAACGGCTCTGAGCCATGTCCTCCGCCCATGTTTCCAGCTTTGACTTCGTCGTGATCGGCGCCGGCTCGGCTGGCTGTGCCGTCGCGGCGGGATTGGCTGCGCGAGATGCCGGGTCTGTGCTGGTGGTCGAGGCGGGTCCGTCGGATCGCTGGCCGCTGGTGCGGATGCCCTTTGGTCTGGTCTGGACGATGGGGTCGAAGCGGCGCGACTGGCGCTATCGCTCGGCCCCGCAATCGGCGCTCGGCGGTCGGCAGATTGCCATTCCGCGCGGTCGCATGCTGGGCGGCTCTGGCTCGATCAATTCCATGGTCTGGTTTCGCGGGCGTGCCGATGATTTCGACAACTGGCAGGTGCCAGGCTGGTCCTGGGCCGATGTGGCCCCAGCCTTTGACGCGGTCGAGGCGCATCTGCGTCCCGCGCGGCTGGCGACACCCCATGCGCTGACCGAGGCGCTGTCGGGGCTGACCGGGGGCAATGACCCCGAAGCGCTGCCCACGCCCGAACGCGAAAGCGCCGGGGTTTGCCGGTTCAACCTGCATGATGGCCGCCGCTGGTCCGCCGCAGATGCGTTTCTGCGGCCCGCGATGGCGCGCGGTGTGCAGGTGTTGCAGAACCATGCGGTCGAAAAGCTGCACATGACCGGCGACCGGATCGACCGGGTTTCCTTTGTCGGCGGGGCAGAGGTTCGGGCGCGCAAGGGCGTGATCCTGTCGGCGGGGGCCATTGGCTCGCCCGAGATCCTTTTGGCTTCGGGCGTTGGCCCGGCCGAGGATCTGCGCGCTGCAGGGCGCGACGTGATCGCGGATCTGCCCGGTGTTGGGGCGAACCTGCATGACCATCCGGGTTGCGGGCTGCATTTCATGGGGGCGGGGTCCGGCTATGGGCTGGATGCATCGCTGGCACTGGACTGGATGGCGGCACCGTTTGATTGGCTGCTGCGCGGCAAGGGTGTTTTTGCCTCGCCCACGGTTGAGGGCGCGGCGTTTTTCGATGCCTCGGGGCAGGGCGGCACGCCTGATATCCAGAGCCATTTCATCCCCTTCCTGCTGGACTGGGAAGGGCGGCGCACGCGGCTCGGGCGCGGTTATTTCGCCGATGCGGTGGTCTGTCGTCCGCAATCTCGCGGCGCGCTGAAGCTGGGTCGCAACGGGCTGGAGATTGACCTTGGCCTGCTGACGAATGAGGCCGATCTCGACCTGCTCACCCGTGGCTGGATGCGTCTTCGCGCCCTGATGCGGGACGCCGATTTCGGGGACATGAAGGCCCCCGAGGCCTATCCGGCGGCGGCCGTGAAGGACGAGGAACAGGCCCGCGCCCATATCCTCGCCCATTGCGGTACCGCCTATCACCCGGTGGGCACGCTGCGCATGGGGGAAGGCGATGCGCCGGTCACGCCACGGCTGGCCCTGCGCGGGGTGCGCGGGCTTTGGGTGGCGGATGCCAGCGTCATGCCCGCCGTGACCTCGGCCAATACCAACGCGCCGTCGATGATGATCGGCCATCGCGCCGCAGAAATAATCGCCGCAGATTCTGCTGCGGCCTGATAACAAGAACAAGAGGTTTGCCATGACAATCCAACATCTCAAACGTTCCAAACCCGAGGCGGAAAAGGCCGAGGAAGACGCCAAGGTCCGCGGCGTGGTGGAAAACGCGCTGGCCGATATCGAGGCGCGGGGTGATGCTGCCGTGCGCGAGATGAGCCAGAAATTCGACAATTACGCGCCCGAGAGCTTCCGTCTGAGCGACGGCCAGATCGAGGCGCTGATGTCCAAGGTCTCGACCCGCGATATGGAAGACATCAAATTCGCGCAGGAGCAGGTGCGCAATTTCGCCCAGGCGCAGCGGGATTCGATGAAAGATATCGAGATCGAGACGCTGCCCGGCGTGGTGCTGGGGCACAAGAATATCCCCGTGCAATCGGTGGGCTGCTACGTGCCTGCGGGCAAGTTCCCCATGGTCGCCTCGGCGCATATGTCCGTGGCCACCGCCACCGTGGCAGGCGTGCCGCGCATCGTGGCTGCCACCGCGCCATTTCAGGGGGAGCCGAACCCGGCGGTGATCGCCGCCATGCATCTGGGCGGCGCGCATGAAATCTACGCTTTGGGCGGTATTCAGGCGGTGGGTGCCATGGCCATCGGCACCGAGACCATCGAGCCAGTGCATATGCTGGTTGGTCCCGGCAATGCCTTTGTGGCCGAGGCCAAGCGCCAGCTTTATGGCCGGGTGGGTATCGACCTCTTTGCCGGGCCGACCGAGACCATGGTCATTGCCGACGAGACGGTGGATGCCGAGATGTGCGCCACCGACCTGATCGGGCAGGCCGAGCACGGCTATAACAGTCCCGCCTGTCTGATCACCAATTCCGAGAAGCTGGCGCGCGACACCATGGCGGAATGCGAGCGGCTCTTGGGGATCATCCCGACCGCCGAGACGGCATCTGCCAGTTGGCGGGATTATGGCGATGTGATCCTTTGCGACAGCTATGACGAGATGCTCGCCGTGGCCAATGACATGGCCTATGAGCATGTGCAGGTCATGACCGACCGTGATGACTGGTTCCTGGAGAACATGCATAGCTATGGCGCGCTCTTCCTTGGCCCGCGCACCAATGTGGCCAATGGCGACAAGGTGATCGGCACCAACCACACGCTGCCCACCAAGAAGGCTGGCCGCTATACTGGCGGGCTCTGGGTGGGCAAGTTCCTGAAAACCCATTCCTATCAGCGCGTGACCACTGATGAGGCAGCGGCGATGATCGGCGAATATGGCTCGCGGCTGTGCATGCTGGAGGGCTTCGTGGGCCATGCCGAGCAATGCAACATCCGCGTGCGCCGTTATGGCGGGCGCAATGTGCCTTATGGCGCGGCGGCCGAGCCGGTTCAGGCGGCGGAATAAGGTGCTTGTGCCAGCGGGCTTGCGCCTGTGATCTACCCACGGGGGCTCTGCCCCCGGACCGCACAACAACGTGGGGGGCCAGCCCCCCACACCCCCCGAGGTATTTTGAAACAGAAGAAGAATGGATCAGTCAGAAGATCTGAAGGCAGCTTTTACCGCATACCGGCGCGTCATGGAGACTGCGACGGCTGAAGGCGCGCGGGCGGTATGTGCGGAGCTTTTTGCCGGGGACGCAGAGCTGAAGCTCTGCCATCCGTTTGGCACGTTGAGCGGCGGGGCGGCGTATTTCGACACCTGTCTCGCGCCGCTTCTGAGTGCCATGCCGGATCTGGAGCGGCGCGACGTGATCGTGATGGCCGGGACGACGCCGGAAGGACAGGACTGGGTCGGCACCTGCGGCAATTACATGGGCACATTTCTGGCTCCGTTCCTGGATATCCCGCCCACCGGGCATCTGGCGCATATGCGCTATCACGAGTTTTTCCGCATCGAGGCGGGCCGCGTCGTCGAGATGCAGGCGATCTGGGATATCCCTGAGCTGATGATGCAGGCCGGGGCCTGGCCCATGGCGCCGCAACTGGGCAGGTTCCTCGCCACGCCGGCGCCGATGTCGCAGGACGGGCTGAGCGCCACGGGCGACGGGCAGTCGGCAATGGAGCATGTCATCGCCATGCTGACGGACCTGTGCAAATATCCCGGCGATCCTGACCCGGGCGTCATGCAGCTTGAGCGCTACTGGCATCCGCGGCTCAACTGGTACGGGCCTGCGGGGATCGGCACGGCGCGCGGCATTTCCGGTTTTCGCAATTGGCATCAGGAGCCGTTCCTGCGCGGCATGCCGGATCGCAAGCTTGATGCGATGGGGGATCTCATGTCCCATTGGTTTGCGCAGGGCGCCTATGTCTGTGAAACCGGTTGGCCCAATATGCGGCTGACCCTTTCCGGTGATGGCTGGATGGGGATTGCGCCCTCGGAGCGCGAAGTGCTGCTGTGCAGTCTTGATTTCTGGCGGCTGGAGGATGGGCTGATCCGCGAGAACTGGGTTCTTGTCGATCTGCTGGACATGTACCGCCAGCTTGGCGTTGATGTGCTGGCGCGGATGCGTGAGTTTAACAGGGCGCGCCCCGGTGGTGCCGTCCCGCTTCCCGATTGGAGAGTATCATGAGCCTGCCCCGTACCCCGTCTTTCCGCCTGGATGGCAAACGCGCGCTGGTGACCGGTGCCAGTTCCGGAATCGGGCTGGGCTGTGCCGTGGCGCTGGCCGAGGCGGGCGCGCATGTGACCTGTGCCGCGCGTGGCGTGGAGCGGCTTGAGGCCGCGGTGGCCGAGATGCAAGCGGCAGGGTTTTCCGCCGAAGCTCTGGCACTGGATGTGGGCGATCTGGACGCGGTCAAGGCCGCGCTTTCCGACACCGCCTTTGACGTGGTGGTCAATGCCGCCGGTCTGGGCCGCCACAGCGCGGCGCTGGACACCGATCCCGCCGATTATGACGCGGTGATGGGCGTCAATCTGCGCGGGGCCTATTTCCTGTCGACCGAGGCCGCGCGCGCCATGCAGGGGGCGGGGATCAAGGGCTCCATCATCCATATCTCGTCCCAGATGGGCCATGTGGGCGGCATTGACCGGGCGGTCTATTGCGCCACCAAGCACGGGGTCGAGGGCATGGTGAAAGCCATGGCCATCGAATGGGGCAAAAGCGGTATCCGCATCAATACGATCTGTCCGACCTTCATCCGCACACCACTCACGGAAGCCACGTTCGAGAACCCCGAGCGTGTGAAATGGATCGAGGACAAGATCAAACTGGGCCGCGTCGGTGAGGTCGAAGACATCATGGGCGCGGTCACCTATCTGGCAACGGACGCTTCCGCGCTGGTGACAGGCACGGCGTTGCTTGTCGATGGCGGCTGGACGGCCGAGTGATGCCGGAGAGCGGGCGCATAACCTCGCTGCATGTGGCGAAGAAGGCAGGCGTCAGCCAGTCGGCGGTCAGCCGTGTGTTTTCCGGTGCCTCGGCCTCCAAGGCGACGATCGCAAAGGTGCGCGCGGCGGCGGAAGAGCTTGGCTATCGCCCCAATTCGCTGGCCCGGGCGATGATCACCGGCAAGAGCCGGATCATCGGGCTTCTCGTGGGCTATCTCGACAACCAGTTCTACCCGGTGGCGCTGGAACGGCTGTCGACCGTGCTGCAGGAGCAGGGGTATCACATCCTTGTCTTCATGCTCCCCGATGCCAGCGAAGGCATCGAGGAGATCGTCAGCGAATTGATGGATTACCAGGTGGACGGGATCATCACCGCCTCGGTGTCGATGAGTTCCGTTCTTACCGAGCGTTGTGCGGCGGCGGGCATTCCGGTGGTCATGTTCAACCGGGGCCAGGATGGCAGCGGGCTGAGTTCCGTGACCTCGGGCAATATCGCAGGCGGGCGCAGGGTGGCGGAGTTCCTCGTCGCGGGCGGGCATCAACGCATCGCCCATATCGCGGGCTGGAGCGGATCGTCCACCGGGCGCGACCGGTCGATGGGATTTCGCATGGGGCTTGAGGCGGCGGGCATGACGCTGCTGGCCGAGATCGACGGCATGTATAAACGCGAGCATGCGGCGGAGGCGACGCGCACCCTCATGGCGCGGCCTGATCCGCCGGACGCGATCTTTGTCGGCAACGATCACATGGCCTTCGCCGTGATGGATGTGCTGCGCGGCGAGTTGGGCCTGCGCGTGCCCGAGGATGTGTCTGTTGTGGGCTATGACGATGTGCCTTTGGCCGCCTGGGGCGCTTATGACCTGACCAGCCTGCGTCAGCCGGTCAACCGCATGGTGGACGCCACGGTGGACACGCTTCTGGGCCAGATCGCGGACCCGGCGCGCCCGGCGCAAAAGATTGAAATCGAAGGGCCTTTGATCCTGCGCGGATCGGCCCGCATTCCGGAAGGATGGAGCGCATGAAGGGGTTTTCGAACCGCTGGAAGGATTTTCCCGATTATATTCTGGGGATCACCCATGAAATCTGGGAAGAGCGGGGTTTGGCGACGCTGAACCACTATTATTCCGACGACATCCCGATGCGGTTCCCGGAAGGCGTCTCGATCGGCAACCAGCGCACGATCAATGGCACGCTGGCCACGTTGGCGGAATTTCCCGACCGCGAGCTGACCGGCGAGGATGTGATCTGGTCCGGCAACGAGGAAGAGGGGTTCCTCTCGTCTCACCGGTTATTGACCATGGGCACGCATACTGGCGGCGGGTATTTCGGGCCACCCACGGGCAAGCGGTTCGTGATCCGGGCGATTGCCGATTGCGCGGCGATCAATGACCAGATCAATGATGAATGGCTGATCCGCGATACTGCGGGCATTGTAAAGCAACTGGGCATGGACCCACAGCAATTCGCCCGCGATCTGATCGCGCGCGAAGGCGGGCCGGAGAACTGCGTGAAACCCTTCTGCCCGGCGGTGGATGTGGAGGGGCCGTATAAATCGCGCGGCAATGACAATGAATGGGGCCATCGCATGGGTGACATCCTGACCCGGATGATGGACAAGGATTTCGGCGTGATCCGTGCTGAATATGACCGCGCGGTGCAGACCGAACATCCCGCCTCCACCACTGTGCATAGCTGGGCGGATACCGAAAAGCTCTGGATGGGGCTTCGCGCGTCCTTCCCCAACGCCACATTCGCCATCGAGCACCAGATCGGCCGCGAGGACCCGATGCTGTCGCCGCGCGCGGCCATCCGCTGGAGCCTGCACGGCAAGCATGACGGCTGGGGCATGTTCGGTCAGCCCACCGGGGCCGAGGTCTATGTGATGGGCTTCACCCATGCGGAGTTTGGCCCCTACGGGTTGCGCCGCGAATGGACGCTGTTTGATCATGTGTCGATCTGGAAACAGATCTTCATGCAGCAGGGCTGACCCATGGTTGAGCATCCGATGACAGGTTTTGCCCCACGCTGGAGCGACCCGGTAGACTATATCCTCGGCGTGACCCGCGAGATCTGGGAAGATCGCGGCATCGCCACACTGCACCAGTATTACGGCAAGGAGATTGTCGTGCGCTCGCCCGCCTCGGTTGTGGTGGGCAATAGAGGCGTCATCGGCGCGACCATGGCGACGCTGGCGGAGTTTCCGGACCGGCAATTGCTGGGTGAGGATGTGATCTGGTGCGACGCCCCAAGCGGAGGTTTCCTAAGCTCGCACCGGCTGATTTCAACGGCAACCCACGCCCATGACGGAGCCTATGGCGCGGCCTCGGGCAAGCGGCTGCGGTATCGTATTCTGGCCGATTGCCATGCCGCAGAGAACCAGATCAACGATGAATGGTTGGTGCGGGACCAAGGCGCGATTGCAAGGCAGTTGGGGATGACACCCCGGGATTATGCCGCGCAGCTCATCCGGGATGAGGGCGGGCCGGAGCATTGCGTTCAACCCATGACGCCCGCCAATGACGTGGCGGGGCCATATGCGGGCAAGGGCAATGACAATGAATGGGGTGAAAAGCTTGCCGATATCGTGACCCGCATTGCAGGCGCGGATTTCACAGTGATTCCGGGTGAATATGACCGGGGTGCCGCGCTGCATTATCCCGGTGGCCATGACACCGAAGGCCATAACGGGGCCGATCAGTTCTGGATGGGGCTGCGCGCGGCCTTCCCGCACGCGGCGTTTTCGGTGGACCATGTGATCGGACGCGAAGACGCGCTTATGCCGCCCCGCGCCGCTATACGGTGGAGCCTTTATGGCAAGCATAGCGGCTGGGGCAGCTTTGGCCGCCCCACGGGGGCGGAGGTTTATATCATGGGGATCACCCATGCCGAGTTCGGCCCCTTTGGCCTGCGCCGGGAATTCACGCTGATCGACGAGGTGGCGATCTGGAAACAGATTCTTTTGCAGACGGGGGAGATGTGATCCGCCAGTCCGAAATATCCCGCCGCCTGCATATGTTGTTTCAGGCGCGCCGCGCCGAGCGGCTCAACCCGCACCCGCCGGGTCGCGTTTTCTGATCACTCACTCAATCGGAAAACGACATATCAAGGAACTTGACAATGACACCGCAAGACATGGAAGCCCGCATCGTCCGCTACGGCGAGCTGCAACCCTGCAAAACCGCCTTTATCGACGCCCATACGCCCGGCAGCGATCAAAAGGAAAACTTCACCATCATCGGCGGGGGCGTTTCCGAATCCCCTGACCAGCATGTGCATATCTCCATCGAACATGGCTTCAACATCGGCGCAGCGGGCCAGCCGCCGAAATGCCGCAACTCGCTGCATGATCACCGCACGGCTGAGGCGTTTTTCGTCCTCTCCGGGCGCTGGCGCTTTTTCTGGGGCCGCTGGGGTGACGCGGGCGAGGTCACGCTGGAAGAGGGCGACATCTTCAACATCCCTACCGGCGTGTTCCGGGGGTTCGAGAATATCGGCACCGATTACGGGATGATCATGGCAATCCTCGGCGGCGACGATGCCGGGGGCGGCGTGATGTGGGCGCCGCAGGTGATCGAGGATGCCGCCGATCATGGGCTTGTTCTTGGCGAAGACGGCAAGCTTTATGACAGCAAAAAGCAGCAGCGCCTGCCCGAAGGTGTGAAGCCCATGCCGCTCATGTCGGACGAGGAACTGGCCAAACGCCCTGAGCCGACGACGGCCGAAGTGCTGCCCAACCACGTGGCGCGCTATTGGGACATGGTGGCGCTGTCCGACAAAAAGCCCTGCAAGGTGATCGGCGAGACCGGGCTTTTGAAGGACAAGCCGGGGTTTGAGGTTGATTTCATCACCCGCGCGTCCGCGACGGATACCAAACACAGCCATGACCGCCCCTCGGTCCTGATGCCGGTCAAGGGCCATTGGCGCGTCGATTGGGAGGGGGGCTCCACCGTGCTGGCCCCGGGCGACACGATGTCGGTGCCGGAAAACGTCAATCACTCCGCCGTGCCGTCGATGACCGGCGAGGCCGCGCTCTATCACATCGTGGGAACCGACGATCCCGCGGGCCTCACCTGGAAAGGCTGAGATGACAGACGCGTCCCCCGACCAGACCCGGGACATCTATGATGCGCAGGCCGCCGCCTATGATGCGCAACGCTCGCGCGCCTTGTTCGAGGCGCGCTGGCTGGCGCGGTTTGCGGCCTGCCTGCCGGACGGGGGGCGCGTGCTTGACCTTGGCTGTGGCGCGGGCGAGCCGATTGCGCGCTGGTTCATGGCCGAAGGTTTTGCCGTGACCGGCGTGGATTTTTCGTCGGCGATGCTGGAAATCGCGCGCCAACGCTGGCCGCAGGGCGACTGGCGCGAGGCGGATATGCGCGATCTGGACCTTGGCGAGACCTTCGACGGCATCATCGCCTGGAACAGCTTGTTCCACCTGACGATGGACGAACAACGTCCCGTTTTGCGCCGCATGGCGCTGCATCTGAACCGTGGCGGATCTCTGATGTTCACCACAGGCCCCAATCAGGGCGAGACCACCGGCACCGTGGCGGGCCGCACGGTCTATCACGCCAGCCTTGCCCCGGCGGAATATGCCACGATCCTGCTGGAACAGGGGTTGCGGCTCACCGGCTTTCTGGCCGAAGACCCGGAGTGTAATTCCCATACCGTCGTTATGGCGCGTAAAGATGCATTCCCGGAGGAGGCCGACACCGATGACTGACACATTGACCATATCCCGCAGCGATTTCCCCGAGCATTTCCTGTTTGGCGCGGCCACCGCCGCCTACCAGATCGAGGGCATGGCCTCGGGCGGGGCCGGTCCCTGCCATTGGGACACATTCGCCGCCACACCGGGCAATGTGTTTGGCGCGCATGACGGGGCGGTGGCCTGTGACCATTACCACCGGTGGGAGGGGGACCTTGATCTCCTGCAAGCCGCAGGCATGGATTCCTACCGTTTCTCGACCGCATGGCCCCGTATCCTGCCCGAGGGGCGCGGCGCGGTGAACGCGGCGGGGCTCGATTTCTATGACCGGCTGGTGGACGGGGTGCTGGAACGCGGGATGAAACCCTTCCTGACGCTCTATCACTGGGATCTGCCCTCGGCCTTGGCCGGGCTCGGCGGCTGGATGAACCGTGATGTGGCGGGCTGGTTCACTGACTATGCGGAGCTGGTCCATGCGCGTTTGGGCGACCGAGTCGCCTCGACCGCGACGCTGAACGAGCCGTGGTGCGTGGCATGGCTGTCGCATTTCGTGGGGGCGCATGCGCCGGGGATGCGCGATATCCGCGCCGCCGCCCATGCGATGCATCACGTGCTGCTGGCGCATGGCACCGCGATGCAGGCGCTGCGCGGGGCAGGGGCGAAAGAGCTGGGCATCGTTCTGAATTTCGAAACCGCCACCCCGGCCAGCGACGCGCCCGAGGATATTGCCGCCGCCGCGCGCGGTGACGCGATCTATAACCGCTGGTTCATCGAGGCCATGGCGGGGCAGGGATACCCGGCCGAGGCGATGGAGGGGTTGGCCCCGCATATGCCGATGGGCTGGGAGGCGGATATGGACATCATCGCCACGCCGCTCGACTGGCTGGGGGTGAATTACTACACGCGGGCGAATTACGCGCATGATGCGGACACCCCGTGGCCCAGCTACAAACAGGTCGAAGGCCCGCTGCCCAAAACCGATATGGGCTGGGAAATACGCCCTGAGGGGCTTTACGAAATCCTCACCCGCCTGAGCGATGGCCCCGCCAAGGGCCTGCCGATCTATGTGACGGAAAACGGCATGGCGGGCGATGACCACCTGAACGCGTGCGCAGTGCATGACCCGGTACGCATTGGCTATATCGACGGGCATCTCGCCGCCGCCCGCCGCGCCATCTCTGATGGCGTTGACCTGCGCGGCTTTTTCTATTGGTCGCTTCTGGACAATTACGAATGGGCCTTTGGCTATGACAAGCGCTTTGGCCTTGTCCATGTGGATTACGCCACCCAGACCCGTACACCCAAATCCTCCTATCACGCGCTGGCCGCCGCCTTGGCGCGATAAATCACAGAAAGGCACCTCATGTCCCGGATCAAAACCACCCATGTCGGCTCGCTCCCCCGGACCCAGGATGTTGTCGATTTCATTTTTGCCCGTGAGCATGGCGAATCCTATGACGAGGCCGCGTTCGACGCCTGTATGACGGCGGCGGTGGATGAGACGGTTCGGAAACAAAAGGACGCCGGGATCGACATTGTCTCCGACGGGGAAACGTCCAAGATCAGCTACGCCACCTATGTCAAGGATCGCTATACCGGTTTTGACGGCGATTCCCCTCGCAATGCGCCCGCCGATCTGAAGAAATTTCCAAGCTTTCTCAAGCGTCTGGCCGATGATGGCGGCACGCCGCAATATGCGCGACCGATGTGCGTGGGCGAGGTGACATCCAAGGGGCAGGGCGAGTTGCAAAAGGATATCGCCAATCTCAAGGCGGCGATGGCCACGCATGGCGTGGAGCGCGGCTTCATGAACGCGGCCTCGCCGGGGGTGATCTCTCTCTTCCTGCAGAATGATTTCTATCCGACGCGTGAGGCCTATCTGGCGGCGCTGGCCGATGCCATGAAGGAAGAATACGAGACCATCGTCGCCGCAGGTCTGGACCTGCAACTGGACTGCCCCGATCTCGCGTTGTCCCGCCACATGCTCTTCAATGATCTGTCAGATGAGGAATTCATCCAGATCGCCAATTCCCATGTCGAGGCGCTGAACCACGCGCTTCAGGACGTGCCCGCAGAAAAGGTCCGCATCCATATCTGCTGGGGCAATTACGAGGGGCCGCATGTCTGCGACATCCCCATGTCCAAGATGTTCGACACGCTGATGTCGGCCAAGGCGCGTTATGTGCTCTTTGAGACCTCGAACCCCCGCCATGGCCATGAATGGACCGTGTTCCGGGATCGCAAGGGGGATATTCCCGACGACAAGGTGCTGGTGCCGGGTGTGGTGGATACGACGACCAATTTTGTCGAACATCCGGACCTTGTGGCGCAGCGGATCGAGCGGTTCGTGGATATCGTCGGCGCAGACCGGGTGATCGCGGGCAGCGATTGCGGCTTTGGCACCTTTGCGGGCTTTGGCGCGGTGGACGCCGAGATCGCCTATGCCAAGCTGGGCGCGCTCAGCGCAGGGGCGGCCAAGCTGGGATGAGCGATCCTCTGGTCTTTCTGCCGGGCATGATGTGTGATGCCCGGCTTTTCGCGCCGCAGATGGACGCGCTGGGCGGGATGTGCCTGCCCATTGGCGGGGCCGACACGGTCGAGGCACTGGCCGAACACGTGCTGGCCGAGGCCCCGGAGCAATTCGCGCTGGCGGGCCTTTCCATGGGTGGCATCGTCGCAATGGAGGTGATCCGGCAAGCCCCGGATCGCGTCACGCGGCTGGCGCTGATGGACACCAACCCGCTGGCCGAAAGTGACACGGTCAAGGCGCGACGCGGCCCGCAAATGGACAAGGTGCGCGCGGGCGGTTTGGCCAGCGTTATGCGCGACGAGATGAAGCCCAATTACCTGGCGGACACCCCGGATCGCGGGGCGATATTGGACCTTTGTATGGAGATGGCGCTGGCGCAGGGGCCAGAGGTGTTTATCCGCCAATCCATCGCTCTCATGCACCGGCCTGATCAGTCCGAGACGCTGAAAGCCTATGACAAACCGGTGCTGGTGCTCTGTGGTCGCCATGATGCGCTTTGCCCTGTGCATCGCCATGAGCTGATGGCGGGTCTCTTGCCCCAAGCCACGCTCAAAATCATCGACGGCGCGGGCCATCTGCCCACGCTGGAGGCCCCGGACGAAACAACACAGGCGCTGGCCGTCTGGCTCAGGGAGGAGTGACATGCAGGACAGCCTTTTGAAATTGCTGCAATCGGTGGATACGCCAACGGTTTGCAACGCCATCGAAGTGGTCGAGGGCAAGCGCGGCTTTGACCGCTTCACCCGCGGCACCATGCTGTCGAGCCACCCCGACGCCGGCGCACTGGTGGGCTATGCCCGCACCGCGCGCATCGCCGCTCTGGCCCCACCGACGGAAGCGCCCGAGGTGATCAAGGCACGGCGCATGGACTATTACCGTCACATGGCATCCGGTCCGCGCCCCGCATTGGCGGTGGTCGAGGATCTGGACGTGCCCAACGCCATCGGGGCCTATTGGGGCGAGATCAACACGACCGTGCATAAGGGGCTGGGCCTCTGCGGCGCGCTCACCAATGGGGTGATGCGTGATCTGGGCGATCTGCCCGAGGGTTTCCCGGTGATTGCGGGCAGCATCGGCCCCAGCCATGGATTTGTCCATGTGCGCGAAATCGGCACGCGGGTGCGTATCTTTGGCCTCGAGATCGACGACAATGAACTGGTCCATGCCGACCGGCACGGCGCGCTGGTGATCCCGGCGGGGTATGAGACAGAGCTGGAGGCGGCCATTCACAAACTGCTCGACACCGAAAAGATCGTGCTGGAGGCCGCGCGCAAGCCGGGCTTTGATTTTGACGCCTTCGAGACCGCCTGGACCGCGTTCGAGAAGGCGCGCACCTGAGCCATCCGGCGTCAGCCCCGGCAAAGGTGCTTTTCCCGTCGCGCGTCCCCCTGTAAGCGTGGGGCAATCACAGGGGAGAGACCCACATGCCTGACACCATGCTTCTGGTGCAAATGTTCACTCTGCTGGTTGTCATCGGCGGCTTTGCCGGGGTGCTGGCGGGGCTTTTGGGCGTGGGCGGCGGCATTGTCCTGGTCCCGGCCTTTTTCTACGCCTTCCAGACGCTGGGCTATGGCGGTCCGCAATTGATGCAGATGTGTCTGGCCACCTCGCTGGCGACGATCATCGTGACCTCTTTGCGTTCGGTGCACAGCCATAACAAGAAAGGCGCGGTGGACTGGGGCATCCTGCGGACATGGGCGCCGGGCATCGCGCTGGGCGCGCTGCTGGGGGTGCTGGTGGCGTCCTCTCTGCGCTCGGTCGTGTTGCAAGCGGTGTTTGGCGGGCTGGGGATCGTGATCGGGCTCTACTTGGCTTTTGGACGCGCCCATTGGCGGCTGGGAGAGGCCATGCCGACCGGGTTGCCGCGCGCAATCCTGTCGCCCGTTGTGGGCTTCCTGTCTGTGCTCATGGGCATCGGCGGGGGCAGTTTCGGGGTGCCGCTGATGAGCCTCTATAACACGCCGATCCACCGCGCGGTTGCGACCGCGGCGGGCTTTGGTGTGCTGATCGCTGTGCCTTCGGTGATCGGTTTCCTGTTTCTGGACATTGCGCCGGACCAGCGCCCGCCGCTGACCATCGGGGCGGTCAATCTCGTGGCCTTTGCCATCGTCATTGCCATGACGCTCATCACCGCGCCTGTCGGTGTGCGCATCGCCCATGCGATGGACCCCAAGCCGCTCAAGCGCGTCTTTGCGGCTTTCCTGATCCTCGTGGCGCTGAACATGCTGCGCAAGGCGCTGGGCTATTGAAAACGCTGCTGGCGCGTGGCTGGGCCAAACTGCCCCATGATCCCCGGCTTGCCGACTGGGCTGCCCGTGCCGCAGAGATTGCGCGCGACGCGATCGAGTCGGATGAGCACAGCCAGCAGTGGCAATGCGACAAGACGTGGTTCGTCGGTGTCGATGTGCTGCACAATGCGCCGGACGGCTCCATTGGCGATGTCTCTCTGGCCGGGCGCGCGGTGGAAGAGTTGACGGCGCTCTATGGCGCACAACACTGGCACCGGGCGCAGGTCTCGGTCGTGCGACCGGGCTACCCAAAGCCCCGCGCCGGTGAAAGCGACGCGGCGTTTCGCTATCGGCAACACCGCGACGCGGCCCATGTGGATGGGTTGTTGCCGGTGGGGGACAAGCGGCGGCGGCATTTGCATGAACCGCATGGCTTTATCCTTGGAATTCCGTTGAACGAGACAAGCCCGGACGCCGCGCCGCTGGTGGTGTGGGACGGCAGTCACCTGATCATGAAACAGGCATTTGAGCAGGTACTGGGCGGCATGACGGACGCCCGGGAGCGGGACACGGATGTGACCGACGCGTACCAGTCCGCCCGCCGCCGCGTCTTTGACGCATGCCCGCGTCTGGAATTGCATGCACGGCCCGGAGAGGCATTGATCCTGCATCGGCAGGTGCTGCACGGCATCGCAGGGTTTGCCGACACGGCCACCGCGCCGCCCGAGGGCCGGATGATCGCCTATTTCCGCCCGCAACTGGCTGAAATCCCCGATTGGCTGGCGCTGCCCTAAAACGCGCATGTCAGGAAATTGCCGTCTCTGTTTCGGAAACAATCTTATTCGAGACAAAGTTTAGGCGCATTCAAAACGCACAAAACCGGGCAAGATCAGGAGGGTTGATCATGCTTGAACTTCTTTTGTTGCTTGGCGTCGGTGTCGCTGGTGCAGGAGCCGTGGGGCTGACCGGCATTACCGGATATGACGACTCTGACGACGATGATTTCGGGGATAGCTTTGACCCGAGGGATGTCGACAATGACAGCATTTGGGGCATACTGAACAGCATCCCGGGCTTCTTCGAGACGCGGTTCACGGATGGCCCGTTGGGTGGCGAAGAAGCGTCGGAAGATGACGAATCCGACACTGGCGACGATACGGTGACCGGCGATGATACTGTAACCGGCGACGACACGGTGACCGGCGATGATACTGTAACCGGCAACGATACGGTGACTGGCGACGATACCACCACCGGAGACGATACGCTGACGGGCGATGACACCGCGGCAGGGTCCGGCGGCAGCGGTATGCATGACGTCACTGCCGCAGCGCTCGATCTTGCGGAACTCTTTGGTTTCGAGACCGACTGGGATCCCGACAGTCTGACCGGTGGTGAGGAAACCGACCCGGTTGCGCCCTTTGGGCCCGGTGCTGAAGAGGGCAGCGATGGCGGCGAGGTTCCGGCGGAGCCCGAACCGGAGACCGGTGACGACGACGCGGGAACGGCCCCCGTTGTTCCGGGGGCCACGGGTGACCCTGAGCCCGCACAACCTGATGATCCGACCGACCCGGCGGAGGGCGAAGACGGCCCCGTCATCATTGAGGATTTCCGCCCCGATGAAGAGGACCTGGTCCTGTCGCTCGAAGACGGTGTGTCCGAGGATGCGACTGTGTCCGTCGAGCCCGGCGGTGACACCGGCGAAGACGCCTCCGTGGTGGTTGACGACGGGCAGAACCGGCTTGTTGCTGCCATCATCCGCGGCGGTTTCGGCACCGTGAGCCCGGACCACATTCATCTGATGTGGGGCCAATAAGCCCAGCTAAATCAGTGTTTTGAAAACCCGCTCCGAATCGCGCCCGGAGCGGGTTATTCTTTTTGGCGCTCCGGGTTTCGTGGTGGCAGCCTGAGATTGATCGTTTCGTTTCGGAAATGGGGACAATACCCGCGTTATATGCGGAACTGTCATCTATATCACGACATGTCGCCGATTTGAGGCGGCGCGTTTGAAAGTCTTCGATTTATATTCGGTTAACTTCTGGGGGGTCATGGGTGCGCTGCCAATTCTGCTTGGACTATTTGCTGTGGTTGGACTGGTTCCGTTGTTCGAGGGGGCGGTGCCGATGACGACATCGTCGATCCGCGGGGTGATGACGTGATCGACGGTCAGGCGGGAAATGACACGATCAATGGTGAGCGCGGGGCCGATACCGTCTAGGGCGGTGGCGGCGATGACGTGCTGTTCCTCAATGGCGATGAAGCCTCCGGCGGCACTGGGGCCGATACGTTCAATGTGCTGGCAGACGAGGTTGATTTCGACGCACCGGTGATCACCGATTACAATGGTGCCGAGGACCAGATCGCCATCTGCCTGCCCGCAGGGTTCGACCTGAGCACCGATGTCTCGGTGGTGCCCTCCACCGCGCCGGAGGCTGCGGCGGATGACGTGGATATCGTGCAGGGCACCGGGGAGGATGCGATTGTTGTGGCCACGGTCAGCCGCGCCCCAGCCGCGCCGCGCGCCCGCCGCGCCGTTTGATCAGCAAGCCTTTGCGCTCGGGCAGCGCCTCCATCACCTCGCGCCGCTCCTCATGGCTCATCTTGGACCAGCGGGTGATTTCGTCGATGGAACGCAGGCAGCCGGTGCAGATCCGCGCCTCGGGATGCACCACGCAGATTTTCACGCATGGGCTCTCGATCTCGTTGCGTTTCCAGACTTCGTCCTTCACCCGGGCGTCTCCGTCTCTCATGTGTTCAGATGCTGCAAACGGTCCAGCACACCTTGGAGGATATAGGACGCTGCCACATGGTCGATCACCTCGGAGCGACGTTTTCGCGACGTATCCGCCTCCAACAGCGCGCGCTCAGCGGCCACGGTGGACAGGCGTTCGTCCCAGAACCCGATCGGGCCATCCCACAAGCGGCTGAAATTGCGGGCAAAGGCACGGGTCGACTGGCAACGCGGCCCCTCAGAGCCGTCCATATTGCGCGGCAGGCCCAGGATGATGCCGCCGATGGCGCGATCCGCGACAATCTCTTGCAGACGCGCGGCGTCCAGACCGAATTTGCGGCGCTTCACCGTCTCCAGCGGCGTTGCCACCGAGCGGAAGCTGTCCGACACCGCCACGCCAATGGTCTTGTCGCCCAGATCCAGCCCCATCAGGGCGGTCATGGATGGCAAAGCGGCGGCGAAATCCTGTATCTCATCATGGATCATGCGCCCCCTCTAACCCCTGTTTTTGCCAAGAGAAAGGCATTTGCGACAGCCATGTCGCGAACGCCCCGCATTGTGGCGGATTTGATCACGGCCAAAACCGGCATAGAGTCCAGAAAGACCCCAAGAAACACCCCCGGGATTCGAGCGCCATGAGATCATATTCCGCCTTTGCCGTCGCCCGCGAAGCCGCACGCTACCACATGGGATGGGAGCGCGCCTGGGCGTCGCCGGAACCGAAAAAGAAATACGAGGTGATCATCATCGGGGCAGGGGGCCATGGCCTTGCCACCGCGTATTACCTTGGCAAGAATTTCGGCATTACCAACGTGGCTGTGATTGAAAAAGGCTGGCTGGGTGGCGGCAACACGGGCCGCAACACCACGATCATCCGCTCGAATTATCTTCAGGACCCCTCGGCGGCAATCTACGAAAAGGCCCGCTCGCTCTATGAGACGATGAGCCAGGACCTGAACTACAACGTCATGTTCTCTCCCCGTGGCGTGATGATGCTGGCCCAGACCCAGCACGAGATCCGCGGCTACCAGCGCACCGCCCATGCCAACGCGCTGCAGGGCGTGACGACGGAATGGATTTCGCCGGGGCGGGTCAAGGAACTGGTGCCGATCATCAATCTCGACGGGCCGCGTTACCCGGTGCTGGGCGCACTGTGGCAGGCGCGGGCCGGGACCGCGCGCCACGATGCGGTGGCCTGGGGCTATGCGCGGGCCTGCTCGGACATGGGCATGCACGTGATCCAGAAATGCGAAGTGACCGGCGTGCGCCAGGAGGGTGGCAAGGTCACCGGCGTGACCACCACGCGCGGCGATATCGGCTGTGACAAGCTGGGCATCGTCGTGGCGGGGCATTCCGGCCATGTGGCCGATATGGCGGGCTTCCGCCTGCCGGTGGAGAGCGTGGCGCTGCAGGCGCTGGTGTCAGAGCCGATCAAGCCCTGCATGGATGTGGTTGTCATGGCCAATACCGTGCATGGCTATATGAGCCAGTCCGACAAGGGCGAAATGGTCATTGGCGGCGGCGCGGATGGCTATAACAACTACACCCAGCGCGGCTCGTTCCACCATATCGAGGAAACCGTGCGCGCGCTGGTCGAGACCTTCCCAATGATCTCGCGCCTGAAAATGCTGCGCCAATGGGGTGGCATCGTGGATATGACCGGCGACCGCTCACCCATCCTGTCGAAAACCCCGCTTGAGGGCTGTTTCATCAATTGCGGCTGGGGCACCGGCGGCTTCAAGGCGATCCCCGGCTCTGGCTGGGGCATGGCGGAACTGATGGCCAAGGGGCAGTCGCCGCTGACCGATGCGTTCTCGCTGGATCGCTTCAAGGAAGGCCGCTTCATTGATGAAAGCGTGGCGGCGGGGGTGGCGCATTGATGTCAAAGCTCACATCGTACATCCCGTTTTCTTCAAAAGAAAACGGTCCGAATTCTTTTGAAGAATTCGTGACCAAGATCGAAAGGGTCGTCTCATGCTAACCCTCCACTGCCCCAATTGCGGTATTCAGGCCGATGAAACCGAACTCGCCCCCGGCGGCGAAGCGCATCTGAAACGCTACGGCCCCGGCTCGTCGGATGACGAGTTCCACTCCTACCTCTTCACCCGCGAAAACCCGCGCGGGCCGCATTTTGAACGCTGGCGCCACGCGGCGGGTTGCGGAAAGTGGTTCCTCGCCGCGCGCGACACCGTCACGCTTGAGGTCTACGGCACCTATCCCGCCCAGACGCTGGAACCGCCGCAGGACATCAAGGACGCCATCACCGCCAAACATCCCGGCTGGCAGTGGAGAGAATTCTCCTGATGCTTCATCTTGCCAAGAAAACTCCCGCCGGAGGCTCCGATGCCTCCAAAAGAACGAGGGCCTGAGACATGAGCACACGTCTCGCCACGGGCGGTCGCCTGATCGACCGGTCCAAACAGCAAAGCTTTACCTTCAACGGCAAGCGCCTGACCGGGTGCGCCGGGGATACGCTTGCCTCGGCGCTTCTGGCCAATGACCAGATGCTCATGGGCCGGTCGTTCAAATATCACCGTCCGCGCGGGGTGGTGGCCTCGGGCGCAGAAGAACCCAACGCACTGGTGGGCCTTGGCACTGGTGCGCGGTTTGAACCCAACCAGCGCGCCACCACGACCGAACTGTTTGACGGTCTGTCGGCGACGTCCCAGAACCACTGGCCGAGCCTTGAATTTGACGTTGGCGCGGTGAATACCAAGCTCGCCCGCTTCCTGCCCGCAGGGTTCTATTACAAGACTTTCATGTGGCCGCGGTCTTTCTGGAAACATGTCTACGAGCCTGTCATTCGCCAATCTGCCGGTCTGGGCAAGGCGCCGGATGCCGAGACGCGCGATGCGGACACTTACGAGCATTTCTATGCTTATGTAGACCACCTGGTCATTGGCGGCGGAATTGCCGGGCTGGAAACGGCCAAGCGTCTGGGCGAGACCGGGGCACGCGTCCTGCTGGTCGAGCAGACCGCCCATTGGGGTGGCCGCGCGCCGGTGGATGGCGGCGAGGTCGAGGGCCAGCCGGTCACCGAGTATATCGCCGGGCTGCTGGCGGCGCTGAACGCCATGGAGAACGTGACGCTGCGCAGCCGTACCATGGGCGCGGGCATCTACGATCACGGTTATGCGCTGGCCTATGAGCGTCTGAGCGATCATGCGCCCACGACCCAAGGCCCGCGTCACCGGCTCTGGCGCATCCGGGCCGGTCAGATCGTGACTGCCACCGGAGCCATCGAGCGCCCGCTGTCCTTTGCAGGCAATGACATTCCCGGCGTCATGCTGGCCTCTGCCGTGCGCGACTATGTTGAGAACTGGGCGATCAGCCCGGGTGACCGCACGGTGATCGTGACCAACAACGATGACGCTTATCGCACGGCGCTGGTGCTGAAATCCCACGGGCTCGACGTGCCTGCGATCATCGACGCCCGCGTGCTGCCCACCGACAGCGCGCTCATGGCCGAGGCGCGCGCCAAGGGCATCGCGATCCATCAGGGCCACGCGATTGATCATGTCATGGGCACGAAACGCGTGCGCGGCGTGGCAATCTGCTCCCATGCGGGCGAGGGCGGCGCGGTGATCGAAGAGATCCCCTGCGAATGCGTCGCCATGTCCGGCGGCTGGTCGCCTGTGGTGCATCTGTGGTCCCATTGCGGTGGCAAGCTGAACTGGGACCAGGCAAACGCCATGTTCCGCCCCGACCTGACACGCGCGCCAACCGGCGACAAGGGGCAGGCATTCGTGACCCCCGCAGGCGCGGCCAATGGTGCCATGACGCTGGGCGATGTGCTGGAAGACGCGGTCGCGGCGGCGGAACGCGCCAGCGGCGACACCCGGACCAGCGATGCGCCCAAGGCTGTCGTCGCGGTGGAAGCGCCGCTTGCCCCGGTCTGGATGATGCCGCAGGGCGCGTCGATCAAGCACCGCATGAAGGCGTGGCTGGATTACCAGAACGACGTCAAGGTCTCCGACGTGCAGCTTGCTGCGCGCGAGGGTTTTGAATCGGTTGAACACGCAAAACGCTACACCACGCTGGGCATGGCCACGGATCAAGGGAAACTCAGCAATATCAACGGCCTGGCAATCCTGTCCGGCGCGCTGGGCGCGGAAATCCCGCAGGTGGGCACCACGACCTTCCGGCCGCCCTATACGCCCATCTCCATGGGTGCGATTGCAGGCGAGGCGCGGGCCGAGATTTTCCAGCCGATCCGCAAGACGCCGATCCATGACTGGCTCGACAAGAACGGCGCGGAATGGGAGCCGGTCGGCCATTGGCGCCGTCCCTACTGCATCAAGCAGGCGGGCGAGACCACCGAACAGGCGGTTCATCGCGAGGTGAAAAACACCCGCGAGAACCTTGGCCTCCTCGATGCCTCGACGCTGGGCAAGCTGATCGTGAAGGGCAAGGATGCGGGGAAATTCCTCGACATGCTTTACACCAACATGATGTCCACGCTGAAGCCGGGGCGTTGCCGCTATGGTCTGATGTGTAACGAGAACGGTTTTCTCATGGATGACGGCGTGGTCGCTCGCATCGACGAGGACACGTTCCTGTGCCACACCACATCCGGCGGGGCGGATCATATCCACGCCCATATGGAAGACTGGCTGCAATGCGAATGGTGGGACTGGGACGTTTACGTGGCCAATGTCACCGAGCAGTACGGCCAGATCGCCGTGGTCGGTCCCAATGCGCGCAAGGTGCTGGAAGCGATCGGCGGCATGGATGTGTCGAAAGAGGCGCTGACCTTCATGGGCTGGGCCGATGGGGAACTGGCGGGTATCCCGGTCAGGGTCTACCGTATCTCTTTCTCCGGTGAGCTGAGCTATGAGATTGCGGTCAAGGCGTCTTATGCGCGGGAACTTTGGGACCTGCTGATGTCCGTGGGTAAACAGTTCAATGTCATGCCCTATGGCACCGAGGCGTTGCATATCATGCGGGCCGAAAAGGGCTTTATCATGATCGGCGACGAGACCGATGGCACGGTGATCCCGCAGGATCTGAACCTCCACTGGGCGATCTCGAAGAAGAAAGAGGACTTCATGGGCAAACGCGCCCATGAGCGCGCCGATATGGCCCGCGAGGACCGCTGGAAGCTGGTCGGGCTGGAAACCGTGGACGGTTCGGTCCTGCCCGATGGGGCCTATGCGGTGGGCGAGGGCACCAACGCGAATGGCCAGCGCAACGTGATTGGCCGGGTGACCTCGACCTATCATTCGCCGACGCTGGGCCGGGGCATCGCCATGGGGCTGGTCCTGCACGGGCCGGACCGCATGGGCGAGGTGATCCGGTTCGCAAAAACCGACGGCACCACCATGATCGACGCGAAAATTGTCGATCCGGTCTTTTACGACAAGGACGGGGAGATGCAGAATGTCTGATCCTGTGAACGCATTGGGTGGCGCGCGCTTTGACGGGCTGGTCACCATCTCTGAGCTGCCGCCACAGGGCATGATCACCCTGCGGGGCGACCTGTCCGCGACCGCTGTCAAGAACGCGGCCACCGGTGTCGGCGGGCGTGATATGCCGGGCCAGCGCGAGGCCAAGACCATTGAAGATCGTGGCATCCTGTGGATGTCACCCGATGAATTGATGGTGCTCTGCCCATATCACGAGGTCACGGTCGCCGTCGAAAGCATGAACGCGCTGCTCAAGGACACACATGCGCTGGTCGTGGACGTGTCGGATGCCCGCGCCTCATTCGAGCTGCGCGGTGACGGGGTACGCGAAGTGCTGGCCAAGCTGTCGCCTGCGGACCTCTCGCCCGAGGGGCTGCCTGTGGGGGAACTGCGCCGGTCCCGGCTGGCGCAGGTTCCCGCGGCCTTCTGGTTGCACAGCGAGACACGGGCGCAGGTGATCTGCTTCCGCTCGGTGGCGGAATATGTGTTCAACCTGTTCAAGACCTCGGCGCAGCCGGGCTCTGCCGTGGGCGTTTTCTGAGGCAGACTACGCCGCAGCGACCAATTGGGCGATAGGTGCCAGGCGCAAGGATAAATGCCCTTGCGCTAATTGGCGTCAATTGCTAGCCCGTCCGGGATTTTTCATTCCGGAGACTTGTGTATGGCATCGCTTCTTTCGAAACTTGTTGTTGCATCATTGATCCTGTCGCCCTTTGCGCCAGCACATGCCGCCAACTACCTGTGCAAAGTCAACGGAGCCGGGCAGCACGGCTTTATTTCGCCCGAGATTGCAGTTGAAGTGGTCCCAGTTTTTCGGACAGGTTTGCAGCGCATCTAAGGTGTATCGGGTTTAGGTTTCATGCTGCTTTTTGCTCTTCCAAGCCCGCCCATTATGCGTCGTCGGGCGTCTGCC